>JAHEZL010000027.1 GCA_023251095.1 Flavobacteriales bacterium
AAAAATAAAAACAAATAAATGCCGCAATCGAACTCAACATTTTTTTATGCAAACTGCCAATTAACTTTACGTGCTCAATGCAATTAGGAATGGATTGCTCAATTTATGAGGAATATCCAACCCCGTCACGGGCAAAAGAATAAAAGAACCGTTCAATCACATCAATTGGGTGCACAAAGTCATTAAGCAGCCTGAATTTGAGTTAAGGCAATGTTTATTTGGTGCCCACTTGTTACGGGATAAAACAAAACCCATTGCCGTCGCTGAGAGCGAAAAGACGGCTGTAATTGCCAGCGTGTATTTACCGCAATTTATTTGGGTTGCCGTTGGTAGCCTTACCAATCTAAACGCTGAAAAGTGCAGCATATTAAAGGGGCGCACTGTTGTATTATTCCCCGACCTCAACGGATTTGATAAATGGAGCAGTAAGGCAAAGGAGCTTTCACACCTTGCGACTTTTAAGGTTTCCGATTTGTTAGAGCGAAAAGCTACAGAAGATGAAAGAAAACAAGCGTTGGATTTAGTAGATTACTTAGCAAGGTTTCCAATTTCAACGTTACGTATCAACAAAAAAAATGAAATAAAAATTGAAGTCTAAAGTAAATAAAATTAGAAGTATGAAAGGTTTAAAAACAGGCGGCAGAGAAAAGGGAACCCCCAACAGAAAAACACAAGGAATTGCTGAATCAATAGCAGAAAGATTTCCGAATTACCACCCTGTAATTGCGTTAGCAGAAATCGCAAATGACCCCTCATGTGATATAATTATACGAATGCAAGCGCATAAAGAAGTAGCAAAATATTTGTGCCCTCAACTGAAAGCGGTATCAGTAAATTTAGTTGAGGATATAGAACCTGAGCGAATTAACTTATCACATTTATCGTATGATGAACTTGATAAACTTATCACAAAATGTAGAGTAAAAGAACCAGACTTGAGTGAGGGGCATATTAGTTAACGCGTTACCGTTGAGCACTTAATTACTATTCAGTCAGTAGTAAATTCTTTTTTTGAAACTTATAAGGGATGAGTATGTTTTGAGATTAATTTGTAACGCAGTCTAAATGGTTAATAAAATATTTGGGCTCTACAATGTTTGGGAAGTCAAAGTATCCTTCGGTAGAGGACAATCTAATGAAAATTATTTCTTTACTTTTCAATAATTTAATCTCTTCTTTAGATAGGCTCGTGGTAAATTCTGCTGACTTACCACAATCCGTTTTACCTTGGTTGTTAATCTTTAATACCTCTCCATCAGTAAATTTTATAGCTAGAATAGATTTGTCATTTACGCAGTATGAAACATAACTATTCGTATAAACTGTCAAAAAAACTGTTGTATCCACACTTCGAATATTTACATGAAAACCTCTGATTGTTGAAGGATTGAGGTCTTTAGATGGGTCGCTGACATCCGCTTTAATTCGCGCTATCGTACAGTCCTTTAGTGTTTTCCTTCTCCAGCCTTCAATTTCGTCAACCTCATTCTTTGTGTATTCACAATTGGTTAAATTGCCATCAGAGTTTTTTACGGTTATTTTTAAGTCTTTATTGCGATCAGTTTTCTTTGTCGTATTTATTAAGTCTTTGCTGAAGTCAATATTTTCGAAAAAACATATCGCGACGCTTTCTATAGCTAATGCTCGAGAATAGTCAACATCTTGTTTTGTGTTGTCGCCATAGAAAAATACTTTTACTACTTTACGATTAGCAAAAAGTAATAATTGATCTTTAGTTAATTCAAAAAAGTTGAAATAAATCAAGGAATTAGCAATTAGCTGTGAAGTTTGATGGCTGTGACATTTAAATAATAGAGAACTATCATTTTCAAATAGAAATCCAACTTCTTTGCTGGTTTCTAATTTATCACTTTCAGTTGAGGATAAGTTTAAATGCATTTCCCCATCAGTTAAAGAAAACTTAATTGAATAGGCATTTCTCCATCCCATGTAAATGGGTTTGAATTTAGTTTCAAGGGTTTTAGTTTTTTTTATTGGATCAAACTCATTTCTGAAAATTTCGCGTTCGCAATCTTGAGAAAATGTGTTTAAGGATAGAATAATGCAAAAAAATAAAATATTATGCTTCATGTGTTTCGATAAAGGTTGAATTGTGTGGTCAAAGTTATTAAATAGCACGGAGAAATCACCTGAAGCAACAGCATTGCTGTGAATTTAGTTGAGCTTAATAGAGGGATCGATTGCAGAAATAAAGCGAATTGTATGCAAATTGTATGCAAATGAAAAAAGGTTCCAATCCTTGTCGGACTGAAACCCTTGTCGTTGTTGTGGGAGCTATAGGATTCGAACCTATGACCCTCTGCTTGTAAGGCAGATGCTCTGAACCAGCTGAGCTAAGCTCCCAAAGCGGCTGCAAATATAGCCGATATTTTATTTTAGACAAACATTATCTGTTTTTTTTTTGAAGGAAAAAACTTATTTGCAAGTTTTGAATTGGTTTTATTTCTTTTTATCGAAGTAGAAAAGTCGCAACAGCGCGGGAAAAAAGATGAAATCACTCACCCATGCGAAGATGATGGCTGAAGTGGAAAGGATCCCGAAATCTATGATAAATACAATGTTGCTGCTCAATAATACCGCAAAGCCAATGGCAAACATAATAGTAGTAGCGGTGCAGGGATGAACAATGATTCTCACTGAATCGGCAAAAAGGATATTGATGGAATAATTTTTTCGCAGATGTAAGTTGTTTTTAAAACTCCATATAACATGAAGCACATCATCGGCTATCATTCCCACTACCACAGAGAAAATTACCGATGTGGCAATATCAAAAGGAATATCGAGCATCTTCATCAATAAGGCAACGGCACACAAAGGGAAGATGGTTGCGAAAGTGGCTAGTAGTCCGAGTTTTAAGTCGCGCACAAAAACCGACATCACCAATAAAATTAAAATTACCGCTACAAATAAGCTTTCCAGCATTTCGTCAACAATCACATTCATTTGTTCTATATAAGCCGGTAAGTAACCAACGGCTCTGGCGGAAATAGGTGCTTTGCCAATGGTTTCGTCAATTTTCAATTGAGCAATATTGATCATTTCTTCCATTTCCTTTACCGAACCTGACGGAATTTGAATGGTAATGCGGGAATGCATTTTGTCTTTTGATAAAAAGCCGGCGGAAATATTATCGGCATCTTTCGGACTGCTGTATTTGAGTTCGCTCAGTAAGGGTTTCCAAACATCATAGGCTGCTACGCTTTTAATATATGTTTTTCCTTTCCATGTGGAGGTGTAGAGCTGTTTGCGCACTTTGGCAATGGTTTTCCAGTCTTCATTGGTAAAAGGCTGTCCATTTTCTTTGTCCACCATGAAGTCGATAATATTTACCGAACCAAAATTCTTTTCAATGTAATCTTTCGACATCCGTATTTTATTGTCGGGTTTAATAAAACCTACAGTATCGGTATCCACAGTGATCTGAGGAAAGATAAAAATTCCGGCGCCCATCCATAACAGCATAATGATCATTACTACCCAGGCTAGGCTTTTCGACAGTTTTTTGTAATAGCCGTCCAGCATCTTATTCATCCAGTCGAGCTTTTCAATATTTCTGTTTACTTCAATTGTTCTCACTATAATAGGTGTTCCGATGAGGAATAGTACCAGCAATCCGATGATGATTCCAATCGAAGTAAGTAGTCCGAATTGATAAATGACTTTGATGTTACTTAACATCAATGACCCGAAACCGATGATATTGGTTAATGCTGAAGTAAGAATAGGAGGTATTTTTTTATTCACGTATTTGTCCACATCGGCACTTTGTTTAGTGACAAGATGTAAGGCAAAAGAAAAGAAGTTGATGATGAATAAAAGCGGAACAATCAATGTGATCATGTTGATGGGTACGTTGAACCACCCGAAAAGCGACATGGCCGGCCATATAGCAAGAAGCACCAGTGCCGAGCAAAGCAATAAGTATTTTGCTTTTCGCAATCTCCACCACAACAGTAAAAATATCAGAACATAGCAGGAAGTAAAAAGCCATTTGGAATCCTGGGTACTGAGTTCATTGATTTCTGTAAAAATGACACCGGCACCGGTAATGTCTTTTTTTATTGTAACCGGAATATTAGGGTAAACCAGTTTTTTTAATGAATCGAGAATAAGAGGGCGGTTAGCGTCGGGATCTTTGTTGCTGCGCACTCTTAAAAACATTGCTTCGCCATCGGGGTTAGTCGATTTGAAGTAAATGTCTTCCATTTTTTTTACGTACTCATCACCCATTAATCCTTTAGCAGAGGTCAGATTTACGCGGGAGAAAGTTTGATCAAAGCCGTAAATTTTATGAATGTTTTCACCGGCATTGTACAATTGATCTAATTTGTATTCATCTGAAGATCCTTTCGGGAAGGTGAGGTAAAGCACCATCACCTCATCGTTGCCAAAGTATTTTTCAAAAGCATTTTTGTCGGGGAGCTGACGGGAATTTTCCGGATACCAGTCTTCGGGCCGGTTGGCAATTTTGATTTTACTGATCGGTAAGCCTGAAATAATAACTATAACTGTTAAGAGAATTAACAGCCACGGCCTTTTGGAGGCGAACGCGATATATTTTAAATAAAACTTCATTTGTTTCTTCCCCTTTGCCCCAACATCTATGAGGATATCGTTAAGGGTGCGCTAAAGTAAGAAAAAGCTTAGATAGTTCTAGGCCGAATTGAAATCAATATTGAGGCTTGGAGTGTTTTCCGGTTAGTTTGAAATAACCTTTCATGTATTTTCCTTTAATTCCCGCACGGAATAAAGAGTAAATACCTGCCAGAAATAATTCGGTAACACTGCGGAAAGTGGCATTGTAAAATCTGCGGGCAGAAGTTTTAACGTAAGTGCTTTTTATTAATTTGGAACGGTAGTAAGGAGCGGCATCCACGCCATATTTATAATCTTCAAAAATAATTCCGTTGTTAAATCCGCCTATTTTGTAATGAATTTCTTTGGTAGAAAAAATGCAACAACCGTGAACGGCAGGTTTGAACCAGCGCAAAACAGTTAAATAGATATTGGAATAGTTCCAGTAAAGCATTCGGTAATACAATTTTTTTTCAGCAGCATAAATTTTACTTCCGCCAACTTTAATTCCTTTTTTGGTGACTTCCTCCATTGCTGTTTTCAGAAAATTTTCGGGCAACACTACATCAGCATCTAAAAACAAAAGATTTTCATACTGAGCGTTATCGGCTCCGATATTTCGCTGGAGGGAAATATTTCTTAGGTTGTCGAGAGAAATGAATGTGATTGGGAGTCCGAATTCTGTTTTATAGCGTTCGGCTACTTCAGCAGTTTTATCATCAGAACCTGCATCAGCAATCACTATTTCGTATTTATATCCCTGTTGAATACGAATACTATCTAATAATTTAGGAAGATAATTTTCTTCGTTTAGTGTGCATATTACAATAGATACCATCCCCTGAGAATAAATTATTGGTTAGAAGTAGTTTTTGGATTTTAAATAGTTCCGGATAATTGCGTTTTCTTTTTATCGGAAAGAATATCGTCGGCAGTTTTTTTCAAATGTTTTACATGTGAAACAACGCCTTCAAAAAAGGTAAATGATTTGTACCAGTCGGCATTGTTTTCTTCCAGAGTTTCTTTTATAATGGCAGTCAATTCAGGATAATGAATATGACAAACTTCAGGGAAGAGATGATGTGCAATATGTAAATTAAATCCTCCGAAAATGAAATTGGACGTAGGACTGTTTGGGTTGAAATCAATGGTGGTAATTACCTGATGGCGGGTCCATGCATCATTTACAATATGGTTTACTTCATCGGCGTGAACATAAGGTACTTCTTCCACGTGGTGAGAAATAAAGAAAGTGTAAGTCAGGGCTAAAGAAACCAGAAGATGCATGATTACGAATGCGGCAACGATTTCAAAAACAGAGAAATCGGTAAGGTAAATTGGTATTACCAGAAAATTGATGAAGTATACTATTTTCAGTAAAATCACTTTAAGCAATTCATAAAAAGGGACTTTGTTGAATTTTAAATTGGCGTGTTCTCTTCTGTAAAAGAAAGTGAAGTCGATGAACAGAATCCAGATCAGCGAAGAAAACATGTATAAAAAAGAAGCATAAATGTGTTGAAACTTATGGAGTTTATGAGTTTTTTGTCCGGGATGGAGCAACAATAAATTGGTGATTTCCAAATCCGAATCGTAATTGAATACGTTTGGAAAAATGTGGTGGGAGCTGTTGTGGCGTATTTGCCAGAAATAGCCGCTCATACCGTTGATAGCGAATACAGATTGAAAAATAAAATTGTCAACTTTTTTATTTCCCGTTACACAGTGATGAGCAGCATCATGACCGATGTTGATACCTACAATAAGCAGGGCAGTGGCAACTACAATATAGCAAAGAGTTAAAAACAAAAATGATGATGAATGCAGCAATGCGTAATAAGCCAATCCGGCAACTGCCATCATGGAAATGAATTTTATCCAAAGGTATGCATTGGCATTTTTGCCTCCTTTTTGGGAAGTAAAGTATTTTTCCGACTTAGATCTTATTTGTTTGAAAATATGGTCCGAGGTGTCCTTCGACTCATACTTCATTTTTTTCTTTTCAAAAGACTTCATTTCGAATAATTATAATTCAGCCAACAAAGGTAATAAAATAATTAAAAGTAAAGTGACCTTTAATAAAATTGGGATAACTTGGTTAAGATACTGATTATAAGTTATTTGATATGTGAATAATCTTTAAAAGTGACGGGAATCATGTTTTTGGGAAATATAGTCCTCATTTAATCTACAAGCTGCGATGGATAAGAATTTGAGCAAAATCAATTGAATGTTAGTCTACTATTATTTCATCAACAAATATCCAAGCCGATTTCCCTTCGCCTGTAAATCCTTCGGGAATAATTATTTTTTTAGCGACTACTTTAAGGTATTTGGTGTTTACAGAAGGAAAATCAATTTTTACAGTCACCGTTTGTTTGCCGATTTTGTTTTGATTTTTTTGAGCAATCAGTTTAAAGTTTTTGCCGTCTTCTGAAGCATAAATTTCAAAATTTTCAGGATGGTGTATCCATGCATTCACCTGATTGTGAAAGGTCATGGTAACCGAACTAACTTCGGAGGAGTGATTTAAGGTAATGAGGGCTTCCATGTCTTCTCCTTCGAATCCAACCCATTCCCCGTCGGAAAAAGAGGCTGAGCCGCTAATGCCGTTTAACAAAGCCGCTGCTCCTTTTTTGCTGGGATATTTATTGCTTGGTTCGTGGGTCAGATGAATTTCTTTGCCTAAGCCTTTGTGAATGAAGTAGTCTTCTGAAAATTCATCTCCTGCAGCTTCTCCTTTATTGAAGGCCATTGCTTTTAAAGTACAGGTGCTGTTAATGGCAAAAGGCACGCTGTATTTTGTTGATTTTAAAGTAGGAGTAGTGCCGTCAAGGGTATAATAAATACTGAGTTCTTTTTTTGCTGTTTTGAGTTGTGTCATTATTTCGCCGGGTTTATCGGCGCTGAGATAAGCAGCTGAAACATCAAAATACTTCTCTTTTTTGATAGTGATCAATCCTTCGTTCATGGCGGAAAAGGAGAGTAAATCTTCTTTTTTTACTGCCCCCCAGGTGGTAAAACAATGACCGAGCATAGAGCTGTTTTGTTTGGCAAAAGAATATTTGATAAGGTCTTGTGCTGCTTCTACCTCTTTATAGCTGCAGGGCAAAACGTTAAATCCTTTGTCAATAAACATATCTATTGAAGGATAGCTCGGTCGGGCGTTATAGTGCCAGTCGCAAATCACAATATCTTTCGGGATCATATCCACAGCTGCTGCCGTTCCTGCTGCCGATGCTTCCCAGATGCCGTAGTTGAATTGTCCGGCATCTATCAATCTGTCGCCCCAGATGAACATTTGTAGTTTTTTATCTTTTACAAAATGATCATGAAATTCATTGATGGCAACAGCCAAAAGTTTTGCCGGATTTTTCCCGAAAGTATTTGGAGAATGTTTGTTTCCGATCAAAAAAATCTCATCCATACCTACATGAATGCCATCGGCACCAAAGGCTTCCACGATTTCATCTATCAGGGGGAAAATAATTTCATTCACTTTAGGATTGGTGATGTCCCATTCGCGACAATAAATACTGTCGTTCTTGGGGAAGGCATTGGGGGTGAGGTCTAACTCGGGATATTTTTTAAGTAGGGCATTGTTTCTTTGTTTCCAGGATTGATGGCCAATGGATTGGAATTCGGGGATGAGGCGGATGCCCATTTTTTTACATGCAGCGGCAAATCGGGCTGCGCCCGCTTTAGAAATTGGATTTTCGTTTTCAATCAATTCAGGGTGCGAAGTGAATTCAAAATTATAATCTACTTCCAGCAGCAACATGTTTATGCCCATTTCGGAGAGTTGAGGAAGTTGTTTGCTTAAAGCATCTAAATCCTGATCGGAGCTATAATCGATAATGTGTAAGGCTGTCCATTTTTTTTCTTCCTGAGAGAAAAGAAGAGTAGAAATAAAAAGGCAGAGCAGAAAGGAAAAAATGCTTTTCATGGCGTTAGTTTAGTACGCCAAAAATAGTTGAATAATTGATTGGACCAGGATAAACGCACCGGACAAATTCCGGACGGCCGCAGTAATTAAAAATCCTATGAGAGACGCTGAGGTAGGTCTCTCATAGGATGGGGATTAGTTCTTTATAAAAGTGGAACAAGTGATTCCACTTCCAGAACTCAATTTGCAGAAATATAATCCTGCCGGGAAAGAAGCTGCGTTTAAATTAAAAACATGTGTTCCGGCACTGAGCGGACCGTTCATTAAAACTTCCACTTCTCTGCCGAAATTGTCATAAATGGTTAAGTTAACAGATGCCAGGTTTGGGATATTTATTTTGATGTTGCTTGTTTCGCTGGTAGGATTAGGGTAAATGGAAAGAGCGCTGCCTGCACTTTCAACTTCGTTTTCATTTATTCCTACAGTGCATAATGCTATTGCGTCGTTTATAGCGGTGAGTAAAGATTTGGCTCCTGTAGCATCTTCGGTGATTTGCCAAATCATTATTCCCGCAGCATTAGAGCAGGCGTAAGTTGTTTTTTGTTTAATTGTAGCTATTCCATTGTAATAAATAACATTATTTCCCGATCCCACTTTGTCGGCGTTTTCAGCTCCCGAATAAGTACTCACGATAGTGGAGTAGGATATTTCGCTTGCATCGGCATAGGTTCCCCAACCATATCCGTAAAAAGGAACACCAATTACTAATTTTGAACCGGGAACTCCTTTAGTAGTGTTCCAGTAGGTGAAATCACTGGTGGTTTGGGAGTAGGGAGAATGTTGAGCGGCAGCATCCGACGGTAAAGCATTGTCGTACGACATAAGGTTGATCCAGTCGAATTGAGCTGCAGCAGTGTTGCTTACATAGGTAGCAAACCAGGTGGCCAGGGCCGCCGTCATTTGAAAACTCTTTGCATGCAGGGCAGTAGCTAAAGCAGTGACAAAAGTCTGGTATTGGGTTTTGGTAACATTGCTTCCGTCCAGAACATCTCCTTCAATATCCACATCTATTCCATCCAGATTGTTGTTGGTGCAATAAGTCACGAGGTTGGTAACAAACCCGCTCATTTTTGTGCCATCACTTAATAAGGTTTTATAAGTACTTGCCGGGGCGCCCGCTCCCCCGATAGATAAAAATACTTTTACCCCTGCAGTATGAGCTTTTGTAACTACCGTAGCTAAATGAGTAGTGGTTCTGCTGTCTTCAAGGATAATTGCTCCTGATGTATTGGGATTGGCAAAAGCCACATTAATATGTGTGACCTTAGTCAGCTGAACATTGTTAATGCTGTTTGGAAAACCTGCCCAGGTGGGTAGGTATCCCACCACTTTTACTTGTGCATTTAATATTAAAGTGTTTAATAAAAGAAGAATGAAAATAATGTTGTAGTGTTTTGTTTTCATAAATTACCCGATTTAAGTTTTGGTTAATGCTGTGATTAAGATACAGTGTAAAAGGTTGATTATTAATCATCTTGAAATCAATTTCCGGAGAAGTCCGGTCATTGTCAGGCAGACATTTTCCTCTTTTTTAAAATGTATAACAGAATCGAATAAAATGTCAAATGCCTATCTTTGGCAAAACGTACAAAATCATTTTAAACCTATCTTATGAATTATTCTTTTCACATCGAACACTTATATGTTATACGTAAAAAGTTGGCCGACTATCTTGATAATACTCCTTTGGAAAAGTTATTGGCGATTCCGGCAGGATGTAATAATAATATGTTGTGGCAAATTGGGCATTGTGTAGTTTCTCAGCAAAGATTGATGTATACTATCAGTGGTTTACAAATGAATGTTTCGGAAGGGTATTTCAGAAATTTTAAAATAGGATCTTCTCCTAAGGAATGGACGGCCACTCCGGATATTGAAGAAGTTCGTGCTTCCTTAGTTTCAACAGTGGATAAACTGAAAGCCGATTTGGAAAGCGGAGCGTTTAAAGAATACAAAGCGTATAAAACATCTTCGGGAGTAGTTCTCAATAATGTGGGGGAAGCTTTTGTGTATAGTAATTTCCATGAGGGAATACACCTTGGTAATCTGGAGATATTTAAAAGGATACTTTAATTATCCTCTTGTAAAAACCAATTCATTTTTTTCCGACAGCTTTTTATTGAAGGCATAGCCTTCCATATCAAAAGCTTTTAGGTCTTCAGCTTTATCAATTTTATTTTTGATGATGAAGTTGCCCATCATGCCGCGCGCTTTTTTGGCGAATACCATTACTACTTTATAATCACTTCCTTTTTTTTCTTTGAAGTTGCAGGTAATAATATCAGCATTTAACACTTTAGGGTTTACAGCTTTGAAGTATTCATTGGAAGCGAGATTGATCAGAGTTTTACTTTTTCCTAAATCTTCATTGAGTTGTTCGCTGATGCTATTTCCCCAATAAGAATATAAGTTTTTGTTTTTCCCCGGACCCCACGAAGTACCCATTTCCAAACGGTAAGGTTGTATTAAGTCGAGCGGTTTTAAGAGTCCGTACAATCCTGAAAGAATGCGCAAATGATTTTGAGCGTAGTCAATTTCTTTAGCGGAAAAACTTTCGGCATTTAGTCCGTTAGCCACTTCGCCGCTAAAAGTAAATACAGCCGGACGGGCATTTTTTGTTTCGTGTATTTCTTTAAAATCCTGATAACGCTGATGATTCAGTTTGCTTAAATTTTCACTGAGATCCATTAACTCGCCGATTTTTTTCGGTGACATTTTTTTTAATCCTGCAATGAGGGGAAGGGCTTTGTCGATATTCTGCGGCAATGAATATTTCTTTGTTGGCAAGGGTGATTCAAAATCCAGAGTTTTCGCAGGAGATATAATTGCAATCATGTTTTTGTTTTTAAGATTATCCTTCAAATAATTTTGCCACTAAAAATGCAGCTGCAGCTGCGGTTGCGCCAATCAGTGTTACTTTTAAAGCACCTGATAATAAAGGTTGTCCGGTGGCTTTACTTTTAAAATAACCAAAAGTGAACAAACAACACAAAGTAACAATGGCCGAAATTTTTAAACCTTCAATAGGAGAGTCGGTGAAAAAGTATGGAATCAAGGGTATGATACCACCTACTAAATAAGAAATTCCAATAGTTAAAGCGCTTTTCGAAGCGCGGTTCTCATCGGGTTTATCCAATCCGAGTTCAAACTTCATCATGAAATCCACCCACTTCTTTTTGTCTTTGGCGAGTTCTTCCACCAGCATGGTTTGGGCTTCTTCACTAAATCCGTATTCCTGAAATATTTCTTTTACTTCTTCTTTTTCTTTTTCAGGAACTCTTTCTACTTCATCCCATTCGCGTTTTAATTCGGAGTGGTAATGTTCTACTTCCGTTCGCCCGGCCAGATATCCACCGAGGCCCATGGCAATAGACCCTGCTATCATTTCGGCAATGCCGGCAGTAATTACAATGTCGTTGTCGCTCACTGCGCTGCTCACACCCGCTGCTAAAGCAAAAGGAACAGTGAGTCCATCCGACATGCCAATGACCACATCGGTAATGAAATCAGAATTGCGTAAATGTTTTTCTTCGTGTGCCATAGTTTCAATAAAAAAGGGGCGTAAAAAATCACGCCCCTTTTTCTAAGATAGAATTTATTCTAGTATCTGTAAGCGTCAGATTTGTAAGGACCTTCCACTTTAACACCGATATAATCAGCTTGATCTTTAGTTAAAACTTCCAGTTCAACACCAATTTTAGCCAAGTGTAAACGAGCTACTTTTTCGTCCAAAGATTTTGGAAGAACGTAAACTTTGTTTTCATATTTACCAGGATTCATCCACAACTCTAATTGAGCCAATGTTTGGTTAGTAAATGAACTTGACATTACAAATGATGGGTGACCAGTAGCACAACCTAAGTTAACCAAACGGCCTTCAGCCAAAACGATAACGTCGTTACCAGATTTAACTGTGTATTTGTCCACTTGTGGTTTGATGTTTTCTTTAGTGCTTCCGTAAGTTTTGTTCAACCAGGCCATGTCGATTTCTGTATCGAAGTGACCGATGTTACAAACGATAGCTTTGTCTTTCATTGCTTCGAAGTGTTTTCCAACAACGATGTTTTTGTTACCTGTTGTAGTTACAATGATGTCAGCCTCTAAAACAGCTTTGTCCATTGATTTAACTTCAAAACCTTCCATTGCAGCTTGAAGCGCGCAAATCGGGTCAATTTCAGTAACGATAACACGAGCACCTGCACCTCTTAATGAATCGGCAGAACCTTTACCAACATCACCGAAACCGGCAACAACAGCAACTTTACCGGCCATCATGATATCAGTAGCACGACGGATACCATCTACTAATGATTCACGACAACCGTACTTGTTGTCAAATTTTGATTTAGTAACAGAGTCATTAATATTGATAGCAGGAAGTGGTAAGCCACCTTTTGCAGCTCTTTCATTTAAACGAAGTACACCAGTTGTAGTTTCTTCGGAAATACCTTTGATACCAGCAACTAATTCAGGAAAACGGTCTAAAACCATGTTCGTTAAATCACCACCATCATCTAAAATCATATTCAAAGGTTTTCCGCCTTCAAAAGCATGTAATGTTTGTTCTATACACCAGTCGAAATCTTCTTCGTTCAAGTTTTTCCAGGCAAAAACCGGAATACCAACAGCAGCGATAGCAGCGGCAGCGTGATCTTGTGTTGAGAAGATGTTACAAGATGACCATGTCACCTCAGCACCTAATTCTTTCAATGTTTCTATTAAAACCGCAGTTTGGATGGTCATGTGTAAACATCCAGCGATTCTTGCACCTTTTAAAGGTTGAGATTTTTTAAATTCTTCGCGAAGTGACATTAACCCCGGCATTTCCGCTTCAGCCAAACGGATTTCTTTTCTTCCCCACTCGGCTAAAGACATGTCTTTAACTTTGTAAGCTAGCTTTTGTTCAGTCATTTTTTCCATGTTAAATTTTAATTTGTGCAAACTTACAAAATGTTGTTTCCACATACAATTATAAATTCACTATTTTCGTGACCGATATATGAACATTTATCAACACATAGTAAATAAGTCGGCTCAGGGCAAAAAACAATTTGCCATTCTGATTGATCCCGACAAGGAAACCGAAGCTTCTTTGCTGACGCTTTGTTCCCTTGCCAATGAAGCTAAAGTAGATTACTTTTTTGTGGGAGGAAGTTTACTGACGCAGGACTGTTTGGATGCCTGCATTTCTACCATTAAAGCAAATTCCGAAATCCCGGTGGTGCTTTTTCCGGGTAGTGTTTTGCAAATCAATCACAAGGCCGACGGAATTTTATTTTTGTCATTGATCAGCGGAAGAAATCCCGATTTGCTCATTGGAAAACACGTGGTTTCTGCTCCAATGTTAAAGCAATCCAAATTGGAAATACTTCCTACCGGATATATATTAATAGATGGAGGTCGTCCAACTTCCGTAAGTTATATGAGTAACACCACGCCAATTCCTTCAAATAAAAAAGACATAGCGGTTTGTACGGCGATGGCAGGGGAAATGCTCGGACTCAAACTGATTTTCATGGATGCCGGCAGTGGTGCCGAAAATCCTGTGAGTGAAAAAATGGTGGCTGCCGTTAAAAAATCAATTGATGTCCCTCTTATAATAGGTGGTGGAATTAAGTCGGTTGAAAAAGCAAAAGCTGTTTTTGATGCGGGAGCTGATATTGTGGTTATTGGGAATGCAATCGAAAGTAATCCCCAGCTGATCAGCGAGATTGCGAAAATCCGTTAATATCTTTTTTGAAATTTTCTCAAAAAAAAACTGCATATTTGTGTTGCGACTTATAGGGGTGCTTTTACATAAGCTGAGAAAAAACCCTCATAACTTGATCCGGATAATGCCGGCGAAGGGAATAAGTATTGTAAGACTATGTCTTATTTAAAAATCCCCCTATCAGTTGCATATTAATCTGTTGTATGCAAATAAAAGTCAATAACGAATTTTTGGAAGTTCAACATCCTTTTAGTGTATTGAATTTGGTTCAACACATCAAGGGAAGCAATAACAACGGAATTGCCATTGCAATCAATAATACCGTTGTACCACGTATTCAGTGGGACAAAATACAACTCAAAGAAAATGATAACGCTTTAATTATACAAGCCACTCAAGGTGGATAAATTGAATTTTATGAAAAATAAAGTAGAAAAATTACCAAGCGAAAGCACCATTACTACCAGCCCTTTTCCGGGATCAAAAAAAGTATATGTGCAGGGAGAAATCCACGATATAAAAGTCGCGATGCGTGAAATCACGCTCACCGATACTAAGTTCAACGGAAAAAATATTCCGAATGAAGCGGTAACGGTATATGATACCAGCGGACCATTTACGGATACTAATTTGAGTATTGACGTGAAAAACGGAATTCCTAAAATCCGTGAACAATGGATTCTCGACAGGGGAGATGTGGAACAAATGGACGGTATGTCATCGCTTTATGGAAATGAGAGAATGAACAACAAATCTTTGGATTACCTCCGTTTCGAAAAAATCGAAAAACCTTTGCGTGCTAAAAAAGGCGCCAATGTTTCTCAAATGTATTATGCTAAAAAAGGAATAATCACTCCTGAAATGGAATACATTGCCATTCGTGAAAACCAACGCATTGAGGAAGTGAAAAATAAAGGTGTGGCGCATCCCGGACAATCTTTCGGTGCGAATACTCCGGTAGGAAAAATCACTCCTGAATTTGTGCGTTCTGAAATTGCTGCCGGAAGAGCGATTATCCCAAACAATATCAATCATCCTGAATCGGAACCGATGATTATCGGTAGAAATTTTTTGGTGAAAATCAACGCTAACATTGGTAACTCTGCCGTGACTTCCAGCATTGAGGAAGAAGTAGAAAAAGCAGTTTGGGCCTGTCGTTGGGGTGCCGATACCATCATGGATTTATCCACAGGAAAAAATATTCACGAAACAAGAGAATGGATCATCCGCAATTCCCCTGTGCCTATCGGGACAGTACCTATTTACCAGGCTTTGGAGAAAGTGAACGGAAAAGCAGAAGACCTGACCTGGGAAATTTTCAGAGACACTTTAATTGAACAGGCAGAACAAGGAGTGGATTATTTCACCATTCACGCCGGAGTGTTATTGCGCTACGTTCCTATGACGGCAAAACGCGTTACGGGTATTGTATCGCGTGGTGGTTCCATCATGGCAAAATGGTGCTTGTCGCACCACAAAGAAAATTTTCTTTATACACATTTTGAAGAAATTTGCGACATCATGAAAGCTTACGATGTTGCCTTTTCACTGGGTGATGGTTTGCGTCCGGGATCTCTTGCCGATGCCAATGATGAAGCTCAATTCTCTGAATTGAGAACGTTGGGCGAACTCACGAAAATTGCATGGAAGCATGATGTACAGGTGATGATAGAAGGTCCGGGTCACGTACCAATGCAACTCATCAAAGAAAATATGGAAGAGCAGTTGAAGCATTGTGCTGAAGCTCCTTTTTATACGCTCGGACCACTGACTACCGATATCGCTCCGGGTTATGATCACATCACTTCAGCCATCGGTGCTGCGCAAATTGGCTGGTACGGTTGTGCCATGTTGTGTTACGTTACGCCAAAAGAGCATTTGGGTTTACCGAATAAAAAAGATGTAAAAGACGGAGTGATCACTTATAAAATTGCGGCCCACGCTGCTGATTTGGCCAAAGGTCATCCCGGTGCGTATTACCGCGACAATTGCTTGTCAAAAGCGCGTTTCGAATTCCGCTGGCAGGATCAGTTCAACTTGTCGCTGGATCCTGATACTGCCCGTGAATTCCACGACGAAACTTTACCTGCCGAAGGTGCTAAAGAAGCGCATTTCTGTTCCATGTGCGGACCGAAATTCTGCTCTATGAAAATAAGTCAGGAAGTGCGCGATTACGCTGCTGATCAGGATTTACAAGCAGCAATGACTGTGAAATCTGAAGAATTCAAAAAAGTAGGTGGTGAGATTTATATCTAATAATTTATGCAGCTAGTACTCATTTCTCCACAAACATCAGTAGATAGTGAAATTGAAAAAGTTGTAAAACTTTTTGAATTGGGCTTGGAAGTTTATCATCTCCGGAAACCTCATTATTCTAAAGATAGAATGGTGAAATATATAGAGAAAATCCCTGTTCAGTATCACAATAGAATAATGGTGCATTCTTATCCCGGATTAGCGTTAAAGTTTGATTTGAGAGGAATTCATCTTACTTCTGCAACCAGAAAAATGAGATTTAAAATGTGGAGAATTAAGTTTTTTGTAAAACGCAAAAAAACACATTTAATGGTGTCGACATCCTATCATAAACTGTCAGATTTGGATGCTCATAATCCCTTGTACAATTATGTTTTTTTGAGTCCGGTTTTCGATAGCATTTCCAAAAAGGATTATCAAAGTGGCTTTAATGAATTTTCATTGAAAAAAGCTTTAGATCGAACGAAGTATAATGTTTTTGCTTTAGGTGGTGTCAATGTTTCTAATATTTCAATGGCTCATAAGTTTGGATTTAAAGGTTGCGCATTGTTAGGAGGGATCTGGACAGAAAAAGATCCTATAGATACTTTACATGAGAGTTTGAAATTATGCAAGGAGCAAGGCAAATAGTGCTTTCTGTAGCCGGATTTGATCCGAGTGCCGGTGCCGGTGTTTTAGCCGACATCAAGACTTTTGAGCGCTTTAAAGTGTATGGCCTGGGCATCAGTACTGCTACCACTTTTCAAACCGATAAAATTTTTAAGGATTGTATTTGGGCGAAAGCAGAAGAGGTCTTGCGACAGTTGAATTTATTATTCGATCGTTTTGAAGTTTCTTGTGTGAAGATTGGAATAGTGCCCGATGTTTATTTTTTGTCGACCATTGTCAGCGAAATAAAATCACTTTCTCCAGACACTCAAATTGTATGGGATCCGGTATATAAATCTTCTACAGGATTTTCTTTTTTTGCTGAAGTGAACGATGAATTTATTTTGTCGGAAATATTGAGAAATATAACATTAATCACGCCCAATCACAGCGAAGCTTTGTTTTTCGGAAAGGAAGAAGATGTCCAAAAAAGCGCAAAAAGATTAAGCGCCTTTTGTGCGGTTTTATTGAAAGACGGACATGGCGAAGGACCTCTCTCTACAGATATTTTGTATTTAAAAAGTGGAGAAGAAAGATCCATTTCTTCCGAAAGAATTGAAGGCGCAGCCAAGCACGGATCAGGTTGTGTTTTGTCGGCTGCCATTACTTCTTTGTTGGCGCAAGGAAATAGTATTGAAGAATCTTGCAGAGAAGCAAAAAAATATATTTCCCAATTTTTAGTAAGCTCAAATGAATTGTTAGGACATCATGCATAGCCAGAAAAACATAGCGAGATTGCAGTTTATTACTTCCGATGATTCAACTCACAATCATTTGGAGCAAATAAAAATGGTGTTGGAAAATGGTGTGCAGTGGGTACAGCTGAGAGCAAAAAAATGTGATGAAAAAACATTTTTGAATTTAGCGGAAGAAGCAAAAAAAATTACTCAAAAATATTCTGCCACTTTAATTATTAATGATCACGTATCCATTGCAAAAATTATTGCTGCAGAAGGTGTGCATATTGGTAAAGAAGATTTATCTGCTGCTGCTGCGCGACAAGAATTAGGATCAAAAATAATTGGAGGAACGGCCAATACTCTGGAAGATATTTTACAAATAAAAGATCACGTTGACTATATAGGTTTAGGTCCGCTCCGATTTACTTCTACCAAGAAAAAACTGAGTCCGGTTTTGGGAATAGAAGGTTACCAAAGTATTTTAAAACAGGTTCAAAATATTCCAGTAATTGGAATTGGCGGTGTTGTGTTGGAAGACGTGGAAGCTTTGTTACACGCAGGATTACACGGTATTGCAGTTTCAGGAGCAATCATCAACGATGAAAATCCCGAGAAAAAAATTAAACAATTTTTAAAAGCCATTGAGACTTATGCTTACTCAACCATTTAAAATAGGCGACAAAATTTTTCAGTCGCGCTTGTTCACCGGAACCGGAAAGTTCAGTGACAATTCAGTGATGGAAAAAGCAATTGAAGCCAGTGAATCAGAGCTGGTGACGGTGGCTTTGAAAAGAGTGGACATCCGCAATGAAAACGATGATATCATTCGTCACTTAAAACATCCACGCATTAATTTATTGCCCAATACATCAGGCGTAAGAACCGCTAAAGAAGCTGTTTTTGCTGCTCAACTGGCAAGAGAAGCTTTGCAAACCAACTGGTTGAAATTAGAGATTCATCCCGATCCAAGATATTTATTGCCTGATCCAATCGAAACGTTAAAAGCTGCGGAAGAGCTGGTGAAACTGGGTTTCATCGTGTTGCCATACATTAATGCCGATCCTGTTTTGTGCAAGCGTTTGGAAGAAGTAGGTGTGGCTGCGGTAATGCCACTAGGTGCTCCTATCGGCAGCAACAAAGGATTGCGTACTGTGGATATGCTGCAAATTATTATTGAAGAAAGTAAAGTTCCTGTCATCATAGATGCCGGAATTGGCGCGCCTTCTCATGCTGCATATGCGATGGAATTGGGTGCCGATGCCGTGTTGGTAAACACTGCCATTGCTGTTGCCGAAAATCCTGAAGCGATGGGTTATGCCTTTAAAATAGCAGTAGAAGCAGGGCGTTTGGCCTATGAAGCCAAACTCGGACAAATACAAAATCACGCGCACGCAAGCAGTCCCTTAACCGCATTTTTAGAAGATTAAATGAGTTTCAACAACGTCATAGAGCAATACAATTGGGATCTTGTCAGAGACAGCATCTATTCCAAAACCATTGAAGATGTTGAGAAAGCATTGGCTGCTGAACATCGCTCGCTGGAAGATTTCAAAGCTTTGATTTCTCCGGCGGCTGAACCTTTTCTGGAAAAAATGGCGAAAGAGAGTAGAGCACTGACTTTAAAAAGATTTGGCAACACGGTGCAAATGTTTGCGCCTTTGTATCTCTCCAACGAGTGCCAGAATATTTGTACTTATTGCGGTTTCAGTTTGCACAATAAAATAGTGCGAACAACCTTAACCGATGCGCAAATAATTAAAGAATGTGAAGCGGTAAAGGCTTTGGGTTTCGATCATATATTATTGGTAACAGGTGAAGCGAACAAAACAGTTGGTGTGGATTATCTGCTCAATGCAATTAAAGTAGTTCGTCCTTATTTCTCTAATATCTCTTTAGAAGTTCAGCCTCTGGAACAGGACGAATACGAGTTGCTCATCAACGAAGGATTGTACGCTGTTTTAGTATACCAGGAAACTTACCACAAAGAAGAATACAGAACGCACCACACCAAAGGAAAAAAATCAAATTACGATTATAGAATTGATACTCCCGACAGATTAGGAAAAGCCGGAGTACACAAAATTGGTTTGGGTGTTTTAATAGGTTTGGAAGATTGGCGCACCGATTCTTTTTTCAATGCGCTACATTTGAATTATCTGGAAAAAAATTACTGGCAAACCCGTTATTCTGTTTCTTTTCCGCGCCTGCGTCCGGCGGAAGGCTTGCTGGAACCTAAATCGGTGATGAGCGACAAACAACTCGTGCAGTTGATTTGTGCTTATCGTCTCTTCAATGAAAATGTGGAATTGTCGATTTCTACAAGAGAAAATGCGCGCTTCAGAAACAACATTTTTAAAATGGGAATCACTTCTATGAGTGCAGGCTCTAAAACCAATCCGGGCGGATATGCTGTGTTTCCCGAGAAGGAGAGTTTGGAACAATTTGAAATTGACGACAAGCGTTCTCCCAAAGAAGTGGCTGCTATGATTAAAGAGCAGGGCTACGAATCAGTTTGGAAAGATTGGGATAAAGTGTTTAATTTATAGTCTATTAAGATTATGCTTAAACTTAAATTCATTCTGCTTCTTGTATTGGGCTATGTTTGCGCTTTCAGTCAGCCTGAGAAATACAAGATTTACAGCATCACCAAAGAAGATGGTTTGATCAGCGATTACATTGAAAATGTATATCGCGACAGCTACGGATTTTTGTGGGTGGCCAATGTGGAAGGGTTGAATCGCTGGGACGGCAGCACCTTTAAAAAATACCGCCACTCCGATCAGGACAGCACCAGCTTATCCAACAATATTGTTTACTCCATCATTCAGGACAGTGAAAACCGCTTGTGGTTTGGTACCAATAGCGGACTCAATCTCTACGATCGCGAAAGAGATTGCTTTATACATGTTACGCTCGCTAAACCGGGTGAAACGGTATGTGTGAACGTGGTAAAAGAAGATTCGAAAAAACATTTGTGGATTGGTACTTCCTATGGCTTGTGCAACTATGATCCCGCAACAACAAAATACCGGTGGTACCATCATGATGCCAGTAATCCATCGTCTATCAGCGACAATAATATTTTAGGATTAAGCATCGACAGCAATGACAATGTGTGGATAGGAACCTTCAACGGCGGGGTAAACAAAATGACGGCTGCATCAGGTAAATTCACGCATTTCTTTCATGAAGAAGACAATACAAAAACCATTTGCAGCAATAAAATCCGAACAATTTTAGCCGACCACAACAACAATATCTGGATAGGTTCTTTTGAAAGCGGCGTTACTTTAATGAATCAGAAAGGTTTGGTGATCCGTCATTACTCTGATTTTTCTGATAAAGAACATCCTTCTGCCACACGTGATGCGGTGATCAGTATTTATGAAGACAAGAGCCATAATATTTGGGTGGGATCGGATAATGAGCTGGTATATTTTTTAGGCAGCAAAAGAAAAGCTTTCGTTCCTTTTAAAAATTCTCCTTACAAAAAAGTCAACCTTTTTTGTTTGTCGGTTTCTTCCATCTTTGAAGATAATGCCGGCAATCTTTGGTTTGGAACCCACGGCTACGGCTTGTTTTACACCAGTAGCAGCAAAAACGTATTTCGCCATTATCATAAAAAAGACAATACTGCCGACGGACTCAATCATGATTTCACAGCTGCTTTTTATGAAGACAAAAAAGGAAATATATGGATAGGGACTGATGGTGGCGGCTTAACTTTATTTGAACCTTCCACCGGGAATTTCACTACTTATACTACCGACAATGGCTTAAGCAGCAACGCCATTCTGGAAATCAAGGAAGATAATAATGGTAAACTGTGGCTCGCTACCTGGAGTGGCGGTTTGATTTGTTTTGATCCTGTCACCAAAAAAAGCATTGCCTATACCAACGATCCTAAAAATATCAACTCTATCATTTTTAATAATATCAAGTCGATTATTATTGAAGATTCCATCATCTGGATAGGCACACACGGAGAAGGCGTTTGCGTTTTGGATTTGAAAAGCAAAAAATTCATCCACCATAAAAACAATAAAATTTTTCCTTTCGACATGAAGGCTCCTTCATGGATCAACCATTTGTTTAAGGATTCAAAAGGAAGAATATGGATCAGCAGTTTCGATGGATTGTTTGTTTACGACAGAAAAAACCTGAAAAAATTCATTCGCCAGCAAGAACAGGGAAGCATCAGCAGCAATGATGTGAATATGGTGGCTGAGGATTTAAACGGACATATCTGGGCCATTACCGAATCGGGAGGATTGGAAATGTACGATGAAAAAACGCAAAGCTTTCAACACTACGGAGAAAAATATAAACTGCCGCAAACCCTTAAAGCTATTGTGTTTGATAACAAAGGCGTGATGTGGTTGAGTTCTAATGAAGGCCTGATTGCTTTTAATTTACAAAGCAATAAAATTGTGAGATACGACGTGTCGGATGGTTTGCAGGGAAATTTCTTCTTCCTGAAATCGGTGCTGAAAAGTCGCAACGGCGATTTGTATTTCGGAGGAACCAACGGCTTCAATGTTTTTAATCCCGATAAAATAAAAGTGACTATTGCCGCATCGCCGGTGTACCTCACTGATCTGTATATTTTCGATGAAATACAAAAACCGAATGCGAAGGATTCTCCGCTGGAAAAGGAAATTAATTTCACCGAAACGTTAACGCTGTCGCATGACCAGTCGTTTTTCAGCATTGGTTTCACATCGGTGAATTTATCTTCTCCCGATAAAATGGAATTTGCATACAAGCTGGAAGGCTTGCACGATCAGTGGATAGCGATACATGGTGATCGAAAAGTTTCCTTTACCGATTTAGATCCGGGAACTTATGTTTTTAAAATCAAGTATGGCGGAGTGAGTGGTGACAATGATCAGGAAGCCGACAAACAATTGCGCATTGTGATTTTGCCACCATGGTGGAAAACCACGTGGTTTAAATTGTTTCTGGTAATTTTAGTGGTGGGTGGAGTGACCTTAATTTTCTATCTCCGCCTCAATGCCATCCGTGCCCGCAACAAACAATTGAGAATTGAAGTAGCCAACCGAACAAAAGAACTCACGGCTACCAACGCCATTTTGCTGGAAAGAAATGAGGAGATCAAAATTCAGAATAAAAAACTGGAGGCTTATAATGAAGAGGTCACCAAACAATCGGAAAGAATTTTAAAACAGCAATCCGAAATTTTAGCGAAAAATCAGGAACTGGAAGACACCGTTAACGAGCTCACAAAACTTAACCAAACCAAAAATAAATTCTTCTCCATTTTGGCGCACGATTTAAAAAGTCACGTGTATGCGCTCACCAGTATTTCCAGCTTGCTGAAAAAGAAATTGCCGGGGATGGAAAAAGAATCCATGTTTGAGTATGTGGACAGCATTGATAAATCATCCAATTCCATTTATCAGCTTTTAATTAATTTACTCGACTGGGCCCGCACTCAATCCAAAAATATTCCATACTCTCCGGCGGGAGTAAATGTTTATGAGCTCATTACCAAAAACGGAACTTTATTGGAACAGCAATTCCGAACTAAAAATATCGCCCTCGAAGTAAAAATTGATCCTACTCAATATATATATGCCGATTATCCCATGATAGATGCCGTTGTGCGAAACCTGTTGGGCAACAGCATTAAGTTTACTGCTTCGGGCGGAAAAATTTCAGTGCAGTCGGAAGAGGTAAACGACCAAACATTAATCCGTATTCAGGATACCGGTATCGGTATGACGAAGGAACAAATTGAAAATGCTTTCCGCATTGATAAAAATTCATCTTCACGCGGTACTGCAGGGGAAACCGGTACAGGTTTGGGACTCATCATCATCAGCGAATTTTTAGAAATCAATAAAGGGGCTATCGATATAGAAAGTGAGCCGGGCAAAGGATCAACCTTCACTATAAAAGTCCCGCGTTTTCGCTCGGCAGTACCTTTGGAAGGAAGTGGAATTTCAAAACCACATCCTGCAGGAATTACTATTGTGGAGCATTCTTTACAAAAGAAATTAACCGAAGACAAAATTTTAAAAATCAAAGGAAAACGTGTGCTCATCGTTGAAGACAATAGCGAATTGCGTTCTTTCCTACGATTATTGTTATCCGACGTGTTCACTGTTTTTGAAGCGGAGAATGGTGAAGAAGGATTAAAAATGGCGGCGGAGTGCCAGCCAACGGTGATCATCACCGATATGATTATGCCGGTGATGAACGGTTTGGAATTTTGTAGTGAAATAAAAAAATCAAAAACAACGTCGCACATTCCGGTGATTATGCTCACCGGACAAAGCGATGAGGAGAGTCAGCTCTCGGGTTACGAAGCAGGGGCAGAGGTGTATTTAATGAAACCGGTAAATCAGGATATTTTGTTCCAGGTGATATTGAACTTCATTCAAAACCAGGAAAAAATCCGTCAGAAAATATTGCTGTCCAACGACTTGTATCCTGAAGATGTGGTGATCAACAAACTGGATGAGGAATTCTTAAATGAAATCATTGTCTTTATTGAAAAAAATCTTGCCGATACCGGGCTGGATTCCAAAATGATTTGTGATCACATGGGCATCAGTCGAACCGTTTTGTATTCCAAATTCAAAACCATCACCGGACAAGGGGTTCAGGAATTCATCAAATCGGTGCGTCTCAAGAAAAGTCTCAAACTGCTTTTTGAACGACGACTCACCATCAGTGAAACGGGCTATGAAGTTGGCTTCAGCAGTCCGTCGTATTTCATACGTTGTTTTACGCAACAATACGGAATGCCACCTAAGGAATATATTACTTTTCACAAGCAGCAGCAGTAGTAATAAATCACTTTAATTTACTCTTTTTTCTTATTAAGTATCTGTATTTCATTTATTTGGAATAAAAGAAGGATTTTTTTATTGGATAGATTTACAATCAATCGGGACTATTGTGAAACAAAACTCACCATCTTATGTAGAACTTTGTTACAGTAGGCTCAATGCCGCAAAACATTAAATATTAATTTAAAACCAAAAACATGAAAAAAATTTTACTTTCTGCATTTGCATTGTCACTTGCTTTTAGCATGAATGCACAATACGTAACAGGCCATTTAAATGCAAAAGCTGCTTATGACGATTTCCAAGATGGAGATCAATGGACAGCAGGAAACAATGACTATTCTCATCCGGTAATTGTTGGTCCTGATACAACAGGATACAGAGGTATATTCTGGACAGAAGCTACCGGTACTATCAACGGTTTCAAAGCGGCTAAAACCAGAACAGGTACAGCAATTGATTATGTTATTACACAAACTGAAGGTGCTTACGAGCCGTTTTTAGTTGTTTTGGGTGAAATTGCTAGTGTTAAAAACACTATTGATTTATCTAGTGATGCTAACGTGTCCTTTACTGTAAAAAACAAAGGTACCGAAACCATCCGTTTTATTGTTCAAATGCAAGATATAAATGGTACTTCATTGGTGTATAACCCTGCAGTAATAGGTGATGAAGCTATGTTTTACAATCATAACATTGGTTATGTGCAAGGAGACAATAGTCCATTAGCACCTAGTGACGTTCAAAATTTCGCATTCGATTTCAAAACAGCTATTGTTGGTTGCCCTAATAATGTTGTAGGTGGTCAAGGAGCATGTACTGCTACTTTCGATTATACTAAAGTAACAGCTCTTACTTTCACAGTAGTTAACAGCTTGAATACTGGTGCTAACCCAGGAACTGGTATAGCTGGATGTGGGGGTTATTGCCCACTACAAATTACTGATTATCCGGTTATGATTTCTAATTTCAAAATGGGTAAACAAATATCTTTATCCGTTTCTGAATCTAAAGAGCAAGTTTCTTCTAATGTATTCCCTAATCCAACATCTGATGTTGCTAACGTTACTTTGAACTTGAACAAAACTGCTAACGTGAACATCTCTGTTGTTGACATGTTTGGAAGAACTGTTAAAGAAGTTGCTAATGGTAATTTCTCTTCTGTTAACCAATCAGTTAACGTAAGTGATTTGTCACAAGGTGTTTACACTGTAAGCTATGTTGTTGATGGCGCTGTTGCTAAATCAACTTTGTTGATGGTGAAATAACATTTCAAAATAATTGAAAAGGAAGGCTGTCCGAAAGGGCAGCCTTTTTTTTATTTCTTCTTTTAAAAGAAGCAAATCTTCTTACTTTTTCCTTGATGAAAAAGTAACAAAAAATCAAGAGCCAAGAGATGCTGCCACCGCACGAAAAACCTTGCGCACGCTCGCCTCTTGGCTCGGGCCTGCGCACGAAGTTAGTGGCCCACTCTCTGACGATGATTCTTGAAAATTATGGGATTGCTTCAATTTTTGAGTACAAAAATTTCGCAATGAACTGTGTTAATTTGCAAATATTGGTTGATAATTTTTTTGATATTCTCTTTCATATTTCCCCATAGCAAAAGCTTGTCTAAGTAATTTATTGGC
>JAHEZL010000015.1 GCA_023251095.1 Flavobacteriales bacterium
ATTACTTAGACAAGCTTTTGCTATGGGGAAATATGAAAGAGAATATCAAAAAAATTATCAACCAATATTTGCAAATTAACACAGTTCATTGCGAAATTTTTGTACTCAAAAATGAAGCAAACTCATTTTTGATGATGAGGTTGCTTCGTCGTCCCTCCTCGCAATGACGTAGAGGGTGCAATGACGAGTGTAGGTAGTGTTACGTTTATGCTTGTATAAATGGAAGTAATTATTTCTTATCCCCCACCAAATTCACCCAATCTGCCGACATTTCATGAATCCCATTTTTTAAAACGCTTGCCCATTGTTCAGTATAATGGCGCAAATCTTTTTCTTCAAAACGGTGTTGTTTGATGTTGAAGGAATCTTTTTCATAAATGAATACATCAATCGGATAACCTACGTCGTTTGCGCAAACTTGAGTGGAATCAAAAGATAGTAATCCGGTTTTTAATGCGAATGGAATACCAACTTCTTTGGTGATAGATCTACTCAGAATAGGTTTGCCATAACCTGAATTTCCAATGATCATAAAGGGTGCAGAAGCTCCTACTTCAATCCAATTCCCTTGAGGATAAATTAGGTACAAATGATGTTCCGTATCACCTTCCATTTGTCCGCCGATAAGGGTGTGAATATTAAAATTTAATTTTGCCTCTTCTAAATAAGTTTTGTCTTCTTTGGCAACGCGGCGGATTTGCTCGCTAAAAACATTCACTACTTTGAAAATTTTATCCATCGGTTCCGACTTTTCCGCCAGCACTTCTTTAAAGTAAGTCAGCGCTTTATCGCGTACAGAGCGCAATCCCGAAGTCATTAAAAACAAAGAATTATTTCCTTCCTGATGGGTAAATAATTTTTTACCCATTGTGGTTTCTGTTCCTGAAGTGATACGTGTATCGGCAATTCCAACGATACCTTCTTTCAATTTTATTCCTAAGCAGTAAGTCATTTTATTGTATTTGTTGCACGTTAACCTGATGTTCCGAGGATTGTTTATTTGCAGATGAATTTACAACTCCTGAAACAGGTAAGCAATCATCATAATCATATCCGTGGCAAATTTTAACATAATTATGGTCACATAAAAGTTTATTTGTAGGATCTATTCCAACCCAGCCCATTTCAGGAATATGACATTCCACCCAGGCATGCAGTTGCGATGCTCCGCGTGTGCCTTCACCCTCGTGTAAGTAGCCGCTGGCGTAGCGTGCAGCAACACCATTACTTCGAAGCAAACCCAAAAACAAATGGGTAAAATCCTGACAAACACCTTTGCGTAAATTCAGTACTTCTGAAGCTTCTGTATTTGTGGTGGTAACACCGGAAATGAATTCAACAGTACTGTGCACCTGATCCCTTAGTGCAATAATTTTATCCAATAAATTTCCCTCGTTCAGCCATTGGAAATTTGCATTTTCCTGTGGAGATAAAAAAGTTTTCGGACGCAGTTTAGTGAGATGAATAAATTTGTAATTATCGATGATCCAGTCTGGCGACGACAATATATTTTTTTCCTGATCAACAGGTAACGACAGTCGTTCAAAGGGATTGAGATCCGGCACATAAATCTGCACCGAATAAGAAACTTCCAGTGAAGTGAATTTATTGGTGCTTTTAAAATAAATTTCACTCACTTCTTTTTGTCGCGCGTTGCTGATCCACCAATCTCCTTCCACATTAGTGGAAAAAACAGGATTGTTGATTTGCACGCCCAGTGCGGCATAGGGGTGAATTAAAAATTTCAAATATGCGCCCCAAACCTGAGATGCGTAGGCATTATTTGCCTTGTATTCTAATTTATAGTGTTGCATGTTAAAAGGAAAAATATTCTTCCACTAATTTATTCCCGATAAGATAAATATCATATTCGGTTTTTAGGATAAAGGAAGGTAAATCTTCGTTGATTTCCTCAATGGTAAGGTGTTTTAATCCGGAATATTTTTTGTTGGCTAAAAATTCTGCCGAATCTTTAGAAGGTGTTTTTGCATCGCTGATGACGTGAATTTGCTGGGTTACTTTTCTGAGGCAACTCAGCACGGAGCGAGGAAATCTGTCATTGAGCAAGAGAAATTCCAGTGAGTCGTTTAAGTTTGGAGCACGGCGGTAATGTTTTCTGCTCATGTCGAAAGACTCCAATCCGCGCAGCAAAGCAGCGAGCTGATGCGAGAGCAAAGAAATATTTTCTATTTCATTTCCACGCAGTGTTTGAATGTCGTCCCACTTGGTTTTAATGGCGCGCAGAATTTGTGCGGCACGTTCCAGATAAATCCCCAGTTTAATAATCGACCACGCTTCGTTGTGCACCAAAGTGCCGTCCATCTGGCCTTTGATGATGGTGAGCTGTTCTATGGAGTTTTGCGTGAAGTCGAATAAAGCTTTGGTACGGTAAGCTTCCTGATTGTAATTTAAAACGAAGTGGTAATATTTATTAATGGATTCCCACAATTCAGTACTGATGATATCCCTTGCGCCACGTGCGTTTTCGCGTGCATAGATGATACTTGTGATAATGGAAGTCGGATTTTTTTTATCGAAAGCAACCGTTTGCAAAACATTTTGTTCATTGAAATCTTTCTTAGGCAAAGTCGCGCCATTCATTCTCAAAATAGAATTCAGTACCAGTTGTTTTTTAATGAGAATAGGTGCATCCATCGCCGAAAAATAATTCACTTTGGTATAGCGCGCAGTGTGCTCTATCCGCTCGAGGTAGCGGCCCATCCAAAATAAATTATTTGCAATTCGTGATAACATTTTTCTATTTTAAATCACCCAGGTGTCTTTTGAACCACCACCCTGAGATGAGTTTACAATTAAATTTCCTCGTTTTAAAGCAACGCGGGTTAAGCCGCCGGGCAATACATATTCTGTATTTTTTCCAAGCAAACAAAAGGTACGCAAATCAATGTGTCGCGATTCAATAATGTCTTCTCCTTCAATAAAAGTAGGATGAACCGATAGCGACATAATGGGCTGCGCGATATATTTTCTGCGGTTTTGCTGGATTTGTAATTTAACTTCGTTGATTTCTTCTTTTGTTAAAGTATTTCCGATAGAGATACCATAACCTCCGGATTCATCTACAGGTTTAACCACCAGTTTGTCTATGTTTTCCAAAACATATTTTAAATCGGCGTCTTCACCGCAGCGATAAGTTGGAACATTTTTAATGATTTGTTCTTCGCCTAAATAATACTTTATGATTTCCGGCATGTAAGCATATACTGCTTTGTCATCGGCAACGCCTGTTCCCGGAGCATTCACCAAAGTAACATTGCCGGCAAGATAAGCGCTCATTAAGCCGGGAGTTCCCAAAACCGAATTAGGATTGAATAACAGCGGATCTAAAAAAGGATCGTCGATGCGGCGGTAAATCACATGAACTCTTTGTGAACCGTGAATGGTTTTCATGTACACCACATCATTTTTCACAAACAAATCTCTTCCCTCTACCAGCTCAACACCCATGGTTTGTGCTAAAAAGGAATGTTCAAAGTAAGCGGAATTGTACATTCCCGGACTCAACACAACACAGTTGGGAGCGCTGTTTCCCGGACTCACCGATTGCAGCATCGTGAGTAATTTCTCAGGATAATGGATGATGGGTTGAGGTTGACATTTGCTGAATAATTTCGGGAAAGTTTTTTTCAGTGTATTGCGATTCGCTAATACATAGCTCACTCCCGAAGGACAGCGCACATTGTCTTCCAGCACATAATATTCACCGTCGCTGTGGCGAATTAAATCGGTTCCGGATATATGATTGTAAATGCCGCCGATGGGGTTAAATCCTTCCATTACCGACAACATATTCACGCTGGAATAAATCAGTTCTTTCGGAACAACTCCGTCTTTCAGTATTTTTTTATCGTGGTATAAATCTTTTAAAAATTCATTGATGGCGCGATTTCTTTGAAGGATACCTTTTTCAATTTTGGTCCATTCGTCGTGAGGAATGATGCGCGGAATAAAATCAAAAGGAAATATTTTTTCGGAACCCAATGGATTGTCGGAATAAACCGCGAAGGTAATTCCTTCATTAAAAAAAACAATTTTGGCTTCTTCGTTGAACTTGCAATAATCGTTGGTTTGGTATTGGGAAAATTGTTGTGATACAAGATTGTAGTGCGCTCGGACTTTCATTTCTTTCGAAACGAACTCATCGTAAACTCCATCTTTGGGTGTATACTCGGAATTAAAAAGTCGGCCTTGTTCCAATAGACTAAATTATTAATTAGATTCAACTAAGATAAAGATTTTACCAATCAAAACCCAGTAAAATATTTTTTCATGAGAATATATTTTTCTTTTCATGGCCTCATGCCTGCCTGTCGGCAGACAGGGAATATTCATTGTTGTTTGGTCCTTTTTAAGGAGAATGAATATTTCACCGGATAATTTTATGCCTTGGTAGAATTTAACAATAATATTTTCTTGTTCCTTAAGTGTAAATCCATTCGCCGGCATTTAAACAACATGACCTATTTATCAATACTTTATGTAAACAAAATCTTGTGCTATAAACGCATAGTGATTAAATTTAACTAATTGATAATCAGATTTATAACTTGACACTGGCACGTTTTAGATGTATTATTGTGCGGGGGTATTCATAACACAAACTTTTGTATAAGTATGAACATTATCAATAACCCGCTTCGTCGTTTTTTTATCCCTTTATTCTTCCTTATTTTTTTAAGCTTCAATGGCTATTCTGTGGTTTGGTATGTTAACGACAATGCCACTGCAGGAGATATTTATTGTTCGGCCGTTGGCAATGACGGAACAGGAACCGGCTCTTCATCGGCTCCATATTTAACAGTGACTTATGTGCTCAACAATAAAACTTTAGGAGCTAATGATATCGTTTACATTGACGCCGGGACTTATAATGAACGCTGGCTCATCAATTCGGATGCCGACGGCGGAACATCGGGACATCCTTTAAGTTTTATCGGAGCGGGAATTACTTTGAGTAAAAATATAGTGACCTCTGCTATTGAAGCGGTATCTATTGGTAATGGTTCGGGAACAGGCAACAGTTATATCACCATTAAAAACATGTATTTCGAAACGCAAAACAGTGGAAGCAACACTGCTTATGTGGGGTCGAATACAACCAACATTATTTTTCATACCTGTTCTTTTAAAACAGTTGCCGCCGTTTCAGCAATGTTTTATCAGGCCGATAATTGCAAGGTGATTTCTTCGATAGTGAACACCAGCGGAAATGGATTGGAAATATACTTTGGTTCAGGAAATACTTTTGATGGCAATACCATCACCATGACTTCCAAAGCAACAGGGAACCGTCAGGGAGTTTTTATAGTCGGCACCGGCGCGGGTACCGATGTAGCCAACAACAACACAGTTTCCAGCAACAAAATCAGCGGCGGGAATTATGGTTTGGATATTCAGCAGCAAGGCACCGGGAATGTTTGGCAAAACAATTATATATGGGATTGCGATTATGGAATTTTTGCTGATAACGGTGGTGTAACACACGGTGCTAATACTTTTAAATTCAATTCCATCAGAGCCGATAAATATTGTATCCGCGGAGATTTTGCATCGTGGACCATTAAAAACAATATTTTCTATCTCGTTGGAGGCACCGGCTACTACTGTGTTTATATGAACGATGCTTCCAATGATCCCACTACTTTAAATTACAATTTATATTACTATCCAACAGCAGGCGGACAAGCGGGGTATCGCAACGGCACATCGTATGCGGCTTTGGTGGCCAACTGGAGAAATGTTTTCAATAGCGATGAAGCCAATGGTTTAACGGGGAATCCTAATTTCAGCTCTTCTACTGTTTTGGATATTACTGCGGGATCGGCGGCCATTGATGTGGCAAATTCTGATGCGACAGTCACCGATGATGTGAGAAGAAATCCTGCTTATATAAGAGCAAGCAGCAATCAGGACATCGGTGCTTTTGAATACAACAATGCCATATTACCCGTGCAATTACTGAACTTCACCGCTGTTTATGATCCGGCAGGAAATAAAATAAAATGGACCACTGTTGCGGAAATCAACAACGATTATTTTACGCTGGAACGTTCTTATGATGGAATAACCTTCGTTACCATTGCCATTGTGCAAGGCGCCGGGAATACCAATGCTATTGTGAATTACAGCTATACCGATACTGCTGAAAATGCAAGTGTGTTTTATTACAGATTAAAACAAACAGATTACAACGGTACTTTTTCGTATTCAAAAATTGTAGTGGTTGAAGGACAAGCGGAAGCAAAATCTGCTTTTTTACTTTATCCAAATCCTTCCGACGGCAGTAAAATTTCGCTGTTGTTTGAGGTGCCCAACAATGAAAGCGCAGGTATCATTAAAGTATATAATGCGCTGGGACAGTTAATTCTTGTCTTTAATTCTGTTGGTTCTTATTCCTTTGAATTCAATGAAAATCTGGCTCGCGGGGTGTATTTCATCAGTTGGAACAATCAGAGTCAGAAGCTAATAGTTGAATAAAAAAGGGGAAGATTTTAGTCTTCCCCTTTTCTGATGCTTAAAAAGTAATATTTATTTCAGCACAATTTTCTTTGTCACCAAAGTATTGCCATTGTTGTCTTTCAGCGTAACAAAATAAACGCCTGCGCCGGTCCATGAGCTTAAATCGATGGAAGCTGTTTGCTGAGTAATTGCGGAATTATACACTTGTTGTGATTGTGCATTGACGATGTTGATCGTGTAAGTATTGAAATACTGGAAATTCCCGAAATCAATGGTTAAATGATCTTTGGCCGGATTAGGGAAAATCTTTACCGACAGTTGATCCAGCAGATTGACTCCTGTTTTAAACTGAATGAAAAGAGTGTCTGTGGTATTCACATAAACAGTATCATGGAGGTAGGTAATATCATGAATATAAGTGGTGTCGTGGGTGTAAAGGGTATCATGCACAGTCCCTGCTTTTCCTGAAGAATCAACTTCCAGTGATACGTTGTCAGTAGTGTCCATACATTGATCAGAGGACACGATACATCTGAATACATCTTTATCCATGGAAAGTGCTACCACATTGATGTCCAATGTTGCACTTTGCGAATAAAAACAGTTGTTTGGAACATTGGTAAATCCATTTCCTGTATTGATTTGCCATTGGTAATTCAGGAATTTGTCTTTAGCGCCCACCCAGAACCAAGCGGTTCCACCGCCTTTCGCGTTATAATCTACAGGTTGTTGCGTGATAAAATTGTCGCAAGGATTTCCTTCGCTGCACAATATTTTTGCTTCCTGTGTAGACAAAGCCCTGTCGTAAATTCTGATGTCGTCAATTTTCCCCTGAAAAAATTGGTTGCCTGCCCATCGTGATGCACCAACGATGGTTTTACTCAAACCATCAACAGAATGCGCTAAGCCGGCGGTAGTCTGACTTAGCTCAAAGCAATCCAGATAAATTTTGGATGAGTTGGCTGTTTTTATCATCAAAACATGGTGCCATTCATTTTTAGTGATAGGTGCTTCTGCTCTTTGATATCCTAAAGCAAAAGTTACTTTATCCACTCCGCTTGAATTGATAACATTTACATAAGACAAGCCATTTACAACAGTAGAATAATCTGATGCATAAATTACTCTGGCGGTAGTTTCAATCAAGGAGGTGTTGAACCAAAAACTAATGCTTCTTTCCGGAAGATCATAAGGGCTTTGTAAATCAATATAATTGCTGATTCCATTGAAGGAGTATGCAGATTTCGGATTGTTAAAACGATCGGTAGTTAAGGAAGCTCCGGTAATTAGTCCGTTGGAACCTGATACTTTGTTATCGGCATTTCCTGCAAAAGGAAAATAGCCCACTAAGCCCGAGTCGATATTGTTTTGAGAAAAAGCTGTATTTGTAAATAAAATAGCAGCAACAGAGAGAAGTAGCAATTGTTTCATTAGCGCGTTTTTTTAGTAGTGGGAGCGAAAATAAATAAAAACTCAATACAAGTCAAAAGTTGATTTTTGCGATATTCTTTCTATTCTTTCTCTGTTTCATTGTACAGTCGGCAACTATCTTTATATTAGCGGGACGATCACAATCCGTAAACAAAAGAGACTTACAAGCAGATGGCAACCTTAGAGAAATTTCAAAATAACGTAGCGGTTAAGTACCAAATTTTCAATAGTTTATTTTTAACTCTTCCTTTTGAAGAGGTCACCAATATTGGCGTTACGTTGCCTTTGTTGTTTCAGGATTGTAAGGATGGCTTTGAGCAAAATAAAACGCCTCAGGAAATTGTAGAGCAATTTTTTAAGAAGAGAACAAAAATTAAAAATCAAGACGAAATCAATTTGTTGATTTTTAAATTCATTCAATACATCGAGCGTCAGGTGGTTTTGTTTGACGCCATTGAAGATTCGGCCTTTGAAAAAATCAACGATTTAGACGGTCAGGGCACCATCAAATATTTATTCAGCCGCTCACAAAACGCCAATCGCATGGAGAAGCTGGTTCAAAAACTGAACGACTTTAAAGTGCGTCCGGTTTTAACCGCCCATCCAACACAGTTTTATCCAAGCAGGGTTTTGTCGATTATCAACGATTTGGAAGTTGCCATCCGCAAAAATGATTTGCGCGACATCAACGATTTGTTGCGTCAGCTGGGAAGAACTCCTTTTGTTACCAAAGAAAAACCTACTCCGCTGGATGAAGCCATGCGCTTGATGTGGTATCTGGAATATGTGTTTTACCATTCCATTCCTAAAATCCACAGTCGCATGCGCAAGCAAATGAAACTGGCTGGCGTGGACGTGGAAGATTTCGATAATAATTTAATTGATCTGGGTTTCTGGCCGGGAGGCGACAGAGACGGAAATCCTTTCGTTACAGCTGATATTACAAGGAAAGTAGCATCTGAACTGAAACAAAAAGTTTTTATTTGTTACTACCGTGATTTACGCGCACTGCGCCGCCGATTGACTTTTAGCGGGATTGATGAGCGCATTGAAATTATTTACGATACCCTTTCCAACACCATTTTTAATACCGACGGCAAACGCTATCACACGAAAGAAGATCTTTTAAAAGACCTGAATTATGTGCGTGTTTTGATTATGGAAAAACACCACGGACTCTTTGTACACTTGTTGGATGAATTGATCTGGAAGGTGAAAATTTTCGGTTTCCATTTTGCGTTGTTGGATGTTCGTCAGGATTCCCGCATTCACGGCAAAGTGCTGAGCGATGTGTTTGAAGCTATGGCTGACGGCAGATTAAAGGATTCGGTAAAAGGTAAAATCCCAAAAAATTACGAGGAACTTTCCCAGGCTAAAAAAATAGCAGCTTTATTGACGCTGGAAGGAAGCATTGATCCCGATTTGTTTGAAGATGAAATGACGCGTGAAACTTTGAAATCACTTTATGTGATCAAAGACATTCAAAAAGCCAACGGCGAAATCGCTTGTCACCGTTACATCATCAGCAATACCCAAACCGCAGTAAATATGTTTGAGGTGTATGCGCTGGCGCGTATTTGCGGATGGGAAAAAGAAATGACACTGGACATTGTTCCTTTGTTTGAAACGATTGATGATTTAGTGAATGCCAACGACATCATGGATGTTATGTACAGCAACGAAGCGTACGAAGCACAATTGAAGTTCCGCGGTAAAAAACAATACATCATGTTGGGCTTCTCCGACGGAACAAAGGATGGCGGATATCTGATGGCCAACTGGTCGATTTTCCGCGCTAAAGAAAACCTTACTGAAATTGCAAGAAAAAATAAAGTGAGTGTTGTGTTTTTTGATGGCCGTGGCGGTCCGCCGGCACGTGGCGGAGGAAATACCAATAAATTTTATTCCAGTTTAGGAGACAGAATTGAAGACGATGAAATACAATTGACCGTTCAGGGACAAACCATTTCTTCCAATTTCGGAACCGTGGATTCTTCTCAGTACAACATTGAACAATTGATTTGTGCAGGTTTGGAAAACTTTGTTTTTAAAGGAGATATTTTAAAATTATCCGATAAAAACCGTGAGTTGATTGACGACATGGCGAAAGAAGCCTACGATGAATATTGTCGATTTAAAAACGATCCTAAATTCATTGACTACCTGGAAGAAGTAAGCGTTTTGCAGTATTTCGGTAAAACAAATATTGGCTCCCGACCATCAAAAAGAAAAAAAGCAGATAAGCTTACTTTAAGCGATTTGCGCGCTATTCCTTTTGTGGGCGCATGGACGCAGATGAAACAAAATGTACCCGGATTTTTCGGTTTCGGTACAGCCATCAAAAAATACAAAGATGCAGGCCGCATTGATGAGATAAAAGATTTGTACCAAAAATCTTTGTTCTTCAGAACCCTGGCTGAAAACTCCATGATGTCGCTTTCTAAAACCTATTTCCCGTTGACAGCTTATCTGGCGAATGATAAAAAATTCGGAAAATTCTGGAGCTGGATCCACGAGGAATATACCATCACGAGAGCGCTCTTGCTGGAAATTTCAGGAATGACCGAACTCATGGACAATCAGCCGTCCAATCAGGCTTCCATTCAAATGAGAGAAAACATTATTCTTCCGTTGATTACCATTCAGCAATATGCTTTAATGAATTTGAAAGACATTGAAAAAGGCGAAAGAAAAGATGTGGAGAGAGCTCCTGTGTTTGAGAAAATGATCATTCGTGCTTTCTTCGGAAGTATTAACGCGAGTAGGAATTCGGCTTAATACATCCAGGGCGATAGATCCTTCCTTCGTCAGGAAGACATACTCGTCACTATTCTTGAATATGGTTCATATTTGTCCTCCTGACGAAGGAAGGATCTATCGCCTTGTATATGAATAATTAGTATTTTTCCATCATGAGGTATTTCATTGCACTCATTACGGTTTTTTCTTCTCTGCTTTTTACACCCGTTTTTGCCGGTGATGAAGGCACTCCTCTTATTACTCATTTTCAAAAAGCTTCTTTGCACGCTTCTTCCGAATGCTGGGATATTGCGCAGGATAAATTCGGCTTTGTGTACTTTGCCAACAACGATGGTTTGTTGCGTTTCAATGGCGTGAAATGGGAGTTGATTTGCAGAGTGCCTAACTTTTCTATTGTGCGTTCAGTTGCTGTTTCCCGCGATAAAATATTTGTGGGTGCGGAGGATGAATTCGGTTATGTAAGCTATGATGGTTCAGGAAAAGCGTTTTATACTTCTTTATCTGCTACCTTAAAATCTGCACCTGTCGGTTTGGTGTGGAGTATTATCATTCAAGGAGAAAAAGTTTTTTTTCAAAGCACAGAGAGTTTGTTTGAATATAGCAACGGACAGTGTTCTGTTGTAAAATCCGAACAGGGTTTTTACCGCGCTTTTTCTGTAAATAACGAGCTGTGGATTTTTAATCAAAAGACAGGATTGTCTAAATACAACAACGGGAAATTAGAATTTGTGAGTGGCTCGGAAATATTTTCCGGAATGAAAATTCGCTCCGTTTTGTCGTATGGAAATGATTCTCTTTTATTGTGTACCAAAACCAATGGCTTGTATGTTTATCACAAAGGAATTTTTAAAGCTTTGCTTATTCCGCTGAATGATTTAGTGCTGTCTTCACAAATCACCAATGTTGTAAAATCCGCTAAGGGCTTTGTTTTTGGCACCATTCAAAATGGATTGATATTTACCGATGCTCAGCTGGAAATACAAAAAGTGATCGACAGTAAATCCGGATTGCTCAACAACAGCAGTTTGGATTTAATGATTGATCCTGCCGAAAACATATGGGTGGCGCAGGAAAGCGGATTGTCATACCTTGAAATCAATTCGGGATTTTCTTTGCTTTCTCAGGCGCAAAATTTATTCGGAACGGTTTATACTTCTGTGATTTATAAAAACCGATTGTATGCAGGAACCAACAACAATCTGGTTTTCAGTGAAGAATTAGGCAAAGGAAAACCTTTTTTATTTTCTCCTTTATCTGAAATAAAATCTTTGGTTTATGATCTTCAGGTATTTAATGGGATGTTGTTTATTTGCAGTCACGACGGGCTTTATGTCTGGGACGGATCACAATTAAAACAAATTTACAACAAGGGAACCTATTCCATTGTTGCTGTAAAAAACACTGCCGATTTATTTCTCGCCGGAACCTATAGCGGGATGGTTGCAGTGGAGTATAAAAACAATGCTTATCAATTCAGAAATCACATTGGCGATTTTTATAAAGCTGCAGGATTTTTTATTCCCGATGGTGAATCCATCTGGGCCTGTGGAACAACGGAAGGTTTGTATAAACTGGAAACCGATTCCAACTTCAGGAATTTAAAATCGACACAAAAATTTGGTGCAGCACAAGGATTGCTATCGACTTATAAACTGGGTGTTTTCAAGGCTTTCGATCAAATTATTTGTACCACTTTGAAGGGCTTGTATTATTACAACAGTGCTAAAAATTGTTTTTTGCCCTGGGATAAAATTCAGGGTTTACCCGAAGGAGAATACATAGAACATATTTATACCAATGCCGAAAACGAAATTTTGTTGTTGGGTGAAAAACATATTTATCAGTTGAAATTGTTGCAAGACGGAACGTACTCTGCGAGCTTGTCGCCATTGATGCATTTTCAGAATTTCATTACCAATGGTTTTCACACTTTGTATCAAAACAGCGAAAATTATTTTATTGGTTTGGAAAACGGACTGGCTATTTATTCAAAACACAATGATCAGGTTTGGCCTGAATTTAAAGCCTATGTGACGAATGTGACTATAAATAATACTGATCCTGTTTATTCCTTGTATGCCAATTTAAAAGCAATGCATCAGGAATTTCCCGCAGATCAAAATACTTTTTCTTTTGAGTTTGCATCAAGCGGACAAGTGGCTATTGAAAAAGTGGAGTTCAGTTATTACCTCGAAGGATTCCGCTCCCAATGGTTGGAATGGCAAGGCTCTGCCAACACAGCATTCACCAATTTATCTCCGGGAAATTATGTGTTGCATGTAAAGGCACGAAATATTTACGGACATATTTCCCAGGAAGCGGTGTACACCTTTACTATCTCAAAACCTTGGTATCTCTCGGTTTTCGCCTTTGTTATTTATGGAATAGTTTTTCTTTTTATCGGATGGTTCCTGTTTTCTTTTGCTAAAAAACGAGCCGATAAAAAATACCGTGCGCAATTGCAATCGAAAGAAAATGAACTGATCAAAATGAAAAACACGCAGCTGGAACAAGAGTTGTCGGCCAAGAGCACCGAACTTTCTTCCACTACCATCAATCTCATTCATAAAAATGAAACGCTCATTAAATTAAAAAATAGTTTATTGTCGGCTTTACCCGAGCCCGAAGACAAAAACCGCACGGCCATTTCCCGAATCATCAATCAGGTGAACAGAGAAATTATTGCCAATAAAGACGAAAAACAATTTGAGTTGCACTTCAATCAGGTGCACAATAATTTTCTGGTGAAATTGAAATCTTTGTATCCCGATCTGACTTCGCGCGATTTAAAATTATGTGCTTATCTCCGACTCAATCTCGACACCAAAGAAACCGCTACGATTATAGGCGTATCGGTTCGAACCATCGAATCTATGCGTTACCGTTTGCGCAAAAAAATGAATCTCGATCCTGAGACGAATTTGAATGAATTCATGCTGGGAATTAATTAAAAAATTGATAATCAATAATTTACGATTTATCAGCGTAGTGATTCAGTAGTGCTGCAGTAGCCAATCAGGGGCTCATTTCTTTCCTTCCCTTTCTTTCTTCTCCACATTTGTCAGAGGCCATAATTTTTAAATCTGACGAGTATGAAAACTTTTTTAATCTCTCTTTTACTAAGTGTTCTTTTGGTGACAACGCTGTTTTCTCAAACCACGATACTTCCCTATGGTGCAACCTGGAAATATCTGGATAACGGGACTAATCAGGGAACGGCCTGGTACGGAACTTCATTTAATGATGCTTCGTGGGCAAGCGGCCCGGCCGAACTAGGTTATGGAGATGGCGGTGAAGCTACGGTGATAGGTTATGGCCCCGGACCAAATAAATACATTGGAACTTATTTCCGCAAAACCTTTACGGTGGCGAACGTGAATGCTTATACTTTATATACTCTGAAAGTGAAAAGAGATGATGGTATAGTGGTGTATGTGAATGGTTCGGAAATATACAGAGACAATATGCCGGCAGGCACGATCTCCTATAATACACCGGCATCCGGAGCAGCATCCGATGATGGTGCTGCTGAAATGACCAGCACTTATTCTGTTGGTGCCAGTAAGTTGGTTTCGGGATCAAATACTATTGCTGTTTATGTTTGTCAGAATTCATCAGGCAGCAGCGATTTGTCTTTTAATTTGCAGTTAGAAGGTTCAAACGGTAGCGTAGGAGGAAGCGCCGCCAAGTTGACTCGCGGACCTTATTTGCAAAAAGCTACTTCTACCGGAATTGAGCTGAGATGGAGAACCGACAGTTTGACCAACAGCAAAGTGTATTATGGAATTTCTTTAGCCTATACCGATAGCGTTATAGTAACAACGCCCACCACCGAGCATGTAGTTACTTTAACAGGCTTATCGCCTTACACCAAATATTTTTATTCTGTTGGATCAACTACATCAATTCTTCAGGGTTCTGCCCAGAATTTTTTCCTGACTTCTCCGGTATATGGCACCGAAGGAAAATATACTTTTTGGGCCGTAGGCGATTGTGGTGCCAACAATACCAATCAAAAAAATACCCTTGCTCAGTACAATACCTATATGGGTTCTAATATTACCAATGCCTGGTTGTTGCTGGGAGACAATGCATATAGCGGCGGACTGGAAACAGAATATTCCAATAATTTTTTTGGTGTCTACCAAAACAGCATCATGAAAAATGCCCCCTTCTGGCCCGTTCCCGGAAATCACGATTATGAAAACAATGCCTTGAAACAAGACAATCACATCATGCCTTACTATGATAATTTTGATGTGCCAACCAACGGTGAAGCCGGAGGTGTGGCTTCAAAAACAGAAGCGTATTATTCCTACGATTATGGCAATGTTCATTTTATCGCTTTGGATTCTTATGGCGAAGAAAGCAATATGCGTTTGTATGATACCACAGGAGCGCAGGCAGTATGGTTGAAAAAAGATCTGGCGGCCAACAGCAACAAATGGACGGTGGTTTATTTTCACCATCCTCCTTATACTATGGGTTCACACAATTCTGATGTGGAAGGAGATTTGGTTGCGGTAAGAGGTAAGCTCATTAAAATTTTAGAGCGTTATAGAGTGGATTTAATTGTTTGCGGTCACAGTCACGTGTATGAGCGCAGCAAATTGATGAAAGGTCATTATGGATTGGAATCTACCTTTTCTGCTAATACACATCATCTGAGCCAGTCTACAGGCAAGTATGATGGTTCATCCAATTCCTGTACTTATCTGAAAGATTCTTTGCATACCCTTGAAGGAACTGTTTATGTAGTATCAGGTTCTGCCGGACAATTGGGCGGTACAGGGAATGCAGCATGGCCACACAACGCCATGACGTATTCAGATGATACGCATGGAGGTTCATTTATTTTTCAGGTAGAAGGCAATCGCTTGGATGCAAAATTTTTGTGCGCCGATGGTGTCATCCGTGATCAGTTTACCATCATAAAAGGAGCAAGTAAAGTACGTACTATTAAAATAACTCCCGGACAAAATACGGTTCTCAAAGCATCATGGAAAGGGAAATACGCCTGGTCGCATTCTTCTGAAACTACAGAGAGCGTTAGCGTTTCTCCTATAACAAATACTACTTATGTTGTAACAGATGAATACCAATGTGTTGCCGATACTTTTAAAATTGCAATGGATGTAATTTCTTCAGTAACTATCACTCCGGCTGCTTACAATTTTAATGTTTACCCTAATCCCTCCGGAGATCAAATAACTCTTAACTTTTCGTTGGATAAGAGTGCACTCGTTTCTATCGAGTTGTTTGACGTATTGGGAAGAGCAGTTGTTTTGCAAGAAGCAGAACAACTGCCCGGAGGGACCCGGGAATTACAATTTCAAAAAAGTAAATTGAGATTGGATGCCGGAATTTATTCGCTTAAAATGAGGGTGGATGATCGGCAAATAGTACGCACGATCTCCTTTGAGTAAAGGCAACTTTTTTGTCCATGATCTGTAAACTGCAATATGAAAAAGAAAGGGATATTATTTTTTCTTCTTGTTTCTGTTTGTATTGTCATAGCATGGCAAAAACAATCACAGATAAAAGCAGGCGACCAGATAAAACTATATTTACTCAAAGAGATTCATGGAGTGCAAAAGGCGCTTTCGAAGGGCGCAACCTTAAATATAAATGAGTTAATGCAAGCGTATCATACTTCACGTAAGCATTACAAACACATTGAATTTTTTGTAGAATACTGGTCACCGCGCGAAGCAAAATATTTTATCAATGGTGCGTTGGTTCCGAAACACGATGAGGAGATAGGCACTGAACCTCGACCTCCGCAGGGATTTCAGCGCATTGAAGAGTTGTTGTATGATGAGCATTTAGATACTTTGGAAGTACATCGCGAGATTAAATTGCTTTCTACTCAATTTAAAAATCTGGAAGAATATTATAGTACTATCGACATAAAAGAGGAGTTGTTGTTGGAGATGTGTCAGATGGAATTGTTCAGGATTGCAGCCATGAATTTAAACGGTTACGACGCTACAATTTCAAAAACAAATGTACAAGAAGCCCAATGGAGTTTGGAAGGTTTGGAAAAGGTTGTTATTTTGTACGCAAATGCCGATGCGCGCACAAAATTTTTGGCCAGAACCCTGAACCAAAACTTAAAGGCAGCATCGGCATTCCTTTTGGCAAACAGGGATTACGATACTTTTAACCGATTGGATTTTATCGTATTGCACATCAATGAACTCAATCGGTGTTTTATAAAATTGCACAATGAATTGGGTTTAGCGTGGAATTCTAATAAGCAGGCCCTCAATTTACAGGAAGGATTTTTGTTCGGACAAGAGAGTTTTAATCTGCAGTATTTTTCTATTTATTACGAGGATACCCTTCATTTAAAAGAGCAGGCGGAACTCGGAAAAAAATTATTTTACGATCCTTTGCTTTCCGGAAATAATTCCCGCTCGTGCGCTACCTGTCACAATCCTTCTTTAGGTTTTAGTGATGGTTTGCAAAAAGGATTGGCGATGGATGGAAATTCTCTGGGGCGCAACACGCCCACCTTGCTGAATGTCATTTATCAGAAAGCATTTTTTCACGATGGTCGCGCATATCAATTGGAACAGCAGATTGCAGATGTGATTGGCAATCCCCATGAAATGCAAAGTTCTTTAGAAGAAGCGGTGGAAAAATTAAAAACAAATACAGCATACAAAGCACTTTTTTCTCAGGCTTTTTCAGGAACACAAGATGCGGTGATCACAGAATATACGGTGCAAAAAGCACTTGCTGAATATGAAAAAACTTTGTTGTCTTTCAACAGTCGTTTCGATCAGTATTTGCGGGGAGATAAAAGCAAATTGAATGCAAGAGAAATCAACGGCTACAATGTTTTTGCAGGAAAAGCATTGTGCGGATCCTGTCATTTTTTGCCTTTGTTCAATGGAACTGTTCCGCCTTTTTTCAGTGATTCGGAATATGAAGTTTTAGGAACACCGGAATTTTCCGACAATAAAAATTTAGATCCTGATATGGGGCGTTCTGAAATTACAAGAGTAAAAGAACAGGCTTATGCTTTTAAAACGCCAACAGTGCGCAATACTGAGCTTACCGGGCCTTACATGCACAACGGTGTGTACAGAGATTTATCGCAGGTAATTGATTTTTATGTGAAAGGAGGAGGAGCTGGTTTAGGTTTTTCAGTGCCCAATCAAACCCTTCCTTTTGATTCGCTGCAATTGTCTAAAGTGGAAAAAGAAGATTTGATATTGTTTATTAAAAGTTTGACGGATACCTCATCTCTAATGCTGTACCGTTCGAACTGACATTTTCGTTTCCGTCATGCCTTTAAGGGATCTCTGCCTATGTTTTTTTTGATAAATTAGGGAACGATACCAAAAAAAACTTAAATTCACACGCTAAATAATAATTGGATGGCAAGTTTTTTTAAAAAAGCAATGGGTATTTTTGTTGAATTCGATGAAAATACCAATAATGAAGTACCCCCACTTTCAAGTCCGGTGCAGGGGATTTCAAGTGACGTTTCACGCGCTCCTGAGCATCACGAAGAAGCCCAAAAATTTGAAAAATATTTCGATAAACTTTTTGAACAGGCGAATTTTCCCGGTCCCGATTATTTTGAGTTTTACAAAATGATGGAAACTTTGGAGGCCCACATTCATGATGAAAAATCCCGACTTTCAGCTACTTTTGCATCCCTTAGTATTCAGGGGCTTACTAAAAAAACGTTGATTGATACTGCGAATAAATACAGATTGATTATTGAGAAAGACAAAGCGGATTTTGAACTTGCATTGAGTGATAAATTAAAGGCAGAAGTTGGTCAAAGACAGCAAGAACTGCAAGCTCTTGAGAAGAAAATAGTTGCTAATTCAGAACAAATACAAAAGCTAACGAAAGAAATTTCAGAATCTCAGGTACTTATCGGCACTTTGAAAACAGAAGTGCTGGAAGCAGAAAATAAGCTGACCAAAAATGGTAATGGTTACCAGTTAGCAAGTCAGGCGGTACTCAATAAAATTACTACAGATATCCAAAAAATTCAATCAACTATTTAATATAGAATATGGAAACTAATATGTTCCCCACAACACCTCAAGAATTAAAATCTTACTGGAATCGTCCCGGAGGTAAATTCGGAGTGCTTGCCGGTTTGGCAATTCTTGGATTGGTTGGCTATTATGTGTTTCCGATTCTTACAGAAATAACCTGGAACACTATCAATTTTGGTATTGCCTTGGTTTGCCTCGCTCTCTTTTTATATGCGGTAACCAATCGTAAATTAAGACTTAGCCTTTTTTATTTCTATGAAATACTGATGAAAAAATTGGTTGGGATTGTAATTGAATTGGATCCCTTCATTATCGCTGAAGATTATTTGCGTGATATGGAAGAACAAAGAGAAAAATTATACACGCAGTCCATAGAAGTTGATGGTCAAAAGGAAAAAATCAACATGAAAATCAAAGAAAAGAAAGATGAAATTGCTAAGTTAATGACCAAAGCTCAGGTGGCAAAGGACAAAAATATGTTGCCGGAACTTGGAAACGCTACACGACAAATCGGACGTTTGAATGAGTACATCGGACAGTTGACTCCTATTCATGATAATTTATTCCGAATAGGAGACTACTTAACTAAAATCCACAAGAATAGCGCCTATCTTATTGAAGATGCCAAAAATGAGTTGGAGCTGAAAAAAGATTTATACAAATCGGTTACCTCCGGAAATGAGGCTTTGAGTTCTGCCTTGAAAATATTTAAAGGGGATCCCGAAAAAAAATTACTGGTGGAACAATCCATGGAATTTTTGAAAGAAGACATTGCCGGGAAACTGGCGAATATGAAAAAAGCAATTGGTTATTCTGCCGACTTTATGCAATCCATCGATTTGGATAATGCTACTTATGAGCAGGAAGGATTGCGCTTACTGGAAAGTGTTAATCCTGACAACGGATATAAATTGAATACTATCAGCGTTCCGTCACCTGCAAGTAACTACAACGATTTATTAAAATAAAACCCTCAATTAAAATAAATAATACATGTCAATTAAAGTAAAAACATCCGGAAAAGTAGTCATCATCGCCCTTATATTAGGAGCGATTTTTTGTGCTAAAATATTTTGGTGGGACAACCGACCACAAGATGCCAAAGCATCCACAGAAATCGGTCACCTGGCTTTGCCTGATGCGCCTGAAGCTTCGTTAAAGGGGAATTCAGAATTGCTTGCTTTGCCTAGCAATGAGGAATCAGTAAATGGTGGAACAAAAATTAGCTGGGAGATAATGGCATGGAACGCGCAGTTCCCACTGATGTATGCGAATGGCGGCGCTTTAACAACAAAAGGGTCGTTATTAGATAAAGCGAACTTACAAGTAAGCATTATCCGTCAGGATGATTGCAATAAATCAATTGCCGACATCGTGAAATTTGCGCAAGACTATAAAAATAATCCAGAAATTCCAGGAGTTTTTGCTTCTTATATGGGTGATGGAATGCCTGCGTTCTTTGCTGCTTTAAGCGCGGAATTAGAGCCGCTGGGGCCTGAATTTCAACCTATCGCTTTTTACGCCATGGGTAAATCTTTTGGTGAAGATAAAGTAATGGGACCTGCTGAATGGAAAACAAATCCTAAATCGGCTTTGGGTAAAACCTGTGCTTGTTATTTGAGAGATGGCGATATGAACATCCTCTTGAAATGGGCAGGTGACAATGGTTTGAAAGTGAATCCTGACGAAACTACTTATGATAAAGATGCTATCAATTTAATTGCAGCCAACGACTTTTTAGATGCTTGTAACAAATACATCACAGGATATAAAGAAACCAGAAAAATTGTAAAAGACGGTAAAAAATTAAATGAAGAAGTTACTGTAGGTGTTGATGCTGTTGCTACTTGGACTCCCGGTGACGTGAACATTGCAAAACAAAAAGGTGGTTTGGTGAGCATTGCTTCTACAAAGGAATATTCTTCTCAAATGCCATGTATCACCATTACCATCAAAAAATTTGCATACGACCACAGAACAGATATCGAAAATCTGATTATGGCTTTGGGTCAGGCGGGTGATCAAGTAAGATCTTTCAATGAGGCAAAAAAATTCGCTGCTGATGTTTCTGCCAAAGTATACAACGAGCAAACCGGTGATTACTGGTTAACTTATTACAATGGAAAAACAGAACAGGACATTCAGGGATTAACTACTCCCTTAGGAGGTTCCATGGCCTTCAATTTACAGGATGCTGCAAATATGTTTGGGATGGGAAAAGATGGTGTGGACAGGTACAAAATCGTTTATACTACTTTCGGAGATATTCTTTCAAAAATGTATCCTGAATTAATGGCTACATATCCTGCTTATCAAAAAGTGGTGGACAAATCATTTTTACAATCAGTGATTGCAAATCATCCTGAATTATTGACAGGCGAGGCTTTGAAAGTGACTTATGCAAAAGAAATTACCAGTGAAGTTTCTTCTAAATCTTACCAGATTCAGTTTGAAACAGGTAGTGCAGTAATTCTTCCTGAGTCTTATTCTGAATTGGATGAAATCTTAAAAAGCTCCGTTGTTGCAGAAGGTTTGAATGTAGGTGTTTATGGACACACTGATAACACCGGTAATCCAGATGCCAATCAAAGATTGTCCGAGCAAAGAGCGAATGCGGTTAAAAGTTATTTAATAAGTAAAGGATTACTCACCAGTAGAATTGAAGCTAAAGGGTTAGGACAAAGCGAACCTATAGCTGAAAATGCTACTGCTGCAGGCAGGGCGAAAAACCGTCGTGTTCAAATTGTTTTAGGGCAATAAATTAATGAAAGAATTAAAAAAGTTATTTACTCCGCTATCCAATATAAGCAGCAAGTTATATGTTGTTTTAGTGGTTGTATGTTGTGCGATCGCCATTGGTTTGTGGCAAATTTTTGCTGTTGGAGGGTTGATACCAACACCAGGCAAAATCGCAGAATCTATATTGAAAATTCTGCGGTCAAATAATTTTTATGACAATCTTTTTATCAGTTTAACGCTGACCATTAAAGGAATGGGCTATTCAATCGTAATTGCATTGCTGATTTGTTATTTGTCTTTAATTCCATTTTTTAATCCCTTAGCCAAGTTTATCATCAAATGCCGTTATCTTACTTTAACAGGGTTGATTTTTCTATTTACTCTTTTAACGAGCAATGGACATAATTTAAAAATGAGTTTATTGATTTTTGGAATTGTTCCGTTTTTTGTCACTTCCTTTTTATCCATTATTGATGCTGTTAATGAGCAAGAATACGAGTTATGTAAAACTTTGCGGATGGGTAGCTGGCAGACTTTGTGGGAGGTAGTGATTGTTGGAAGGCTGGATCAGGTTTTGGAAGTTCTCCGTCAGAATTTTGCGATTGCCTGGATGATGATCACTATGGTTGAAGGATTAAGTATGTCGGAAGGTGGTTTAGGAACGATGCTTATTAAATCCAATAAGTATATTGACCTTGGAACTGTATTCGCTATTTTATTTATCATTTTTGGCATTGGTGTTTGTTTTGATTTTTTACTGAAGAAAATCCGCTTCTGGTTATTCCCTTATACACGCTTACAAATCAGAAAATAAGATGTATAAAAAAGAGGAATTAATATTGAAAGTTGAAAACATCTATTTGAGCTATGATAAGCCGATATTGAGAGATGTCAATTTTGAAGTGCATAATATAACTCGTCCTAATCTTAAGCAGGGACAAGTTGTTTCTCTAGTCGGACGAAGCGGAATCGGCAAAACACAACTGTTTAAAATTCTTGCGGGCTTACAAGAACCAAAATCCGGAACTGTTAGGATTGGAAAAGATTTACATCCCGTTGAAGCAGGAGAAGTAGGTATTGTTCCTCAAAATTATATTCTTTTTAATCACAGAACCATTGTCGAAAATCTGAAGCTGGGTTTGAGGGGTTCTGTAAATAAAATGAGCGAGAAAGAAAAAACAGAATTGATTAATGATTATGCAAATAAATTCGGACTCAAAGAGCATTTGAAAAAATATCCTATGCAGCTTTCCGGAGGTCAGCGCCAGCGTGTAAGCATCATTCAACAAATACTTACAGGAAATAAATTTATTTTATTAGATGAACCTTTTTCAGGTTTGGATCCTGTCATAAAAGACAAAGTTTTAGAATTATTAGTGAGCATTTCTCAGTTGGATGAGCTAAACACTTTAGTGATTGTGAGTCATGATATTGAAAATGCGCTTGCCATTTCGGATACTGCATTTATTTTGGCTAATGAAGAACATAAAGAAGGTTCTACAATTACAGAATCAATTGATTTGATAGAGATGGGATTGAGTTGGGATCCCGAAATTAAGCACAATAAACATTTTCAGGATTTAGTAGCTCAAATGAAATTCAGAATGTAGGTTTTCAAATGAAAAAAAGTTTAATATTAATTTTATTTGTTTTTCTATTAACCTCCGGTTGTTCCACTACTTTTGGCGGAACAGTATTGGTACTCTCTTTCAGTGATATTCTCTTATATGTCTTAATTGCATTTGTTCTGGCATTAGCAATTGCGTTTAAAAAAATAGAAAGGAGAAAAAAGACATTTTGGATTTGGTTTATTATTAACTTGATTCTTACCCCTTTATCAGGTTTTATTTATTTGTTATTTCTGTTTAGTAAGAAAGCCGAATAACAGAGTTCCCATCTTATATCAAAACCAAACCCTTCCTTTTGATTCGTTGAAGCTGAGTAAAAATGAAAAAGAAGATTTGATATTGTTTATTAAAAGTTTGACGGATACGACTTCCTATAAATAGCAATTTCCCACAGATTTGCACAGAGTTTAGCTTCTGTGCAAATCTGTGAAATCTGTGGGAAAAAGTTTTACTTACTCAACAAAAACCCTTTACTCATTCCATCTATCATCACTGTAAAATCTCCTGCCTCCGTAATCCATTCGTTTTTAGCATTCACAAAAGCCAAGTCCTTAGGATGAATAACAAAAGTCACAATGGTGCTTTCTCCGGCTTTTAAATTCACTTTGGAGAAGCCTTTTAAGCGTTTGTTGGATGGAGTGATAGAGGCTACTTCATCGCGAACGTACAATTGAACTACTTCTTTTCCTTCGCGGGTTCCGGTGTTGCTTACTTTAACCGAAACTTTTATGCTGTCGTTAAAACCAATGCTATTTTTATCGAGGATTAAATCGCTGTATTTGAAAGTAGTGTAGCTCAATCCTGATCCGAAAGTATATTGCGGATTGATGGCGTTGAATTTAAAATTAATGTCGCGGGTTTCCGATTTTTTATAATCGTAAGTAGTGAATGATCCAGTGTATCTTGGGTAAGTGAAAGGAAGCTTTCCGCTTGGATTGGCATCACCAAAAAGAATTTCGGCAATCGCTCTTCCTCCTTCGTTGCCTGGATGATAGGCCATTACAACAGCATCCACCAATGGTTCAATTTCTGAAATAAGACGCGGACGGTTTTCTACCAAAACCAAAATTATTTTTTTTCCAGTTTTTGCTAACTCCTTAATCAAATTGAGTTGATTTCTGTCCATGGTTAAATCTTCGATGTCACCAGGTTTTTCTGCACTTGGTTTTTCTGCTAAACAAACAATGATGTACTCGGCATTTTGAGCTTGTTTAACTGCCTCTGCTGTATTCACATCTTTGTCGTAGGTTGTTCCTTCAACGTAAATTGTTTTGTCGGCTCCTATCTCGTCTTGAATCGCTTGAAGAATAGTTTTTTTGTCTTTGGGATTGTGTTTGGTTTCAACACCTTGCCAAGTGTAGGTCCACGCGCCATTTAAAGGATTTAGTAAGTTTGCTCCGGCACCGGTCACCAACACTTTTTTGTTTTTTGCCAAAGGCATAATGTTGTTGGTGTTTTTCAAAAGAGTAACACTTTCCAAAGCAGTTAAATAATTTTGATTGGTAAATTCAGCCGATGCAAATTTCGGATAAGATTTGGCATCGTAGTAAGGATGTTCAAACAAGCCCAGTTTAAATTTAACTCTTAGAATTCTTCGCACTGCATCGTCAATTCTGCTCATAGGAACTTTTCCTTCGTTGACCAGTTCAATCAAGTATTTGCAGAAAGAAACATCGGATGGAACCATGCTCATGTCAATACCTGCATTGATGGCCATTGCCACTGCATCTTTGTAACTTGCCGCAACATTGTGAACGTTGTGGAGCATGATAATATCTTCCCAGTCAGTGACTGCAAAGCCTTCAAATTTTAATTCCTGTTTTAATATTTCAGTGAGGATATGGTAATCGGCATGTACCGGAGTTCCATTGATTTCAGTAGAGTTTACCATCACCGTCATTGCTCCGTTTTTAATGGCTTCTGCAAAAGGAACGAGGTAATATTCTCTGAGTAAACGCTCAGGCATTAAAATCGGTGTGCGGTCTTTTCCGCTTACAGAAGCGCTGTAGCCTACATAATGTTTTAAGCATGCAGCCACTTTTTCAGGATTAGAAAAATCATCTCCCTGATAGCCATGGATAAGGGCTTTGCCCATTTGTGTGGCGAGGTAAGGATCTTCACCGAAGGTTTCAAAAAATCGCGACCATAATGGCTGTCTTCCCAAATCGAGAACAGGGGAAAAATTCCATGGAATGCCTGAAGCACGAACTTCATAGGCAGAAATAGATCCTGCTTTTTCAATCAGTGCAGGATTCCATGTTGCAGCCAATGCAAGTTCCTGCGGAAATATAGTAGATCCGGCAGTATACGTTGCGCCGTGAATAGCATCGATTCCATATAATACAGGAATTTTCAATCTTGTTTTTTGAGTGGCAACTTTTTGGATTTGTGAAATCAGTTCGTACCATTTTTCACGCGGCAGGGCATAGGTTCCTGTGTTCAATATGGAGCCTACGTGGTAGTGCAATAAAATAGAATCCAGTTTTGCAGGATCAATTTCCATCGTTTTATTGTCATCAAAGGGAACGCCTTTGGCCACCATATCCAAGGTGAGTTGTGTCATTTGCCCAACTTTTTCAGCTAGGGTCATTTGGGAAATCAGCTTATCAATTTTAGCTTCAGTGTCGTTTTGCTGTGCGTACGAAGTTGTGTAAAAAAGACACAACAACGAAAGGGGTAGAGTTTTTATATTCACGATTTCAAATTGTTTTATGATCAATAAATTAATTCTTTATGGTTGATAAGGAGTATTTGTAGTAAATGACGCATGATCGATAGCCACCGAAACTTTTTCCGATTGCGCGGGAACTGCATCTGAAAGAAGAATGAAAGCAACTTTGGTTAATTTATCGGGTTTTCCGCCAGTGCTCACATCGTCCAATAAGCTTGCGTAGGTTACGCTTACGAGTTTCCAGCCGGTCCAATCCGGACGGATATTGATGTGTCGGGAAGCAACTCCGTCTTCATAAAAATTTATTAAAAGGTTGGTATTGGATTGTCCTGTACCATGTACCATAACATTGAAATAAACTTTGTTGCTATCGATTGACAAGGGATAATACGTGCCGTAATTGGTAGCTGCATTTTTTGCGAGAGCCTCTATGTAACACACGTACGGAGTAATTACTTTACTTCCGGGAGAGGTTTCCTGATAAGGAGTTCCTTCCATGAACAGATATTTATTGCCATCGGCTAGCGAATAGGGAGTATTAGTAACATTGATCGCTCCATCGTATTTCTGCCATGCAAGAATTTTAAACGGAGTGGCAAAATCGCTGATCAACACATTGTTTTTATCCAGATTTTTTTGTCCGCTTACCGTCAGTGTTTTTGAAAAAACATCTGTAGTATGTTTGAAAGATAAGGTTGCTGTTACTGTTTCTGCCTGAAAAGAAGGAGCGCCATCGGCATAACCCGTCCATTTGGAACCGGAAATATCCACAGTGTTTGAAATGCTTTCAAAAGTTTTTTTGGCACCGCTGGTGTTACCTGTTATTGTTACTATCCAATCGGTTTCCTTTTCAAATTTTGCAGTAAAATACACCTCTTCATCTTTAGAAAAATCAACAGTGCTTTTGCTTGCGGCGAAAGGCTCGGTTACTGTAACCGGACCGTAGATCCCCACAATAGAAGGGCCCAGGACATCTTTTCTGCAACCCGCCCCAAACAACAGCAGGGCAATAAGGCCAAAGTATATTAAAGATAAGTTCTTCATAATTTCTTCAATTAAAAGTTCATGTTGAACATTACTAAAATCTGACTGAGCGAATAATTGTTGGCAGCAGTTGCCTTATCCTGATAAGTAAACAAATGATCCTGAACAGTTAAATATGATTTTTCGCTGAAGCGGTATTTCAATCCGAAAGCGATAACGCTTTGCGCTACGTTCATGTTTGTTGTTGTGTAATTGATGGTTAAATCATTGTACACATCTCTCACGGAAATAAATTCATTTCCTAAAGAAGTCAACATTTTGTATCCCCCCAAAACACTCATCTTTTTGAAAACCTCTACTTCCAAACCAAGATCCAGTAAATTGTTTACCAAACTCACTTTTTCAAGAGGATCGCCACCACGTGTGGTTGCTTCGTATTGGTAACCTGCCGTTAAAATCACTCGTTTTTTCCAGTCGAAAAATTTATGGAAATTGAAATCAACACCTCCTTTTAATACCAGAAAGGTTCTTAATTGACTTGATCCTACACCGGCAATCTCCGACAAATATGCTGCGTCAACATCCGCTACAATTTTCTCCAAAGAATCTTTGTATTGGCCATTTAACTGGATGCCTGTTCTGTTTGGCGTTGCTTTTCCATAAGGCTGAGCATTTCCGTACATAGGGTTGTAAGTCATTAAACTTCTGGAGATTCCTTGGTTATAAATACCCGGATCTCTTACTAAGTCAAAAATGCTGATGCCGCGTTTCAGTGAATTTGCATATTGCGGAAAAGCCGAAGGAGTGTTGCTGTAATTTACACGTTTGCTTTGTGCCGCTGAGCTGTAAAATTCAGGAGCCACATAAGAGTAATTAGAAGTGATGATCAGGTGTTGGTTTTTTAAATTCAATTGCAAACCTGCATCGTAAAAGAATCCTTTGGTAGTGCCTGATTTATATGCTTTGTGTGCATTTTCTGAATATCCGCCTTCAGCGATTAACGCCAGTTGAGTATTGGCGCCATTGATGATTTTAAAATTGATTTCACCCGATGCAACAGGGTTGTATAAAAGCACAGTGTCGGTTTTTAAATTTGCTGCTACATCAAATAAGTTGATATAGTTGGCCGCAATTTTTAATCGTGCACTTTGAGTGATGGTTATTTTTCCGCCGGCATGAAAAGCAGATGGAAAAGTAGCGTAGCTTGCTCTGTTTCTTAAAAAGAATCCATCCACTCTGATGGTATCGATAAGAGATTCATTGAAAGCAAAAGCAAAATTTGTAGCAGCCCCTTGTTGCCACCATGCATTGCCTCTGTTGCTTAGGTTTTCGTAGTTGGTATAATCTCTGCGCAAGTCGCTAAATATAAGTGCTTCATTCACTGATCCTTCAGAACTGTTGTTGAAAAAAGTGTAGGGAGTTAATTTCATGTACAAGTCCCCAACCTGATAGTTGAAAAATTTGGCAACGGTTCCTTTCACATACAACTGACGCAAAGTTGCTGCTGCTCCTGCGGTATAGAAACCGTTGAAGTTATTGCTAAAACGAACGATGGCCTGAATTTCTGTTTTTTTATCAGGATTGATATTGATGCCTAAGTCCATCAAAACATTTCCGTTTGCCGTATGGTTCGCATTAGAATCACCGGGAGTATCCAGTGTATTCATTTGCTGAAACGCCCGGGCATAGGCGCCAAATTTTATTTTATCATCTTGTGCATTCAATAACTGAACGCTGATCAATAATAAACAAAGGATTATTGCTTTTTGATTCATGGTATATGTATATAAATTTTTCATATCTGTTTTCTTTAGAACATTACTTTCAATTCAAGAGTGCCTTCATTTCCTGAGAATTTCTCAGTGGCGAAATTTTTGTCTTCAAAGGAGAACCATCTTTGGCGCAGGTACAAGGTGGTTTGACTTGAAAGGGTGAAGTCGAATCCAACTCCAACCGCTTTTCCAATCTGATCTCTTGGCAAAAGATTCGTTCCTAAATCCGTATCGCTGTTTCCTTTTACGAATTCTATACCTCCGTAAAGCGTGAGAATGAAGTTTTTGTGCAACTGATAATACACGTCCATTTCATGATATTGAGCTCTGATATAAGCGCTATTATCAAATTTGGCAAAGGCGGAAAATTGTTTTTGAACCGAGCTGAATGTTCCAAGATAGTTCACATATAAATCGCGATTGAAGACGCTCATTTTATATTTTAATTGGAAGTCGAAAGCGTTGTAAAACTTTTTAAACTGCGCTTTTCCTCCGGCAAGAGTATCTCTTAAATGCACTTGTTCGTAGGCACCGCGATAGTAAGTTCCAACTCTGTTGTTGGGCCCGAACATTCCGGGAATCGGGAAATAGCCGGGTAATCTCGACCATAATAAACTGTTCACTCTGTGTCCGTAATTTAAAACGGTGCTGTTAGAGATCAATTCTTTTTCTGCAGAAATCTGAGTACCTGTTGATACCATGAATTTCCAAACTTTAAAGTTGGTGTTTACTGCACCTCCCATTCGGTTGTTCGCTAAATCACCAACATTGTCGAGTGACGGACCAAAGGGCTGTAAAGAGGTGGTTGCCGTAAGTCCCTGATATCCGGTATATACTTCTTTAATAGTAGTATTGTTGAAATTAGCAACGTTACTGGTGAAGCTTTTTCCAATGGTATAGTAGCGGAAATCCAAAGGAATGAAAGTATATTTTTTAGGAATAGCTACATCTAAAATTACACCTTCACTCCAGTTTTCAGGGTAGGTCGGACTCATATATCTTCCTGCACCAACTTCACCTTTTAATGAAATGCCTTTTACTTTGAATGAAAACTCAGAAGTGAAAATATTCCACTGAACATCGTTTGTTGATTTTAAACTGTCGGATCTGTTGAAGTTGTTGAAAGTATTTAAACTCACATACATGTTGTCCTTAAAGTTCTTCTTCAAGCGCACGCCTAAATTTTGAGAAGGCTTTACTTCATTTTCTCTGTTAATGCCGCCGTTTGCGCCCGTTTTACCATAAAACACATCTATGTTGGCGTTGATTTTATTGATCAACCCGGTCAACATAAAACCTTTGAAAGCCTGTGTTCCAAACCTGTTGTCCTGGGTAATTGCTCCGCTGTAGTAGTAAGAAGCGTAACGTGTTTTTACATTTCCTGCAGGATCCCACGGACGTCTTTCAAAAATGCTGTATCTGTTAAAACCAACGTTGGCGCCAAAAGTGAAAGGAGTTAATTTTGTCCATTCAATACCACCGGCAATTAAAAAGAAATTACCGATAGGGGTATTGATATTTCCTCTTAATACAGCGGAGAAAAATGGACTCACTCCGGGAGCGGTACCAACGCCCGGGCCTTTGTAAACCTGAAATGGATTTCCAATCATTACCTCAGTACCAAAACTTGTGGTGGGAGTGGGATTTCCGCCAACATATAAAAACATGGTAGGGTCATAATAACCATCACCTACGCTCATGCTTCGTTTGGGCCCGTCGCCATAGGTTTGATTCATATCACGGTTGTAAAAGAATCCTCTGTAATAACCTCCGGTAACTATACCGCTGAGGAAATCTTTGAATAAACTTCTGTCTACCGGAGTAGTTATTCCATCCGATGAATTGTCTCTCACCAAAGATTTTCTAACCAATGCCCAGGGGGTAAAGACCTGCTTCAATGAATCTGTTTCTGTTTGTTGTGCGTAGGTATTGATACCCGTGCAGCAAGCAAGCAGCAGAAGCAGAATTTTGTTTTTATGTTTTTTAATATGCATTATTTCGATGAGTTATAATGAGTATTTATAGTTTTTTGTAAACACGAACGTAATCCACAAACATGTACTTCGGAAAAGTTGTTGCTTCATCCGGTGGTCCGGGCCATTCACCGCCAATCGCCAGATTGAGGATCATGTGAAAGCTTTGATCGAAGGGCCATCTTTGCGGCGATACATCGGTATTCTTTTTAGTGTTGTATAGCTCTCCATCGAAATACCATCTGATTTCATTGGGTTCCCATTCAACGGAGTATACATGGAAGGCAGTAGATAAATCACCTTCTTTTGTTTCTATAGTATCTCCGAGATGTGAATTGTTTGGCCATGGTTGTCCGAAGTGAATGGTACCATAACAGGTTTTTGGCTGGTGACCGATAGATTCCATAATGTCGATCTCACCGCTTTGAGGCCAAGTTCCGTAAACCCAGTCGGTAGGCAGCATCCATATTGCCGGCCAAACTCCTTGTTGTACCGGTGTTTTAGCGCGAATATCGAAACGGCCATAGGTCCAATCCGCTTTTTTCTTGGTATTCAAACGGGCAGAAGTATAAAACTTCCCTTTGTAATTTTGTTTGATGGCTTTTATCACTAGATATTTTCCGCCAACGGTATAGGAGTTGGCTTTCGATTTAGTATAATATTGCAATTCATTATTTCCTCCTCCGTCGCCGTTTACTTCATGGTTCCATTTGGTGGTGTCCACTTGTGCTTCATTGAATTCATCGGTCCACATGAGGTCCCATCCCGGTTTTTTTGCCGCTTCTTTAAAACCGTTATCGGTGGTAGAGGTATTGTCGAGAGTAACTTGTTCTGTGGTCGATTGATACAAATCGGGTTGTTCAACCATTGTTACCGTAGAGCAGCTGTTTAAGGCAAACAGTGCAGTAAGGAGCAGACAGAATAAACCGGTATATTTTTTTAAATACATAATACTTTTGGCTTAGTTTTTAATTTTTTTTACGAAGCGGATTTCATCTAAATAAATGGTTCCCGTAGGCAAAACCATATATAAGAGTGTGTTCACTCTTGCGAGATCAGCGCCTTTGATGCTGATGGAATATTTTTTCCATTCGGTGCCGATTTCTAGGAAAGTATCGCTTACTTTTTCTTCCGACAACTCACCGCCTCCACCGCCAACACCAATTTCAGGGAGAATGTACGGACCTGCTTCAGTTTCTTCGGCGCGGGCGTAAAATTCCAGTTTTTCAAATGTGGAGAGATCCGGTAGTTTTTGGTCGGGTCTTATGGAAACATTCCATGCGCCGGTAAATTGAATGTGCAATCCTCTCCATGCTTCGGAATTATCAGTGGTGATCTTCATGCAATTGTCGCCTTTAAAAGGTTTGTCTTTCCAATTGATGTCGATCTTCATGCTTTTACCGTCTTTCTCTCCCATGAAGCCTGTAGGTATCCCGTGTTTAAAATAATCGGAATAGATATAGTAGCTTTCAACATCTTGCGGAAGAGCAAAAGAAAAAACTACAGCCATTAAACAAAGGGAGGTTATTATCTTATAAGTTTTCATCATGGTGCGAATCTGTTGAATAAGTTAATAAAACAATTATAAGGGTTAATTATTCAGAAATCAAGTGAATTGAGAAATAATTTGCCCTAAATGAAATAATGTAAATAACTGATAATTAGGTAGTTAAATTAATACTATTTACACTTACGTAGCAATCATTCACTACGCTAAAGTACTGATAATAAGTTTAATTGTAAAAATTACACTAAGTTTTTTTTCCAGATAGGTAACAAAGCGTTCTGCACGTTGAGGTAAAAGATTTTTTTGAGTCGGGAGAGGCTTTTCTTTCATTTTGTTTTTTTGAATCAGAAGAAGGTCTTTCGGATTTTTGCAGAAAACGCAAAAAACTCTTTTTCCTTTATGATAATATAATTAGCGGGGTCGGAAAAGAGAGTTGATCTTTGTCCAAAATTATTACTAATGAAAAATCAGCAAGCGATTCCGAAAGTCAGGCCTCAGAATTCCCTCCTCAAAAACATGCTCCCCTTTGGAAATGACCCGATTGCTTTTGTAGAGAACAACATGAAAGAGTATGGAGATGTATTCAATGTGAATTTCCCCTTGATTGATTTTATTGTCATTACTCATTACTCATTGCTCGCATGTGAAGCATGTTTTAGTCGATAATCAGAAAAATTACACCAAAGGAAGATCCTACGATTTTTTAAAAATGGCCTAATCACCAATGAAGGAGATTTGTGGCTTACCAACCGCCGTTTAAGTCAGCCTGAATTTCACAAAAAGGAACTTGAAAATTTTGTTCAGCTGATAGTAACACCACAAAAGAAATTGAGCATGTAATGGTAAATTCCAGCAGTGCCGACAATGTAAACATGGACATCGCCAAAGAAGTGATGACAGGAAAACGCAAAAGAGTTTCCTTCGCGCCAATGGTTTGGATGACGGGAATATTGATGAGTCATGAAGCCGTTCGATATCTCTTGAAAAAACCGGGAGGGCCAGATGTGAAAGGACATTTTTATAATTATTGGTCGGCCAAAGTGGAAAAACCTAAAAAGGGTTTGACTAAAATCATCAGAGGATTTTTTGTGAGGAGGTTTCTTTCGAAGTTGTAATCAAAAAAAGAGGATAATGATTGCTCATTATCCTCTCTACTATGGGGTATAGTATTTATTCTTAGTTCAAGAACAATCTTTTGGTAGTAACACCTTCATCAGATTTGATGCTGATGTAGTAAAGTCCTTTTTCTTTTCCTGCTAAATCAATAGTCAGGTTTGATCCGTTTGTTTTAGAAGAATAAACTTCCTGACCCAAAATATTTGAAACAGAAACAGAGATCGCATTGGCGTTTAAGTTTAAAGTAACCAATCCGTTTGTAGGATTCGGGTACATTGCAAAAGAAGTATTTGCATTTACTGTTGCGATACCGCTAGGCAAAGCTGCTCCAATTTGTAATTTGTCGATTTTAATCATTCCGCTTCCTGTTAAAGCCATTTTATAATCAGCTGCATCAGACAGGCCTGCATGATAAGTGTATGCGCTGCTAGCCCATCCCGGATTGATTTTGAAACGGATACTTGCAATTTTGGTAGAATCTACCGCTCCTTGTGGCGCGCCATTGTTACCATAATTGTCTGTAAACTGCCCCGTGAAATCATAAGTGAAAACCACCGGAGACTGGTCTTTAATAATGGCAAATACGTTTGGTTGAGCTGTCAATGTTAATGGATTATCTGCAATATGTCCTTGGTCGTCAACTAAAAAGATTTCAAATGCAACTGTTTGACTTGTGCTGCCTTTTACAGAAAGGATAGGCTTGTTTCCTGATGTTGCAAAATTTAAAGGGGTATCAAAAATAATATCAAATTGATCCCATTCTCCGTGACCTGTTGGAGCTGTGATAGTCCAGTTTGATCCATCACTTGCATGAGTAAAAGCACCACTTCCAACCGGAACCGGAGCTGTAGAGAAATCATTGCTATATACAATGGTTTGTGCATTTGCAGTTAGTCCTAAGAACATCACACTTGCAATACTTAGTAAATTTTTTTTCATGGTATCGGTATTAGATAATTAGTTTATAGAACAATGTTAAGCGATAATTGTTGATTTGTCAAGATAAAAACAAATAATATTTTTCGTAATAAACTGATTAATATGTAGTTAAAATGAACTAAAATACACTAACATTGCGTTTAAGTAATTTTATAAAATGTTGATAATGAGGGTTGTTGCTACTTTAATCAAGAGCGCAGTTTGCGTTTAGGCAGCAACTTTTTCTGTAGTAAAACAATTTGGTGATTGTAGTAATGCTTGTTTTTGAGTTGTCGTTCATTGCGAAAATTTTTATACTCAAAAATTAAAGCAACCTCATTTTTTATATGTCTTCTTTTAAAAGAAGTAAATCGATACTTTTTGTCTTGAAACAAAAAGTATCCAAAAAATTCAAGAGCCAAGAGAAGCTGCCATCACACGAAAACCTTCCGCGCGCCCGCCTCTTGGCTCGGGCCTTCGCACGAAGTTAGCGGCCCATTTCGTGAAGCCCACACATGATCATTGTGAAAACTTTGTGCTCAAAATTCCATCAATGGCGTAGGTAGTTAAACTAGTTGTGATTATCCTTTACTATCCTCAGAATTCAACACCAACTGGCCCCATCCGTCCTGATCAGTGTTGGTTTTTTTCCTTTTTGCCAATACTTCGTGGATCTTTTTAGTGAAGGTCCAGCAGGTGCTCTGACGAAGTGTAAGAATATTAGACAACTCCAGCGAAGTAATCTTCTCCTTATTGGCAAATACCAAAAAGAGCAGGTAAAAGGCTTTATTGATTGGGAATTTCAATTTATGAAAAATGGTATCCACCGTTGGTGATTCATCGTAGCGGCATTTGGTACAGCGACGGTAGAAATCATCTTTCCCTTCGCACCATTTCTGATTGCCGCATTTTTTGCAGGCGTAGCCCTTCGACCATTTGAGATCCACCAGATATTTTAAGCAGCTGTCTTTGTCGGGAAATATTTTACTGAATTCTTCAAAATTCACTTCCTTCATTAAAACCCTGGCTTTGGTTAACTCCTTAACATTGGTTTTTAAAACTTTATTATCCGCATCCAGTAAGCCATTCATGCGATTTATTTCTTCGTAAGCATCTTTGAGCTCCATGTTTTTTTCATCCAGATCTCTTGTTCGTTCGAGCACTTTTTCTTCCAGCTCACGATTCACCTTGTCTTTCAACTGTTCATTTTCTTTCAGTTGTTCAATCACCCGGAGCTGGGCTTCCTGTTGTTTGGCACGAATGAGTTTAATGCGGTCGCCTAAGGCGAAGGATAGAATGACAATTTCAAACACAAAACCAATATTGAAAGAATACACAAAGAAGATATTGTCGGTATGAATTAAGCCACTCATTCGGAAGGCCAGAAAAATGATAGTGACAATCATAAACGAATAACCAATGATGAAGTAACGTGCCTGGTGCAAGCCTTTTTTAATGCACAAAATAGAGGCGATGTAAATGAATAAAAAAGGAAGGAGGTAAAATTCAAAATGCAGGCGCATGCCCATGATTAATCCTGCAAAGAAGAAGGCGATATAAAAAAGCATTACAATATTCAGCGCCGTATTAATTTTTGGCAACAGACTTTTGAGTTCTAAAAAGCGCTTGGCGTAAATTGTAAATGTTAAAAGCAGTAACAAGGGCGCCAGATTACCAATGACTAGGTTTACAGACGGCATATTAGGCCAGATGTATTGAAATCCCAATCCGTCTTCCACCATCGAAATCATTGCACAGCAAATAACATACAGCACATAATAGAGGTAAACTTTATCACGCAGTGAGAAAAACATAATCAGGTTATAAATGCCCATGATGGCGAGTATTCCATAGAATAATCCGAGCAAATAATATTCGCCTAAAGCATATCTTGTAAAAGAAGAAGTAGAGCGTATTTTAAAAATGAAGGGATTGTGATTGTTGGATTTCACGCGAACAAAATAGGTTTGAACAACAGTGTCGGGAGAGATGTCAAACACAAAGTTTTTGTGCTGGTATTTCCTCACACCAAAATCGGAAGTGAAGCCTGCCCTTTCTTTGATGTAGATAGTAGGATTATTGCTTGCTTGCTTGTACAATTCAAAATCATCAATGTGTGAATCGCTGTTTTCTAAAATGTAATGTTTGCTCAAAGGACTGTTGGCTTTGATGCGGAATTTGATCCAGTAGGCAGATTCAGGATTGACTATAAAAGCAAATCGTTCGCTGTTTTTGTAGGGAATAAACCCGTTGAGGTGCTGAGGAGAATTAACGTCTTTAATCGTAAAGGTATTGGATTTGTCTTCCAGGATTTCTGTAGACTGACCCTCTATCAAATAATCATCGCTGATTTTTTCATCCAGAAGAATGATTTCCTGTGCCTTTAAATCGCAAGAAGTAAAGAGAATAAAAACACCAAGTATTTTGTAGATATATCGGATCATTGCTAAAGCTATGGATTCATTGTTTAATGCTGCTGATACTAAAAAAGGAGCAACTATGTTTCATCTGTAAATAATCTGTTTACCGGATAAGAGATACTCTCCCTATCACTGTTTTATAAGTTATTTTTTCATTTTTTCCCATCACTGAAAAGTTGATTTTGTATACATAAACATCTATTTGTGCATCATGACCGAATTTGCTTTTGCCATTCCAGCCTGTACTTATGTCGGCGGAAGCAAAAATATTTTCTCCCCATCTGTCGAAAATATCCATTTGGAAATCCAGGAGATTAAAGGCTTTTGGCAGAAACATATCGTTTTTACTGTCGCCGTTCGGAGTAAAAGCATTCGGCACATAAAAGGAATAAGGACAATTGTCATCGAAGAAAATAGTATCGCTGATTGCCGGACAATCGCCGCTGGTCACGCTCACAAAATATTGTCCGGATTGAGTAGCTGAATACTGCGCTTTGGTGCTATTGTCCTGCCATACATAAGTTCTATTGCTTGCGGTATCACCGGCATTTAAAAGCACCTCATCTCCCACGCACAAGGTAGAATCATTTCCTAAATTTATTTGAGGAAGCGCTTTTACAATGATGACAACGCTTTGCGTGTCGGCCGGACAAACGCCGTTGGTGGTTGTCCATAACAAAACACTTTCGCTGCCATTGCTTAAGTCGCTTACTAATGTTGCTGCTGATGTTGGATCGGCTATCGTCGCGCTTCCTGAAACTATGGTCCACAGCCCTGTTCCAACAACAGGAACATTGGCCGATAAAGTAGTGCTAGTGCTGCAAATGTTTTGATCTTTTCCTGCATTGGCTGCACTTGGTAAACCGTCAATGACAATATCTACAGAATCACTTGTTGCACAAGTGCCGTTGGAAATCGTCCAGACAAAGGAGTTTTCCCCGATGTTCAATCCGCTGATTGAAGACGTTGGAGAGGAAGTATTGTTAAGAGTTGCTGTTCCGCTGGTAACAGTCCATGTTCCGCTTTCGGAAAACAAAGGGCTATTTCCCGAAAGATTTGCAGTACTCAAATTACAAAGATTCTGATCTGTTCCTGCATCGGCAACGCTTGGTGTTGCAGCACTAACGATATTTACTGATGTGGAAGATGTCGGACAGGAACCGTTCACTATCGTCCATACAAAAGTATTGGTCCCCGTTGTTAAACCACTAACAGTTGCATTTGGAGAAGTAACATTGGAAAAAGATCCGCTGCCTGAAGACACTGTCCAGATACCCGTTCCGGTTATAGCGATATTTCCCGAAAGCGTTATGACTGAACCACAAATAGTGCTGTCATTTCCTGCGTTGGAAGGAGTAGGCAAGGCATTAAATACAACAGGAGTTCCTTTTGAAACCGACAAACAAGGATCGTTCAAATCAATTCCTCCGCTTCCATTGCCATTTCCAACAACAGATGAAATATAATAGGTTGTTCCATAAACCATAGGATTTGCAAAAGCAAAAGAAGGCAGCGTATTGCTTGCGAATACGGTTCCTAAAAGTGTTCCGTTGTTGCTGTGCAAATAATAAAGCAATACGTCGTCCCCGTCTAAAACAGTTGAATTTGCAGCAGATACAACAGCATTTGCATTTTCGCAAACACTGATTCCCGTTAGCGACATTGTTCCGGCATCGGTAGCGCAATTGCAGTTTTTAGATCCTGAGACAATATTGGGTGTGCAATTGTTTTTGTCTTTTACGATAAAGGAATAAGCCGTACCGCTTGGAATAGGAGAGCTGGTAAAAGTATTGCCGATTAAAACTCCGGGTCCGCCAGGCCCTGCACCACTTACCAAAACCTGATAGGATAAAGAATCTCCACCGCTCATGGTAAATGAAACAGTGTAATCCGTTGTTCCATTACAGCTTTCTGAAAATATCGGAGTAGCAGGAGCCTGTGCATTTTTTACTATAATAGTGTCGAAAGCCTTGCAGCCATTGCCATCGGTGACAGCAACAAAATAAGTTCCTGCATTGGAAACAGAGATGGTTTTTGATGTTGCACCGGTCGACCAGCTGTAAGTTCCCACTACACCTGCATCTAAAGTGATGCTGGAAGCCTGACAAACAGCGGTATCTTTTCCAAGATTGATGGAGAGAGAACAGCCACAGCTTTTTGATCCGGAAATAGTATCGTAAGCACAGAGGTTTTTATCTGTTACCAGAAAAGAATATGCAGAGCCACTAGTGATGGCCGAACTTGTAAAAGTGCTGCCGGATATGGATCCCGCTCCACCTGTAACCGAATAAGGCGCTTCTCCGCCCGAAATATCAAAGCTTAAAGTATAGGTTGTTCCTGCGCCGTTGCACACTGCCTTGATATTGGAGGTGATTATGGTGTCTTTGAGTTGAACAGTGAAAGTGTCTTTTTTTACAATACAATCGCTGATGTTATAGCTTACATGATATTCCCCCGGCAATGAAGCCATGTAGCTCGATTGGTTTGCTCCGCCAATGTTGCTGCCATTTCTGTCCCACTGATAATTGCTGGCGCAGCTGGTATCTTTTGCAGTTAATTTAACAGGGTTGTTCGGACAAACCACATAAATACTATCGGGCTTTTTCACTTCCGGACATTTCGTGAAAACATACATCGTATCTGCTTTTGGCAGTAGAAAACATCTTCCGTCGGAAAAGGTGACTTTGCTTTTTGTGAATGCTCCTGCAGGATTGTACACTACATAATTTTTACAACCGTTTTTATTGAATACGGCATAGGTTGGCATATCGGCAGTAATGGTGGCATCAACGGTTCCCAGCTTATCCAAAGCACCAATCCATTGCATGGTATGTGCTTTTGTTTCTCCGGTTTCAGGGATGTACGAAGCTTCATTGCTTGTAAAAGTGCTTTTCGCCGCTGAGGCATCAAACAGTGCCTGAAAGCACCAGATGATGTCTTTGAAATCTGTTTTAAGCGGACCGGAATAAGAGATGATTTCGTTGTAATTATTTGAGGCATTTGTTGGATTAAGACCTAAATACAAAGAGCTTCCGCTGATGGGTAAAAAGCTTATTCCATGTACGTATTCAGCCTGAACTCCGGGCCAGGTGGCGCTTCCAAACCATGTTTGGTAGTCGGCTCCCCATCCCCATAAAATACCAACTCTATTGTGTCCCCAGGTATTTGGAAGAGTGATATTGTCTTCGTCAAACCAATATTGACGGGCGGCTTCAATTTCAGTGGTGTATAAAAAAGCCCCTAAATCGCGCAAAGTTTTATTGTCGGTTTCTGTTCCCCATAGCGCTACGCCTGAAGCAAAATTGATGGCTTCAGAACTCGATTCCTGATTGTTTCCTGCCGTGAAATTGGCGTGACCCGAAGCCCAGGAATGACCGGCATAGGGATCAAAAGTGCGTAAAAAAGGAAACTGAGTATTGCTTCTGTCCCAATTGGCCACATCTTTAATGAGCATTTCAACCATAGGCCCCCATTGGGTTTCCCAAGTGTTGTTCGGTTCATATTTGGCAACCACTGCCGCTGCTTTAACGAAATATCCATATCCGAAATGATGATCATTTAACTGACGATCCGATTCAAAAGCAGAAGGCATACCGATTAACGATTGCCAGTTGGAATCATAATAAAATTGATCATCGTTTGGTGCTGCCGCTTTTCCTGTAGTGAACCATCTTTGTAAATAATTTTTTGTCCAGGAAAGGAAGGTGTTTCGTGAAGTGTAATCGCCCACCATATCTGCCAATTCTGCTAAATCACATACTTTTTGTAAAGCCACGCCTGCACCGTAAATAGCCAGTGAAGCATTGTCGGCATAGAAGAAATAGTTTTTTCCTTTTGCTACTTCCTGTAAAACATAGGTGGCAATTGCTGCTTTGTTATAAGTGCCATAATCCGGTAAAGAATGAAGGAAACCATGATTGGTGTGCGTGTTTACAAAAGAAGTCCCTTCAAAAACTTTCATTTCACCACGAGCAGTATTCGGGTAAGTATAAGGCGTTGCGGCAGCGGTGGTATGCAGCCATTGATGGCGGTACATGGCCATCAATGTTTTGGTTTCTGTGCTGTTGCCTTGTGGTTCTGTTTTGAAAGTAAAAGTGTTTTTTACTTCCGATTTACATTCATCATATTCCCATTCAACTTTGGTATCTGTGACAAAGGCGAAGGCGAATTTTGCATAATATTCCAGGGTAGCCTGAGAGTTATCGGGTAAAAGTGCAATAGAAAAATAATTTTGTCCTGCAGGTAAGGATACTTTTTGTGCATCGCGCGGCACGCTGTTCGGAGCAGTCATATCGGCTTCACTTTGATTGAGGATATAAGTGCTTCCAAAGGTGGTTCCGGGCGGACAAAAAATTCCGTAATGCTTTCCTAAAATAGTAACACCTCTTGCTACAACAGTTGCATTGGATACTGTTCCATAAGGTGTTGGAACTCCTGCCACATAGCGTAAAGTAGGATCGCTTGCTCCTGTTTTTTTAAAGTAAACGTAAGGAAATCCGTGTCCGGAAGTGGCTTCCAAAACTCTTCCTGCACCATCATTCCACTGCATCGTTACCGACCAGTCGCCATAACTTTTAACTCTCGTACCTGTACTTGCGGGAACATCCATCCCGTCCAATCCCACCCACAAATGATTCTCTCTGTAGTTGTGATAATTGTAAGTAGAGGTAACCGGGTTGTCTTCAGAAGTTATGTTTAAACCATAGCGGGTAGCTGCTACAATCAATGGGTGAGGATGCATGGTGAAGGAGTATGGAGCTATGATCCAGTCGGGATAGTAAGCACTGTTTGGCATTTCATAAGACCAGATGGCCGAAGACCACCATTCGTGTGTGGCGATGGGTTGTGAAAACCCCGGTACTATTTTGGGCATCGCTCCCGTTCGGTCAACATTGTCAACTCTTTGGTAGTGGCTTGTTCCGGGAGCTGCATTATTAGGTAAAATAGTTGAGCCTGTTGGAAGTGAAAGAGTATAACTGCCGGCTCCAACAGAAACCGATTGCGAGAAGAGAGAAAATGAAATTAAATAAGTGAGAAAAAATAATCTGATAGTCATCTTTACAGGATTACGTTCAGAAAGAAAATTAGTTTGTATCCAAAAATTAGCTGTAAGCATAATCCTAATTTAATGTTAATCTTAGCGGAAACAAAGTTAAACTGCTAAAAGTTACAGCATAATATGTTGATTTACAGATAGTTAAATTGCTACCAATTTGCGTTTACACAGCAATAAGTGAACTTATTAAGTTATTGAATATTAGTTTTTTATGATTTTACAGTAGGGTGTAATTTTGCACATAGAAAACAATTTCTCCTTAAAAAAATAATGCTTTTATTTTTTTAGGGAGAAAGATTTCAGATCGTAGAGAGCAGATTTTTTACTGTTCTTTCAGCAAAGTAACATAGCCCGTTTGCTCATAAGAGGTATTAGAAGAATCAGTGTATTGAACAATCCAGTAATACGTTCCGGCAGCAGCCAGTTTATTATTGAAATAACCATCCCACACTGGAATATGCGGCTCATCGTCTTCACACATTTTGATGCCCCATCTGTCGTAAACAATGAAATGCATGGACAGAATATTTTCGCTGTAGAATTTATAATTTCCATTGTAGCTGATGACTTCTTTTTCGTTTCCACATGGTCGGAAATCATCATTTAATCCATCACTGTTAGGCGTGAATACATTGGGGAAGCATAGTTTTATAGCATCGCATTCTTCGCTAACATGGATGGTATCGGAGGCTGAGCAGGAGAATTGATTGGTGACTGTTACCCAAACACTGTCGGTATTTGAAACAGAAGTGATATTGTCAACGTCATCATTCGACCAGAGAATAGAAGAATAAGTATTGGCAATGGTATCGGTCCATACTTCACCACCTGTGAAACATACTGAAGTATCGCTGCCAAGAGAAACAGAAGGTTTCGGGTTAACCGTTACCGTTGCAGAATCACTGGTTTGACAATTGTTTTTATCAGTGACTACTACGGTATGTTTTCCTGATCCCGCAACCAATAAAGTGGAGACGTTGCCTGCAGCAGCGCCATCCCACGCGTAAGTAGCAGGTACTGCAATAGTTCCATTAGAAGCGTTCAAAGTGATGGCATCACAAACAGCGGTATCGCTTAAAGCAATAACAGGTAAAGCATATACTGTTAAGGTAGCGGTAGTGCTATTGGTACAGGTTGTCAACGGATCGATATAAGTATAGGTAATAACATGCGCTCCGGTTGTAGTGGAGGAAGGATCATAATTAGCCCCATTGACACCGCTTCCCGAATAAGTTCCGCCAGAAGGATTTCCTCCTGAAAGCGCAAAAGCAGGCAGGTCAGTACATGCAGAAGTCGAAGGTAAATTTAAGCTTACCACAGGCAAGGCATCTACAGTCATTTGATCTGTGGCGGTGTTGGCGCAAGTTGTTAGAGGATCGGTATAAGAATAAGTGATTACATGCGCACCCGTTCCGGCGCCGGCAGCGGTAAAGGTAGTTCCTGCCGTTACTCCCGATCCCGAGTAAGTTCCTCCGCTTGGTGTTCCGCCACTCAGTGCAAAAGCAGCTGAGCCGGTGCAAACTTCATCGTCGGCTAAAGTAAAAGTCACTACAGGAAGCGCATTGATGTTAATCGCCTTTTTTGCAGTAGCGCCGCAGGCTCCCGGGGTAGTGTAATAAATGGTATCGGTACCGATGTTTGCCAGTGCAGGATTGTAAAAACCTTGTGCAGCATTGGTAATTCCTGTTCCGCTGAAAGTAGTAAACGTTCCTCCCAGAACATTTACTTCAATAGTGTCAATGGCAGAATTGCTGCAATAATCTCTTTTTGTAGAGGTAATAACAGGAGGTACAGCAATCGGTATTATTACAATCGCTGTGTCGGAAGTTTTCATGCAGGTTTTACCAAGGTCCCCGGTAGGAGCAACTTGTAAGCGGAACCAGCCGCTTCCCGAAATATTCGACAAGGTTGCTTTTCCTCCCGAAACAACGAGAGTTCCGGTAGAATCCTGCCAGGTAAATCCGTTGTTGTGACTTACCTGCCATTTGTAATCCAGGCCATTGGTTAAAGCTTTTGAAACGATGCTTACATTGTTTGGATCACAATCGCTTAAATTACTTGCAGCAGTGTCAATCGCAGGAACATCGGAAATGGGATTACAGCAGATGGCTTTTACCAAAAGAGGTATCGGATCACAGGAAGTCAATTGATCAAAGTTGATGTTTGCAAAGATATAGTGATTTCCTGTAGGAGGTGTTATGGTAACAATTCCGCCTACATTGGTGGTGATGCTTCCTTGATATTCGAAATCTAAATTTTCACTTGAGCTTAAAGTATAAGTTCCGGCAGGTAAGGTCCAGTTGACATTTACAGTATAATTTGAACCACTTGAAGGAGAGCAAGGAACATTCACTGTAGTGGTAAAGGTTCCTGATCCTGAAATGCTGAAAGTAACCGGTTTTGATGATCCTGCAGTACATTGTCCGCCGCCTTGCAACGGAGCCCATTCATGAAAGAAAACCTGAAAGGATTTCAATACGACAGTATTGTTGTTAGTAAAAGTTAAGGAAGGCATTACATTAATGGCATCAGGCCATGAAGTAGTGGATATGTTGGTTGGTCCGCCATTTCCTAAAGCAGCCTGTTGCGGAAGATTTGCTACCCATACTGTTTGATCACCTGTTGTTCCTCCCGGCACGGCCCAGTTGTAAGTAATTCCTGTTCCCAATAAAGGAGCCATGTTTTGATTTAACGACCAATTGTAAGACTTCCCGTCGCCAATAGCCAATGCAACCGTTGAACCTCCGCATTCACTATAGCTTAAGCCTGTAGGAGCAACCGGAACGGAAGAAGTAACAGCAAAAGTTTTATTGAAATTACAACCTGAACCTCCTGCGGCAACTATAGTTACAGAGTGATTTCCTGCTGAGGTGATGGTGTAATTGCGTTTGGTGCTGGTGCCCGACGGACCGGTCCAGGTAATTGATGCAATAGAAGCATTCGGTACATTAAAGCCGGCATCTACCACATATTGAGAAGGACTGCAAAGGTCGAGATCAGGTAAAGAAAGAGACAAATTGTTGGTCACCACAATAGTATCGGTAATCGGACAGCCTAATCCGGCTGAATCGATACAAACATAGTAAGTACCGGCAGTACTCACACTTGCTGATGGATTGGTTGAGCCAATGGCGGCAGGAACTGAGTTTTTCCACACAAAGGTTTTATTGGTGGCACTTAGTTTAGTATCTAACAAAGCATTTCCTCCGCCTGAGCATAAAGAGACGCTGCTCGCAAGCTGGCTGGTAGGTTGTAAAGCATTGATGTTTGGAATATTGCTGCAACTGCTGTTGAAGGAGATATCATCCAAAGCCAGGTCATTTCCTTGTGATTGTTTTTTCACGTTTTCTAAACCAATCACAATGTTGCTTTGTGCGCCGGCTGGAGATTTCCAAACGACATAATATGGAATCCAGCCACCGCTGGTAGTGTAAGGCAAATCAATATCAGCTCCAATGGCAACACCATTGATTCTGAGCTGAACTATGGGAGGATTGTTGAGTCCTTGCGGAGATTGGTTTGAAACGTTTGCCAGCCAGCAGGAGAAAAAATAAGTGGTATTGGGATTAAGATCGGCAGCCAGAATCGTTTGTTGCCAAAGGTTTGTATTGGCTGAATTCCCAACGTCGATTAGCATTAAGTTATTTCCTGTATGAGCAGTGGTATTGGTCATGTAGGTAACGTTGGCGTTGTTGGCATTTTTAACAATACCCCATTGATTTACAGCCACGGCACCATTGTAATTTCCGCTGTTTGGTAAAGTACTGGAATAGGAGCCGTCCTGACCGGTTGTAGCACCGCTCCCACCCAATTCAAAGCTTCCGTTGGTAACCAATTCATTGCTTGGGTTGGGCGGACAGATTTGAGCCATTCCAATCAGCGGGATCGCTGATAAAAAAAGTACGGTATAAATTTTTTTAATATTCATCGGGGTATGTTTAACAGTCTAAAACATAAGACAGTCCTCTAAGTTACAGGAATGCAGGAGCTCAGGATTGTACAAAAATCCCGATTAATAGCAATTTTGTCCGAAGAAACGAAGTGAGGTTCTTAACGTGTTTTCTTCAAAGAGAGGCATAGGCATTTAAACCTTTGAAAATGTAAAAGGGCCTTAATCATCGATTAAGGCCCTTTTATTATTATAATACGGTTAATTGTCTACATGAAAATCAATACCGGATTTTCCAATGCTTTTTTCAATGTTTGCAAGAAAGCAGCACCTGTAGCACCATCTACCACACGATGGTCGCAACTCAAAGTCACTTTCATCATATTGCCTGGAACGACTGCATTGTTTTTAACAACAGGCACCTGGCGAATTGCACCAACCGCTAAAATACAAGCGTTAGGTGAATTAATGATAGCTGTAAATTCTTCCAAACCGAACATTCCTAAATTGGAAATTGTAAAGGTGCTTCCTGCGTATTCATCAGGAGAAAGTTTTTTTGCTTTAGCGCGTGCTGAGAAGTCTTTCACCTGAGCAGAAACTTCCTGAACAGATTTAGCATTAGCGAATTTCACAACAGGCACAATTAAACCATCTTCGACGGCCATGGCCACACCAATGTGAACATGCTCATTGAAACGGATTCTGTCGCCTTGCCATGAAGAATTAATAGCAGGATGTTTTCCTAAACTAGAAGAAACTGCTTTAATCACCAAGTCATTGAAAGATACTTTTTCACCGCTGGCTTCAATGATGGCTTTTCTTGCAGCCATGATTGCATCCATATCAATGTCGATAGTTAAATAAAAGTGCGGAGCTGTAAACAATGACTCACCTAAACGAGTAGCAATGATTTTACGCATTTGAGTAACAGCAACTTCGCTGAAACTTTCTACTTGTGCAACTGAAGATCCCGGATTGAAATTATCAATATCTCTTTTAACTACTCGTCCACCTTCACCTGATCCACGTAATTTATTGACATTGATATGTCTCTCTTCAGCTAATTTTTTTGCCAATGGAGAAACGAATAAACGACCATTAGATTCAACAGGAGCAGTAGCCGTTGCTCTTGGAGCTGCTAATGCTGTTTTAGCGGCAACAGGAACTGGTGCTGCTGCCGGAGCAGGAGCCGCCGCTGCTGCTGCAGGTTTTTTATCTTTTTCTCCTGCAATCAATGCAGAGATGTCTTCTCCTGGTGTTCCAAGAATAGCCAGAATAGAATCTACGGGAGCACTTACTCCTTTTTCGCTACCAATATATAACAACGTACCATCCTGAAAGGATTCAAATTCCATTGTTGCTTTATCGGTTTCAATTTCTGCAAGGAGTTCACCTGATTTTACAGTGTCTCCAACTTTTTTGTGCCACACAGCTACCACGCCGTCGGTCATGGTATCACTTAATTTGGGCATTCTAACAATTTCGGCCATAGGGGTAAATAATTTTTTAATCCATTATAAAAGGATAGTCCTTTTGATAGTAAACGTCTTTGTACAATTCATCCAATTCAGGGAAAGGAGATTCTTCAGCGAATTTTACGCTTTCTTCTATTTTAGCTTTTATTCTTGCTTCAATAGCCTCTAATTCTTGATCGGTAGCGTATTTTTTTGTTTTGATGGTATTCAAAACAGAGCTGATTGGATCCTGATCTTTGTAGCACTCCAGCTCTTCTTTGCTTCTGTATTTAGCCGGATCCGACATGGAGTGACCTTTGTAACGGTAGGTTCTGATTTCCAACAGAGTTGGACCATCGCCTTTTCTTCCGCGGGCTGCAGCTTCTTCTACTGCATCGGCTACATCTTCGCAACGCATTCCGTCCACAGGGAAAGAAGGCATGTCGTAAGCCAATCCTAATTTATATAAATCAGTAACGTTAGAAGTTCTTTCCACTGAAGTTCCCATGGCGTATTGGTTGTTCTCAATCACAAAGATCACCGGAAGTTTCCAGGTCATTGCCATGTTTAAAGTTTCGTGGAAAGCACCCTGACGAACTGCACCGTCACCCATGAAACAAAGCGTTACCGCTTTATTGCCATTGTATTTGTCGGCAAAAGCAATTCCGGCACCCAAAGGAATTTGCGCACCAACGATACCGTGTCCGCCAAAGAAATTGTGCTCCTTGTCGAACATGTGCATTGAACCGCCTTTTCCTTTTGAAACTCCGGTAATTTTACCGAACAACTCCGCCATAATTAATTTAGGGTCTGTCCCTCTGCCTATAGGATGTGCGTGATCTCTGTAGGTGGTAATCATTTTGTCTTCTGGGGTAAGTACTGCTTCGCAACCTGCTACTACTGCTTCCTGTCCGATGTAAAGGTGACAGAAACCTCTGATTTTTTGTTGTATGTAAAGCTGTCCGGCTTTTTCCTCAAACTTCCGAATGAGGAGCATGAGCTCATACCACATAAGGTAAGTCTCTTTGCCATACTTTTCTTTTGTTTCTTTTTTCGCCATGATTTTATTGATAGATTGAATCAGGCAAAAATATAAATCTTTGGGAGAAAACCTGCAGAAACAGCTAGATTTTGTGAATGAGGGCTACGGCATAGGCATTAACACCAAGCTCTGCGCCTACATAACCCAGCTTTTCATTAGTGGTGGCTTTGATAGAGATTTGCCCTTCTTCTATATTCATGACTCCTGCCAGCGTTGAGCGCATTAAAGGCAGGTAAGGTGCAATTTTAGGGCGTTCCAGAGAGAGCGTCACATCTAAATTGCCAATGGAGTATTGCTCATTTTTCAGAAGCTCTATCACCTTTGCCAACAATATTTTACTGTCGATTCCTTTGAATTCATTCGATGTATCGGGAAAGTGTTTTCCTATGTCGCCTAAATTTGCGGCACCCAGTAAAGCATCACAAATGGCATGAATCATTACATCTGCATCCGAATGTCCGAGCGCTCCTTTGTGGTGTTCTATTTTTATTCCGCCCAACCAAAAGTCGCGACCTTCCACCAGTTGGTGAACGTCAAAGCCAAAACCTATTCTGAATGGAAACATGATTATTCTGATTTTTCTTCAGCAGCTTTGATGTCGTCAAAGTTGAAAGATAAGGTGAAGCGAAGCGTATTGTCTAAAGGATTGTTGCGCAACATGGAAACCAGATAAGAGAAATCCAGATTGAAAATACTGTATTTCAATCCAGCGCCCATTGTGAAATACTGGCGATTTCCTTTGTTCGGATTTTCATAAAAGTAACCTGCTCTTAAAGCAAATTGTTTGTCGTAAACATATTCCATTCCGGCAGAAATATTGATTTCCGTTAACTCTTCCATCGCTCCGCCGGGCGCGTCATAAAAGGATTGAAATACCGCTTGTGCAACCGATACATTGGGATCCATTCCATGAGCAATTATTTTTGTGGTACCGTCGGATAAAGTGCTGTCGCCACCCGAAGTTTTTTTAACGTATTCGGGAAGAGTTGGAACCAGTAATTTATTTAAATCCACCATGAAGGTGATTTTGTTGTAATCATCAATATCAATGCTCAGGGAAGTTCCTAATTTCAAATTCATAGGAATAAAATTCTGCTTGCCTGAATCGGTATAACGTACTTTAGTACCCAGATTGGAAATGTTGATTCCGGAAGCCCATTGGCCTTTGTTCTTTCCTAATTTCACATCGGTTCTGTAGTAGGCCGAAAGATCTGCCGCTACGGCATTTGCAGGTTTTGTGGAAGCATCAACACCCTGTGTGAGGTTAGAATAAACATATCTCAAACTAAAAGCGCCTGAAAACTTTTTGCCTAATTTATGAGCGTAGCCAAGGTCTACAGCCAATTCATTAGGTGTACGTGAACCCAATGAGGCTCCGTTTTGATCGGTAAAATCAATTTTACCCAAACTGAAATATCTTAATGAACCACCAATGGTTCCTTTGCTGCTTAATTTGTAAAAACCTGAAAGATAGCCGAGGTTAATGTCGGGAACCAAAGTTTTTAACCACGGAGTATAGGCTACGGAAATTCCTGATTTTTTTTCTATGAAAGCTAATTTTGAAGCATTCCAGTGCATGGAGCTTGCGTCGGGTGAAGAAGCAACACCTGCATCACCCATAGCACCACCGCGTGATTCTGGAGCGATTAATAAAAAAGGAACTGAAGTGGTGATCGGGTTGAGTCCGATTCTTGAAAACTGATCGGTAGCTTTGGTAGAGGTTTGACTGTAGCCTTTTACAACAAGGAGAGACAGCGCTATTAAAGCATAAGTTTTTTTGATATATAAGAAATTGAAATTGTTCATCATGCTCGAATTTGTACAAATATATATAATAAACCCTTTTATTTGAGAATCACTAATTTTTCTGTTTTCTCAGCGTACTGGCCGTTGTCGGTTTGCACTTTCAAGCGGTAAACATAAACGCCTTTTCCAATGAAATCTCCGTAATCATCCAATCCGTCCCATGGAATAGGTGTAGGTTTATAACGATCAGCCACATCAATTGTTGTATTGATACTTTTTACCAGTTTTCCCGAGATAGTAAATATCTGAATCTGCACATTCAGCGTTCCGCTTGGATAATTGTGTTCAAACCAGAATTCAGTACGCGTGGTAAAGGGATTAGGATAATTCAGCACATGACTCAAAGCCAGTTTAGCGGAAGAAGCAACAATGAATTCTGTGTTTTTTTCAGAAGAATTATTGTTGACATCCCAAACTTTCAGCGTGAGTTGGTGTTCTCCTTCGGCCAGTTTTTCCAGGGGGTAAGTGATTTTTCCTCTTTTGTAGCTGTCGAGATCGGCTTCGTAAAATGAATTTAAAATAATGGATTCATTGCTTTGTTTATCAAGGGTGGCTACAATGTCATGTCCTATGTTATTTCCGGTAGTATTGATACCGCTTTCATCATAGAGCACGGCAAATATTTTCGGATTTTCATCGGTGAGTCCGCCAAAAACAAAACTGGAATCATTCATATATAAATCCACTTCAGGCCCCATATTATCGGCAGAACCGGTGGTATCACTTCCTCCTATCAAGAAGTTTTCAAAAAATCCGCAGGCATCTTCCGACTCATTAGCGGCATAGTAGCTGATTTTTCCATTGCCATACTGATAGCTGATGTCTTTCGGAACAATGAATTCAAAACTGAATAAACCATTGCTTACAGTTGCTTTTCCTTTATAGAGAATATTGCTTTGAACATTAAAGTTCATAGATCCTTTATTGATGTTGTTCAGCGTTTTCATTTGCTGTGCTTTGTCATAAACGGTAGGGTAAATGATGCCGTTGTATGCCGATAAAAACAAACCCTGACGATCGGTCATTTTCCCTTCTATCTTCACTTTCATCAATGCTTTTATGGTATCGGCACCATTGCTTACCGGATGTAGATTGATAGCGGTGGTAATTATTTTTTCCTTTGGAAAGGCAAGTGTCAGCGCAGGATCTCCCATAAGAAAGAATTTTCTTTTGTTGTTGTAAGTTCCGTTGCCGGTAAGTGTTTTGGCCTCCTGAATAGCTTCTCCCAAAGTTGGTCGGGCGCCGCTATCTTTAAAGTTTACTTTGAAAAAGTTTTTTGTGAAATCAAGATTGGAAGATCCGTATACCAATCGTGTGGTGGTGAGCTGACCAATGCCTCCGCCGTTTTCGTTGTTGAGCACATATTCTCCGGCAGCCACTCTTTGGGGATCATCAAAGCGACTGAATTCACAGGTAGCAGTAACAAAGAAAGGCAGGCGTGAAAAGTTGCTCCACTGATTGATTTGCTGAATGCCCAAAACTCTTTCATCGGCCCAGCCCGCTTCACCACCGTGTCCAACGTAGCTTACAATCAGCGCACCTTTGTCCATGGTTTGTGTAATGGCTCTTTCCACATCAGGGTAGCGACCGCCTGCTGCAGAAGCTTGTTTTAAGTAGGCGTCAAAATAAATTTTCTGATGGTTGTAATTGCTGTCGATGCTGCGCAACAGATCCGATAATATTTCAGAGCCCTGCACATGTTCGGCATAATCAAAATTTCCATTCGGATCGCTGCCGTCATCGGCAATAAAAACAATTTGATTTCTCCAGTCTCCGAAAGCAGAATTGATGGACGGGGTTTCTTTGCTTTCAACAGCTACCTGCGAACCCTGTCCCGAATAAGTAATTATTTTATTTACAATTCCGTCGGCCTGAGCAAGGGTGGTAGTTGGAAAACGACCCACACCTATATCCACATTATCCGAAGAATTAGGATCCATGTTTCCTTCATTGTCATCCAGAAATCCGAAATAATCATCAGTCGCATAAGAGGAAGTAGGATCAACGGATTCGCTGGATTCATAAACAGGAACAAAATCACCTGAGGCCACTTTGCTTTTGTAGTCGTAACTGCCGTCTCCAAACAATAAAAGATATTTTGGAAGTTCCTGAGGAGTTCCCGCATTTTTGTAAAAATAGCGCAGCATATTTCTAATGGCCGTTACATCTTTGGCTCCTGATGAAAATTCATTGTAAACCTGATTGGGCGTTACCACCAGCACATCGAGATTGTTATAGGTTTTATGAAAATCGGCCAGTTTTTGAGCTGCAGTTAAAAATTCGGGGGCAGAAACCATCACATAATCAACAGTTCCTTTGCCATGAATATCCTGGTTGGAAACTACTTCTACAAATGTTGGCGCAGGGAAGGAACTTCCTGAAAAAAGCAGATACTCTTTCAAGGTGTCGGCAGCTTGTTTGAAAGAAATTTGTCCGCCTGAAAAATCATAGTCCTGTGTTTTAATATTGTTAATGTCAGTGACATCCCATAAAATTTCTGATCCGCTGCTCCCTGTAATTTGATATTGCACAACATTGTTTTCCCCTATGGTTGCTGCATCGCGGAAGAGCATGGAATTTCCCGAGAGGGCAAGATTTCTTTTTACAATAACTTCCAGATAATTGAGCCAGGCTTCGGCTTCATTATTTCCGGAAGGCAGGTTGTAAGTCATTTTTATGGTAAAGGAAGAGGACGAAGGGGTGAAGGGGTTTGCGAAAGAATTTCTCAGCACCACATAAGGATCATCATAGCCTCCTGAAATGGGAGAAATACTAGTGATATTTGCGAAGGAAGAACCATTCACCTGAAGATTCATGGAAGATGTTTGTGTGGAACGAACAGCTACTTGTGTGTTCATTATCGCAGGAGTGCTGAGATCCATATTCGGAAAGGAAAAAAGAGGAGAAGATCTTTCATTGGTTACGATATTGAACTGATCGCCAAACCACGTTTTCCCGGATTTGATAAAATTGTAATTGTCATTTTCCCAAAAGGAGTAATCATCGAATTTTGTTGCTGTGGAAGTTGTAATTCCTGCATTTTGTATTTGAGTAGCAACTCTTTTTCCCGCACCTAAATCAAAGGTGAGAAAGTAGTAAGCGGCATCAGAATAAACATTGAATTGGTGTGAGTATTTGTGTTGCACAGTGTCGTAAGTCCAGGTATGAGGGCCTCTGGCATAAAAAAGCACATAATCATTGTCGTTAAAAACCCCATCGCTTTCTCCAGCAACCATAATGGCATTTTCTTGTAAATCATCATGGGTAAATGTTTTAATCAGCTCAGGAAGCATTCCGCCTCCGTTGCCGTAAATGCGAATATTCTGAGGGTTGATGTTGGCAACATCTATATTGTTGTTTTTAAAAAAAGCTTTGTCTATTTTATACAATCCCGTAGCTGTTATTTTTATTTTATACCATTTCCCTGATGCTAAAACACTTGAATTTCCTGATTTATAGGAGCTTTTCGATTTAAATGTTGCCGCTGAAAGAACAGCATTTTTTATTTCGAGATTAAAGGAGATTAGTTTTTCAATTGTACCGGAAGCATTTTTTCTAAGCCCGGCGATGTATACTTCAGCTACGCCATTTTTGCGATGTGTGCCTATTTGCTTTTTTATTACAAAAGATTCGGGAATAGAAATATTGCCTAAAGATTTTGTTTCTGCGGGAGTTAAAACTTGTGTTTGGTCAACAGTAAATTCAACATCAAAAGAATTGAGTAATCCTGCAAACAATTGTGTTTGCTGAAAAAATGGCAAGTGGCCGAATTCACTCAGTTCAGTAACATTGTCGAAAGCCGAATTTTCTTTTCTTGCGTTCGGATCAAACCATTTGTTGTTCCATACCAGATTTATTTCCGCCGAAAATGCAGCAGAAAAAAGAGTAAAAAACAATATGGCGGTTAATAGGTATCTCATTAAATTCAAGTTCCAAACGGCTTTGCGAAGATATTATTTTAATATCACGAGTTTTTCAAAAACGTTGTCGGAAGTTCCGTTTTCACTGCGCACTTTAATTTTATAAATGTAAACGCCCCTTCCGATGGCGTCACCATAGTCATCCAATCCGTCCCATTCCAGCGGCCCCACTCTTTTGCTGTCGGCATAAACCGATTCTATTATTGTTTTTATGAGTTTACCGGAAACAGTAAAAATCTGTACCGTGACCTCTAAATTTTTTCCAATCTGATTGTGTTCGAAGTAAAATCCTGTTCGGGTAGTGAAGGGGTTGGGATAATTCAAAACATGTTCCAGTGCGGTGTTTGCATTGGTTGAAACAATAAATTCGGTATAGCCTCGCGATGAGTTATCGTAAGTATCCCACACTTTAACTTCTATGGTATGCTTGCCTTCGCTGAGGTTTTCGAGTTGGTATTGTACTTTTCCTGCCTGGTAGTTGTTGAGTGCAGGTTCATAATTGGCCGCCAGCTCAATAACGTGTGCAGTGTTATTGTCGATAATTGCCGACAGGTCATGTCCGATGTCGCCCGTCATTAAATTAATCCCGCTGGAATCAAATAGATTTACGATCATCAGCGGAGAAGAATTTGTAGTGCTTCCGGTGACGAAGGAAGAATCATTCATGAAGATGGAAAGTTCCGGACCGCTGATATCGGTGGCGGCTTTATCAAAAGTACCGCCTACAATCATGGTTTTGTTATTTCCCTGTGCATCAATGCCTGCATTGTTGTATGCATACAGGCTAATTTTTCCATTGCCATAAGAGGATGCAATATCTTTCGGCACTAAAAACTCAAAACTAAAATCGCCTTGTTTTACCGAAGCACTGCCTTTGAAAAGAATGTTTTGCTGAAGAGTGAAATCATAGCCGCTTGCTCCGGGATCGTTACCAAGAGTGCTGTAATCCACAGCTTTGTCGAAAATTTTTGGATAAACAGTTCCGTTGAACCAGCTTAATTTATTGCCTGCCGTGTCGGTGACACTTCCGTTGATTTTAATTTTCATGAGTGCCTTCAATGTATCTGTAGCCGAATTGTCGTAGGTACTTATGATGCTGTTCAGTTTAATGTCCTGTTTAGGCATGGCCATGCGCATGGCAGGATCTCCCAGAAGCGTGAAATTGCGATCATTTGTTCCTCCGTTGTTAACCACTTTGGTAGTTTTAAATATATCTCCAAGACGGGTTTTATAGCCGGCGGGTTGGCTGAAGGCAACGTTATAAAATGTTTTATTTAAGTTGAAGTTGGGAGTAGAAAAAACTAGTCGGACCGTAGAAAGCAGGGCAATTGCCCCTCCGTTCGGATTAAGGAAAAGCAGCTCTCCGGCAGAGGTTCTGTTGGTAAGATCATAACGACTGAATTCACAGGTGGCCGTTACGAATAAAGGCATTTTTATTCCGTTGCTGAGTCCGATAATATCAGCCGTTTGAAACACCCCTTCACCGGTTAACCCGTCTTCACCGCCATGTCCGGTATAGTTCACCAGAAAAACGCCATCGTTGATTTTGTTTTTTATTGCTTCATTGGCATCGGGATATTTATCGCCTTCTGCTGTATGCGTTTGTTTGAAAGCATCTATGTATATTTTGTCTACATTATATTGTGGTTGCTCATTCTCCACTTTCACGGCAAGCTGGTTGGCCTGATTTAAATGGATGTTATAATCTTCATCATCGGCGATGAATAAAGCCTCGTTGCGCCAGGAAGTAAAAAGCTGCTCTTTCTTTTCCTCATAAGAGGAATTTGATCCGTCAAAATAATTGCAGTAAGCCAGCATTTTATCTACCAGATTTTTAGCTTCCTCTTTTGTTTTAGTGGGAAAACGGCCGATACCGATATCTAAAAGATCAGCATCATAAGTTCCCCAGGTTCCTTCATTGTTATCCAGCAAACCGAAAAAATCATCGGAAGTATAAGAAGCAGTGCTTTTGGTAGAATTGAGAGATTGATAAGTAGGAATGAAGTTTTTACTGCCTTTCAAAATGTTTTTGTAGTCATAGGTGCCATCGCCAAAGAGCAGCAAATATTTTGGCACTTCATAGGGAGTGGCTGCTTTGTCGTAAAGCATTTTCATAAAATCGCGAAGTGCAACAATATCCTGAACACCGCCTGAAAATTCATTAAAAACCTCATTGATGTCCACCAGATTTACACTTAGAGAATCAATGTTTTGGTGAAAATCGGCCAGTCTTTTCGCTTCGCTCCAAAATTCAAGCGGAGCAACTATCGTCAAATCAGTGGGGTCCAGTGCATGTAAATTCTGATTTTTAATTTTTCCGCAATAATCCGGTACTGTAGCGCTTGCAGGATCAAACAAAACAAATTCCCTTAAAGAATCTGCATCTGCAGTAAAAACGACAGAGTCGCCTGCAAAGGAATTAGTATGAATTTTAGCGGAAGTAAAATTTGTGATTTCCCAAAGCAATAAATTATTTGTAGCGGCACTTATTTTATAATGTGCGGTATTCCCAATGCCCAGAACATCATGGTTTCTAAAGAAAAGCGGACTTCCTTTGTAATTTAATTTTCTTTTGGCCGACACTTCAATATAGTTGATCCATCCTTCCGAAAAAGCATCGGGAGCATTCAGCCGCACATCAATATTTATAGTGTCTTTGTCGGCGATAGCGGAGAAATTGGACATTTTATTTTTAGCAATATCATCCGTGGAATTGCCCGAGATGAAAGGAATATATAAGGGAGCTGCACTTACTCCATTGCTTGAAATGATGAAATTGCTTCCGTTGTTATTGGTGCTTTTTGCAAATAAATGAGTGTTGATATTGATGGTAGAAAGCGGTACAATATCGGGAAAAATAAAGGGGAAGGATTGATTGCCGCTTCCCAGAAAATGATTGCCCAACCATAGTCTTCCGCTGGCCAATAAGTTCTCTTCGTCCTTTTCATGAAAGAGGTGTTCATCAAAGGAAGTAAGATATTGATTGTAGGGAAGCGCTGATTCAGTCTGGGTTAAAAACGGTTTTGGAGAGTCGGGATTGATGGTAAGGAAATAATAAACCGAGTCAGTATAGAGATTATAATTGTGGGTGTATGTTGTGGTAAGCGTATCGTATTTCCACAGATGAGGACCTTCTGCGTAAAATAAAATATAATCCCCGTTGTCGAAAAAGCCATTGCCATTGTCTACTCTTTGTACAGCCAATTCCGGAAGATCGTCGTACCTGCTTTCGCTGTTGGCATAGGGCAGCATTTTCCCGCCGCGACTGTGAATTTTAATGTAATCTAAAGAAGTAATGCTGCTGATATCTATTCCTGCATTTTGTATAGCGGCGTAATCAATTTTATAAATTCCGCTTTGGGCAACGCTCCATTTGTACCAGTTTCCTGAATTCAGCGCGGATTGGCTGGCGGAGTAATAATTGCCTGTGCTTTTCTTTTTGGAAGTTGAAATGACCTCAATGCTATAATCGAAAGATTGAATTCTTTGGATTTCCCCGCTTTGATTTTTAAAAAGCGGAAAAACAGAAACCGATACTACTGTTCTTTTTGAAGAAGTCCCTTTTTGATATTTCCATTGAAAAGAGGAAGGGAGGTTTTTATAATTTATTTTCTGATTTCCCAAAGGAGAAGAAACAACATTATTGATGTTAACCCTTAGGGAATCTACTGTTTCAGTAAAAGTGACCGATTCATTGTGAAAGGCAATTTCAAAGTTTTCCTCGTCTTGAAAAATCAACGAGTCCGAATTTATTTCCGCATGATAATTTTGCGCGGCAAGGTTGGATGCGCACAAAATCAGTAGGGAATAAAGGATATATGAAATTCGTCTCACGGATATAAAGTAACTATTTTCCTACGGGAATCGTAAATTTATTTCTGCCAAAAAGCATATTAAAACGTTGATTGTAAAAAAAATATTGTTACCTTTTGACTTCCTATCATTATATTAGGGTATTAGGTTTGTAAAAATAATTTGTATAATTGTGCCTGTGGAAAGTAAAACTATCGTAATGTTTAGTAAGCTGGGCGTGCTAACGCTATTGATTATTCTAAGCGAATTAGTCAACCCAACGCTTGCCTCTGCTCAGGATCCTGAGTTTACCCAATTTTATGCTAACCCATTATATCTGAATCCTGCCATGGCAGGAACGAACAGATGTCCCCGGTTTATTTCGAATTACAGAAATCAATGGCCTGCTATTTCAGGAACCTTTGTAACATATAGTGCTTCTTATGATCAACACGTAGATATCCTATCAGGTGGAATCGGGGTGTTGGTTACTCAGGACCGTGCCGGTGAAGGAACTTTAAATACTTTAAATGCGAGTTTAATTTACTCTTACCATTTAGCGGTTACCAAGTCTTTCTCCATTAAAGTAGGATTTCAAGGGACTTTCCATCAAAAATCTGTGGACTGGAGCAAACTGACTTTTGGAGATATGATTGACGCGAAATATGGTTTTATTCTTAAAACCAATGAAGTTCAGCCAAGCACAACAGTATCCACTGTGGATTTTTCTGCAGGGATCTTAGGATACAGCAAATCATTCTTTATAGGTGGAGCAGTGTCTCACATCCTTGAACCAAACGAAAGTTTTTTTGGAAACAGCAGCCCGCTGCCAATGAAGTTTACCGGTCACGCCGGAGCGGTAATTCCAATCGGCCCGCCGCAAAAAGGTAAAAACAGAGGAGTGCCGCAAAGCTCAATTTCTCCTAACGTTCTCTTTAGAATGCAAAAAGATTTTCAACAATTAAATTTAGGGATATATGTTACCAAAGGACCTATAGTGGGTGGTATCTGGTACAGAAACTCTGATTCTTTTATCTTATTGGTAGGTATTCAACAAGGCTTTTTTAAATTTGGCTACAGTTACGACGTAACGGTTTCAAAATTAAGCAATGCCACAGCAGGTTCTCATGAAATTTCACTGGCTTTGATGTTTGACTGTAAACCGAGAACAAAAAAATTCAGACCATTGAGTTGTCCGTCATTTTAAACTTGAATTATTAATAAATAAATATATGAACCCAAAGTTGCATTTAAAATCAGGTAGTGTTTGTGCGATAGCAGCCATTGCTTTATTCTATGGTTGCGGGAAAGATGTATCCAACACAACAGGTTGGAACAATAACGATCCCAAAAATGGTGGTTTTGAAGTTCAACCTTATGGAGAACAGGAAACAGGTCCCGGCCTTATTCTGGTTGAAGGAGGTAGATTCACAATGGGTCAGAACGAACAGGATGTAATGTATGAATGGGATAGCAAACCGAGAACAATGTCGGTTTCTTCTTTCTACATGGATGAAACAGAAATCAGAAACATCGACTGGAGAGAGTATGTTTACTGGTTGAACCGTGTTTACGGACAAAGTTATCCTGAGGTGCCTAAAAAAGCCCTTCCTGATACATTGGCTTGGAGAGACGAGTTGGCTTACAACGAAGAATATGTAGACTGGTACTACAGACACCCCGCTTATAACGAATATCCGGTGGTGGGTGTAAACTGGTTGCAGGCAACTGATTATTGTATCTGGAGAACCGACAGGGTGAATGAAATGATCATGATCAGAGAAGGTATTTTGAAAGTGAATCCGAATCAACAGGATGACGATAACTTTAATACAGAAGCTTATTTGAACGGACAATACGTTGGAGAGGTAAAAGGAGATTTAGTTAACCTTGACCCCAACACCGGTGGATTCAGAAAAGTAATGAGAGAAGATGGTATCATTCTTCCGAAATACCGTCTCCCGACAGAAGCTGAGTGGGAATATGCCGCTATCGGTTTAATCGGAAATACAATTGATGAACGTATCATCGACCGTAGAGTTTATCCTTGGAATGGTCACTGGGTACGTAACAAAGATGATAAATGGCAAGGAGAAATGATGGCCAACATCATGAGAGGAAAAGGAGATATGATGGGGGTTGCCAGCAAATTAAATGATGCTGCCGATATCACCGCTCCTGTTCGTTCTTTTTGGCCGAATGACTACGGATTATATCACATGGCAGGTAACGTATCGGAATGGGTAATGGATGTTTATCGTCCTTTAACTTTAGAAGACGGAAATGAATTCAGATCCTTCAGAGGAAATGTATTTAAAACTTTACAGGAAGATGCAAGTGAGCCGGATGTTTTGGCTGAAAAAGACAGCTTGGGTCACATGGTATACAGAGAGGTTGATGTTGAAAAGGACAACCTTGCTCAAAGAAGAAACTACAAGAGATCAAATAACATCGACTTCCTTGATGGTGATTTCACTTCTTCAGTATACTTTACCGACGAAGGTTATAAAGATGCTGCAAAACAAAATAAGCTGATGTATGAAAATGCAGCGCCAACAGTAGAAGGTCATTCATTGATGTCACAAAGAACAAGAGTATACAAAGGTGGATCTTGGAAAGACAGAACTTACTGGATGGTACCGGGAACAAGAAGATATCTGGATGAAGATCAGTCAACTGATTGCATCGGATTCAGATGTGCGATGCACAGAGTTGGAAGTCCGACACCATTCGGAAACGACAATGGCAAATAATAAATAATAAAAATATTAACGCTAAAAATCCCTCAGCAACACTGCAGAGGGATTTTTTTTATTTTGTTTTATGAGTATTGAGGAGCTTTACAAAATATTTCTTCAGCAAAATCAGAAGATTTGTACCGATACCCGGAAAATTGAAAAAGGAGCAATTTATTTTGCGCTGAAAGGCGGAAATTTCGACGCCAATTCTTTTGCATTAGCTGCCATTGAAGGAGGTTGCGCTTATGCTGTAGTAGATAATCCGGCTCTTGTTCATGATCAATGTATTGTAGTTCCTGATGCTTTAAAAACTTTACAGGATCTGGCTAACTTTCACCGAAAGCAATTTAAAATTCCTGTTTTAGGAATTACCGGCACCAATGGTAAAACCACTACCAAGGAATTGGTGGGTGCAGTGCTCTCCACTCAATTTAAAGTGCATTATACAAAAGGGAATTTAAATAATCATATTGGAGTGCCATTGACCTTGCTTTCGATGACGAAGGATACCGAAATCGCCATTATTGAAATGGGTGCAAACCATCTTTTTGAAATCGAATTTTTGTGCAAAATAGCGGAACCTGATTATGGATTGGTAACCAACATGGGAAAAGCCCATCTTGAAGGGTTTGGCAGCTTTGAAGGTGTAATTAAAACGAAATCCGAAATGTATGATTTCGCTTCTTTGCACAATGGAAAAGTATTTGTGAATGCTGCCGATCAATTGCTGATGAAGCAATCGGCTCATGTAAAACAGCGCATTCTATATCAGAATGCAGGATTTTATGGAGATGTCCGTGCCCTTTCTCCTTCTGTAACCGCGATGTTGCATATAGGTAAAGAAGAAACAGAAATTGCCACTAAACTTTTTGGTGAACACAACCTTATCAATATGATTGCTGCCGCTGCTGTTGGGAAGGAATTCGGAATTTCTACGCTCAACATTAAAAAAGCTCTTGAAGAGTATCAGCCCGATAATAACCGTTCACAAATCAAGAAATCTCCGAAAGGAAATACACTTATTCTGGATGCCTATAATGCAAATCCAACCAGTATGAGTGTGGCTTTAACAGCCTTTGCGAAGATCGGTGCTAAAAATAAAATTGCCATCGTTGGAGATATGCTCGAATTAGGAGAAGCTTCCGAGGCAGAGCATAAAAATATCATCCGTTTGCTGGAGCTCAATAATATCAAAGCCTTTTTGGTGGGTGCCGAGTTCATTAAATGCGCATCGACTTTTCAAAGCTTTCAAAATTCAAGCGATCTCAAGAATTTTCTTGCGCTTCAAAACATTGAAAACACTACAGTATTAATTAAAGGATCACGCGGTATAAAGCTGGAAGCAGTGGAAGCTGTACTATAAAAATAATCCCGGAATTTTGTTCCGGGATTTTTAATGATTATTTCTGTTTTCCGAAATAGAAAGTGAATTCCAGAAGACCTCTGAATCCCGAGTAAACAAAGGCGTTGAAAGAGCCCAGTCCCATTGTAATTCCTGATTCAACAGTAACGCTGATTCGTTTATTTCCCATTGGAAAAACTTCTACTCCAATCGGAATATAAGTATTGTAGCTATAGGTGTTTCCGGTGTTGGAGAGGTAAAAAGAAGAACCTAAACCTATACCAAAATAGGGTTTAGCGTTATCAGAAGTAAAAACCCTGGCGACTCCGCTCACGCTTGGACTCAGTGTAAATGAATTTGTTCCCCAACCCAATCCTATTCTTCCAATCACACCAAGCTTTTTTTCGTGATCACTTTTGATATTCAATCCGCCATTTCCCAATCCCAATCCCAAAATTTGAGAATAGGATAAAGCGCTTACTAAACAAAACAATAATACTGCAGTAATTTTTTTCATGTGAGTAGGGTTTTACGTTTCTGTAATGTACTAAAATCTTTGTTTAATCAAGAGATCCTATCATTTTTTCAGGACGTACCCATTCGTCAAATTCTTCAGGTTTTAAATAACCCAGTCTTACTGCTTCCTGTTTTAGTGTAGTGCCGTTTTTATGAGCGGTTTGAGCAATTTCAGCAGCTTTATAATAACCTATTTTAGTATTCAAAGCAGTTACCAGCATCAATGAGTTGTTCAGGTGTTCCTGAACTCTTTGTGTGTTGGGTTGAATGCCAACAGCGCAATTATCAGTAAAGGAAACACAAGCATCACCAATTAAGCGGGCTGAATTTAAAAAGTTGAAGATCATCATAGGTTTGAAAACATTCAATTCAAAATGACCATTCATTCCACCTACGGAAATCGCCACATCATTGCCTAAAACCTGACAACATACCATCGTTAGCGCTTCACATTGAGTTGGATTTTCTTTTCCGGGCATAATAGAGGATCCCGGTTCGTTAGCAGGAATCGATATTTCTCCAATACCTGAGCGTGGACCCGAACACAACATTCTGATATCACTTGCTATTTTCATTAAGCTCACCGACAGTTGTTTCAATGCGCCATGAGTTTCAACAATAGCGTCATGTGCAGCCAAGGATTCAAATTTATTTTCGGCAGTCACAAAAGGATGACCTGTCAATTGCGCAATATTTTTTGCTACCAGTTCAGAATAACCTTTAGGAGTGTTAATTCCTGTTCCTACGGCAGTTCCTCCCAAAGCCAATTCAGAAAGATGCGCCAAAGTATTATTTAAAGCTTTTAAGCCATGATCCAATTGAGATACATAGCCACTGAATTCTTGTCCTAGTGTAAGCGGCGTGGCATCCATAAAATGCGTTCTTCCGATTTTCACTACGCTTTTCATCTCTTTGGATTTCGCGGCAAGGCAATCTCTCAGTTTTTTAACTCCCGGGATAGTGGTTTCCAGTACAATTTTGTAAGCTGCAATGTGCATTGCAGTGGGGAAAGTATCGTTGGAAGATTGTGATTTATTTACATCGTCGTTGGCGTTTAGTAATTTTTCGCCTTTGCCCAGTTGGTTGCCTAACACTACGTGTGCGCGGTTTGCAATCACTTCATTCACGTTCATGTTGGATTGGGTTCCCGATCCTGTTTGCCATACCACCAGAGGAAACTGATCATTTAATTTTCCTGCCAGAATTTCGTCGCATACCGTTGCAATAGCATCGGCTTTGTTTTTTTCCAGCGCACCTAAAGTTTCATTAGTGCGGGCTGCAGCTTTTTTGAGGTAAGCAAAAGCGTAGATGATTTCCAGTGGCATCTGGTTGCCGCCGATTTTAAAATTGTCGATAGAGCGTTGTGTTTGGGCTGCCCAGTACTTGTCTGCGGCAACATTGATTTCACCCATCGTGTCTTTCTCTTTTCTATATTCCATGTTATAAGTATTTTTTAAGTTTTGCATCGGAGCTTACATCGGTTACAAATTGTTTTATTTGTTGTTCGTCTCCTTTAGGGCAAATCAACAATACATTGTCGGAATCAACAATGATGAAATCTTTCAATCCGTTAACCACAACCAGTTTTCCGTTGGATACATTGAAAATGTTGTTTTCGGAATTGTACACTTTTACATTTTTCCCAATTACTGCATTTCCTTTGTCGTCTTTATCCAGATGCTCATATACAGAGCCCCATGTGCCTAAATCCGTCCAGCCGATTTCACAAGGCAATACATACACATTTTTTGCTTTTTCCATGATACCGTAATCAATGGAAATATTGGTGCATTCTGAATAAGCTTTAGTGATGAAAGCCTCTTCCTGAGGCGTATTGTAGGCGTCTTTTCCTTCTTTAAAAATGTTGTTGATTTCAGGAAGGTGTTTTTCCAAGGCGGTGATAATACTTTTTGCCGACCAGATGAAAATGCCGCTGTTCCAGGAGAAATCACCGCTTTGAAGAAAAAACTTAGCCATTTCCAGATTGGGTTTTTCGGTGAAAGTTTTCACTTTTTTGAGTTTCGACTCGAATTTAAAAGACTCATCCGTCGCCTGAATGTACCCGTAGCCGGTATCAGGACGGTTGGGCTCAATACCTAAAGTGATTAAACAATCGTCCATTGAACACGCATTCAATGCTGTTTTCAGCACTTCGGTAAAAACATCTTCTTTCAAAATCAGATGGTCGGATGGAGCAATGATCAATCGGGCATCAGGATTGATGGCCGCTATTTTATGAGAGGCGTAAGCCACGCATGGTCCGGTATTTCTTCGTTGCGGTTCACAAAGAATACGACTTTCTTCTATGTTAGGAAGTTGTTCCTTTATCAGTTCTTTGTATTCCACATTGGCTACAATGAAAATATTTTCTTTGGGACAAACTTTTTCAATTCTTTCAAACGTCAGTTGCAGAAGGGTTTTTCCTACATTTAATATATCAAGAAATTGTTTTGGTTTTGAACTTTTGCTAACTGGCCAGAATCTACTTCCGATCCCTCCGGCCATAATAATACAGTAGTTGTTTTTCATTTGTTTTTTGTCGTTTTTTCTTTAGGGAAACTAAAGTATTAAAATTGCTTGGAAAATGAGCTCAAATGTGCATTAAAATACTTCACCGAGATTAAAGAAAAAGCCTTGAGAGCCATCTGCTGCAATTCCATAGCTTACCAATAAATTAAGATTTGATCGTTTGTTGAGTTTGGTACGTAGTCCGCAACCTATCCCCGGAATAAAGTATTTGAACCGATTGCTTGGCCATTCGGAAACACTTTGCACGTTGGCAAAAACGGCAGCGTTGAAGAGTCCGTTTTTAGAAATCCCAAATCTATACTCGGTTTCCAGATAAAGCAGATTCTTGCCGGCGTATCTTCCTTGTCGGAATTGCCGCGCAGCATTAGTATAAGCATCCCAGCCAACACTTGGTAAATCGAAATAGGGAGGATTTCCTGCAAGAGTAAAGGCATTGTAATTCCAGAAACACAAGGTGTTTTTGGATTTTGCGGGAAATGCGATATAGGTTCTGAAATCCAGAAGCAAGGCTTGCCAGTTCTGATCACTGCCCATAAAAGTGAAATTCGGACGGTAAACCACATTGGCGTAGTATTCTCCGGCTAAGGGAGTATTTGAATTTTTTCTGCTGTCGTAAAGTAAATTAAAAGATATTCCGGAAGAAACAGATTGGGAGCCGCTACCGTATTTTTTAAAATCGTTGTTGGGCTGACTTGCCGGATCTTTTTCGTGGATTACGTAATGGTAATCAAGATTGTAGCCAATTCCTCCTAAAAAATTATTGGAAATTCTGCGCAGGGCCAGCTGGTAAAATCTAAGGTAATCGTAATACACCAGCATCCCGTTTGAAGCAGGTGTTTTTCCGCCTAAGCCGTAGTTGAAAGCTGAATAATTGTAATAGCGCCAATCGCCCGAAAAATTCCATTTATTGCCTGCCGACCAGATGTTCACATTGATAGGAACCAGAAATTGGTTGAATTGAGTATACTCCGCAATGGCGCTGATGGTAGAGATATTATTGTTTCTTTTTTTTCCAACATAAAAGGAGATGTTGGAAATGATCACTGCCGTAAATCCGTTTTGAATGGCATAACCCAAAGCGGGAAGAACCGATACATACAGGGGCAATTCTTTCACAGTATCACTTTGTACAATTTCTTTGAGTTTTAATGCATGGCGGGTAACATCAATGAGATCAATTTGCCCGATCAGACTACTATCTTTTGTTTGAGCATTAGTAAATACAGGAGAAAGCAAAGAGGAGCAGGCAATCAATAAGAAAAATACTTTTGAACGAATCTTCATTTCAGTTTATTTGCTCTACAGGAGTAGAAGCATAAATAGTGTACCACCTTTTATTGCCGAGGTTGTAGCACTTGTAGCGCACCCGTATTTTTTCTTTTTTGCGAAAAACTTCTGCGCGCTCTGTCAGTTTAAAATGACTGTTGAAGGGCAATTCGTGCAATACGGTTTGAGGTTTATGTTTGTCGGCAATTTTCAGGGCATTCAATAAAATATGATTGCTGTAAATATTTGCCTTTAAATTATCGGCTTCCAGATCAATGGCTTCTCTTAGTATTATCGGAAGTCGGGTATTTTTTTGCAGTTTATTCAATATCAGTTTGAAATTGTCTTTCCATTCCTGTCCGTGAGGCTGAACACGGGAACCATATTCTTTCCAGGTCACCAGATGCGCCCATTCGTGTAAAAAAACAATCAAAAGAAAATAAGGAGTAAGATCGCGGTTAAGCTCTATGGTTAGTGGTTTTGAGCGGGATCTGCTGAAACAACCCAAACGTCCTTTTCGTGGTTCGGTGATATTCAGGTCGAATTCCTGTCCCCTCATTAAAGAGTGCACAAACACTATAGATGAGGCAGGTAAACGCTTGTAGAAATCGGCCCGATCACTATATTTTCTCAACTCTTTCCAGTTTCTCATTGCTTTTGTTGAAGGATGGACAATCACTGCACTTATCTTTTTTAAAACCTTTACATCCAAATAGCATTACTGTGCAGCAAAAACACAAAGCAATTAATTTTTCCATACGACAAGGTTTATAACATCGTAAATTTAGTAAAATGATTTTCTAAATATTGTCTATTTTTGGTAAAAATGCTCGGATGATTAATATTTTAACACACTTAGGCGCATACTTCCTAATGTTGCGTAAGGCGTTCACGAAACCCGAGAAAATGAAAATTTTTTTCAAAAGGCTGAGTGTTGAGATTGAGCTGATAGGAGTTGACTCCCTGGCATTGGTTTCCATTCTCTCTCTTTTCATGGGAGCGGTTATTTTGATTCAAAGTGCTTATAATTTTGAAAACCCATTGATACCATCCTATGCAGAAGGGGTAGCCACAAGGGACTCTATGCTTTTAGAGTTTTCACCCACCATTATTTCTCTCATTTTAGTAGGTAAAGTAGGTTCCAGCATTGCTTCCGAATTGGGTACCATGAGAGTGACCGAGCAGGTAGATGCTTTACAGATTATGGGTGTGAATCCTGTTAACCATTTGGTTTTACCTAAAATTGTTGCCGGTGTATTGATTATACCTTTTCTTATTTTAATGAGTATGTTTCTTGGTATTGTCGGGGGTTTCCTGGCTACTTTAATTACCGAATCGGTTTCTACCACCAAGTATATCTACGGTATCCGATATGGTTTTGAGCCTTATTACGTTGTTTATGCCCTCACCAAAGCATCGGTTTTCGCTTTTATTTTAACTTCAGTTTCTTCCTATCATGGCTACAATGCCAAAGGAGGCGCTCTGGAAGTGGGGAGATCAAGCACTAAGGCAGTGGTTTACAGTACAATAGTTATTATATTATTCAATTTGATTCTGACTAAACTCCTTTTGAACTAAGTGATAGAAATAGGCAATATATCTAAGGTTTTTGGCGACAGAAAAATTCTGTCGGAAGTGTCCATGTACCTGGAAACAGGGAAGGTGAACATGATTATCGGTCAGAGTGGTGCCGGTAAATCGGTTTTTTTAAAGTGTTTGGTAGGATTGGTGGAGACGGATGCGGGTGAGATATGGTATGATGGGAGAAATTTCACCGACATGGATTACGAAAAGAAGAAAGAACTGCGCCGTGAAATAGGAATGCTCTTTCAGGGAGGTGCTTTGTTTGATTCACTTACTGTGGAGGAAAACGTTGCTTTCCCTTTAGAGATGTTTACTAAAATGACAAAAGCGGAAAGAGAGGAGAGGGCTAATTTTTGTTTGAAAAGAGTGAATCTTACCAACTCCAACAAATTATTTCCCGATGAGATCAGCGGAGGGATGAAAAAGCGGGTGGCCATCGCAAGGGCAATTGCCATGAATCCTAAATATTTGTTTTGCGATGAGCCGAATTCGGGATTAGATCCTCAGACCTCTATAGTGATTGATAATTTGATCAGAGAAATTACTTTGGAATACAACATGACCACCGTTGTGATTTCTCACGATATGAATTCAGTAATGGAAATCTCCGATAATATTTTCTTTATTTTCAGCGGACAAAAATGGTGGGAAGGAACCCGAGCCGATCTATTAAAATCAGAGAATAAAGAGCTTTGCGATTTTGTTTATCCTTCTTCTTTCATGAAGGAGTATAAGAAAAGACAACACTAATCTTTTACAAATTTCTTCATTTCCCCATTGTTAATGGAATAGAAATACACTCCTGAACTCAGGTTGTTGAGATTGATTTGTGCAAAATGCTGTCCTTCCGCTTGATTGCCTTCTTGTTTTTGCAATACCAGCTGTCCGGTAACATCATAAACATTTACAGAAATCTGCTGTTGATTTTTTAAAGAATAAGCAATCAGCATTTGGTTGGTTGACGGGTTAGGAAAGCAAGTTCCACCGGCAATTTCTTGCGGATTTTCTGAAACACCCAGCCAGTCGTCGTCATAAGATGTTTTAACCATTACCCAGTTGTGTTCAGGAAAATCTTTCGGCCATACCCATGAAGGAAAAAGAACCTGGTACCAGTTGTGTAGGGCAGGATCCAGAGGTAGCAGGTTGTCGTAATAAGCCCAGTAAGAGCAATTCCATTCTCCGGCAGTATATTGCGGATAAGTATTTGCGCCTTGTTCTTCCCAGGAAAAAGTTTGAAAAGTATTTCCTGTTTTGGTGATGGTATCGTTTACAGTGTAGTTGAATCCGGGTTTGAAACTTAAGCCCACCACCACATTTTCTCCACCTTTAAAGCGGGTTAGCGAAGGATGAATCGTCAAAGAAGAAATTCCTGCAAAACCGGTATCGGTGGCATAAGCAGACGTTAATAAAATAGGAATGATATCCTTTTTAGGCAAACTCAGTTCGCCCACTCCGCTAGCGGTAGCTTTAAATTTCAACAACTTAAAAGAAAGGGAGTTTACACCGTAATCCGTTAAAATCGAATTCCCGTTTAAATAAGAAGTTGCAAGTGTGGAGTCACTTCCTATTTCAACAAACAGTGTATCTACAATATTGACTCCCGTATTTCTGTGGTAGCGAAATAAAATAGTCACCGAATCCACATTATAAGACAAATATTTTCCGAAATCGGGATCTATTAGCGTTTTGAATAAATCGGCTTTAGGGTCTATAATAGTAGCTTCTTTGTAGTTGCTTCCTCTGGCGATATCGCTTTGGCTGTATTGAAAATAAGCCGAATCAGGAAAAAGAAAATTATTGATGAAAGCCTTATTGTCGCTACTGTAATTGTAATTAGACAAATAACCGTAGTCGTACCATGAATTCACAATTACACCTCGGTAGCCCTTATCGTTGTTTAAAACGTCAACAGTTTTTGCTTTGCCGGCAGGAAAATTTTCGGGAACAGTATATTCCGTTTGGGCTGTAGCTATTTGACTTGAAAACAGAACAAAGCAAATAAAAGGTAAAAAATTTCTCATCCGACAATAATTGAAGTGTTTGGGATGGGGAAGTTAAATAAACCAAATAATATTGTCAAACTAATTACGCCAGCTCTTTACTGTATTCTTCAGTGGGAACGCAGCTGCATACAAGGTTTCTGTCGCCGTATGCATTGTCGATTCTGTTCACTGTCGACCAGAATTTATTTTCCGATAAATAAGGCAGTGGGCTCACTGCTTTTTCACGGGAATAAGGATGTTTCCATTCTCCAATCACGTCGGCAATAGTGTGCGGAGAATTCTTTAACACGTTGTCTTCTTTGTCGGCAATACCATCTTCAATCTCTGCAATTTCCTTGCGGATCTCTATCATTGCTTTGCAAAAACGATCCAGTTCTGATTTTGATTCACTTTCGGTTGGTTCAATCATTAAAGTTCCGGCAACAGGGAAACTTACTGTTGGTGCGTGGAAACCATAATCAATCAATCTTTTTGCGATATCCATCACTTCAATGCCTGCGCTTTGTTTAAAGCCACGGCAATCCAAAATCATTTCGTGTGCTACTTTATTGTTTTTCCCTTGGTACAAAACAGGATAATCATTTTCCAGTTTTACTTTCAGGTAGTTAGCGTTCAGCATCGCCATACGTGTTGATTCCGTAACGCCTTCTGTTCCCAGCATGCGGATGTATCCGTAAGAAATAAGCAAAATCAAAGCACTGCTGAAAGGCGCTCCGGCAACAGCAGGAATTCCTTTTTCCGATTTTTCGTAAGCCAGCGGATGTGAAGGCAGGTAAGGCACTAAATGTTTTGCAACACCGATAGGTCCCATTCCCGGTCCGCCTCCTCCATGAGGAATAGCAAAGGTTTTGTGCAGGTTAAGGTGACAAACATCAGCGCCGATTTCCGCCGGATTGGTCAAACCAACCTGAGCGTTCATGTTGGCCCCGTCCATATAAACCTGTCCGCCGTATTTATGAATAGTTGCAGTAATTTCTTTGATGCCTTCTTCGTAAACCCCATGAGTAGAAGGGTAGGTCACCATCACACAAGCTAAATTGTCTTTGTGTTGCTGGGCTTTTTCTTCCAGATCTTTCAAATCGATATTTCCCTGCTCATCGCATTTCACCAAAACGATGTCCATTCCTGCCATTGCAGCAGAAGCCGGATTGGTTCCGTGAGCGGAAGTTGGAATCAAAGCGATGTTTCTTTGTGTTTGTCCGAGGTCATCCAGATAAGCCTTAATTACTAAAAGTCCGGCCAATTCCCCTTGAGCGCCCGAATTCGGTTGAAAAGAAATGCCGCTGAATCCTGTAATTTCTTTCAGGTAAGTTCCTAAATCACCAATGATTTCCTGATATCCCGCAGTTTGTTCTTTAGGCGTAAAAGGATGCATGTTGGCGAACAAAGGATTGCTGAGCGGCATCATTTCCGCAGCAGCGTTGAGTTTCATGGTACATGAACCCAAAGAGATCATGGAGTGAACCAAAGAAAGATCTTTGTTTTCCAATCTTTTGATATAGCGCATCATTTCAGTTTCCGAGTGGAAAGTATTGAAAACAGGATGCGTTAAATAAGGAGAAGTTCTGTTTACAGCGGCCGAAAGAGCAGCGCCTGCAATTTGTTCTTTAGTAACAGGAGAGCTTGTTTTGCCTGTAGCGGCAGTCAAAGCATTCAACAATTTATTGATGTCGTCAACAGTAGTGGTTTCATCCAAAGCGATCAGTATTTTGCCTTGGTGCAAACCAACATTGATTTCTGATTTTACTGTGTTGGCAACGATTTTATCTGCAAGAGATTTTTCTGCTTCTATACAAAGTGTATCGAAATAATTATTGGAAATACATTTCAATCCGAGGGCAGTAATTTTTTCTTTCACCAACGAAGCTTTTTGATGTACTTCGGTAGCAATGGCTTTTATTCCTTCTTGTCCGTGGTAAACCGCGTACATACTTGCCATAATCGCCAATAGCGCCTGAGCAGTACAAATGTTGGAAGTTGCTTTATCGCGTTTGATGTGTTGCTCGCGTGTTTGCAGCGCCATGCGGTAAGCTTTTTTCCCACGGGCATCAATGGATACACCAATGATTCTTCCCGGCATATTTCTTTTGTATTCATCTTTAGCAGAAAAGAAAGCCGCATGCGGACCGCCAAATCCCATAGGTACACCAAAGCGTTGTGTATTTCCAAAAACGATATCGGCACCGAATTTTGCAGGTTCTTCCACTAAAGCCAATGAAAGTAGATCGGCAGCAACAGCCACCGGAACTCCTTTAGCATGCGCGGCATCAACAAAGGCTTTGTAATTTTCAACCACTCCGTAAACGTTGGTGTATTGCACCAAGGCACCAAAGAAAGTATCATTCAGCTGAACCGTTTTATAATCTCCAACTATCATTTCAATGCCTAAAACTTTTGTTCTGGCTTTTAAAACATCTATGGTTTGTGGGAAGCAGTTTTCATCGACAAAAAAAGTATTGGCATTTTTTTTCACAGCATCACGACTGCGTGAATTCAACAACATAATCATGGCTTCTGCCGCAGCTGTGGCTTCATCCAGAAGGGAAGCATTGGCGATGTCCATTCCGGTTAAATCTAAAATCATGGTTTGAAAATTCAACAAAGCTTCCAAACGACCTTGCGCAATTTCAGCCTGGTAAGGCGTGTAGGCTGTGTACCATCCCGGATTTTCGAAAATATTTCTCAGTATTACCGGCGGAGTGATGCAACCGTAGTAGCCCATTCCGAGATAAGATTTATACAATTTGTTTTTGTTGGCAACAGCAGAAATGTGTTGGAGATATTCCATCTCACTCATCGCTGCCGGAAGATTCAGTTTTTTTGGCAAACGGATGTGTTGCGGAACAATGTTACTCACTAATTGTTCGGTAGAGCTTGCTCCTGTAAGCGCTAGCATTTCGTTGATATCAGCCTGTGCCGAACCGATGTGTCGTTGTTGAAAAGAAGTTGCCATAAATGATTGTTGAAATAAGGCTACAAAATTACGGCTTTTGTTTGTGAAAGGGCAGTAAATACCAAACTCTTTTACAAGTTTTTATTCACTGGCATAGTTTCTTATATTTGGTGTATAAACAAAGAGAATGAAAAAGATTGTCCTGATTTTATTAACAATAGTATTCGCCACCGAATTTTTGTCGGCACAGGATAAAATTGAATTGTTGAGCGGTAAAGTAAAAAAGGGAATTATTGATCATGAAAGTGACGGCTATATTTTTTACAAAAAAAAGGAAGGTGCTTTTTTAAAAAACAGAATCAGCAAAGAAAGAATTTTCAGAATCATTAAATCAGCTGGTGATACGACTTATGTTTACAAGCAGGATACTTTAACCGAAGATGACTACAGCATTGCGCAAATTGAAAAACACATTCAGGGACAAATAGAAGCTCGAAAATATTACAAGCCATGGAAAACTGCGTTGGGTGGATTTTGCGTGGGTGGAGTAAGTGGAATTTTGCCTTTGTTTTATGCTTTTTTACCTCCAGGATTGTACGTTACTCTCGTTGGAACATGGCACATTGACGAGAGCAATTTCGTTGCCTCCGATGAAACTCTGCTTTCCGATGAATATTTTACAAATGGTTATGAACTGGCAGCCAGAGGAAAGAAAGTAAGATATGCTGTGGTGGGCAGTTTAGCGGGATTAGCTGCAGGAATGACAATTATGTATATTGTTTATCCTTATCAGGGACCGAGTACTTGGTAGTTTTTTTTATCTTCTTTTAAAAGAAGCAAATCGATACTTTTTGTCTTGAAACAAAAAGTATCCAAAAAATTCAAGAGCTAAGAGATGCTGCCGCCGCACGAAAAATCTTTCGCACGCTCGCCTCTTAGCTCGGGCCCTCGCACGAAGTTAGCGACCCATTTTCTAACGAACTTGTTTTGAATATGGATGAGTACTGCACTTCTCCCTTTGAAAAAGGGAGGTGCGAAGGAATGCTGTGTGCTGGCAGAGGGATTTATTCCAATTACTTCATCGCTTTTTTAATCCCCACTTTAAAAACTTCAATTGTTTTTTTGATATCGTCATTGCTGTGTGCGGCAGAGATGAAGCCTACTTCGTAGCCTGACGGCCCGAGATAAATTCCTTTTTCCAGTAAAAATTTATGTAAAATCCTGAAGTGATTCATCGATTTAGGATCAATGTCGGCAGCGGATTTAATGTCTTTGTTAGAAAATCTCAACCAGAAAATAGAACCTACTGAAACCATTTTAAAAGCCAGTTTTTCTTTTGTGGCGAATTTGTTGATTTCATCGCAAAGCAATTTCGTTTTTGCTTCCAGAGAATTATAAAATCCTTTTTTCAAACACTCGCTCAATTGCGCTTTTCCTGCGCTCATTGCTACCGGGTTTCCCGATAAGGTTCCTGCTTGGTAAACGGGTCCGTCGGGAGCAATTTCTTTCATGATTTTTGCGCTGGAGCCATAAGCACCTACAGGCATTCCGCCACCAATAATTTTTCCGTAAGTGATGATGTCGGGTTTGATTTTATATAAGCCAGCAGCACCTTCAAATCCTACACGGAAACCACTGATCACTTCGTCAAAAATTAAAAGTGAATTGTGTTTTTTGGTGATCTCTCTCAAGCCTTGTAAATATTCTTTTCCTTGCAGTAAGAGTCCGTTATTGGCAGGAACCGGCTCAATAATGATACAAGCAATTTGATTGTAATGTGTAGCAAAAGCTTTCTCCACTGCTTTCAAATCGTTCAAGGGCAGAACAATAGTTTCATTCGCAAAAGCTTCGGGAACACCTGCTGATGATGAGGTTCCGAAAGTGGCTAACCCTGATCCTGCTTTTACTAAAAGATGATCAGCATGACCGTGATAACATCCTTCAAATTTTATGATTTTATCTTTTTTAGTATAACCTCTTGCCAAACGAATAGCCGACATTACAGCTTCTGTTCCTGAACTTACAAAACGTAATTTTTCTATGAAGCGATTGTTTTTGATAATCAATTCAGCCAATTCATTTTCCTGTACTGTTGGTGCGCCAAACGACAAACCATTGACAACAGATTTTTGTACAGCTTTTACTACTGAAGTTGGTGCGTGACCCAAAATCAGCGGACCCCATGAGCAGCAATAATCAATGTATTTATTTCCATCGATATCATAAATTTTTGATCCTTTCCCTTTCGCAATAAAAAGCGGATCGCCATCTACCGAACCAAAGGCCCGCACAGGAGAATTCACTCCACCGGGAAAAAATGTTTTTGCTTTTTTAAATGCTGCTGCTGATTTTTTTGTTTTCATGTGTGTCGTTATTTGACGAATGGATTGTTCTTTTTTTCGAAACCAATATTTGTTGAATCGCCGTGTCCGGGAAATACTTCGTAGCCGTCGGGCAAAGTGAATAATTTTTCTTTGATGCTTTTTACCAGAATATTCATGTCGCCAAAAGGTAAATCGGTTCTTCCTACGCTCATTTGAAAAAGCACGTCGCCGCCAATGACAAAGCCATCTTCATGACTCACAAAAGCGAGATGACCGGGTGCGTGTCCCGGAACAAAAAGTATGTCGAGTTCCGATTTTCCAAAAGTGATCACGTCGCCTTCTTCCAGAAAAACTGCAATTTCAGGAGAAGGATTACAGTTGATGCCGTATTGTTTTCCCCATAGCGGAGAGCCTTCTAAAATGGGCTTTTCCAGCTTATTGGCTTCCAGTTTCAATTTGAATTTATCGGCTATCATTCCGTTGCCCAAGATATGATCAATATGGCAATGTGTGTTCAATAAATGCACCGGTTTTAAGTTGTTATCGCTGATAAATTTGAGGAGCGTTTTTTCTTCACTACTGGTATAGCACCCCGGATCGATGATGACGCATTCTTTTGTTTCATCAAAAAGAATGTAGGTGTTTTCGTAAAAAGGATTGAAAGCGAAACCTTGAATTTGAATCATATTGTAACTAAAATTTGAAAATCAAAAGTAAGGAAAATTACTTTTGATGAACTCTATTGCTTCGTCAATAAACATTTGCCAGTTGTGATCAGGCATCCAGATGTTGGTGATGAAATTTTCTATTTCACTTTCTTCTAATTTTTGGATGGAAAATAAATAGAGCGCCACAAAAACAGAAGCACGATAATTGGCTGCGCAGTGCACTAAAACTTTTTTATTTTCGCTCTCTTTCATTTTTTCAAAAAAGAGAGTGAGGTCCTGAATCGTTGGATTATCAAACAAAACAGGAATATGAAAATATTTGATATTTAAATTTTCGACAGAAGATTTTTCATTTGGAAGAGAATAATCGGGATCATTTAATCCGAGATTAATAATGACAGAAAATTTTTCGCCTGCTATTTTTTGAAGTTGGGATTCTGTTGGTTGACCCGAGCAGGCAAGGGATTCGGAGATTTTATGAAAATTGCGGATGTCGGACATGAAGTAAATTTAAGAATTTTCATTGCTTCGTGAAGTTTAGCGAAGCGTAACTTTGCGAAATAACTTATCTACTTGGAAGTTTTCAACTTCCTTTTTCCGAAGGAAAAAATTAAGATTATTCTGTATGCTCCTCTTCGAGGAAAGAAGTTGAAAACTTCTAAGCAGGCTTGTGAAATCACCAAGTTACGCTTCGCTAAACTTGGCGAGGTGCAGGATTTAATTGCTATTACATTCTTTGCAAATACTTATTGAACCAATCTGTTCAACTCCATGTACTTTACAAGTAAAAATACATTCATAATTTTCATTAAACATTGTAAAAGTAGGATGCATTCCCATATGTAAATCGCTAACGATATATTTTAAAGAACCTATATAAAAATGGTAAGTGTAACCAACTTTTAACTTTATTGAAGGAGAGATGTTGTAAGTGTTTTGTTGTAAGGAATCCGTGTAAATTTTAATAGTATCATTTGTAACGGTCGGACCTAATTCTAATATTTTAATGGTATCTATTTCATTTTTATTAAATCCATAAAAATCAATGGACTCAAATTCAAAAAAACTAGAACTTTCTTCACATTTAGTTTGAAATTTCTTTTTCTCATCTTCACTCCAACCTCCACAGCCAAAAACAACCAAGGTTAATAAAACAATGATTGCAAAAAATTTAATCTTATTTATAAATATCTCCTTTACGATCTCCTATGTTAATCACACCAACACTTCCCCCGTCATATCCTTCGGAATCTCCACTTCCATCATCTTTAAAATAGTAGGAGCGATATCCCCTAATTTTCCGTTTTTAATTTTCTTGTAATCCTTATCAATTAAGAAGCAAGGAACAGGATTAGTAGTGTGAGCAGTATTCGGCGAACCATCAGGATTGATCACATAATCAGCGTTACCGTGATCGGCGATGATGATGAAAGAAAAACCTTTTGCAGAACCACATTCCACTATTTGTTTTACACAAGAGTCAACAGTTTCAACTGCTTTTACAACAGCATCGTAAACTCCGGTGTGGCCTACCATATCAGGGTTAGCGAAGTTGAGGCAAAGGAAATCAGCTTCGCCTTTATTCAATTCGGCACAAACTTTATCAGTCAATTCCTGAGCGCTCATTTCAGGTTGTAAATCGTAAGTAGCCACCTTCGGAGAAGATGCCATGATGCGCACTTCACCTTTAAAAGGCTCTTCTCTTCCGCCGGAGAAGAAGAAAGTAACATGTGGATATTTTTCTGTTTCGGCAGCGCGAATTTGTTTTTTACCGCCTTTCTCCAAAGCTTCTCCCATAGTCATGGTGAGGTTGTCTTTTTCGTAAATCACATGAACACCTTTGAACGACTCGTCGTAACGCGCCATGGTGACATAGTACAAATTCATTTTGAACATGTTTTGTTCGTGGAAGTCCTGCTGGCTTAAAGCCTGCGTGATTTCACGACAACGGTCGGTACGGAAGTTGAAACAAATTACAACATCACCTTCTTTGATGGTTGAAATAGGTTTTCCTGCAGCATCAGTAATGATAGACGGTTTAACGAATTCATCCGTTTCGTTTTTTGCATAAGAAGCTTTCATTGCTTCAACAGGATCAGCGAAATGTTCACCTGTTCCGTGCACTAATAAATCGTAAGCCAGTTTTACGCGATCCCAACGTTTGTCACGATCCATCGCATAATATCTTCCGCAAAGAGAAGCGATTTTTGCTGTTGTATTTTTGATGTAAGCCTGCAATTCAGTTACATAACCCAATCCGCTTTTAGGATCCACATCCCGTCCGTCGGTAAAGCCATGAATAAACACATCTTTCACCCCTTCGGTGGTGGCCATATCGCACAAGGCGTACAAATGTTTTTGAGAAGAATGTACACAGCCTTCAGAAAGTAATCCTAAAAAGTGTACTGCTTTATTTTTGTCTTTGGCTTCTTTGAAAGCCGCTTTCAACACAGGATGCGAGAAAAATGATTTGTCGCGCACGGCAACATTTATTTTCACCAAATCCTGATAAACTACTCGTCCGGCGCCAATATTTAAGTGCCCAACTTCTGAGTTTCCCATTTGTCCCTCGGGCAAACCAACTTCTTCACCGCTGGTGATGAGTTCAGAGTTTGGATAATTTTTATAGAGAGAATCAACGAAAGGAGTATTCGCATTGAAGATAGCGTCCGACTTAGAGTGATCACCTTTTCCCCAGCCATCCATGATAATAAGAGCAACTTTTTTAGACATATATTTTAGTTTAATTGTATCGGAAATTGAATCGTAAATATAGCACCTTTGGGAGAATTATCACGCACTTCAATGCTGCCATTGTGCAATTCCACCAGGTTTTTAACAATAAACAATCCTAAACCCGTGCCCTTGTTTTTTCGGGTATTTTCATTCCCAACCCGGTAAAATTTTTGAAAAATATTTTTTTTCTCCTCGTCGGGAATCCCTTCTCCTTCATCAGAAATGGTTAAGGAAATTGTATTTGCGTTGCTTTTCAAATCAATACAAATTTCACTTCCGGACTCCGAATATTTTGCAGCGTTTTCCAGTAAATTGATAATGATGGAGGACAAGCCCATTTCATCGCCTGTCATCGTGAAATCATCGCTGGTGCTATGAAGGAAAGAAAATTTATGATTTTTCAAAAAGCCGTTTTGATTTCGTTGAAGAGCATCTGCAATAATTTTTTTGAGGGAAATTTTTTCCTTCTGAAGGATAAAAAGTTGTTCGTCGATTTTAGTGGCGAGCAAAATATTTTCCACCATTTGATTGAGTCGATCGGCATTCTCCACGCCTTTGCCCGAAAGGTCTTTCACCTGTTCCGGTTCCAGCTTTCGCGATGCAATTGTTTGCCACAAAAGTTTAATAGAGGCGATAGGAGTTTTTAATTCATGTGTTATCGCCATCAGGAAATTTCTTTGCTGATTGCTTACTGCCATTTCTTTTTTAAAGGCTCGGTACGTGATGAAAAACCCGAAGAACAACAGCGCAATAAAAACCGACCCTTCACCAAAGAGCATCCAGAATTTTCTTTCCAGTTCTTTTCCCTGATACACTTCTTTATAGAGGTTCCATGTATTGTTCAGCCACCATAAACTTTGTAAAAGAATGTAGGAAAGCAACACTGAAAAAATGACTATCGGCCGTTTGGATATTTTATTCATTTGTATTGGTGAAATTAGAGAACAAGTTGCTTATCACAAAACGTTTTATTTCTTTTACATTTATTGCTTATATAAGTCAGGAAAATGAATTTCATCACCCAGTTGAGGCGATACCGTTGGATAGTAACAGGAAGATGGAAAATCAGAAGGCAGATTCTTGCCGCAAAAAACAAAGGAGCTATTAAAATTGTTGTTGGTTCGGGCCTTACTGATTTTGAAGGATGGATAGGTACTGATCTTCCGCATTTTGATATTTTGAAAAAAGCGGACTGGACTTATTTTTTTAAAGATTGCAGTATAGATAATTTGTTGGCTGAACATGTTTTTGAACATCTTACGCAAGAGCAAACTCAATTGGCGCTGGAACTGGCGTATCCTTTCATGAAAAGCGGAGCTATTTTTCGCATTGCAGTTCCCGATGGTTTTAATCCGGATCCCTTGTACATTGAACACGTTCGTCCGAACGGTACTGGTGCAGGAGCTGATGATCACAAGATTTTATGGGATTATCAAAGTCTTTCAAAAACGGGTGAAAATGCAGGTTTCAAAGCAGAATTGATAGAACATTACATTGAGCAGGGAAAATTAATGGAGAATGAAATTTTGGAGGAAAGGGGCTATGTGTCGAGATGTAGGAATCGTGCGGAAGGTCTTTATTCCAGAAGTTCGCTTATTATTGATTTTGTGAAGTAGAGGGCGATAGGTCCTTCCTTCGTCAGGATGACATACTCATCCTTTGTGTAAAAAGTCAAGAATGGTTCGGTAATGTCATCCTGACGAAGGAAGGACCTATCCCATTGAACTTTTTACGAGACTTTCTCCACCCAGTCACCATTTTCTTTGATGAGATTAATTAGTGCATCAACCGCTAATTCAGCCGCAATAGATTTTTTCACCACTTCTTTTCCTTTGTATAAAGTAATTTTTCCAACGCCTGAGCCAACGTAGCCGTAATCGGCATCGGCCATTTCACCCGGACCGTTTACGATACAGCCCATGATCCCGATTTTCACGCCCTTTAAATGGTGCGTCACTGCGCGAATTTTAGCAGTGGTTTCCTGTAAATCAAACAAAGTTCTTCCGCAGGACGGACAGGAAATATATTCGGTTTTTGAAATACGTGTTCTTGTGGCTTGAAGAATACCGAAGGCTTGTGAGTTGCTTTGCGACAAACTTATTTTATCGGCTTTTATCCAAACACCATCGCCCAATCCATCTAAAAATAATCCCCCAAAATCCGTTGCGCTGTGCAATTGAAAATTTTCGGGAGATAAATTAGCGTAAGATCTTTTGATGATGACAGGCAAAGAAATTTTTTGTTCCAAAAGTTCATTCATGAAAGCGCGTTGTTCTGCTAAGCCATGAAGGTTGTCGGTTTCCAGCACCAACACAGAATTTTTCAAAGCAGAAATCTGTGTAATGTTTTTTGCGTTGACTATTAAAAAATCCGGATTTCCTGAATCAGAAATAGAATAATGCCTGTCTTTTTTCTGTACACTTTTTTCATTTTGAATGATTCCTAACGTTCCGGGAATTTCAAAATTTATTTCATTGTCGCCAACGAAAATATAATCGCAGGCCATATCGCCAATCGTCCATTTATCAGTAGGTACAGAGTAAGTATAACCCACAGCAAATAAATTGGCGGGTTTGATTTCTTTCAATTCCGATAAATCCGCAATCACCACCGGAACAGATTTTCCGCCGATGTTATTTATTTCAGCAGAAGCTCTTCTGTTGTATTCAAAAGGATTGATGTGGTAAGATTTTATAGGAGCAATCGGCTGATGTTTTGCTCTTCCGGTATATCTGTCGGCCAGAGCTTTGGCAACAGGAGCTTCAAATTCAGGATCTTCGGTGAGGGAAACGCGGATGGTATCGCCGAGTCCGTCTTCCAGCAAAGTTCCAATTCCAACAGCTGATTTAATACGTCCGTCTTCACCATCACCTGCTTCGGTAACGCCGAGGTGCAAAGGGTAATTCATGTTGTTCTCCTTCATTGTAGCCACCAGCAAGCGGTAAGCCTGCACCATGATTTGCGTATTGCTGGCTTTCATCGACAAAACAATGTTGTGGTATTTTAAATCTTCGCAGATGCGTAAAAATTCCATGGCCGATTCCACCATTCCCAGCGGACTGTCGCCGTACCTGCTCATAATTCTATCAGATAAAGAACCATGGTTGGTGCCAATGCGCATCGCAGTTCCATACTCTTTACAGATTTTTACAAGCGGCGTAAATTTCTGGCGGATGCGCTCCAGCTCTTTGTTGTAGGCATCATCCGTGTATTCAATGTTTTCAAATTTCTTTTTGTCGGCATAATTTCCCGGGTTCACGCGCACTTTCTCTACTATGCGTGCCGCCAGTTCAGCTGCGTTGGGCGTGTAATGTATGTCAGCAATCAAAGGAACATCATAACCTCTGGCTTTCAATTCTTTTTTAATGTTGGCGAGGTTTTCCGCTTCTTTTAAACTTGGAGCGGTGATGCGTACATATTCGCAACCGGCTTCTACCATGCGTATGGTTTGCTCAACAGTGGCGAGGGTATCCATGGTATCGGTGGTAGTCATGGATTGAATTCTGATTGGATTTTTCCCTCCCAGCGGAACGGATCCTATGTTTACTTCGCGGGTGAGCCAGCGTTCGTATTGTGTAAGGTTATTGGTGTATAAAGCCATGTGGCAAAAATAACTAAATTTGTGTGAATCATGGCGAAGACAATCTATTTAGACTATAATTCTACCACCCCCCTCGACCCTAAAGTGCTGGAGGCCATGCTTCCGTATTTTACCGAGGAGTTTGGCAATGCGGCAAGCAGCACGCACCGCTATGGCTGGGTGGCCAAAGATGCTGTGGAAACCGCCAGAAAACAAGTGGCCGATTTAATTGGTGCCGAGCCCGGCGAAATCATTTTTACTTCAGGCGCCACTGAATCGATCAACCGTGCCATTCAAGGGATTTACAATCTTTTTAAAAAAGAAAAAAATCATTTGGTCACCTTAAAAACCGAGCACAAAGCAGTGTTGGATGTGTATGCTTTTTTGGCGAAAGAAGGCGCTGAAGTGACCTATTTAAATGTGAATGCAGCGGGACAAATTGATTTAGAAGAACTGGAAAATGCTATCACCGTTAAAACCGCTCTGGTGTCGGTAATGCTGGCCAACAATGAAACTGGAGTGATTCATGATCTTCAGAAGATATCGGAAATCGTACATGCAAAAAAATCTGTTTTGTTCAGTGATGCTACTCAGGCGATAGGGAAAATGGAAGTGAATGTTAATGCTTTACGGATTGACGCTCTGCCTCTGTCGGCACATAAAATCTACGGTCCCAAAGGAGTGGGTGCACTTTACCTGAGAAGAAAATCGCCGAGGGTGCGTTTACAAAATCCCTTGCATACAGGAACAGCTAACGTACCGGGAATAGTGGCTTTAGGAAAGGCTTGTACCCTTTTAGACATTGAAAACGAAAGAAAACGATTGCACGAATTGCGCAATGAATTGTGGAAGGGCTTAGCTGAATTGGGTTTTGTAACCAATGTTCCTTTGGAAAATACGCTAAGCAATACTTTGAATGTGCGCCATTCTCATTTAAAGTCGTCGGAATTACTAACTAAAACTTCCTCTTTGGCTTATTCACTGGGTTCGGCCTGCAATTCGGCCGATCCTTCTCCATCGCATGTTTTACTGGCTATGGGACTGGATGAAAAGCAAATAAAAGGAAGTATCAGGATCAGTTTGGGAAGATTCACTACTCCCGCTGATATTGCTTCGGTTTTGAATATTTTTCATACCGCGATATAATTTCTATTTTTGGGCAAACGCATTAACTGGATGACATGAGGGCCTATTTAAGTACATTATTTGTTTTTTTATTTATTCTTCCTTCTTTTTCGCAAAGTAAGGGATGGGTGGATTCCCGTTCCTATATAGTAGGAGGGATGGGGGCTATTCAGGATCAGAACTATGAAACAGCTGTAGAAGAATTCAATAAAATTTCTCCAAGCGACACCAACTATGCGCTGGCTCAGTTGGAGCTGGCCTTATCGTATACCGAGCTGGAAAAGGATTCAGTGGTTATCAAAATATGTAACGATGCCATTGCCCTGGAAACAAAGTGGGATCATATTTTTAGAGAATATCTCATTGAAAGCATGAGCCGTTTGAAAAATGAAGAGGTGTTTGAGCAGATCGCTCTGGCCAAACAAAAATATCCTTTCAATGAAGATTTTATTTTGCTTGAGGCGGTAGCCAATAAAAAGTGGGAAAACTACGATCAGGCGATCAAGGTATTGCAAAAGCTCATTCAGCAAAATCCTTTTAATAAAAATGCGCATTATTATCTCGGACAAATGATGGCCGATAAAGGGGATTTTGTGCGGGCCACCATTTCGCTGGAAGCTTTTTTAATGTTGTCGTCTTCCTCCAACGGAAAAACAAGTTCGGCCTTAATTATACTGAGTAATATTTTCAGCAATAAACATGAAATCACTATAAAAAATGCCAAAAAAGACAAGCTGTTTAAAGAAGTGGAGGAATTGATTGAATCGGAACTTTCTTTGAAAAAAGGCTATAAAACCGATGCGCCGCTGGATGATCCTATTGTTCGTCAAACCGATGTTTTGGTGAAAAACATAGAATATAAAAAAGGAACCAATGATTTCTGGATGGATTTTTACGTTCCGTTTATAAATAAAATAAAATCTCAGGGTTTGATTCGCGGCTATACTTATCAGTTTTTATCGTTTTTAGATCATGAGGGTGTACAGGCCGGAGTGAAAAAATTCAAACCCGAAGTAGATAAATTCATAAAATTTGCCGCCGATTATTTTGACGACATTCGTCAGAAGGCCGCCATCACTGTGCAAGGATCTCCTGTTGTTTTAGAGAAATGGTACGACGAAGGAAATATATCTTCCATGGGAAAAAAGGATGGTGAAAACAGAACCGGCACCTGGTATTTCTTTTATCCTGCAGGCTCTCTGGAAACCATCATGCATTATAACAATGCAGGCAAAAGAAATGACTCGGTATTTAATTATCATCTCAACGGAAAACTGAAAGATTGTTATGCTTATCAAAATGATGTTTTACAGGGAAAATATCTGGAGTACTACAAAAATGGCCAATTGCATTCGGAGTTGATTTACAAAGACGATTCATTGCAAGGCATGCAAAAAACGTATTATCCCAACGGCGCTACCAAAGAAACTGTGGAGTTTAAAAAAGGCAAACGTCATGGAATGAATAAAGAGTATGATGTTGCGGGCAATCAGGAATCGGAATTGCAATACAAAGACGGTAAACTGGAGGGCTTGCAAAAAAGATATTATCCGGGAATGATTTTAGAAAGAGAGATTTATTACAAAGGCGGCAAGCGCGACGGATCCTGTATCACCTATCACAAAAACGGTAAAATTTCGGCCAAAGGAAATTATGTTGCCGGTATTGTAACAGGTACATGGGAAGAATATTTTTCTAACGGAAAACGCGAAAAATATTATACGCTTAATGATAAAGGAGACTACACCGATTCCTTACTCACTTATCATCACAACGGACAATTGGCAAGCGTTACCCACTTCAATAAAAAAGGTCAGAAAGAAGGATTGGACATTAATTATGCTTCCGACGGAAAAGTACTGAACATATTTATTTACAAGAAAGATGCTATTAAATCATGGAAATATTTTGCGGCTGATGGAAAGGAATTGGCCTCCGGAACCAAAACGCTGATGAATTATAATAAGTACGGAAACCTTGAGTCGAAAGGAGATATTGCTAAAGGAGTGCGCACCGGTCGCTGGGAATTTTATTACCCTAACGGCGCAATTTCAGGAATAGGCAATTATACGCTTACAGGGGAATTGGATGGCAGCTATGAAGAATACTATCAAAGCGGTGAAATAAAAAGTAAAACATCCTACAGCAATGGATCCTATAACGGTCCGTTTGTTTCTTACCATGAAAACAAAAAAGTGCAGTCGGAAGGTTGGTACGCTGAAGGCGAACATGCCGGTGAATGGACCTGGTATTATGTAAATGGAAATCCCGAGCAAACGGATTATTACATCAATGATAAAGCAACGGGAATGATCACGGATTGGAATGCCGATAGTACTATTGATTACACCAGAAAGATAAAAGATGAAGTTTTTCAGGGCATTTATTTTTACGGTCCCGACAATAAAGAGAGAGTAAAACTGGATACTAAAAATGGCAACGGATCATTTAAATATTCGGGAGAAAATAATGTGATTGAGTACAACAGAACTTATCAGTATGGCGTGCTGCACGGTAAGGTCACTCAAACATTGAAAAGCACCGGAGCTCTTTTAAATGAAGAGAATTACAGCAATGGTTATTTAAACGGTAAACAAATTTACCGTTATCCAAACGGACAAATTTCTTTAGAGGCCGAATATGTTTTTGGAGATGAAACCGGTACCTGGAAATATTATTCGGAAGACGGAACGATAAGTTTGTTGCGTCATTATACTTACGGACGTTCTTGTGATTCCACTGTTTGGTATTATGCTTCGGGTGCACCAAGAATAAAAGAATATTACAACGACATGGGCCAGATCAGCGGCATTACCTTGTGGTATTATGAAAACGGAAAAATAAAAAAACACTCGCGTCATGCTTTCAACGATAGAGAAGGATGGACTTATGATTACGATCCTGAAGGAAGACTGATGTACAAAAGATGGTTTGAAAACGGAAATGTTGTTTTGTTGAAAGGATTAAGCTCCAACGGTAAAGACAGTGTGACTTATAATCTTTATGAAAAATCCGACAGTATCACTCTTTTCTTCGACAACGGAAAACCTGCGCTTTGCTGCCGTTACGATAAAGGAATGTTGCAGGGACATTGGGCCAAATATTTTTACGATGGAAAAGTAATGGAGGAAGATGTTTATGTGAATGATGTTTCCAACGGAACCGGAATTGATTATTACATCAACGGAAAAGTGATGCAAAAAGAAAGTCGTTATATGGGCGTGTTACACGGTGCACAGCTTACTTATTATGAAAACGGACAATTGCGCGGAGATGAAAAACAGTACATGGGAAATGCCAATGGTGAATATAAAGTATACAATAAAAAAGGAGAATTAATTATTCATGCAGATTACCGACACGGTGTTCTGATTAAAAATCATCTAAAATAATGAGATCGGTATTTGTTGCGTTATTATTTTCTCTGCTGAGCATTTCACTCTTTGCACAATCGGTGAATTACGATTCTTTAAAAGCTAAATATCCTGATCACTCGGCAGTTTACGGCTTAGACAAGCAAAGCATAGTCATTAAAATGAATAAAGATAATTTGTTGGTTTATTCCGATCATGTTTCGGAAATGTGGTACCTCAAGGACAATGCAAAATCATACAGCGATCAGGCGATGCATTATTCTTCTTTTTCCACTTTGTCGGATATCAACGCTTATACCCTTATACCCAAAGGAAAACCGGGGAAATACAAAAAAGAAAAAGTGACTGCTTTTCAGGACAATGACATTTATTCGCCGTCGGTTTTTTACAACGACAACAAGAAAAAATCTTTTATTTTCCCCAATGCACAACAAGGTGGCGCAGGATATTTAGCATACAGAAGCAACTACAGCGATCCGAGATTTATCGACGGCACTTTTTATTTCAACAGTTATATTCCTTCGGTGAATGTTGAGTTTTCGGTTACCTTTCCTTCCAATGTGAAAATCGCTTACAGCTTATTTCATACCGAAAAAGAAAACATTCGTTTTTCTCAAACTGAAAAAAACGGAATGATCACTTGCACCTGGACTGCTAAAAATATGGCGCCGTTTAAAAGTGTTACGGGTGCACCGCCCATCAGCTATTACGCGCCGCACATCATTTTGCGCATTTCAGAAATAAAACACAGCAACGGTGAAACCGAGAAAATTTTCACCAACAGAGATGGTTTGTACACATGGTTGTATGATTTGGTGGATGAGGTAAATACCGAACACAATGATGATTTGCAAAAACTGGTGGATTCATTAACCACCAACATAAAAGCAAACGATGACAAAGCACGAGCGATTTTCAATTGGGTGCAAACCAATGTGAAGTATGTGGCTTTTGAAGATGGCATGGGCGGCTATATTCCACGTCAGGCGCACATGGTTTGTCAAAAAAGATACGGCGATTGCAAGGACATGGGAAGCATCATTACCACCATGTTGAAATATGCAGGCTTGTCGGGACATTTAACATGGATAGGCAGTCGCGATATTCCCTATACTTTTAATGAAGATCCAACCATTGGCGTGATCAACCACATGATATCGGCTTACAAAAAAAGTGATGGTTCTTATCTTTTTCTGGATGGCGTGGGATCGTATACGCCCTATGGTTTTCCAACAGCGTTTATTCAGGGCAAAGAAGCATTGATAGAAAACGGACCGGGGAAATATGATGTGATCACCGTGCCTATTATTGCTAAAGAAAAAAACAGAAGAAAAGATGTGGTGACGATGCGTTTGGAAAATAATTCCATTGTGGGTAAAGGTCGCATAGAATCGTATGGCTACGATAAACTGGAGGGTTTTGTGTATCGCCTCATCAATAAGTCGAATGAAAAACGTACCGAAGCATTGAAAGACATGCTGGAAAAAGGAAGCAATAAATTAGATATTCATACGGCTGAGTTTATCGGATTGGAAAACAGAGACACGAACCTTGTGATCAACTATGAATTCAAGCTTCCCGACTATTGTAAATTTGTTGGTGATGAAATTTACATGAACATGAATCTGGAAAAAGAATTGAAAGGAAGTACTCTCGACATCCAGAAAAGAAAAGGAATTCCGTATGAAAATCAATACAAATATATGGATGAGGAAATCAATAAATTAATTATTCCAACGGGATATAAAGTGGAGTATCTTCCTGCCGGTGTTGAATATAAAAAAGATCTTTTCGGCTTCTCCATGTCGTACAAAGTAGTGAATAATGAAGTGGTGTTCAGCAAAGAATTATATGTGGATTATCTCTATCTGCAGGAAGAAAATTTTCAGGCCTGGAACGACATGATCAAAGAGTTAAATAAAGCTTATAGCGAAGTAGTAATATTAAAAAAGAAATAACAATGAAAAATGTTTTGATTTTATTGACGGTATTTTTTGCCTCATTCAACCTGTCGGCGCAAACGGTAACGCTTCATAAGGATTATGAAATGGAGCATTACGACTGGGAAGAAAATCCGGTTTTAAGTAAAATAACAGCAGAGGAAAGTAAATTCAACATTGTTTTTACCAAAGATTTTTTGGTTACAGAGTACGCCTATGTAGGCGAACTTTTTTATGAATTCAATACCGTTCACAAAAAAATAAAACTCAATACAGATGCGGGTGTGGAGATTTCTAACAAGGTGTACATCTCTACTTATTATGGTGATGAGGTGCTGGGTTTAAAAGCGCGTTCTATCTCTAAAGACGGGAAGATTACAGTTTTCGACAGATCGAATATTAAGAAAGTCGACAATTACGAAAATGCCGGTCCCTTCACCATTTTCGCTTTGGAAGGTGTTGAAGTGGGAAGCGAAGTGGAATATATGTATACCACTAAAGTGATGATGACGGATTTGAATTACGACTTTAAAATTTTCCAAAAAAATTATCCGGTTAAGAATTTACTTTTTGAATTTTATTATCCCGACCATCTTGATTTTATCACTAAATCATACAATGGTTTGCCTGATGCTGTGACGGATACAAGTGTTGACGGGAAAATTAAAATGGTGGTGAAGGAAGATTATATCAACGCTGCTCCCGATGAAAAATATTCTCCGGAGGATGCAGCTTTACAGCGACTGGAATACAAGTTTCATAAAAATAATTCTACCGGTAAGGCTGCTGCAAACTCATGGGATGATGCGGCTAAATTTTACTACAAAAGAATGTATGAGCACGGCGATCCTGCCAAATACAAAGCAGAGGTAAAGGCGGTTAACAAAATGCTTAAAGCATTAAACCTTGCCAACCTAAGCGAAGAAGAAAAAATCCGCAAGATTGAAGAGCACATCAAATCCTTTTTAATCAATCCCGAAACAAAATATCATGTGGTCAACGAAATCATAAAAAATAAAGAAGCTTCGGCTTTCGGATTGATTCGTGTTTTTGCTTTTGCGCTCACTGCTGCGGGAATTGAACATCAGCCGGTGATTACCAGCAATAAATTTGAAATTCCTTTTGACGGTGAATTTCCAACATGGCATTATCTGCAGAAATTTTTGATGTATTTCCCTAAGCACGATAAATTTCTTGCTCCGGGAGAAGTGAGTTACCGCTACGGATTAATTCCAAGTTCTTATGCTTATACCAACGGATTGTTTATTAAAGTAATTTCTCTCGGCGATTTGAAAAATGCTGTGGCAAGAATTGATTCTATAGGCGGTCCCGATGAAACTGTAAATTTCAGCGATTTGGATATTACAGTAAATTTCGGTGATTTCTCCGCTTGTAATATGGATATCATTCATTCTGAAGGTGGATACTTTTCTCCGGGATATCACCAGTGGGTGAAAACGCAAAAGCAAGAAACCAAAGATGAATTTGCGGATGATTTATTGAAGTTTGTGAGTGAAGATGCAGAAGTTAAAGAATATACTTTCGGTCCCGATAAAGGAGGTGATATTTTACAAAATCCTTTTATCGCAACAGGAAAAGTTCAGGCCAATTCTTTATTGGAGAAAGCGGGCAACAGATACATTTTCAATATCGGAAATGTGATCGGAAAACAAGTGGAGATGTATCAGGACACCAAACGTCAAACCGATATTGAGTTGGGCTATATACACGCGTACAACAGGGTTATTAAATTTACCGTGCCTGATGGTTATGTGGTTAAAAACATCAAGGATTTGTTGATGGATGTGTATATGGAAGAAAACGGAAAAAGAATTTTAGCTTTTGAAGTTACTTATGTGGTGGAAGGCAATACTTACACCGTTACCATCCATGAGTATTATAAAAAATTATATCTGCCGAAATCACAGATTGATCCTTTCAAAAAAGTGATTAACGCTGCTGCCGATTTCAATAAAAAACAATTGATCATAGAGAAAAAATAAATGGAGAAAGCAGCTGAATATTGGATTGAAAGACTCCAGCTTCAGGCGCATCCCGAAGGCGGACATTTCAAAGAAAACTATCGTGCACAAAAAATGCACGGGGATAGAAATATCGCTACCAGCATTTATTTTTTATTGAAAAGCGGTGAAGTTTCGCATTTGCACCGACTCACTGCCGACGAGTTGTGGTACTATCATTTTGGCGCTCCTTTAAAAGTAACGGTGATTGATTTGGACGGAAAATTATCCGAATATTTTGTGGGACCCGAATTGGAAAAAGGTCAGCAGCTGCAACTCATCATTCCCGCGGGAAGTATTTTCGGATCGGAAGTCATAGGAGATAAAAATAATTATTCTCTGGTGGGTTGTATGGTGAGTCCAGGCTTTGATTTTAAGGATTTTGAGCTTTTTACCACTTCCCAACTTTTAAAGATCTATCCTCAATATCCTCAACAAATTAATCGTCTGACAAAGGAAAAGTATTTATATTAGACAGATGAAGATGCGTTTTCTCACTCTGCTTATAGTACTCAACACCTGTGTAGCCTATGCTTTCACACCCGCTATGTATACCTATACCACTGCGGAATACGAATTGCATCAGGAAAATTACAGCGCTGTTTTTGATGGTGGAGGCTTATTGTATGTTGCCAACGCTTATGGCTTGCTGGAATATGATGGCTATGAATGGAAAAAAATTCCGCTGCCCGATGGAAAAAGTCCAGTTTCCCTATGTTATACCGATAACAAAGTGTTTATAGGCGGTAACGATGAATTCGGTTATGTTGCTAAAAATGCGTCGGGAATTTCTGTGTATCATTCTTTGGTTCATTTATTATCCGACAGCGCGAAAAAACAAATCGGCTGGCTGGACCACTGTGTGGAAGCCAACGGGAAGGTATATTTCGCCAATTTCGCTAATGTTTTTATTTACGATGGTACGGCAGTTTCAGTGATGAAACCAAAGCCAAAGGGTAAGTTTTTGAGCATTGAAAATCAGGGCGGACAGTTGTATCTTTTTGAAAAAGGAAGAGGAATGGGTGTTTTTGAAAACACCGATATCGAATGGTGGGCAGGAGATATAGAAAATCTGGAAATCAGAGGAGTAGAAAAAATTTCCTCGAAATTATATTATTTATATGCTTCCGACGGGGTATATAAATACAATGGAATGCATGCTGAACGCATTGAAAAAACAGCCTTTTTGAGCAAATATGTGGTAAGCAATGTTATTGCCGACGGAAAGAAAAAAGTGTTGTGTACCGAGCTGGGCGGCGTATTTATTTTAGATGATCAGTTTGATGTGAAATATCATTTTGATCAAAGCAACAGCAAGCTCACCACCAATTATATTTACGCTGCGGCCGAAAACAAACAAGGCGATTTGTGTTTTGCAACAGCCAACGGAATTACGCTGTTGAATTTAAGTTCGTCGGTTTCTAATGTGGATGTAAGTTCTCATTTGTACGGTGCAGGATATTCTTCTTTATTGGTAGGAGATACCATGTATTTAGGCACTTCTCAGGGCTTGTTTTATGCGCCGCACTGGAAGGCGAAAGGAGAAAAGCACTTTGAAAAAATCGCGGAAGTAAAGGCTTACGTTTATGATATTCATTTGCAAAACGGAAATCTTTTTTGCGGAAATCGTGCCGATGTTTATCAGATAAATGGCACTTCAGTTAAAATCATTTCTCCCGAAAGTGCCCGTGGTGCCTGGGGTCTTCATTCGGTTCCAAACAGAAAAGATATTTTTTTAGTTGGTACTTATTCCGGAATTGATGTGTATCGTTTTGAAAACAAACAATGGAAATTTTCCAATAAAATAGAGGGATATAATTTCCCCGGAAGAAATTTTGAATTTGATACCGAGGGAAATATATGGGTAGCGAGTGGGTTGGCCGGATTGTTCAAACTATCAGTAAATACAGAGTATTCCAAAGTTTTAAAAAGCAAAGAGTTTTGTGAAGAACTGAAAGTAAAAAAAGATTATTTCATTGAATTGATCAAAAGCGGAAATGAAATTTTGGTTTCTTCTTATGATGGAATTTATAAAGTGGAAAAAGGTGCTTTAGCGAAAGATGCACAAATGAATTCTATAGGATTAGCTTTTGAGCGCATCAGAAAAATCAACAACGATTTAATTTACACCGTTCAGAAAAGAATGCCCGTTGTTTTGAAAAAAACGGAGAAAGGATTTGTCATCGACAGCGCGCATATTTTAAACAACATTAAAATTGAACTCATTGGAAATTCGGAGCTCATTGATCAGTTTTCACCCGAAGAGTATATTGTTGGAACACCTGATGGATTCATCATTGCAAACAATGTGTCGCCAAAAAAATATTATGGAAAAATTGCTCTGAGAAAAATTCAGAATATTTATTCCGACAGTTTAGTAAACATTGAAAACGCAATTTCATTCAACGATAATAATCTCCGTTTCACTTTTGCTTATTCTCCGCTGGAAAGATTTTATTCTTTGGAATGGTACGCCATGCTTCAGGAAGATGGAAAAGAAGGTGTTTGGCAAAAAATCGATAAAGCGCATTTCAAAGAGTTTTCCAATTTGAAAGAAGGGGATTATACTTTCCGTTTGAAAGTGGTTTGCCGTTATACTACTCTCGACGAAACGGCAGTGACCTTTACTATTCTTCCGCCTTGGTACAGAAGCACGCTCGCTAAAATTATTTATTTCCTGTTGTTGTTATTCGGGGGATATTTGATTTATAAGTTCAATCAGGTCCGCATGAAAAAACTGGCTGAAAAAATGACAGCCGAAAAAGAAAAAGAATTATTGGTTCAGGAAAAAGAATTCAAAGCGGAAATCCTCAAAAAAGAATTACAGGAAAAAGAAACAGAGATGTCGTACATGGCGCTCAACTACAGTCAGAAAAAAGATTTGCTGGAGCATGTGAGCGACAAGATGAATGACCTGCTCACCAAGCTGGATGACCCTCGTGCACTGCGTGCCGAGATAAAAGGATTGGAATATTCACTCAATAATTCTGAAGGCGACGAAGAGAAAAAATGGAATGAATTTCAAATTCTCTTTAATAAAGAACACAACGATTATCTGGATAAAATAAAAGCAATGGATCCTAAAATCAAGGAATCCATGCTCCTCATGTGCGTGTATATCCGCATGGGAAAAAGCAACAAGGACATTTGTAATCTTATCAATATTTCCATCACTGCGCTGGATAAGCGTAAATCCCGCTTGCGTGAGAAATTCAATGTGCCGGAGGAAGTAACATTGAATGAGTTTTTGAGATTGTTGTAGTCCCATTCGTCATTGCGATAATTTTTGTACTCAAAAATTGAAGCAATCCTATTTCGAATAAAATCCCATCCTTAAAAGGTTTTAGATAAAGCAATAAACCGCTGACTAAAGACTGACATCCCCGCCTTTTTTTCTAAAAAGCACTGACAATAACTCGTCAAACCAGAGAATCAAGAATCGAACTTGTTATAGCTGTAACAACTATAAACTTACTTTCTAAACTAAAAAACCATGAAAAAAATTAACACGCTTTTATTTTCCGCAATCATTGGAATTTCCTCTGTATCGGGACAATCTACTAATCCTTCTCCTTATTGTGCGGCTCGGTATACGCCCGGATTTCAGATGGATTTGTCTCAATATATTTCCAGTGTTTCCATTGGCACATGGATAAATAATTCAGGCACATCACCATGCGCCGCTCCTCATTATATTTATTATAGCAATGTAAATCCCACTACATTGATACGAGGAAACAGCTACACCATTAATATAACACACGATGCCGGCTCGGTACATGGTGTTGCGGCCTGGATTGATTTCAACAATGATCATGATTTTGATGATGCCAATGAGGAACTGGGACAGGGTGGTGGAACATATGGTACAACATTGAGGAGTTTCAATTTCACTGTTCCGGCAGATGCAAATACAGGAACATTAAGGATGAGGGTAAGAACTTACCAGGATGATTTTCATCCAAGCTCACCTGTTGTTCCCTGCCGCTGGATGGATAACACTACACCTACGGATTATGCCAATGGAGAAGCCGAGGATTATAATGTAATTGTTAGTGCTGTTACCGGTATTGAAAAAAATGAGGGATCTGATGAGCTTGTGCTTTTTCCCAATCCAATGACCAATTCTTTAGGCATTAAAAATTCAGGGAATAAGGAAATCAGCACTATTAAAATTTACAGTGTATTGGGAGGAGAAGTTCAAAGTGCAATAACAAACAATATTGATGTCAGTGCTCTAAATACAGGTGTTTACTTCGTTTCTGTTGTTTTTAAAGACGGAGCATCTATGACGCAAAAAGTGATTAAAGAATAAAGGCATTTTTCTTTAATAATACCCAACGTGCGGAGAAATCCGCACGTTTTTTCTGTGATACATTTTATGGCATTTTCCTTTATATTTGCTTGACTGTAACAATCTAAGTATATTGTTTACACACGACACAAAACACACACATTTAAGATTTGCCATGAAGTTGAAGTTATTAAGTGTAATCGCTTTATTAAATGCCTGCCTTGCTTTTGCCTTCACTCCAGCTATTTATACTTATACCACTAAAGAATATGACGGTAGGCAAGACAACACCAGCGCTGTGTTTGACGGCGAAGGATTGTTGTATGTTGCCAATGCTTACGGAGTATTGGAATACGACGGATACAAATGGATAAAAATTCCTTTGCCCGACGGGAAGAGTCCGGTTTCACTGTGTGTTTACGACAAAAAAATATTCGTCGGAGGAAATGATGAAATAGGATATGTATCTCGGGATGAAGCAGGAGTATCGGCTTATCATTCATTGTTGCCGTTGCTTGCCGACTCTTTGAAAAAACAAATCGGCTGGATGACTTACTGCGTTGAATCGGGCGGAAAAGTTTATTTCGTTACCGATCAGCGCATGTTTGTGTACGACGGGAAAACCCTTACAATGATGAAGCCGCGAACAGGTGGTAAATTTTCTTATTTGGGAAAATTCAACAACCAGTTGTATCTCTTTGAAAAAGGAAGAGGTTTGGGTGTTTTTGAAAACGAAAATATTATTTGGCTGGAAGGAGAAATAAAAAATCTGGAAGTGCGCGGCATTGAAAAAATGACGTCGAAATTGTACTATTTATATGCTACCGACGGCATTTATAAATTTGATGGCCTTCATGCGGAACGATTGGAGAAAACAGCCTTTTTAGCCAAGGAAGTCATCACGAGAGTAATTGTTGAAGGAGGAGAAAAAGTATTGTGCACCGAGCTGGGAGGTTTGTATATTTTAGATGATCAGTTTGATTTGAAATATCATTTTGATCAAAGCAACAGCAAGCTCACCACCAATTATATTTATGGCGCTGCACAAAACAAACAGGGCGATTTGTGCTTGGCTACCGACAATGGAATTTCCATTTTGAATTTGAGTTCTTCGGTGTCGAATGTGGACATCACCTCTAATTTATATGGCGCGGGATTGTCTTCTTTATTGGTAGGAGACACCATGTATCTCGGTACTTCTCAGGGATTGTTTTATGCCCTTCACTGGAAATTGAAAGGAGAAAAAAGATTTATAAAAATTCCTGGAGTTAAAGCTTTTGTATACGATATCCATTTGCAAAACGGCGCTTTGTTTTGCGGTAACCGCTCAGATGTTTACAAGATCACAGGCACTACTGCCACCGTAATTTCTCCCGAAAGCAATCGCGGAGCCTGGGGTTTACATTCTGTTCCGGGAAGACCTGATATTTTTTTAGTGGGCACTTATTCGGGAATTGATGTGTATCAGTACACCGATTATGAATGGCTCTTCTCCAATGAAATTGCGGGCTACAATTTGCCGGCAATGAATCTGGAACTCGACGATAAAGGAAATATCTGGGTGGGTAGCGGCTTATCGGGATTTTTTAAACTGGACGTGGACGATGATTTTTCTAAAGTTGTTTCTACCGAAGAATTTTGCGCAAAATTCGGTGTGAAAAAAGATTATTTTATTGATCTCATTAAAGTGGACAATACCATTTTAGTGTCGTCGCACGGCGGATTGTATAAGGTGGAGAATGGAACTTTGGTGAAAGATGAAGCGCTGAATTCTTTGGGTTTGCCTTTCGAGCGCATCAGAAAAATCAACAACAATCTCATTTACACCATTCAGAATACAACACCTATTGTTTTGAAAAAAAGTGCAAAAGGTTTTGTGATCGACACCTCTCATATTTTAAATAACATCAAAGTGGAGTTGATAGGAAACTCAGAGCTGATTGATAAATTTTCGCAACAGGAATACATTGTCGGTACTCCCGAAGGCTTTATTGTAGCCAACAATGCCACACCAAAAAAATACTATGGTAAAATTTCACTGCGACAAATTCAGAATATTTATTCGGATAGTTTAGTGAAAATAAATTCCGAGAAGGGCATCGTCATTCCATTTCACGACAACAACTTACGCTTCACCTTTTCTTATTCTCCGCTGGAAAGATTTTACGATATGGAATGGTACGCCATGCTGGAAGAAGATGGAAAAGGAGTGTGGATGAAAGTGGAAAATGCGCATGTGAAAGAGTTTTCCAACTTGCAGGAAGGCGATTATACTTTTCGTTTGAAAGTGGTTTGTCGTTATACTACACTGGATGAAACAGCTGTAGCTTTTACGGTTTTGCCGCCATGGTACAGAACCACGCTGGCTAAAATTATTTATTTCTTATTGCTCTTAGGCGGAGGATATATGGCTTATCGTTTTTCACAACGCCGTTTGGAAAAAGTGACCGATAAAATGACGGAGGAAAAAGAAACGGAATTGTTGGCGCAAGGCAATGAATTCAAAGCCGAGTTATTGAAAAAAGAATTGCAGGAAAAAGAAAATGAAATTTCTTTCATGGCCCTTAATTACAGTCAGAAAAGGGAATTGATGGAAAGTGTGAGCGATAAGCTCAATGATTTATTGAGCAAGCTGGATGATCCGCGCGCATTAAGAGTGGAAATAAAAGGTGTGATCAATTCACTCAACAATTCCGAAGGCGACGAAGAATTAAAATGGCAGGAATTCCAAATTCATTTCAATAAGGAACACAATCATTTTCTTGAAAAAATAAAGGAGATGGATCCTAAAATCAAGGAATCGGTTTTATTGATGTGTACTTATATCCGCATGGGAAAAAGCAATAAAGACATTTGTAATCTGCTCAATATTTCCATCAACGCTTTGGATAAACGCAAGTCGAGATTGCGTGAAAAATTCCTGATCCCTGAAGAGATCACTGTGAATGAATATTTGAGGCAGTTGTAGTTCGCCCCCCTTTCCCGGACCTTTTCCTAAAACCTAATGTATTCGGGCTACGTAGCACTGACAAAACCCTGACATGCATTTCCGTTTATTGATCGAGATTGTTGTAGGATGTATATTCATAATCCCTACAACTGAGTAACTGCTATGAAAAGATTATTACTGATTTTTTGTATTACTATTTTACCTTTCACCTTTAAGGCTCAGGGCCCTGTTTTATTTGATTGTCCCGAATATCCTACCTATGGTTTTTTTGATCGTTCCTGTTTAATTAAAACGGCTTATCCTGCAGGTGAAATTCAATTACCACAAGGCGGTGTTGATGGGATGAGTGAAGAAAGGCCAATGCCAATCAGTATTCCCAGTAACCGTCCCACCTGGGCCATCGGCATAGCACATGCCTGGAATTACAACCGTAACATCATTCAAAGAGTTGATCATCCCAAGATTTCTTATTGGATGGCTATCACTGCGCATGAAACAGGGATGGCTTGCGACTGTAATGCACAGTGGCCTGCGGGACAAAAGCCCTGGCACAACAATCCCGGAGATTATGCTGTAAAGTGCAGCGAGTGGATCACGGTATTAGACGGTTGTTTTCAAATGGAAGAAGGCAACGCCTGGTGTGGCGATTTGAACCAAACCTGGCCATGGCGATTTAAAAAAGGAGAGTTTACCCAAAACATTGGCGGCGATAATTTTGAAATAGGTTGTTTGGGTCTGGCCTACAGAAATATTTTAAATCACTCCTTGATTGATTATGCATGGGGGATTGACATCTGGCCGATTATTACTTATCCTACTACCGATCCCAATGCGTATGAAAAATTAATGGCTTGCGGATGGAACAGTTGGGCCGGAGGCTTGCAACAACAGTTAGATGGATCTCAATTTGCTGCTGATGGCCAAGGATATAATTTATACACTACCGCCGGAAGGACTGCCGCTAAAGCTTCTGGCAATTGGAATTTAGCTGCGACTTCCGGTGTGTATCCTGAAGTGGTGGGCTGGGCGATGAATGTGCTGGAGCAAAATACTACGAGCTATTATCAGTACACCAATCCCTTTGTTACTTCAATTCCCGGACCTAGTCAGAATCACGTGAATTACGGATATTACAATGCCAACATCACCTGGGCCGATGTGAACCAGTACCTCACTACCATCTTTCCTTTTTATGGTGAATTGACTGTGGCGCAAAAAGCTACCATCACACAAAATGTTCAAAATGTTTTTAATGCTCAGGCCGGTGGAGTAGCCGTTCAGTTTAAAAAATTAGGTCCGGTAATAGACGAAATCATTTTAGGATTGCCGAAGGAAAATCCATTGATGTCAACGATTTTCAATGATGGTTTACCTGCGTACAACAACGGTTATCGTCAGTGCATTGGGAAACTGGCCCCTGCGTCGCACATTGAAAATGTGAGTGGGAATGACACGGTTTGTAAAGGCCAGTCGGTAGTTTTAGAAGCAATGATTGATGGCGGCGACGGAGCAAATATGACTTATACTTGGTTCAAAGACGGAATTGCAGCGGGATTGACTACAAAGCAAATTGTGGTGACCCCGGCGGCACTTGGGAATTTTGTTTATACGGTAAATGTTTGCAACACCGATTTAGGAGGTTGTGCTCCTGCTTGTTGTCCGAAAACACTGGTGGTTCAAAATTGTAATGCTTGTGCCATTGTAGCTACAGCCACTACTGTTAATACTCCTTGTCAGAACATGCACGGTGGAAAAATTAATCTCAATATTGCAGGTTCAGTTAATTACACAATTACTTACGCCAGTGATGAATTCAGCGGATCGCAAACAGGAACGACAGCTGTGACTTCTATCAATAATCTTCCCGATGGTGTTTACAATATTACTATTCAGGACAATGTCACCGTAAACTGTAAATTCAAATTATCGGCAGAAGTGAAATTCACTACGCCAATGAATGAAAAATTAACGGCGTTTATTCAAAGCATGACGATTTGTGATGCGGTTTTAAAAACAAAACTGGAGCAGGACGATTGCGAATGTGAATGGAGTGTTTATTTCGATACCCCTTATGCCGCTTGGGAAAGAGATGTTTTTGTAATAATTACTCCTTCCAATGGATCGGCTTTGCGTTTGAGAAAAGATGTGTTGGTGAATGCTTATCCTGCGCCCACCAAAGCAACTTTTAAAATGTGCAGCGGCGAGCATATCAAATTTGAAGTGGAGGTACAGCCTTCCTCCGGATCCTGTTCGGGACCGGCTGGGTACAATGAGCAAAATGCACCCATTGAAGTGTATATCAAAAACCCTTTAGGGGTGAAGGTTTTAAATCAAACTATTCCTATCAAAACCGCTACACAATACAACAATTATCTGGCTTTTGATTATACAGTGACCTGTCCTTACACTCCCGGGACTTACACTTATTTATGGAATCCGGGAGCTGTTACAGGAACTCCGGCGAATGTTTCGGGAATGACACCAACTACTTATACCGTGGTGGCTACCAATACTGCCAATCCGCAATGCAGCTTAACAGATACGGTTTATGTTCCTTTCAATTGCAACAATACTTGCGTTAAACCGAAAGCAGTGATTTCAGGAAGTGATTCAATTTGTTCGGGAGACAGTACTTTAATTTCTGTTGCCTTAACAGGAACAAAACCTTTTAAAATCAAGCTGAGCAATGGCGCTACTAAATGGACAGTCAATAATATCAATGCCAATTCTTATACTTTTTACGCAAAAAATTCGGGGACTTATAAAGTGGATTCTGTGTGGAATTTAACCTGCGATACTTTAGGGACGGGCTCTGCGGTGGTGACTGTTGTGAATGCGAGCGTTCATTTGGGAAATGATACTGCCGTTTGTACGGGAGCGAACGTCACCTTAAATGCAGGTGCAGGTTATAGTTCTTATGCCTGGACGGGCGGAGGAAGTGCAGCAACAAAAACAGTAAATGCTGTAGGGCAGTATATCGTAAGTATTACTAATAGTTTAGGCTGTTCGGCCAAAGACACTATAAATGTTAGTTTCCTTCCGTCGCCTGTTGTCAATTTTGGAAATGATACTTTGGCTATTTGTCCGGGAAAAAGCCTTGTGCTTTCTCCAACTTATAGTGGGGGCACCCCCGGATATACTTATTTATGGAGTGGTGCGGGTAACGGCACTGCAGCAACTTTCAATGCAATGAATCAGGGGAATTATAAGGTGACAAGTACAGATAGTAAAGGATGTAAAATTGCCGACAGTGTGTATGTGATTGTGAACAGCAGTTTGACTATTAATCTCACTAACAAAACCATTTGTGTGGGAGATACCTTAACATTGAATTGCGGTTATGATGCGGTGAATTACACCATCTTATGGAATACCAACGCAACGACACAATCTATAAAAGCAACAACTGCCGGAATATACGGTGTGGTGGTGGATGATGGCAATGGTTGTAAAGGCAGTGATTCAATGACTTTGAGTAGGTACGTAGCTCCTGTGGTTAGTTTAGGAGCAGATAAAAATATTTGTCCGGCAGCAACAGCAACGCTGGATGCAGGAGCTGGATTTTCTTCTTACCAATGGTCGACAGGTGAAAATAGCAGAACGATAACAAAGGGTGCCGGTACTTACAATGTGCTGGTGAGTGATGCTAACGGGTGCAAAGCGAGAGATACGGCAACAGTCGTATCTCTTTCCAATCCTTTAGTGAATCTTGGAAAAGATATAGACACCTGTTCGGCCAACGCAGTTGTTTTAAGTGCTCAGAATGCAAATCCCGGCTGGACTTATTTATGGAGTGACAACAGTACACAAACATCTTTGAGCATTAATCAAACAGGAACTTATTCGCTTACAGTAACGGATATTAATTCTTGTAAAGGGAAAGATACATTACAGGCTAATTTTCGCACGAAACCTGTTGTGGATTTGTTGGGTGGGGCCGACAGTACTGTAATTTGTGAAGGAGAAACATTGACTTTAGATGCAGGAAATACGGGGCTTGGAATTTCTTATTCATGGAACAACACCAATGGTTTACAAACAAAAGACGTCGCTCAAACGGGATCGTATCAGGTAATAGTAAGTAATGGAAATTGTTCGGATACCGATAAAGTTTTTGTGCAAAGTGTTGTTTTGCCTCAGGGAATTTTAAATGATACTTTGAATCCCGTTCTGTCCAATTATTGTTTTGAAGACGATGCTTCCGTCACGCTCTCAGCTTTCGTGAAAGATGGAAATACTTATTCTTATTTGTGGAACACCAATGAAACAACCAGAGATATTCAGGTGAAGGAAGGCGGAACCTATAGTGTCATTATGAATTTAGGGATATGTGCTGTAAGTGATGAGGTGACTCTGGTGGATTATTGCACTACTACTTTTTTTGTTCCTAATTCATTCACTCCCAATGGAGACAATAGCAATGAAGTATTTTATGTAGTGGGTGAGCACATTGAAGATTTTGAATTACTGATTTTTGATCGCTGGGGAGAAGAGATTTACAACTCCAAAAATGTTCAGGCGGGATGGGATGGTAAATATCACGGCAAGGAAGTTCAGCAGGATGTATATGTATGGAAGGTGAAATACGGAATAAATTTACCCACCGGAAAAACAACAGTAAAAGAACGAATGGGACATGTGAGTGTGATCTATTAAAAATTTATTAAACAATTGATTTTCAATGTTTAATAAATTGAATACGTGAAATGTCAGCACTTAATTTTCACCGTACATTTCAGAACAAAAAACCGGCTTTTTCCCCGGCTTTTTTTAACTTAATTAATAAAAAAACTTGACAAGGGTCCTATTTTTCGTATATTTGAACCATACTTGCTTTGTTGAAAGATAATAGTAGTAGTGTAAAAATTGCGTAGTTCTTTACAAGTTAGTTAGTAGTATCAAAGTTAAATTATACCCCCTATAGTGACTTTGAAATTTTTCAATCTTCAACAAAGCAAGTTTTTTCTACTAACAAGAGAATAAAATAAAATATAAAAAAGCCATTTGTCGGCGGACAAGTGGCTTTTTGTTTTCCTGTCCTTTTCATTAATCACCTGAAAAACAGTATTTAGCAAATTTATTACGTAGAGTGTCAGTTAAAAAAACACTTTGCCGGATGTGTTTTGTACAGGCACTTTAATTGTAATCGGGATATCACGCACCTATATTTGACTATGCTTACTTTGTTGCTAGAAATAGTAGTAGTAGTAAAAATTGCGTAGTTCTTTTACAAAAGTTAGTTAGTAGTAATCAAAGTTAATACTATACCCCCCTTTAGTGACTTTGAAACAAAAAATCAATTCTACAACAGAGTAAGCATTTTAAATCGAACAATCCTTTTCTTAAAATACGAAAGCCATCATTCCCGATGGCTTTTCTTTTTCTCCTCCCTGAAAGACATATTTTCTATTAAAGAAGTAATAAATTAAAAATCAGGTAGTTAATTTTTTACTACGTAATTTGGCAGTTGTAAAAATACAGGTTTGGAGGTGTTTTGTACGAGGCTTTTTATTGTAAAAAGACAGTTCGGGATGTAGCTTTGAGTATGCTTGTTCTGCTGCAAGAAATAGTAGTAGTAAAAATTGCGTAGTTCTTTTACAAAAGTTAGTTAGTAGTAATCAAAGTTAATACTATACCCCCCTTTAGTGACTTTGAAACAAAAATCAAATTTGCAGCAGAACAAGCTTTTTTCTTTTGAGTAATCCTTGTTAGTTTATATTAAAAAAGCCATCAGTCAACCGACTGATGGCTTTTTTGCTTTTTAGCAGTGAGAAACTATTTGTTGGTCAGCAATACTCTGATGTCAACCATTTCTTCTCTGTTGTATTTATTGTCGGATCCTTTTAACAATTCAATGAAGTAGTGAAATCTGTTTTCTCCTTCTTCCGGACCTTCAAACTCCAGTTCAAAGTTTCCGTTTTGTTCGATGTATTCTCTCGACAGGCGTAATAACTTTGTTGCTAAAGGATCTGCTTCAGCAAGAGCATACGTTCTGATTTCTGTCAATTTTGCTGCAACGGCTGCAACATCAAAACTCTTATCGGTACTTTTAATTAAGTCGTCAAGTAGTTTGTTTGCTTTAGGATCTTTCATGTCTAGATATTTTTAAACTTTATTTGGAGCGTGGCAAATGTAAGTTTTTGAAGTTGATTCCTCAAGAAAGTATTTAAATTTTATAAGCGATAGAAAAAATCGGGATAATTCATGGAGGATTTCCCGTAAAAAGTCAGCGTATTAATAAGCGAAAATTGAAAATGAGAAGCTCTTGGCTATAAAAAGTGAAGTTGAGTCTTATGCGTAAAAATAAATTTTAATCAATTGAAAATAAATAGATTAAGAAAATGTAAAGTCATAAATGGAATATGTGAAGCAATGTTTTTATTTCTGCTCTACCTTTTCACTACTTAAAACCAAAAACTTAAATTAACCATGAAAAAATTACTATTAACAGTTTGCGTCATTGGAGGATCACTTAGCACTTTGAGTGCTCAAACACACGACTATGCTGCAGCACAAAAATTATCTACCAGATTTTTAGGTGCACAAAGATGTGGAAATACGGGCTCATGGATGCACGGCGCCTGCCATACACAGGATGGAGCTGCCGTTGGAAAAGACTTAAGCGGCGGATGGCACGATTGCGGTGATTACATTAAATTTCACCACACCGGGCCTTACGCAGCCATCATGTATCTTACCGCTTATGAGGCTTTTCCCGAAGCCTATCCTGATGATTATTCTCCTGCAAGCTCTGCCGGAAGTCCGAATGGAATCCCCGATATTTTAGATGAAGTAAAAATTGAAACAGATTATTTAATAAAAAGTGTTCAGAGCGGAACGGTGTATTGGCAAGTGGGTGGAGCAGAGGATCACGACAGTTTTTCGGAACCGGTAAGCGGGTCTTCTGAAAAATTATATTCAGGATCAGCTACCCGCCCTGTTTTTTCCACTACTTCGGGTTACTCCAATGCGTGTGGAAATGCTGCGTCGGCCCTGGCCTTAATGTCGATAGTTTACCGAACATATGATGGAACTTATGCCGATCAGTGTTTGGCGAAAGCTATTGAATATTACAATGTAGGTAAAATCAGTCCGGCAACTTCAAATGCCAATCCAAGTGACTTTTATAGTTTTTCCGATTATAAAGATGAAATGGGTTTGGCTGCTGCTTTAATTTACAGAGGAGGAAATAAAACCGTTGCTTCTTATTTAACCGAAGCGCAAAGTTATGCTACCGGTTTCAATACGGGAGATCCATTGTACTATGGCAATGTTTCCTATCTGGGTTATTTACAGTTGTATAAATTAACGAGTGGGTCAACAGCTACCGGTTATTTAAATAAAGTTTCTGCAGAAGTTACCAAGGTAAAAAGTGCAATGGGAACTTGTGGTTATTATCATTATGACAATTGGGGGAGTTTAGTTTATGCCGCCAACGAAGCAATGTTGGCGGCTTTGTATCATCAGATTTCCAATGATGCTACAGCTTATACTTTTGCCAAAACAAACATCAATTATATTTTAGGAACTCATACTGCGGTTCCTGCATCAGATGCTCCGGCGAATTTCTCCTTTGTGATCGGTTACAACAAATTAGGAGGAGGTTCTCCAAAATCTCCTCAACATGCAGCATCTTTTGGATATACTACCGCTCAAAATCCTTGGGATAAGTTTACCTCTGAAAGTTCTAGTCCCGGATCGGTACCTTTTAAATATCCTTTAAATGGAGCCATGGTAGGCGGATTGCAGAAGAAATGTACACAATGGTCGGGCAGCACAGGCAAAGCCAATTACGAAGACAACATTGAAAATTATGTGGGTAATGAAGTCTGTACTTATTACAATGCAGGATTAACAGGTGCTTTGGCCTATATCAATAAAATTGAAAATAATATTACTACCGGAAGTGCTGAAGTAAAAGTGCACGCCATTTTAAATGTTTATCCTAATCCGGCCAATGATCATTTGGTGATCAATTCAAATCTTCAGGATCAATTCACCATTATTGATTATATGGGCAGAGTGGTTGAAGTGATGCAGCTTAATGGAAATACGGTTTTGGATGTATCCTCTTATGCTGACGGATTGTATTTTCTGGTAAATTCCGATGCGAGTGTAGTACAGAAATTTGTGAAGGAGTAAATAACTAATCCTTTTGAAAAAGCGGCACGATCTTTCGTGTTGCTTTTTCTTTTTAAACTTCTTTACATATGATTTGGTACAACAATAAACGGAGAGTGGCTTTATTGCTGCTTATATTCTTCCCCCTTGGTTTTTATGGTTTATGGATGTCAGACCGTTTCCCTAAATCCTTGAAAAACTTTATTACGGTTGTGGTTGCGGTTGCTTCGGTTTTGTGGTACAGCCATTATGAAAAATCCGACGTTGTTGATCCCGCTTCTTCCAATGAAAATGCTGCCGTTGTTTTCACCTTAAAATAAATGAGGATTGTAAGTGAATAGCCTTATTTGCTCGATTAATTGATGAAAAAAGCAGATGAATTAGCATTTTAATTTTTAATTCTCATAAATGTGCCTTACCTTAGGTTTGTTGTTGTTTTTTATATCGCTACTGTTGAACAATAACCTACTGCTAACGCTCACATTATCAACTGGCCATTCGGCTGGTTTAGAAATTACATAGCAGTCGGTTTTATTCAATTTTTGTAGTGCTCAGAAAGCGCAATGATTGGGAGGGAATCATACAAATTACTGCGGCTATGAATAATTTTAAAAGTTTATTACTACTAGGTTTATTATTTCTATTTGCATTTCATTCGAATGCGCAAACCTGTGTAGCTGTCTCTGCTAATCAACCCTGGACTTATCCTGCTCATAACAATTGGTTTTTCGCCGCCGGAAACGGATGGACGGGTCAAACTTATAAATGGGCTCCTGTATTGCCGGGTGCGCTCGCTCCCGCCCTTACTACTCAAGGTACGGTGGGTACCAATGCTGTAACAACATATGAAGGATCTACTGCCATTAGTGATGACAATGGTAATTTGTTGTTTTTTGCTAACGGAAGAAAATTATGGGACGCAACTGGTGCGCTGAAATATACGGGATTGTTAACGGGAAATGAGGGTGGATTAACAGGGTTTAACGGTAGCGCTTGTCAGGGTGTAATTACTGTCCGACATCCATTGACTCCCAATAAATATTACATATTTACAACAGATGACGCCAACCAGGGCGCTACTGTAGGATTTAATTATTTTGTTTTTGATCAAACCGGAACCAATATAGCTCCTCTCGGAGCTAATCGTTTAGGTGCATACAGAACAATGGAAGGTGTTGCCGCAACCCGTCATGCCAATGGGATAGATGTTTGGATCACAGTTTATGAATCAGGATCTAATAATTTCAATTCTTATTTATTAACCTGTGCTGGATTAAATACTGTACCGGTTGTTTCAGCGGTTGCACCTATGCTTAATGTGGCTAACGAAGAACGTGGCGGATTGGCCTTTTCATGGGACAGTAAACGCTTTGCGCAAGTTCATCCTAACTCTACCGGTGGGAATAGCGATAAGGAAGTTTCAGTGTATGATTTTGATAATACTACCGGAGTTATTTCCAATCCTCTTCATATCTCTTCTGTATTGGCGAATGAATTTCCGTACGATGTACTTTTTTCTCCCGATAACTCAAAATTGTATTATTCCACAAACACAGGACAGGTTGGATATTATGATCTTACTTCGGGAGTGGCGGCTACTATTTTAACTACTCAAACTTTCCTTACTATTGCAGCAGCCAGTACTCATGCGGCTTTGGAGATAGGGCCCGATGGAAATTTATATCAGGCCAATGGAGGAAATGGATTACCTATGCGACAAATTGCCGGTAACTTAAACGCAGGCGGAGCCGGTGCTTTTGTACTTTCTGCTGTAGCCGGTACCGAAACTTCTAAAGGACTTCCTTCCATGTATTTACCTCCGCAGGATTATTTAAATATTCCTGCTGCCGGACCAATTTGTAACACCAGCGGTACAACACTCAACTTAACTGCCAATTGGTTGTGTGCCGGAACAAATGCCGAAGATCCTATAGGAAATTTAACCGGTTGGAGCGGTACAGGTATTACTGATGCAGCCAATGGAATTTTTGATCCTACCGGTCTTGCTGCCGGTCCTTATGTGATTACTTATACCTACAATGCGGCTTGTGTTACGGTAACCGGAACAGTTACCATTACCGTTACCACATGTGCTCCATGCGCTGATACTACTCTTGCTGCTTCTATCCCTAATATTTGTACAGGTGCAGGAACTTTTGATTTAGATGCTTATAAAGGAACATCAGCAGCAGGAACATGGTCTATTTTTACTGGTCCGGCCGGATATTCTGCAACTATAGCCGGTGATGGCCATACTTTTAATTTCAATAATACAACAGGTGGTACTTATACTGTGCGACACTCTTTAACCGTTGTTGGTTCGGGTTGTCCGCCTTTTGCCGCCAGATCATTTACAATTTACTCCTCAACTGTTGGAGGGACTGTAACTGCAGATGCGAATGTGTGTTCGGGAACTAACTCAGGAACACTTACTCTTGCAGGAAATATCGGATCTGTGACAGGTTGGGAAAGTTCAACAGATAATTTTTCAACTACAACTCCGATTGCAAATATTACTACATCTCAAACATATACTAATATTACAACTACTACTAAATACAGAGCAATAGTACAATCCGGAACCTGTGTTGCTGCAAATTCAGGCGCAGCCACCATTACTGTTGATCCGGTTTCTGTTGGCGGAACGGTAACAGCTGATGCAACAGTTTGTTCGGGAACCAATTCAGGAACTTTGACTCTTGCAGGAAATACAGGAGCCATCACAGGTTGGGAAAGTTCAACAGATAATTTTTCAACTACAACTCCGATTGCTAATATTACAGCTTCTCAAACATACACCAACCTTACTGTTACCACACAATACAGAGCTATAGTAAAATCGGGGGCTTGTTCTTCAGCAAATTCAGGTGCAGCAACAATTGCGGTTGATCCTGTTTCTGTTGGTGGGGCCGTTACTGCTGATGCAACGGTTTGTTCGGGAACCAATTCAGGCACCTTGACTCTTGCAGGAAACACAGGTGCAATCACAGGTTGGGAAAGTTCAACGGATAATTTCTCAACTACTACTCCGATTGCAAATGTTACGACCTCTCAAACGTATACCAATATTACAACTACAACCAAATACAGAGCGATAGTCCAATCCGGAATTTGTGCTGCTGCAAATTCAGGCGCAGCAACAATTACCGTAGATCCAGTTTCTGTGGGAGGCACAGTAACTGCAGATGCTACAGTTTGTTCAGGAACCAATTCAGGCACCTTGACTCTGGCAGGGAATACAGGCGCCATCATGGGCTGGGAAAGTTCAACGGATAATTTTTCAACTGCTACTCCGATTGTAAATGTTACTGCTTCTCAAACATACACCAACCTTACTGTTACTACTCAATACCGAGCGATAGTGAAATCAGGAACTTGTGCTGCCGACAATGCTGTTGCCGCAACAATTACCGTAAATGCTTTACCAACACCTGTTGTAGCGAATGCTACCATATGTTCGGGAGATCCCGCAGCAACTTTTGATGCAGGGGTTTATGCTTCTTATGTATGGAGCGATAAAGGAACAGGAACAGCGCAAACAACTACCGGTACTTTAGCCGGAAATTATACTGTTGAAGTAACGGATGGCAATGGATGTAAAGCAAGTGCAACAGGAGTACTGACTGTAAATGCTTTGCCTGTTGTATCACTGGCTGATACTTCTGTTTGTCCGGGAGGAGCAATTACTTTAGCGCCTTCACCCGCTGTGTGGGCTGCGTACGAATGGAATTCGAATCCATTATTAACTTCTTCAACCTTATCTTATAACTTACCAAACACTACAGTAACGGTAAAAGTTCAGGATGGAAACGGATGTTTTAATACCGCTTCGGCCACTATAGCTTTAGGAGATACTTTACATGTTGATTTCGGTGGGGATAAAGAAATTTGTTCTTACGCTTCACTTACTCTGGATGCAGGGCAATACGGTCCGTTTGCAGCTCCCGTGGTTTACACCTGGGACAATGTGGTGGGAACTTCTACAAAAACAGTTAATCAATCGGGATCATACGGTGTAACAGTGATGGATGGAAGAGGATGTATGGGAAGCGATACGGCACAGGTGACTGTTCATGCAGCTCCTACTGTAAGTTTAGGCAATGATACTACAGTATGTTTTACCGGACATGAAATATGGACAGGTTTTGTTCCTAATACTTATTCAAGTATACTTTGGTCAACAGGTTCTCAGGTGGATAGCGCTTCTGTTGATGCCATAGGAAATGTATGGGTAGCCGTAAGCAATCAATTCAATTGTGTGGCTGCCGATACTATACATGTTGGAGAATTTTGTAAACCCACACCACTTTGTTTTCCTGATGTCATTACACCAAATACCGACGGATCAAATGATGTTTTTTCACCTTGTTTAGGCAACTATGTAAAAATTGATAACGGAAATTATAAAGGTGTAATTGACAATATTGTTTGGGTGGATTTTGTAGTGTACGACAGATGGGGCATCAAAATGTTCCAGTCGAAAGACATCATTCCAAGCTGGGATGCAACTTTCCAGGGAGTTCCGGTTACCTCAGGCACTTATTATTATATAGTTCACTATAAAGATTCTTCTAAAGCGGCTTACGAACACACAGGATATATCACTGTGGTGACCAATCAGTAATTTCAAAAGCTTTTAAAAAAAACGGCGATAACCAATGTTATTGCCGTTTTTTTTGCTGTTTAGCGTATCTTTGAAAAAAATAAAATACATGAAGGCAAAAATTCTGATCAATTCCGGTGAACATTCTTTCTCTTCCGATCCTTCCGAAGAAGTAAATACAATAACTACAAAAGACGAAGCTGTTTTTAAATTGTCCTTGTTTGATGCAGAAGGTAACGCTGAAGTTTTTGAAATCCCGAATTGTACCATCATCACTGTTGAAGGAAAAAAATTCAAAGAAGAAATTGTGATTTCAAAATCATTAATTGATTGTTTGGAGCGTGAAACAGAAGGTGATGAAGAAACCGTTCATGTTGAATTATTGCCCGAAATAGCCATCTGGGATGCCGGTTTTGCACAAGGGTTTTTCTTTGATTTGAAAGATGTTCCTTCGGCAATAAAAGATATCGAATTAAAATAATTCAGCTTATGTCCTTACTCGATAATATCAATAAAGTAAAAGTTTTTCACGAGGCTTTTAAAATTCAAAACAATGAAGCGCCAACCACTCAACTCACAAAAGATGAAATCCTTTTGCGTTATACTTTGTTGAGAGAAGAAAATGAAGAATATCTGGAAGCCGCAAACAATGGTGACATTGTAGAAATTGCAGATGCCTTGGGTGATCAGTTGTATATTTTGTTTGGTACCATTTTGAAACACGGCTTGCAATACAAAATAGAAGAAGTGTTCAATGAAATTCAAAGAAGCAACATGTCGAAACTGGATGCTTCCGGACAACCCATTTACCGCGAAGACGGTAAAGTGATGAAGGGCCCGAATTATTTTCGTCCCGACATCAAAAGCATTTTAGAAAAATAAAAATTTCCCGCAGATCCCACAGATGCTCACAGATACAGCTTCTGTGAAAATCTGTGGGAAATTAATTTCCTGAGAAATTTCTCCCGGAGTTATCAACCGACTTCCTTTTTTTGTTCGTAAAAACACGTAGTTTTAAGGCAACGTCGACCCCTTCCATTCGTATATTATAGCATAGTAATTGATAGTACATCAGCACACTTGGTGATTAACTAAAAATACATTGGTATGGAAGACTTCAATTTAAACTACAAATACAGATACCCGAGAATAGAATTCAGTAATGGTATCAAAATATTCGGCGTTATATGGGCGATCTATAACAACAAGCAACACAAAATGGATTACTATTTTGCCGACTCCAGTGAACTGCGAAAACTCAATCAATCCAATCCTGCAATTTTATTGGAAGGAATAAGAAAGCTGAAACACATCTTTAGAAAAGAAGATATCATAGCAGTGGAGTATCTGAATTAGGATTACAATTCCTAATTATTGTTAAGCTCTTTCCCCTGCTGATCCTTTACAGTACATTTACTGCACAACCGAATTATTCGTGAAAAAGCAGTACATCAAAACATTGGTTTTAGTTATGGCCATAGCGCTGGTTGGCCTCAGTTCTATTCAGATTTACTGGGTTCACAATGCAATGGGAATTAAGGAGCAACAATTTCAGGAAAATGTTGCCCGCGCCTTATACAATGTGGTGTATAAAACCGAAAAAATTGAAGCAGCCAATTACATTAAAAACCACCGACTGAGCGGAATGGCCGTTGGCGATATGTCGGCACTCATCATTGATGCCACAGGAGCTACCGATACCTGTTGTTTTGATTTCCCCGCATCTAAAAATATTAAAGGAGATGTCTCCGAATATATCACCGCCGATGGAACGGTTATCAGAAGAAGCCGGAGTCAGGTAGTGACTCAATGTTTAAAAGATAAAAACAGCGCTTCCTTTACCAGTGGAAGTGTGGAAGCAGTGTTTGATCAATTTGCAAAAAAATCAAATATGGTTACCGATATCATCAACGATTTGATGAACATGCAAAAATTGAAAGTGGAAGAAAGGATAGATCCGGAAATCATAAAATTATTGTTAGAAGAAGAATTTTTACATGAAGGCATCAACACCGAATTTCATTATGGCGTGGTTTCTCAGGCACATGGTGTGCTGTTGAGAGAGAAACTGGCGAAGGATGATAATTTGTTTTCCACGCCCTATAAAATCAAGATGTTTCCCGGAGAGTTCTCCATGTATCCAAGTTACCTGAGCGTTTATTTTCCACGCGAAAAAGGATTTTTATTAAAGTCGATGAGTGGTGTAATGTTCATTTCCGCAATCTTTATTGCAGCTATTGTTTTTGTTTTCTGGTACAGTTTAAACATCATTTTAAATCAGAAAAAATTAGCCATCGTGAAAAATGATTTCATCAATAACATGACGCACGAATTAAAAACACCCATCTCTACCATTTCCTTGGCCTGTGAGGTTTTAAAAGATAAGGATATTCCAAAAAACCAGGAACGATTGGATCATTACGTGGAAGTGATCAATGAAGAAAATAAACGCCTGGGGGTGCTCGTGGAAAATGTATTGCAGTCGGCAGTGTGGGATCGTCCCGATTTCAAACTCAATAAAATTGAGTTGGATGTTCATCAGTTAATTCAACAAGTGGTAGACAGAAGTCATATTCAACTCGATGCTCAGCAAGGAGAAATTCACACTGATTTAACAGCAACCAATCCTCTGCTGGAAGTAGACAGAATCCATTTCACTAATGTGTTGTACAATTTAATTGACAATGCCATTAAGTATTGCAAAGAGAAACCATCTATTCAAATTGCTACCAGAAATGTGGAGGGTGGAATGGTTATTAGTGTAAGTGACAATGGAATAGGGATCAGTAAAGAAGATCAGAAAAAAATATTTGAAAAACTCTACCGTGTTCCAACAGGGAACTTGCACGATGTGAAAGGTTTCGGACTAGGTTTAAGCTACGTGAAAGCCATCGTGGATCAGCACAGCGGAGAAATTCAGGTGAAAAGTCAATTGAATCAGGGAACAACATTTAGCATATTCATTCCAAAAAACAAAAACTATGAGCACTGAAAAAATTAAAATTTTATTAGTCGAGGACGATAAAAATTTGGGTAATCTTTTGAAAGATTATTTAGTAGCAAAAGGGTATGATACTACGTTGGAAGTTGACGGTGATAAGGGTATTAAAGCCTTTTTGCAAAACAAATACGACATGTGCGTATTGGATATTATGATGCCCATCAAAGATGGATTTACGGTGGCCAAAGAAATTCGTAATACCGATAAACAGATCCCTATTATTTTCTTAACTGCCCGCTCTTTAAAAGAAGATAAACTGGAAGGTTTCCGTTCAGGTGCCGATGATTATATCACTAAGCCTTTCACCATGGAAGAGCTTTCTGCCCGTATTCAGGCGGTATTGAGAAGAACCACCGGCGGAGTACAAAACACGGAGAAAAAACATTTCGATATCGGAAAATATCACTTCGATTACGATCATCAATTGCTGAAAGGTCCGGCCGGAGAAAGTAAATTAACCAGCAAGGAATCTGATTTATTAAAAATGTTGTGCGACAATACCAATGCGGTATTGGAGCGTGGTATTGCTTTAAATCATATTTGGAAGGACGATAGTTATTTCAATGCAAGAAGCATGGATGTGTACATTACTAAATTGAGAAAATATTTGAAAGATGATTCTACTATTGAGATAGTGAATGTGCATGGACGTGGGTTTAAATTAACGGTGGGGTAAATTATTGGAGTATCGTCATCCTATGTTTGTGCAAACGAATAAAAATTGATTTGTTCGTAGAATAAACAGAAGGAAAAAGAGAAAGGAGCAAAACAATCAATCGTCATAAGGCAAAAAGCCCGATCGCAATGCT
>JAHEZL010000016.1 GCA_023251095.1 Flavobacteriales bacterium
ATAAAACTCCCGTAAATCAACTATTTCAGCACTATCAAGCAAATGAAAAAGGGAAAGAAAATCACAATCAACTGATTCTCTTTTAATTATGTTAGGACGCTAGTGCGCTTCGCTAAACTTCACGGAGCATAGACTTTACTCCTCCAGCATCTTTATAAATTCAACAGAAAAATTATACACATCTCCCGGCCAGCGTGCCGACAAATAATTTCTGTCTCTCACGAAAAAACCTCTTTGCAAATGCTGCAAATCATCTCTGAATATAGGGTTCGGACCTTTTACAAAATTTGCGCTATCCGACAACGCTTTTTTCACTTCATCCTCAACAGTGATTTCCGGATAAGTAAGATAATAATCCTTGAGCCATAATTTAGTCAATCGGAATGCCACCAATTCCTGCGACTTCAACAATGAAGTTGTTTTGTAATCGTGAATCACAGGTTTTTGTGTGTTGGAATCTATGCTTCTGGCAGCAAGTACGACGCCGTGACATATTGCAGCCACCGGTTTTTTTGCTTTAAAAAAATCAACTACAATTCCTTGTAATATTTTTGATTCCAAATATTCTTTCACTCCTTTATCATGTCCGCCCGGAAGCAAAATCGCATCGTAATCACTCTCTTTAATATCATCGTATTTTACAGGATTACGAAATGAAATACTTTTTTCCATTTCACAATAGGCAGCCACAGCATCTTGCCGTGCCCGGAGCAATGATTTCCAAATACCCAGATTTTCTCCTTTCAGCATCCGGACATCGGTTGCCGCTGGTTTTCCATCAGGCGTTGAAAAAGTGATGTCGTATTTTTTTTCCGACAAAATTTTCCAGGGAAGAGCCACTTCACTTGGATCAAAACCATAAGACGGAACAGGAATTAATATTTTTTTCATATCATTAAAAGTAAATCATCTAAAATAAAAAAGTATCAGCGGGGAGCTGATACTTTTTTTACACTCTACATCACGGGTAAATAAATGTAGATTACACTATTAACTACTACTTACTGTAAAAGTAAAACAGGTCTGCGTTTTAAGAAGATATTATTGTACAGAAATGAGGGTAAGATTGTTCACTTAATTTAGGGGGGCACGAAAAAGTGTTATCTTACATCAAATATTTATTTACAGATAATATGAAAACGCCTACCTGTAACAATAAGCTTAAGTATTCAGCTTTGATTTTTTTATTTTTTTTCTCGCTGAATAAAACTATGAATGCAGGAGTAAGTTATTATGTTGATGATGTGAATGGCGATGACTCCAGAACCAAGATTCAAGCTCAAAACCCTTCTACTCCATGGAAAAGTTTAACTCCTGTTAATGGCTATTTTTACATTGGAGGCGATTCTATAAAATTTAAATGTGGTGGCGTTTGGCGCGGAAGCATCAAAGGTAAAGGCGGTGGTGGTATTTCAAAAAAACACATTGTATTTACCAGCTATGGAACGGGTGCAAAACCATTGTTCCTTGGATCTTTAAACAAAAGTTCTGTTTCCGATTGGGTAGATGAAGGCAACAACATCTGGCATTGCAAAGACACTACACACTCAGATGTTGGAAATGTTATTTTCACTTTTAACAACGCTCTTGTTTTTGGACACAAGAAATGGCAAGCCTCCGACCTTAAAGTACAAGGAGATTTTTGGTACGACAGGTGGAACAGTTACAATTTAAAAGTTTACTCAACAGTAAATCCGGCCTTAAAGTATTCCGGCATTGAATTGGCGCTTTCGCGCAAAGAATATATGGTAAGCTTCAGCGGGCAGGATTATATGGTAGTTGAAAACCTGGAATTTAAATATGGTGGAGGGTATTGCATCAAAGGCCATCAGTCGAGCAACTTAATATTTCAAAACTTAAAAATCACCTACATGGGTGGTGGAGACATGGATTATGCAAATGGTTTTAAAGGCAGCAAAGGACAAGACACCAGTAGAAATATCCGCTATGGAAATGCCATTGAATTCAATGGTAATTGCAATAACATGATAGTGCGCAACAATGAGGTTGGTGAAATGTATGATTGTGGTGTTGGTTGCGAAATGTACGTGTCAAATTCTAAAATGTATAACTTATATTTTTACAACAACATCATTTACAATTGCGGATTGGCTTCTTTGGATTTTTGGGGTAGAGATGATAGCCATACTTCACTTTACAACAACATTCATTTTGAAAACAATACCTGTTATAATGCCGGCGCTGGTTGGGGTTATGAGGAGCGGCCCGACAAATATGGGGGTCAGGTGAATTTTTCTTTCACCAATATATCCAACAAAAATATTTTCTTTCAGAACAATATTTTTTACAACTCCTCCGCAGTAGGATCAAGTTATCCCATTTATTTCTCCTATGTATCTAATGTAGATGCTGCATTCCTTAAATTAAACAACAATCTTGTTTATCAGGAAGATTCAGCAAATTTTATTGCCGTATTTTACGCTGACTCGGTTAAAGATTACATCTATAACCAGGCAACTGTTGCCGGTGTAGCTAAATTTAAAACACAAACCGGAAAAGATTTAAATAGTGTATTTGCAAATCCGCTTGTGGTGAATCCTTCCGGGTTTGATTTTCATCTTTTAGCAAATTCTCCTTGCATCAATACCGGGATAACCGATAGTATTACGAATGATTTTTCTTATAATCTACGTAGTGACGGCTATTATGATATTGGCGCTTACGAATATTCAGCCATTTCTGTTAACACAATCCATCCAAGTATTTCATTAAGTGGAATGGTGTATCCCAACCCAATTTCAGGAGCTGCTGTACTCCAAATTTCATCCGGAGAAAATACTGCGGCAGTCATTACTATTTACGATATGTTGGGACAAAAAATATGGACTGAAAACGTGAATTTGTCAGAAGGCCAAAATCAAATTCCGTTATCAGTCAACGAATTGTCCAATGGAATATATTTGCTGGTGATCCATTCAGCTTCTATGCAAAAGTCGCTGATGGTTGAGGTTTTCAAGTAAATAAATTATTTAGCAATGATTTGAGAAATTGAGAAATGGTCGCTTTTTATTTTTTATCCAAAAAATCTGAAGTGACCTTAAAAGCAATCTGCGATCCCAAGCTTCCTGAAGCAATTGTGAAAAAATGATCAGTGAAAGGCAAGGCAACAAATTCATTGGTGATACCGGCCCGATTAATTTTATCAGCAAAATCTTTTTGTAGTTTAAACGGAATGAGATGATCTTCCTCTCCAACAATAAGTAAAGTTGCAGGATATTGAGCACTTAATTTATTGGATACATCTACAGCAGCGTAAGCCGCTGGAAATTGCTGCGGAGAACCTCCAATATATTCCTCGCACATAGCACGCGAAGTGATACCATAAAAACCTGAATTCTCTTTCCATAAAGCTGAAATATCCGCCGCAGGATAAACTGCAACAACTAAACAAGGTTGATGAATGCCGTACGCCACTTGCAGGGCCAATGCTCCTCCGGCAGAAGAACCTGCAATAATTAATTTATCCATATCAAGATTGTAAACAGAGGCATGATCACCCATCCAAACTATAGCCGATGCTATATCAGCTGCCGCTTTATTCCAGGTTGGATAATTTTTATTTGCCAAACGATAATCCACATCAAAAACGATATAACCTCGGTCATTAAAAAATTTAGTCCACGCTGGTTCCTGATTGCGCGTACCTGAAACAAATCCCCCGCCATGTACTAATATGACAGGTTTTAATTTATTATTCCCTTTTACAAAAGATGGTTTTGAAACATCCATATACAAATCTTTTCCATCGGCCGTAGCGTATTTAACCGACTTTAAAAGATCGGGAGAACCCATCTCCATTTGTACTTTAAGCCATGAAATATCAGTATGATACTTTCTGGCGGTTTGAGTCAACGCAATAATTGGAACACTGAAACCAACTATATTAATAAGAGAAAGAAGCACAGCTATTTTTGCTGTTCGCACCGCACTTTTTTTGAAAGACCAATAAGACAACCAACCAAAAAAAATACTACCAAGAAATAAATGAAGTGCAAAAAAACTTTCCAGCAATGTACCTGTTTCACCAAAAAAAGGAAGAGTCGGTATCATTAATCCGGTTAAAATCAGAAATAACAATCCTGAAAAAGAAAGAGAAATATAGCGGAGCATTTTATTTTTCATGAATTCACGGAGATTATTCCATGCAGCCATTCTGTACCCAGCATGTAATTTTCTTAACGGTAGCATCATCTAACTTACTGCTCCCCTGAGGCATTGCCTGATAACCTGAAAGATGCTGAACGGCTCCTACAATTTTATCTTTCGCACTTTTACATACCGAGTATGTAGTAAAATTATACCCTCCCGCAGCAGAAGAATTATGACAACCCGAAAGGGCACAATTTGCTGTCATGATTGCTTTTATATCAGCTGTATAAGTTGGTGTTATTCCACTGCAATCTATAACAACAACAGTTTCTGCTTTGCTGCAGGAGGCAAAAAAAACACTACCTGTCAACAGTAGTCCAAGAGATAATTCACAAATATTTTTCATATAAATTCTTATTTAATTTTTTTACAGTTTAAAAAATGGCGACACTACAAGAAAAGAAAGTACCGGAAAGAAATGCATGGGTATAGCTAAACCTGGGAAAAGTTCCGGACTATCTATTTCCATGGGCAACTGGAAGGCCAACACACCTAAGATGCTTACAAAACTCAAAAGCGAATACACCACATTCAACCATCCGAATATTTTTTCACCTCTCCATTTATATCCGATGAAATATCCTGTTGCCATTAAAGCACAAGCAAATGCACTAGCACCAATAATGCCTCCGGTGTTGAGCACGGAATCGAAATGGAGATCAAATGCCGTAATGTACACTTGTTTATAAATCACACCTGCTATAGCTGCCAACACAGCGCTTATTAATGCGTGTAGCACAATTCGTTTTGCCGTCATATTTTACTATTTAGTTACTGATGCCACAATATTGATCTCTATAATTTCAGGCACATGCATTTTTGTAATACCATATTCTTTGGTATTAACAGTTAGTTTGCCACTAAAAATTCCTTCAACTCCTTTATTGGTGAAAGTAAAAGGCAAGCTAAGCGCTTTGGTAACTCCCCGCATAGTCAATTTCCCAAGAGCTGTATAAGAGGTTCCTTTTTTATTTACAGATTCCGAGACGAAAGTAATTTCCGGAAATTGTTTAGCATTTAATGCGTCGGCTCCTTTGGCGTGTTTGTTTTTCATGCCATTTCCTGTGTTGATGGTATTCACATTGATGGAAGCAGAGATCTTTGCTTTTTCCGGAACAGCTTCATCAAAGAGGATAGCTGTTTTTAACCCTTTAAAAGTTCCTTCCAGATCACCCCCTTTAAAAGTGACGGAGTAAGATTGCTCGTTTAACTTCCAATCGGACGACTGAACTACTGTAAATGCTGATAACGCTAGTACTGCGAAAGCACCTAATGCTAATTTGATTGTTTTCATTTTCTTCTTTGTTTAAGTTTATGATGCAAACTTGCAAAGAAGAAAGAACCTGTGAATTGATGTATGGTAAGAAAGAAAGCCTTAGACTTAATATATGTTAATTGCGCTATTTCTTCGCTACCAGTTCTTTTCTCACCCTGCTTAAGCTCTCAGGAGTAATGCCTATGTAAGAGGCAATCATTTTTAAAGGAACCCGTTGGGCGAGATTGGGATATGTTTTAATAAAAGTTTCGTAGCGCTCTTCTGCGGTAGCGCTCAACAACAAAATAATTCGTTTTCGAAATGAGTTCAATTTCCTTTGAAGTCCGCTTATATGTTTATTCGCAGCATCCACATTCATATCCGGCGATCTTAAATCACCGGAATTCAAAACCTTGATCACCGAATCCTCTATTGCATCTATATAAAATATTGCCTCCTTTTTTTCTAATACGGCCTCCTCATCACTTACTATCCAGTTTTCGGGTGCAAACTGATAAATGTATTCCTTGCCATTACTGTTGATGATATAAGCTCTGAGACATCCCTCCTCCACAAAAAATGCACTATTTGTAAAATCACCGGCCCTCAAAAGGATTTCTCCTTTTTTCACCTGCTTTGCGGGAAAGGATTTAAAATGTTCTTTAAGGTTAATTTCTTGCATGGATAATGAATGAGGAATTACGCGGTCAAATTTAGTAATTAATCGGATTCCTGATTGAAGATAATAGCAGGCAGTTTTTTTTATTTCATTTCTCTCTTTTTTTATTGTGAACAAACATCATATGTTCTGCTCACTGTCATTGCCTCGCTTACAGGAAGAGCTACCTTTGTATAGGTTTAATGGGAAAAGAAGTTCCTGATTTTCATGACAGTGTTATACTTTTGAAAGCGCCTTACCCCTATAAGCGCAAACTTAGCCTCTCAGGCTTTTAATATGGTAGTGTACCCTAAATATCATTCGCTTACCATTCGTTTGAAAGCAGGAACTTCTTTATTTCACCACCACCTGCTCCAACTTATTATTAAAGATGTTCACCAACAGTAAAGCCGGTAAATATGCACAGCTCGCTGCTATAAACAATGGCATCGGACCATATTCCTGATACACCAATCCCGTGATTGCAGCTACAACCATTCCCATCAATGAGCCCATCATAGAACCGATTCCCACTACGGAAGCCACGGCTGATTTTGGAAAAGAATCGGAAACCGTTGTAAATAAATTAGCGCTCCAACCCTGATGCGCTGCGGCTGCCAAGGCTATTAATCCTATGGCTACAGAAATATTTGAAGTCATCGACGCAAAGAAAATCGGCGTTACTGCAAGGGCACAAATCAGCATCGTTAATTTTCTGGATTTATTAACAGTCCACCCTTTTTTTATCAGATGAGAAGAAAGCCATCCGCCTAAAATACTTCCGCCATCCGACACCAGGTAAATAACTATCATTGGAACAAACATGGTTTTTAAATCAACGTTGTGTTCTTCTTTGAAAAAAGTAGGCAGCCACGTAAGAAACAAATACCAAACAGGATCGGTGAGCATTTTTCCTAAAGCAAAAGCCCATGTTTGTTTGTAGGACAATAATTTCATCCAGCTTATTTTTTTTGCAGGCTCCACTTCCTGATCAGCACAGATGTACGCCAGTTCTTCTTTTGAAACTTTCGGATGCTCCGCAGGTTTTTTATAAGTGATGAGCCAGAAAAACAACCAGATGAATCCAAATGTTCCCGTAACTACAAAAGCACTTTGCCATCCATAAGAAATCACTAAAAAAGGCACCAGGATCGGCGCCAGTATTGCTCCGATATTCGAACCCGCGTTGAACAATCCTGTTGCGAACGAACGTTCTTTTTTAGGAAACCACTCCGCAATGGTTTTCACGCAGGCCGGATAATTGGCTGCTTCACCGAGGCCGAGAAAAAATCTTCCGATACCCAATCCCGAAACCGATTTTGCCAAAGCGTGTCCGGCTGCAGAAACACTCCACAACACTATCGCAAAACTAAAACCTTTTCTACTTCCGAATCTATCCAGCACACTTCCCATCACCAAAAAACCCAGTGCGTATGCGCCTTTGAAAGCAGCATCCAAATAGCCAAAAAGTTCTTTATTGAGTTTTCCATTGGCATCAGCTAAACCCAAATCGTGGATAAACCCTTCGTCGGTGGCAACCAAAGAGAGCACCTGACGATCGATGTAATTGATGGCCGTTGCAAAGAACAAGAGCGCGACAATTCTCCATCTGTATTTACTTATTGTTGGGGTCATTTGAATTTTAAATATTTAATTTTCCGTTGTGCCTTCACCCACTACGTCATTGCGAAATTTTTGTACTCAAAAATGAAGCAACCTCATTTTATATAATGAGTTTGCTTCGTCGTTCCTCCTCGCAATGATGTTGAGAAAGTGAAATATCCTTTTGCATTATTATAACACACATCTTTCACCAGCTTACCCAACAACTCATAATCTTCAGGCAATTCACCATTCGTCACATCTGTACCAATCATATTACAAAGTATCCTGCGGAAATATTCGTGGCGCGGATAAGAAAGAAAACTGCGACTATCGGTGACCATTCCAACAAAACGGCTCAGCAATCCGAAATTGGAAAGTACATTCAACTGTTTTTCAATTCCATCTTTCTGATCCAAAAACCACCATGCCGCGCCGTATTGCATTTTTCCGGCAACTGCTCCGTCATTAAAATTAGCGGCCATTGAAGCCATCATTTCACTGTCTTTCGGATGAAGATTATAAAAGATGGTTTTGCTTAAAGCATTTTCAGAGTTTAAACGATCCAGAAATTTCTGCATGGATTCGGCATAATTCCAATCTCCTATAGAATCATATCCTGTGTTGGCTCCAATTTTATGATACATTTCCGAATTGGTATTTCTAATGGCTCCCACATGAAATTGCTGCACCCAGCCTTTTTCACTATTCATCACCGCCAGCTGAAATAACAGGGCCGATTTGTATTTTAAAATTTCAGAATCGGTAAGAGTTTCCTTTTTTGCTTTTTGAAAAATTGCTTCAATCTCCCTTTCAGAATAATTTTCGGCATAAAAAGTTTCCAGTCCGTGATCCGACAAGCGGCAACCCATTTTATGAAAAAAATCATGTCGCTGTTTCAAAGCTTTTAATAAATCAGAATAGCATGCAATCGGGGTATTGCACACTTTTTCCAATTTATTTATCCAATCCCAAAACTGCACTTTAAGTTCAATGTTTAAAGCCATATCGGGACGGAAAGTAGGCAATACTTTAATTTCAAAATCTTCTTCTTGTAACTGCTTATGGTATTCCAAACTATCGGTAGGATCATCGGTGGTACACAGCACTTCCACCTTCATTTTTTTCAAAAGATTACGAACGGAATATTCTTTTTTCTGCAGCAAGGCCGATGCCCTGATGTATATATCTTCGGCATTTTCAGCATTGAGCAGCTCTGTAATTCCAAAATAATTTTTGAGTTCCAAATGCGTCCAGTGATACAAAGGATTGCGCAAAGTAACAGGAACTGTTTCGGCCCACTTTTGAAATTTCGCTAAATCAAAAGCATCACCTGTAATAAATTTTTCGGCAACACCATTGGCGCGCATGGCCCTCCATTTATAATGATCACCTTCCAGCCATGCTTCTGTAAGATTTTTAAACCGCCTGTCTTCCGCAATGTCTTTCGGTGATAAATGACAATGATAATCCACTATCGGCATTAAAGAAGCGTAGTCATGATATAATTTTTTCGCTACTTCATTTTGAAGTAAAAAATCTTCGGATAAAAATTTAGTTTTCATTCCCTGTTGTTTTTTGTTTTCAAAGCATTACATCTTTCAATTCCCATTTCCAAACCCCGAAGCTCTGCCAGGCCTTTCAAACGGCCGATGGCTGAATAACCCGGATTTGTTTTTTTAGATAAATCATCCAGCATCTGATGACCATGATCGGGACGCATGGGGATCTGATGTTCTTTACGTCCCAATGTTTTTCGTTTTTTCTCTTCTTCTTTTATGGCCCTCATCACTTCAAACATATCTACATCTCCTTCCAGATGATTGGCTTCATAAAAACTGCCTTCACTATCGCGTTGCGTGCTACGTAGATGAATAAAATTCATGCGCTTTCCATAGCGGCGAATCATTCCGGGTAAATCATTATCGGCTCTTACGCCATACGAACCTGTACACATTGTAAAACCATTGGCAGGTGAATCAACAACAGCCAGCAATTCCTTCAAATCACTTTCGGTACTCACTACACGCGGCAAACCTAAAATGGGATAAGGAGGATCATCGGGATGAATGGCCATTTTTACGCCGGTTTGCTGGGCAACAGGAATAATTTCATTTAAAAAGAAAGCTAAATTTTTTCGCAATTTTTGTTCATCTACATCGGAATATTCATTCAGTATTTTTTGAAATTCTTCTACCGTGTATGATTCTTCCGATCCCGGCAAACCTGCAATAATATTGCGTTGCAGTTCCATCTTTTTCTCCTCATTCAAAGCATCAAAATATTTTTTTGCTTTTTTGATACGCTCGCGGGAATAATCTTTTTCGGCATTCGCCCGCTTTAAAATATATAAGTCGAAAGCAGCAAAAGCATTCACATCAAAACGCAAAGCTTTTGATCCGTCGGGGAGTTCAAAAGAAAGATCAGTTCTCGACCAATCCAGCACCGGCATGAAATTATAGCATATCGTATCAATACCGCATTGTGCCAAATTACGGATGGATTCTTTGTAATTGGAAATGTATAAAAGATAATTTCCTTTTTGTTTTTTAATGTCTTCATGCACAGGCACGCTCTCCACCACCGACCAGCGCAGGCCTGCTTCTTCAATCATTTTTTTTCGTTCTAAAATTTCGTGTACCGTCCACACCTCTCCGTTTCGCATATGATGCAAAGCTGTTACAATACCTGTAGCACCGGCCTGTGCAACATCGCTCAGTTTCACCAAATCATTTGGTCCGAACCATCTCCATGTTTGTTCCATTCCCATATTTCTGTTTTTCTTGTAGAGACGCAAAATTTTGCGTCTTTTTTATTTTCGTATTACTGGTGAGACGGAAAATCTTCCGTCTCTACAAAGACCATAATCATCCATTGGTTTACACACCACTATATGCACTAAATCCGCCATCCACATGAATTACTATTCCCGTAACAAAACGAGCTGCATCACTGCACAAATAAATTAATGCACCGTCGAGATCTTCAGGATTACCAAAGCGACTCATCGGCGTGTGCGAAATAATCTGATGACCTCTTGGCGTTAAACTTCCATCGGCATTGGTTAGCAAAGCTTTATTTTGTTCTCCCAGAAAAAATCCCGGAGCAATGGCGTTCACTCTTAATCCTTCTCCGTATTTGGAAGCCAGCTCAACGGCCATGTATTTGGTAAAATTATCAATGGCCGCTTTGGATGCCGCGTAACCTACTACTCTTGTGAGTGGCCGATTTGCCGCTGCCGAAGAAATATTGATGATCACTCCCGCTTTTTGCTGCACCATCAAATCGGCAAAAACCTGGGTAGGTACAACAGTTCCCATTAAATTTAAGTCGACCACTTTCCTAAAATCTTCGGTTTGTAAATCAAAAAAACTTTTATTGGGAGGAATGGTAGCGCCCGGCAAATTTCCGCCTGCAGCATTGATGAGGATATCCAATCGTCCGTATTTAATTATAAGCGTTTGTTTTGCCACCTGCAATTCGTTTTCATTTAAAACATCGGCTTGTAAAGCAAAGGCCTTTCCTCCTTCGTTTTCAATTTCTTGCACGACTTGTTGTGCCAGTTCTATTCTTCTGCCCAAAATACCCACCGTAGCTCCGGCGTGCGCCAAAGCCTTCGCCATTTGTCCGCCCAAAACCCCCGTACCTCCGGTGATCACTGCTACCTTTCCGTTTAAACTGAACAAATTTTTCATTTTTGTATGGATTTAATAATTGACAATACCACTTTCACCTGTTCTGTTAAAGCAGCATAATTTCCTTTTTCAATAATTTCTTTTGATAACAATTGCGATCCCATTCCCACGCAAACCACCCCTGATGCAAACCAGGCCCTCAAACTTCTTTCCGTTGGCTCTACTCCTCCTGTGGGCATCAAACGCAACTTAGGCATGGGGCCGCGCACAGCCGAAACAAATTCGGGCCCTAAAACCGATCCCGGAAATAACTTCACTATATCAGCACCCCATTCCTGCGCCTGAACAATTTCTGTTAAGGTCATGCAACCCGGAATAGCATAAATATTTTTTTCTTTACATGCACTCAGTATGCTTTCATTTAAAAAGGGAGACACAATAAAATCGGCTCCTGCTGCTACAAATTCATTCACATGAATGAGATTTAAAATGGAACCGGCTCCCAAGATCAAATCAGGAAAATTTGCTTCACTGTATATTTTGAGTTCTTTAAAAACTTGCAAAGCATTGTTGCCGCGATTGGTAAATTCAAAAGCACGAACGCCCCCGTTATAACAAGCTTTCAGCACTTCTTTACAAACACTGATATCTGCATGATAAAACACAGGAATCATTCCTGTTTCAACTAACTTTATGTTTATATTTTTCATCATCTTATCTTGAAATTCTACCTCCTGTATCTCCTTCCATTAACTTTTCAACTTCCGCCACTGTAGCGAGATTTACATCTCCCGGAATGGTATGTTTAAGGCAAGAAGCCGCCGTTGCAAAGTCAACCACCCTTTGCCCGTCGTTGTGATTTTTAATCAACCCGTAAATAATTCCCGCCATGTATGAATCTCCCGCTCCAACACGATCAACAATGTGGGTGATTTCATATTGTTTTGAGGAATACAATTTACCTTCCTGCCATAAATATCCTTGCCATTGGTACCTACTCGCATTTGCGTTGGCTCTTCCTGTGGAAGCAATAGTTTTTAAACGCGGAAATTGTTTTTGCCATGCGCTGAAAACCTGCTCCAATGAATTTTCTTCCTTCGCCGGAATTCCCAGCATCAATTCCGAATCTCCTTTTCCTCCCAGCAATACATCGCAATATTGAATCAGTTCAGGCATTACTTCAACAGGATTTTTTCCATACTTCCACAAATTCGCACGATAATTCAAATCGGCTGAAATCGTAAGTCCCAAATCAGAAGCAGCTTTTAATGCCTCCAAACAAACAGCTGCCAGCGATGGATTTAAAGCCGGAGAAATTCCGCTCCAGTGAAACCACGATGCATTTTGAAAAAGCGCTTTCCAGTCGATAGTTCCCGGTTGCAGCGATGCAAAAGAAGAATCCGATCGGTCGTATATCACTTTGCCAGGACGCAGAGCAGCACCTTGCTCCAAGAAATACAAGCCCAAACGACTTCCGCTTTTCAAAGAAAAAGAAGTGTCCACGCCCCAGCTATTAAAAGCAGACAAAGCTGCTGCACCCAATTCATTGTCGGGTACTGCAGTCACATAAGATGCCGGAACACCAAAGGTGCTCAGTGATGCAGCAACATTTCCTTCGGAACCGCCATAGTTCAGCTCAAAAACATCGCTTTGCACAAAGCGCCTGTTGCCGGGCGCCGACAACCTCAATAAAACTTCTCCGAATGTTATTACTTTTTCCTTCATAATCAATAACTGTGTGCGCACACGTAAATACTAACAAATATAACTATCTTTTTTTTCATATTTTTGATATAATAAGTTTTTACACCAACTTAAAACTTTACAACTATTACAACAATTAAAGAAATTGCCAAAAGAGCAGGAGTCTCTGAAGGTACTGTAGACAGGATTATTCACCAACGCGGACAGGTTTCAAAGACCAATGTGGAAAAGGTGAATAAAATCATTAAAAAACTGGGCTATAAACCCAATGTTTTTGCACGAAATCTTGCTTTAAACAAAACCCACACTTTTGCTGTTTTGCTTCCCAAAAAAGAAGATCTCGACTACTGGAAAACAACTTTAGAAGGCATCAAAAAGGCCGAAAAAGAATTGTCTGTTTTCGGACTCAAAATAAAGTACTACTTCCACAACTACAGCGTAAAATCCTTTAATCTCCAGGCGGCAAAAATCATTAAAGACAAACCTTTGGCCGTGCTCTTCGCTCCTTTAGATACCGAATCTACCCTTGAGTTTATTGCCAAATGCAAAAAAGCACCTATCTCCTATGCTTTAATCGACTCAAACATATCCAATCAAACTCCTGTTACCTATGTTGGTCAGGATGCCTTTCGCAGTGGTCATTTAGCCGGGAAATTATGCGGATACAGCAAAAGCAAAAAAATATTGGTTGTGAAAATTGCACCTGAACTGGAAAACAACGCTGTTTTAAAACAACGAACAGAAGGCTTTTATTCCTATTACAAGGAAAATAAACTAAGCATGGATATTGAAGAATTAAATTTCAATACCCCTGAGTCTGTTCGCTTGAACAAGTATCTTTCCAATGAAAAAAACAACTCTATTCATGCGGTTTTCGTGCCCAATTCCAGAGCCCATATTGTTGCTCAGCATTTAAAGAAAAACAACCTGAAAATACGACTGATTGGATATGATTTAATTTCAAAGAACATCGAATTCCTTAAAGCAGATTTCATTGATTTTCTCATCAATCAGAAACCTGAACAACAAGGATATATTGGCATTAACGCACTTTACAGAAAACTAATCTTAAAAGACAACGTTAATGAAATCAACTATATGCCGATTGAAATCATTGTGAAGGAAAATGTGGAGTACAGTTTGGGTTGAATTGAATTTAAATCCCTCTTGCCATCACACAGAATCCTCGCGCGCTCTCCCTTTTTTCAAAGGGAGAAGCCCGCACTCATCCATTTTCACAAAACATTTCAGGAAATACCAGCTAACTAACTTCCTCCTTTGAAAAAGGAGGAGTGCGTTGACTGTGTGAGAGGAAGGAGGATTTCACTCTTCGTCAACACGACCACGCACACGGTTTCCTATCCCACCTGTATTTCCTAAGAACGTCATACAACTCAGCATTCAACTTCTCACCATCCGAAATCCGCATGTTGCTTTCTACATTTTTTACTTTGCGCATTCCCGGAATCATCGTTGACACCACTTCATTCATTTTAATAAATTGCAAAGCCATTTCCGTTAAGGTCATTCCGAGTGGGACAATCTTTTTCAATTCCTCTACTCTATCCACTGTTGGATTCAAGTTCTCCGTACAGAAATAAATATTTCTCCAATCACCCTCTTCCCATGTTGAATTTTTAGTGAGCGCTCCTGTTAATGAACCTTCATCAAAAGGAACCCGTGCAATAACGGCAATATTATTTTTTAAGCAATAAGGAAAAAGAACATCTTCAGGCGACTGATCGAAAATATTGTAAATTACCTGCACCGCGTCAATCAACCCCGTATCTAAAGTGCTTAAGCAATTAGCGGGCTCCCAGCGGTTCACGCTCACTCCAAAGGCTTGCACCTTCCCTTCTTTTTTTAATTTTTCAACCGTCATTTTCCATTCGTCTCTTCCAGCCCATTCGTCTTCCCACACATGAAAATGCATTAAATCTATCGTTTCAAGTTGCAGGTTTTTTAAACTTTTATCGGTGTATTCCAAAAGATGTTTTACCGGAAAAACATCATCAATAGACGATCCTTTAATGGGTGGCCACTTTTTATTCATCGGCGGAATTTTAGTGGACACATACAATTTTTTAGCGGCGTATCTTTTCAAAAGATCCGATAAAATCCGCTCACTTTTTCCTGCTCCGTAATCCCATGCCGTATCAAAAAAATTACAGCCCATCTCTACCGATTTATCAAGAGCCATAGCTGTTTCCTTATCGTCTGATTGCATCCAGCCAGCAAGGCCCCACATACCATAACCCACCTCGCTCACCTTCCAGTTTTCTTTTCCGAATTTCCTGTATTGCATAAAAATATTTTAATAAGCTAAATCGGAAATTAATTGTCCGGAAGACTGCATAAGATGCTGCTTCATTTCTTGCGCACCATATTCACTTACAATTCCCGAAAGATGATATTTCACCGCTTCATTATATAACTCTGCCAATTGGAATTTTGAAAAAGGAAAAATCCTTGAATCAAAAATGACAGCTACTTTAAAAATGTATAATCGCGTAATCACTTCTATTGAAAAATCCTTTTTATACAAACCTTCTTTTATTCCTTTTTTTATGTTGGATAAAAAAGTGTTGTACAAAAACTCATTCCTGTAATTCTCACAATACTTCCATGCTTCAGGATAATATTGTTGCAAATCAAAATACAGGGATGGATGAACATTCAATAAATTATTGTATTCAAAATTTTTTATCTCCCACAATTCCTCAATAGCGTTTAAATTTTTAGAAAGAATGCCCTTAATAACTTTAACATCACCGGCCAATTTCCATTGCATTGATTTCGCTACCAACTCCGGTCGGTCATCCACATATTTATACAAAGTTTTTTTAGAGACTTTCAATTCCCTGGACATTAAATCCATGGTAATGTTTTTGATTCCATACCTAAGATATACCTCTGTGGTTCTTTGATACAAGGCAAATTCACGATCTTCCATATAACTTATTTAATAAAATCAAAGTTAAGCCACGCTGCATTTTTAAATAAAAATATCGTTCAGAAATAGTACAAAATCATCCACTAAAATTACTTCTCATATTGAATGTCATCTATATAGATTACTGAACCTGCAACGGGTAAGTTTTGTGAAAATTCAAAAATGTAATTTACAGGAACATTATCGGCCAAACTACTCGGTATGTTAATACTGAATTTTTGCCAGTCGGTAGTTTTGTAATTGAAAAACTGTCCGTAAAAATCGGTACTGTTATGAAATTTCATTCCCATATGAATTTGTCCGTTCTTCAATGCCGCTTCATTACAACTGGTCCAGAAGGTTAGTTTTTTATATCCCTTGTAACTTTTCCCAATGCCATCCTTCCACGGAGTAGAAGCGAACATTACACTGCCGCACCATGATTCGGTACCGTCAAAAGAAATGGCAATTGATTTTTTTCCTGTATGCGGACGATCTGTAGAAAGTAAATCTATCACCATGCTCGATCCGTTTTTAGCGCCCATATAACCACTGAAAGGAAAAAGCTGTTGCTCTAAAAACACTTCGCCGTAATGCAAGGCGCTTGTATCTTTGGTAGTTGTGGTGGTGGTTGTAGTCGTGGTGGTTACTTTTGGTTTTTCACACTGACATAAAAACAACAGTACGGAGACACTGCAAACAATTAATTTTAGGATTGGGGTTTTCATAGAAAATAATTTTGGGGTTAATATTTCTGTTAGGGTTTGGTAAACTTTTCAGAAAAGGCATCTTTGCCTGAAAACAGTTTCAATACATAATTTCCTGCGGGCAATTGCTGCACATTTATTATTTTATCAAAAGAGCCTGTAGGGTTCTCAAAATCATTATCATAAACCACATAGCCCTCAACATCAACAATGATGATATTTACAAAAGCAGCTGTAGTTGCTTTTACTTTTAAGGTTTGTGATGCATACTCTATCTTAAAAGAATCCTTAACAAAGCTGTTCTGCGCATGTAATGCTGTTGACAACAGTCCGATAAATATGAATAAGAAAAGTGCTTTCATCTCACTAAGTTAATTACAGAAGCAGGTAGAGACAGGATCGTTTTGTACAGAAAAGAGGTGAGAATTGTACCGGAGAAAATACACTCCGTCATTGCGAGGAACGAAGCAATCGTATCGTGGTTGATGAGATTGCTTCGTTCCTCGCAATGACGGAGTGGGCACACAAAAAAATCCCACGCTTCTCCCTCAAGAAGCATGGGATAGGGGTAATCAAATTCAACCAATTATTATGAACCCTTCAGTTCAATCACCCGCACTTACATTTACTAGGTAAGGATCTTTATAATATTTTTTGATGACACAAAGATAATTGCACAAGCTCCTTTTGTCAGAGCACAATCATTCAGAAAACGTTCAGTATTGTACGGAAATTCAATAATCAATTTCACGCATACTTATATATAACAACAAAAATTACATCCTCTGATTTAAAGCGTGAATGATTTTGTACTCTTTCTGAACAATTATCACAGGCCTGCGAAAAGACAAGGTTTAACTTTGATTCAACACCAATAAAACCATTATAATTCAAAAGATATGATGCTAAAATTTAAAATAATCGCCTTGTTTACCCTGCTGACCGGTATTTTTTCCTTCACAGCGCTTCAAGAAGAAATTGAACCCTATTACATTTATTCTGATTCCTGGAAACATGGAATCCCTTCCGGTTTTATGGGAGAAAAAAATGGCGCAAGCATGAAAATCAGCGAGAGCAAAGACTCTCCATACCTAGGTGAAAAATGCGTGAAAATAACTACCGATAATTCTGAAGGATGGAGAGGTATTCATATTCAATACACAGGTTCATGGAACGTAGCATTAAAACCCGATCAAAAACTTCCGGATCTCTCTGCTTACGATAAATTGGAGTTTTACGCCCGTGCGGAAGAAACTGAAAACGGCAACTACATATTGCAAACCATTGGTGTTGGCGGCGGCGGCGCTCCCGAAGATCAAGTAGATGAAACCTATCTGGAAATTACTCCTAAATGGAAAAAATTCAGCATTAGCCTAAAAGGCCACGACTTCAAGAGAGTGAATACTTTATTATACATGGTACTTCCTGTTGGAACACTCTATTTAGATGAAATCAGATTTGTGAAAAAAATTAAAAACTAAGCACCCTAAACCATAGCTTATGTACTTAAAAAAATATTTTCGATTAGCTGCCGTCCCATGTCTTGCCTTACTCTCTTTGAGTAGCTGTTCAACAGCAGCTTTTGTTGAACAACCCGATTTGTATCAATCGGCATCAGATGTAATTGCAGTTGACAACACCACCACTACCGACAATGGATATAAACCGGCAACTAAAAAAAGCGGCTGGAATTTAGTGTGGACAGATGAATTTGATCAGCCTCAAATTGATACTAATAAATGGAGCCATGAGGTAAACGGCGATGGCGGCGGAAATAACGAACAACAATACTACACAGCCTCCAAAGCAAACTCCTATATCAACAACAATAAGTATTTGGTTTTAAAGGCAATCAAACAAAATTACAAAGGAAAATTTTACACTTCTGCGCGAATGAGGACGAAGAAAAAAGCCGATTGGACTTATGGTCGTTTTGACATTCGTGCGAAGATCCCTGTACAACAAGGTGTGTGGCCGGCGATATGGATGCTGCCTACCGACTGGGTTTACGGGCCATGGCCGCAAAGCGGTGAAATTGATATTATGGAATCCATCGGTCACCAGCCAACAACAGTTTATGGTACTATTCACTATGGTGATGCATGGCCCAACAACAAACACATTGGTGATACAACCATCATTCAAAAAGGAGATTTATCTACCGACTTCCATGTATTCTCTGTAGAATGGGAACCCAATGAAATCCGCTGGTATTTTGATGATGTATTGTATTCTACAAAGAAAAACACAGATGTTACTCCTCACAAATGGCCCTTTGATCAAAACTTTCACATGATCCTCAATTTAGCAATTGGCGGTGAATGGCCGGGACCTCCTGATGACAATACCACTTTTCCAAAATACATGTTTGTGGATTACGTACGCGTTTACAAAAAAATATAAATACTCATTATAACCACTCGAAATAATGCATATTAAACTAAATAAAAAAAGAATTCTGTCTTTACTGCTTGCATGCAGCATGAGCATTACCGCTACTTATGCGCAAACAAATTCAGATTCTACAAAGAAGTCGGCTCCTGCATGGACGCTGCAAAGAGCATCCCTTGTAAGAGACAATGCCTCTGACGGAATTACTAATGTTGTGGATAAAAATCTGTTCAAGGATTTCCTCAGCGGGCTCGTTGCCGGAGGTTATTACAGAGGTTTCTTTTACAGCAGAGACATGGATCAATTGTATGGAAATCCAAACGGAGCAAAACACATAAGAAGTGTTGGCGACGGTTATTTTGATCCTACCATGCTTTTGTATGTGGGTGGCAATCCTACTTCCAAAACAAGTTTTGGAACCGAATTAATTATTGGAAATCCTTTCAATTTATACCAAGGGCCGGGAATGGGTACTCCGGGAAATGTGAGTCCGTTTTTTACTGCAGTTTTAAGAGGAGCCATCGACACTAAAATTGGCAACTTCTTTTTAATTGCAGGGGGGATTGAATGGCAACGCCTCACTCCTTTTACTTTTGGCTCCAACACAGGATTCAACAGATACAGCATTTATGAAAGACGTCCGTGGGATCCAACCGGAAATATAAAAAGCAGATATTCTTCTTACTATTATAACGGATCCATCACTCAGGATGCCCGTTGGGGAACCCAGGCTTTTAAAGGATTTATGCTGACCGGTTATGTAAAAAAACTAAAAACAAATATTGATGTTTTTTACGGACGTACGGGAGCCAATGGCGGAATCAGCAGAGAAAATGAAGTTCGTCCTTCTCAGAATTTAGGCATCAGATTAAAGAAAAATCTGAAAAAAAATAATTATGTGAGCTTGAATACTTTCAATTCTTTCAATAGATCCGACAGTGTTAACTCCAGCAATGATGTGCAATGGAACATTATAACATCAGAATTTTCCTTTAAATGGAAAGACATTAAACTCAGTGGTGAAGTAGGCGCAGGAAGATATGTGAGTCCCTCCTATCCCGAAAACTGGAGCGAAGGATTAATTTTCGATTTACAGATTCCTAAAAAATACACTTTCATTCCTTTGGATTTCCGCTATTTCGAAATAGGAAAAAGTTTCACCAGCAATGTGGCCAGCTTTAACAACACCACCATACAACAAGTGTATACAGGATACAACAGCGCAGCAGGCAATGGCGGTGTGATTGCTCCTTTCGGTCCTTCAGCAGATAATGTTGGTGATCTCGCCAACAACAGAATGGGCGGAGCAGTGAACACCAATTTCAAATTGTGGAAATTCATGATTTCAACAGGTATGCAGATTTCTGCTGAAATGGAAATCATGCCCAATGCAAGCGTGTTAAACTGCAGTCACAGAATCAATGGTTTGCTTTGGTCGAGATTACCCGGCGTATTCCCTCTTTACGGCACTTTCGGTCCCAACAACAGAGTTGCCACTTACTACCGTGGTGCTTATGAAAAAGTGAATGTAACCGATTTAACCAGCGGATTCGTTACCAACAGAAGATATTTCAACTCTTTTGATTTCCAGGCAAAATATAAAATGACTTTATTTCAAAGAGATTTATATATCAACTATCTGGGAACCTTCAACTCTGTTCAAAAAACATTTTCAGGTTTTACCGTGTTTGACAACAGCGCTTACATCAGAGCGCAATATCATGAAATGGATATTTACTATCAATTGCATAAAAATTTCATCATCACCCTTTATGGCGGATTGGAAACTATCCAGGGAAATCAGGATACCGATCTAGGCACGAATAATCTTCCAAGAGATCAGATGGGAAAAGCCTTTGGAGCCGGTTTCGATTTAACGCTTTCCAACCAGGCTACATTGTACTTCCGTGAGAGATGGTTCTCTTTTGAAGATGTGAATTTCGCTACTGAGAAATTTTCTGGAAATGAAGGCACAGTGGAATTAAAAATAATGTTTTAAAGAAATTACAAATGAAAAATTTACACCTATACTTTATGAATAAAAAAGCAATAGTACTTTGTTTCGTCCTCTTTAACATTCATTTGATGAATGCCCAGGATGATAAAATTAAATTTGGCGCATATGCCCGTGCATTGCAACAAAGCAATACGCTCGGCAAATCCGATACGCTGAATCCCGACAATACCAGCAAAGGAAATGTATTACTGGACTTGGGACTCAACATCAATCCCGATAAAAAAACGGAAATTCAGGCCATTATCCGTTTCAACAATAATTTCAGCGGATTTTATACTGCAGGAGCTTCTGCCTCTTTGCGTCAGTTATACGTGAAAGGTATTGTAGGTAAATATTTTAATTACCAAGTGGGTGATTTGTACCTGAAATTAACTCCTTACACTTTCTTTAATAACAACGCAGAAGGATCTGTTAACGAAGCCGGTATTTTTAGCGACTTACGTAGAGATTATACCAACTACGAAAACTTAAGCAACAGAGGAAATGCCTGGTGGCAGCAAGGTGCAGCTACTAACTTTGCCATTTCATTTTCAAACTCTATTATTGATACTTTGAAAGTGGATGCTTTCTTCCTAAGAAACAGAGCGAGTTATGCGCAACTGCCTTCTTCTTTTCATGCTGGTGGAAAAATCACGGTAACTCAGGGTCCGCGATTAAAACTGGCTTTCAATTATCTTGATCTTTATGATCTTGGTTCTAATGTTAAAATTGACAGTTTAGCAAAAAGCAATCCTGTAGGTTCGGGAGAAATTGATTTAAAAATAATCAACGGAAAAAATGTTCAGCTCGCTTTAATTGGTGAAGGTGGTTTCTCTTCTTATGTTTTTAAAGGCGATACCGCTCAAACAAAATCAGGTTTCTTTTATGATGCCGGATTACAACTCAATTTAAAACCTCAAAATTTAATTGTTACGGCAAATTACACTTATGTTGATCCGCTGTTTTACAGTGCAGCTGCACAAACCAAACGCGTAAATTATGGCAACACCCCTACTACCCTTGCCAACTACGGAAATGATCCTAAAAACATCATGACCCGCGGCATTACTGTTTTTGATCTGGTAAGAGATCCTTCTGTTTACAATCAGGGAATTGTAAGAAATTTAATGGCCTACAATCCAATTTACGGCAACGCACAACCTTACGGAAAAGCCACTCCTAACCGTACAGGCATAGAGTTGAATGTACAATACAAAGATTCTTTGCAAAAAATTGTAGCCGATGTTGACGCTGCTTTTTTATCTGATATAGTAGGAGAAGGTTCTGCTGAATTGAGAAGTTTTATTGTTTTAAAAGGTGGAATTGATTTTAATATCCATAAATTTTTCGACTGGAAAAAAAGATTGATTTTAACCACAGGCTATAAATTTGAATCTACCAACCGTGGTGGTGACGCTCTTCAGGCGGTTAGCTTAGTGAATAATCTTGTTGACCTTGGCTTGGAAATTGAAGCCATCAAAAAATTCAGCTTCCTCGTAGGTTTTAAAATGCTGACTGCTCAGGGGAATGAATTTGTTGCAGTACGAAATCAATACAACGATATCACCAACTACACGCCAATGGCCAATATAAACGTTGCTCAAAACATTTTTGCCTTTGGTTTGAAATACCGTTTCAGTGATAAAACTTATCTCACTGTACAAAATCATATGTTCGATTACAAAGACAACACCACAGCAACAAACAACTATTCCATCAATCAGGTTTTAGTAATGTTCAACATGAACTTTTAATAAGGAAAATATGAAGAACTTATCTTTAATATCCATCAGCATGATTTCCCTTATAATATTTGGGGTGTCCTGCTCAAAAGAAAAATTAGGTCCCGATATTTCATCAATCAACGGTCCGGTTACTATTGTTGAACCCTTTAGCAAAAGCACAGGCACTGTTGATTTTTCAAACAATGAAGAAGTATATTTTACTGCTAAATTTGAAAAAGAAACCGATTGGACAGTTACCCTTATCGGAAATACAAGTGGCGCCACAAAAACCATTGAAGGCGTTTCAGCAGTCATTAGCAAAACAAATTCAGGATGGTTTGGAACTGCGAATACTGCTCCTTCTTTTCAAGTGGAAACAGTAACTGCACGATTAACATTTAAGCACACTACAGATACATTTAACACAACCCTTACTGTTACGGCAACTAAAAATCTTGATCAAAACGATGTATTGATTACTGATTTTTCTACTTTAAAAAGTGCTACACTGTGGCCAAGAGATTGGCCTCCGGTGAGCATTACTAACACATCTTATCCTAAGGCAGATGGCGGTAAATATTTTTACATGTCGGGTACTCCTTGGCAAAGCGGTTCGCCATATGTCAACTACATGACCATTCCGGCAAAATTTTATTCTGACGATAGCACCATCACTCATTATCCTGTAAACCCTGATGCCGACAGAGTTTTTTTCAATATTATGGTGTACGGTAACGGTCCATCTGACACATGGTTACTCGTTAATTTTTCGGAAGACGGAGTACAGGCCCGACATTTAAATATCCGTCCGGATTGGACAGGCTGGAAATTGATAAGTGTTCCATACACTTCCCTTCTTCCCGATATTACTACCGCTGCAAAACCAAACAAATTAACAAGCGTTGCTTTTGTTTTATTGTCGGATGCCGCGCTTCCTTCTACTAAATCGGTTTCGGTTGCCTTTGACCATCCAACATTTACTTTAAATCAACCTTATCAACCTTAAAATAAAAATCAGCCGTGACTTTGAAATTTATATCCGCATCCTTACTATGTGTTTTTTGCACAACTTTAAATGCACAGCAAAACGACACCGAAGCTAAAATTGATAAATTGATTTCGTCGATGACCCTCGAAGAAAAAGTAGGGCAAATGACGCAACTTACTTTAGCAATGGTATGCAAAGGAGAAGCTTTTGATGACAAAAAAAACATTGAAATTGATCCGGTTAAACTGGATTCTGTTTTATTAAAATATCACGTTGGTTCAATTTTAAATACCGGCACACATACTTTACCAAGAGAAAAATGGTATGAATTGATTACTCAAATTCAAAAAGTAGCCGCTGAAAAAACAAGATTGAAAATTCCGGTTTTGTACGGAGTAGATGCCATTCATGGAGCTACCTATACTCAAGGCTCTACCCTCTTTCCACAGGAATTGGCAATGGCTGCAACATGGAATCCTTCATTGGTTGAAAAGGCCGGAGCCATCTCCGCTTACGAAGTACGAGCTTCTGCTATTCCATGGAATTTTTCCCCGGTTTTGGATTTAGCACGACAACCTTTATGGTCGCGGTTTTTTGAAACTTTTGGTGAAGATCCTTACCTCGCAACGCAAATGGGAAATGCCATTGTTCAAGGATATCAAGGCAAAGATTTCAACCATCCCGAAAAAGTAGCAGCTTGCTTAAAACACTATGTGGGCTATAGCTTTGCTTTCAGCGGAAAAGACAGAACACCTATCCTGATGCCCGAAAGATTACTGAGAGAATATTACCTCGTGCCTTTTCAAAACGCCATTAAAAACGGCGCAATGACAGTGATGGTAAATTCCACTGAAATTAACGGAACTCCGGTTCATGCGGATTACCACATCCTCACAGAAATTTTAAAACAGGAATTGAATTTTCAAGGTTTTGCTGTTACCGATTGGGAAGATATCATTATGTTGCATACCGTTCATAAAATTGCACCTACTTACAAAGATGCTATTGCAATGGCCATCAATGCCGGAATTGATATGAGCATGACTCCTTTAGATGTTTCTTTTTGCAAATTGTTAACTGAACTCGTTAAGGAAGGCAAAGTACCAATAAGCAGAATTGACGATGCCGTGAGAAGAATCCTTCGCGTGAAATATAAACTGGGATTGTTTGAACATCCTTACTATGAAATGAAATCTTACCCGAAATTCGGATCAGCTGAATTCGCAGAGCAAAACTTACAAACTGCTTTAGAGAGCATCACACTTTTAAAAAACAAAAACGACATTTTGCCTTTAAGCAAAAACAAAAAAGTTTTGGTAACAGGTGTTGCTGCCAATTCATTAAACCCTTTGAATGGCGCATGGACCCACACCTGGCAAGGTGTTGAAACAAAATTTAATCCTACAAACAAAAAAACAATTCTTCAGGCTATGCAAGATGAAATCGGCGGAGATAAAGTTGTGTTTGTACAAGGAACCGATTACGATAAAGATCTGAATATAGCTCTCGCTGTGAAAGAAGCACAAAATGTGGATTATATTATTGTGTGCTTAGGAGAAAAACCAAGCACTGAAAAACCGGGTGATATTGATGATTTAACTATGGACAAGGCCCAACTCAACTTAGTAAAAGAATTGGCCAAAACAGGAAAACCTATCATCTTGGTTTTAGCTGAAAATCGACCACGCATCATCTCTGAAATTGAACCTTTGGTAGACGCCGTTGTAATGACTTATCATTTAGGCAATGAAGGCGGACGAGCTATCCCTGAAATAATTTTCGGCGATGTCAATCCAAGCGGAAAATTACCTTTCACCTATCCGAGATTCACAGGATCATTCTCCACTTACGATTACAAAGCTTCTGAAACCAGAGATCAAACTTTTGGCTTCAATGAAATCAATCCTCAATATACTTTCGGTTCAGGATTGAGCTACACCAGATTTCAGTATAGTAATTTAACGATTGATAAAAATAAAATCAGTGAATCCGACAGTATTAAAGTTTCTGTTGAAGTCACCAATACCGGAAGCAGAGAAGGAAAAGAAGTGGTGCAACTGTATGTGCGCGATGAATACGCCAGCATCACCCCATCGAACAAACGCCTGAAAGGATTTTCAAAAGTAAATCTCAAAGCAGGAGAAAGCACGGTTGTTACTTTTATCATTCACCCTAAAGATTTGGCTTTTGTAAATGCAAAAAACGAATGGCTAACTGAAGCCGGTGATTTTACCGTGATGATTGATAAAATGAGTAAAGGGTTTTTGTTGAGTAAATAAAGCTCCCTATTTAAAGAACTTACTTAAGTTTACAAGAGCATCAATAGATGCATACAAGGTGTTCGAACAAGCGTCGGCGGACTCCACCAAAAATGAAGAAAAGTGTAGGAAAGTGAAATTTTCTACACTTTTTTATTTTCAGTTATTTATCTCAATACATAATTCGTACTTCTTCCCCCTTCTTCTCCTTTTTTCAATATTTTTTTATCCATCAAATCCTGAATATCACGTAATGCCGTATCTGCTGAGCATTTAGCAATTTTAGCCCATTTGGAAGAAGTGAGATTTCCCTCAAACCCATCGAACAATTTATTAATCAGCAAGCGTTGCCTTTCATTGATAGCAGCGGAAGTTTGTTTGTCCCAAAATTGCGCTTTTTTTAATACTCTTTTAAATGTTTCTTCAGTAGTATCTAAAGCTCCATCCAAACAATTTAAAAACCACTGTAACCACTCAGTGATATCCAATGTTCCTTTTTGAGTTTTTTCGAGTATCTCATAATACTTATTTCTCTCCTTCCGGATTTGTGCCGACATACTATAAAAACGATGTTGATCACCATCTGACCTCGCGAGTTGCATATCAGCTATTGCACGTGCAATCCGTCCGTTTCCATCATCAAAAGGGTGAATTGTTACGAACCATAAATGTGCTATAGCTGCTTTTAATACAGGATCTAAAACCTGTTCAGCATTGAACCATTTTAGAAAAACTTTCATTTCCTTCTCCAGAATATCCCCTTCCGGAGCTTGATAATGAACGCGTTCACGCCCCATTGAACCAGAAACTACTTGCATAGGACCTTTATTGCTGTCCCGCCAATCGCCAACAATTATTTTATGCATACCACTTCTCCCCGATGGAAACAAGGCCGAATGCCAACCAAACAAACGATCTTTGGTTAAAGTTTTATCGAAATTCTGAGTGGCATCCAACATCATTTCCACAACTCCATCAATATTTCTGTCGGAAGCAACAAGTCCGGCAATATCCATTCCTAAACGACGTGCAATAGATGATCGCACCTGATCAGGATTTAATATTTCTCCTTCGATTTCTGTAGATTTTAAAACATCAAGAGTAAGCGTTTGCAATAGCGTTTCGTTTTTTATTGCAAAACCCAGCACTTCCATATAGCCTTTCAATCGCCCCTGCTTATGTCTGACCTTAGTTAAGGAAGGGATTAAGACAGTATTATCCCAGTTGAATTCCGGCCAATTTTTTAATTGATGAATGTATTTTGCCATATTATTCTCCGCATATTTGCGGTAAATATACACGATATTCTCCGCACAAACAATTTATTCTCCGCATTTTTGCGGAGAATAAAGCGATTGTTCTCCGCACAACTCTTAAACGGATTAACGACAGGAATGTATCTGCTCAAAATTCACAGTGATAACAAATGTTCCTTACATAAAATCATCAAGGAGTAAACGGGACTAATTAGTAGTAACTCCCCCGCTAAGTGATTTTTTTAGCGCGTCAAACTCCTCTTTGATCTTGGCTTTATATTCCGAATTGAAAACAAATTTTCCCTGAGTAGTATCGAGAAAAATTTCTTCTGTGGGTTTATCAAAATGAAGATCAGCGTTATTGGCAGGCAGAGGGAGCATTTCCACCACATACACCATACTCATGTCGTCCGCAATGATTCGGGGTGGAATATAGGTGCTGATCCTGATGATTTGTTTGAGATATCCCGGTTTTTCAAATTCAACAGTCACTGTTTTATTATAGAAGGAGGAGAATTTAAATTTCCCGTCTTTTTTCGTGATTCCCTCTGCTATAACAGCGGTATTGTCGATAACCGTTATTTTCACACTGTCCAAAAGTACCCCCGATGCTTTAACCGTACTCTTAAAAGTAGCCAAGGGTCGTTGCGCCATAATTGGCACAGAAAAAGTAATTAGAACAATAAAAACACAGAGAAAGATTTTGGAAGTGATTTTTGGGTTTGTCATTTGCTAAAGTTTTTTGATTCACGAATAATACCGTTTGCAAATGACTTACATAATTCCATCATGATCAAGTGAAATGCCCGCCAATTTAAGCTTGTCAGTATTTTGTCCGATACTATTTATGGAAAGATCGTGATTTATTAAGGAAAAGATTAATTTAGAATCCCAATGAAAAACACCACCAAACTCAAAAACATTCTTCAACTGTACACCATATCCCTCGATATGAATGACGATGACAACATTATTTTAACTGCCATCAACAAAAGAACCAAAAGCAGAGAAACTTTTATTGACAAAGCCTATACTGTGGTGATAAGAAAAGCGTTTAGTCATATGTTGAAAGAAATGAAAATAAATGATGAGAGAGACTGAAAACGTTTTAAGATTCAGACAAACATTTAGTACCTTCACTCCGGATAAGAAATTTTAATGCCCTCAGTTGTAAAAAATATCATTGGTATTCTGTGCTTTATTTTATTGCTCAGTCCCGTTCGGTTATCCGCTCACGCCAATAACAACAATACTTCCGCAAGATTTATTCAAAACAAAAACCAATGGCCCTCTCCCGTTTTATTTGGAGTGAAACTGAGCTACGGAATGATTTTTATTGAAAACGACGGCTTGACCTTTAATGTCAATGATCCCAACATTATTCACCAGCAACACGAATACTCACACCATTCGGCACCCGATCCGGGAAACAACCTTCCCTCCCATTCTTTTAAAATTCATTTCGACGGAAGTCAAACGCCCACTGCTGAAGGAAAATCGCCTTTTAAGGATTATGTCAATTATTTCATAGGAAAGGATTCCTCCAAGTGGGCCGGCAACGTGCCTGTTTTCGGAGAAGTGTATTTAAACAACCTCTATCCCGGTATTGATTTGCATATCTATGAAAGCAACGGACACTTTAAATACGATTATATTGTAAATCCCGGTGCCGATGCTTCTCTCATCCGCTTTCATTACGAAGGAATACGCTCAAAAATTGAAAATGAAAATATTGTTTTGTCTTCAGCCATCGGCGACTTTATTGAAAATGCCCCGGTCACTTATCAAATCACAGCTCAAGGCAAAAAAGCAATCGCTTCTCATTACCAATTCAACGATAAAGGATACAGCATACAAACCGCTGCTTTTGATGCTTCGCTGCCTTTGATCATTGACCCCGAAATGGTATTCGCTTCTTTTTCGGGATCATTGGCCGACAACAGAGGATTCACTGCAACCTACGACAATTCAGGGTTTTTGTATGTTGGTGGTGTTGCTTTTGGCATAGGATACCCAACAACAACAGGTGCTTATCAAAATAATTTTAACGATGGAGGAAATGATATCGTAGTGAGTAAATACTCTGCCGACGGAAGTAAATTTTTGTTTTCTACTTATATCGGAGGAACATTCGGTACTGAAGAACCCCACAGTATGGTGGTTGACAAAAACAATCAGCTCATGATTATGGGAAGTACCGGTTCTTACGACTTTCCAACTACCCTTTCGGCCTATGACAATACTTTCAACGGCGGGACTTCCACCACTATTTTTTCATTTTCCTATTATTCGGGAACCGATATATTCATTACAAAACTAAATGCCGCAGGATCGGCGTTGATAGGCTCAACTTATATTGGAGGCAGCGACAATGACGGATTGAACGACGAAGCATTTTCTTCCGATTTATCATACAACTACGGAGATTATTTCAGAGGAGAAATCATTACCGATAACGCAGGAAACGCCTACGTAGCAAGTACTACTAAATCAACCAACTTCCCTATTTCTTCGGGATTTCAAACTTCCTTCGGAGGAGGAAATCACGATGGGGTTATCATGAAATTAAATAAAAATTTATCGGCGCTGGTATGGAGTTCCTATTTGGGCGGCAGCGATGATGATGCGGCTTATTCCATGCAATTCGACAGCAACTCAGATTTATACATAGCAGGCGGCACCAACAGCACTAATTTCCCTACAACAGCAGGAGTGCTCCATAAAAATTCCCTCGGCGGAATTGATGGTTACCTCGCTCACATCTCCTCCAATGGAAAAACTTTAAAAAGCTCTACTTATCTAGGAACTTCATCTTACGACCAATGTTATTTTGTTCAGCTCGACCATCACAACAATGTTTTTGTGTACGGACAATCGGCAGGAAATTATCCGGTTACACCTGCAAACGTTTATTCCAATGCCAATAGCGGACAGTTCATTCACAAAATGAACAGTACACTTACCTCCACTATATTTTCAAGTGTATTTGGAGGAGGCGACAAAATACAATTATCACCTACTGCTTTTTTGGTAAGCAATTGTGAAGACATATATATCTCGGGATGGGGCGGCGCTTCAAATTCAAGCTACAGAGACAATGTATATCCATCCAGTTCGGCCTTGGTTGGAAAAACCTATAACTTACCAATAACGCCCGATGCCTACCAACACAACACCGACGGCAGTGATTTTTATGTTGCGGTTTTTAGCAAAGACATGCAGAATTTAAAATACGCCACTTACCTCGGAGGACCTGCCACTGCTGAGCATGTAGACGGAGGGACGAGTCGTTTTGATAAAAAAGGGAATATTTATCAGGCCATCTGCGGCGGATGCGGCGGCTTATCGGATTTCCCTACCACACCCGGTGTGGTTTCTACCATAGATCAATCCAATGTTGGAGCGCAATGCAATGAAGTCGGCGTTAAACTGGCTGCCTCTAAATTATCTGCTGCCATTAGCGGAAGTGTTGATTCCACAGCCTGCTTAAACGAACCTGTTACTTTTAAAAATCAAAGCAACGGAGGAATAAGCTATTTATGGAAGTTTGGAACCGGCGACAGCAGCACTGCATTTGAACCGGTGTACAAGTTTAAAAATCTGGGCGATTATAAAATAACATTGCTGGCAACCAATCCCGAAGGCTGTCCGCCCATTGACACTGCCTTTATGACTTTACATATTCATCCTCCTTTGCAAATTGTAATGGTAGACGATACTATTTGTCCGGGAAGCAGCGTAACACTCACCGCATCAGGCGCGACTTCCTACACCTGGAAACCTGCAGCCACACTTAATAAATCCAGTGGCCCACAGGTAATAGCAACTCCCAAAGCAAATACAAAATATGTGGTAAATACCAATGGCAGTTATTGCATAGTAGACACGGCTTCCGTAAACATCTCTTTGCATTCTCTGGCGCATCAAATCAGTCCGAATGATTCGGCTTGTGCAGGCGACGCCCATCCGCTCTTTGCAAAAACAGGCTCTTCTTTTCAGTGGACACCCGCACAATATTTCAGCAATGCTGCAAGCGGACAAACAACGGTATCTCTTCAGCAATCGAAAACACTTTATGTTAGTTTTAAAACACCGGCTGGCTGTCAGGTAAAAGATTCTGTTTATGTGAAAATCATTCCTCCTCCCGTCTTTAACATCCATCAGGATTCATTGATTTGTTATGGAAAATCTTTGGTTCTTGATCCGGGGATGAACGGAAATTACAGTTATTCATGGACACCGGTTAGCGGACTAGATAATTCAAAAATAAAAAAGCCAAAAGCACAACCCAACAGTTCCACTTTGTATACCGTTGCGGTGACCAACATGTGCGGAAAAGACATTTCTACCTATCAGGTAAACGTATCAAAAGTACGAACTGAAATCTGTCCCGATTCCACCATTTGTCCGGGAGACTCCCTTGCATTATGGGCCAACGGTGGCATGCAATATTTATGGTCGCCGGCAAACACTTTAAGCAGCACTTCGGTTTACAATCCTCTTGCTTTTCCTTCCGCTGATACTGAATACAAAGTGGTGATCAGCAATGCCGACCATTGCAGTGATTCAGCCTACACCAAAGTACACATCGCTACAATACCCTACACCTCTATCGATAGTGTTTATGTGATCGAATACGGCAATGACTTACAAATCAACAGCTCTTACAAAAACTATATGTTATGGTCGCCGGCCACCGATCTTTCCTGCACGGAATGTGCGAGTCCGTTGGTGAAACTTCCTGAAAACGACATCACTTATCAATTTGAATTATTCGATCGCAGAGGATGTTATTTCAAAGATTCTGTGAATGTATATGTCATCCGAAAAGTATATGTACCAAACGCTTTTACGCCCAATGGCGATGGAAAAAACGACATCTTTTATTTCAGCAGCGTAAGTGTAAATGAAGATTTCGAACTCATGATTTTCAATCGCTGGGGAGAACTCATCTTCACCAGTTATGATATTGATGAAGGGTGGAATGGTCAGTACAATGGTAAAAACGCACAAATCGACACCTACGTATGGAAGGTGCGCTACCGCAGGGATCACACCTTAACATGGAAAGAGGAAATCGGGAAAGTTAGTTTGGTGAGGTAGTTCGTTTTTCAACAATCAAAATTATTTAGGGATTGCTTCATTTTTTGAGTACAAAAAATCTCGCAATGAACTGTGTGTGTGTACTTCAGGAAACGGGCAGGTAACTTCGTGCGAAGGCCCGAGCCAAGAGGCGGGCGTGTGAAAGGTTTTTCGTGTGAGGGCAGCATCTCTTGGCTCTTGATTTTTTGTTACTTTTTCATCAAGGAAAAAGTAAGAAAATCATGAATTAGGATACTCTATCCTCACATGATAAATATTCATCAACATTTTCTTCAGCATCTTTTTAATCTGCGATATTTCTTTCAAAGTAATATCAGCGTTGATGAACTGCTGTTCTTCAATTTGTTTATTAATGACGCGCTCTACAAGCTGTTCAATTTTTTCAGAATTCACTTCTTTCAATGCTCTTGATGCAGCTTCCACTGAATCGGCCATCATCAATACTGCCGATTCTTTGGAGAAAGGAATCGGACCCGGATAGGTATATAATTTCTCGTCAATTGTTTCATCCGGAAATTCATTCATCGCTTTTCTGTAAAAAAACTCCGCTCTGGTAGTACCGTGATGCGTGCGAATGAAATCAATTATTTGCTCAGGCACCCTGTATTTTTTAGCGATTTCAATTCCCCTGATCACGTGCGTAATAATAATTCTTGCGCTTTCTTCCGTCGACAATTCATTGTGCGGATTAACACCCGTAGCCTGGTTTTCTATAAAATACATCGGTCGCTCCATTTTACCAACATCATGATACAGCGCTGCGGTTCTGATGAGCAAGGCATTTCCGCCCACTTTAAAAATGGCAGCTTCGGCAAGGTTGGCCACCTGCAGCGAATGCTGAAAAGTACCCGGAGCTTTCAAAGACAATTCTCTGAGTAAGGTATTATTGGTATCGGCCAATTCAAGTAAAGTGATATCCGAAATAAATCCGAACATCTTTTCAAAAGCATAAATCATTGGAAAGGCAAACATGGTAAAGCCTGCACTGATGGCGAACCACGTGAAATTTCTGCCGCTGATCTGATTCAGATCCCCTTCCTGCAGTAAACTCACTGCAAAGAAAATAACACTGTAAGTTAAAAATATCAATCCCGCAGTAATAAAGAGCTGCGCTCTTTTTCTATAATTTACAAATCCGAAAATGGCCACTATACCGGCGATGAACTGAGAAAATATAAAAGTAAAACTATCCGACACCATAAAACCGATGATCATCAGTATAATGATATGGGAGAAAAAGGCAGTACGGGTATCAAAGAAAGAGCGGACTACAATTGGAACCAGACAGAAAGGAATCAGATAAACATTAAGTCTTTCGAAATGTAAAATAACGATGGTAGCCAGCACAAATAAATTAACCAGCAGCAGTAAAAAAAAGAGATGCTTGTTGTTGTTAAAAATTTCGCGGCGGAAAAAAAACAAGTACAGAAAAAATCCACCTATTGCTATTGCTATCAATATAATTTGTGCGAGCAATACCAGCAAACGTTTATTTTTTTCCAGGGTTTGCGATTCATATTTTGCTTTATAGGAATTCAGCATGTCAAACTTCTGCTTATCCACAATATCTCCCCGTTTGATAATGCTTTGCCCTTCGGAAATGATACCCACTGCAGCTACTTCCAGTTTGGATAATTCATTGGCTAAAACCAATTCGGTTTTTTTAGTGTCGTAAATAATATTGGCCGCATCTTTTTGCAAAACCTTTTCAATGATGGGAAGGAGGGTTTCTTTTTCGGAGATATTGGTTTGCAAAGTATTTTCAGCAAATTCAAAAGCCGTTTTTAAAGTGAATACATCTTCCTTATAAAAGGCCGATGCCACCACATTGTCTTTAATCACATAAAAAGCAGTAGTGTCATTTAGTTTATCGAGTTCATCCGACAATTCAACCAATCCCTTTTTGTAAATATCCGACAGGATTTCCTCGCCCAAAGCGAAGTAGTGTTTGTTTAATTCGGCAATATCCTCATCGTGTTGTGTTTTGTGGGCACGGTGATTTTCATCTTCTATATCAGCCGAAAGCAATTGATCAAACAAAATAATTTGCTCCTCTTTTTTATTTCTGTTGTATTTGAAATACAAAGTTTTATTGGAGACAATTTTTTCTCTTTCTGTTTTTATTTCCTCTCCGTTTTTTAAAATAGGAACATCAAAAGGAGCATATAAATTATCGTAATGCCAGGGTTTGTTTTTTTGAAATTCATATTTAAAAGAAACTTCTCTCGGCATTAAAAAAACAACAAAGGCAATGGTGCCCACAAACAACATAGCCTTGTATAAGGCGTCGTGATTGTTTCTTATGCGTTCGATAATTTTTTTCATCTCTTTTTACTGCCCTAAATGTAAAGCATATCCGCTACAATTTCACCTCTTTCCACTTTCCTTTTTTGAAATAGTACCAGGAAATCAATGCTATAAACACCTCCGCGAGCGGCACTGCAATGAAAGCACCGGTTGCTTTCATATCCAATCCTTCCGCGAAAATATAGGCCAGCGGAATCTGGAGTAACCAGAAGCAAATGAAATTAATAACAGTAGGTGTTTTGGTATCGCCGGCGCCATTGAGTGCCTGCGTCATCACCATCGCAATGCCATAAAAAATATAACCCGAACCGATGATGCGCAAAGCTTCGGATCCATAGGCCACCACTACTTCATCCTGAGTAAAAATACGAATGATAGGATTGGCAAAAAGCAAAAACAAAAGTGTTACAAAAGCCATAAAAATGGCATTGTATTTTGCGGTAAGCATAACACTTTGCTCAGCCCGTTCAATTTGTTTGGCGCCTAAATTTTGTCCGACTAAAGTTGCTGCAGCATTGCTGAGACCCCATGCCGGTAAAATAAAGAAAACCACATTACGGAATGCCACCTGATAGCCTGCAGAAGCTGCCGTCCCTCCTGTTTCAGCCACCAAACGTGCCAAAACAATCCAGCTGCCGCTGGCAATAATAAATTGAAAAGTAGCAGGCCAGGCAATATTTAAAATCGATTTCACTATCACTTTATCCAATTTAAAATGGTGGGCATATACCTTTAAAATACCGCTTCCTTTAAATAAATGATAGCATTGATACAACACTCCCGTGCTTCTGCCTATTACAGTGGCTATGGCAGCACCTTTCAATCCGAAAATTTCAATAAAAATCGGACACAAAACAATATTGATCAAACTGGCGATCCACAAACTTTTCATGGCCATTGCAGCATTTCCTGCACCGCGAAAAATACCGTTGATTAAAAACAAAAACACTATAGCCGAACTTCCGCCCAGCATGATGCGCGTAAATACTGCTCCGTCGCGCACTACCTCTTCACTCGCTCCCATTAAGCTGAGAATTTCACTGGCGTAAATCATTCCCGCAATACTTATCGCTAAAGAAACCACTGCGGCAACCAATAAGGATTGTACGCCCGCACGCGCTGCAGCTTCAGGATCTTTTTCACCAATTCTCCGGGCTACCATCGCTGTTGCTCCCGTACTCAAACCAATGGCCACCGAATAAATAATCATCACCACCGATTCTGTTAAACCTACAGTGGCAATAGCATTTTGTCCGAGTTTCCCCACAAAAAACATGTCTACAACCGCAAAAACGCTTTCCAGACTCAACTCCAAAATCATTGGAATAGCCAGTAAAAATACCGCTTTGCGAATACTACCTTGTGTATAATCCTGTTCTTCGCCGTTGAGCGACAGTTTAATTATTTTCCAGAAACTCGCTATCCTTTCTTTAATGACCATATTTTCAATAAAACAATTCTATAATTACTCCCAAAATCCCTATCAATAAACAAAGTGGTGAAAAATATTTTGTATCCAAAACCCCGAAATCGGTGTTTTTAATTTTCTTAAAGAAACCCACATATTTAAAATCACCTGTGGCTCTTAAAACAAAGATCAGAGAAATGATCCACAATAAATAATCCGTCATCCAAAGCGGAAGAAGCATATTCAAAAGCTCAACTTTTACCAGAACAAACAAGCCGAATCCCAACAATGCCAATCCTACTATAAAACAATCAATGGCTTTTGGTTTCAATACTATTTCATTTTTTTCATTGGAAGGCACGGCAGTATCCCGTCCCCATCTTCCCCCAAATCCCCAATAAATATGAATTCCCGAAAGAAATAAAAACACGATAAATAAAAGGATTCCAACTAACGCCATCATAGAAATTGTTTTTGTTACCCCCCGCCGCGAATTTAAAAAGTCTTTTCAAAAAATTCCCTTACTTTTGTCGCACTAAATTAAAACCACGAAAAAATGACTCACATTTCTCAAAGAGTACAAAGTCTTGTAGAATCTGCAACCATTGCTATGACAGCAAAAAGCAGAGAACTGAAAGCACAGGGATTAGACATTATCAGCTTAAGCATCGGAGAACCCGATTTCAATACTCCTGATCACGTGAAGAACGCCGCTAAGAAGGCCATCGATGATAACTTCAGCAAATACCCACCGGTTGCAGGATACCCTGATTTGCAACAAGCCATTGCCAATAAATTCAAAAGAGAAAACAATATTGAATATGCTCCGAATCAAATCGTAGTTTCTACAGGCGCGAAACAATCTATCGCCAATGTGATCCTTTCTGTTATTGATCCGGGAGATGAAGTTATTTTACCTGCTCCTTACTGGGTGAGCTATGCCGACTTAGTGAAACTGGCAGGTGGTATTCCGGTTGAAGTTAAAGCAGGAGTTGAAAATGATTTTAAAATCACTGCTAAACAATTGTCGGATGCGATCACTAAAAAAACAAGATTAATCGTTTATTCTTCTCCATGTAATCCATCTGGATCTGTTTATTCTTCTGCTGAGCTGGAAGGATTGGCAAAAGAAGTGATCAAACACGAAGAACTATATGTACTGGCCGACGAAATTTACGAATACATTAATTTCACCAACGAACGTACCGCAAGTATGGCTTCTTTTGATTTTGTAAAAGACCGCGTTATCACTGTAAATGGTGTGGCGAAAGGTTTTGCAATGACAGGCTGGAGAATCGGTTACATGGGTGCTCCGCTTTGGTTGGCTAAGGCTTGCGATAAATTACAGGGACAAATTACTTCAGGTGCCAACACCATCGCTCAAAAAGCGACTGTTGCTGCGGTGAACGAAGGAATCAACCTTACCCACGAAATGAAAGCTGCTTTCTTAAGAAGAAGAGATTTAGTTTTAGGAAAACTGAAAGAAATTCCGGGATTGAAAACAAACATTCCTCAAGGAGCTTTTTACATCTTCCCTGATGTATCTCATTACCTTGGAAAAAAATTCAAAGACAAAGTCATTAAAACAGGTGACGATTTAGCGATGTTCTTATTGGACGAAGCTTTGGTTGCTTGCGTAGGCGGTGATTCATTCGGATCTCCTGAATGTATCCGTATTTCTTACGCTACTTCCGATGACGTTTTGGTAGAAGCCATCAGCAGAATCAAAAAAGCTCTGGAAAAATTATCATAATTAATGAGCAAATCCTCTATAGAAAAAGCATTCGAGTCGTTCAACAATAAAACTTGTTTAATTGTTGGCGACTCTATGGTGGATGCTTATTTATGGGGCAATGTTTCAAGGATTTCCCCTGAAGCTCCGGTTCCCGTTGTTTCTATCAGCAAAAGAGAAAACCGACTGGGAGGTGCTGCCAACGTTGCATTGAACATCATTGCTTTAGGCGCCACTCCTATTCTATGTGGTGTTATCGGCAACGATACTAAAGGCGATACTTTCAAACAATTATTAAAAGAAAGCGCTCTTTCCGACGAAGGAATCATTACCGACAACAAAAGAAAAACCACTTCTAAAACCCGCGTGATCAGCGCTGCGCATCACATGCTGCGCGTGGATGAAGAAACAACTGAAAACATCAGTCTGGTTACCGAAGACATTCTTTTGACCCGAATTAAAAAACTAATTGACGAGAAAAAAATTGATGTTATCATTCTTGAAGATTACAACAAAGGAGTGCTGACCGAAAAAGTAATTCTCAGCACTATCAAACTCGCGAAAGAGAAAAACATTCCTGTAAGTGTTGACCCTAAAAAAAGTAACTTTTTTGTTTATCAGGATGCTACTTTATTTAAACCGAACTTAAAGGAGTTTATTGAAGGCACTAAAATGGAATGGTCGGGATTCAACCTGGAAACCCTTCAAAAACAAGCCAAAAAATTTAAAGAAGAATTAAACATCAATAAGGTACTCATCACCCTCTCTGAAAAAGGAGCTTTGATTTGCGGCGAAAAGGAAATTCATGTTCCGGCCGAAGTAAGAAATATTGCGGATGTATCGGGAGCAGGCGACACTGTTATTGCTGTTGCTTCCCTCGCTTTAGCAGCAGGAATGAGCGATGAAGAAATTGTGAGAATTTCCAATCTGGCCGGCGGACTTGTTTGCGAAAAAGTAGGCGTTGTTCCTATTGATAAACAGCAATTACTTGCAGAAGCATGCAAATAATGAGTGAAATTTGAAATAAAAAACTAAATTTGAAAAACATTAATAATACAAACACCTTAGTTTCATGGCGATTTTCAAAATAGAAGGAACACCTAAATCACCTACAGTGATTTTAGATTTCGAAAGCGGTTTGCTGGAATTAAAAGGCAGATCTATTCCTGAAGATTCAATTGATTTCTACGCTCCTATCATTGAATCCGTGAACAAATATGTTCTCGCGCCTCAGGCCAAAACAACCGTTAATATTCAACTGGAATATTTCAACACCAGTTCATCTAAATGTATCCTGGATCTTTTCAAGTCGCTGGAAGCTGTTGCCAAAGCCAACAAAGAAATCATCATCAACTGGCATTATGAAGAAGATGATGAAGATATGCAGGAAGTTGGAAAAGACTACCAGTCAATTATTAAGATCCCTTTCAAAATGATTCAAATAGAGGAGTAATTTTCTCTCCCCGATTTTTAAAATGGTGTTTATAAATTAAACACCATTTTTGTTTACAATAGCCTTGTATTCATTTCCCGACTTTCCTATATTTACGCCACACACGAAAACTAACTTTATTTTATGGCAACCAGAATCAGAACTTTTGAAGAGTATCAATCTGAATACAAAAAAAGCGTTGACAATCCCGAAGGCTTTTGGGCCGAACAAGCAGAATCATTTGTTTGGAAAAAGAAATGGGACAAGGTTTTAAACTGGAATTTTAAAGAGCCGAAAATAGAATGGTTTGTCAATGGCAAACTGAACATCACCGAAAACTGTCTCGATCGCCACTTAGCTACCCGCGCCAATCAAACGGCCATCCTTTGGGAACCCAACGAACCATCTGAACCCGCAGTAAAAATCACATATAAAGAATTACACCAAAAAGTTTGTCAGTTCGCCAATGTATTGAAAGCGCATGGCGTTGTAAAAGGCGACAGAGTTTGCTTATATATGCCTATGGTGCCTGAGTTGGCTATTGCCTGTTTGGCCTGCGCGAGATTAGGCGCTGTTCACTCGGTAGTATTTGCCGGATTTTCTGCCAACGCTTTGTCGGATCGTATCAATGATGCCAAAGCAAAAGTGGTCATTACTTCTGATGGCAATGCCCGCGGAGCAAAGGCTATCGGCGTGAAATCAGTAGTGGATGAAGCATTAAAAACCTGTCCGACCGTAAAATCTTCCATCGTTTTCAAAAGAACCAACTCTCCTGTGGAAATGGTTGGCGGCCGCGATTATTGGTGGCATGAAGAAACAGCCAAACAAAATTCAGTGTGTGATGCTGTTGAAGTAGATTCCGAAGACATGCTCTTCATTTTATATACATCAGGCTCAACAGGTCAGCCTAAAGGTGTGGTGCATACCACTGGCGGATTCATGGTATATACCGATTATACTTTCCGCAATGCTTTTCAATATGAAGAAGGAGAAACTTACTGGTGTACTGCCGATATAGGCTGGATCACCGGACACTCTTATATAGTATACGGTCCGTTATTGGCCGGAGCAACAACCCTAATGTTTGAAGGCGTACCTACTTATCCCGATGCAGGAAGATTTTGGGAAGTTTGCCAAAAACACAAAGTAAACATCTTCTACACCGCTCCAACAGCTATTCGTGCGCTGATGGCCTTTGGTGATGAATTGCCAAAAAAATACGATTTGAGTTCTCTTCGTGCTTTAGGCTCGGTTGGTGAACCCATCAATCAGGAAGCATGGGAATGGTATTACAAAAACGTAGGAAATGAAAAATGCCCTATCGTTGATACTTACTGGCAAACAGAAACCGGAGGATTCATGATCTCTCCTATGGCCGGAGTAACCAAAGAAAAAGCAACTTACGCGACTTTACCTATGCCGGGAATTCAACCGATTTTGGTGGATGCCGAAGGAAAAGAAATCACAGGAAATGACGTGGAAGGAAACTTATGCATTAAGTTCCCGTGGCCTTCTATCATCCGCACTACCTATGGTGATCATGAAAGATGCCGCACCACTTACTTCTCTACTTATGAAGACAAATATTTCACCGGCGACGGATGTAAACGCGATGAAAACGGTTATTACAGAATTACCGGTCGTGTGGACGACGTGATCAATGTATCAGGCCACCGTATGGGGACTGCCGAAGTGGAAAACGCCATCAACGAACATCCTAAAGTAATTGAATCTGCTGTGGTAGGTTATCCTCATGATATTAAGGGACAAGGTATTTACGCTTATGTTATTTGTGAAGAAGCTATCGACAATGCCGATGCTTTCCGAAAAGAAGTTCTCGATATCGTAACTAAAATCATCGGTCCGATTGCAAAACCCGATAAAATTCAAATTGTACCCGGCTTGCCTAAAACACGCTCAGGAAAAATCATGAGAAGAATTTTAAGAAAGGTAGCCGAAGGCGATGTTTCAAACTTAGGAGACACCTCTACTTTATTGGATCCATCTGTGGTTGAAGGCATTGTGAAAGGTGCCCTGGTTCCTGTGAAAGCATAAGGATTACTCCGAAATATGTAAGAAGTAAATTTGTTTCCTGCTGAAAAACAGCAAATTAAATTTCTATTAAATTGACATGCAACCTATTATTTAATAGTTTCGTTTCACTAACATGTAAAGAGTAAACTATGGAGATTAATTTTAGTGTCGTTAGATTTATTGCATGTATTGGATTTCTGTTTTCTTTAAACAATTCATCCGCGCAAATCACCTATTCTTACGGAACCTATACCGGTGACGGAAATGCTACTCAAGACATAACCTGGGTAGGTTTTAAACCAGATGTTCTTCTTGTAAAAGCAGACAATGCCGGAGCAGGATACAATGGATGGGTAGCTTTATCCAGTATGCCTGCGGGATACGCAAAAGATTTAACCAGTACTGGTGTTTTGGTAACGGGACGAATTAACTCTTTAACTGCAGTAGCCAATGGATTCAGAGTTGGAAATAATGCACAGGCGAACAATAACACCACAAAATATTATTTCGTTGCTTTTAAGGCTGGTACTGATTGTAAAGTGGGCGTTCAAAATTCGCAATCCGACTGGGGTACACAAGGCACCACAGGTTTTGGATTTCAACCCGAAATGGTTTGGATTTTTAATGACGGAGCACTTGGTTCCAATTGTAATGCCGTTGGTTTGCGAAATATGACTGCCAACAATAAAGAAGTAAAATGGAATAGCGGAGATTATGGCAATGGTCTTTGGATCACTTCTTATGATGCCGATGGATTCACTTCTGGCTCGTGGGCAAATGGTAACGACGGAACTTTAAATTACTATGCAGCCTTTAATTTTAGCTCAGCAACAACAGCGGTAAATGGAACTTATGTTGGGAACGCAGCAGATGACAGAGATATAAACTGCGGAACAACAGCCGCTCCTGATTTTGTCATCATTTTGAATGATGCCAACGTTGGGCAAATTCCTTTCAGAACATCATCAATGGCTACAAATAAGGCCTTTCACCCTGTTACTACAGCATTGACAGCAAGTATTATTAAATCATCTACTGCCGGCAATTTTCGATTGGGAACAGACGTAACGTCAAACGGGAACGGTTCAAATTATTACTACGCCGCAATGTCGTCAGGAAATACCTTGCCCATTGAATTATTAAGCTTCAACGCAAAAAAAGAAGATGGAAAAGTAGCTGTTAAATGGTCAACAGCTTCTGAAATAAATAATGATTTTTTCACTATCGAGCGCTCTCATGATGGCGACAATTGGGAAATCTTAAAAGAAACCAAAGGGGCAGGAAATTCAAGTTCATTAATAGAATATGTAGAATATGACGAAGCGCCTTACGAAGGCGTTTCTTATTACAGATTGAAACAAACCGATTACGACGGCCAGTTCAAATATTCACAAACCGCTTCAGTAGGTAAAAACAATGATCATTCATTAACCATCACCGCTTTTCCAAATCCGGTGAACAACTATTTGTTTGTTGAGTTTGAAACTAAAATAAACAGCAACATTGATGCTTCTCTTTACGATCAAAATGGCATTAGAGTAAAACAGGTTTTAAAAAATTACTACGACAAAGGATCTTACAAAGTATTGATATATACCGACGAGCTTCCTTCAGGATTTTACTACATCCGCTTAAATACGAATACCGAAGGTGTTGCTACAAAAGTGAGTATTGTTCACTAATCCTATTTGAGATAAACCACCGTTGCACCATTTCCATATTTCTGAAAACTGGCGTCAGCGTAACGAATGTTTGAATAGCGTTTCAATAATTTTCTTACTTCTTCTTTTAAAGTACCATTCCCTACACCGTGAATGATGATGAGTCGGTGCATACCCAAAGCAAAGGCTCTTTTTATAGCCAGTTCGGTATGCTCCATCTGAATTCTTACAATTTGCGAATTCCCTAAATGTTGGTGCTTTTTCAACAAACGCTCAATATGAATATCCACTTCCATTTCCACATCATCTCTCCTGTGCGAATGAGGTTTTGACACGTTGCGCTGATTTTCTTCCTTCATGAAATTCATGTCGGAAAAATCATCTTCATTAATTACAACGGAAGAGGTAGGTTCAACAATTTTTGCTTTCTCCTCTCTCTTCTGGTCATCGGTTAATTTATGTACAATGTCTTTCGCTAACACCGGAATTTCAAAACCATCACTATTCAAAACGATTACCATTCCTTTATCGCTTACCGACTGAACGACGCCTTCCATCCTTTCGTTCAAAAACAATACTCTATCTCCTTTCTTAAATCGCATTTACTTTTGTTATGGAATAAAAATAAGAATATCCTACTTTAGTCGCAAAATATAACAATGAGCGACAATAACACCAATCCCTGGACAATACTGAAATCAGTTGAAATTCACGATACACCCTGGATCAAAGTACTCAAACACGATGTACTTAATCCCGCCGGGCATCCCACCACTTACAGCACCGTTCATTTTAAAAATTATGCTCTCGGCATAGTCGCTCTGGATGAAGAATATAACACCTGGATTGTCGGCCAGTATCGTTTTCCTATAAAGCAGTACAGCTGGGAAATTCCTGAAGGCGGCGGAAATAAAAACGAAACTCCAGAAGAATCGGCGAGAAGAGAACTTTCGGAAGAAGCAGGAATAGAAGCAAAAAAATGGACCAAGATTCAGGAATTTCACATGAGTAATTCCGTGTCGGATGAACACGCTTTTGTATTCGTAGCGCAAGATCTTACTTTCCACAATTCTCATCCCGATGACGATGAGCAACTGGTTCTTAAAAAACTTCCTTTTCAAAAATTATATGAAATGGTGCTCAACGGGGAAGTGATGGATAGCATAACAGTGATTGCTGTTTTTAAAACTCAGTATTTAATTGAGAACAACCTTATTTAGCTTTCACCAACACCTTTCCTTTTCCGGTATTGACTATAACCTCTCTGGAAATCACATCGTCGAAGTGCACCAGTAATTTAAAAGTTCCAGGATAAGGAACTTTCAAGCGCTGATTATTGCAACGAAGGGAATACAAAATTTTTCCACTTTCAAAATCGATCACTGAAACAAGAGGCAGCTTCACTCCTTTCACTTTTATTTTCACTGTAGAATAAGGCGACGACGAATAAATATTGTCTTGCGTTTTTATCTTCACCGGCCATCCCTGATATTGATTCAGCGTATCGGAAAAGCCCCAGCAATCCATGCTATAACTTTGTTTTGTTTTATTACAAGTTACAAAAGCAAAGCCCGGAGCATAATTCATCCACAAAGGCAAAGTCTCATTTTTTTCAGGATTGGAATAAGTAATCATGCTGATTTTATTTCCAAAACCATCGGTATAATGATTGCCTTGAAAATGATCTGTTGAATCGGGCAACCAAAACCTGGGATAACTATTATTCACGGCCGGAATTGTAAATGCAAAAGGTCCGTCGCCCCAGGTATCTACCCCCTGCTGTATCACACTAGGAAAATGCTGATCACCGCCTACCAGCAAAGCACCCGATTTCCGAACGAGTCGCAAAGCCTCATCTCTGCTGTATTTTGGCCAGCCATTGCTATCCATGTCTTTCGCTAAATGTGTTGCAATTTTTCCGGTATCATTGATCGTAATATTTTTTCCTGTTACAGGATCATATCCTTTTCGCACCGAATTCAAACAGGAATAAACGGATTGCGTAAATACAATTTTCATTTTTTCTTCCGACCATTCTTCCGACCAGTTTTCCAGCATGCTTTCCTGCGCATAACCCAATAATTCGGCATAAGTATTATTCAAAGAATCACTGGAAACAGAGTCACTGAAGGGAAATCCGTTATAGGAAGGAACATCCGGCAGAGCATTCATCGGTGCCGATTTGTATTTCCTGTCTTCCAGCAAAGCGATACCAATTCCTTTAAATTTAAGGGTTGTGTAATAATCGGGAACCGCTTTATTTTCCGCTCCGGAAGTTGCAGGAAGATGTCCGGTTTGCAAAGTCACTGCATATTTTAAAAACTCGGGAGTTTGAATAAACCCGCCGTTTTCCGTCAACCAATCCGTTTCGTCGCCAATAAATCCGGGAGTAATTTTAGGAGCGCTGTTTTTTGAAATGGTATCGCCTTTTTCTCCCCATAAATTTCCCTGAAAATAATCATGATCATCCATTATAATGAGAGAAGGCAATTTTTTAGTAATGTCGTTAAACTGCAAACACCACATCAGCCAGCGGTACTGATAATCCAAAGGATATAATTTTTTATCCCATTCCATAGGTACCGGTCGCGCTTCATACATTTGATCACCTAGAAAAACTACCAATTCGGGATTTTCCTTTTTATATTTTTTAGCGAGCAATTCATAAGGCTTCCAGATTTGCCAATAATCCATTCCAGTTCGTTCAATAAATGGCATGCCGTTGCAACTCAACACGCCTATTTTCAATTGATCTCCCGTGGCATCAGGAAAAGCAATTTTTCCTTCGTAATAATTTCCTTCAAAGACCGAATCTCTTTTCAAACGAGCTCTGTATGAAATCGGACCGTCGCTAAACCAAGAATAATCACGAAGTCGCGCCTGGCCAAGAAAAGTATCTACCGGTAACATTTGCCAAAACAGCCATTCGTTGTCCGACAATAATTCTATTTTAACCGAATCCGTTTTGCGCAATCCCAAAGACATCAGCTGCACCGAAAAATTCAAAACTTTTTCATTGAAGGAATACAAGCAAGTAGAAATCGGTCCGAACTTTCTTTCTTTTTTCACAGAGATCCCTTCTCCTGAAATACTGAAATCATCGAAAAAATATTCGCTTAAATACAAAGAGGAATTGCTCACAAAAGTGATGTTACCATTGATAATTCCTAAGGGCACTTTAAATTGCAAAACAGTAGCATCCAGAAATAAAGAAACTTGCATTGAATCATTTTTTCTTTCACAGGCAAAGCGAAGTGCAATTCCGTTTTTTTGCATTTGAGAAAGTAAATCGGAGTTCAAGGTTTCTGAAACCACACTTCGTTTGGAAGTCAGTTCTTCAATAAACAATTGTTTTTTTTCATTGATGCCCAGCCATACTCCATTCTCTTTCAAAAAGAAATGCTGAATGGTGGAGCGCGCCAGATAATTTAAAGCGGTGTCGCTTAAACCCAGTATCAATCCCGATTTTCCCACGCTATCCCTCATCGAAACAGTATTTCGGCCCAAAGTAATGGTACCCGAAAAAGCTTCGTCTCCTTTTATTTCCGTGGATAATAAATGTAAGGTGGAATTGGTCTCGGGGCGGAAGCAATACAATTTATGTTCTTTGATTCCCCAACTTTGTAAACGATTGGCCCAAAAATCATCACCTACCCACTGTCGGTTTGAAACAGTATTCCAATCACAAATAAGCGAATCCGTCGTTGCAAAAAGAGACGGAATCCCTATAAATATTGTAAAAACAAATACTTTTAAAACACGCATTAAATCTGTATTTTCGGAGCAAAACAAGGTTAATGATTTTTTAACAACAATTAAAATTCTCACTTGTTTTTAATTATTCATTTTTTTTATTTTTGGAACGAGTCCAAAAAATCAACACATTATGGAAACAACACAAAGCGAAAGCATCGATATCAGCGCCTTAAACGAAAGAATTCATCAGGAAAGCGCCTTCGTTGAGGTCATTAAAATGGAAATGAACAAGGTGATCGTGGGCCAGAAACACATGGTCGACAGTTTGATGATAGGCCTACTCTCCAACGGACACATTCTTTTGGAAGGTATGCCGGGATTAGCAAAAACACTGGCCATCAACACCCTCGCCACTATCATCTCCGCCGATTTTAAAAGAATACAATTCACTCCCGATTTATTGCCTGCGGATTTAGTGGGCACCATGATTTACAATCAGAAAAAAGAAGAATTTACGGTGAAGAGAGGTCCGGTTTTCGCCAACCTCGTCCTCGCCGATGAGATCAACCGTTCTCCGGCCAAAGTGCAAAGTGCCTTGCTGGAAGCAATGCAAGAACGACAAGTAACCATCGGTTCCGAAACGTTCAAACTCCCCGATCCTTTTTTGGTTTTGGCTACTCAAAATCCTATTGAACAGGAAGGAACCTATCCTTTGCCGGAAGCGCAAATCGACCGCTTCATGCTCAAAGTGATTTTAAAATATCCTGCGAAAGCAGAAGAACAAAAAATCATCCGTCAGAACTTACTCAAGGATTTTCCGCAGGCCATGACTAAATTAAATTGCGCACAAATTATTTCTGCGCGCAATGTGGTGAAGGATGTTTACATGGACGAAAAAATTGAGAAATATATAGTTGATATTGTTTTTGCATCCAGAGAACCGGCTGCTTACGGATTGAAACAATTCCAAAGCATGATTGATTTTGGAGGTTCGCCGCGTGCGAGCATCAACCTTGCGAAAGCCGCCAAAGCACACGCCTTCCTGCAACGCAGAGGCTATGTGATCCCTGAAGATGTACGCGGCGTTTGCTTTGATGTAATGCGCCACCGTATCGGTTTAACTTACGAAGCGGAAGCTGAAAACATCACTGCCGATCACATCATCACCGAAATTTTAAACAAGGTAGAAGTTCCATAACATTTCGAAATCCTATGGATAGCAAGGAACTATTACAGAAAGTCCGACAAATTGAAATTAAAACGCGAGGACTCTCCGCCCAGCTTTTTTCGGGAGAGTACCATTCTGCGTTTAAGGGCAAGGGCATGACGTTTAGTGAAGTGCGCGATTACTCACATGGCGACGACATTCGCAATATCGACTGGAACGTTACCGCACGATTCAATGAACCTTTCGTTAAAGTTTTTGAAGAAGAAAGAGAACTCTGCGTAATGCTTTTAATTGATGTGAGCGCTTCCGGAATTTTCGGTTCAAACACCCAACTTAAAAAACATTTCATTGCTGAAATTGCTGCAGTACTGGCTTTTTCAAGTTCACTCAACAACGATAAAATTGGTGTAATTCTTTTTTCTGATAAAGTAGAAAAATTCATTCCGCCTAAAAAAGGGAAGAAGCATGTGTTGCGCATCATTCGCGACTTGCTGGAATTCACTCCCGAAAATAAAGCCACCAACATTTCGGTGGGATTACGCTATTTAGCCAATGTCATCAAGAAAAAAAGCACTGTGTTTTTGATCTCCGATTTCATCGACAATAATTTTTCTGATGCCATAAAAATCGCCAACAAAAAACACGATGTAATTGGCTTACGTATTTTTGATCCAAAGGAAAAAGAATTGCCTTCGGTAGGTTTGGTGAAGCTTTCCGACAATGAGTCGGGAAAAGAAATGTGGATCAATACTTCCAGTTCAAAAACAAAAGAAGCACATAAAAAATGGTGGCTCAAACAGGAAGCCGAACTGAATTCCATTTTCATAAAAAGTGGAATCGACTTCGTGAGTTTAAATATCGATCATCCTTATATTCGGCCTTTAATGGGCTTATTTAAAAAACGCGGTGCCTGATGAGAAAAATAATTTTCATACTAGCACTACTCTTTTCGGCCAATATTCACGCCGCCGACAGCACCTTTACTTTTGTACCGAAAGGAAAAACTTTTTTAATCGGCGATCAGTTTGAAATTAAAGCAACGCTCTTTCTTCCGATGAAAAGCACTGCCGTATGGCCTGTTTTCAATGACACCATTACTTCCAAACTGGAAATTATTTCTACTTCTAAAAAAGATACTTTAATAAAAAACAATGTCCGAACTGTTTCACAAAAAATTGTGGTGACCTGTTTCGATACAGGATACATTGCGATTCCTTCCATTGAAATTAAAGATGTGCAAGGAAAAATCATTGCAAAAAGTCAGGCACAATGGATAGAAATCAAAGCCTTGCCTCTAAAAGGAGATGAAATAAAACCCATCAAAGAACCTTTGGATACCCCTTTCATCTGGGCCGAAATTAAAGAAGAACTGATTTACGGAAGCATTGCACTTTTGCTTTTAATCGCACTGGGAATTTTCCTTTGGTGGTACTTCAAAAAACGAAAAAAACCTGAAGTGAAAATTGTTGTTCCTCAAATTAGTGCGAAAGATGCCGCTCTGCAAAAACTGCAGGAACTGGAAAACAAAAAATTATGGCAGCAGGGACAAAACAAAAATTACCAATCGGAACTCAGCACCATTCTTCGTGAATTTCTTGAAAACAAATTCGCTGTGATTGCGCTTGAACTTACCACTCATGAAATTATGCAACAGCTGAGCAGAACGCCTATTTCCCTGAACGAAAGAGAAAAACTACAACGCATTTTACAAATTGCCGACATGACCAAATTTGCAAAAGCAGAACCTACAGCCATTGAAAATGAACTGTGTTTGAGTTTGAGCAAAGAATTTATTCAAACCTGCGGATAATGAATTTCGATCATACATATCACCTCTTCACCGAAACATTTGAAAAAATGTTTGATTGGGATATTTATGCCGAACCACGCGCTTTCTGGCTGCTTTTACTAATCCCTGTTTTGAGTATCTGGTATATTATTAAGCAAAAATATTTTCAGTCGACACTGCATTTTTCTTCTTTAAGTCCCTTTGAAAAATTACCCGCTTCTCCCCTCACCTATTTAAAACATTTGCCTTTTGTTTTGCAAATGCTGGCGATAGGATTTGTTGTTTTCGCGCTGGCCCGTCCGCAAGCCAGCCTCAGTTGGGAAGAAGAAAAAAATGAAGGAATTGACATTGTGATCTCTCTGGATATTTCAACCAGTATGCTGGCGCGCGATTTAAAACCCGATCGACTGGAAGCATCTAAATCTATCGCCAAAGAATTTATTGCAGGAAGAAAAAATGACCGACTGGGCTTAGTGATCTACGGATCTGAAAGTTTTACGCAATGTCCGCTCACCATTGACCACACCCGACTCATTCAGCTTTTTGACGATATTCATTGCGGCATGATTGAAGGGGGAACTGCCATTGGAATGGGATTGGCCACATCTGTCAACCGACTCAAAGAAAGCAAAGCGCTCAGCAGAGTAATTATTTTACTCACCGACGGAGAAAACAATGCCGGAGAAATTGATCCAAAAACAGCCGCTGAACTGGCGCACACCTTCGGCATCAAAGTATACACCATTGGCGTTGGCACAAAAGGAACTGCTCTTTCTCCGGTTGCACAAGACATGATGGGCAATTTAATCTACCGAGAAGTACCCGTAAACATTGATGAAGAAACACTTACCAACATTGCGCAAATCACAGGCGGAAAATATTTCCGCGCAACGAGCAACAAAAAATTAAAAGAGATTTATGCAGAAATCGACCGACTGGAAAAAACGGAAATCGCTTCTTTGAAATACTACAAAAAAAATGAATTGTTTATGCCTTTCGCGGCATGCGGACTCTTTTTGCTTTTAATCGCTGCTCCTTTAAACTGGTTTTTATTCAGGAAACTGCCATGATGAACGGAACTTACATATTATCTGCAGTCATTGATATTGGCCGCGTCCAGTACCCTTTCTTTCTATACACACTGTGGCTGGTGCCTCTTTTTATTATTTTATTTATTGTTTACAAAATCAGAAAAAATAAAGCTCTTGAAAAACTGGTTTCAAAAAAATTACAAAACCTTATTGTTCCCGATCAGGCGAAATACAAACCGGGAATTAAATTTTTCTGTTTCATGATCGGCATCACTCTCCTCATTATCGCTTGCGCCAATTTACAAACAGGAGGGAAAAAAGTAGAATCCACCACTTCGGGCATCGACATTATGTTGTGTTTAGATGTATCGAACAGTATGAATGCGCAGGATATTCAGCCCAACCGACTCGATCGCGCGAAACTATACATCTCTTCTTTAATTGAACAACTGGGTTCCGATCGCGTGGGCATTATTGTTTTTGCCGGAGATGCTTTTGTTCAATTGCCGCTTACAACAGATCATGCCGCAGCCAAAATGTTTTTAAATACCATCAACACCGATTTGATGCCTGTGCAGGGTACTGCCATCGGGCGCGCGATTGAACTGTCCATGGAATCTTTCCCGAAAGAAAGCAAGCGCAACCAATCCATTGTGGTGATTACCGATGGTGAAAACCACGAAGATAATGCCGAAGAAGCAGCGAAAACCGCAAAAGATAAAAACATAAAAATTTATACCGTCGGAATGGGCTCTGATAAAGGTGCGCCGATTCCGATTCTTCAAAACGGACAAATCACCGGATACAGAAAAGATGCCGAGGGAAAAACAGTGACCACGCGCCTGAACGAACAAATGCTTTTTGATCTCGCAGCAATCGGCGGCGGAAAATATTTCAACGCTTACAGCACCTCCGAAGATTTATGTAAAGAATTGAACGGCATTAAAAAAAGTGAATCGCGATCGGTTGAATACACCGATTACGACGATCATTTCCAGGAATTTTTATTGCTTGGATTAATCTTTATTGTAATTGCACTTTCCCTGCCCGATAAAAAATGGAAGTGGTTGCGTCAGTTAAATTTTTAGTGAAATGAAGTATTTGATTACCATAATTTTATTTTGCTGCTCACTGGTGATGGTGGGACAAAAAGAACGTTCCTTCATTCGGGAGGGCATCGCTCTTTACAAAGAAGGAAAATATGCCGAGGCCAATAAAAAATACGATGAGGCGCTTAAAATAAATCCTACTTCCGTTGAAGCCAAATTCAACAAAGCCGACGCCTTATATCAATTGAAAAAATATGAAGACGCGCAAAAATTATATCAGCAGGTTGCCGATCTTTCTGCCGACAAAAACATTAAAGCCAAAGCCTACCACAACATGGGCAACACTTTTTTGAAAACCGAAAAATACCAGGAAAGCGTTGATGCTTATAAAAAATCGCTGCGACTGAATCCGAACGACAAAGACACTAAATACAATTTATCTTATGCGAAGAATAAACTGAAACAGCAAAACGATAAAAACAAAAACGATCAGAATAAAAACGATAAAAACAAAGACGACAAAAATCAAAACAAGGACAATAAACCGGGCGACGACAAAAAGAAAAACGAAGAACAAAACAAAAAAGAAAACGAAGGGAAAGATGGTGATCCAAAGAAACAAGAAGATCAAAAAAAGACACAGCCTCAAAAAGCAAAAATATCAAAAGAGCAAGCCGATCAGATTTTAAAATCTCTGGAAGGCGAAGAAAAAAAATTACAGCAAAGATTACTTTTGCAAAAAACAAAAGTGAAAAAACATAAAGTTGATAAAGACTGGTAACATGCGCTACACCATACTCATAGCATTTTTATTATTCGGAGGGATTTCCTTTGGTCAGCAAATCACCATTAAGGCCGAAAGCAACAACAGCACTCCTGAAGTGGGAGATAATTTTCAAATCAACTACATTATTGAATCGCCAACAAATCTGGGAAACTCTAAACTCATCCCAAAATCGGTGAGCGGATTAAAATACCTCAACGATGGAAAAAGCACAGGTAGTTCGGTAAGCATTATCAATGGAAAATACACTGCCAGCTACACTTTAAATTACGCTGTAGCTTACCTTGCCGAAAAAGCAGGCGAATACATTATTCCTCCTCTGGAAATAGCTGTGGACGGAAAAACCTATCGCTCCAATTCGGTTAAAATTGTGGTGAGCGCAGTGGATCAAAATAAAATAGTGCGCTCCGAACAATACTACCTCGACATTGCCTTAAACAAAAAAAGCGTTTATGTAGGAGAACCGCTTACTTACACTTTGAAATACTATTCGCAGTTCAACATCAACAATCTGCGAATCAACGCTGATCCTGAATTCAAAGGTTTTTACAAAAAGGATCTTACGATTAACAATCAGTCCTCTGTAAAAAATATCAATGGAAAACAGCATGTGGTGGGCACCTACAAACAAGCCCTATTAATTCCGCTGGAGGCCGGAAATCATGTTATTCCTAAATTAACCGGGACTATTAGTTTGATTTCTCAGGGCTATGGATTTTTTCAGCAAACGGAAGAGAAAAAAATATATTCCAATTCGGTTACCATCAACGTAAAACCCTTTCCCGAAAACGGCAAACCTGCTTCCTTTAGCGGTGCGGTGGGATCTTTTTCCATCTCGGGGAAAGTGGATAAAAACCACGTAAAAACCAACGATGCCATTTCTTACAAAGTGACGATTAAAGGAAGTGGGAATTTAAAAATGACCGAATTGCCAAAAATTGCCTTCCCCGAAGATTTTGAAGTATACGATCCTAAAATCACAGAAAACATTACTGCCGATGCTTCGGGAATGTCGGGACAAAAAACTTATGAATACATTCTTATTCCAAAACACGCCGGACAAAGCACCATCCCTTCCCTTGAATTTTCTTTTTTCAATCCTGCAAACCAGTCCTATCAAAAAATAAAAACGGAGGAAACCATTATCACCGTTGATCAGGGTGATGGCTCAACAACCGCTGTGGTGAGCAAGGAAGATCTGAAGTTTGCAAAAAAAGACATTCATTATTTTTCTGTTGATACCAACAATCTCGAGCAAGGCGAAAAAGAACCTTTCCTTTTCTCCCCTTTGTTCTGGATACTTTTAATTCTTCCTCAGGCAGCAACTTTAACCTTTATCATTATTAAGAGAGAAAAGAAATACAGCTCTTCTGAAATCATTTCTTCAAAAAATAAAAACGCCGCCAAGCTCGCAGCAAAAAGATTGAAAGAAGCCGAAAAACTTTTGCAAAGCACCGATAGCAAAGCTTTTTACGGCGAGGTGTTAAAAGCCATGAACAGTTATTTCTCCGATAAATTCAATATTCCGCAAGTCAACCTGAATAAGGAAATCATCATTGAAGAATTGCAGAAAAAAGGCGTTTCTGAAAACGACATCAAAGCCACCATGAGCATTGTTGAAAAATGTGAAATGGCCCGATATGCGCCTGTAAATGACGCCATCAGCGATGTTTACTCAAAGGCTTTAGAACAAATCACAAAAATTGAATCATGAAGAAATTACTTTTCATATTACTAACTTTCATCTCCTTAGGGTCAATTGCAAATCAACCGGTTAGACCTTTAGTTCCGATGGATTCATCTGATTCCCTTTTGCAAAAAGGGTATTACTCTCCCGAATTATATGCTGCAACCGGTAACAGCTATTACAAACAAAATAAAATTGGTTTGGCGATTTTATATTATGAACGCGCTTTAAAATTGAGTCCGGACAATCAAGACATAAAAGACAATCTGGAACTGGCCAATGCTAAAAAAACCGATAAAGACCTTACAGGCTCCCCTTCATTAAAAAGTTCTTTAAATCAATTGAACGCTTTTATCTCTTATGATCAACTCAGTTGGACAGCTATAGTTCTCATGATTTTAGCATCGACTTTAATTATTGCCACCCGCTTCCGCTCTCCCGAAAAAAGAAAAAAGATGATGTTGTCGGGATTGTTGCTGAACACTTTTGGTGTTGTTTTGATTTTGTTTGCCGGCTACCAAAAACAAAATATTGAAGAGACGAAGGAGGCCATCATTATCTCTTCATCAGCACAAATTCATAACGAGCCCTCCTCCACTTCGGGGGTGGTAGTCACCCTTCACGAAGGCTCAAAAGTGGTCGTTTCAAAAAGCGAAGGAGAATGGATGAGGGTAATAATTAATGAAGAATATTCCGGCTGGATTGTAAAATCGTCCGCACAGGAAATTTAAATCGTCCCGAAGCCAAAAAAACGAAATTTTTATTGCACTGATAAAAATTGTCATCGCTTTGAAAATCAACATTATAAACACTGACAAAACACGTAGTTTACGCTGAGACAAACTTTGATCAGAAAGTATTTATATTTTAGCTCAAAATATTTAAAATATGAATGTACGTGTATTACTTCAATCGACCCTTAGCCTCTTAACTCTGGCAATGGTTTCTTGTGCCCCTCACGAGGAAGCGGCAGCAACTACAACAGATCCCGGTTACCCGGAAGAAGTTAAAAAGCTTTTGAGCGAAATGTCGGTGGAAGAGAAAGCCGGACAATTAACAATTTTGAATTTGACTGTTTTGGTAAAAACAGATTCAATCACAGGTGCTATCACGTTAGATACCGCCAAATTATCTGATATCCTTGTAAAACATAAAGTGGGTAATATATTAAATACCCACTCCAACGCCTTAACTGATTCTGTTTGGAGAGGCATCATCACTCAGCTTCAGGCTTATGCCGCTAAAACACCGCACAAAATTCCAATCCTTTATGGAATTGATGGTATCCACGGAGCTACCTATACTTCCAACTCAGTATTGTTCCCTCACAGCTTGGCTTTGGCCGCTTCAAGAAATCCGGAGCTGGCTAAAATCGGTGCGAAGGCAACTGCTGCCGATGTTCGTGCTTCAGGTATCCGCTGGAACTACGCTCCTGTATTAGAGGTAGCGCGTCAGCCATTGTGGGCTCGTTTCGGTGAAACTTACGGTGAAGATCCATATTTGATTTCTCAAATGGGTGTTGCTGCTATTAAGGGATATGAAGAAGACGGTTTGGATAAAGTAACAGGTGTTGCTTCTTGTATGAAACACTATTTAGGTTACTCTGCGCCAGTATCTGGAAAAGACAGAAGTCCGGCCCTTATCCCTGAAATCACTTTAAGAGAATATTACTTACCCCCTTTCCAGGCTGCTGTTAATGCAGGATCAGCTTCTATCATGATTAACTCAGCTGATATCAATGGAGTTCCTGTTCATGGAAGTCATTATTTACTGACAGATGTTTTGCGTGGAGAACTAGGATTTAAAGGCTTGGTAGTTTCCGACTGGCAAGACGTAATGCGTTTGTACGATCGTCACCACGTTGCTAAAGATTATAGAGAAGCTACAAAAATGGGGATTAACGCCGGTGTTGACATGAGCATGGTTCCTTATGATACTAAATTTACTGATCACGTTATCGACTTGGTAAACGCAAAAGAAATCTCCATGGAAAGATTGGATGAAGCTTGCGGACGAGTATTGATGTTGAAATACAAACTGGGAATCTTGAAAGATGGTGGTTTGCCTGAAAAAGCGGCGATCGCTAATTTCAATCCTGAGAAAAACAAAACCAATGCTATTGAAGCAGCTCGTGAAGTAATGACCTTATTGAAAAATCAGGACAATATCCTTCCATTGAAAAAAGGAACAAAAGTATTGTTGGCCGGTCCGGGAGCTGAAAAAGTTTCTATGCTCAACGGATGCTGGTCATTCTCATGGCAAGGTAAAGAAAACAGCATCTACCCTTCTTACTACACTACAGTGGCAACTGAATTGAAAGCCATTGCCGGTGAAGGAAATGTAACGGTAGAGAAATCAAATAAAATTGCAAAAACAAATGCCGATGTAATCGTTCTTTGTATCGGAGAAGATGCTTATGCTGAAACTCCAGGTTCTATCAGAGAATTGGATCTTGAGGTATCACAACAGGAATTGGTGAAATCAGCTTACGCTACAGGAAAACCGGTGATTTTGGTTTTAATCGAAGGTCGTCCGAGATTGATCCGCAACCTCGAACCACAAGCAAAAGGAGTACTGATGGCTTACTGGCCCGGCTTTGGCGGATCAAAAGCAATTGCTGAAACTTTGTTCGGTTTGAACAATCCATCCGGCAAATTACCTTTCACTTATCCTAAATACAGTGGTTACCAGATTTCTTACGATTACAAATTTGCCGATGTTAATGAAGAATTGGAAATCGGAGGATTTACCAATACCGGTTATGATGTTCAATGGCCATTCGGATTTGGTTTGAGCTACACCACTTTCTCTTATTCTGCTTTGCAATGTGACACTGTGTTGAAAGGCGCAAACAAACTGAATGTATCTATTACTGTTACCAACACCGGTAAAGTAGACGGTACTGAAATTGTAGAGCTTTACACGCATGATCATTATGCAAGCATTGCTCCTTGCCTGAGAAGACTCCGCGATTTCACCCGCGTAACTTTGAAAGCAGGAGAAAGCAAAAAAGTATCTTTTGCAATTGACGCTGAAGACTTATCTTTCATCAACGCTGAATACAAACGCGTAACGGAAGATGGTAAGTTTGATGTGATGATTGGTGATCAGAAAAAAGAGTTTACTTACAGTAACTAGTAAGTAATACATACTGAATAGAAAAAGCACCGGTTGAGAGACCGGTGCTTTTTTGTTTTAATGAAATCCCTCTGCCTGCGCACAGAATTCCTTCGCACCTCCCTTTTTCAAAGGGAGAAGCCCATTCCCTGAAAACCATTATTTAAGTATGGATGAGAGCGCACTTCTCCCTTTGAAAAAGGGAGGTGCGAAGGAATTCTGTGCGCAGGCAGAGGGATTTATTTCTTCCCTCTCACAAACCCCAAAAAAAACTTCAAACTCTCGGGATTTTTCATTGCATCCTTTGTTGCTGCTTTTTCAATTGGTGTCCCCATCAGTATTTTCTTCATGGGAGTTTCCATTTTTTTACCACTGATGGTATATGGAATTTCAGCAACCTGAAATATTTCATCAGGCACATGACGCGGAGAATATTGCTTGCGCAACTCCGCTTTTATTTTTGCTTTCAAAGCGTCATCCAAAATAAAACCTTCGCGAAGCACCACAAACAAAGGCATGTAATGCTCTCCTCCTTCTTCATCGGTGCAAATAACCATGCTGTCTTTTATTTCGGCAACACTTTCCACTGCGCTATAAACTTCACTGGTACCAATGCGCACACCACCGCGGTTGAGTGTTGCGTCGGAGCGACCGAAAATAATGACTGAATTCCGGGAAGTGATTTTTATCCAATCACCATGTCGCCATTTCCCCGGATACATTTCAAAATAACTGGAATGGTATTTTTCATTTCCTTTATCGTTCCAAAAATAAACAGGCATGGAAGGCAGCGCTTCTTCAATCACCATTTCGCCAAGTTCATCATAAACGGGTTTTCCCTGTTCATTGTAAGCTTCCACTTTACAACCCAGCAAACGACATTGTATTTCACCTGCATAAACAGGTTCATAAGGATTTCCGCCCACAAAGCCACTGCAAATATCGGTTCCTCCGCTAAGCGAAATCAACCACAAATCTTTTTTTATGTTTTTGTAAATCCAGTCGAAAGCCTCCGGAGGCAAAGGAGACCCGGTACTTCCCAAGGATTGAATATGATTCAGTTTTCCTTCATAGTTCACACCTTCTTTCATGCAGGAAATGTAAAAACTTGCTCCTGCTCCGAAATGCGTGATTTTTGTTTTTTCTGCCAGATCCCACAACACATTAATATTGGGATAAGCAGGCGCACCATCGTAAATCACCACTGTGGTTCCGTGCAACAAAGCCGCGTTGGCATAATTCCACATCATCCATCCTGTGGTGGAATACCAGAAAAAACGATCTCCTTTTTTGCAGTTTTGATGCAAACCCATTGCTTTCAAATGCTCTATCAGCATTCCTCCCACACTGTGTGTAATTGCCTTGGGTTTACCGGTAGTTCCCGAGGAATATAAAATCCAGATGGGATCACTGAAATCAACTCTCGTGAATTCGAGAGTTGCGCTTTTGTTGTTCATTATATTGGTCCACTCGGCACTGCCAACAATCAGTAATTTTTTTAATCCTTTTAAATGATCCGCCAATTCAGCAACGGTTTCATTTTTTGAAAACTGCTTGCCATTGTATGAATAGCTGTCGCAGGCTATTAATATTTTTGGTTCAATCTGACTCAACCTGTCGATAACACTCGCTGTTCCAAAATCGGGAGAACAGCTCGACCACACCGCGCCCAATGAATTAGCGGCTAAAAATGCAATCAGTGCTTCAGGATTATTGGGTAAATACGCAGCGATGCGATCGCCTTTGCCGATTCCTTCCGCCTTAAAATACGCCGCCAGAGCAGCCACTTTTTCTTCCAGTTCCTGCCACGAAATTTCTGTTGCAGTTTGCGTTTCCGACTGGAATATGATGGCTGGATATTCACTCGCTTTATTTCTGAAAACATGTTCGGCGTAATTTACTTTCGTTCCTTCAAACCATTTGGCTCCTATCATTTCAGGTGTTTGCAACAATACTTTTTGATAAGATCCATCGTGTAATACCTCATAATATTGCCAGATGGATTCCCAGAATTGAGAAATATTATTCACCGACCAATCCCACAATTCCGCGTAATTATTCAAGTCCAGATTTTTCTCACGCTTCAGATACTGCGCGTAAGCAAACATATTGGAAGATTCGGTGAATTGTTTTGATGGTTGCCACAACATAAAAATGAAAATAGATAAATTTCTGAAATATTCAATCCAAAAAATACATCAAGCGATAATGAATATTCCATTTGACCTTTAAAATAAATTATATACAAATGAAATAAATTAACTTTACTTCATGCTCATACAGGAAATGTATATGAAAAGATGCATTCAACTTGCATTAAAAGGCTTGGGTGCTGTTGCTCCAAATCCAATGGTAGGTTGTGTGATAGTGCATGAAGGAAAAATCATCGGCGAAGGTTATCACGAAGTTTATGGCAGCGCTCACGCAGAAGTAAATGCTATCAACTCAGTTGAAAATAAAGAATTCCTGAAAAATTGTGTTTTATATGTGAGCTTAGAACCCTGCAACCACTATGGGAAAACCCCACCCTGCAGCGACTTAATCCTAAAACACCAAATCCCTGAAGTAGTCATCGGCTGCACCGATTCTTTTGAAAAAGTGGCAGGCAAAGGAATAGAAAAATTAAAAAACGCAGGGATCAAAGTCACAACAGATGTTTTAGAAAGCGAATGCCGCAATCTTAACAAACGCTTTTTCACCTTCCATGAAAAAAAACGTCCTTACATTATTTTAAAATGGGCACAAACACAGGACGGGTTCATCAGCCGATTGGAAGAAGATATTCAAAACAACAATTGGATCACTGGGGAAGAAAGCAAAATACTGTCGCATCAATTAAGAGTTTCCGAACAGGCAATTTTAGTGGGCACCAATACTGCGCGCATCGACAATCCTGAATTAACGGCGCGACTCGTTCCGGGTAAAAATCCGCTGAGAATAGTTTTGGATAAAAATTTAAGCTTAGCGGCCACACTAAATATTTTCGATCAATCTACCCCTACCCTTATTATCAACACTGTTAAAAATGAAGTCCTTCCCAATCTGGAATACATAAAAACAGAAGGCAAAGATGTGGCTCAGGAAACCATAGAAATCTTATATAAAAAAGAAATCTCTTCGCTGATCATAGAAGGAGGAGCGCATACTTTAAATAGTTTTATTGCTGTAAATCTGTGGGACGAAGCTTTTATTTTTACGGGAAACAAAAAGTTTGAAAAAGGAATTAAAGCCCCTGTGATAAAAGGTAAAAAAGAAAAATTACCTAACCCCGGAAATGATTTGCTTAGCTTTATAAAAAATACAAATGATCAGCAACTCAAACCCTGAACCAACGTCTTATTGATATGCGCAAAATACTTTTTATCATCGCTGCTTTCATCACTTTATATTCCTGTGTGCCTGATCCTGTTTGTTCGGGAATAATTGTGCATCAGGTGAAAATTGTTGACTCACTGGGGAAACCTGTGCTTTTAGACACTTTTTACACTGTTTGTCTGGATAAACCCGATACCTTGCGAATCCCCAGATACCTCAAAGACAGCTTACAACTTTATCCGCTTCTTGACGATACCTACTCTTCTGTTTTTAACAAACAATCCACTGCCAATTTCAAATTCATCGGAATCAAAGGAAGTGACACCATATCATCGCCCTATGTATTCAAATACGATGGTTGCCACTCCTCTCTCCTGAGCGGTAGTTCTAAAATAGTTCACTAAGGAAACATTTTTTGATAAATCACAGTTTAATTACAAAAACTAACATGTAATTAATTCTGATTTATGAAGAAAATCTCTACTTTGATTTTAAGTTCCTCTTTATTATTAAGTAATGTTTACGCCGGCGTAAGTGTTGGAGGACCGGTAATTTTAGGATCAGTAAACCAGGTACACAATACAGTACACAACAATCCCGATCAGCTGGTGATCAACAATCAAACGCAATACGCAACAATCGTCAATTATTATTCCGATAATAAAATCGTTGGAACTCTGGTAGGATATCCTGATTCTCATTTTACCCTGATGACGGAAAATGGAAAAATGGAAGGATTCATCATTGTAGATAAAGAAAATGATATCGCTTTTAAATACAGAACCAACGAAAAAAATGAAGTTACCGTAGAGCAGGTTTCCGTTAACACTATATTATGTGTGAGTTACAAATATGCCGGTACTCAAAACAACGCACAAACCCTTAATCAAACGCAAATGGGCGCAGTGCCTGAGCAAGGTCCTGTTCCCAGCTACCAAAGCTTGGCGGGATCAGCCAATGTTTTATATCTTGATTTCGACGGATTTGATTTACCTGCTGCTTCTCAATGGAATGGCGGTGTTGCACTTACTGCCGCTGCTGCCGGCTATTCCGACGCACAGATTTTTGAAACATGGAGTGTTACCGCTGAGGACTATGCTCCTTTCAATATCAATGTAACTACCGACGTAAATGTTTTCAATGCTGCAGCCACAGGACACCGAATGAGAATGGTTTTAACCACTACTTCTAGCTGGAGCGGTGGCGGCGGAATTGCCTATGTTGACGTGTTTACCGATGCTACTGAAAAATACCAACCGGGATGGGTATTCGTTGATAAAATGGGAGGATCTGCATCCAATGCCGGAGAAGCTACTTCACATGAAGCCGGACACACTTTGTCATTACAACATCACGGAACATTAAATGCGGGCGTGGATACAGTAGAATACTATTCGGGACACGGCAACTGGGGACCTATCATGGGCGCAGCTTACGGCATGAGCATGTCGCAATTCAGCAAAGGAGAATACACCAACGCCAACAGCTATTATATTGATTATCAAAACAACGATGCCCGAGTAGATTTTGTTCAGGATGACCTGGCCGAAGTGGCTCAAAGAGTGGCTTACAAATCCGATGACCACAGCAACAGTATTGCCAACAGTCCTACTGAAATTTCCTTTACACTGAATGGAAGTGATGGACTTGTAGACTCCACAGGAAATAATGGATTAATAGGAACTACAGCCGATTTAGATGCCTTTCATTTTTACACCGGAGGCGGCGTTGTTACCTTGAATTTTAAACCTTCCGCAGCTGTTAAATCCAATCTGGATATTCAAGTAAAATTATACAACAGCAGCAGCACGCTGGTAAATACTTTCAGCACTGCTCACGGAGCAACTACCATCACAGGAGTTAGCATCAACCAACAACTTGCAGCAGATGATTATTACCTTACCATTGATGGCGTAGGATCAGGAAGTGCCGTTATCGGCTGGAGCGACTACAACTCTATGGGACCTTATTATATCAAAGGAACTATTCCCAACGCTGTAAATACAACAGAGACAAAAACACTGGCCGGAAAAAATGATGTGAAAATCTTCCCTAATCCAATGAACAGCGATGGAATATTACGTTTCTCCACTACTGTAGATCTTGTTAAGGTTTATGATGTAACAGGAAAAATATTGAATTACACCAACAACAGTAACTACATCAACCTGGGCAATCAACTGCCCGAAGGTGTTTACTTTGTTGAATTAACAGCCAACAACCAAACTGTTGTAAGCAAAGTTATCCGCTAAAAATAGTACACAATATACCCCTGAAACCACCTCTATTAACAGAGGTGGTTTTTTTCGTTCATAAAAAAGAGCAAAGTCTTTGGTTCTTTTCAAAAGAACGAAGTATTTTTGCACCTCACTTCAAGAGAAAAACTTATATACATGAAAAAAGATACAGCCATTTTTAATCTTATTGCTCAGGAAAAACAACGTCAGTTGAGCGGTATAGAGCTTATTGCTTCCGAAAACTTCGTGAGCGAACAAGTGATGAACGCTATGGGTAGCGTTTTGACAAACAAATATGCAGAAGGACTTCCGGGCAAAAGATATTATGGCGGATGCGAAGTGGTGGATGAAATTGAGCAACTGGCCATCGATCGTTTGAAAAAATTATTTGGTGCCGAATGGGCCAATGTTCAGCCGCACTCAGGAGCACAAGCCAATGCTGCGGTAATGCTGGCGGTAATCAATCCGGGTGATGCTATCCTTGGATTTGATTTATCTCACGGTGGTCACTTAACCCACGGTTCTCCGGCCAACTTCTCAGGAAAATTATACAAAGCCAATTTCTATGGCGTTGAAAAAGAAACCGGTCGCGTGAACTACGATATCATGGCGGCAAAAGCAAAAGAAGTTAAACCTAAGCTGATCATCGCCGGAGCTTCTGCTTACTCAAGAGACTGGGATTACGCTGCAATGAGAGCCATCGCTGATGAATGCGGCGCTTTGTTGATGGCCGATATTTCTCATCCTGCAGGCTTGATCTGTAAAGGTTTACTGAACAATCCAATGGAACACTGTCACATCGTTACAACCACTACTCACAAAACTTTACGTGGACCAAGAGGTGGTGTGATCATGCTGGGTAAAGATTTTGAAAATCCAATGGGACAAAAAACTTTGAAAGGTGAATTGAAAAAAATGTCACAATGTTTAGACGGCGCTGTTTTCCCGGGAACTCAAGGCGGACCGTTAGAGCACGTTATCGCTGCTAAAGCCATCGCTTTCGGCGAAGCTTTAACTGATGAATACGGTGAATATATCCAACAAGTGAAAAAGAATGCTGCTGTAATGGCTGCTGAATTGGTGAAAAGAGGCTACCAGATTATTTCAGGCGGTACCGATAACCACTCTATGCTGATCGACATGCGTTCAAAGAATATTTCAGGTAAAGATGCTGAAGCTGTTCTCGGACATGCGCACATCACCGTAAATAAAAACATGGTTCCTTTTGATGACAAATCACCTTTCGTTACTTCAGGTATCCGCGTTGGTACGCCTGCCATCACTTCCCGTGGTGTGAAAGAAGGCGAAATAGTGAAAATCGTTGATTTGATTGACACTGCAATCATCAATAAAGACAATGCAAACAAACTGGCTGAAATTAAAACAGAAGTAAGCAAAATGATGAGCAGCTATCCTTTATTTGCTCAGGAAGCTTTGGTTTAAAATCAGTAAAATGATAAAGAGAAAGTCCGGTAGAAATACCGGACTTTTTTGTTTCATATTAACAAGTCGCAATAAATTTTTTCAATTGCTCCAGCGCTTCAGTATCTTCGAAAAAACACATGTGACTTCCATTTTCCGAAAGATAATAGGAATGTTGCTTTGCCAGTTCACATTGCTTTATAGCCACTTCATAATTCACCACATTGTCGTTTTTCCCTATAACATAAAACACGGGGAATTGTGAAAACTTAAGAATGATTTCGCGACTGGGCCGTTGCATCATTCCGTTGATAGCCGCTATAATGCCCTGCTTCGGAGTTTTAATGGCGATCTTCAAAGTCTTTTCAATTTCTTTGATGTATTTTTTTTGGTCGAAGAAAAGATTGGGAATCGACATCCTGACAAACAATTCATGATTGCTTTTCACTATCTCAATCGATCTTAAGCGGTCTTCTTTTTTTTGTTCAGCATCTGCTGCAGCTGTAGAATTGAATAGGCACAAACCTTTCACTTTATGAATAAACAACTCCGAAAAAGCCAGAGCCACATAGCCTCCCAATGAGTGTCCCACAAAAACCGCTTTGCGGATATCCAGTTCTTTCAGCACCGCATCCACCGCTTCTGCCATTTCTTCCATGGTATGCACATAGGCCAAACATTCGGATTTACCGTGCCCCAATAAATCAATGGAAATTACGGTATAGGTTTCTGCCAGCGCTTTGCTGTAATCTTTCCAAATATCCAATGCTTCTAAAAAGCCATGCAGCAAAACCACCTTGGTTTTTCCTTTGCCCTGAACTTTATAATGGATATTGATATTTTTAAAAATGATCGAAGACATTTAAATGCTTTTTATTTTTTTAAAGATATATACAATCCCGATAGTCCAGATACTAATAATGAAAGCCACCGCCGGACCGCCTATTATAAAATCAAAAACAAAATGAAGGAAAGAAGCTGAAAGCTTCTAAGTATATCCGTAAAACCAACTAGTTACGCTTCGCTCACTAGCATCCTAAGGTTGAGAAAACAAAACTTAGGTATCCCTTATTAAACATGTGTTTAGGAAGGAATCGAAGTTCAAACGATTTCAAGTCAATTACCTTTTTTGTGACTCAAATTTATCTCGTTCATTATTTTTATGTTAAGGGCGATATAAAAGTAGCTACACCATAAATCAATAGAATAGGAAAGGACATCAAGGCCATTTGCATTACATAACTGGCGAGATCGTAATAACGAGTACCTCGAGACACCACAATCAAACAAGTCAAGCCTGTAAGAGCAATAGCGATATTAATAACATTAAAAAATCGTCGGTTTAAAAGCTCCTGACGCGCATCCATTACATCAACCCTTCAATAATCTTCTCCACACTAATCCCATCCGCTTCCGCTTTGTAATTGCGTGAAATACGGTGACGTAAAATCGGAATGGCTACAGCTTTCACATCTTCAATATCCGGAGAATATTTTCCGCGCAAAGCAGCATTTACTTTTGCGCCGATGATCAGGTATTGTGATGCACGCGGACCAGCACCCCAGTACAAATACTTTTTAACGTCGTCAGTTGCTTCGGCAGAATCCTTACGGGTTTTGCGCACCAGCTTCACTGCATAATCATACACATTATCAGCCACCGGAACTTTTTTCAAAAGATCCTGATAAAATAAAATTTCTTCACTGCTCAACACCGATTCTATTTTTGCAGAAACATCGGAAGTAGTTCTTTTCACCACATCAATTTCCTCCTGAAAAGAAGGATAATCAATCCAGATATTGAACATGAATCTGTCGAGTTGTGCTTCAGGCAAAGGATAAGTTCCCTCCTGCTCTATAGGATTTTGCGTTGCCAAAACAAAAAATGGTTTTGGTAATACATAAGCTTTTCCTGCGTTGGTCACTGTTTTTTCCTGCATGGCTTCTAACAGCGCAGCTTGAGTTTTTGGAGGAGTACGATTGATTTCATCGGCAAGAATAATGTTGGAAAAAATTGGTCCTTGCACAAATTTAAAATGACGTGATTCATCCAAAACCTCAGCACCAACAATGTCCGAAGGCATTAAATCGGGAGTAAACTGAATACGATTGAAAGTTAAGCCCAAAGCTTTTGCAATAGAATTTACCAATAAAGTTTTTGCCAATCCGGGAACCCCTACCAACAAAACATGTCCGTTACTAAAAATAGAAATCACGACGAGGCGCACCGCTTCGCTTTGTCCGACGATCACCTTTCCAATTTCTTTTTCCAGCTTTGCCGTTACTTCTTTTAAAGAATCCAATGCCTGAACATCCGAATCAAATTTTTTCATTCCATTTCAATTTTAATGATTCAACCAAAGTTTACTTTGTGCGCAATTGGTATACGATTCACCCACACGGGTATAAGTATTCTGAACATTTTTCTTCACCCATTTCTGAAGAATTTGTTTTTGTTTATCGGCCAGCGCTGCACTTTTAATCTGATCAAAATCTTCGGATAAACTAGCAGTATGCGCTTCGGTATAAGATACTAATTTTAATATTCTGAAAACCTGTTTTCCATTTTCAACAATCAAAGTAGGCTTGGTAGATTCTCCAGCTTTTAAAACAGAAATTTCGGCAGCCACTTCAGGATCGAGCTCTTCGGCCATAAATTTAGAATCGCCCGTTTGCGGATTGGTCATCAATCCACCGTGATCTTTTGAAGCAGGATCCGTAGAATATTTAGATGCAATTTCTCCGAAAGTTATTTTACCACCCTGAACTACTGTAAACAAGGAATCTCCCAGATGGTGGGCGGCATCCATATCGGCAGAATAAATTTTGGGCGATTTTAATATGTGTCGCACTTTGAGTAATTGTCCTTTTTTCTCCAGCATTTGAATGATATGAAATCCGAATTCAGTTTCAACAATTTCCGAAACTTCGCCCGGTTTTAAAGTAAAGGCCACTGCCGAAAATTCGGGAACCAGCTGATCTCTGGTCATAAAAGGAAGTTCACCGTTATTGGCTTTTGAACCCGGATCATCGGAATACAAACGGGCCATCTGTCCGAAATCTTTTCCTTTATTCACGATACCGTTTCTTATGTTTTCTATTTCGGTGTAGATCCTGCTGCGCTCAAAAGAATTCATCACAGGTTTAAGAATAACCTGCGCCAATTCATATTTAGCGGGAATGAGCGGCAAACTGTCTTTAGGTAATTTATTGAAATACTGACGCACTTCGGCCGGAGTGATTTTTACGTCGGTAGTAATTTTAGAGCGCATTTGCTGCGCTAGCAAATTGTTTTTGATGATGGGACGAAATTCCTCTTTAAACTCGAGAATACTTTTATTGAAATGTTTTTCGAATTCGGTTTCCGATCCGCCCATTTGCGACAAAAAATAATTTAAGCGGCGATCCAGTTCATCATCCACCTGTTTATCGGATACTTCAACACTATCTACTTCTGCCTGGTGCACCAATAGTTTTTGAAACATGTAATCTTCAAAAACGGCGCATCTTGAATTGTCATCCAGCGGATAACCTTGTCCCGACATTTGTTCGAGCTGCAGGGAGATTTCCGACTCCAATATGATATGTCCGCCAACAACGCCAACAATATCATCCAGCACCTGCTGCGCCGGAAGAGCAAGGGAACAAAAAACAAAAAACAAAAAAATCAGCTTCTTCATGCTACAAGTTTAATTAATATTCTACCATTAACCCACCCCTAACCCCTCCAAGGAGGGGAATACGTCCATTTTCAGGAAATACCCGCTAACTGATTCCCCTCCTTGGAGGGGTTAGGGGTGGGTTAACCTATCTTATTATTCCAATTTTATCTTTACATCTCCTTCTTTCAAGGCCTCATCGTACACCTTTATCTCCATGTCTTCAATCAACTTTCTTTTGCGCTGATTTAAAATTATTCGGCGGATCTTTTCTTTCTCAAATTCCAAAGGAGAAGAACTGTCCTTGATTTTAAACGCAGTGAAAGTAATTAAACTGAATTTTAACGAATCTATTGTTTCGTAATAGCGGTGACTTCTTAAAAAATCTTCGGTGTTGTAGCTTTCAATGGGCACGAGGTTTAAAACATCATCAAAGAAAACCCAAGTACTGTCGTCCCAGTAAGCTTCCAGTTTATTTTTTTTGATGAAACGCACAAAATCTTCTCTGCTGTTTTTACCACTTGCAGTGAGTAAATTTTTTGCTTTTGATTTTAAGGCCGACTTCTTTTTATCCAGAAACAAATAACGAATGCGCACAATGTTTTCTTTCAGCTCAAAGTTCTTCTGGTTTTCTTTATAAAAATCGGCGATTTCTTTCGCGCTCACCGTGGTGTCCAGATTCTCACTGATGTATTTTTGTTCGTAAGCATAGCGAATGAGTGAGTTGCGGTATTCCTCGAGCTGCTTGCTGAATTTTTTTTCGTCGGGATATAATTCTATTTCCGCTTTTTGAATCACCACGTGATTTTTCACCCAGTTGTTCACGTATAATTTCACCTGTGCAGCGCTATCTCTTTCGGGTGTTATTTGAATAGATTCCAAAACCTCGGCGAGCGTTAACGAGTACGTTCCCACTCTGGCCAATTCGGTATCCTCGGGTGCTTCGGGACCAAAAGCCACGCAGCCGCTAAAAAAAACAAAGCAACCGGCCACAGCCAGTTGCTTCATTTTTAATAATCCCTTGGATCTATTTTTTCTTAAGTAAGCCATTAAATACTTCTTGGTTCACTTGAACAGGGTATTTTGCTTTCAACTGTTGCAACCATGTTTCTTCTAAATAAGTTTGGTAAGCTGCGGTAACCGCACCTTTGGCTTCATCCAGTTTTTTTGGCTGAGCCGGTAAAACTTCATTGATGCGGAAAACATAAAACATTTTTTCGTTTTCAATCACCGGAGTGATTCCTGTTTTCCAATCGGTTTTAGTCAGAGCAGGATAATCTTCTTTGCTGTAAACACCTGAATACAATCTCATGTTCAATTGAGAATTTTTATTTACTCTTTCAATGATAGCAGCAATCAAATCCTCATCAGCACTGCGTTTTGGAGCATCAGCATGTTCTCCTTCTGCATGATTGTGACCTTCATGACCGGTTTCAATTTTTACGTGTTTATCTGCTTTCTTTCCTTTTTTAGCATCCACCACTGCAGGTTTTGCTGTTTCAGGTCCTTTCAACAACATCATTCTCACAGTATCGGCAGCTTGTTTGGTCATACAAACAAAAACTTCTGTTTTTACTCTCTCCTGCCACATCCATTCTGTTTTGTGCTGAGCATAAAAATCTTTCAGTCCGGTAGTATCTTTCACCGCTTTAGACCACACATTTTTATCAGTGATTTCAAACAACAAAATACCATCTCTGTATTCCTTCATCAAGGCTTTGAACTTCGGATATTTTTCTTCCAGACGCGCATCTTCGTAAGCCAGCAACTTATCTTTCTGGAAAGAAGCATAATGCTGATTCACCAATTGTTTGTAGGAATTTCCTGCTTTTTTTCCTCCTTGATGCGTCACTAAATATTGAGCGAAATCCTGTTGGGTATATTTTTCTTTACCAATGGTAAAAAGAACTTTGGTCAAAGAAGCGTTGACAGGGATTTTCCAGTTTCCGTCTTCTAAAGTAGAATCAACCACTGCGAAAACTCCGCTCAGATTTTTTGGTTTTTCCTTGAACTTATTGTCTTTTTTAATTCTGTTGATCACCACCTCTTTAGTGAGATTACTTCTTTCGTTACGCAGCACATTTTTTTTCAATTCGGGCTGCATTTTTTCAAAACTGTCTAATCCTTTTTTGTCGAGCAATTTAATGATATGCCATCCGTAAGGAGTTTTAACAGGCTCGGAAATATCTCCTTTGTTTTTAAGCGCAAAAGCAACATCTTCAAATTCTTTAGGATATTTATACGGACCGAAGAAAGGCAATTCACCACCTTTTTGAGCTGAAGTATAATCTTCGGAAACTCTTGCCAGCGTTCCAAAATCTTCGCCGCCGTTCAAACGTTGTTTAATTTCTTTGATGCGCAGTTCAGCTTTGTTTTGTTCATCGGGCGTAGCATTTTCTTTCAGTCGGATCATGATGTGCGCTACTTTTACTTCACCAACGGAAGCACGCTTGTCGAGAACTTTTAAAACATGATATCCGAATTTTGTTCTTACCGGTTTTGAAACTTCACCTACCGCAGTGTTGTATGCCGCACTTTCAAAAGCATATACCATTCTCAATGCTGAGAAATAGCCTAAGTCACCTTTGTTTTCTTTGGCCGATGGATCCTCAGAAAACTCCTGAGCCAGTTTACTGAAACCTTCACCGCCTTTTGCTCTTGAATACAATTGCATTGCTTTGGTGTAAGCTTTCATGGTATCTTCAGGCATATCGTCGGGGCGACACAAAATTAAAATGTGACTCGCGTGCACATCCCACTTCATTCTTTCGTAAGCCTCTTTTACCAGGTCATCAGATTCCTGCTTGTCGGTCATATAACTTTCCGCTAATTGTTTTCTGTAGCCTTCCAGCTCCTCCTTAAATTTCTTGCTGGTATCCAATCCGTTTTTCTCTGCTTCTCTTACTTTCAGTTTAAATTTTATGTACAGCTCCAGATATTCTTTCAAAGCTTTTTCATCGGCTGCCGCTGTGTCTTTTAAAGATGATTTTTTGTTGTAAATCGACATGAACTCATCAACGCTTACTGTTTCGCCGTCGATGGTAAGTAGCGTTTGTGCCTGAGCCAGAGTGGCAAAAAACAATAACGCTGTAATGAACAATGCTCTCATAGTTTTGGTTTTTTAGGTGTTTTATTTAGTACTGTAATTAGGTGCTTCACGGGTGATAGACACATCATGGGGATGGCTCTCTCTCATACCCGCAGCGGTAATTCTTATAAATGTAGCTTTTTTCAATGCTTTAATATCGGCCGATCCGCAATAGCCCATTCCGGCTCTTAAGCCGCCAACGATCTGGAACATTACTTCCGACAAAGTTCCTTTGTAGGGAACGCGACCAACAATTCCTTCGGGCACCAGTTTTTTAGAGTCGCTGGTGTTTTCCTGAAAATATCTGTCTTTGCTTCCCGATTCCATGGCTTCAATAGAACCCATTCCACGATAGCTTTTGAATTTTCTTCCTTCAAACAAAATGGTTTCACCCGGTGATTCATCGGTTCCGGCGAATAATGAACCTGCCATTACCACATCTGCTCCGGCAGCCAGGGCCTTCACAAAATCTCCGGTGTGTTTAATTCCACCATCGGCAATTAAGGCTACTCCTGTTCCTTTCAACGCAGCCGCAACATTCATAATGGCTGTGAGCTGAGGAACACCAACCCCTGCAATGATGCGGGTGGTGCAAATGGAACCCGGACCGATTCCTACCTTCACCCCATCCACTCCGGCTTTCACCAGTGCCAATGCAGCTTCGGCAGTAACGATGTTACCGGCAACGATCTGTAATTTTTTATGTTTTTTTCTAACCTCTTTCACTTTATTGATAACGCCTAAAGAATGCCCGTGAGCCGAATCAATCACCACAGCATCTACTCCCGCTGCTACTAACGCATCAACGCGCTCCATAGTATCAGGCGTAACACCTACTGCAGCTGCAACGCGCAATCTGCCTAAAGAATCCTTACATGCGTGAGGACGCAATTTGATTTTGATTATATCCTTGTAGGTAATTAAACCAATGAGTTTGTTTTTTGAATCTACTACGGGTAATTTCTCAATGCGGTGTTTGTGCAAAATAGCTTCTGCTTTGGCGAAATCGGTTTTTTCATCTACAGTGATCAGGTTTTCCTTGGTCATCACTTTTGTGATCGCCTTGCTTTTGTCTTTTTCAAAACGCAAATCTCTGCTGGTAACTATACCCACCAATTGTTTGCCGGCATTTACTACCGGGAAACCGCCAATACCGAATTCATGCATCAAACGCAAAGCATCTCCAACCACAGCATCGGAAGGCAAAGTCACAGGATCGAGGATCATACCGTTTTCCGCTCTTTTTACCTTGCGCACTTCATCGGCCTGTTTTTTAACCGACATGTTTTTGTGAATCACGCCAAGTCCGCCTTCCTGCGCCATAGCGATAGCCATTGCCGACTCGGTAACGGTATCCATAGCAGCACTCACAACGGGAGTTCGCAAAATAATATCTCGGGTAAAATGTGAAGAGATGCTGATGTCGGCTTCACGTGGAAGTACTTCAGAGTAGGCAGGCACCAATAGAACGTCATCGTAGGTTAAGCCTTCTTCAATAAAATTTTTGTTTGTAGTTGCCATTTGCACAGTATAAATGTGCGTGCGAATTTATAAAAAAAAAGGGGGAAATCAATACTAATTTTCTGGTCGAAAAATGTGTGCTGAAAAGCCCCCTAGTACTGCTTAAGCTACTGCTTGATAAATTTCACCACTTCACGTCCCTTGCTGTTTTCTATTTCTATTAAATAAATACCTGTAGCCAAAGCGGTAATATCCAGTTTCGTGGTGTTATCCTGAACAATAGTTTGTTGCAGAATTTGTCCTTCTATATTTAATATTCTTAAAGAAGAATTCATTTCTGTAGTTACTATCTGCAAAGTATTTTGTGCCGGATTCGGAAACAAAGAAAACTGATTGGAAGGAACAATATCAGACACTCCATCCAGGATGTCTTTTTTATAAATCTGGATGCGGTTGTTTACATTATCAACAGCATACACTTTACCCTTACTGCTAACGGCTATTCCTGTAGGCCCCAGCATTCTGTCAAACTCAACACCGCCCCAACCCCATTTAGTAACAGGATCTCCTGTACCGGTTGTTTTTTGAATCGCGTCAATTAAAAATGTGAAAAGATTCCCATCGGTATCGTAAGCAGCACCAGCGGACCCGATGGATACATCCATTATAAAATTTCCTGCAACATCAACTATCTGACTTCCGGTATTAACCCCGCCTCCATTTCCGGAGATATAAATGTGTCCTTGTTTATCGGCAGCTACATAATAAGGCATAATGCTCCCGCCACTCTGATGATTGTAAGTGGAGATCTTAGACAAATAGTTACCCGATTTATCAAACTTTTGAACTCTGTGATTCATCGCATCTGCTATATACACAACATCATTTTCATCGATGGCAACTCCGTAAGGTGTATTAAACAAACCGTCAGTGTAACCTGCACCGCCCCATTGACTGATATAAACACCCGCCGAATCAAATTTTTGAACCCTGTTATTTCCCTGGTCCACCACATACACAAATCCTAAATTGTCAACCGTAAGTCCCTTAGGTTTGTTAAACTGGCCATTGCTTGTACCCAATGAACCCCATTGACGGATAAAAACTCCAGCAGAATCAAATTTCTGAATTCTGTTATTGCCCTGATCACTCACATATACATATCCGCTGGCATCAAGAGCTACTTCGTATGGATTCAAAAGCTGTCCGGCAGCAGATCCATAGCTGTTCCATTTATTCACAAAGACACCGGAAGTAGTCAATTCCTGAATACTTAAATTATCAGCATCAGTAATAAAAATATTTCCGTTTTTCCCTATCGCTATACCTTCAGCGTCGTCTAAAGAAAATTTATCTAAAAACTGACCTGAAGAAGAAAATTTTTGAACCCTTTGATTTCCATGATCCACCACATAAACATTCAATGATTTATCAGTAGTAATTCCCCATGGAAGATTGATCTTACCATCAGTACTGCCTACACTGCCAAACTTAGATAAATAAGTACCGGCCATAGAAAATTTCTGAATACGGTTGTTGCTTTGTTCAGCAATATAAACACTTCCTGCCTTGTCAATCGTTATTCCGCATGGGTGCAAAAAATTACCATTTCCAAATCCGCTGGCTCCCCATTTGGTAATGAAGGTTCCGGTAGAAGTGAATTTCTGAACACGATTATTGTTTGCGTCGACAACATATATATTACCCAAACTGTCGCTTGCTATTCCTTCCGGACTATCGAATGATCCGTCACTTGTTCCGTATTGTCCCCAATTAGCGACAAAAGCCCCATCGGAAGTAAACTTTACAATTCGGTTATTATTATTATCAGCAACATATAAATTCCCCGCCAGATCAGTAGTGATTGCCGTTGGATAATGAATCATACCATCCCCACTCCCCTGATGACTCCATAGTTTCACAAACACACCATTGGAATTATATTTAAATAATTTACTGTTCGCCTTATCAGCAACATACATGTTACCTGCAGTATCAACAGCAATGGCAACAGGATTATTAAAATTACCATAACCAACTTTTGTAACGTCTTTTCCAATGTATCCTGACCAGATATAGTTCTGACCAAAAGAATGGGAAGAAAATGCAAACAGCATAAAAATCGCGGATATCAGAAACTTTGTTTTCATAAGGGGGTGGTTTTAAATTTATTCTTTGTTAGGTTTTAAAATTCACTAGGCGGTGTCGAAAATAAAAAATAATCGGAAAGAAAAAAATAAAATCGTACGCGTCTCAAAAAATCAATCCAGGCGGTGCTTGTTGTTTTGATATGCGTTATCGAGCGTCCAGTCGATGCGTTTTACAAAGGCATGCTGCCTTACTGTACAATCGCTTTTAGTACAAACTTTACAGGAAAAATCCACGCAACCGTCGGTATGAATAAACAATTCCACACTTTCGCCAAACTTATCGCGCACCAGTTTTTCCACACTGTCCACTTCCTGATGAGCCTCATTTACGTTGAGATACCAAGGCACAGTTAAATGACAATCGAGATGTAAAGTTCTTCCGAATTTTATCAATCGGAGATTATGTAAATCAATCCAGTTTTCTTTTCTTTTTTCCTGTAAAAGCTCCACCACTTTTTTGAGTTGTTCGGTATCCGACTCATCCATGATACCCGCCAGAGAACTACGGATAATGCGGAAACCCGTAAAAATAATGATGCCCGCAAAAACGATGGCCATTGCGTTATCCAGCCACAATAAATCAGTGAAATAAATTAAGGTCAATCCCAATACTATTCCTAAAGTGGTATAAGTATCGCTTTGCAAATGTTTGCCAGTAGCCATCAAAGCTGCAGAGTTATTTTTCTTTCCTTGCTGAACCGCCGAAAAGCCTAAAAAATAATTGATAACGGCAGTGATGCTTACCAGAATAATCCCATAATCCACTTCATGTATTTCATTGGGATGATTGAAACCGCTGATGGCTTTGTAGATGATGATGAGTCCGGTAATGGTGATCATTGTCCCTTCAATTGCCGCAGAAACAAACTCCACTTTTCCATGACCGTAAGGATGATTTTGATCGCGCGGACGGGCCGACAAATACAAACTGTATAAACCTATAAATCCTGTGATGACATTAACGATACTTTCCAGCGCATCCGTCAATACCGAAAGGGAATGCGTTAAATACCAGGCCAGCAATTTAATGGCAAAAAGAATGACGCCGGTAACAGCGATCAGCTTTTGAAATTGTATGTTTTGTTTGGCTATCATTTTAATTACTTAGGGCCTACCGAAAGGCTCACTAATTTTTCTCTGATAAAATATTTTTGCGCTAAGTTCTGCAATTCTGCGGCAGAAATTCCTTTCACGGTAGATAAATATTTTTGATAATAATCGTAAGTCAATCCAAACTGATGAATGCCCCAAAAGCGATCGGAAAGCTCAAAAGGTCCGTCTAGATTTTTCAAAAATTTACCGAGCATGTAAGTCCGCACTTTATCCAATTCCAAAGCAGAAACGGGTTCTTGTTTCAGCACATCCATTTCCTTAAAAATTTCAGTAATGGCTTTTTGGGTGATGTCGCCTTTCACTTCTGTAGAAACGATGAAGCTGGATGAAACCGCTGCCGACTCGATGTAGGAAGAGATTCCGTAAGTCCAACCTTTATCTTCACGCAAATTATTCATCAAACGCGAACCAAAATATCCTCCTAAAATAGTGTTGAGCATGAGCAAGCCGAAAAAGTCGTCACTGCCTTTCATCGGCAGATGTCCGCCAATTTTAATAGCACTTTGCAGGGCATCTTTTTTCTCCACAAAATGATCGCCGTACAAAGCCTTAAAGTTGCGTGGCAAGTCGGCTTTCTTTTGCTGATCGAAAGGAATATTGCCTATAAATTTATCTACCAGAGAAAGTTCACGTTCTTTTATATTGCCCGCCAGTGTTATGGTTGCTGAAGACAAATTGTATTGCTTGTAAAAATCAACCACATCATCACGCGAAATTTTATTGAAGTCGCTTACTTCTGAATGTACTCCGTACGGATGTCCGTTGTACAAAACCTCATTCAGTTTTTTTTGTCCGAGATAACCCACTTTTTCCGAATCAATGGCATAAGCACTTCGCTCACTTTTAATCAGTTTATCCAATTCACTCTCGGGAAAAACAGAGTTCATCAAAATGTCCTGCAACACCACCAAAGCCTTTTCAAAATACTTGTTTAAAATATGGAGGGTAATGGTAGAAAAATCTTTGGCATAATCCACACTTAAATAGCCGCCGTAAAAATCAACATCTTCCGAAATCTGTGCTCCTGTTCGGGTTTTGGTTCCTTCCATCAGCATCATGTTGGCGAGCAAAGCCTGAAAAGGTTTTTGCTGACGGATGATACCGGCATCAAAAAATATTTCCAGTCGGATGATGTCTTGAGTTCCTGCGTCGATGTAATACACAGGAATGGTATTGCTTAATAATATTTTTTGTGGCTCGCGGACAGTGATTTTAAAATCGCTGGTGGGCAATGGAATTATCGGACTTAATATTTCAGACATTCTTATAATTTAAACAAGTGCAATTTTCTTTTCTTATAATTTGTTTGGCCACTCTCAACACATCGGCGGTAGTGACCTTAGTGAATTTATCCTGCTGTTCATTCACCAAAGCAGCGTCGCCCAGCATTTCAAAAAAGGCCACGCTCATGGCTTTGTTCAGCACATTCATTTCGGAATACACCAAAGATGTTTCCGATTTGTGCACCACTTTTTGCAATTCATTTTCGGTAATTCCGGTGGCCAGAATTTTATCCATTTCTTTTTCCAGTTCTTGTTTTGCGTGATCCATATCCACGTCATCCGACAACATCGCGTGAACAATAAATAAACCCGGATCAACACTGCCGGTAAGGTAAGCGCTCAACTCGGTGAACAAAGGATTTTCCTTCACCAGCTTGAGATACAGGCGTGACGACATTCCTCTCGCCAGTACATCCGACAGTAAATCGGCGGCATAATAATCGTCGTGATTTCTTTGCTTCATCGGGTAAACCTGATAGAAACTGCGCACGGGAACTTTCAGGTCCGAATCAATTTCGCGGAATTCATTTTGCGCAGGTTCCTGCAAATAATTTGTTCTTTTTATTTCAGCAGAAGGAATGGCTGCAAAATATTTTTCGGCCATTGCAAAAACCACTTCTTCTTCTACATCACCTGTAAATACAAGCACTGCGTTGTTGGGCAAATAATATCTGTAAAAAAAATCTTTCACATCCTGCAATTGCGCCATTTCAATGTGCTCAATTTTTTCACCTATCGTGGCCCAGCGGTAAGGATGAACTTTATAAATTACCGGACGCAGTTTCAGCCATGCATCACCGTAAGGCTGATTTAAATAGCGTTGTTTAAACTCTTCAATCACCACATTTTTCTGGGTATCCAAACTCTTTTGTGTGAAAGCCAAACCCTTCATTCTGTCGGCCTCTAACCAAAAAGCCACTTCCATATTGTCCTTCGGAAAAGTGACATAGTAGTTGGTGTAATCATTGGTGGTAAAGGCATTGCTTTCTCCTCCCATGTTTTGCACCACTGCATCAAACTCGGGAATGGCAGGAGTTCCGCCAAACATCAAATGTTCGAACAAATGCGCAAAGCCTGTCATTTTAGGATCTTCATCCCGCGCCCCTACTTTGTATAAAATATTGAGTGCCGCCATTGGAGTAGAAGTATCGCGGTGTGCAATTACCTTCAATCCGTTAGCTAAAGTTTTTTGTTTGTAGTTAATCATAGTCCCTTTAATTTCTTAACCCCCTCTTGAAATTCATTCATTATCTCGTGTACAATTTCTGCAGCCGGTTTTATTTCTTTTATCAATCCGGAAACTTGTCCGATTTCTAATTCTCCTTCTTCCAAATCCCCTTCAAACATTCCTTTTTTTGCTCTACCTCTTCCCAGTACTATTTTTAATTCTTCGGCAGATGCGCAGTTTTTTTGTGCCGTGTCCACCTGAGAGAAAAATTTGTTTTTTATCAATCGTACCGGAGTCAACTCCTTTAAGGTAAGCAAAGTTTCTCCTTCTCCGCTTTCAATTATTTTGTTTTTAAAATTTTTATGAGCTGAGGATTCTTCCGAAGCAACAAATCTGCTTCCTACCTGAACACCTTCGGCACCAAGGGCAAAAACAGCCAACATGGCTTTTCCGCCGGAAATTCCTCCTGCTGCAATTACCGGAATATTTACCGCTTCTACCACTTGCGGAATCAAACACAAAGTAGTGGTTTCTTCGCGACCGTTGTGTCCGCCTGCTTCAAAGCCTTCGGCCACAACAGCATCTACTCCTGCCTCCTGAGATTTTAAAGCAAACTTTGCGCTCGATACAACGTGCACTACTTTTATGCCATGCTGCTTTAAAAAAGGCGTCCATATTTTAGGATTTCCCGCACTGGTAAAAACAATTTTCACTCCGCCTTCCACAATGATATTCATCAGTTGCTGAATATCGGGATACAACAAAGGCACATTCACCGCGAAAGGTTTATCCGTTGCTGCTTTGCATTTTTCAATGTGTTCTTTTAAAATTTCGGGATACATGGATCCGGCACCGATAATGCCCAATCCGCCGGCGTTACTTACTGCCGAGGCCAAACGCCAGCCACTACACCACACCATTCCCGCTTGAATGATAGGATGTTCAATTCCGAATATTTCTGTTACCCTTGTTTTCATATAGGATGGACAACATAATTACGGATTTTTTGGGATAAGGACAATTTAAAATTACACTATAATCTAGCTTGATCCCAGCTCGTCATTGCTCTCTACGTCATTGCGAAATTTTTGTACTCAAAAATGAAGCAACCTCATCAAACCCTCTATTCTGAAAAATAAAAAACACAATGAGGTTGCTTCATTTTTGAGTACAAAAATTTCGCAATGACGTAGAGAGTAATGACGTTGTTGAGGTGAAGTTAATTACGAAATTTTCAAAAACGCTTTCCCTACATTCTTCACGATATCACCAGCCACCATAGCCTCCTGAGAATTTTCTTCCGCAGCTATATCTCCCGCTAATCCATGTAGGTAAACACCCAAACGCGCAGCATCCAGAGAATGATAGCCCTGGGCAAGCAAGCCTGTGATAATACCCGTAAGCACATCACCCGATCCTCCCTTGGCCATTCCCGGATTTCCGGTAGTATTGAAATAACATTTTCCTTCTTCAGAGCAAACAATAGTATGTGCGCCTTTCAAAACAGTAATCACATAATTTTCTTTACAAAAGAGTTTTAGTTTTTCCAGCGCTTCAAAACTATTGGAAAAAGATCCCACTAATCTTTCAAACTCTCCGGGATGAGGCGTTAATACTGTATTTGCAGGCAACAAAGTTAAAAACTCAGTATTCATTGCCAGAATATTCAAAGCATCGGCATCGAGCACCATAGGATATTTTATTTCCTCCATCAGTTGCTGAACAGCAGCAACGGTAAGGTCATTGGTGCCTAAACCCGGACCGATTCCTGCTGCCGCGAAATTATCAAAGTCGTTTACTTCTTCCACCAGATAATGATCGCCGGCTCTTACCGCCATTGCTTCGGGAACAGAAGATTGAATAACGGTTAATCCTCTTGCGGGAACAGCAGATGTTACCAATCCCGATCCTGATCGCACACAGGCCGAAGCAGCCAAAACAGCAGCGCCCATTTTCCCTTCTGAACCGGCCACAATTAAAGCATGTCCGTAAGTTCCTTTGTGTGCAAATTTTTCTCTCTTTTTATAAATTTTTTGAATGTCTTCTAATTCAGTAGTGAAATTTTCGTTGGCGAAAGTGGCGATGAAATTGGCATTCAAGCCAATCGGAAGAATTTTTACTGTACCCACATAAGCTGCGCTTTCCTTAAAGAAAAAACTCAGTTTCGGTCGCTCGAAAGTCAGAGTATAATCCGCTTTAACAATTGCTCCTTCGGATAAACTATCACAATACAATCCCGATGGAAGATCAATGGACACAACAGTATTATCGGCTTCATTGATTTTATTGATGGCCAAAATCCATTCTCCTTCTAATTTTCTATTCAGGCCCGAACCGAACAATCCGTCGATGATAATTGCTTCCGGGAGCAGATGAAATTTATCGGCGCTAGTACACTCATCAACAGAGGAAAGTTTAGCTAAATTAATTTTGAAATCTTCCGATGCTTCTCCGCCAAAGCGCAGCACATCTACCTGTACTTTATAACCATCAGCCAAAAGCAAACGCGCCAATGCCAAAGCATCGCCGCCATTGTTGCCCAAACCGGAAACAATCTGAAAAGTCTTGTCTTTGGAAAAAAGAGCTGTTACTTCTTTTTTCAAAGCTTCAGCAGCAGTTTCCATCAAATCTACCGAAGCAATTTTTTTCTTCGTGATGGTGTATAGATCCGCATCTTTAATTTGTTGAGCCGATAGAATTTCCATATATTTTTTCTATTTGATGATGTATCTCTAATACTTGAGGGATAAGCATTTTCTGAGCATCGTTGTGAATGACGAAAGTAGCAAATTTTATTTTTTCTTCGGGCGCCATCTGATTGGCAATGCGCTGTTTCACTTGTTCTGCCGAAACAGCATCTCTTTGTATAACCCTTGCTATGGCTACACTTTCGGGAGCAACAACCATAATTATTTTATCGCAGTTTTTATAGCTTCCGCTTTCAATTAAAATGGCGGCTTCCTTGATTACATAAGGAACATCGTGTTGCTGAGAAAACCATTGTAGGTAATCCAGGGCCACTAAAGGATGTAAAATTGCATTGAGTTTTTTCAATTCATCGGCTTGTGAAAACACCATGCCGGCCAAAGCTTTTTTATCAATTTTGCCTGTCGCATCCAACACCGCTCCACCCCACTCCTTCACTATTTTTTCTTTTACCGACGGATTGTTTTGCAAAATAAATTTCGATCTGTCGTCGGCGTAATACACCGGAACACCCAAGGTTTCAAACATTTTGGCAACAGTAGATTTTCCGCTGCCGATGCCTCCTGTAAGTCCTATTTGAAGTGTTTTTTTCATTTGGACATATTTTTCTTTTTAATGTCAAATGGAATATTCATTATCGGTTGTATTTGCTTTTTAGAATATTTCATTTGCGCAAGAGGTATTCCACTTTAGCGGGAGACAAACTTGGGAGTTCAATATCCGCCGGGAATTTTTCAAGATGTACTTCAATTTTATCCTGACTGAAAACAATGTCCTGATAATTGGCGGTGACGAAAAAATCTTTTTTAGTGAGCAAGCCAAACACAGAATCCGTAGCCAGGAAATTCACTGTTACCGAACCCGGCAATAATTTTAAATCTTGTCCGAAAGGAACTTTCACAGGAACAACACCCACTTCAAAACTTCTTTTTTTCATGCTCTGCATCAAAAACCTCACCTTCACTGTTTCGCCTTCTTCCACTGTTGTTCCTGCAGGAATCAATAATTTCACTTCTCTTTCCACCACTCCTTCATAACCGGGGAAATTAAGTGAATCGGTAGAAAGATAAGTCATGTTTTTAAGCAAGTGCGTGGCACCGGTCACGTGCACCGAATCGGGCTGAATATCCACTGCTCCTATAATTCGTAAATTTTGGGAAAAACGGTTTTTATTGGAAAAACGAAGGGGCAAAACCTTACTCAGTTTATAGTCCATAACGATATGAATGGTATCCGGATTGACACTCAAAAGCGTCAATCGGTTTTCTTCGCGCGAAGAAAATTCAGACAAATGATCTCTGTTGATCCAATCGTACACATAATAATCGCCTTGCTTTTTGAATTTAATATTTTTGATGTCGATGACAATATAATCATCGGAAAAGCCTGATCTGATGCCCAGTATTTTAAAGCCTTCCGCTTTAATCAAAACCTTTGCTTCCGTTGGCAAGGGATGCAACAACACTTTGTCTTCGGGGAAATTTTCGTATTTCACTTTCAACACCACGTATTCCTGGTATTCTTCATTGAGAGAAAGTAACAACCAGGATAGAGCCGACAAGATTAAGCAGGCCACAAAAATCACCATGCTCTTGCGGTCGGTGAAAATTTTCAAACGAAATTTATTTTCTTTTTGTGGTTCCATAAAAAAAACGAAGCAGTGGTAAAAATACCACTGCTTCTCAATAAGTCAAAAAAAACTCAGCTTATTTTGGTTGATTCGCCATTTGCGAATTAGCATCCATTGAAATAGCCGATTTTTCGAATTTTATTTTAGCACCGCTTTCTACAGTTACCACTATTGTAGAACCATCCACTTTAGCTACTGTTCCGTATGCTCCGCCGATAGTAACAATTTGATCACCTTCTTTGATGTTCTCTCTGAATGCTTTCAGAGCTTTTTGTTTTTTCTGTTGCGGACGGATCATGAAAAAATACATTACCACGAAAATACCACCGAACATAATTAAGGTGGTCCAACCTGAACCTCCGCCTGCTGCTTGTAACAAATACATATTCATCATTTAAATTTTAATTGTTTATTCTTCTGTTAATACTTCACCTACTATTTTCAAATTCTTTTTGCCTGATTTTGCATTGGAGCTTACGTAAACCGTTACGCTGGTTTGTCCTCTTTTATTGGAAGTGTTCACTTTAACACCCAATTCACCAACTGCTCCGGGAGCAACCGGTTCTTTAGGAACTTCAGGAACAGTGCATCCGCAGCTTCCTTTAGCTTCTACTATTAAAGGCTGATCTCCTGTATTTTTAAATTTAAAAACATGGTTGATTTCTTCCCCTTGTTTTACTTTTCCGAAATTAAAGACTTCCGATTCAAAAACGATGTCCGGCCCGCCTGTTACCGATTGGGCACTGTCTATTGCTGTTTTTCCGTTAGATACTGCATCTGTTGATTCTGCCGAAGCTGTTTCCGAGCCCCCGCAGGCAAACAACAATAAAGTACTGAATAATAAAATGCTGATATACTTCATAGCTTAAAAATTTTGTACAAAAATATAAAAGTTTATTCCACTAAACCTCTTCCTTCCTTCTTTATTTTTCCTTCTCTTTTCAACGCAGGAACCAGCTTATCTAAAATACCGTTGATAAACACTTTACTTTTAGGTGTGCTGTAGTTTTTAGAAAGTTCAATGTATTCGTTCAAAGTAACTTTAACAGGAATAGACGGAAACTCTGTCAACTCACAAATGGCCATTTTCATTAAAATAAAATCCATGATGGCAATTCGATCCTCTTCCCAGTTTTTGGCCTGATTCACAATTAAATCTTGGTATTCTTTAGAATTTGCAATTGATTTTCTGAACAGGTTTTTTACGAAATCCAAATCATCTTCCTCATCCTTAAACAAGCCCGGTAAAGCTCTGTTCGGGGAATCGGTTGGCATTATTTCCTTGATGTATTTTAAAACATAGCCATTGATGAAATACCAGTCGTCGGACCAGTGAATATTTAATTCCTCAAAGCGATGCAAGATTAAATCCTCATCGGCAATGTAGCTTTTGTAAAACTTGATTACGATTTCCCTGTCCTCTTCAAAAGTAGATTCGGCGGTATTCATGTATTCTGTATAGGCTTCCGACGCTTTGAAATTGGTGTAGATTTTTTTCATTAAATCGGCGTATTCCGACCATTCCACACCATGTGTTGCCAAAGCTTTTTTGATGGATTCATTTTTTTCAATGTAAACCAGAAGCTTGTTTTGAATAAACTTTAAGTTGGGAGCAAGATCTTCTTTAGTGGGGAGTCTTTTGGATTTGGCTTCTTCCAGTGTTTTCTCTGCAAAGTGACGAATCTCTAATAGAGTAGAAAGAAAGTAAACGAATAACTCTTCGGTTTTATAAACGCTTTTGAGCAATTCTTTTTCGTAAGCAGTAATGCTTTCATTGTCTAATTGACTAAAGGCATAAATAGCCTGCATTACCTTTATTCTCAGATGTCGTCTGCTCAGCATAGTAAAGACCGTTATGTTAAAATTTAAAAGCGCAAATTGTTTTTATCCGCAGCAAATATATAAAAACAAATCCCTATTCAACAACTAACTTTTGGGAGTGGCTTTTACCTGCCGAAGAATAACGCAGAAGATAAACGCCGGAACTTAGATTTTCAAGATTCAGCTGACAAGAATCTGAACTGATCTCCTGAGTTAAAACTAGGGAAGAATAAATATCAAAAAGTTCCAGTTTTCCTGTACTTGCCTTTAACTGAACAGTTATATTATCTCCGGCAGGATTGGGGAAAACACTAAAGTTCTGCGGTTCATTTACAGGTACAATGGCTGTGGAACTAATGCTATCCAGCAATTCCAAAGTGCCGAAAACACTTGCGTTTTTATACGCCACATTTTTATCCACACCAGCCACTACTTCCGATCCTATAAAACTTTGTCGGGTGGTACCGCCGTCGTTATCGCAATACGCCATGGCAAAGCCCATTATTTTTCCGGCGAATAATGTCGCTTTTGGATTGTTTAATGCCCCGTAAACAAAGGCATCCGTGTACACATCAAAAGCTGCTTCCCATGTATATATTTTTCCGTTGGCTGTTCGCTGAACCGTTAAATTGGAATTGTATAGATGCGGAGATCCATCGGTTCCAACATCCACAGCATCCAAACTTTTTGAAATGTGATATCCGAAAGCGTTGTAATTGGTTTCATGTGCACCACCCGATTTGTCTTCATCAATAAAAACTTCCCAGGTGTCATCTTCCCAATAACTGGAGAGCGGATTGCTGTAATGATCACTCAGACTGTCATCGGTTACTTGCGCAAGAACATAGAGTTTGTTACTGTCCCAGCTTACTTTAAAGTACTCGGTAAAATCGTCGGCATTGGGCTGCACGCCCAGCCACAACTGATCCACCATGTGCCAGTTGCTTTTGCTCCAGATGGAATCATTGCCCAAACCATCAATTACGGGAGGAGTGAGCGCTTTGGGCGCCTGATAATAATTTTGAGAAAAAGAGGAAAATGCAGAGAGTATGAAAAGGAAAAAAGGGATTTTCTTACAAGATACCATGACACAAGTTGCTTAAATAAATTATCCCCTTGAAGTAAACCTACGCGATTCTTTTTAAATCGCAAAAACAAAATGATTAATTCAATACCTTTGGCCCAGCAATGAAAAGCCTTTTTTATCTCAATAAATTTATCTTGAAATACAAATTCAAGATGTTTTGGGGAGTAGTGTTTATAGCACTTTCCAACTGGCTGAGTATTTTTCCTGCACAAATTTTCCGCAACGTGATTGATGTGGTGATGGAATCGGTGGATCTGCTGAACAACTTTAAAAACACAAAGTTTGACGAAGCCATCAAGGATTTGTTTATCACTTCGGCCCTGTGGTTTGGTGTGGGACTCTTCATCTTCGCCATTGCCCGCGGGGTTTTTGTGTTTTTCATGCGCCAAACCATCATTATGGTGTCGCGCTACATTGAATACGATTTGAAAAATGAAATTTACAATCAGTACCAAAAACTGGATGTATCGTTTTATAAAAACAACAACACCGGCGACATCATGAACCGCATCAGCGAAGATGTGACAAATGTGAGGATGTACCTCGGTCCGGCGATTATGTACACCATCAACCTCATCATTTTATTTATCCTCGTGATTTTCACGATGGTGAACATCAATTTTGAATTATCGATGTATGTGCTCTTTCCCTTACCGCTGCTCTCTGTTTTAATTTATTTTGTGAGCCGAAGGATGACCCGATTGAGTGGAGATGTACAAAGTCAGCTCTCCACCATTTACAACAAAACTCAGGAAACCTTCTCGGGAGTAAGAGTGGTGAAAGCTTACACCAAAGAAAAACAAACCGTTGAGCAGTTCAATGCCGAAGCCGATTTATACAAAGACAAAGCACTGAAACTGGCTCTGGCCGATTCGATGTTCAGTCCGCTCATATTTTTATTGCCTGTTTTAAGCACAGTGATCACCGTATTTGTAGGCGGTATGGAAGTAATCAACGGAACCATCTCTTACGGAAATATTGCCGAATTTGTAATTTACATCAACTTGCTCACGTGGCCCGTAGCCTCTTTAGGATGGGTGACTTCACTCACGCAAAAAGCCATTGCATCACAACGCCGCATCAACCAGTTTTTACATACCGAATCAAAAATCGTCAATCCCAACAATGATCCATTTTCTATTAAAGGAGAAGTGGAATTCAGAAACGTGAGTTTTACTTATCCTGAATCTGGAATCAAGGCTTTGGTGAATTTATCTTTTAAAATTTCTTTGCAATCTTCATTGGCTGTTATTGGCAAAACCGGCTCGGGAAAATCCACCATTGCCATGCTCATCAACCGCATGTATGATCCCGATTCGGGAGATATATTTATTGACGGTGTGAACATCAAAAACATCAATTTGAATGAACTGCGCAAACAAACCGGTATGGTGCCGCAGGAAGTATTTTTATTCAGCGACAGCATTGAAGGAAATATTGCTTTTGGTTCTTTTTCGGGCGGAGAATTAAGTGATTCAGAAAGAGCATTGGTGATAGAAGCCGCAAAAAAAGCAGCTATTCACGATAACATCTGCACTTTTCCCAATCAGTACAAAACCATAGTTGGGGAAAGAGGAATTACTTTAAGTGGCGGACAAAAACAAAGACTTTCCATCGCCAGAGCCTTATTGAAAAACCCTAAAATACTGGTGTTGGATGATTGTTTAAGTGCTGTAGACACGGAAACAGAAGAAGCTATTCTCAACAGTTTAAAAAGTGAAACACAGGGAAAAAGCGCTTTGATTATCAGTCACAGAGTATCTTCCATCAAAAACTGCAACAACATTATTGTACTCGATCATGGCGCCATTGCCGAGCAAGGTCATCACGAGCAATTGATGGCCAATAAGGGATTGTACTATGAACTCTACCAAAAACAACTTAGAGAAGAAAACAAAGGCATGAATAATTTGTCTAAATGAAAAAAATGTTTTTAATTTAGTTTATTAATCATTAATTTGGTTGGGAAACGAAAGTTTAATTTAAAAACTAGTGTGAAATGGAAAACAAATCAGGTGAAAGAATGGAAGACAGAGAGGAAATTTTCTCAAAGTCGGTAAGAGCAGGGAAAAGAACTTACTTTTTTGATGTGAAAGCAACAAAAGGTAACGACTACTACCTTACAGTTACCGAAAGCAAAAAGAAATTTAGTGAAGATGGAAAATTCTTCTTTGAAAAACACAAGTTATTCCTTTACAAAGAAGACTTTGAAAAATTCGCTGCAGGTTTGAAAGAAGCAGTTGATTTCATTCAGGCTGAAAAAGGAGTTTACGAAGCTCCTGTAGAAAACAACTACAAAGAAGAACTGGAAGGCGTATTGAACGAAGGTTCTGAATATTCGGAAGTAAGTTTTGACGATTTAGGTTCAAAATAATCAAGAAAATAAACAGATGAAAAATCCCGGCCAAGTGTCGGGATTTTTTGTTTTTCTTTGTAACACAAATGACAACTCAACTCCTCTTCCTACAATTCCGCTTCATTGATGCCCTCGACATCCTGCTCGTGGCCATTCTGTTTTATCAGTTGTACAAAATTGTAAAAGGAACAGCGGCCATCAATATTTTTATCGGAGTGCTGGCCATTTACCTTTTGTGGGAGCTGGTGGACGCCATGCAGATGAAGCAGCTCAGTAAAATCATCGGACAGTTCATCAACGTTGGAGTAATTGTTTTGGTAGTAGTATTTCAGCAGGAAATAAGAAAGTTTTTGATTTATCTGGGCACCAAAAGTTTTTCGGGAAGAACAGTATTGTTCAACCGACTCATGAAAACACCCGAAAGCGAAACAAAGGAAGTGCGCCCTATCATTCAGGCTGCATACAATTTAGCAAAAACCAAAACAGGTGCGCTGATTGTGCTGGCCAATCAAAGTGATTTAAGTTTTTACGAAAGTACAGGTGATAAAATCGACGCCGCTTTGAGTTCGCGCTTGATAGAAAACATCTTCTTTAAAAACTCTCCCCTGCACGACGGAGCGCTGATCATTGAAGGAAATATAATTAAAGCAGCCCGTTGTGTATTGCCTGTTACCGAACAGGATGACCTGCCTGCTCATTACGGAATGCGCCATCGCGCTGCCATAGGAATTACCGAATCTTCGGATTGTTTAGCCATTTCAGTTTCAGAAGAAACAGGAAAAATTTCTTTGGCCAAAGGCGGAAAGATTTTTTCTGATTTAAGCAGAGAAGATATGGAGAAATTGATGGATGAGTTTTATAAGTAAGGAGCTGAAAATCATGCTCTACGTCATTGCGAAATTTTTGTACTCAAAAATGAAGCAACCTCATTACAACTTTTTTTTGTTTTTATATTGATGAATAGTATGATGAGGTTGCTTCATTTTTGAGTACAAAAATTTCGCAATGACGTAGAGGGGGAACAAACGTATTACTAAAGGATGACGCGCCAAGTGAATGGCACCGAGAACTTGTTAAGATACCGCATCCGTCACTATCGTTTGCGCTTCTTTTTGAATCCAACGCAAATGACTTTCACCTTTAAAACTCTCGGCGTAAATTTTATAAATGTTTTCGGTGCCTGATGGTCGTGCGGCAAACCAACCATTTTCCGTGACTACTTTCAATCCGCCTAAATCGGCATTGTTTCCGGGAGCTTTGGTGAGCATCGCCGTTATTTTCTCTCCGGCGAGTTCAGTAAATATGATTTGTTCGGGAGATAATTTTGCTAATTTTTCTTTTTGCTCGGGAGTAGCTGCAGCATCAATTCTATCGTAAATGGGTGCACCAAATTCTTTGGTCAATGCGAGATAATGTTCACCCGGATCTTTGCCGGTACGCGCAGTAATTTCTGCCGATAACAAAGCTGGGATCAATCCGTCTTTATCGGTAGTCCACACTCCCCCATCTTTTCGTAAAAAGGAAGCGCCTGCACTTTCTTCACCCACAAAACCAAGAGATCCGTCGGTCAAGCCATCTACAAACCATTTGAAACCCACAGGTACTTCATACACCTTGCGACCGATTTTAGCGGCCACTCTATCAATCATATTTGAACTCACTAAGGTTTTACCGATGTTAGCCGATTGGCCCCATCCTGAGCGATTTTGAAAGAGGTAATTGATGCATACCGCCAAATAATGGTTGGGCTGCATGAGTCCGCTGCTTTTGGTCACAATGCCATGTCTGTCGTGATCGGTATCACAACCAAAAGAAATATCAAAGTTGTCTTTCATGGCAATGAGCCCCTGCATCGCATAAGAAGAGGAAGGGTCCATACGGATTTTTCCATCCCAATCCAGCGTCATGAAACGAAAAGTGGGATCAACCACTTCATTCACCACCGTAAGATTTAAACGGTAATTATCGGCAATAGCACCCCAGTAATCCACTCCTGCACCACCCATAGGATCAACACCCATGGCTATTTTTGAATCGCGTAAAATATCAAAATCAATAACGTTTGCGAGATCATTTACATAATTGGCAATGTAATCGTAACGATGTGTAGTGGCTGCTTTCAATGCCCTTTCATAAGGAATGCGCAACACGCCTTTCAAATCGTTTTCTAAAAACTCATTGGCTTTTTTTTCAATCCACGAAGTAATATCGGAGCCTGCAGGTCCGCCATGCGGAGGATTGTATTTGAATCCGCCGTCATCGGGCGGGTTGTGTGAAGGCGTAATAACAATGCCATCGGCCAAGCCATCTTTGCGACCTTTGTTGTACATCAGTATCGCTTGGGAAACCGCAGGAGTTGGCGTGTATTCATCATTTTTTGAAATCATGATTTGCATGCCGTTGGCAGCCATCACCTCTACCGTTGTTGCGAAAGCCGGTGTAGACAAGGCATGTGTATCAATGCCAATAAAAGTAGGACCTTCTATTTTTTCTTTTTGGCGATACAAACAAACCGCCTGACAAATGGCGAGAATATGTTTTTCGTTGAAACTGTTTTTTAAGGAAGAACCTCTGTGGCCCGATGTACCGAAGGACACACGGTGTTCACGAATAGAAGGATCGGGAACATTGGAATAATAAGCACTGATCAGTCGGGGAATGTTCGCCAGTTTATCAAGTGCCGGAAGTTGGCCTGCATTGGGATGGATACTCATTTTATTTCTATTTTATAATAGATGCTTCATTACGATAAATGCAAGATAAAGTTATGAGGATCGTCATTGCCCTCTACGTCATTGCGAAATTTTTGTACTCAAAAATGAAGCAAACTCATTATACTCTTTTTAATTTCAAATTACTTAACCTATATGAGTTTGCTTCATTTTTGAGTGCAAAAATTTCGCAATGACGTAGAGAGCAATCACGAACTGGGGGGAATGACGTAGAAAGCAATGACGAGGCTAAAAAATCCGACTTATATCTTCACCACACTAAAATCTCCCAAACTTGCTCCCTGAGAATTCCCTGAAAACTCAACGTTATTTCCCAACATGGAATTGGAAAGTACTGCTTTTTTCACAATGGAATTAGACTGTACCATAGTATTCACTACAATTGAATTTTCTATACAGGTATTGTCGCCGATAGAAGCGTAAGGACCAACTGTAGAGTTGACAATTTTTACGTTTTCACCAACAAAACAAGGCTGAACTATTTTTGAGTTAACGAGCTCCACTCTCGGATTGGTAGCAGAACCATCGTTATAATACATTTCCAATATGCGTTTATTGGTAGCAACGGTAGCATCTTTGTTACCGCAATCCAACCATTCGGCAACACGGGAAGTAAAAAGCTTAGCGCCTTTTTTCTTCATGTTTTCCAAAGCGGTAGTCAATTGAAATTCTCCTTTTTCACGGAGATTATTGTCAATGAGATATTGCATTTCATCTCTGAGGAAAGCACCGTCTCTGAAATAATAAATACCAATGATGGCAAGGTCGGAAACAAAGGTTGGAGATTTCTCCACGAAATCGGTAATGCAACCTTCTTCATTTAATTTCACCACACCGAACTGACGCGGATCTTCCACTTTTTGAACCCAGATGATACCATCTTTTGCAGTATCTATTTTAATACTGGTATCGGGAATGAAAAGCGTATCGGCAAAAACGATTAATAATTTTTCATTTAAAGATTCCTTTGCACACAACAATGCGTGAGCAATTCCATGTGCTTCTTCCTGATAATATATTTTACCAACAGCGCCGAGTTTTTTAGCCACATCCAACAAACCTTTCTCAGCCACTTCACCGAAGTGACCAACAATGAAAGCGATTTCAGTGATTTTTTCCGGACTCATTTTCGCCAGGTCTTCAGCAATGCGCTGAACCATCGGTTTACCTGCCACAGGAATCAAAGGCTTTGGAGTTGTAAGGGTATGCGGACGCATGCGCTTTCCCATACCTGCCATTGGAATAATAATCTTCATCTTGCTCTTTACTAAAAGTTAGTTATTACTTTTTTTTCTTTGCTGCTTTTGTTGGCTTTGCCTTAGTTTTTGCAACAACTTTTGCTTTAGGAGCAGCTTTAGGCTTTGCTTTAACAACAGTTTTTGCTTTAACTACCACTTTCGCTTTAGGCTTTACTGTTTTTTTCGCAGGTTTTGCCTTTGCTTTAACCAGTACTACTTTGGCTTTTGGTGTTGATTTTACTGCCACTTTAGCTTTAACCGCTTCTTTTACTTTAGCAGAAGCTTTTGGTTTAGCATCTAAAGCAGCTACATGCTTATTCACCCTTTCTTCAAAGTCGGTGAGCACATTCATGTAATTGATGAAAGCCTCGTAAGGAGTGTTGTAGTGATTGAAATATTTGTGCACGTCTCCATCAGAGAAGAACTTGGTACACATATAATAGAAATGATCACTTGTTTGCAAATACAACCAATCTCTTTGAAGGTCGGCATCTTTAATTCTTTTTACTTTTTCTTCCAGACGGTAAAGGCTATCGAAAGCATCATCCTGAATATGATTTCCCAACCATGCAGATAAATCTCTTTCTAAATCGGCCCAGGAAATAGGATTATCAATACTTAATGAACCTCTTACCTGTAATTGATCAGCTGCTTCGGACGGCGTACAAAATTTAAATTCCGAACGTTCCAACACCAGTCGCGGCAAGTGATACATGAAATCGAAAATACCGGTTTCATGCCATTGGTGCTCACCGAAAGTTTCATAGTCCATAAACAAATTCACAATTTCTTCTGTCCATGAAATTGAATTCAGCCAATCCACGTATTTATCGGCAGTAAGCGGCCACGCATCCCATGACGACTGAGAAAAACGGAAAGCGATATCATCACTTAACTTATAATTTTTCAATAAAAGTTTCAGTTCAGGAACATGCTCGTTCTGATACATATAGTTCGGAGATCTCCAATCCAAAACTTTATCGGCACCTTCGGTAACCATTGTTTTATAACCCATTTGATTCACCATCCATCCGATGTGGTTGGAATAAATCAACTCTGTATTTCTGAACACTTTCGGTTTTTGTCCGAACAATTGCTCTATTTTTTTTGCCTGACGTTCAACTTGTTTTTTAAATTCTTCCGGACTTTTCAAAGCCGATAAGGAGTGGGCATAGGTTTCAGCCAGAAACTCCACACAACCTGTATCTGCTAATCTTTTGAAGCTATCCAAAACATCCTGCGCATACATTTCAAACTGATCCATTGCAGTTCCTGAAATAGAGAAACTCACTTTGAACTCGCCTTTGTACTGATGAATTAAATCCAAAAGGAGTTGATTCATCGGTAAATAACATTTATCAGCTACTTTACGCATGATGCGTCTGTTCGCCTCTTCATCAAAGTAGTTGTGGTCTTTGCTGATATCAAAAAAGCGATAGGTTTTCAACCTCATCGGCTGATGTACCTGAAAGTAAAAACATATTTTCTTCATATCTTATTTTAACTGCTTTAATGTTTCCTGATAAACTTCTTTAACACGCAATGCTGCGTATTCCCATTTCAATCCGTCCACTTCCTTGTATCCTTCCTCGGCCAGTGTTTTTGAAATTTTAGGGTAATTCAATAATCCGCAAATAGAATCGGCGAGTATGTTGGTATCCCAAAAATCAACTTTGATTACGTATTTCAATACTTCTGCCACTCCCGACTGATTCGATATAATCACCGGAACACCGGAGCGCATGGCCTCCAAAGGAGTAATGCCAAAGGGTTCAGATACAGAAGGCATAACATAAACGTTAGTCATTCCATACATTTTATCGGTTTCAGCCGAATTTAAAAATCCGGTAAAATGAAAGCGGGAACTCATGCGGAGTTCGGCCACTCTTTCCACCAGTTTCAAATACATGTCGCCATGTCCGGCCATAACAAAGTGTACATCGGGCAATTGATCCAATACTTTTTTAGCTGCTTCAACAAAGTAATCCGGACCTTTCTGAAAAGTAATTCTTCCCAGGAAAGTCACAATTTGTTTATCGAGTAAATTCTCTTTTTTATAAATGACTTTTGAGCGGGGAACTACTGCATTGTGCACCACCACTACTTTATGCGGAGGAATGCCATATCTGTCGATGAGTATGCGGCGGGTCAAACGACTCACTGCGATAATGGTATCGGCAGCTTGAAAACCTGCTCTTTCAATATTGTAAACATCCTGATTGACATGTTCTCCTGAGCGATCGAACTCGGTAGCATGAACGTGAACCACCAAGGGTTTTCCGCTTATTTCTTTCGCCACAATTCCGGCCTGATACGTCAGCCAGTCGTGAGCGTGAATGACATCAAAATCGTTGTCTCTCGCAATCTGCATAGCCACCATGGCATATTGCTGCACCTCTTTTATTAAATCGGCACCGTATTTTCCTGTGAAAGTATATTGTAATGTTTTAGCTGTATTGTCGATTTTAACATCAGAAAAAGTGCTCTCCTGTGCAATAGCAAATTCTTCGGGAGAAACATAAGGAACAATGCGGGAATTGATTTCGAGGTAAGATATTTTTTTAAGATTTTCATTGAAGCTCGGATGATCAAAGTTCACCGCAACCTGATTGGCATCCACAAAGCGGAATTTATCTTTGTCTTCTTTTCCGTATAATTTCGGAACAACAAATAAAACATCAACATTGTGCTGAATCAAGCCACTTACCAAGCCATAGCAAGCAGTTCCTAAACCTCCTGAAATCTGAGGAGGGAATTCCCAACCGAACATTAATACCCGTAATCTTTTCTTTTTCATTGTCTCTGGTCCCTTCTTATTTTCCCTTTATCATTTCTCTTATTCGCAAGAGTTCTGCAACACTCCATGCCTGCGATATGGTACCTACGGCCTTATGCGGAGCATCCCCGTCGTAGATTTCAGCAATAGAACCCATCCCATACTCATTTATTGCCGCTGCAAAACTATCATATATTTCTTTAATAAATGCCTTTGCTTTATTTCCGTGGATTTTGAGATAAGCTTCCGCAAAATGCCCTAATAACCATGGCCAAACCACCCCCTGATGGTACATCAGATCTCTTTCTTTCTGATCTCCTCTGTACAAACCCTTATACATACGATCATTTTGGGAAAGAGTTCGCAATCCGCGGGGAGTTAACAATTGTTCTTTTACTTCCTGTAATACCGACACCGCCATTTCCCCGTCTATCAATGGATACGGAAGGGAGATCGCAAAAACCTGATTGGGGCGCAGCGACCAGTCGAAATGATTCCCGTCGATACAATCGGCGAGATAAGAATTGTCGACACTCCAAAACATATTTTTGAAAGAGGCCTGCAAACGCGCCGGAATATCTTTCCATTCACTGATGAAAGTTTTATCTCCCGCCAGTTTTGCCATCTCCAGGGAGAAGCAAATGGCATTATACCACAGTGCATTTAAATCAACAGCCAGTCCTGCACGCGGCGTAACGGGTCTGTTGTCCACCATGGCATCCATCCACGTAAGCGCCACATCTTCTTGTCCGCCATACAACAAACCATTCTCCTGCATGTGGATATTGTACATTGTTCCTTTGCGGTAATTCTCTAAAATATCTTTCATTTTAGCACCGTACTCCTTCCATGTTTTTTTAGAAGAATCGGTATACTCCGTATATTTTTGTAAAGCCCAGAAAAACCAAAGTGAAGCATCAGCTGAATTGTATCGCGCTTCCTCTCCCACTCCGATATTGGTCAGCAATCCGCCCTTCAGATCTTTCAGCATCGTATCAATGATAGACTTGCAAACAGCAGGCTTCTCCATTGTGAGTGTTAATCCCGGCAAAGAAATAAAAGTATCTCTTCCCCAGCGACCGAACCAATGATAGCCTGCGCATATCTCAGTTCCTTTTTTGGTATTGGCTATAAATTGAGCTGCTGCTTTTTCGAGACAGTCGCTGAAATTTTTTACGGTTTTAATTTTTTCGAGTTCCGCAGAAAAAAAATCGCCGAGTTTTTTTGCAGCGCTTTTCTTTGTCCCTGCAGAAAAAATAAGTTCTTCGCCTTTTGTAAGCGCTGCGGTGAAAGATCCCGGAGAAAAAACATCTTCCCTGAAATCATAACCGCGCTCCAGTTCTCTTAAATATTCGGCATTGTAAAACCAATCGGAAGCGGCAGTGAAATTGGCCTTTTTGGAAGTTTGAAAAAACAAACTGTCGTACTGAGGATACATTTTATACTCAATGCCGTTTTCTACTGTGTTTGAATTTAAACTGACCTGTTCATTGCTTTTTCCAACCTGATGAATTTTTCGGAAAACGGTAAAAGGTTGAATTTTTATATCGATGCTTCCTTTAGCTTTCAAGCAGGTATAGCGCACTAAAACTCTGTCTTCGTTCTCCGCTAAAAGCATTTCCTTTTTCAGGAGGACTCCGCCGATTTCAAAAATCCAGGTTGGAATTTTATCGCCGTTGTATTCCTGTAAAAAAGAATAGCCTTGCGGATGAATAGTATTTGGATATTGACCGGTTCCTAATTCATAAGATTGTTTGGAAGCCACCACTGTTTCATTCAAAGATGACAACAGCACATAGCTGTTGTCATCAATTTGTGGTTGACGTGCGACCAACAAGCCATGGTATTTTCTGGTGTTGCACAAAACCAAAGAAGAGCTGCAATAAGCTCCGGTTTTGTTAGTTTCTAGAAATTCCTTTTGTGACGAACTGTTGAAATCCGCTAATTGTGTTTTATCAAAATAAATAAAGGACATTATTTGCTCAACTCTTTCTCGGCTTGAATCCAGTTTTGTTCTGCTGAAGCACTTCCTCCGTTGCTGATGAAAATCTCAAAAGCTCTTTTGCTGATTTCATCATAGCTTACTGACTTTTTAACGCTTGCTTTTTTTGCTGCCGGTTTAGCTGTAGTAATGTTCTCTGTTGTTGCTTTTTTTGCTGCCATTTTACCCTAGTTTTTGTTAGATATTAAATAATTAGTGTAAATCTATCATAATATTTAATTTTTTTAGCTGTCATTGGTCATAAAAAAATATGATTTAATACAAATTTAATCTCCTGCACCCCCCCAGCTATTCTTTCTTGATCACCTTTACCGAAGAAACCACACCCGAGGGATCGGTAAGATTGATGAAGTAAGTCCCTTCCTCATAAGGCTGCAGAGTCATTTTAAATTTATTCTCTCCTATCATTGACGGGATGTGCGCAAAGTATTGTGCATTCCCGTTCATATCGGTAATTGTTAATTTATAGGTACCACCCGTATTTGAATTGTAATACAATAAAATATTATTGGAACTCGGGTTGGGCGACAACTGCGTAATTGCATTGATTTTATTGCTGACGTTCACTTCAATGATTTTATATTTTGTGTTAGCGCCGTCGTTATCGTATTCCTGCAATTGATAGTAGTGAATTCCTTCCGCTGCATTTTCATGCGTAAAGCTGTAATCCAACCATTCGTTGCTGGTTCCGGCAGCGTCAATTTTACCCAGCACTTCAAAATTGATCCCATCGGTAGAATGCAAAATATTAAAATAGGAACTATTGATTTCACTGGCAGTTTGCCATTTCAACACCACATTTTTTCCTTCTTTTTCTGCTTCAAAGGAAGTCATTTGAACCGGTAAAGCCGTACCTCCTGCCATAGCGAAATAGTTATGCACCTGCCAGGCTTCGTTGGTAAGATTGTTATTGGCAGCTACGGTAAACCCGTCGGCATCCAGCGATTTTATCCGCGAGGCAGCAGCAGCTGTAGCCGAATAATACAAAGTTTTATCACTTGCTGCATTGATTCCTGCAGTTCTAAAAACCGGTGTTTGCGCCCTTCTCCAAATGGCCACGAAGGTAGCTGTACCACCCAAACCTGTAATTGCCTTGTCGGCCGTACCATCACCCGATGTATAAGTACCGTCTTTTATAGTAGATGCACTCACGTTAAATGCGATATAGTAGTAGTTCACGCCGCTTAAAATAGGCGAACTACCGCCGGTTCCTGTGGTCCACCCATCTGCACCATAACTCACTACATAATCGGCAGAAGCAGTTGTGGAAGTATTGCATGTGAAAAAACCATCATCACTTCCCGCCCCCATACTGTTTAATAAAAATCCCGGATCGGCTGCTGCTGAAGCAGCATCACCACATATTAAAATAGCTTCGGGCTGAAAGCCACATCCGCTAATTACCTCAGCTGTCGGACTGCCATCGCCCACATAAGTTCCTATGTGAATATTTGTTCCCTCGTTGAAGGCAATCCATTGATATTGAGTACCGGAATTATTTGTCCTGTTCCCCGACCCAATCGTAAAACCGTCGGAATTCAAAGAAGTAACTTCTCCTGAAATTAATGCAACAGATGTTGTCCCTAGTTGTTTGGTTTTTCCCGAAGGCATGTTGGCAGTAGTAAATACTGCTTCATAAGCACCATGTGATTTTATAATGATTGCTTCGGGCGAGAAGCCTAAGCCTGTTATAGATTTTGAAGTACCATTACCTGTGTAATTACCATAAGCAAAGGTTTGTCCCGCTAGATTGAAATTTATCAGAATTATTAGTAAAACTGATAAAAGCACCTGAGTAAACTTTTTTGCTTCCATAACATTCGCTTTAAATTAACCTCCGACACACTTCCCGTAAACACTGAATTTTAGCGCATTATATACGTAATTATACGTATATAAAAATGAATGGTTGTCGGATGTTGATAAAACAAAAAATGCGATAATCTTCCGACTATCGCATTTCAGTACATGATTTGAGCTTAATTCTTCTTCAGCACTTTTATGGTAGACACCGTTCCGCTTGGATCGGTAAGATTGATGAAATAAGTTCCTTCCTCATAAGGTTCAACTGTCAGTTTGAATCTATTTTCTCCTACCATTGAAGGGATATGCGCAAAATACAAAGCATCTCCTTTGATATCTGTAATGGTTAATTTATACAATCCGCCCGTTGTTGAATTGTAATACATACTTATGTTGTTGGAAGAGGGATTAGGAAATAATTGAGTGATGGCATTCACCTTACTGTTAATATTTACCGCAATGATTCTGAATTTTTCATTGGCGCCGTCATTATCATATTCGGCCAATTGATAATAATGTATACCATCTGAAGGATTTTCATCCACATAGCTATAATCCGATTTCTGATTGGTAGTTCCTTTGGCCTGGACTGAACCCAAAGCTTCAAAATTCACACCGTCGGTTGAATGGAGTATTTCAAAATGATCACTATTGATCTCACTGGCTGTTTCCCATGATAAGTTCACATTTCTTCCCTCTTTTGCAGCATCAAAAGAAGTCATTTGAACAGGCAAAGATGTACCTCCCGACATTGCGAAATAGATATGTTCCTGATTCGCCACCCTAACATTGGCACTTAAGTTAGCAACCGTAAATCCCGCTCCTGCATCCATACTTTTTATATGACCGGTTGCTGCGGCTGTAGCGGTAAAAAACAAAGACTTGTCAGTGGCATCCGCATAAGAAGCAATTCTCATCATCGGTGTCGCAGCTTGTTGTTTTACAATTAAAAAGTCAGGTTTAAATCCGGGATCAGTAACCGCATAATCAGAACCATCATTACCGGGAGTGTATGCATTTTCCTTAATGGTTGTACCGCTTTCATTAAAGGCTATATAATAATAATTTGTTCCATTGTTAGACGGAGTAACGCCAGTATTATTCTGAATTGACCATCCATCGGCAGTCCATACATTGATATAATTAATACCAGCCGTAGTTGATGTAGTCCTTGTAAGAAGTCCTTCATTACCATTTGTAACCCAATACCCTGTTATAAAACCGGCATCACCATGCGCTGAAGCAACATCTCCGCAAACAAGAAATGCTTCAGGTACAAATCCACAGCCGGTGAGAGTCATATCAGCTGATGTTCCCGTGTATGTTCCTACATGAATATTGGTGCTTTCGTTAAAAGCGATCCAATTGTATTGCACGTTGACCTTATTGGCACGATCTCCGGCTCCAACGGTAAAACCGTCTGCATTCAGTGAAGTAACTTCTCCCGTAATTAAGGCAACGCTTCCTGTTCCCAATTGCTTGGTTTTACCCGCGGCCATATTTGCTGTTGTAAACACCGCTTCATAAGCACCATTCGATTTAATGATAATTGCTTCGGGAGAAAAACCTAAACCGGTAATTGTTTTAGAAACGCCATTACCTGTATAATTTCCATAAGCGTACGTTTGAGCGGAAACACTTAGATGAATACCTATTAGTAAAAACGTTAACAAAACAATGATTTTCTGCACTTTCATAATAACGCTTCTTTTTAATCCGGGAATTGTAAAAATAGTAATCCAAGGTATATAACGCAACAAAATCAATTAAGTTCCCTATGTAGAAACACTTAGTTTTATTTCGGAAACGAAACCCGAAACAAGAAATCATTTTCTTACTACATTGTAGCGCAATTCAATCAATTGATAATCTCTTGAATTGGTTTTTTTGAGCATCAAAATATTTTTATTGGAGCCCAACTTAGCACTCAAATCGATAGAGAAATTTACCTCTAAAGATTCTCCCGGCTTAACCTCTCCGTCGGTCCAGGTAAGTTTTGTACAACTGCAATCGGCTCCAAGGCGCTCCACTTCCCATGCTTCGTCGGAAGTGTTTTTCAAATAAATCTTTTTTTCTACCAAATCTCCCGTCACTTCTCCTACTTCCACCACAATTTTTTTGAAATTATCATTGTAAGGGATTTCCTTTTTTTCCTTTGGAATCAATTTTACCGAAACCACTTCTATTCTTCTTTCAATTGCTGCGAAAGGACTGTAGATGGAATTCCGCACATCATGATAATCATCGCTTACACCTTCCTGAGCTTTATATTCACCGTTAGGTTCTTTTGCAATGCTGAGTTTTGCGCCGTTGGCAGCAGTACCGTTTAAGTATGGAAGATAAGCTCCATTTTCATATTCCTTTAAATAATTGATGAAGGTGGATATCCTTCGCAAGGAAAGATTGACGTTATAATCTGATTTAGTGAGCGGACTCGCAAAGCCTTTAATCACTACCTCTGCCGAGTATCCTTTTTGCAAATACGACAGTAGTTCTTTGGAAAACTGTTTCAGGTTATTCATTCCTTCATCCACATAATCTTCAAAGAAATGATGAATGTCGTCCAAGGCCATTTGTCGGTCTTCTCCTTTTAAATCGGCTGGATATAACTTTTCGTAATCGGGCACTAGTTTTTTATATGCAGCATAAGTCGTGGCATAATTCAAACGCGTTAAGGTATCGCGTGTACGAGGATTGGGTTCATCGTTGTGGAAATACAAAACCAGGGACACGCTCACATAATCCTCTTCCATCCTCATTGGCAGTGTATCCTGAGGCACTACAATTTTCTTCTGCTGAAGTTTTTCGAAGCGGTAAAGATCAGCACAACACACCGCATTGGAATCGTCGGAAAGCGTACCCATTCTGGTAGAACTAAAAAATCCGTTGCCCGAAGCATCCATTGTAAAGCCCTGATCATTTCTGCTTGAATTTAATGGAACACCAATGTTTACAGGATCAGCAAGCGCTTTTACATCTCCCTTACTTTTATAAATATCTTGTCCGCCAAGGCCCGAATGCCAATCGGAACTAAAATACAAAGCCGTATCATTCCAGCTATAAAAAGGAGTGATTTCATTTCCGGGTGTATTGATTTTGGTACCGATATTTTTTGGCGCGTTGTATTTTCCTTTGTTGATTTCCGAATACCAGATATCCATTCCTCCTTTGCCTCCTGCGCGATTGGAAGAAAAAAGCAAAATCTCTTTATCAGCTGTTTTTACTATAAAAGGATGCGTGTTGGTGGAATCCGTGAGATTGATTTCATCGGGCAAAAGAACAGGAGCCGTCCAGCCTGAATCTGTTAAATACGACTCTGCAAGTTTGCAGGATTTTAAGTTGCTGCAGCGACTATAAATAAATTTTGTTTTTGCAGCGTTGAAAGTACCATTGGCCGAATTTACTTTATCGGTATTTATTTTTTTTAGGGCCGAATCTTCGTTCCACCAACCCATTCTTCCGGTGGCAGTATAAATTTTAATGGCATATTCTTTTTCTTTATTGGCGCGCAAAGCAGAATAGTACAACAATGAATCATTCACCATAACAGCAGAAAATTCAGCATCGGGAGAATTCAATCCGGCCAGATTAAAAACAGAATATTTCAAAGTATCTTTTAGGATGCGCGGAATAACTTTGGCTGCTTTCACTTCCTGCGTTGCGCTTTGATAAATAAAGGAAGATTTTTCCTTTGCGCTTTTTGTAAACTTTAAAAATTGCTGAGCGCTTAAATCATAATTCTCCAGATATTTATTGATCATCGCCATTTGATACAAAGCCGCCATAAATTCATCCTTCTGAGGAGAGGCGTACACTTTTTCAAAAAGAGGGTAAGCCTTTTTATAGGCATTGTAATTCAAATAACATTCTCCCAATTTATAGGCAACGGCAATGTCGGCAGTATCCAGATCATATACCTTTTGATAAAAAAAAGCAGCGCCGTAAAAATCACCGTCGCTCACTGCGTCTTCGGCATATTTACTGTATTGTTTTTTTTGAGCAAAGGCTGAGCTGAAGCAAAGAAAAAGCAGTACGAAGCTAATCGTGAAGGGTAAACTTTGCATTTTAAACTTTGCTGTCATAAATATTTCGGACAAATTTTAAATTTCTGACGCAGCGGTAATTTTTTCCAAATGTAAATCACCGATAACTCCAGTCCGCCCTGGTACTGGGAAGCCGGTTGAAGATTTGATAAATTAATGTCGTAACTCACCCCGAAGGTCCAATTGTTATACATCAATCCCGCAAACAAGTTGCCTGCGTCACTTGTTCGGCCCCATGCACCGGCCAGTAATTTCCATTCATTAAAGGGTTCGGAAATGAAATCATATTTCACCATAGAGCCAATTAAATATTCGGCATATTTTCCCTGAAAACTCATGAGTACTTTTGGCAGTACCGACCATTTTGGTGCAACCCGGTATTCAACACCCAACTCAAAATTATAGCGGCGATCCAGCTGAATATTTACATTTTGAAAAAATGATTCTTTTGGTTCCGTGATGTTGTAAACAGAAGCTCCAACAAACATATTTGTTTTTGCATTCATGTTGAATTTCCATTTCAAACCTGCATTTAAATTAAAGTAATTGGTGCTTAATTTAGTGTAGTTTTCAATGGAAGAAATATTGGGATCGTAATAAAATCCGTTGTACTGATTGTCGTATTTTAAATCCTGAGTGCTGAATTGTTTGTTGCTCATTCCTGCCTGAACACCAATGACAAAAGTGTTGTTGGAATCGGGACTGAAACGATAAGATGCGCCCAGATTAAAAATGTTGGTGGTGAAATGTGAGTCTCCCGCATTGTCGGTTTGAAAACTGAACATCGTTCCCAAACCCTTCACTTTTAAAAAGTCGTGCGCATCAAAAGATGCTGCAAAAGTTTGATAGGGAATAGTTACTGAAGCCCATTGACGACGCTCATTTCCAACAAAGCGATAATCGCCGTCGAAATCACCGATGTGTGCCGGATTGTAATTGGAAGGCGCGAAGAAAAACTGAGAATAGTGAATGTCCTGAGCGGACAAAGTCGACACAAAAATAAAAAAAACTATCCCTGATATAAACCTCATCTCATCACCGTTATGTTACCCTTTTCAAAATAATCTTTACCGCCCGCACACTTCACTTTTAAGTAATAAGCAAAAACCGCAGGATCGGAACTTTGAATTTTATATTCACCCTTCCATCCTATCGTTTGATCCGTAGTTTGAAAAACTTCTTCCCCCCAACGATCATAAATTGTGAAATACAATTCGGTGATATTATTTCCGCGAACATAGAGCACATCATTTTTTCCATCGCCATTGGGTGTGAAAACATTGGGAACATAAACATCGTTCTTTCCGCACTTGGAATCGTAAACAAATACCGTCACCGAATCGCTTCCTGTACAGGTAGCATTTGTTTTTAAAGTCACTGTATAAGTTGTTGTTATCAATGGCGTTGCCAACGGATTAAACAAAGTATCGTCATTCAAAGTAGAGGAAGGTTTCCATACCACAGGCAAATCAGTTGGGGTGACATGCAGCAAAGTTGAGTTTCCTTTAAGAATGGTATCCGCATCACTACTTGCCTTTAAAAATCCGGTGGGAGGAATGACATATAAAACATAAATAAAAGAATCCTGACATACGCCTGTATCGGCCAACATTTGATAATGCGTGGTAGTATCGGGAGAAGCGATAGGATTAGCAACGGTTGGATCCGACAAGCCTGCAGCGGGTTTCCACAAATAAGAATTGTAAGTACCTGAAGGAGCAAAGCCGATTTGTTTGGATTCACCGGCACAAATAATGTCTTGTCCCAGATCCTGTTTTTTATAAGCCTGTACCGAAATTTGTTTTACAATACTATCGGAAATATTACAGGATAGTGAGTCAAAAAGTACCAGTTTCACATTATAAGTTCCGGCTAATTTAAAGATGTGTTTGGGATTAAAAACGGTTGAAGTATCGCCATCTCCAAAATTCCAGTAACAGGTAGTTTTCTTATAGGTATGACTGGTGTTTTTGAATTGAAAATCCTGACCGGCACATACCTGAGCCGATTTAAAATCAGCAATGACACTGGGCATCAGAAAATCCATTTTAAACACCCCCATATTACAATTATTTGAATTGTTAGTGGGTGAAACCGCATCGTTTGGAGCAATGGGCATGTCACTGTGTGCACCGCATCCTGCACACATTGCCTGATAAATTTTTCCTTTTCTGTCAAAGCGACTCGTACCGCCATCCACATGCTCCGCACTTAAAGTGCCACCAAAATAGCTGGCGTAGTTAAGAGAAGACGCATCATTTTCAAGAACCATTATGTAAAAATCATTTCCATCGGTTGTTTTCTGATAAGCATCAGGCGTAATATCCATACCATCCACACCTCTGGCTCCATTATAGTTTATACCTCCTTTTAAATAATTAGGAAGATCATCAAACAGCGCATCATGAGAACCCCAACCTGTTAAATAAACTCTGTTGCATATATCCGCCGATAAGGCTGTAGGACTAATATTAATTCGGCCATCACCGGAACCAAAAGTGGTTGACCACACAAAACCCGACAAATCATTTTTTAGCTTACTAATAAACTGACCACTATTAATTGAATAATAATTAGCATTAAAAACCAATGAACTATCCATGCTTTCACTTTGTCCGAAAACATAAATATTTCGATAATTATCCATTTTCATAATGTAAATCTGGTCGTATTTATTTGTACCGAAATAAGTCAACTTATTCAACACCTGCCCATCAGAAGAAACTCTTGCAACAAAACCATCAGAAACCCCTCCCATAAAAGCAGGAAACAACACTCCCGGACTTGCCGCCAAATCAGCCGAAGTAGTTCCTCCCGCCACCACAATCTCTTGGTTTTTATCTATTACTATTGAATACACCGCATCATTTCCACTACCTCCTAAATAAGACGCCCAAAATTGGGAAGTCAAATCCGCAGAAAGCTTAACTAACAACCCTTCCTGAGAATTGTTTTTCACCTTTTGAAATCCATCAACATTTAAAATATCGGCACTCCTGGTACAGGTAGCTATGTATATATTGTCCACTGAATCAACAATAACTTCCCCCCTCATCTGGTCGGCATAATTATAATTCAACGACTCATTCAGTCCGTCATTTTTACTGCCGCCATAATAAGTAGAAGCCAATAGCTGACTGCCATCGGCACTTAATTTTGAAACAATGATATCCGATCCGAAAAAATAATTCACAAAAATTCCATTGGCGAGATTCGACATTACACCACCTCCAAAAGAGGTATCCAAGGCATTCGGTAAAACCGGAAAATCATTGGAACCCGTTGTTCCATAAACTACCAACTCTCCTTTACTGTTTACAATTAAACTGTGTGGCACCTCGCAAAACCAACCGCCTAAATAAGTGGAATAAATTCTGCTCGTTCCTGAGGTATCATATTTTGTGATACCTATATCAGGCGATCCGAACCACTGTCCGTTATAATTGTAATACTGCTGAACGCCATTAAACGTAGTGTCATAAGCGCCAAGCGTAGTAGGATATCCGGTCCAAAAAACAGTACCTGCCGAATACAAAAATCCGTCTTCATCATAAGTGGCGGTATATCCAAAATTATCGGCTGTTGATCCCGAGTAGGTTGAAAAAATAAGCAGAGGATCAATCACTAAATCATATTCCTTTTTATATCCGTCGCCCACCTTAAATGACACCACATTTTTTTCCACCACAAAATAACAAGGCACGCTCACCTTTCTTCCGTTGATGAGCTGATAGGCAATTGGAATTTGCTCAATGATATCGGTAAATGACAATTTAATTTTTAATTCGTTGTTCGTCACATATACCTTATCCGCGCCTTTAAACGACAAGCGAATGTCATTTACATTGGCTCCGGCGTGAACAATAAAATCATATTTGGGTCTTTCCGCTTCAGTATAAAAAAGGAAATCAATTCCTTTATAAACCCCATTGTACCTCACTTTCTCGAAAGAAGAAACATTGGATGCCCATTTGGAAGTATCCTTCCCGATGAAAAAATTGAATTTCTCTTTGGAGGGATTTATACCTGACAGCAGAGCTCCGGCGTTGCCATTCACAAAATTCATTTCGAAGGCATGAGCCCTCAGCCTCTTGTTGGCAGTATCACTAACATGCGCTTGTCCGTGGCCGGGAAAATTATCGGGATGAAGCAAATGGTAAGTGAGTTTGTTGCTTTCAAAAAACAAAGCGCCTCCGGGAATATCCGAACGATACAATACATTATCTCTCCACTGCCCTTTGTTTGCAATAAACTGAGCCGATACCGCCAAACTCCATAAAACAAGAATAGATAGTAAACATGATCGCATGGCTAAATTTAATTAAAAATGTTATTGCCCCGAATATTAATTCTTCAAGCTTAATTAATTGTAACCATCTATTACTTAATATTGTTTTACCAAGAAATACGTTAGTACAATAATGAACCTGCAGTTGAAATACATCTTGTTAAGCGCGTGGCTTTTTGCTGCTGCGCTGCTGCATTCACAAAGTTTCATCATCACCAACGGCAACGACAATACGTGTTCCGGACAGTTTTACGACAGCGGAGGATTATCCGGAGCGGGTTATTCGGCCAATGAAAACAAAACCTATACGCTTTGTCCCAATGGCGGCACAGCGGTGAAAATCACCTTTAGCGCTTTTAATCTCGATAATAAAGACACCTTAATTGTACACGACGGAAATTCAAACACAGCAGCAGTTTTAGGGAAATTCACCAAAGATGATTTACTCGGACTCACACTCGGCGCTTCCACGGGGAATGCTACAGGTTGTTTGACGTTTCAGTTCAACAGTGATAATACTGTAAACGGATTTTGGGAAGGAACGATCACCTGCGGCAACAAATGTGTTTTTCCAACGGCCGATATCACCGGCAGCAACAAAATCATAAAACTTTGTCCGGGCAATAATTTATCTCTCGACGGAAGCACTTCCATTGCAGGCACAGGAAGCATTTCACAATATCAATGGTTCACCAAAAAAGATACTGTTGTTGGCTCAAATTATAACACTTCATTTCCTTCTCCTGCGGGATTGAATGTGGAATTAAGAGTGACTAATTCTTCCGGCTGCAGCAATATAAATAAAGAACAGGTTCAGGTTTGGGTGAGTACTCCTCCTGTTTTTACAGGAACTACCGGAGATACAAAAGCATGTATGAATAAACAAGCTTGCTTCAGTGGAAATGTTGCAGGTGTAAATTTTAAAGAAAGTGTGCCTAAATACAATGGCGGCGATTTAGCACTGCCCGATCAACCGGGGACTTGTTTTTCGTCAACTTTGAATTTTAAAACATTTATTCCCGGACAAAAACTGATGAATGTTAGTGATCTGCAAAGCATTTGTGTAGACATGGAGCATTCGTATTTAGATGACCTTACCATAAAATTAACTTGTCCGAACGGACAATCCGTAAAACTTTTCAATCGCGGTGGCGCAGGAAAATATCTCGGAACACCTGTGTTGAATGATGATCCGGCGGTGTTGGGAACCTGCGGACATTATTGCTGGACCGCCAGTTCGGTTTTGGGACAAATGCAAAATGCAGTTACGGTAAACAAAACTGTGCCTTATGGAGATTATAAAAGCATTGAGCCTTTTACCAATCTGATTGGCTGTCCGCTCAACGGACAATGGTCTTTTGAAGTGTGCGACATGCAGGTAAACGACAACGGATTTGTATGCACCTGGGACCTGTCCTTCAACCCTTCCATCACTCCTCCCGGAATCACTTTTACTCCCACATTCAATCTTCCTGCAAATGATTCCACTGCATGGATCACCGATACATCAATAGTTTCCACTTCCGGCAATGGCGATCAGATTTGTGCAATCTCTTCTACCAAAGGAAATAGAAGCTATACCTACAAAGCCATTAATGATTTTGGTTGCGCTTATGATACTACATTAACAGTAAAAGTATACGGCTACCCCACAACCGATCTTCCCGATACTTTGCAAATATGTTCGTCTTTAACTCAATCGCAATTAAATGTAAACGTTGCTCCCGCAGCAGAAGGCGCTTATCATTATTTATGGAAACCGGGAAGCGGACTGAGTGATTCTACCATTACCAATCCTTTGTTAAACGTGGCCAATGCGCAAAGCTCTTACGTTTTTCAAGTGCACGACGATACTTCGCCCGGCTGCATTGCTTTGGACACTACAGTCATTAAAAAGATTTCTGTTCCTCCGGCTGATTTTATTCTCGATACAGATTCGGGCTGTGTTCCGCTGACCGTAAAAATCAAAGACAACACCAATCCGAAACCAAGCAACTTTCACTGGATATTCGGTGATGGTGCCGAAGTGAATTCAGCTGTTGACTCTGCTTCACACACCTATTCTTCCTTTGGTGTAAATTATATAGAATACGTCATTGCAACTTTCGACGGTTGTAAAGACACCATCAGAAAAAAAATAAATGCAACACCTCAGCCCCTTATTCTTTTTCATGTTTCTCCTCCCGACGCTTACATTGATGATCCTTATTTCTGTTTTCAAAATGCAACGCAACAGGGCGGTAATGAATGGAAATGGAATTTTGGAACCGAAGGATCTTCCAACAAGGAAAGTGATTGCTTTACCTTTTCCGACTCTGTAAAATGTCACGATGTTTCATTGATAGCCACCAACGCTTTCGGTTGTACCGACACGCTCACAAAAGCGGTTTGCGTTAAAAATTCCCGACAAAAAATATTTGCACCCAATGCTTTTACACCCAACAACGACAAAATAAATGACAACTTCATTGTAGTGAGTGAAGGAATTACAAGCGATAATTATGCGCTTAGCATTTTTGATAAATGGGGAAATCTCATTTATGAAACAAATACGCCGAATGGCATCTGGGACGGTAATACAAAATCTTCTCCTGCACCCGCTGATGTGTATGTGTACCAACTGCAATACAAAGATGAATGGGGAAATGTACAACACACTATAGGAAGTGTGACATTGATACGATAACACTCCGTCATTGCTTTAATTTTTGAGTACAAAAATTTTCGCAATGACGGGTGTGGTTAAAGTAGTATATAGTTATCTTTATATCTTTATTTCAAGCATGACAAATTCTTCTCTTCGTATCGTTTTTATGGGAACTCCCGATTTCGCGGTTCCTTCTTTACAAATTTTAGTAGAAAACTCTTACAATGTGGTAGCTGTGATTACCGCTCCCGACAAGCCTGCCGGACGCGGACATAAAATACAACAATCGCCCGTAAAAAAATACGCCCTCGAAAAAGGACTCACTGTTTTACAACCCACCAATCTTAAATCCGAAGAATTTATTGCCGAACTAAAAGCACTCAACGCCAACTTACAAGTAGTAGTTGCTTTTAGAATGCTGCCCGAAGTAATTTGGAAAATGCCTGCGCTCGGCACTTTTAATTTGCACGGATCTTTATTGCCGCAATACAGAGGTGCTGCTCCCATCAACTGGGCGGTGATCAACGGCGATGCAGAAAGTGGTGTCACTACTTTTTTTATCAATGAAAATATTGATACCGGAAAAATTATTCTGCAGGAAAAAATAAAATTATCGCCCACCACAACAGCCGGTGAACTCCATGATCAACTGATGGAACTCGGAAAAAAATTAGTGCTCGACACTGTATATAGAATACAAACCAATAACCTCTCTCTGCTCAATCAAAAAGATTTACTGATCAAAGAATTAAAACCTGCTCCTAAAATTTTTAAGGAGACTTGTAAAATAGATTGGACGAAGAATACACAAACGCTGTACAATTTAATAAGAGGCTTATCACCTTATCCTGCAGCGTGGACCACCATTAAAAAAGGAGAAGAAGAAATAGGGATGAAAATATTTGCTGCGGAAATTTCCGACAAACAAATATCGCCCGGCGCAATGGAAAGCGACAATAAAACATACTTATATATAGGATGTGCTGACGGCGCATTAAAAATTACCCATCTTCAGCTAGCCGGCAAAAACAGGATGAAAACAGAGGACCTCCTCAAAGGATTCAACGCCACTGGCTATCATATAATACAGTAAGAAGGAATATGCCCTTCTATGGTCTTCTCCCGTGATTACCTTAGAAAAAGGCAGCAAGAACGCCATTTTCAGCTTGAGTTATTAACAATCACCCTGTTTTTTCAACATTTCCGCGATTTTTCTTGTTGGCTATTTGCATACATTCATTAATCGCATATATTTGACACCGGATAGTCAAATTATTCATTAACCATTAAATTTTGTATACCATGA
>JAHEZL010000036.1 GCA_023251095.1 Flavobacteriales bacterium
CAATATTGAGGAAGACATTTTTGGGTAATAGGATTTTTCTCTGCGACTGCTGGCACAGTTTCGGAGGAAACCATTAAGGATTATATTGAACATCAGGATGACGATGAATGTTTTCAAACGTAAATGAGTTCCACTCATAAAATAACCTCTGCACTTATAGTGCAGAGTGGTTTAGTTTCCTGTTTTCCGCACTTTTCGCGTATCGTTAGAAAAATCTTCTGCCCTCACTATGTAAACATATCCATATTGTGTTGATTTTGGGGATCCCGTTTCTCATTTTCCTTGAGCCCTCCCGCCAATCTTCCTTTAACCCAGATTTTGCAGTTGAATATGTTCTATAAGGGCGATATGATAGAAGAAACCGAATAAATTAGCAGGTAAGAAAAACTTACAACAAAATGGACTGCCAGGAGCGCATCGGTTCAGCCATACCGCGGTAGTGCGGGTAGTCAATCAGATAAAATTTGATAATAGACCTCTTTCATAATTCATAGTTTAAAATGCCAGTAATGAGGTTGAGTCTCAACCCAAAGCGCTTTCTTCTATTTCTATATTTTTCCGCCATTATTCTAAATATTTTTATCCTTCTGATTATATTTTCTACCAACACTGGTTCACTGCTGATTTTATGATTTTGCTTTTTTTCTTGCTTTGTTAATGGATGTTTTTTACTGTTTCTTTTTGGCAATTCTGAATTTAGGTGCAGTTTTTTTAGTCCCTGATACCCACTGTCTGCCAACATTGTAACACCTTCTTTCACATACACTTTACTTTTCTTAAAAAGATGAAAATCATGCCTTCTGCCTTTACCAATTTTTGTGCAAATTATTTTTCCTGTTTTTCTTTCTATTACAACTTGGCTTTTGTGAGTATGTTTTTTCTTTTTTCCTGAATAATACCGTCTCTGTTTTTTTTAGGCCTTTCTATGGGATGTTCGCTGACATCAACCACCACTACATCCCATTCCATATCGCTTTGTGTTAATTTTCTTCTGCCGGGAACATGGAAAAGCTGACTCTTGATGAGCCACCTTTCCGGTATGGTTACAATGCGCCAACATTGCGCCTCACTTATATGATAACTTGATCCGACATGGGCAAAGGTTCGATATTCTCTATAATACATCAACATCATTAATACGCGGTCATACCAATTCAGCTTATCCTTTGGCCCTCGCTTTTTTCCTGTTGTTTTTTTACCCTCAAGTTTACTTATTCGCTTTGCTTCTGAAACCATTTTTTCAAAAGTGTCGGGCTTTACGCCTACCAGCCTTTTAAACCGGTCTGCCTTTAGATTTTTTACTGTTTTCCATCTCATAGAGCGATAGTACTACTATACATCGCCTAACTTGCTCTATTCTAAGGCTTTTATATAACATTCTATTGTTAATTATGAAAGAGGTCTAATTAGCTCCCGTGTAAAAATGCAAGTTTAAGGTTTCTTTTATTGGGTACCCTGCCAACGCTGCTATCCGGTTTTATTTTTTGAAGTTGGATTTTATTTTTTGCTCATCCATTAAGCAATCTTGCCATCACTATTAAATTATTGGCTAAAATTCCTGCGCCTACCCATCTGACAAATCCCTCATCTCCCTTGTTTAAACATCTTCGCAATCCGAATTTTCGTTTGAGCCATGATATTTTTGCTTCTCCCCCTGCTCGCCAGCGTTGCAGTTTTTTAAAATGATACGTGCATTGCCTAAGTTTTTCCTTCGAATTTAATTTTCCTTTTTTAGGTAAGCTGATGTGTTTGACTTTTGATCGTTTCAGCAACTCGAAATTCTCTGGCGACCAGTACCCTCTGTCGGTGGCCGTTTCATCGGGTGCTTTTTGAAAGAGTTGTTTGTGTTTTTTGAGTGCCTCCGTCAGAAATGCTTCATCATTCATCACTCCACTGATCTGCCAGCCCGTGACAAAGGCTTCATCCTCCTGTATCTGTACTACTTTGCCAAACTCCGTTGGCTTGCCAGCCTTTCCTCTTCGGATGGCTCTGGCAGTAGGTTCAAAAACAGATACAATCCGATTCTTTATTTTCAGATTTCCCTTACTGACCTGCATGGCTTGCCGGACCACCTTGTCAAGAAGCCCTCTGTAATAGCGGATGAATTTATCTTTGAGGTGTTTTGTTTTATCAACCGCTTGCCTGCCTATTTCTGCCACCTCTGATAAAACCTCTTTTGCCACTTCTTTATTTCTTCTGCCAATCGTACGTAATAAAGCAAGCGGCTTTTTTAATTTTGCTTTTATGTTTTTTAAGAAAAGGTTTTTTATGCCCGACTTTTTAAGCAGGCGGCCAATCACCCCAATAGCGTCTTTGATTAAACTGGCATCGGTAGGATAGTGAATGTTCATTTCTGTTGCGGTAGAATCCAAACGCATACGTTTGCCATTGGTTAATTTTTGCTCACGAGCTTTGGCAAGGATGCGGTCATTAATGTTTTTAATGGTTTGCTCGCTAATCAAGGCGAACTGGTTTTGGATGGTTTTAAAACAAGGGGCTTTATCTATCCGACAAAACCAGCGGTCTTCAATGTCATAGTTTAATTGCCGAGCCATGTCACGATAGCTCAACTGCTTCTGATGTTTCAATACCAGCATCCGCAAAATCCGCTCGGCAGAGGTGCGGTTCCTTCCAACCGCTGCATCGGGTAAATCCTTGGCTAATTCTTTTACCAACGATTTGTCATTTAATACAGTGTCCAGAATTTTATAGTCCTCGCTGATGCGCACTTGCAAAAGCAGTTGCTCTTCAAAAAAATTGAGCTGACGGTCGGTGTAGATTTTTTTCATGTGCAAATTTACAACACACTGTCTATGCCGGTGGTTTTTTTCTGCAAGTTATTCACAGTAATATTGGTATTTTTACACAAGAACTAATTAGTCCAGATGCACCTGGTACATCATCTTCGGACTGATTGTTTTTTTGCCTTGCATAGGCAAATATCTTTCACAATTTTCTTTCTTGCAATAACCTTTAGATTTTCTTTTTAACAACTATCTTTGAGTTGTGCAACGAGCACAGGGGCTTCGCGTCAAGCGGGGTGACGGATTGATTTGGAGTTTGTGCCTCTGTTTGCGCTTTATCTTTTTTGACAAATATCTTTTCCAATGGTTCGGTAGTTTTTCGGGGCTAAATTAACAACGGGGTGTGAGTAATAATTGGAGGGTGTATGTAGGATAAAAAGAAAAAAGCATCATGGTTGTGTGTGAAAACTTCCAACGATGCTTTTAATCAGGCCGAGGGCTTGATGGGCACAATATTAGAGAAAATAAACGGGATTTAGGAATCTCAACGAAAATTCTTAAAACACATTTTGATTTTATTTATGGGGATACGTGGGCGCTATAATTTTTTGAACATGGCACGCTATGGTGATTATAGTGAGCAGAGCTACCGAAATAATTTCGAGAACGGTTTTGACTTCATGAAATTTAATGCTGAGTTGATCAAGCAGAGTTGTTCCTCGCATCGGGTTATTGCATTTGACCCGAGCTTTATACCCAAAAGTGGTAAGCACACGGATCATTTGGGCTGGTTTTCGAGTGGAACATCCGGCAAAGCGTTAAAAGGGTTAGAGATTGGCGGCTTGGCAGTAGTGGATATAGAAAACAATACAGCTATGTCATTAGAAGCAATTCAAACACCGAGCAGCCCAGAATTAAATTCACTATCGCCTGAAGGCGATAGATTTGATCTCAGCTTAAGCTGACTGAAGTTATTGCGTGCTGCTGAAATCATCGTCTTTCTCTGTTATATCTTGATTCTTTATGTACTCCATTATTGCTTCGTCTGTAATATTTCCTGAACTGGCAACAAAATATCCTCTTCCCCAGATGTGACGACCCCAGAATTGCTGTTGCAACGCTTTTATCTCATACATCCGTTTTCTTGAACTTTTACCTTTCATGTACTGAACCAACTTGCTCACCGCCATATGTGGAGGAACCGACACAAACAAATGCACATGATCAGAAGAAACATGACCCTTGATTATCTCCACATCATTTTCCTTGCATATTTGCCTTATCAATTCTCTTACTGGTTCCGCTATAACACCCTTCATAACTGGCTTACGATACTTCGTAATCCATACAATATGATACTTGATATCATACTACACTGTGCGATGTTTTTCGGTAGTTTTGCACAGTACGAATATACTAAAGTCGCCACCTGAAGGTGGGGGATTTTCTCCCCGTAACAGACATTAACATTATTGTTCAGTAAAAAAAGTCATACTTATATGTGCTATATACTGAACGAACATGAGTTTGCGATAAATCATGCTTGGATGAGATGAAATTTTTCAGTCATTGTTTTTAGCAGTTCTTCTTTGTAAATGTGTCCCGATGATTGTAATCGGGACAAAAATTCCAGACACTTTTCTTTAAACAAGGCAAATCGCTCGTAGTATTTGTTGTAAGTGATTTTTCGTTTAAAAAATCTCCAAAGCCGTTCAATGAGGTTTAAGTTGGGGCTGTAAGGCGGAAGAAAAACAAGCTTGATTCGCTGGTGTTTTTCCAGGTATTCGCTGACTAATTTGCTACGATAATAACGGGCGTTGTCGGCAATAATGTTAATTTTTCCTTCTGCTTGTTTGCGCTGCATGTTGTCAAACAAAGCAATGGTGGATTGTGCCTTGACACTTTCATCTTCGTGGAAAACAAGCGAGTGATTTTCTATATTGTATGCTCCGTTGATGTTGATGCGCTCACGTCCTGTATTGGCTTTGAGTTCTTTTTCAGTTCCTTTCTTAATCCACCCGTAAGCGGGCTGTGAGTTGTGCAGGGGATGCACTCCATCCATAAAATTAATGGTATCCTCTGCTTGTTTGTTTTGCTTCAACTGCTCGTATTGTTTTATAAATTCTTCTTGTGCATCCGCTTGTACTCGCTGCGCTGTTTATCGGTGAGAAATGGAATCATCAGAAAAAAACTTTGTAGTTACTCAGCCGAGTCTATAACAAAGGTAGAAAAGAATTAACCGCCATAAAACCTGAATTGGAAAGCAAGCGGCAAGTAGTGGAGTTGCCACCTGTACATCCGCTCTAGATAGAGTATCAGAGCTACAGCAAAACCTGTGTGTGCGGGCATCAACAAATAGGAGATTACCCCTGCGGTGTAACCAATCACATACAATACGGAGCAAGTGTAGAAGCAATTATTGGCTGCCAATCGGTCTATCAATACACCCCCTTTAAGCGGCTGAGCGAACTATTTAAACACTATTTTAATTTACCCATCAGCGAGGGAAGTATAGATAATATTCTGAAACGATTATCCGCAAAAGCATTACCGCTCTATCAGGCAATAAAGGAACAAATAGAAACTAGCGCGCAGGTAGGCGGAGATGAAACAGGTGCAAAAATAAATGGAAAAAAAGGATGGATATGGACATGGCAAAATAGATCGGCAACTTTTATCAGCGCATCCTTAAACAGAGGGAAAGAAACCATAGAAAGATTATTTCCCAAGGGGTTTGTAAATGCTATCCTTAGTTCAGACAGATGGAAGCCGCAATTAAAAACTCATGCAAAAGGTCATCAGTTATGCACCTCCCATTTATTAAGAGACTTGAACTATCTGATAGAATTGGAAAAAAACAAATGGGCTGAACGAATGAAGCAATTACGACTCAAGGCAATGGAACTCAAAAAGCAACATGCCCGGTATGCAAGAGATAATCCGACCGTCATGGAAATAGAAAACGAGATGGATTGCTTGATTGCCCATCAGTTAGGTAAAAGCAAAACATTGACTTTTCAAAAAGCCATACGAAAAAACAGAGGGTCTATATTTACCTTTTTGTATTATGCACAAGTTCCTCCCGACAATAATGGTTCGGAGCGAGCCATCCGAAATATTAAAGTAAAACAAAAAGTATCAGGACCGTTTAAAACAGGCCAGCAAGCATTTTGTATTCTTCGGTCGGTAATTGATACCTGCATAAAAAATAAGGTGCATGTTTTCGATTCTTTAAAACTTATTGCTCAAATGCCTATTCCTATCCTATCGGCTGAGTAACTACAAAATTCTATACCTTTATCCTCAAGAAGGTCGATTTTTACTGGAGGGTTTTATACACCCCGAACATGAAACTGACATCAAACGCTAAGCACAAAGGGTTGTTGCCACTCTCGTTGCAAAGCGGGACGGAGCACGCAGATGAAATTCTAAATACCCATCCTGACATTTTTTTAAAAAGGGAATTTAGCAGATTGCTTAAACACCTACGCTCGCGGGTAAGGGAATTTGTATTCTTTCCAGAAACAATTTTTCACAATCATAACAGAAACAACAATTTTATTTTTTACAAACCAATTCTTTTCAGATGAAAAATGTAAAAACAAAAAAGACTTGCCGCTAAGTTCAAGCGTCAAGTCCTATAAAGTGGGCCCTGTAGGACACTC
>JAHEZL010000017.1 GCA_023251095.1 Flavobacteriales bacterium
TATCGGCAAAGTGCCAGGAAATTTTCGAGCGATTCTACTTTAAAAAAGAATCGATGGAAAATTTAGCCAAGGCACTCGGATTCTCTTCGGTGAATTCGGCCAAAACACAAAAGTACAAATGCATGGAACAGGCCATCCGAATGGCTGCTGATCACAAACCAAAAAATTAATTCACTATGAGACCTTCATTAAATAATATAGAACGCATCGATAATTACCTTAACGGTAATCTTTCGGAAAGTGAAAAAATTGCTTTTGAAAAAGAAGTAAAAGAGAATTCCGAATTACAGCAACAAATGCAAATTCAACAGGATTTAATTAAAACCGCCAACAGAATCGGAATCAAAAAAGAAATTAAAAAAATAAGCAAAGGTGGTGGCTCTCACCTTGGAAAATGGCTGTTTGGCGGAATTCTTATCGCAGCTATTACCACAGGATCATTTTTCTATTTCAATCGTTCGGCAGAAATAAAAAACACTCCTGTTCCTCAAAAAATAGAAGAACTAAAAATTGAATCGGCACAAAACAACGACAGTACTTTTAATGGACTCCACACTTGGGTGAATCCCACTGTTCAGAGCTTTGCTGTAGATCCAAAAAAAGGCGCAACGATAGAAGGAAAAGAAGGAACTTTAATCATCGTTCCGGCCAATGCCTTTGTGGATGAAAACAATAAAACCATCACTGAAGCGGTGCAATTTGAACTGGTGGAAGCGCTTACTTTAGAAGATATGATTTTGTATAATTTAGCTACCACCTCCAACGGGAAACCTTTGGAAACCGGAGGAATGCTGCACATTAAAACAAAATGCAACAACAAGGAAGTGAAAATAAATCCTGCCCGTCCGCTGTACATTGAAGTTCCCACCAACGAAGTGAAAAAAGACATGATGGCCTTTGAAGGAGAAGTTCAAAAAAACGGGAAATTAAACTGGGTGAATCCTAAGCCATTGAAAAAATATCTGGTGAATGTTCCCTTTGAAACACTGGATTTTTTACCCGAAGGATTTGAAGAAAAAGTAAAAACTTTTATCCCTTACAAAAATTATAAAGTGTGTTCAAAAAATTTGGTGGATAGCTTGTATTATAGTTTGGGGATTCGTTCAAGTCAAACGAATAAGATGATTAGTGAATCATCAGACCTAACTATGCCAGCCGGACCAATGCCAACAACGGACTCCGCTGTAGCACAAGTAATTTCTTATGGTCCAATAGGCTCAACCAAAAGAATGTCGCAAAAATACACCGCTACTTCATCAAATATAGATGTGACAAACTATTCCGAATGCGGCATAAAGCCTCTTTCCATCAAAACCATTAAAACGCCAACTTTCTCTCAAACATTTTTAGCCACAAAAGAATTTGAAGACAGAGTAGCGCAATTGCACCAACTGGAAAATGGCGATGCCATGCTAAAATTATACATCGATAATCTGGCGAAAGATTTATCACAGGTTGATTCTATCGTTTCAAAAAAAATAAGCGGGAAAAGTAAATCTGCTTTTGAAAAATTTGCAGCTCAAAAATTGACCAATATTAAAGATACGCAAATCTATCAGGCACAGCTCTCTGCTTATTATTCTCAAAAACGCCAGGAGTACAATTACCAGATGGGTAAACTGAAAACTGAATTGGAAAAGGCAAACAATACTGAGTTAAATCAACTCTATCAAAAACTCAATGGAAAACAAATGATAAGCGATAAAAAATATGTGAATTTGTTGCCTGCAAATTCTGTTGCCACCTCCAACTCTTATGCTTTCACATGGGCGAAAAACGACTGGGTAAACATTGATTGCTATCTCCATATTTTAGAAGGAAGAATTGTGTCGGTGAATTTAAGTGTTCCGAAAACAACAGGCACTTCCGAAGTTTATCAATGGCTCAACACCATAAAAAACTTAACTCCTTTGCAAGTAGAAAACGGAGCAGCAAAAGCAGTATTTCCAGATCCAAGCAGCATATACGCCCAACAAATGAAAAACACTTTTTGCATCAGCGTAGCAAAAAACGGCGAGCTCTATCAATGGTTTGAAAAGCAATACAATCCTTATGCAACAAAAGAATTTGCAGTAGTATATGAAACAAAATCCATTTCAGAAATCCGTGAAAGAATTCGTTCTTTCGGCGTAACACAGGATGTAGAAAAACGCATTGCCGATATGGAAAAAGAAGTACTGAAAATTCAAAAGATGAAAGAGGATATTGCTAAAGTTCAGGCCCGCATAAAGAAAGAAAATGAAATGCGTAACGAATTGAAAAAAGTGGCTTTTAAGTGTTATGAAATGGCTACCGCACATTAAAAATTAAAGCATGAAAAACATAATTTTTTTCCTTCTCTTCTTCACTTCACTTGTTGCTTTCGGACAAGTAAGCGACAGCATAAAAGTAAAAATCACCGGAAAGTGGGCAATGACAAAACACGTCTTGCCCACAGCCGATGAGGCAATGAATAAAATAATTAAAGAGACGAAATCCACTTATGAATTTAAAAGTGACGGTTCGTACTCCCACACTTTCTCACAAATTTATGAGGGGAAATTATATACTGTTGTAAAAGAGGGACACTGGAAAATCTCTTCTGATAAGAAAGAAATAACTCTGTTCAATAGTAAATTTTTACCGCCGCATGATAAAAACGGGATTGTAGGAGATCACCACTTAGTTATCATCAAACTCTCGAAAACAGAATTTGTAACCAACGAATATTATTATGATGAAGCGGTCCCAGGCACCAGCTATTATAAAAAACAATAAAGAAATCTTACTTTCGAACAATGAAAACATCCAACAATTTCTTCCCTCCCGAATGGTTTCCGCAAAGTGCGGTGCAACTTACCTGGCCCCACCAAAACACGGATTGGGCCGACATTTGGGAAGAAGTTCAGGAGTGCTACAAAAAAATTGCTTTTGAAATTGCAAAGCGACAAAAGCTCATCATTGCAGCACAAAATGTAGAAGAAGTAAAAAGCTATGTACAACATTGTAATCTCGCAAACATTGAAATTCACCAGTGTGATGTGAACGATACCTGGGCGAGAGATCACGGCGGAATTACCATTTTAGAAAATGGAAAACCCGTGATTTTAGATTTTCAATTCAACGGCTGGGGGAAAAAATTTGCCGCTGAAAAAGATTCTGCGATCACTCAAAAATTATATGATGCAAAAGCTTTTCCAACCCACTGGGGAATAAAAGATTTGAATCATATTGTGATGGAAGGTGGCTCTTTGGAAGTAGACGGCAAAGGCGTTTTAATGACTACAAGCGAATGTTTGTTGGAAGAAAACCGCAATCCGAAAATGAGCATAGAAGAAATTGAATCTCTTCTTAAAAAGACAGTGCACATTGAAAAAGTAATCTGGATCAACCACGGTTATTTAGCCGGAGACGATACCGACAGTCACATTGATACTTTAGCACGTTTCTGCGATGAAAACACGATTGCTTATGTAAAATGTGATGACAAAAATGATGAGCATTACGGTGAACTCAGCAAAATGGAAGAAGAGTTGCAGCGCGCTACCAATCTGAAAGGTGAAAAATACAAGCTCGTTGCACTTCCCATGGCTGATGCCGCTTACGATGGTGAAGACCGCTTGCCGGCCACCTACGCCAATTTCTTAATTATGAATGATGCCATACTTTTTCCGATTTACAATTCAAGTAAAGATGATGAAGCAGTGAAAATTATTCAAAGTGTTTTTCCCCATAAGGAAATTATTCCCGTGAACAGTATTCCGTTAATTAAGCAGCATGGATCAATACATTGCATTACGATGCAGTATCCAAAAATTTAGAGTTCAAATATTTTCTTACAGATTTGCCTCTGCGTTGATCTGTGAAATTTGCGGGACATTCATTTTTTCTCAAAACGGTCCATCCAAATGGAAATGCAAATCACGGAGAAAATGCTGTACGCTGAATCGCTTTTACCGGAAGCATTGTCTTTAATCATTTTCCATACTGCATCGTGATTAAAAACACCATGCTTTTCCATGATTTTTTTATTGAGATACTTTTCAAATAAGGGTTGAAAATCATTTTTGATCCATTGTCGCAAAGGCGCACCAAACCCGGTTTTTTTGCGGTAAATAATATCTTTATCCAAATATTTCTCGGCCACTTTTTTCAAAATGTATTTGGCCTGTCCGTCTTTCAACTTCAATTCCACCGGCAAAGATGCTGCGAAATTGGCAATGCGGTAATCCAAAAACGGCACTCTGGTTTCAATGGAATTGTACATGCTCATCTTATCGGAATAATTGAGATTGTGATCCACCAAAAAGAATTTTGTTTCGAGATACAACATTTTATTGAGCGGTTCTTTTTCATTTGGAATGTGCTCAAAGGCGAGTTCCAAGTTTTTTAAAGAAGAGTATTCTTTTAATTTTTCCTTGAAAGAAGGTGTTAACAATTGTTTTGACGACACTTCATCCATCCAGTAATAATACGACACCAATCGGTCGTTTAAAGTGGCGCCAAAGTGTTGTAAATATTTTCGTGCTTTGCGGATTTTTGGATGGACGATAGGAATATTTTTTCCGATGGCTTCCATCATTTTTCTGGAAAAGGCAGGCAACTTAAATAATTTCTGATCGAGCTGCATCGCCTGATGGCGGCGGTAACCCGAAAATATATCATCGCCTCCTGCTCCTGACAATAAAACAATAAATCCTTTTTCTCTCGCAATTTTTGTGATGAGCAAAACATTCACCGCAGCAGGATCAGCCAGCGGTTCATCTAAAATATAAGTGAGCTCTTCAAGATGTTTTAAAATCTCGTTAGGCGTTACAATAATTTCTTCCAGATCAATATTTAAATCCTTCGCCACTTTGCGTGCATACGGCAAATCGTTGGGATTGCCTTCCATATCGGCTCCCTGAATGTCGATGGTGAAAGCTTTGAGGGGTTGATCTTTTCTGAGTTTGCGCACATAAGCGGCAATCAAACTGGAATCCACTCCGCCCGATAAAAATATTCCAAGCGGAACATCACTCACCAATTGCTCGGCAATGCTGGCTTCCATGAGTTTATCCAATTCTTCAACAGCTTCTGCTTCTGTCATCGAAGAATATTTTCCGGTATAAGGTACATCGTAAAAATTCCATTTTTTTACAATCGTAGCTCCTTCTAAAATCATTGCTGTTCCAGGCTCCAGCTTCATTACATCACTGGCCATTGTTTTTGGAAAAGGGCACCATAAAAACGACAAGTGATCCAGCACCGCTTTAGGATTTACCAAAAATTCCACTGCTGGATGTTGTTGTAAAGCCTTCATTTCAGAGGCAAACGCAAAATGATTGTTGTTACTGAAAAAATAAAATGGTTTTATTCCGAAATGATCGCGGGCAACAAACAATTGTTTTTTATTCCTGTCGTAAATCGCAAAAGCAAACATACCGCGAATGCGCTGCAACATGTTGGTGCCTTCCTCTTCATACAAATGAACCAACACTTCCGAATCGGTTTGACTTTTAAAAATATGTCCTTTTGCTAAAAGCTCCGTTCGGAGTTCCTGAAAATTATAAATCTCGCCGTTGAACACCAGCACCACTGATCCGTCTTCATTGAACAAAGGCTGTTTAGCGGAAATGCTCAAATCGATAATTGACAAACGATTTTGTCCGAGATGAATTTTATCGACTGCGTCACTCCAAAAACCAAAAGCATCGGGCCCGCGATGGCGAAGGGTTTCGCTCATCTTTTTTAAAACGTCATCGTTTTCTAAACCAATATATCCGTAGATGCCACACACAAGCTTATCCTATTTTTTAGTTTGATTTTTTCTTTTCATCTCAAAATATTTCACATCCACCAAAAACCAAAACCACAGTCCTTGCAGGAAATGATAAATGAATCCGCGGCGTCCATCCAAAAAACCAAGACGGAAAAAATAGCGGTAAATAAAATAAATAAAGGGTCGGAGCAACTTAGGCATCAAAGGATTCCAGATATTTTTTACTATCCAGCGCTTCCTTTCATTTTGTTTGCCGAAAAGTTTTGCTGCTTCTCCTTCGTCTACACCCTCTTGCTCACGGCGATATAAATCCCGAGCTTCAAAAGTTGAATATTTATTGTGCTTATCGGTCCACTCGCTCATCCCTCTCAGATTTTCATCTACAAAATCCCCTTTTAAGGTTTGTATTTCTCCCGAAACCTTAATGTGTTCATTGATTTCGCGCTCACACTGCGCATGTTGTTTTTTAAAAAGGCGAAGGATGTATGTAGGGTAATATCCGCCATATTTGATCCACTTGCCCATGAAATAAAAACGGCGTTTTAAATAAAAACCGTTGCAGGTGGCAGTGGGTAAAACCGTGGCTATTTCATTTTTAAGATCGTCGAGAATATATTCATCGGCATCCAGAAACAACATCCATTCTGTTTCAATGGGCAATTCTTTTATCGCGTAATTTCTTTGGGCGGAATAGGTGTCAAATTTTCTGTAAAACACTTTAGCGCCTAATTTTTCAGCTATTTCACAGGTTTTATCGGGAGAACCGCTATCCAGAATAAAGATGTGTTTTGCCCAATTCTTCACATTGGAAATGGCACGTTCAATATGCACTTCCTCATTGTAGGTGAGTATAACAACTGTTAAGGGAACTTCACTCATGAACTGTTTTGTAAATTGGATTTTTCAGATTTTAAAAATACAATTTATTTACTTGAAAATAAAGCGAAGAGAAAGTATGCCTTACTTAGCCGGAAGGCCTTGCTCCACGTGCTGTTCTATCAAACAAAAAAGGGCCGCCGTAGGATTGATTCCGCCGGCACGTTGCAACAAGCCCGTATTGATGAGAAACAGATTGCTTAATGGATGATATGCCTCTGAAAAATCTTTACCCGCACCAAATAACTTGTAGGGATGATAAGTATCTTCCAGTTTTAAGGAAGAGGCAGAAAAATTTTCTACTTCGCTAAAAGGAATATTTTCTTTTTTGAGGATCTCGGCGAGCTTGTCTTTAATTTGTTTGAGCTTTTGAATGCTGTCTTCGGAAATGGCATAATCAATGTCGATTCCTTTTTGTTGGTAAGCATCTGCTTCACCCGACAACTGAACGGTATTGGTACTTTTCGACAATTCCATATCAATGGCCAGTTCCCAGCTTTTATAGATGTACAATTTTTTTTTGATCAGATAACTGAATACAAAAGGGAATAAATAAATAAACTGACTGAAAGTGGATGCCAATAATTTAGGAGAAAATTTACCCTTGAATATCAACTGCTTTAAAAATTGAAAAAATTTAAATCGCTCATTGAATATCGGATGAATGTAAAAAGACGCATGATCTGTTTCCCCTATCAATCGTGAGGTAATCATGGATCCGTTTTCAAAACGGAACTGAAAATCCTGATTGCCTATTTTAGCGCTGGACGAATTGATATGAAAACAACGCATGGATACATGATCGGAAAATCCTGCCGAATTTTTGATGTCCGTAAGCCCTGAAACATGCATTAAACGAAGGGATTCAAAGGCACCTGATGTAAGATAAAACAAATCGGCCTCAAAAAGTTCTCCTTCATTTTTCCCGGAAGATTGAAACGAAATGGATTTTATTTTTCCGTTCTCTGTATTCAATTTGGTGACGCGCGCATTTTCGTGAACAGTGATGCCTGCTTTACCGGCCAGCTTGAAATGTGTGAACATATTGCGCTGACTGAATTTGAGCCACACGCCTTTTCTGCTGAAGAGTCCGGAACCAAAATCTTTTTCATCCAGAGCAGGAATTTTTTTGAAAAATCTGGCCAATACTTTTGTGCGGTATTTTTCATTGCAATCAATAATTGCCTGCATTCCGCTTGGATCAGCAAAATCGTTTTTTGAAAAAAACAACAATTGTCCGCCCCATTTTGCGGAAGTTCCTCCCAGTCCAAAAAACCGTCCGGAAGAAGTAGCTTTATAGCGACCGCTTTTTTCTTTCGACAGAAACCCTATTTCTTTTTCCGATTGTGTAGTACTGTTGCCCACATCAAACAAATGCACATTGGCAGTGGGATATTTTTCAAGAATAGCATTGGCCAGATATGACCCGTAAGTACCGGCACCTATTATGCAAATTTTGTTGTTCATAGTCGGGAACCAATCATTTGTTGAACTTTAGCCAAAGGTTGAAAAGCCTCGGGTGACAAGGATTTTACTCTGTTCCACGACTGAACAGTAGCTTTTATTTTTTCGTTTTTCGACGAAGTGAAAAGTGTTATTCCCGAAGGATCTGAATGCAACTGATGCATCAAAAACAAATCGGTTAATTTTGTGTTTACATCAAAGCCTATTTCTGCGGAAATAGATTTAGCAAACGCAGGATCAGCATTCAGCAAGCGTTGTACTTTATTTAAATGCGAGAAGGGACTGAAATAAAATCTTTGTTTTATCTGATCTCCTTTCAATAATCCCGGAGCTAATTTAAAAGGGAAAGAATTATCGGTTTGCAAAATGGTGTGTGCTTTATTCAGCGAAGAATAATCGGAAACAATGGCATTTGAAAAACTGGCAATTCCATATTCTTTGATCACCCCTGCTGTTTTTTTCTTTTCCAGAAAACTCAACAATTCCGCTCTGTTGGCTTCTTCAATGGTAGCTTCATGCAATAATAAAAAATCAATGTAATCGGTTTTTAATTCGCGCAAGGAAGTCTGAATAGATTGTTCGCCATTGGCTACACTAAAATTGGTAGCTGTTTTTGTAGTGGCCGCTAAGTTGGCTGTGGATTTTTTTAAACCCGATTCCTTCACCATTTTATAAGCTGAACGAATTACATTCTGCAAAAATAAATTCTTTAAAACCATGCTGTTAGGTGCAATGCCAAACTTAGTAGTAATGGTAATTTGGCCTCTTTTGTTTTTTGCAAAGTCGCCTAAAATACCTTCTGCCAATCCAAAACCATACAAAGGTGCCACATCAAAATGCGTAATGCCATTTTCAAAAGCCACTTCCAAGTTACGTAATGCTTGCCTTTTTGTATAGTTAGAAGTTAAACGAACACAGCCAAAACCCAAACCTTCCATAGTTGTTTTTTTTACTTGATTTTACAAAGGTCATCAATACACTCTTTCAAAACTCCTGCATGCTTTTCCCAGGTGAATTGCAGCGCACGCTCTTTTCCTTTTTGAATCATTGTATTTTTTAATTCAGTGTTCTTACTCAATTCATACATTTTTTTGGCGCAGTCTGCAGCATCAAAAGTACTGAAATACAAAGCAGCATCGCCGCACAACTCTCTGTTCACCTCGGTATCAGAAGCAATAATTGCCAATCCGCTGTGCATGGCTTCAATCAAAGGATGCCCGAAGGATTCGGTATACGACGGAAATAAAAATATATCACTCAGGCGATAACGCTCGGCCAATGCAGCATAATTCAGCCAATCGATATCCTGAGCCAATCCCTTTTTATTTAAATCGAAATACTGTTTTTGTTCTTTTTTGAAATTAGGAAAAAACGCGCTTTCCCCGAGCCAGTTCTGATTGAAACCCGCAGTGAGTTCAAACTTAAACTTCAAATGATATTGTTCATCTAAAATCTCCAGTCCTTTCAAAATGGTAGTCAGGTTTTTTTGATCGCTGTATAAGCCAACGTGCAAAAAACGGAGCACATCATTTTCTTGTTTTTCAGGCGTTTTACCAAAAAACAAATCGGGACGGGAACCGTAGTGCGACACCTTCCATTTGCTTTTTGCCTTTACTTTTTTTGCAACGAGATTGTACATGGCCTGACTAGGGAAAAGCACATAATCAGAGGCTTTCATGCTCAACACCGTCAACAACTTTTGAAAAGCGTAAAAGAGTTTTATTTTTTTAGAATGAATTTTATTGAGGTACTGATCATCAAAAAAAACAGTGTTTCTTACCAATAAAATCTGCTTGCACGGACAACGCAAAACGCCAAAATTTCCGGCAGAAAACAGAACATCTATTTTTTCCTTTTTGATGATTTTTGGTAAGGTGATCTGATCAAACCAAATTCTTTTTAAGGGATTGGAAACCGCTTGCGCATTTTGCACACTTACCTCATCGTTGTTGATATAGCTGACACCTGCTACTTCATATTTTGCGGCATCTTCCGTTTTTGTGCGGAGCACAATAATTTCAAATTGTGCCGGTAAGGATTTACGCAGTTCGGAAACAACATTCTGAATATAGGTTAATGCTCCGCCCTTTTTAGCAAAAACGGAATTAATCAATACCCTTGGCATAGCAAAAAATTATTTGCTGGAAACTAAGTGCGATGGATCGGCCCAATGTTGATTAACAAAGCCTCTTTCTTTTAAATAGCTTTCAATTTTTTTAGCGCCCTGCGTTTCACCGATAGAATTTAAAATGGTGAAATGCACTTCCACTAAAACAGTAGTACAGGCTTGATCACGAAGGGTTTTATCTAAACCATGCAATACTTTTATTTCTGCTCCTTCCACATCAATTTTCACAAAGCTGGGAACAGGTATGTTGTTTTTTTCACGGGCCTCATCTCCTTTAAAAACAGGAACTTTATAAGAAGTACCTCCTTGAATGTGATTTGTTTTCGACATTAAACTATGGTTACCATCACCAAAGGATTCGGCAACAGTTAATTCAAATTCACCGTTTTCGTCGGACAAAGCAAAAGGATGCGCTTTAAAATTATTTAAGCCGTTTTTAGCGAAATTTTCATTGATGCGGGCAAAGGCTCTTTTCTCAGGTTCAAAAGCAACCACATTGCCTTTTCCCTTTAAAACCTTAGCGGCATATAAAGAATACAAACCGATGTTGGATCCGATATCCCAGAAAGTACCGTCGGCAGGTAATTTGGTTTTGATGACATCCAGCAAATGCATATCGTCCTGAAATGACATTACTCTCACGTATTCTGCCACATCTCCGGTAATCATTTCAAATTTAAGGTCGCCGGCATCTACTGAAACATTAGTAGGTTTTGTTTTATAATACTGAAATACTCTTTTTTTCACCTTAAGACGGGCCGGGTAAGAAACCAACTTTGTTATGCCAACAGCTCTCAAAACACTACGAAGACCCGACAAACCAGAATAATTAAATGCCATAAATTGAATTTGATGTGATTACTAAGAGGCAAATATAAGATTATAGCTTAAATTGAGGAATTTAAGCTTGCAATTTATGATTTAAAACTGCGATTTGCCAAATTCTCGACCAATGTACCTGGTCATTTTCAAAGCCTTTCCAAAGTTTTTCCACCACATCTGATTTCAGATAATCGCTTTTCATAAAAACCAAATCCTGTACTTCCGACTTAATTTCTTTTTTCATCCAAACAGGAAAAGGAAATAAAAATCCCTGTTTCGGTCTGTTGTATACTTCCTGCGGCAATTCATCTGCCATGGCATCAATCAGCATTCTTTTTCCTTTGCGGTATTCGGGAGGAAGAGAAAATGCAAAATCAACTATCTTCTGGTCAATCAATGGTACTCTGACTTCCAGAGAATGTGCCATGCTCATGATATCGGTATCGCGCAGCAATTGATTGTGCATGTATGCACGTGTTTCAAAAAAAGCAGTGACATCGGTGGCATCCTTATAGGCAAAGTCCGACAATAATTTTTGTAAGTATTCCGCACAATCAAAAGGAGCATTAACTTTCATGAGATCGTTGGCATCCTTTGCTATTAGCAATCCTCTCAGGGCTAAATAAGCTGAAGAAAAATCGTCCGACGACGAAGTTAAATGCTGCACCAGTTTTTTGTACTTGTATTGTTTAAAGAGAGGAGCCGCCTGATTCAGCAAGGCATTTGGAACAAAACGCGTATTTTTCTTTGCAGCAAGCAGCTGTGGCATTCTATCAAAAGTGTCATAGCCGCCAAAAAGTTCATCGCCGCCTACTCCCGACATGGCCATAATGATTCCGGCTTCGCGCGTAAATTTAGAGACGAAATAAGTATTGATGCCATCCACTGTTGGAGAATCAATGATGGAAACTATATTGTGAAATTCCTTTTTTACATCGGAAGGCTGAACAATAAAAGTTTGATGATCGGTTTTGAATTTCTTTGCCACCAATTCGGCGAAATACGATTCGGAATATTTTTTGTCTTCAAAGGAAATGGAGAAAGTTTTAAGGTCTTCCACTCCCGATGATTTCATTAATGCAACTACCACACTGGAATCAATACCGCCGCTTAAAAAAGCCCCGAAAGGCACATCGGACATGGTGCGTATAGAAACAGCCTCCTGTAATAGAGAACGTAGTTTTTTAACTTCATCGGCGTAAACTAATCCTTGTCTTTTGTTGGCTTCAATTTTAAAATAATACTCTTTTTTCAATTCATTATTTCCCTTCCATTCCAAATATGATCCCGGTTCCAGGTAATGAATCTCCTTGTTTAAAGTATGCGGATAAGGCAACGAACCCATTTGCAAAAATGCACTGATGGCGGCTAAATTTTTTTGGGTGTTGACCGCTTTAAATTCCTTTAAACTTTTAAGTTCCGATGCAAAAGCAAAAGTATTGGCATCGTGATAATAGTAAATTGGCTTTATGCCCATTCTATCGCGGGCTACAATTACTTTATCTTGTTTTTTATCGTAAATCGCCAAACCGAACATACCTCGCAATCGTTTTAAAAAACCGATTCCGTATTCGATGTATTGATTTAAAATAACCTCTGTATCCGTATGAGAGCGGAAGGTATAGCCTTTGGCAATAAGAATTTCTCTTTCTTCTTTGAAATTATATACTTCTCCGTTAAAAATGATGGTGTAGTTGCCATCATTGGAATGCATGGGTTGATGGCCCATTGGAGAAAGGTCGATGATGGCCAAACGACGATGGCCAAACAAAAAATTATCTTTCACGGCAAAAGTCCCTTCATCATCGGGACCACGGTGGGCAATGACTTTTAACGCCGAAGAGAACTCCCCTGCATTTACTGTTTTAGAATAATATCCAACTATTCCACACATAAAAGTTCTTCGAGATTATCTTCAATTCGTGCTCCGTTAAATTCTCTTTCTCTCTTTAAATATCCTTCTTCTCCCATTTTTTTACATCCTTCGGGATTGGTCATCAACAGCTTCATGTGTTTCCAGATATCATCAACGGTTGATTCTACCAAATAGCCCGTTTTGTTGTGTTCAATTAAATCTTCGCTTCCGCAATTTTTACAGCCGATGGATGCTTTTTTGTAAGCCATCGCTTCCAGAAAAATTAAGCCAAAACCTTCTCCGCTTGAGGGTAAAATAGAACAACTGGTGGTTCGGTACAATTCTTTGAGATCCGCATCGCTGACACCTGTTTTAATGCTGATTACATCGTTAAGTTTATATTCATTCACCAAATCAATGTGGCGTTGCAAATCATCACCCGAGCCTACAATCACATATTTGTAGCCTAAAGCTTTCATTTCTGCCTCATTTTGATGGATGGCTTCTATGGTTTTATCTACACCTTTATATCCTTCGCTTTTATCCAAACGGGAAATAGAAACAAAGAAAGGTTCGTAAGCCAAATTCGGCTGCTGAGGTTCCCAATTGGCGGGAGTAGTTAAAACTATCAATTTTATTTTATCCAAAGGAACTCCGTTCATTTCAGAAAATTTTTCTGTGGTATAATGGCTAATCGACCAGTAGCGGTTGAATTTAGGATAATAGGCTTTCAGTTCATCGCGTTTAGGCCATGCTTCAATACCATACAAAAGCATGTGCCAGTAAGAACCCGGCACTAAAAATTTGAAAAGAGAAAGCTGACTGATATTTAAATGGCCAACAATAATTTGCTTAGGACGAAAGGAAATCAGTATCCATAAAAATTTCAAAATGAATTTTATTTTGTTTCTTCCCGCACCGTTGTATTCCTTTTCACTGTCGTTGAGCGACAGTACTTTAACCTCCGTATTTTCCCGGCTCTTTAATAGCTTAATCAGATTGCGTTTAACACGCGGTATTCCTCCATGGCCATTAATTTGCGTTGCTATAAATAAAACTTTCATTTTTCTGGATGCCGATTTAAATGCTAAAAATAGATATTATTTTGTCTATTTTTGAATCAACATGAAAAGAGCTTTAATAACTGGTATATCAGGACAAGATGGAGGATACATCTCTAAATTGCTTTTGGAACAAGGCTATGAGGTGATAGGTTTAAGCAGAAGTTACAGGCATCTGGAACTCTCCAATTTACAATATCTTGAAATTGCCGACAAGATCATTATTGAAGAGTGTGACTTAACCGACTATTCTCAGGTAAGTAATATCATTAAACAATATCAGCCTACTGAAATATACAATTTAGCGGCACAAAGCTCTGTAGGTATTTCCTTTAAACAACCCATAGGAACCATAACTTTCAACACTATTTCTTTTTTGAATATTCTGGAAGTGGTGCGGGAAATCAATCCTAAAATAAAAGTATATCAGGCATCCTCCAGTGAAATGTTTGGAAAAGTGGACCATCTGCCCATTACCGAAGAAACACCTTTGAATCCGCTGAGTCCTTATGCCATCTCCAAGGCGAGCGCACATTTCATTGCAAAAAACTACCGTCAGTCGTATGGTTTATTTGTATCGTGCGGAATTCTTTTCAATCACGAATCCTACTTGCGCTCAAAAAATTTCTTTGTAAAAAAAGTAATTATCGACTGTATAAAAATTTCAAGAGGCGAACTGCAAAAACTGGTAGTGGGGAATATTGATATTAAAAGAGACTTCGGTTACGCTCCCAAATATGCAGAAGCCATTGTGAAAATTTTAAAGTACGATAAAGCGGATGATTTTATTATTTGCTCAGGGAAATCTGTGTTTTTACGAGAAATCATTGAGTATATATTTAAAAAATTCTCTATCCCTCTGAGCAAACTGGAAGTGAACAAAGAATTATTCCGACCGGATGATATTGCGAATAATTACGGCGATAACAGCAAAGCGAAAAAAGCTTTGAACTGGGAGTATGAACTAAATTTCTTTGAAGTTTTAGATTTATTAATTGAAGAAGAACTGGCTAATTTCCACTGATATCCAGCAGCTTCTCCATATTTTCCCGGGTTTTTTCTCCTTTAAATTCTTTTTCCCTTTTCAGGTATCCGGCTTCACCCATTAGTTTAAAGAGCTCGGGTTGTTTCATTAAAAGTTGCATGTGCTTCCAGATTTCATCCTCTTCAGGAGAAATTAAATAACCGGTGATGCCATGTTCAATTACGTCTTCGCTTCCACAATTTTTACATCCGATTACAGCTTTCTTAAAAGCCATTGCCTCCAGAAAAACCAAGCCAAAACCTTCTCTTTGCGAAGGCAGTATAGAGCAACTCGTGGTTCGGTACAATTCCTTGAGTTCAACATCGCTGATTTGAGATTTAAAAGAAATGATATCGCTCAGCTTATAATTGTTTACTAAATCAATATGGCGTTGCAAATCATCACCATCACCCACAATAATGTACTTGTATCCGAAGGCTCTCATTTCGGCTTCATGCTGATGAATGGCTTCAATGGTTTTGTCCACTCCTTTGTAAATTTCTTTTTCTAAACGGGAAACCGATATAAAGAAAGGGGAATAGCTCAGGTTATTAATGTTTGTCTCCCATAAATCAGGAGTGGTCAACAACACAATTTTTATGCGCTCTTCAGCAACTCCGTTGGATTGAGCGAAAGTTCTTTTGGTATAAGAACTCACTGCCCAAAAACGATCAATTTTGGGATAATACCATTTCAACTCTTTTCTCAATGGCCAGGCTTCTCTGCCGTGAATCACCACTTGCCAGAAAGTAGAGGGAGATAAAAATTTAAAAAAAGACAAGCGGACCAAGTGCAAATGATTGCAAATAATCTGATCGGGACGCATCTTCACCAGCAAGTAAATAAATTTAAAAACAAAAAGTATTTTATTGCGGCGCGCACCATGGTATTGCTGCTCACTATCATTCAATGAAACGATTTTGACAGTAGTGTCCTCTCTGCTTTCCAGTTGCTCAATGACATTTCTGGTAAACCGAGGAATTCCTCCGTGTCCGGAAATTTGTGTTGAGACGACTAAAATTTTCATTATGCAAAAGTATTGATTTTATTAAGAAACCTAAACAAAAAAAACGCTTAACCCAATCTGCTTAGAGAAGTAAAGCGGCTATTGAAAAAGAGATTCCTTAAATTAAAATACAACAATACCGTATTGGTATTTCAAAGGAGGGAGCTAAGGATTTTGAATTCAAAGATTGCAATGAAAACATCTCCAGAGAATGATATAAAAGAAAAGTCAAGGAATACTTATGATAATTCTCTTCGTCAGGAAAGTATTGTTTCTGAGATATATTTCTTTACCGGGAATATATTTCGACAAGCATATTACCTTTTTAGCCTGATTGGTATTGCAGGAAACATTTTGTTGAAAAAGAGCGCAGAAAAACAAATTGAGAGAAATCAATGTTGCCGCTAAAGACAAACACATATAAGTCGCTATTTTTCCTGCTTTTTTCATTTTTTTTCCAAACCGGGAGCCCTAAAATATTAAAATTAAACAGGGAATCAATATAAAATTGCTTTTGTATTAATTAAAATATAGCCAAATTTGAGACTTAATTAGACTGCTAAAGTTTAAACCATTAAATAATATAATTAATCCTCCATGGACAATCAGGTTGAATTAACTTTTGTAATCTCCCATCCTATTCAATATTATTCTCCTCTTTTTGTAGAAATAGCAAAGAGCGATAAATTTTCAGATTTCGAAGTATTGTATTGCAGCAGTGAAACAATTGAAGGCGCGCTGGATAAGCAATTTAATGTTCATGTAAAATGGGATATCCCTCTATTAGAAGGGTATAAATATCGTTTCTTAAAAAACAATTCACGTAAACCATCCATGTACAACGGCTTTTTCGGCCTGGTTAACTTTGAATTGATTTCTATTCTTAAAAAGAAAAAAAAGGGTGGAATATTAATCATCTCGGGATGGAATTATTTTTCATATGTCTTCGCTTTATTCCTGGGAAAAATTTATGGTATTAAAGTATACATCCGCGGAGAATCGGCTTTGTGTCAGGAATTGAAAGGAAGCCGTTTCAAGCTGATGGTGAAGAAAATGATTTTTTGGCCTTTGTTTAAAATGTATGACAAATTTTTATTCATCGGCAAACAAAACAAACTGTTTTATGAGCATTATGGCGTGAAAGAAAAAAAATTAATTTCCTCTCCTTATTCTGTTGAAAACAGCAGATTTCAAAGTCAGTATGAAAAAAATATTGAGCAAAAATCCGTCTTCAAAGAAGCTTTAAATATTCCGAAGAATAAAAAAGTAATATTGTTCGCAGGTAAATTCACAGATAAAAAACGACCCTTCGATCTATTAAACGCTTCATTGAAGTGCAGTAAAAAAGAAGAAGTTTTTTTAATTTTTATGGGAGAAGGAGAATTAAGAGGGAAGATGCAGGAATTTATTGATCAGCATCAAATGAAAAATGTGTTGTTAACAGGTTTCATCAATCAATCCGAATTGTATAAATATTACATCGTTTCAGATTTATTTGTTTTGTCTTCCGGAGTAGGAGAAACATGGGGACTGGTAACGAACGAAGCCATGAACTTCGGATTGCCCTGCATTGTTTCAAACATACCCGGCTCGCAGGATTTGGTGGATCATGGTAAAAACGGATATGTTTATGAATGCGGCGATACGGATCAACTAGCGCATTATATCGATAAGGTAGTGAATAATGAACTCCCGCTGGAATCAGTTCGTCAAAGCAACTTGGAAATGTTAAACAAACATTCCTACAAAACAATCATTGAAAATTTAACGGGATCAATTAAACAAAACTGATTACTCTTTTACATTCACCATAGATTCACCCGTTTTAGGAGGAACCGTCTTTAGAAGAAGCAAGTTGATAGGTATCCATACAACAAAAATATCCTTAATAATCCCGGCAATAAAGGTCCATGTTAAATCCGAAGGATAAGCAATGGTAAGAATCATTAATATGTAAATCGGGAAAAAAATACCTGACCGGAAAAGCAATTCGTATAAAAATTTCTGGATCACACCAAAAAGCAGGAAAATAATAATGATACCGCTATATCTCCACACCATATAAGCATAGGCCTGAGGGGTAATGCCAATGCTATTGATGTCAGTTGACCCATAAACAGTATAACTGAACCATCTTCCAAAATCAGCCTGAGGTTTGGTTGGCCAGAGAAAACGGGGTATGACGGCATAGAATGGTGAAAGCAAAATGTCTTTAAATTCTTCGGGTTTGTAATAATTATTTATATCGGCATATTCTAAAGCCATAGACATTGGAGCAATATAAGATTGTCTTTCCAGCATCTGCATTGTCAATGAAGAATTGATTTCCGATATTTCTTGGTCATCTGATGCTACATAGGCGTCAATCATAAAACCATACAACTCCCCCATATCGCTATAATCCACCGAATCACCTCTTATCTGATTTAATTTCCTGAAAGGCTCAATGATCCCATAAGAAACTACTATCACCCCCAGAAATAACACAAAATAGGCGGGATTAATTCGTTTTCCTTTAACGTAGTAGCTCAACATGATGTAAACCAAAGGCATTCCGAAAGTAGTTTTGGAAGCACTTGCAATTCCAATGGCAAAATAAACCAATAACAAGGTGGTAAGTACTAATTTATGCCTCCTGATATTGTGATCATAAAAAGCTAAAAAGATGATACACATATAGCCTATCTGCACACCATAGTTGATGTATGCCGAAAACCCGGCTGTAGCGTCATCCTTAAGGTAACCAAAAGAACCGGTTTTAATTCCAATTAAAAACGACAACACGGCAATCACCATTGCTCCCGCAAAATATTTCTTATCTATTTCAACCGATTTGTACTTATTTAAAATCGGGAATTTTAATTCAGGAACCAGGTAATAACCTATCCACAAACAATGAATGGCAATATTGGTGACCAATGCACACAGCACCACGTAATAAGGATCTCCCGGAAAATTCATCCAGTCTCCAATGCCATACTCCAGAAAAATAATACCGCCGATATGCACATTCACTATATTATATATCGAGAAAATAATTGGAGGAAGCAGCATTATTCTTCCCTTGGCATTTACAATTTCAAAAATGGATGTGGCAACAAAAATAGCGGTGAACACCAGAAGAATACCCATTGATGGCTCCATCACTCCGTTGTCAAATATCACGTAGCTGGCGAAATCCAAAACAAAATACAACAATATCCTAATCAGCATTACATTCATTGCATCAATCAATTATTGTTTTCAAATCTTTTCTCTTCACATAATAAAACACTCCCCAAACAGCTACAGAAATCAAATTGATCACTGCCAGATAAACAAGAGACCGGGTATCGGTAAAACTCACACTACGACTATACAACTGAATAATCACCACATTAAGAATAGAGAACAAGATCAGCACTACATTTCTGGTAAATATTTTTTTGTCGCCATTGGCAGTATGAGGTGCGATTTTGTAATACAGAAAAAAGAAAATTAACACAAAAACTACCGTATTAAAATATAGCGCATTTATTACCTCCACTGAATTGAAATACATAAATCCAAAGGATATGGTTAACAAAGCAATCAGACCAAAACTAAATCGTATATATTTTACTTCCTGATTAATGGCAATATAATACTGTTTTAAAATGGGCAGCATTCCACGTATTGCAGCAGTAATAAAAAGCAAATAGAAAAATTCCCCTCCGCTCACAAACTCCTCAAAATATGAATTCAATAAAATATTAACGATGCTTACAATGGCCGGAATCATTGCTGCACAAAGCAAATAATAAAAGAAAACACTGTTGTGCAATATTTTAAAAAGTTCCTGCTTGTTGGTTTTTGCTAAACTCATGATTTTCGGATGGAGCGCATTCACAAAAATACTGGCTAAAGTGAGCATAGGCGCTGTGAAAGCCAACCCAAAAGAAAAAATACCAAAAATAACATTCCCGAAAGCATTTAAAATAAAGATGTGCTCAATGGAGGAAAGTAAAAGATCTCCGATAGAAATGGTAAACAATTTTAATATTCCCTTGTAATGACTTTTGAAAATTTTAGAACCAAAACGGACGGTGATTTTAAATTCCATTTTCACTCTTGAAAGAATATATACCAGCAATAATACTTCCACCACAGCAAGCGACAAAACCCCTCCAATGGCGCCATAATAATACACACCAACGATCACTAAAATCAATCCGATGATTTGCTCAAACACCACCACCAGCGACGACAGCTTATAATTTTGAGTACACAACGCATAGCTAGTGAGCATTTCCCTCACCTTTGCAAAAATGGTGACGGGTATCAGAATGATAAAAGCCTGAATGTAAAAAACATGATTTTCTCCTTCATAAAAGAAGGCCAGTGTTCCCAAATAAATAAATACCAGAACAAAGGTTAAGAGAATGAAAGAAAAAATTTCCGAAGAAAATTCCTTCTGCTCCTCCTTGCTTGAATTAAAATATAAATCGGGAAAAACTTTATTGAAATATTGTTGCGCACCAAAATCAGCAAACTGAAGCCAACGGGTAAAATATCCTACAGATGAAAACAAACCGTAGGCCGCTGCTCCTAATAATTTAGGTACTACAAAGCCTCGTAAACTTCTGATGAATATGGAAATAAAACTGCTGAATATGTTCCATTTAAAGCCGCTCTTAGTTCCTTTTAATGTATTGTTTGCCAACCTGTTTAATTTTATCCTGGTAAATCCCTTCTCTTAATCAATAATTTTTCTTCTTCGCAATTCGGTCATGAAGGAATCCCTCACTATAAAATAATCGGGACTCCTGTCGGCAAAGGCATCATCTAAATCGGGATGAACGGGAAGTTGACCTTCCAATGATCCTGCATATTTTCCTGCAAGCAAAGCCAAAGCGTGTTTTTTTACCTCGGCAGGATCATACTTTTCCAAAAGTTTTTTCCTTACCAGTTCCGGTAAATCCCAAAAATTCGGGGAAAACGAAATGGTATTGGTATTGTTGAAGGCATATTTGCCGAACATAATTGCAGGAATGCCCATAAACATAGCTTCCAGGGCTGCCGTTCCAACAATGGTAAATACTAATTTCGATTGCTTGATGACTTCGTAACTGCTTATTTTATCATTCAACAACAAAACATTTTTATTGCTCAGTATATCTTCATAAAAACTAACGTCCCTCACCCCAACCATCGTTGGATGATCTTTTACCACCAGGTACATATCTGCAGGCAAAGCCGAGGCAATGTTCTTCACTAAATAATTTTGTTCAATGAAAAACTTACCCAATGAATCAACAGTGTACTCCGGCTGAAAATGAAGGAAAAACGAACAGAATTTAACGTTGGGAATCTCATTCAATACCAATTCAGCGTATGCTGCATGATCCTTTTGCGCTTTTTTAACCCTGGTGAATTTTTTAAGCAATGAAGAATCTACCTGACTATAACGCACATTATTTACCAGTTCTTCTTTTTGCTCGTTCAGCTTCCTGTATGCCTTCCATTTTTGAATGATGGTGCTGAAGGAATTAGAACTAAGCTTGTTGTATCCTATGCTTAAATTCTTTTTGTAATAATCGAAATTAATAGTGGTTTGTTTTTTTGTAATGATCCTTTCATAAACAGGAACTACAACATCCAGGATGTCCTGAGGAATATCCTCAGTCAAATACTTCCTGTAATTTTCCAACGCAAGATCCCAATTCCAATACCAATCGTCATCCACCGAATAACGGGAAAAATATCTTGTTCCTATCGCACATAAGTAAGGCAATTCATCTCTTTCGAAAATTCGTTTTGTCAATCGGTAAATGGCCATGGTTGATTCGCCAAAACCCAATACCGGCGCGTATTTTTTATAGTAGTCCATGAATTTATCCACAGCAAAATTTAAATACTGAACGATAAAACTCTTGTCTTTTTTTGCTCTTATAAAGCGATCCACTTTAACGTCTTCCCAGAAAAAATTGTCATTGAAATGCTCTTCTAATTCAACAATATTTTTACTGATTTTCAGGTCGGTTACTTTTATGTCGGGATTGTAAACAAAGCCATCTATAATATCAACCACCTCATCAAATACATCATACTGTTTTCCTATTTCAACATCTTCTCTTCCATGTACAAATAAAATCACCTTGTTATCAGGCGACGCCATGCGAAACGACTCGGAAAATGCAGTATACCATTTTATCAAAGAGGCATGTGCCCATACAAACATATACTTACTCATACGTACTCTTTTTTTAATATCGAATACATTTCCAGATCAAGGTATTCTCCGTTTTTAAATAAGAAATCGCGCAAAACGCCTTCCTTCTTCATCCCTGCTTTTTCACAAATTTTTATCATGGCCTTGTTCCTTGAAGTTTGTCCGGAAAAAACACGATTCAAATTCAAAGTTTTAAAAGCATATTCCAGCAAAAGTTTGTAGCACTCATAGCCTACTCCTTTTCCCCAGGCCGATTTCTCGCCAATGAGGATAGCCAGCTCTCCTGATTTGTTGATCCAGTTGATGGATTGTAACGACACGTTGCCCACATGCTCATTGTTTTCTTTCAGTCGGATAGCGAAAACAAAATTATTCTGGCTCTTCTGAATTTCTTCCACATAGGCACGGGCACGGGCTTCATTGTTGGGAAAAGTAGCGTGGGCATTGTCGCGACATACCTCAGAGTCGTTCAACCACTGAATGTATTTATCGCTAATATCGTCCACCGTTAACGGCGAAAGATAAATTTTGTCCCCGGTTAAGAAAGGATTAATCATTTTTTAAAAAATTATACAATTCGTCTTTCAATTTGTGTCCCTCCGTCACCACCTTACACTTCATCTCGTCAAATTTAAACAATTCTTGTGTCCTATTCAGCTCCACCCTCAAAACATTCTTTTTCATCAAAAGAGCTTCCACCACCATGTTTGAAAACATCCCGATTACATAATCGGCATAGTAATTCATTATTTTGGGATCCATATCCCTCACCTCCCTGATCTTCAGTTTTTCTGAATCGTAGCGGGCGATGATACCGGCATACTTCCCTTCCACACAGCGCGGATGCAGCTTAATGAGCACGTCATAGTTTTCTGCACGCCCCTCTTTTTGCAAAGTGCTGATTTCTTGCAGCACAGCTTCCAAAGTGGAAAACTCATCAAATCCTATATCCGGCAAGTTATCCTTTACAGGATCGGAAATAAAGAGGATGGTTTTATTTTTTTCTACGCCGAGGAGTTGATAAAACTGCTCTTTCGAGAGTTGCGGACGGTAATCTTCAATCAACCGGTAATAGGGATTGCGATGCACTTCAATGATCTCCGGCGGGATTCCTTCCTTCTCAGCATCAAGACGGGCAGTTTCATTGAGCACCCATACCCCGGAAGGAAAAAATGCTTTTCCGTCCTTTAAAAAGCGATGAATGAAATTCACCCAATGGTCGATAAACGAAATACTTTTGATGCCTTTTTCATTGGCGGTACTCACCCATAAAGCTTCGCGATTGCCAACAGAAGTGCCTAAAAAAAGGAGTTCGGGGAAATGTTCAATAAATATTTTTTCAATGGCTTCCCTGCTGAAATCAATGGGTTGTACAAAGGGACGGATCTGGTCGTTCACATAACCGTCGGTACTGGTGTAAAAAAGAAAATCTTCTTTGGTCCACCCCTGTTGCATCAGCAGACTGATGAGGGAATATATAGTGTTTTGAGCCGCAGGATCAACGCCTACAAAAATGGTTTTTCCTTTTGGGAAATCATTATAATTCATTTTGTCTTTGAATTATCTCATCCATGTGTTGGTCTACTTTATAGAAAGCTTCCACTACCTGCTCCATATCGGATTGTGACATTGACGAACGCATGAATTCGTGCGTGATCAATTGTTTTTCATGCATTTTTTCCACCACCGGACAAGAACCTTTGGCGTAGTTGAAATCTTCGGGGTTTCTTCCGTGGAAATGAATTTTTCTTTTTTGATAAATGCCTTGTAAATACAACGGACGCACGTAACCGCCACCTATCAGCGGATCTTTTTCACGCATGTAGGATGAAGGCAATTCAGCAGAAATCGCTTTAAGGTATTTTTCCCTGCTCAGTCCGTGATTTTTCTCCTCAAAATATTTGATCGGCTGTACATAATAGCAATGCTTGTAAATATCGGCAGGAATAAGAGGATCGAGGTAAGTAATGCCTGTCAGCTCTTTTTGCAGGAAGTTGGCGTTTTTAATGCGCGATTCCAGTAAAGCATCAATTTTTTTCAATTGCTCTATTCCCATCGCCGCTTCCACTTCAGGAAAACGGAAGTTAAAACCGAATAAATTCGTGTAATCTGTAACGCCCTTGGCATCAGCCACCGCTTCGGCATGGTTACGGATGAGCTGGCAACGTTCTGCATAATAATCGTCGTTGGTAGTGATCACACCACCTTCACCTGTATGGATATGTTTGTGGTAGTTCAAGCTGAAAACTCCCATGTGGCCCAAAGTACCTACAAATCTTCCTTTGTATTTCCCGAAAGGCGCCTGGGCACAGTCTTCAATCACTACAATATTGTGTTTTTTCGCCAGTTCCATGATAGGATCCATATCCACAGGATGACCGAAAATATGCACTACCAGTATGGCTTTCGTGCGAGAAGTAATTTTTGGTTGTATGGTTTCTACAGATAAACAGAAATTGTTTTCGTCAATATCGGCAAACACCGGAATACCTCCCCAAAAAACGCAGGAGATGGCAGAGGCCGACATGGTGTAAGGCGAAACAATCACCTCATCACCGGGCTGAACACCTGCAGCACCCAAAGCAGCAACGAGTCCGCTAGTGTTGGAGTTAACGCTGATGGCATATTTGGCTTCATTTTTCTCAGCCCACATTTTTTCAAATTCCTGCACTTTCGGACCGCCGAAAAAGTCTTCATGCCAGCATCCCAGGTACTTGCTCAACACGCCTGTACGCATGGTTTCCGTCACTGCTTGTATTTCTTCTTCGCCTATTGTGTTGTAGGCTTCGAATAATTTTTCCCTAACCGGTTTTCCGCCAAATACTGCTAATTTACTCATGATGCATTTTTTATTTTCTGTATGATATCAAAAATATGTTTTTCATTGCTAACCGAAGAATCATTGTCGCTCTTTCCTTCCAAAATTTGCGCAATCTTATCGCAAAGATAATATCCATATCGATCCAAACCGGTACTCTCTTTTTCTTTTTCAGGTAAGAGATTTACATAACCCGGAAATAAGGGATCGCTTTTAAGTGAGAATACATCGGCCCTTCCACAGAAATCGTACAATTTCACTCTCTTTTTTTCAAAAAACAAATCCAGCTCAATCACGCTGTATTGCCTCTCATCCAATGCAGAAAACACTACGGGAAATTGCTCCTGTTTGCTTTTAACGTCAAGGGTAAAAGAAAGGGAAAGATCTTCGGGTTTGTAATCGTTTTTTGAATTGAAAATAGGATTACAAGTAATGGTTTCTGGCTGGAAAAGATAAGAGATAAGGTCGAGTAAATGCGAACCATTATTGCGCAAACCCTTTGAATAATATACGTTTCCGCTAAGCGTCTTGCCGAAATCTCCTGCAGCAATTTGTTTCTTGAGTTCCTGAAAATACGGAAGGTATTTCCGCACGTAATTGACATAAATTTTGGATGAATGCTCGAGCCATTGCTGCGATACCGCTTCCGACCAGAAAGGTTTTTCCACCACAAATAATTTGATTTCGGGACGGTCTTTCAATTGCTCGAGGTAACGCAGATTCACTTCGGGACTCGCTGCCAGCACCACCACTTCGGGATAGCTTTTCACTTCCGATAAATCAGCAATAACAGGCACTCCGGGAAAACGCTTTATTGCTTCAGCACGCAACTCTTCTTTGATATCGAGTAAAAAAGAAAGTTCAAAACCTGGATGATGGTAAAAGGATTTGGAATGGCTCAAAAAGGTAGCCGTATCCGTCACTTCCTTATCGTAGGTCATGCCGATATTCCCCAAACCAATTATGCCTACCGTGTGCTTCATCCCTTAGAAAAATGCTTTTGGAATTCTATGTCGTTGAATACGGAATCCTTTTGCAATTCCAGCAATTTCGGGTTCTTCTTCATGTACTGCACCACTTCTCTTACGTTGTATTCTTTGCCTTCCGCAGCAGCGGCTTCAATGATATTTTTGATGAGCAAATAATCTCCTTTATTGTCGAGAGTTACTCTCAATTCAGGCCAGCGGATTTCTTCTTCTGCCACTACAGCTTTCAAAGAATATTCACCGCTTTTGTAGATGTATAAACTTACGTGTTCGCGGTCTTCCTTGCTTTGTGTTTTTTGATTGACTTCTTTCAGCACATTAAAACCGAAAGCCTGTACATCGTAGCCATCGGGATAACTGCGTACATGCGCGTTGGATACGTAATCCGCATCGCTGTTCAAATATTCCTGCACCACGAGGTCGATCACTTCAGGATCAATCAGCGGACAATCTCCGGTAAGCTCCACAATCACATCGGAATTCACCGAAGCCTGTGCATCCAAAACCCTTTGCAAAACATCTTCTTCACTGCCCTGAAATACTTTAACGCCTAATTTTTTACATAAGTCTACAATGGGCGTATCCGTTGCGTTTACAGTAGTAGCCACCACTATTTCATCCACCAGTTTTGCTCTTCGTATTCTTTCCACCATGTGCTGCAACAATGGTTTGCCGTCGGCCAGCATCAATACTTTTCCGGGCAAACGGGAACTGGTCATACGTGCTTCAATGGAAGCCACTACTTTTAAATTTTCTTTTTTTCTCATATTATCCAATTAAATCCCAGCTGAGGGGAGTTCCTTGTTTGATATCTGCGTTGGCTTTTTTGGTGAGCGCCACATCAAAATATTTTGGTTTTAATCCTGTGCCCGGACGCACCACACGCACATTTTTTGCAGTCAGCGCTTCTCCTTTTTTGATGTCGGCTGCAGCAAATAATGATCTCTTGAACAACAGCGATTTCTCTTCTACTTTGCTCACTCCGTAAGTCACTTTTCCGAGAGATAAAAAAGCTCTTTCCGATTCTTCCACCAATGATTTCAATTCATACGGTTCTATGGAAAAAGCTGAATCTACGCCACCATCGGCTCTTCTTAAGGTAAAATGTTTTTCAATCACACGGGCGCCCAAAGCAACAGAAGCGATGGAAACGCCAACACCCATTGTATGATCCGACAAACCAACATGCACACCAAACAATTCTCTCATATGGGGGATGGTTAAAATATTAGTGTTTTCAGGCGTTGCCGGATATGTACTAGTGCATTTCAATAAAATAAGATCCTTGCAACCCGCTTCTCTCAGGGTTCTCACGCCTGTTTCTAAATCGGCTAAACTCGCTGCTCCTGTGGACATGATCACCGGTTTTCCGGTTTTGGCAACTTTACGCAACAGAGGAATATCGGTATTTTCAAAAGAAGCAACCTTGATGACAGGCACATCCAGATCCATTAAAAAATCTACTGCCGTTTCATCAAAAGGGCTGCTGAATACTTCCATTCCTTTTTCCTTCGCTCTTTTAAAAATGGGTGCGTGCCAATCCCAGGGCGTATAAGCTTCCTGATACAATTCATACAATTCGCGGCCATGCCACAATGAATTCGGGTCGGTGATGGTGAGTGCGCCCTTCATTGTCATGGTATCGGCCGTATAGGTTTGCAATTTTATGGCATGTGCGCCGGAAGCAGCCGCAGCGTCAACAATTTCCAAGGCTCTGTTAAGATCCCCGTTGTGGTTTCCCGACATTTCCGCAATAACAAAAGGCTTGTGATTGTCTCCTATCGTATGTTTTCCTATTTGAATGTCCTTCATCGCAATTAATTTAATGGTGTAAAGATATATTTTAAATACAGCGGGTGAGCGCTGTCTTCCTGTAATTTGAATCCTGCTTTTTCAAAAGTTTTTATGGATGAGATATTCTCTCTTTTGATCAATGAAAAAATACGAATGTTTTTTCCGAAGCGCTGAACATATTCGGTCAGTGCCATTTGCAACATTTGCAAAGCATAGCCCTTTCCCCTGTGTTGCTGGTCCACGCTAATGTCCACTTGTAAATAGTCTCCTTTATCAATTCGTACTTGTCCTACTGCTTCTTTCTCTTCATTCACAAAAACCAGTAATAGCGCTTCCTCCTCCTTTAATTTTTTGCTGAACCAGAGATGGTGATTCTGAGGTGAAATCTGCGCTTCATTGAAGGAGTTTTTTCGCACATCCGCATCGTTGGCCCATTGCAGATACAATGCTTCATCAGCAGCAGTGGCGGTTCTATGCGACAGTTGACTCATCAAAATTTAATTTATGCTTCTGATAATCATGAAAGCTTCCGCATAATTTTCTCCCACTTCAATGCCTCTTTTCTGAGCTAAAATAGTGAGTGCTTCCGGAGAGCGCGGGTGAGGATAAGCGCGCTTTTCAAACTCGTAGGACTCCATCGCCTTAATTTTGGCATCTACGTTTTTCTTTTTCAAGCCTACGTACATGTTGGGACGGAAATACAAAGGATGATTGAAGGCCTGCCATTCTGTTGAAGACGGCGTTTCAAAGGTGATAATGGTTTTCACCATTTCGTGCGACATAGGGCGACAGCCTGTGATCACCGCCTGGAAAGTCAACTGATGATCCACATTGGTATCTCCGCCGTGGTGCGTAAAAATCACAGAAGGTTTAAATTCTTCTTTTTCCTTCTCAATCACTTTCACCAGATCCAGCACATTTACATCGTCAAAACGATTGTCGGGAAAATCATAGATCCCCACAGATTCAAAGCCAACAGCTTTAATCGACGACTGTATATTTTTACGGTGTTGTTTCAGTTCCTTGTTCCATTTTGCGGCATCGCGCTGATCGGAACGGGAAGTAATTCCTTCGCCTAAAATAATGGCGCGAATCACGCAATTGTATTCATTCACCAGTTTATGGATGGTTCCGCCGAGGCCTAAAACCTCATCATCAGGATGCGCCACTACGGCCAATATCCTTTTATTTCTTAACGATTCTAACATGGGTGTTTAAAATATCTTTGGTTTCTAAATTAGCATTTGTAAATTCTATCCGGAAATGTTCTGTTTCTAAATAAGAATGAGGATAGCCTTTGGCATCCAGCATCCTGATATGATCATACAGTTGCTCCAGGGATTCCAGCGCAGCAATGTTGCTGTCTTCCGGTTTTCTTCTTTTGAACAAAACCACTTCACCTTCCTGCTGACGGGGCGAAGGATTGGTGGCCACTATTTCAACAATCATTTCTTTCATCAATTCGCCTGCTCTTACAAAAATCTCGGTGGCGGTGCCGCTTAATTCAAGATCTTTTTTCAGGTAAATGTCACCGGTATCAATTCCCTCGGCTACTTTAAGCGCAGAAAGTCGGGTGCTCTTATGTCCGCGCACAATCAGGTTTTGCAAAGGACTCCCTCCTCTTCCGTAAGGCAGGTCCGTCATGTGAAAAACCACGCAGTTAAAGGAGGAATAAATGGATTTGGGAATAATATCCGACCAATGCGGAAAAAATATATAAGCAGGATTCAGGTCTTTTAAAGCTTCGGGATTTAACTCTGCTTTTGATTTTATGAAACCAACGTCGTCACCAAATTTTTTCCGGAGAAAATCTTCCAGTTCAGCGTATGCAGGATTGACATTGGCAATCAATATTTTCATTCAGCAAATCTAAAATATTATAGGATCAATCACAATGAAGAAAACACTTTTAAGAAATTCTGGTCCGAATGGCCATCCACCACTTTTCTTTGTGCGGCCAGCAGCTGGTTTATTTTGGCTACATCGCCTGCCAGATGCTGAAAATATTCCAGCAATTCGGCAGAGGAAACTTTGGTAAAATCACCCACACTCACCAGGCAGTTTCTTTTTAAAAAACCATTATGGATTCCTATCTGGTTATCGATGTAATACCCGCCGAGATAACCCATTCCAACAGCACATATTTCATACGATAATCCGCTGGTGGGAGCAATGGCAATTTCACATTGGCCCATCAATGCAGCCATTTCCTCCGCATTTAAATTGTAATACACTTTTACTTTCAGTGCAGTACTTTTTAAAAATTGCTGTATTTCGGTTGTAAAAGGAAAAGTAGAAGCCAGTACCAAATGCAGCATCAATGGATGATTAATGCCCTCCAGAGCTTGCAGTGTTTTTAAGGTAACATTGAAATAATCGGCTCCGCCAAAACAAATGAACACATTTTCAACCTTTGAAATTTGTCGCTGCTGCTTAGCCATTTTTAAAAAAGGCGGACGCAGCATCGCGTATTTTTCACCCAGGCAATATTGTGTGTTTTCACGCTTTTCAAAAGCGTTTACAGGCAAATCTACTGCGTGGTTAATGATCACATTGGCCTGCGGAAAATCTTTGGCAAAATCATCAATCAAAGCCAAAGCTGCACCGCTGGCTTTAATTACTTTAAAATATTCTTCGGTGAACTGGTAGCCGTCAATTACAATAACATCGCCGGCATGGAGCATTTTTGCTACTTCCCGCGCTTCTTCCATCAAGGCAATATCGTTCAATTTTATGCAGCTGAATTTATTTTCCTGGACCAGATTGAAAGCAATTTCTGCGGAATCTTTTAAGATAAAACTACAATCAAATTTTTCTCTCAGCATGGAAGCCAGCGCCAAACAACGGGTCAAGTGACCCAATCCCACTTTGGTGCTTGCATCGGCCCTGAAAAAAATTCTTTTGTTCATTTATAAATGTTTCCTGAATACAGGTTTGGTTTCCGGACCGATAAGGTACTTGTCTACCCCGTTTTGCAATGCCTGCTGATACACTTCACAACTTTCGGCAAAAGCATTGATAAAGTATTTTATATCCTCTTCGCTGTGACTGAAACAAGGCACGAAAGCACCCTGATACAACACCCCGCGGCGAATCATTTCTTGTTGCACTAAAGTCCGGAATACCAGAGAAACACTGCCTTTCTCATCTTTAAACAGCGCATAGCTGAACCAGTTGGTGCCGCCAATATGTATGTTTTTTTCCAGACCTTTTTCGGCAATCGCTTTTTTGAGTCCGGACATTAATAAATCACCCAGTTTATGGTTGTGTGCAATCACATTGTGTTTTTTAAACTCTGCTATAGTAGCCAATCCGGCAGCCAAAGCATGTGTTTCGCCACCGTGTGTTGTGCTCGCCAAAAACACTTTTTCTTCACCTGTTTTTCTGATGCCGCCCAACTCCATTACCGCTTTTTTTCCGGTGAGCGCACAAAAAGAAAATCCATTGGCAATGCCTTTTCCCCAGGTGCACATATCCGGCTCCACCTTGTATTTTGTGGTTGAACCGGGCAAGGCCGATTTAAAACCTGAAATCATTTCATCGATGATGAATAAGGCTCCGTTTTTATGGGCCAGCTCAATGGCTTCTTTCAAATATTTCCCCTGCGGCTGATCGTCTTCTTTCTCAGGTTCGGTAATGATACAGGCAATTTGGTTGGGATACTTTTCAAACAAAGCCTTTAACGATTCTATATCGTAGGACTTGAAAGTCAATGACAATTCCTTGGTTTTTTCAGGTACTCCTCTGTCGCAAGCCGTTTTTCCAATGAACCAATCGTCTACCGAATAAAAAGGATGATCTCCCGGAAAAGCAACTAGATCTCTGCCTGTATAAGCCCGCGCTAACTTAACGGCAGCAGTAGTTACAGAAGATCCGTTTTTGGCAAATTTGATCATGTCGTGACAGGGAATCAAAGCTAAAAAAGCTTCTGCCATTTCTTTTTCTATATAGCTCGGACGTTGAAAATTAACGCCTTTGTACAATTCTTCTTTTACTTTTTCCAGCACCGGTTCGTAAGCGTGACCTAAACTCACGGAAGTTAATCCCATGGAGCAATCCAAAAACTTATTGCCATCAATGTCCCACACATAAGCTCCTTTACCATGACTGATGGCAGCCGGTGCCAATTGAGGAAACTGATCATCACCTTTGGAATAGGTATGCGCTCCGCCGGGAATCAAATCATGAATCACCGCTCTGTAAGCATCAGAATTTTTGTACTTATTTTCCATCTTTATTGATTGATTTTTGGTAGCCTTCGTTTCGGGCAAACTGGTTGTTTAATGCGGAAAGATTTTCGCTTTCAATCGCTTGTACATATTCTAGCCAAGTTTTATCGCTACCGTATTTTTTTACCAGGTGTTCAATTAATTTAAAATCATTTTCTTCGTCGACAGTCATTCTTAAATGACCATAATTTTTATCGTTCACAAAAGAAAAAGCCTTGAAAATATTTTCTCCTTTTACATCAGAATTCCCCCAGATATAAGGTGTAACGTGTTCTCTTTCGGAAGTTAATTTTGCTTCTTTCCAGGCTTTTTCCAAAGCGGAAAATTTAAATACTTCCACATCCTGCCCGTCGGGAAAGTGCGGATCGAGCGTATTGGAGCAATAATCAACATTTTTTGCAAGGGCGGTTTCAATCACTTTATCTACTAAAGCCGCATCCAACAAAGGACAATCGGAAGTAACCCTTACTATCCAGTCGGGCCGGAAAGGCAAAGCCGACTGGTAATACCTGTCGAGAACGTCATTTTCACTACCTCTGTAAGTTTTGAAATTTAAGGAATGTGCCAGGGCTTCAATTTTTTCATCGGCATCAGCCACGGTAGTAGCAACAATTATCTCGTCTACTTTTTTGCATTGACGCAATCTGTTCAAATGAATTTCGAGCAATGTTTGTCCGTTAACTTCTTTCAATACTTTTCCCGGTAAGCGTGAAGAACCCATTCTTGCCTGAGTGATAAGTATTGCTTTCATTTCCAGTTGACAGGATTTAACAAAGTGATTTCTTGCACTTTTATAGTTTTATTCACTACGTCCCTTACCTCAAATTTAGGCAAATCCTGAATTAAGTCCACGTTTGTTTGCAATTGATTGAGATTATCCACACCAAAAAGCACTTTATCAATATAGCTTTGCTGTAAAACATACATGAGCGCCAGTTGTTCAACGGTTAAATTCAAATCCTGCGCAATTTTATGAATGCCCAGTAAATACGGCTTTAAGGGAAGTAATTTAGAAGGCACTTCCTCTGTATTTTTAAAAAACAGGCCTTGCAAAAACACGGAACGCACATGAATTTCTTTTCCTTTTTCTTTGGCTTTCAGCAACAGTTCCCCGCGACAATTATTATTGTCGAGAACATTAAACGGCAACTGAATCAAATCAATTCTTTCATCATTAATCGCTTCTTCCAGCTCATTGTTGGTGTAAACCGAAATGCCGATTTTACGAAGTTTCCCTTCAGCCTTAAGCTTTTCCAGCTTGCCAATTTCCTGCAGGTGGTTTTTGTAATCGGCAAAACTATGGAACAACAAAGCCTCCATCACAGCGATGTTGAGTATTTTTAAATCGTGTGAAAATTCATTTTCATTGAATACACCGTCGTGTACATGAAATTTTGAAATAACGTGAAAGGGCTGCGACTGCTGATGAAATTCACCTATCACCTGCATAGCGGTTCCGTATGCTTTTGCGGTATCTACAAATTTTATGTTTGATTTTTGGGCAAAATCCAAAATGGAAAGCGCTTCTTTCACAGAAGGTTTTCCGGTAGAATTATTAATTCCGTAATCTAAACCTAACTGAACTGTTCCTAAAACAATTTTATCGAAATACATTATTTAAAAAATAACCTTACGGATTGAATGACATGCTCCAGTTCTTCGTCTTTGAGAGACGCGTACATAGGCAGACTGATGCATTTTTCATAATAAACTTCCGCCACAGGGAAATCGCCTTTTTTGAAACCCAGAGATTTATAATAAGGCTGCATATGAACAGGAATATAATGGATCTGAGGAAAAATGCCTTTTGAAAAAAGATGGTCGTACAATTCTTTTCTTCTGTCGGTTTCAATCACAAAAAGATGATAGGCGTTGAACACCCCTTCTTCTGTTTGCTGATATTTTACAGGTAAATCGGAAAAAGCCTTGCGATATTTATCTGCAATTTCATGGCGACGCGCAATACCCTGATCGGCTCTGTTCAGTTGCGATAAAGCCAGTGCAGCATTGATATCTGAAATTCTGTAATTGTAGCCCAAATCCTGCATCTCATAGTACCAGCCGCCATGGTTTTCTTTGAGCAAAGCAGCGTCCTTCGTGATGCCGTGGGTACGTAGCGATTTTAATTTTTCGTACAACTCTTTACTGTTTGTTGTAATCATTCCGCCTTCTCCTGCAGCAATGTGTTTTACCGGATGAAAAGAAAAACAGGAAAGATCAGAATACACTGTGCTTCCGCACTTTATTTTTTTCCCTTTTGAATCGTTAAAATATCCTCCTGGCGCATGGCAGGCATCTTCTACTACCCAAAATCCATGCGCTTTTGCGAGTGCAGATATTTTTTCCAATTTCACCGGACAACCGGCAAAAGCAACAGGAATAATTCCGGCGAAAGTATTTTTAGGATGACTTTTAAGCAAAGCTTCCAGTTTCACTACATCAATGTTGTAATCGTTGGCGTCAATATCTGCAAAAACAACTTCTGCACCGGCATATAAAACGCAGTTGGCAGAAGCAACAAAGGTAATGGGAGTGGTAATTATTTTTTGTCTGGGCTGTAATCCCAAAGCGAGTACCGCCATGTGCAAGGCCGCGGTGCCATTGCAAACCGCTACTGCATATTTTGCGTCAACGTACTCGGCAAACCGCGTTTCAAATTCTAAAATTTTTGGACCCTGGGTAAGAAAATCAGATTGTAAGGTTTTAATTACTTCCGAAATGTCCTCGTTAGTAATTTCCTGTTTACCGTAGGGAATTTTATACATAGGATTTACACAGTAAAAGTTGAATCAACGTGCTCTATAATCAAGGATCTTAATTCCTCAGGTGTCAACCACTGATCATTGGTTCCCGAACAATATTTAAAGCCCATCGCCACTCTTTTTCCGTTTTTCGCTTTCATCAGATCTTCCGGATTCCAAGTTGGAGTGGTTGGTAAAATCACATAATATTTAGGGAATTCAATGGTACTCAATGAATCGGTTTCAGTGATCATGTCTTCATGTAATTTTTCCCCCGGACGTATACCTACATCTACCAGTGTACATTTTGGCGCAATGGCCTCGGCAACCGCAGTAATTTTATAAGAAGGAATTTTAGGCACAAAAATCTCGCCGCCCCAGGAATGCTCCAAAGCATACAAAACCATATCTACTCCTTCGTTCAAAGTGATATTAAATCTTGTCATCTCTGTATGCGTGATAGGTAAAGTTCCGCTTTTTCTTTTTTCAAGAAAGAAAGGAATCACTGATCCACGTGATCCCATTACGTTTCCGTAACGCACCACTGAGAATTTTTTATTGGTTTCACCACGAATATTATTGGCAGCTACAAACAATTTATCGGAACACAATTTTGTAGCACCATATAAATTGATTGGGGCAGCAGCTTTGTCGGTAGACAATGCAACAACATCAGTCACGCCTGTTTCTAAAGCAGCGTTGATGATGTTTTCAGCACCCATTACATTGGTTTTGATAAACTCCATCGGATTGTATTCGGCAGCAGGAACCTGTTTCAAAGCAGCTGCGTGAATAACGATGTCAATATTTTCAAAAGCTCTTTTCAACCTTTGAGGATCTCTTACATCTCCTAAAAAATACCGCATAGCCGGATATTTACTTTCCGGAAATTCAATAGACATTTCATATTGTTTCAATTCGTCTCTTGAAAAAACCACCAGCTTTTTAATGCCCGGATATTGTTTTAAAATCGTACGAATAAATTGTTTTCCGAATGAACCTGTACCTCCCGTAACAAGTATTCTTTTTCCTGTTAAATCAAGCATTTTTTATAATTGAATTATATTGTTTTTTTATAATAATAGCAGCGATGCCAAGCAAGGCACCCAAAAAGGCACCAATGATTATTGCTTTCACCTTACCGAGTTTCTGCCATGGTAAAGGTCTTCTAGGCTCATCTATTTTTTGAATAATTACTTCTTTTTCCAAAAGAGAAAAACGGGCAACTTCAAGATTTTTCACGCCTTCTCCGTAGAGACCGTTGAGCATTTTTATTTTTCTCACCAGTCTTACCTCATCCAGCATCCCTCTGGCTCTGGCCATACCTGCATTCTGGTCCTTCACGCCTGCCAGCTGATTCTCAGCTATCTGAAGCTCCGTCTGAAGAGAATCAACTTTATACGTCATGTGGTCAACGGTTCTTTGTTCTTTCTCTACGGATTTGGTAGTATAAAAGGCAATAAGGTAATTCAATGTATTTTTGACAACTGTAACAGCTATCTCTTCATTTTTTGAAGTAAAGGTAAGCGTGCTGATGCCTTCTTTTTTGGATACGAGTGCAGTATATTCATTGAGCATTATATCTCCGTAAACCTGCAATAAAATGGAATCCTGCTCAAAAGAAAAATTCTTATCGTCACCCTTTTTAAAGTGTACAGTAATTTTTTTCTCTCTTTCCTTATTCATTATTTTTTCAATGTAATGATTCACCAGAAGATCTTTTTTACCATCTACCACAGCGTCCAGCATCAAGCCTCCGTAAATATTTTTTTTGGAGCGTACTATCACCGCCAATTTATCGGAGTTAAGGCCATCAGCACCACCTCCGCCTCCCATTCCAAATTGTCGGGCTAATCCGGCATAAGCAGAAGCCATGCCTCCTTTACCGCCACTATCCATCATGAAAGTCGCAGTAGCTTTATATACCCTTTGAGATCTGCTGGCCAACAGATAACCAATACCCACACAAACAGCTACATAAATGAGAACCACCCAAAATCGTTTCTTAATCAGCGCTTTAAACTCCCTGATTTTTGCAACGATGCCATTTATACCTTGTTTGTGCTCCATAATTTTTTTAAGCTCTATTGTATTGCACCAGTGAGTTTCAAGGCTGTAAAAGATGCCATCACCACAGAAGACAATCCTGCAAGCTGCGAAAGAGATCTTGATACTATTCCATTCCAATCTACGGGTTTCTTCGGTTGAGTATCTTTTTTCTCTTTGTACACTACCACTACCTTATCTCCCACTTTTACTCTTGGATATACTTTAAACAATCCGAAATTTTTTGTGCGTTTTACATATCCTCCGGCACTTTCAACATAAGTGCTTTTTCTTTTCGCTTCATCGGAAAAACCTCCTCCATATTCTTTTACATAAAATCTTGCGCTTCTTCTCGAAACAAAAGGAGCAAAAACAGCATGTACAGAATCTACTTTAGGATATTTTACCGCTCCGATGATGGTCACCAGATTACGAGTGGCAGGAATATTTAATTTATCTCCCTCCTGTAAAATATAATCAAATTCCTTTTTTCGGTTTTTGTACATGGCCTTCAGATCCATGATGACTATCGTAGAATCTCCATTTTTATCAAATCTCCACAAAGTAGCTCCTTCCATAAAAGCCCATTGATTCAGTCCGCCTGCTCTTTCAATCAAACTGCTTAATTTTTCTGTTTTATTAATCAGAGAATAAGTTCCCGGATAATTTACTTCTCCTGTTAGCACTATATTTTTCTGCATTTCAAAATCAGGGGTGCTTCTCACAAAAACAATATCTCCCGGTTGTAATACAATAGGTGTTTCCTTGCCTAATTCCAAGTCATTGGTAACCGTAACTGTTTCAATAACAATCTTGGTAGGTTCATCAGAAGCAGTGTTGGTAAAGTTGGATACTCTGCTGATTTCTATTCGGCCGTTAGCTGCCTCGAGTTTTAAACCGCCCGCCATAAAAACAAGATCCTGAACCGACAATTCTTCGCTGAATGCTACTCTCGTCGGCTTCCTTACAGCTCCCTTTATTTCAACAAAAAGAGTATCCGAAAATCCTTTCTGATCATATACAACCAACTCATCAAATTCCTGAAGGGTATAATTGAGTGAAGATTTTGGATCTTTTATGATTTCCCTGATATTCAAAGTAATGTATTCCTTGGTAAAATCGGGATGTGTTCTTACAATGTAAGCTCTTCCCATATAAGTATCGTAACGCACACCATGAGCTTTGTTAAGGAGATCTAAAACTTTTTCTCCTTCTTTATACTGATACTCTCCCGGTACATTTACAGCACCTTTTATTGTTACTATGTTGCGCACAACAGAAGGAATAGACATGAACTGAACGTTATCTCCATCCTTTAATTCCATATTGGATTTCCCTTTTAAGATGGTTTCCAGATCAATGTCCTTAAATACTATCCTGTCGCCTTCGTAAGTTTGTAATTTAGCTTCCGTTCTCACTGCAAGTTTAGAAAGTCCGCCGGCATACATAATCAATTCTTTTATCCCTTCCTGATCCTTCAACTCATAATATCCGGGACGCTTTACCTGTCCGCTTACCTTCACCACATTTTTAATAGGATTCACAACAATGTAATCATTGTCCTGAAGGAAAAAATCGTTTTCCGGACTAGGATTCAGGAGAAATTTATAAACGTCGAGAACTTTAATAGTACTGTTGTTTCTTTTAATAGAAATGTCTCTTATACTGGCGATTTTAGTTAAGCCACCGGAAATGGCCAGAACGTTGAAAGCCGAATTGATGGAAGATACCGAATAAGTTCCCGGACCATTTACTTCACCCACAATATTTACTCTGATTACTTTGGAATAATTGAGGTCAATACTGATCTCGGAATTTTGAAGATCGTAAACTCTCCCAAAGCGGGAAGTGATTATTTTTTTTGCCTGACCGAAAGTCATCCCGCTCAGATAAATCCTTCCGACGGTTTTAGGTTCAATGGATCCGCTTGCGCCAATGGTGTAAACCGACTGGTGTTCGGAATATCCCCAAATGGAAACGTTAACCTCATCACCTACCCCTAAAATATAATTATCGGGAGCCTTAGTATGACCTGCTGTTTTATATACTTTCAAATTTCCGTTTTCAAAGAAAGAATGACCGTAAACATTCACTTCTTCTTCTTCTTTATCCGCTGCCATCTCGTCTTCAATCTTCTCTACCTCTTCCTTTTTCTTTTTTTTCTCTTCTCTGGTTAAACTGTCTTTAGGTTGAACGATCTCTTCTACCAATTCTCCTTTAGGAACAAAATCCTTTTTTACACCTGCAGTCTTTTTAACTGCTGTTTTGCCTTCTTTTTGCTTGTTTTGAATTTCGTCTGCAATACGTTCTGCGTCATCTGCGCTTATTCCTTCTGTACTGCCATCGGGAGGGGTAATGGCCGACTTCATTTCATCCAAGGATGTTTGTGCCATTGAAAACAAAGAAAACAAGGAAAAAATACCGGTCAATAATATCTTTCTCATAAAGGCAAAAAGTACTTGATTTAACCGCGAAGGTAAAAAATTAAATTTAACTGCCCCTCAGAAGGAAACCAATTTAAAAAACAGCCAATCAAAAATAATTTTATCTTAGTCTAATGATCATCAGAAGCAGAGCTCCTCTACGTATAGGATTAGCAGGCGGTGGAACCGATGTAAGTCCTTATTCCGACCTGTACGGGGGCGCCATCCTCAACGCCACAATCAATTCATTTGCATCGGCCAGTATCATCCCCCGAGACGACAACAAAATAATTCTTTATGCCCGCGACGGCAATAAAATGGTGGAACTCACCAGTGCGCCTGAGCTGGAGATCAACGGAGAACTGGATTTATTAAAGGGAGTATACAACCGGATCGTTAAAGATTTTATAAAAAAGCCACTCAGTTTCGAATTGCATACCCATGTGGATGCCCCTCCGGGCTCGGGTTTGGGCTCCTCCTCTACTTTAGTAGTAGCTATTGTTGGGGCTTTTGCCGAATGGCTTCAGCTGCCCCTAGGGGAATACGACATTGCCCATCTGGCTTTTGAAATTGAACGCATCGATTTAAATATGGCAGGCGGTAAGCAGGATCAATACGCTGCAACTTTCGGAGGATTTAATTTCATGGAGTTTTACGGCGGCGATAAAGTGATTGTAAATCCGCTGCGCATTAAAGAGCGCTTCGTTTATGAACTGGAAACCAACCTTGTGCTTTTCCATACTGCAACCAGCAGAAACTCTTCTACCATCATTGCCGAGCAAACCAAAAATATTACTTCCAAACAGGAGAAATCTCTGGAGGCTACGCATCAATTGAAACAACAGGCAGTGTTGATGAAAGAAGCTTTATTGAGGGGTGAAATTCATAGAATCGGAGATATTCTGGATCAAAGCTGGAAATTCAAAAAACAAATGGCCGACGGCATCACCAATCCGATGATCGACGCCATATATGAAGAAATGATAGGAGCAGGTGCCACAGGCGGAAAAATATCAGGGGCAGGTGGCGGCGGATTCATGATGTTTTACTGTCCGAACAACGCCCATTTTAACGTCAAAAAAATACTGGCCAAACACGAAGGGTCGATCAAAGAATTTTTATTTACAGAAAGAGGCTTACAAACATGGAAAATTTAAAGAGAATCATCAGCGATTCGATCAGCTTAAAAAACAAAGTCCTTAATTCTCCTGAGCTGTTACAGCTTACGCTCAAAATCACCGATGAAATAGTAAAATGCTTTCAAAACGACGGCAAGGTTTTGTTTTGCGGAAATGGTGGAAGTGCTGCCGATGCGCAGCATCTGGCGGCGGAATTCAGCGGAAGGTTTTATTACGACAGACCACCTCTGTTCTCTGAGGCGCTACATGTAAATACCTCTTATATTACTGCGGTTGCCAACGATTATTCTTACGACGAAATATATGCCCGACTCATTCAGGCCAAAGGCAAAAAAGGCGATGTTCTCATCGGTTTGTCTACTTCAGGAAATTCAAACAACGTTGTAAAAGCCTTTGAACAGGCCCGCAAACAAGGAATGATTGTAATAGCCATGACGGGTGAAACAGGCGGTAAAATGAAAGACTGTTGTGATTACCTTGTGAATGTTCCATCCAAAGATACTCCGCGTATACAGGAAGTACACATGTTGCTCGGACACGCCATTTGCGAAATTGTAGAAAGCAGAATTTTTCCTAAATAATGCCCAAAGAAGCTGTTATACTGGCTGGCGGATTCGGAACGCGCTTACAAAGCGTGGTGGCCGATGTTCCTAAACCAATGGCTCCCGTTAATGGTAAACCCTTTCTGGAATATTTATTGAATTACGCTCTTCACCAAGGCATTCAGCATGTAGTTATTTCTACGGGTTACAAGCACGAAGTGATAGAAAACTATTTTGGTGCTACTTATAAAACCCTTGCTATTTCTTACGCACAGGAACTTACGCCTTTAGGTACAGGCGGCGGAATTCAGCTGGCATTGAAAAAATGCAAAGAAAAAAATGTGGTGGTATTGAACGGCGATTCCTTTTTTAAAGTGGATTTAAAAGCTTTGGAAGCAAAGCACAACGCAGCCAAAAGTGAATTTTCCATTGCCGCAAAAAAGATGTTCAACTTCAACCGCTACGGAATCATTCAAACGCAGGGAAGTAAAATTTCTGCTTTCGAAGAAAAACGAGAAGTAGCTGAAGGCATTATCAATGCAGGAGTTTATATTATTGATCGAGAAAAATTTTTAGCGCTGAATCTCCATGAAAAATTCTCGATGGAAAAAGATTACATGGAGAAATTCTTTCCAACGCATAATTTCAATGCCTTTGAATTTGACGGATATTTTATTGATATAGGGATTCCGGAGGATTATGAAAAAGCGCAAAGGGATTTTGTTGGTCGATTGTGATCACACGCTCCGCGCTCAGGGCTTCGCCGGCGCGGAATTTATTTGTGCAGAGGCTTTGCCTCGTATTTTTCAAATGATAACAACGAGCTGAAAGCTCTAAACAAAAAAATTCCGCGCCGGCGAAGCCGTGAGCGCGGAGCGATCGTGACGTAGATATTTTATTAATTAGTTTTGCTGCTGTGGTTGTTCTGCAACATTCTCCACCGGAGCTTCCGGTGCAACTTCTTCCTTCTCCTCGTTCGCCAAAAACTGCTCTTTAAAATATCTTCTTTGAAAAAGAAGAATCATTAAAACACCTATAGTTATTGCTGAATCGGCGATATTAAAAATAGGAGGGAAAACATAATCTCCACCTTTCCAGGGAACCCACTCGGGCCAGTGCGCCGAATAAAAAACCATATCTACCACACTACCTTGCAACCATCCGGTATATCCGCCTTCAGCAGGCATAAACGTGGCCAGTTTATCGGAGTAAGGAATACTTTCACTGAAAATTTTTCCGTAAAAAACAGAGTCGAGAATATTACCAATCGCCCCTGCAAAAATCAGCGACAAGCTGTAAACCATTGATCCTACCTTCCCTCCTTTAATTTTTTGCCAGAGGTAATAGCCAATAAAACTAACGGCAACGATACGGAAAACGGTGAGTAAAATTTTGGCGCTGTCTTTACCAAGGAAAGGAATCTCCCAGCCAAATGCCATTCCAGGATTTTCTACAAATTGAAATTTGAACCATTCCAAACCAAAAACATCTACCGACTCATTATAATAGAAATGAGTTTTGATGTAAAATTTCACCGCCTGATCAATAAAAAGCACAGCTAAAATAGTAATGAAAGCTTTTTTTAAATCAGAACTGCTCGTTGAATGGTCCATTAATTTATCCTTGTGCGTTTTTGGCCTCGATGCTTAATGTAGTGTGAGGCACAATGCGAAGTCTTTCTTTAGAAATCAAAACACCTGTTTCACGACAAATTCCGTAAGTCTTGTTTTCAATTCTTACGAGTGCAGCTTGCAGTTGCATGATGAATTTACGTTGACGGTGCGCCAATGAAGCAATTTTTTCACGGTTCATGGATTCAGATCCATCTTCCATCATATTGAAAGTACTGGCACTTTCGCTGTCGGAATTTTCTCCAGAGTGATCCAGCTGACCTTGAAAATGTTTCAGGTCGATTTCAGATTCCTCAATTTTAGCCTGAATGATTTTTTTGAATTCGGCCAACTCTTTATCAGAGTATCTTACCTTTTCTTCCTTCTTTGCTGCCATAACTGTTAGTTTAATTTTGTAATACTAATTGTTGTTTTTAAATCGTCGTCTACTTCCACCTCTTGTCCGTCTGCCCCTATAGCTGCTACCCACTCAATGTCGTTTGCGAGTACTTCGCTGCAAATATATGTTTTGTTGTTGTGAATCGCTTCAACTATGCCTTCAACTTTTTGAATTTTTAGTTGGATGCGGTCGGTGAGATCAAAATTTTTGTCTTTTCTCAAGTTCTGAACCCTGTTTACCAACTCCCTTGCGATACCTTCTTCTTTTAAAGAACTGCTGATGGTTGTGTCAAGCGCCACTGACAATCCTCCTTCTGTAGCTACAGCCCATCCTGGAATATCATCAGTCGAAATCTCAACGTCTTCTAAAGTAAGAATAATTTTCTCCCCTTCAATATCCAATGAATACGCTTTGTCCTGCTCAAGAGTTGCAATGTCTTGTTGATTAAATTTGGAAATCGCGGCAGCAATTTGTTTCATGCTTTTTTGATATTTCGGGCCGAGACTTTTAAAATTTGCTTTTATTTTTTTTATAAAAATGGAAGCGCTTTCATCTTCAAAATACAATTCCTTAACGTTCACCTCTGATAAAATCAAATCCTTAATTGCATATACCTGAGCAGGATCAATGCCCAATAATGGAATCATAATTTTTTGCAAAGGCTGACGAACTTTGATTTTATATTTTTTTCTCAGACTCAACACCATGGATGAGAAGGATTGCGCCAACTCCATTCTTTGTTCCAAATCCAAATCAATTTCTTTTTCGTTAAATGTTGGAAAGTCACTCAAATGCACCGATTCCACTTTATGTCGTCCACTCACTTCGTTTAAATCTTTGAAGAGTTGGTCCATAAAAAATGGTGCCAGCGGAGCCGACAATTGTGATACTACTTCCAAACACTTGTACAAGGTTTGATAAGCTGCAATTTTATCTGTGGAGTATTCCCCTTTCCAGAATCTACGACGGCAAAGGCGAACGTACCAGTTGCTCAAATGCTCACCTACAAAATCCTGAATAGCGCGGGCTGCTTTGGTAGGCTCATAATCGGCCCAATGTGCATCCACTGCTTTTACCAAACTGTTGAGTTTTGAAATTATCCAGCGGTCAATTTCCGGACGATCGTTCAAAGGAACTTCTACTTCTTTGTAAGAGAAACCATCGAGGTTGGCATACAAAGCGAAGAACTGATAAGTGTTATATAAAGTACCAAAGAATTTTCTTTGTACTTCAGTGATTCCATCCAAATCAAATTTCAAATTATCCCATGGCTGCGCATTGGAAATCATATACCAGCGCGTTGCATCCGGACCATATTTATCCAAAGTTTGAAAAGGATCGATGGCATTACCTAAACGCTTCGACATTTTCGAACCGTTTTTATCCAGCACCAATCCGTTCGATACTACATTTTTAAACGCTACCGAGTCAAAACACATCGTAGCAATGGCATGTAAAGTATAAAACCAGCCACGTGTTTGGTCTACACCTTCCGCAATAAAATCGGCAGGATAAGCTTTGTTGTTGTCAATCAATTCCTTGTTTTCAAAAGGATAATGCCATTGTGCATAAGGCATCGCACCTGAATCAAACCACACGTCAATTAAGTCAGCTTCACGCTTCAAAGGCTTACCTGAAGCGCCAACCAAAGTGATTTGATCAACGAAGTTTTTATGTAAATCGAGGATGTTATAATTTTCTTTAGTGAAATTTCCGGGGATGAAAGTTTCTAATGGATTGCTTTTCATTACACCTGCTTTCACTGCTTTGGCGCATTCGTCTTTTAATTGCTCCACGGAACCGATACAGATTTGCTCGCTGCCGTCTTCTGAAGTCCAAACGGGAATTGGAATTCCCCAGTAGCGTGAACGCGACAAGTTCCAGTCGTTTACATTTTCCAACCAGTTTCCAAAGCGACCAGTACCGGTGCTTTTCGGTTTCCAGTTGATGGTGTTGTTGAGCTCCACCATTCTGTCTTTCATCTGCGTAGCGCGGATGAACCAGGAATCCAGCGGATAGTACAACACCGGTTTATCAGTTCTCCAGCAATGCGGATAACTGTGTTCGTATTTCTCAACTTTAAATGCTTTATTTTCTGTTTTCAGTTTGATGGAAATCTCTACATCCACTGATTTTTCAGGCTCCTGGCCGGCAGGATAATATTCATTCTTCACAAATTTTCCTGCAAGCTCACCGGCTTGCGCAACAAATTTTCCTTGTAAATCAACAAGAGGAACAGGATTGCCTTCAGGATTCAAAACCATCATTCCCGGAACTCCCGCTTCTTTTGCCACCTTCGCGTCATCCGCACCAAACGTAGGTGCGATATGAACGATACCCGTACCATCTTCAGTAGTAACGAAATCACCCGGGATTACACGGAATGCTTTATCAGCATTTTCAAAAGGCAAGGCGTAAGGCAACAATTGTTCGTATTGGATGCCCACCAAGTCAGCACCCACAAAGCTTTTCAAAACCTGGTAAGGAATTTTTTTATCGCCTTCTTTGTATTCTAAAGATTCGCTGAGCTCATATTTCCCGGCGAATTGTTTCTCCAATAAAGGCTTTGCCAAAATCACCTGGATTGGCAAATGTGTGTATTGATTGAAGGTTTTTACCAAAACATATTCAATCTTCGGTCCAACTGCCAAAGCGGTGTTGGATGGAAGCGTCCATGGAGTGGTCGTCCACGCCATAAAACAAACATCACCTTCCACATCCTTTATCGCACCTGATTTTTTTGCTTTAAACTGCGCAACAACAGTAGTGTCTTTTACATCCCGGTAGCATCCCGGTTGATTCAATTCGTGAGAACTCAATCCCGTTCCCGCTGCCGGAGAATAAGGCTGAATAGTATAGCCTTTGTACATCAGATCCTTGTTGTACAACTGTTTCAGGAGATACCAAACCGACTCGATGTATTTGTTTTCGTAAGTGATGTATGGATCTTCCATGTCCACCCAGTAACCCATTTGTTGGGTGAGCTTGTTCCAGATATCGGTGTATTTCATCACCGCTTCGCGGCAGGCTTTGTTGTAATCTTCAATGGATATTTTTTTACCGATGTCTTCTTTTGTAATTCCCAACTCCTTCTCTACTCCCAACTCAACAGGCAATCCGTGCGTATCCCAACCGGCTTTACGGTTTACTTTATATCCTTTCAAAGTTTTGTATCTGCAAAAAATATCCTTGATGGTTCTTCCCATCACGTGGTGAATACCGGGCAAACCGTTGGCGGAAGGCGGACCTTCATAAAACACAAAAGTTTTGTCGTCGCTGCGCGAAGAAATACTTTTCTCAAAAATATTGTTCGCTTCCCAAAAGGCTTGCACTTCGCTGGCTACAGCGGGTAAATTCAAACCTGAATATTCTTTATACTTTTTTGCCATGAAATACTTCTAAATGAAGGAGGGCAAAAATAGGGAAAATAAAGGAAGATTTAAACCCCACTAAAGAGAGCAAATTATCATGGCTCAACAAGATATTTTAAACCTTAAATGATTCGCTCCGTACATCTTAACCATAAAATATTTTTATGCTTAAAAAACTCCTCTGCTTTTCGTTTCTCCTGACAGCACTTTCTTCTGTTTACAGTCAGGCAGGCACCTTAGACAATTCCTTTAATCAGGGCAACACAGGATTCAGCAACGGCAACGGATTAAATTATAATGTATATTCCATTGCGGTTCAACCCGACCAGAAAATTCTGGCAGGCGGATTTTTTGAAATTTACAATGGAAGCACAACAAAGCATCTTGTTCGCTTAAATGCTGACGGAACAATCGATAATAATTTTAACTCAGACTCTTCAGTAATCGCCGTGAGTGAAATTTTAATTCAACCCAATGGAAAAATTTTAGTGGGCGGGAATTTTACTCTTTACGGCGGAAGTGCCGCCGACTATATCACACGTTTAAATAGCAATGGGAGTGTGGATAATACTTTTAATGCAGCGGCGAGCGATGCAGTGGAAGGTATTGCCTTGCAAGCGGATGGAAAAATACTGGTTTCAGGTTGGTTCATGCAGATGAACGCTGTTGCATCAAGATATCTGGCGCGCTTAAATACCGATGGAAGTACAGATACTTCTTTCCATGTTGCTAATACCATCAATGGTACGGTAGCATCCGTTGTTGTTCAACCCGATGGAAAAATTTTAATTGGAGGAACTTTTATTTCAATTAATGGAATCTCAAGAAAACGTGTGGCCCGATTAAACAGTGACGGAACTTTGGATACTTCCTTTGATCCCGGAACAGCTGCAAGCACCTGGGTAAAATGCATCGCCCTTCAACCCGATGGGAAAATTTTAGTGGGAGGATATTTTATTTCTTTCAATGGAAATACATACTATAGCATAGTTCGCTTAAATGCAGATGGAAGCACCGACAATTACTTCACTCCGCAAACTGCCGTTGGAGGCTCTATCTGGAGCATCGTTGTTCAACCCGACGGAAAAATTTTAGCAGGAGGAAATATCGCTTCTTCCAATAACCCTAACGAAGTTGATCTTCTAAGATTCAACAGCGACGGCACTCAGGATCTTTCATTTAACACAGGAGGAGCAGGATCAGACACCATCATCAGTTGTATAGCTTTGCAGGCAGATGGAAATATTTTAGTGGGTGGCGATTTTAAAACTTACAATGGAACAGGCATAGAATTAATGGCGAGAATTATTGGAGATTCGCCGAATGTAACACATGAAAATTTATCTCAGAAGGAGATGAGTATTTATCCGAACCCAAGCACTGGAATATTCACTTTACAAAGCGATGAAATTCCACAAAACATTTTGGTGTTTGATAAAACGGGGCGAATAATTTTATCTCAAACTCCAAACAACAATTCCACTTCCATTGATTTGAGTAAGTACGCTGCCGATGTGTATTTCATTCAAGTGAAATACAATGATCTCATTGAAATTTCAAAGGCGGTTATGAAATAAATTATGGGATTGCTTCAATTTTTGAGTACAAAAATTCTCGCAATGACGAACTCATGGATTCACAATGAACTTCAGAGAATAGGTCGCTAACTTCGTGCGAGGGCCCGAGCCAAGAGGTTTGATATTAAGAGGAGAAACGAAGTTTCGGTCTTGTGTGAAAGGTTTTTCGTGTGGTAGCAGCTTCTCTTGGCTCTTGATTTTTTGTTACTTTTTCATCAAGGAAAAAGTAAGAAGAAAAGAAGATTATTCAATATTAATTCCCCTACTTTCAACACTAATAACACCAATCTCTCTACCCGGCAAAGAAACTTTCAAAACCCTCACTTCCCCCGGTTTCAACGAAATATAATTATCGCTCCAAATCACCGGACGAACAGGTTCTTTGGTTTTATTATCCATTGCCATCAACTCAATGAAAAAGGCAATTTTATCGGAAGTATTCGTCACCGTTACTTCTCCTTTTCCATTATACTCCACTTTTATTTTTGCTTTTGGCAAAGTGCGCAAGGCAGTATAATCCGCAAATTCAATCGCAGGTGTATATATCCATGAGGCGCTGTCTTTCGCAGGTTCCATCATATCTTTCCTTTTATTCATCCAGCTTAACCAATAAAAATTAGAAGCGATTTTTTCTCCTTTGTTATTCTGAACTATGATATTCACAAAACAAATATCTGCAGGAAAAGCACGAAACGACAGCAATCTTTCCGCTGAATTGCCTGCTACTTTACCTGTCAGCTCTTTGCTATAAAACAATTTTGAATCACTCTTATACACTTCAACAAAAACTTTAGCTTCAGCAGAATCTTTGGTATCATTTGCCAGATAAATCGCGTGATCCCCGTAATTATAAATTCCCTGCACCGGAGCGCATGCCGCTTTAGTGCCGTAATAAGCACCCGTCGGCATTAAATACGCATCATACAATTGCCAGTAAGTATCCAGCCAGGCGGAGTTTAACATCCATTGAACAACTCCCGTTGCATTGGGACGATTCACACGAAAAGCTTCAAACATCGGACGAATCGCTTCGTAGCTCGCAGCTTGTGTGAAGAGAGAAAAATCTTCCAGTGAAGGAGAAACTCCATAGCGATTATTGAAAGATTTCATGTAGCGATTTAAATTGCCAAAAGCATGTCGACCGGCATGATAATCCCAAGTGGAATCAATAGGCCAATGCGCTTTGCCATCAAACATTTTATTAATGGTCCATAAAACAGGAACCTGCGGACCCGGACCGGTTTCGGTATTAAAACCAAAAGCACCTCCGCGCACTGTATCGGTGTACCAATACATTGGCGGAACATAATCATAAGGACCGTTCATCTTCACACCACTTGGTCCGGAAACCTTGCTGGTATAAGTTTTAGCAGAACCCAAGTATGGTCGCGTTGGATCAATTTCTTTAAGAATGGCTAAATATTTTTTCTCCAATTCAGGATGCGGAAGAAAATCACTTCCACCCACCCAGGCAAATAAAGAAGGGTGATTTCTCAACCATGTAATCTGATGTTTCCAGTACCCCGCCAACAAGGAAATTGCTTTTTCTTCTGTTGCACAACCAAACTGATCACCGCAGGGAGTACCAATATAATCTTGCCATTCCCAATGACAGCTGAAACCAGCCATGAGTAAAATTCCGTTGCGGTCGCACAAATCATACAAGTGCTGATCCTTCCCCCAAAATGCTTCAAAGCGAATGCAATTGAGGTTCATGTCTTTCACATATTTTATTTGCGCTTCATCGTATTCACGAGTATTATCGAGCAACAAATCATCTACCCACCCTGCACCTTTAATTAAAATTTCTTTGCCGTTTATTTTATAGCCGCGATGTCCGTTTGCATTCAAATAATCACTCACTTCACGAATACCAAAAGATATTTTTTCGCTAGAAGACGGCACCAGATTCACCACAGCCGAAAGCTCCAGTTCCTGCATCGCAGGCTCACCATAGCCATTGGGCCACCATAATTTTGGATTTTTAATGTGCAGTTGCGGAAATTCTTTAGCGCTGAAAATCACCGTTCTTTTTTCATTGGCTTTTAAAGTGATTTTTTTTGAAAAAGAAATATTTTCTGTTCTTCCTTCCAGATCAATTTCACACTCGCTATCGTTGTGATTGATTACTTCGGTAGTGATAGTTAAATCGGCCTCTGCCAGAGTTTTCAGATTCAACTTTGATTGCACAAAAGTATTTTTGATTTCCACTTGTCGCGTAATTTTCAAAGTCACATTGCGAAAAACGCCCATATTGTTATCGGGCGGAGTAGGCGCCCAATCCACAAAACCGATGGAGTAATCTCCTTTAGAAGGAGGAAAAACTTCTATCGCCAAATGATTGCTTCCCACTTGCGCCACCGAATCAATCTTCAAAGAAAAACGATTGAAAGCCCCGGAAACAGTAGAAGTACCGGCCAGCAAATGACCATTGATCCAGATATTGGCTTTGTAATTTATGCCGTCGAAATTCAAAAAATAATGATTCACATCAACAATATCATTCAGATGAAAAGAGCTGATGTACCACCATGAATTTTTAAATTGATCCGTAGGAATTTTTGCTAAATTATTTCCTTCATATACATTTTTGTAAACGCCTGCTTTCACCAAAGCATTTAAAACAGTGCCCGGCACAGGGGCCTTTTTCCAGGAAAGAGAATCATCTGTTTCGCCCAGCGACAATTGTTCGCCTTTTAAAGAAGTAAGTTTTGAAGATTTTATTTTCCAGTTTTCGCTGAGTACTTTTTCCTGAACCACATCTATCAATCCCGTTCCCGAACTACAGGAAAACAAGGCTATAACAGCCCAAAGCGCAAATAATTTTTTTCTTATTCCCATTTAGCAAAAGTAATAATAGTGTACTGCAATACTATTTTTTAAACCGGACATTTGCAAGACAAAAGCAAAGTCCCCGCTTCTATTTATGAGAAAGCAATAAATTAGCAAAAAATAAAAACATGGTATTAGGAATTGATGTAGGCGGAACAACAATAAAATTCGGAGTGGTAGATGCCCTCGGAAATATTTCGGCAGCCGAAAAATTCGCTACTGAAGAGTATACAAAGTCACCGCAAGAATTTATTTCCTTAATTCAATCCCTAGCCTCCAAACATAAAGTGAAAGGTATTGGTATTGGTTTTCCGGGACAACTTTCTCTCGACAGAAAAACAGTGATAGAACTCACCAACATCCCCTCTCTAAATAGATGCAAAGTGCATGATCTATTGCAAAATATATTTCCCGATTTAAAAATTGCTTTAGAAAATGATGCGCGTTGTGCTGCCATGGCCGAGTATCGTTTTGGCAAATACCAACAAAATAATTTTTTACTCATCACACTCGGAACCGGCGTTGGCGGCGGATTAATCCTCAACGGCGAATTGTTTAAAGGAGGAAATGGAAATGCCGCGGAAGTAGGAATGATTCCTGTTGGAGAAGGAAAATATCTGGAAGATTATATCGGTCAGAAACAAATAGTGACCTATGCTGAATCTCTATTGAAAGAAAAAGATTTAAGTGTACTCACTCTTTACAACAGAGCAAAAACAGGCGATTCCCGTGCCCTGGAAGTTTTTAAATATGTCGGAAATCTTTTAGGAGAAGCCATCATCAGCATGATTCACTTGTATGACATCCACACTATTATTATAGGTGGCGGAGTGGGAAATTCTTTTGATGTATTACAACCTTTTATCATGGAAATTTTAAACCACCGTTTGTCTCCTTATTATTTAAACGACCTGAAAATATTGCCCGCAAGTCATCAAAACGACACGGGAATTATTGGCGCAGCGAGTTTAGTGGTTTGATGGAAATGGGTCACTAACTTCGTGCGAAGGCCCGAGCCAAGAGGTTTGATATTAAGAGGAGAAACGCAGTTTCGGTCTTGCGCGAAAGAATTTTCGTGCGGTGGCAGCATCTCTTGGCTCTTGAATTTTTTGGATACTTTTTGTTTCAAGACAAAAAGTATCGATTTGCTTCTTTTTAAAAGAAGACTAATCTACTTTCATAAACTTCTGCGTCGTTCCTCCACTTTGAATAAAATAAACTCCCGCAGGAAAATCAGCAACGTCAATGGTGATTTTTTGCTCATTGCCGGTTTGTTTCTGCAACATCACCTGACCCAAAGAATTGTACACTGAAACCGTACCTTTCAAAGTATTGCTTCCCATATCCAAAGTAATTTGTTTTTGAGCCGGGTTTGGATACAAAGTAATTTCAGATGCAACTTCATTCTTCGCCACCGAAACCCCTACTCCATTAAAAATAGTTGCATAGCTGGAAGCAAAGCCATTGGAAGGATTACAGGCCAGATCGCCATTGATGGACCAGGTCATCATCCCTCCTAAATCAGGATATCCGCCTGCTTTTTTTAAAGTATAAGAACCCGGTTTTGATCCCACTCCTCTCAAATAATCAATCGCTTGTTTTTGTACTGCCGCACTCACGTATCCACTCCCGGCAGAATTGCTGCAGGCAGGTAAAGCCACCGCAACTTTTCTTTCAGGTAAAGCAGCAAAGGCGCCGGCACCTCCCGACATTTCACTTGCAGTAAAGCCCTTGAGTACCATCTCTGTCATGGCAACAATAAAATCAGCTCCGCTAGATTCGCTGTAATCATTATTATCCAAAGCTGTTATTCCCTGTCCAACATTGTACAACTGAACCATCAATAAATCAATATCGTTTTTAAACGCATTGATAATCGGTAAATACGCCCCCGACTTATAATACGGCGTGGAATAACCTCCTTGTACATACATCACCTCAGGCGCCATAGTGAGTAAGCAGCGCTTGCCTTTAGCCGTTTGATAATTGGCCAAAATATCTTTCACCGCCTGAATCATATTGACCAAACCTGAATCGGTATTGTTGCTCATTTTAATATTGGTAAAATCCATGGAAGAGCTTTCCAAATCCAAATCAATACCATCAAAACCATAAGTGGTCAACAAGGTTCCTACAGAACTTACAAAAGTAGCCCGTTCACTTTTGTTGTTAAGATAAATAGGAGCTGTTGCCCCGCCTAAACTCAAAAGCACTTTTCTGCCCTGCCCCTGTAAGGTAACAATGCCTGCTTTAAAGGTGGTGGTGTTGTGCGGCCCTTTATCTAGTTGCGTAAAGTTATAATCGGTGCCCCCGCTTGGTAGTGGAAAAGCCACCTCTATAACATTGTAGCGTGAATCAATGGAAGTTAAAGGCAAAGTATTCCAGTTTTCCCAATAACCTACCAAAGCAGGATAAGGCAAAGATTGGGCTGTAAGCGTTTGAAAGGAAAATAAAAGGGTAAGAGAAAGTAAGCTCAATAATGAGTAATAGTTATTTTTCATAAGTAGTAGTTTGGGATGTATAAGATAGGGAAAAATCAGCTAGCAAAAAAATTAAAATGGGCTTAATTGTTGCATATTCACCATTCACCGCCGAGTACCGTCGGCTCACCTAATTAGTGTTGCGAAGCCTCCCCTTGTGTGCTATTTTTGTTTCATATCAATTATTAAACACATGACAACAGAAGAAATAAAGCAGGAAGACGACATGATGAAGGAGTGGGAAAAAACCCACAGAAGAGGAAGGATAATAGGCAGTTTACTGATAATTACTGCCGGCTCCCTGTTCATGGCAAAGGAAGCAGGAGCTTTGATTCCGGAATGGGTTTTCACCTGGAAAATGTTGCTGATCGCAATAGGCGTTCACGTTGCACTTAAACATAGTTTCCGTAAATTTTTCTGGTTGCCGCTGGTATTGGTGGGAGGTGTATTTTTAATCACTCAGGACATTGCTCCCGAACTGGCAATGAGTAAATATCTGTGGCCTGCTGCCATTATTTTAGTAGGATTGCTGATGTTGTTTAAACCACGTAAAAAATGTGGGCCGTACCATAATTACCACCGCTGGAAAAGACACCAGTGGAAACACCGCAACTGGGAGGAACACAAAGAAAAACACTGGGAACAAAAACGTTTTCAATATTCGGAAGAAGGCGGATCTCCAGAAGATTATATTCAGGCCGACATTGTTTTTAGCGGAGTAAAAAAAAACATAATCTCTAAAGATTTTAAAGGCGGCAAGATCAATGTTGTTTTTGGCGGCGCTGAAATCAACCTGAGTCAATCCGATATACAAGGCAGAGTAGAAATTGAAATTTCACAGGTGTTTGCAGGCATTAAATTAATTGTGCCTGCCCACTGGAAAATAAAATCCGAAATGGAGACTATCATGGCCGGCATGGAAGACAAAAGAAATGTGCGCAACGATGTGGTGGGTGATTCTGATAAAATACTGGTATTGAAAGGAAGTATTGTTTTCGGAGGAATTGAAATAAAGAGTTATTAAATTTAGCCAAATCTGCTTTCCTTGAGTACAAGTTTCTCATATCCTAAAATGATTTTAACCTACGGCGCCTGGTGGATCATCTGGATAGTGATACAAACCTGGGTTTTGCATTCACTGGGATTGGAATGGAGTGAGGCTTGTGTGGACGCTACCATTTCAAATGTACTCCTGACTTTAAGCGGATATACCACCGAAATCACTTCGCGTTATTACAATCCCGATAAACAAAATCGCTGGTTTCGTTTTGTATGGGCGCTGGCACTGGCCATCATTTGTGCATTGGCGATCAACTGGATTTTAGCGCAAATTTATTTCGACAATCAGCACTATATCGCCTTCCTTGAAAAATCTTTGCCTTTGCGTTTTGTATACGCCTTCCTTATGATTTCTTTTATGGGAGTAATCTCCTGGTTGATGCGCCAAATGAAGGAAGAACAGGAAAGTAAAGCGCGTAAAAACGACGCCGAAAATTTATTGCGTGAAGCTGAATTGTCCAATTTGCGCCAACAGATTCAACCGCATTTTTTATTCAACAGCTTAAATTCTATTAGCGCTCTCGTTGGAACCCGACCGGAAGAAGCACGAAAAATGATTTATCAATTGTCGGATTTTTTGCGCGGCACGCTCAAAAAAGATGAACAACAAGTTGTACCGCTTTCCGAAGAATTGCAACATCTTCAACTCTATCTTGAAATTGAAAAAGTACGGTTCGGACATCGCCTCCTCACCGATATTAATTGCGATGACGAAAGTTTAAAAATGAAATTGCCGGCTTTGCTTTTACAGCCTATTGTAGAAAATGCGATTAAGTTCGGACTCTACGACACCATCGGAGAAGTTACCATAAAAATCTCCGCAAAAGCAGAAGATAACATGCTTTCCGTGCAAATTGAAAATCCTTACGATTCTGAAACTTCAAAGCCAAAACACGGAACAGGTTTCGGACTCAATTCCGTGCAGCGCCGCTTGTATTTATTGTATGCGCGCAACGATTTACTCGCTACAAAAACACAACAAAATATTTTTATCACCTCAGTTAAAATACCGCAAAGTTTATGATAAAAGCAGTAGTTATCGACGACGAGCCTTTGGCAAGAAGCATCATTAAAGAATATCTTCAATCACATCCGGAGATAGAATTGATGCAGGAATGTAACGATGGCTTTGAAGGCGTGAAAGCCATTCAACAGCACCAACCCGATTTAATTTTTCTGGATATTCAAATGCCAAAAATCAATGGCTTCGAAATGCTGGAACTCGTGGATCCTGCGCCATCTGTGATTTTCACTACCGCCTTTGATGAATATGCCATCAAAGCTTTTGAAGCTCATGCCATTGATTATCTCCTGAAACCCTTTGGTAAAGAGCGTTTCGATAAGGCCATTCACAAATGGATGCAACAAAAAACACAAAATAAAACAGATAATAAAACCGCCAACTTGCTTGAAAAACTACCACAACAACCCGATGAACAACATCGTGTGGTGGTGAAGAATGGCGCCAATATCCGCATCATTCCCGTACAGGATATTTTTTACATTGAAGCTTACGACGACTACGTGAAAATTTTCACCAAGGACAACTACCAGCTGAAAAAGAAAACGATGTCGCACTTTGAACAAGTGCTTGATCCAAAAGAATTTTTGCGCGTGCACCGCTCCTTCATAGTTCAACTTCAACAAATCACAAAAGTGGAGCAATCAGAAAAATCAACGCATGTTGCGCTATTGAAAAACGGCGCTAAAGTGCCGTTGAGCAGAACGGGGTATGCGAAGTTGAAAGAGGTGTTGGGGGTATAAATCCCTCTGCCTCCGCACAGAATTCCTCCGCACCTCCCTTTTTCAAAGGGAGAGGCCCATTCCCTGAAAAGCTTTTCCTGAAAATGCATGAGTACTGCACTTCTCCCTTTGAAAAAGGGAGGTGCGGAGGAATTCTGTGCGCAGGCAGAGGGATTTAATTATTTATCAAAAAACATCATCTTCACCGCCACCACCATCATCACTCCCGCAAATATTTTTTTCACCATCCCCTCTTCAATATTCAAAATAAATTTTGATCCGAAAAAAGCGCCGACCACAAAAGGAAGCGCCAATAAAAGCGCATATTTAATATCTATTGCTTCTCCCTTGTAATAATTCATCACCCCTAAAATTCCAACCGGCAAAAGCATCATTGCCAAGCTGGTTCCCTGTGCCGAATGCTGGTTCATTCCTAAAAAATAAACCAGGCAAGGGACTATCACTATTCCTCCGCCTACACCTATCATGCCGCTAAAAAGTCCGGCTATCAAGCCAATGATCAATAATATTAAAATTGTGGTTGTGCTCATTATTTCAAAAATTTATAAAGTTTTGGAGTACTCTTTCGATTGATACAATCAGGCAAATTGAATTTATAAACAAGCTTTTTATCCTTCATAAAAATTGAGGAAAGCATGTCTGACGAATTATCAATGATTAAAACTGAATTCCAATCCTGAAAAGTTAAATCTAAAACCTTTAATCCTTCTTCAAAATTCTCTTTTATTGATGACTTACTAATATTATGTCCTCCTTGTAAAACCCTTTCAGCAACTCTGTTTTCAGATTGTTTAATGTCATTTAAAGATAAATAAATAAGGTTTATTGAATATCCTGCCTTTTCAAAATATGGTATTGGTTTCAACTGATCTTCACGTAAATTACATTCGTAGGAAAAATCTACCTCAGAAGCAATTTTCTTCATGTACAGCTCACGAAATAATTCATCCAATTTCTTATCCTCTTCTCTTTGGAATCTTAAGATATCATCTGGTAATTGCGAAGGATCAATCAATTTCTTCAAATCATCCAAATTAACTGGCGCAGAAGGCAAAATGTTTTGTTTTAAAAAATACTCTGTGCAGGTAGATTTACCAGCGCCATTAGGGCCGGCGAGAATGGTTAGATTTTTCATTCTCTAAAATTTCTATAATGTTTTTTTGAATATACCCCTCTTCAATCCCTAACTTCACAATATCGGGCATTTTTGTTTTAAGTTGAGCAAGCAAACGATCCATATAAGTAGGGAAATCCTTCTCATACTTGGTGCGCCATTTCTCAAAACCGAGAATTGGACCTCCTTGTGATATGGCTTCTTTTGTACTCATATAATGAGGTAAATATAGTAAAATTGTTTGCTGTAAGCCAGTACTAAGAATACATAGTTTTATCCTATCCTATAAAATCTTAAATTCGCCAAATGAAACAACTTATTCAATCCTATAAAACAGGAGAACTCGGAATTTTTGAGGTCCCTGCCCCTGTATGTGGCGACAATGGTGTAGTGATCCGCACAAAATCATCTTTGGTTTCGGCAGGAACCGAAAAAATGATTGTCGACCTGGCCAAAAAATCCCTCCTCGGAAAAGCGCAAGCGCGTCCGGATTTGGTGAAACAAGTCATCACCAAAATGAAACAGGAAGGCATAAAAAATACGCTTGAAAAAGTTTTTACAAAATTAGATACTCCCATTCCACTGGGATACAGCTGCGTTGGTGAAGTACTGGAAGTAGGAAGAAATGTAACAGGAATTTCTGTTGGCGACCGTGTTGCCTGCGGTGGTGCGGGTTATGCCAACCACAGTGAAATCAATTACGTGCCAAGAAATTTATTGGTAAAAGTTCCCGAAAAAATTTCTGATGAAGAAGCTGCTTTCGTGACGGTTGGGGCTATTGCGCTGCAAGGCGTTCGACAAACGGCGCCGATGATAGGCGAACGTATTGCTGTAATTGGTTTAGGTTTATTGGGACAACTCACAGTTCAATTACTCAAAGCAAATGGCTGTAAAGTGATTGGAACCGATTTCGATCCTAAAAAATTAGAATTAGCTAAAGAACTCGGCGCTGATGCGGTTTGCGGACCCGAAGACTTAATTCAGGCCTGCAAAAATTTCAGCGATGGCCGCGGTGTGGATGCTGTAGTGATCACTGCTTCTACCTCCAGCGACCAGCCTGTTGCCGATGCCGGTGAAATTTGCCGCATGAAAGGCCGCGTGGTGATTGTTGGATTGGTGGGTATGAATATTCCGCGCGAATACTACTACAAAAAAGAACTGGAGCTGAAATTGTCGATGGCTTACGGTCCGGGAAGATACGATGCTCAATACGAAGAACAAGGAATTGATTATCCTTTTGCGCACGTTCGCTGGACAGAGCAACGTAACTTTGAAGCATTTTTAGGATTGGTGGAAGAAGGAAAAGTGAGTCCGCAAAAATTGCTCACGCACCGCATTGGCTTCGACAAAGCTTTGGATGCTTACGATCTTCTCGAAGGAAAAGTAAAAGAATATTACCTCGGCATTGTATTGAAATACAACGAAGCCGCTACCGACAGTCGCAAACCAATTGCAATGAACACCAACTCGGTTTCTGCTACAGGAATCAATGTTGGATTGATTGGTGCAGGAAATTTTACCAAAGGTGTTATTCTTCCAAACCTCGGAAAAGTAGGCGGATTCAACCTTACAGGAGTTTGTACCGCTACCGGTGTATCGGCACATTCCACAGGAAAAAAATACAATTTCAAATTCATCACTACCGATGCAAATGAGTTGATTCAGCACAACGACATCAATACTATTTTCATCACTACGCGCCACAACGATCACGGCGAAAAAGTAATCCGTGCTATTGAAAAAGCGAAAAATGTTTTTGTGGAAAAACCACTCACCATTGATGAAGGTGAACTGGAATTAATCAAAGAAAAATACAACGCACTCAATAAAAAACCAATTTTACAAGTTGGCTACAACCGCCGATTTTCTCCGCTCGTTAAGCGCATGAAAACCGCTATTGGCACCTTGCCTGTCTCTGTCTCTTACAGAATCAATGCTGGAGTAATTCCACTCAATTCATGGATACAAGATCCAACTGTGGGCGGCGGAAGAATTTTAGGAGAGCTCTGTCACTTTGTGGATACTTGTTTGTTCCTGGCAGGAAGCACACCAGTTTCTGTATATGCAAGTTCAGTTAAAAAACCCGATCAATCTATTCCCGATGAAGACAACGTGAGTGTTGTGCTTTCTTTTGAAAATGGATCAACCGCTACCATCAATTATTTCGCGTTCGGTAACGGACAATTACCAAAAGAGTTCATCGAAGTATTTGCGCCTAACATTGCTATGCAAATGGACAACTATCGTGAACTCACCATCTTCGCAGGATCTTCTAAAAACCGCACGAAATCATCCAACCAGGACAAAGGCTTTAAAGGAGAATTCGAAGCTTTCGCTGAAGCGATAAAATCTGGAAAACCTGCAATTAGTTTTGAGGAGTTGTATGCTGTATCGAAAGTGACTTTTAAGGTTTTGGAGAGTTTGAAGACGGGGTTGGTGGTGAGATTATGAGAGTGATTTTTATCAACATATTATGTCTTTTATTTTTATTCTCATGTGGTGAAAATAACAGTAACGAAACGGTTATTGCTTCATTTGAAAACTCAAGTATAAAAGAGATCCCTTTCAATCATTTTCTTTTCAAGAAAATTCCAATACCTGAAAATCCTTTTGACACTATTAATATTAAAACCCTAGATTTCTTTCCTGAAATACAAGGATTGCAGACTATTGCTAGTGTATCAGTTGTAAAAAGTATTCATGGGAATAGTTACACACTAATTAGTGAGTGCAACAATGAGGTAGAGAGAAGTTACTATGTCTTTAATAAAGATAGTGTTTGGATTTGCTATGGTATTGAAGAGGATAAATGCAATGAATAATACCGTCTCACGCCCGCCTCACCAAGTTTAGCGCAGCGTAACTTGGTGATTCAACAAACCCCTACCACCCTGAGGCTGCATTTCCATTTTCACATCCAATAAATCCTTGCGCTATATTTATTATTAATTTACTTTTGGCAACTGGATCTGGAAGTTATTTATTCTCAGTAAAACTTATTTATGAAAACAAAATTTCTGTTATTGTTCTTGCTTGGGCTTTTAGAATTGAATGCACAAACCTATAGTTATATGCGTCAATGGAAAATTAGTGATACCACATATAACGCACTATTTGGAAATGGTCTCGCATTAGACAGTTCCAATAATGTATATGCGATAAATTTTGCGGATGACCGAATTAGAAAATTTGACGCAGCAGGAAATTTTATTATGCAGTGGGGAAAATATGGTACCGGCAACGGACAGTTTTATTTTCCTTCGGGATTAAACATTACATCTTCAGGAAATATTTATGTAGTTGATGAATCTAATGCCCGCATACAAGAATTCGATTTAAATGCAACTTATATTACACAATGGGGATCATGGGGCATAGGAAATTCTAAATTTAAAAGTCCAACAGGTATAGCTATCAACAACACGTCAGGAGACGTATATGTGGCGGAGTTAGTGAACAATCGTGTTCAAAAATTTTCTTCATCAGGTACATATATCAGCCAATGGGGAACAGCAGGATCGGGGAACGGACAGTTCAATATGCCAAATGGAATGGCCATTGACAAAGTAGGTAATGTTTACGTTGTTGATGCGGGCAACTCGAGAATTCAAAAATTTAATGCCAACGGAACATTCGTATCTAAATGGGGAAGCAATGGTACTGGCAATGGCCAGTTTAAAAGTCCGGCAGGAATCGCTATTGACACAGCAGGAAACATATATGTAACCGAGGGCGGAAATTATCGCATTCAGAAATTCAGCTCAAGCGGCACTTTTGTCACAAAATGGGGAAGCAAAGGTACGGGTGACGGACAATTTAATTACGGCCCTTCAGGAATAGCAGTTGATAAGGCAGGAAATGTTTATGTTGGTTCATGGGGCGACAATCGAATACAAGTTTTTAGTCCTGATATTCAAACAGCCACAGAGCCTCTATCAAAACCTACATCAGAAGTATTGGTTTATCCCAACCCTTTCACCGGAGAAACTTCCCTCTTATTTCACGAATCCTTAAACAACACTACAGTGAATATCATTGATATCACAGGTCGACAAATGAGATCAATAGTATTTTCAGGAAAACAAACCGTGATTGAACAAGGAGATTTGCAGAGTGGAATTTATTTTTTGAATGTGATGTTAAACAATCAAATCATCAATACACAGAAAATAGTAATACAATAAATTTAGTCTAGTGCGCGGTTCCCCGCCTCACCAAGTTACGCTGCACTAAACTTTACGAGGCGGAAGTTAAATTGCAAGATTTATGAAAAAGCTTCTTTATAAAGAAGGTAGAGTTTACCCCGCCTCACCAAGTTTAGCGCAGCGAACTTGGTGATTTCACGAATGAGCTTAGAAGCTTTCAGCTTTTTTCCTTCGCAGAAGGAACATAATAAAATTGTTTTTCTTGCAGAAAAAGGAAGTTGAAAACTTCCACGTAAATACGTAGTTTCGCAAAGTTACACTGCGCTTAAACTTTGCGAGGCGGAGCAGCGAATCTGACTATTTTTTTAGGCATTTGCAATACCTTTATAAAGATTAAAATTGCGATTACAAATCGCTTTAAGCTTAGTGTCAGATTTTAAAATCTGACACTACTGTAGGTTTTCAATTAGTACAATTATGGTACTTACTTACCATATTTGTACTAATTAATTTTTATGCTGAAGATTTGCATTACAGCTACCTAAGTGAGCTTTGCATTACTCCACCACCACCACTTTAGTCACATAATTTTGGGTACTCGCTTGTAAAGAAATAAAATAAATTCCTGCATCAAAATGTTGAGCAATACTCAACGGCCCAGCATTGCTGTGCACAATGTTTTGCGACAACAATACTTTTCCGTTCACATCTACCACCGTTAAAGCATAAGTGTCATTAGGTGCGTTAATCTGCAAATACTCATTGCTTCGGATTGGATTAGGGAACGCGTTTAAACTGTTCACATCAATAAATCGCACTCCACTTGTTGCGTCTTGATCAGCAACCATTTTTTCAATATCTATATTTTCATCGTTGGCAGTGTACAACATGTATTGAAAAAATATTAAAAACATTTCATCGCTGGTATTTTCGCCAGCACAAACTTGCTTTATAGGAGAATTAGGATTGTTGGTGTTTGCGGAGGTATTTTCATAAATGGCCGATCCATAAATTCGCGATCCCAGCGGTAAAATTTGCAGCTTGCGATAGGTGTAAAATCCTTGCCACTCGAAATCATACTTATTAATATTGCCCAAATCAATGGTATCATTGGTAGGGGTGATCGCCCAGGTTTTCATTTCTTTACCCAACAAATGCATGTGAGGAAACACGCCCAAAACAGATATTTTAGCAGGTAACGATTTTCCGGCTGCAGGATACTCGGCATATACAGTGTCTTTGGTGTTGGCAGCGATACAAAAACTCCAGTTGGAAAGTACCGATGCTGCGTAAACTTCTCTAAGTCCTGAACTGCCATCAGGATAAAAATGCAAGTTCACTTTGGTGCTATCTAATTTTCCGTATGAGCCCAATGGATAGTGCATGGCTAAAACCAACTTTGCACCGGCTTTTAGTTTAACACCAAACTTGTTGAAGTTGTCGTTAGGAAAGAAATGTGGAATGGATCCAGGCGTAAATTCACCAAGTAAAATAGATGAAGTTGGTCCGCCACAATCACCACCGATCGTGTCAGTAGGATAGGTTCCTGCTTCATCAATATACACCAAGCAATGGTGTACCATGGAAGAATTTCCAGGAATTACTTCAATGCCTTTTACCCATTTATCGACATTTAAATTGGTGGGGATTGAATAGCAAACATACTCGTCTTTAACCGAAGCTTTGCTTTTGTATAGAGGCGCTTTAACTTGTAAATCGGGATTCCCTAAAGCATAGTTGGTGTTGTATACGGGTGGTTTAGGCGCTAAAGCAGGATTTCCTTCGGGAGTGCCGCCATTCACCCAATCAACAATTTTTTGAACATCACTTTGCGTTAAAGCTCTCTCGTGCACGTAGCGCACACTGTTGGTATCGGCCGACCATGGTGGCATAATGCCCGAACTCACTGCATTGGATATTCCGCTCGCATGATTTTTAACTTGAGTATATGACGTTAACGAAAAAGGCGCTATACCACCAGAACGATGGCAAGAAGAACAATTTTTATAAACTATTGGCGCAATGTGTTCGCTGTAATCAGGTGTTTGCGCATAAGAAAGCGAAGCATGTATGAAAAGTAAAAAACACAAAATAGATCCCTGATTCATAAAAAACATTTAATAGTATTAGACTAAAGACTGCGGCGAAAACAATTGGTTGCTTTTAAAAAGAAATTTACCCTTCAAAAGAAATTTTAACGTGAGAGCCGTCGCAATAAGGTTTGTTTGTCGATCCCCACATCTACAAAAAGCAGTTACTTTTGAACGCTTCTCTTCCACTACTTCTTTGTTTTTTAAGGATATGTCACCATAAACTAATAACGGACCGTTTTTCATCACCACCACCACATTTTCAATTGAGTTGTTACTTGCTGAATTTCCCGCTTCATCGTTGCGATAATATCAAATTCTAAACATTGTAAGGCGGATTCAAATTGCCTTTGAAAATCGCTCTAAGTTTTGTGTCAGATTTGAAATCTGACACTACGAAGGAGGCTCCGGTTTTTACTACAACACCCTAAAATTGAACTTGCGCCCTATAACTATTTTACATTATTTTCGCAGCAACTTGTAAAGAACATCTATTTAATCCCGGAATTATGAAAAAATTATTACTCTCCGCTTTGCTTTCTTGTTTGGCTTTTGCCTTGAATGCGCAATGTGTTACCAACATAGGCACACCAAACGACATTGTTATTTGTCAACAAACCTCCGATACCATGGGCATCACAGGCGATGGTGTTACGGGTTATCAATGGCAGGCAAGCATAAATCACGGAGCATTTACCAATATAGCTGACGATGCTACTTACAGCGGAACTCAAACACGACTGTTAACCATCAATCTTAACAACAATATGAATGGCGACCGTTACCGTTGCGTGCTGAGTTCAGCTTGTCCGGTGGCCGATACCACCAATTACAGTGGTATTGCAGCTTACTCTCCAAGTGCCATCACTGCACATCCGCAATCAGTAGCTGTTTGCGAAAACCAAAATGGGACCACTTATTTGTCGTGTAACGCTTCCGGTCCGAAAAGAGCATTTGTATGGCAGGTAGACAAAGGAAATGGATTTCAAACCATTCCTGAAAATGAACCTTATTACGGTTCTCCTCATGCCGGAAATATGTTGCCTATATTGCAACCTCCTGCAAGCTTTAATGGTTATGCTTATCGCTGCGGTATTGTAGAACTTTGTTACGATACTGTATTTACCAATGGAGCTTATTTAACGGTTAATTCTCTGAATATTCCCATCACCACTCAACCAAAAGCAACTACTGCCATATTAACCACCAATACTTCTCTTTCGGTAAAACACAGCGGTACCAATGTTACTTATCAATGGGAAGTAAATAAAGGAAGCGGATATACTGTTGTTTCCAACAATTCAACTTACAGCGGTGCTACTGAAGATGTACTGGAAATATCTAATGTGAGCAACACCCTGAACGGATATATTTACCGTTGTAAATTAAACAATGCATGCGCCGGTACAGTGACTTCTTCTACAGCTGTTTTGAGTGTGATTGATTTTAAAATTTGTATGGTGACGGCAGATGCTATTTCAGGCAAAAACCAGGTGATATTTGAAAAACCTTCCAACACCACTAATATCGATAGTTTCCTCATTCACCGCGAAGGAAATATCACCAATCAATTTGATCAGGCAGGACATCTTGCGCTGGGAGATTTGAGTGTATTTACCGACAATAACTCTTTTCCAACGCAACAGGCCTACAACTACAGAATGTCGATTAAGTACAAAAACGGTGTTGTAACAGCAATGACCGGTGCACACAAAACCATTCACCTTACTATTAACAAAGGGATTAACGACAATACCTGGAACTTGATATGGACTCCTTACAGCGGTGTTAGCGTTGCGACTTACAATATTTATCGTGGTACCGATTCCACCGCCATGTCTTTGTTAACTTCAATATCGGGCAGTTTTACTTCATATACCGATAACGCTGCGCCCACAGGATCTATTTATTATCAATTAGAAATACAAGCAACAACCTGTACTCCTTCTGCACCACCGGCGCTTAAAATGGAACAAACATTAGGCGGAGGTTATACTTCTATCAAATCGAATTTTGCTTTCAATGCAGGATTGATTACAGGTATTCATTCCAATTCTCTTAATGAAGTGACGCTTTATCCTAATCCGAACAATGGGACCTTTACATTGCAAATCAACAGCGACAAAAATATTTTGGCTACGCTGAAGGTTGAAAACATATTGGGAGAAACAATATACAATGAACAAAAAGCTATTTATGGAAACCAGCAAATACCTATGGATCTGAAAGGTTTTTCTGGCGGAATTTATTTTGTAAAAATACAGTGCGGCATTCAACAGGAAGCGATTCGTGTGGTATTGAAAGATTAGGTTTTAAAATAAAATAGGAACAGCGACCATTTTAAATAAATGATCGCTGTTCCTGTTTTTTTAGTGTTTCGTTTTCAAAGAATCATTTTCTAAAAGCAATTCGGAATTTTTCTTTTTGAGTTCTCTTATTCCAACACGAAGTCGCCATAGATCAGCTTTAACTCTTCTAAACTCATCCAAAACCGGATCTTCATCAACATTAGGAACTGTCGGCTTCAAAGTATCCGACAGAAGAATCAACGTAGTTTTCACATCACTGGAAACACTATGAATTCTCCGACGAAATTCTAAATTTTCCTTCTGCAAATCTTCACAATCAGAAGAAACTGAAAAAGCCGACGCGAAAATTAACACCATTAATAATCCTGTAAAGACAAAATATTTTTTCATAAAAAGGCGATTAGTTCATCAATTTTATAAGTATTTGTATTTAATTCTTTTGCTTTTTTAAAATTTTTCAAAGCCTCTTCTTTTTCATTTTTTTCAAGATGATAAATCCCTATGTTCCTGTATGCATAGGCATTTTTAGCATCCAATTTTAAAGAATGATTTAAATCTTCCAATCCGCCGTCGAATATTCCTGTTTTTATTTTTGCCAATCCTCTGTTGCTATATGCATGTGAAAAATTGGCATCAATGGAAATTAGTTTATTCATGAGTTGAATCACCTCCTCATATTTCCCCATGTTGTTATAGGTAAATCCTATATTATTTAGCGCATAAATATTTTCAGCGTTTACTTCCAATGCCTTTTCATAGCATTCGAGAGCTGTTTCATGAAAATCAAGAAATGAATTAGCTAAACCAATATTCACATAATCATTGGTGTTTTTAGGACTTAATTTTAAATATTCATCTCCTATTATTTTCGCTTGTTTATAATCACCAATTTGTAATAAGGCACTCAGTGCTAATCCATATATGAATTCGCGGTGATGTCCTGCTCTCTGTAAAATTATTTGAAACAATTCCGCCGCTTCAGCATATTTTCCTTCATGATATAATTGGATTGGATTTGTTTTATCTCGCGAAATTCTTTTTAAGAAAAAAAGGAATTCTAGTTGAGCTCCATCATTGTATGTTACCGTACCATCATTCAATACAATTTGCCTTTTATTAGGAGTTAAATTGTGAAATAAATCAAAGATGGCGGAGATGAAAAAAACAAAAATGGCAAATCCTCCAATTTTTGAAAAGTCAAAGTAATATGCCAGAAAAGCCGCAATCAATGCCAATATTAAAGAAGCAATTGGCCCCGCAAGAGTATAAATTATCTGCTTATTAATAGAGATTTCTTTTTTGGGAGGAATACAAAGTCCCGACTTCCATATGAAGGGATTTTTTAAAAGCCAAATTTCCAACAAATCAACTTTAATTCTAAAACTATTTGATTTATCTCCATGCGAACCTAAAAAAACCGTGACCTTATCTTTTGTAAAAAATAGCAAGGGGAGCGCATGTCCGAATTCATGAACAAACACAGTAAATGGACGAGTTAAAATAACTATACCAATAGCAGTAAGAAAAGGGTAGTCATTCAACATAAGTTTACTTTTCTACAATCCTTCCTCTATCTTCTTTTTAAAATCCTCCGGTTTACTTGCTTGCAATTCACAGGAAATTTTTTGGTCTTTCTTCAGCACTATTTTGCGGATAAAAAAATAAGGCGTTTCTCCCTGATAGGCCGTTAAGAAAAGCGTTACCTCTGCACCTATTGGTAAAACCAGCTCTTCGCTATCATCGTGCGTAAAACCAAAATTGCTGTCTTTTCTCTGATATCCCGGAATATGCATTTTCTCTTTTGGTAAAATCATGGTGCTGTATACATAGTCGAATTCAGCTTCATTGGAAACCGTAACGATTAAATTCATCGGCGCTGATCTTGGGTCGTCATATAACCTGTCAATATTGGCCCAACCCAGTTTTTTCACCGAGAAAATGTAATCAGTGTTGTAGTCGCTGATAAAATGATTTTCTCCTTTTCTTTTTACAACCTCCTGAATGAATAAGCCGCTGCCACTTTCGCGCATGGCCACTGAATCCTTAGTATAATTGGTGATTTCTACATAATAATTTTTAAGATGAAAAGTGTCTCCTTTTTGTCGGTCTTCACGATAAAAAAACCAATTGGTCAATGCATCATATTCCGGACCCAATACTTTTTCTGAAGAACTTGTAATGTCTTCTCCGGTATAGCTTTTTTCGCGATACCAAACTACTTTATAAGATTGTTCCAAACGTTTTGCTTCCTGATTAGCAATCGGAACCGGATTGTTCCATACAATAGAACTATCGTTTTTCTGTCCTTCATAAATACTCATATTCTCATTCACAGAATCAGCCGGAACAAAAAAACCAATCTCTTTATCGTCGGATATTTTCAATTTATTTTTTCCGGAAGTGGCATTGATGTATACCATTCCGCCGCTCTGCAAAAATCCTTCTTTGGAAGTAGTAGTCAAATTTCCCAACACAAAATCAGCAGGCGACAAAGCTTCTTTCAATTCAATAGTTACAGCACCTGTTATAGAATTTCCTTTTTCGCTTTCAAAAGTATTGGCGTAAATCCTGACTCTCGTTCCTTTTTTTCCCAATAACAAAGTATCCCGCAGAGGATTTATTTCAAAGGATTGACTGCCTATATTTTTTTCATTAAATACCTCGCTGAAAATTTTCTTCTTCGCTTCGGCCGAAGCATTGACCTCTTCGGCCGCACTGTGACAGGAAAACAATACAAGCGATAAATAAAGGAGGGTAAATAGTTTTTTCATAAAATTTTTCTTTTTCATCTTATCCGCTGTAAAAGTAAGAATTCACATTTCCTTTTCAAATAATACTTGAGTTTACTCTGCCGCACATTTTATCTATTTTACCAAAGGATACCCTCACAACTCTTAGGTCTGAAATAACAACGGCAAAATCCTATTAAAAACCGTTTTCTCTGAATAAATTTTATGTCGCTCATTATAAAAATCAAATTCTTCATCATCATTCTTCTCGCTGATAAAATAAAATTTTCCCGAAAAACTACTTTTACTTTTTACCAAACAGTATAAATCTATTCCGCTCAGGGCATTGAGATTTACATTAGTGATGATGGCGTCGGGTTGGTAGTTTACGATATAAACCAAGCCATCCACACCATTGTCCCCCAAATGAATTTGGAATCCTCTTTTGAAAAAATATCTTTTTGCTTTGTCCAAAAAGGATTTATCGTCATTTAATATCAGTAATCCCATAGCTAAAAATTTTTAAAGGTGATCTCTAATAAATAGACGATTTATTGGCGGAAAAAGTATACTGAAATTTTGAAAATATTGTGTAAGATTCTGTTTTCGTCAACGCTGCAGGAAATTTTATACTTATTTGAAAAAATTCTGTAACACAAAACAAAGCGCCACTGCTTTACTTTACATCTGCAACTACTAAAACTACTACGAAATGAAAACTAATCTTTTAGCTTTTTTACTATTCGGCATTATTGCCGGATCTGCTATCGGACAAACAAGTCCGACGATTACCTCTTGGGTAATCAACACCAATGGCGCAACAGGATTTAACTGTTCGGGCTGCAGTCCTGCCGCCTACGGAACTATCCTTGCCAATGTTGAAAGTGTTTATTACTCGAGCAGCGATGCTTACATTACTACCGATTGTGTTCCGGTGTATAATATTGGTCCATACGCGGGCAACGCTCCTACCGAACAAAACAAAGTATATAAAATGACTTTGAATCCGGCACAAAACACAGGAACAGCAACAAGTACCGATTTTGGAGCAATTGGTGTTTGGTCGAACGGTGTTACTATTTACAATGCACGCGATGGTTTTTATTGGAACAATGGAACAAGCACCCTTGATCATGGATCAGGAACCTGGAATAGAAATGCTTATGTTGGAGAATATCAAACTTTTGATGGATGTTTAGGACATGGCGATCCATCAGGTATGTATCACCATCATGTTAATCCGGTTTGCTTATACGATACCTCTGCTACATCACAACACTCTCCAATCATTGGTTATGCTTTCGATGGTTATCCTATTTATGGAGCATTCGCATACACTAATACAGATGGTAGCGGAGCAATAAAAAGAATGAGAAGCAGCTATAAATTGACAACAGCTACCACCAGAACAAGCGGTCCAGCTATGTCTGTTTACTCAGCAGGCTATTTCATTGAAGATTATACCTACACAGCAAGCTATGGTGACCTGGATGAACATAACGGACGCTACTGCATTACTCCTGAATATCCGAATGGCACCTATGCTTATTTTGTAACTACAGATAATAGCGGAACACCTGAGTATCCTTACACTGTAGGTACCAGCTATTATGGTGTGGTGGCTACTGGGAATACAGGTCCAAGCGGTGGGGCTTTCACAGTTCCAAACACTGCAACGCAATATGATCCAACAAATAATGTAGTGCAAGAAGTAAAAAACGTGAATTCAAAAATCACTTTATATCCCAATCCGGCGGAAGACAATATTTTGCAATTTCAGATAACTGACAATACTCAGGAGATGAATGTAAAAATTATGGATTATCAGGGAAGAACTTTAGTGAACCGTGAATTTGCAGCCGGTTCTTATGGCAGCACAGTTAAAATTCCCGCTCCTTATCTTAATACAGGAATTTATTTTGTGCTTTTTGAAATCAATGGAACAAAAGAAATTCAGAAAGTAGTTTTTGAATAACACTCCTCTTATGTGCAGTAAAACAGGGACAGACGCCATAGCGGTATCTGTCCCTTTATATAAAACAACAATGAGATTGCTTCAATTTTGAGTACAAAATTCTCGCAAGGACTTATTGGGTGTGAAGTTCGCTATGTTTCGAACAGTAATTATTTTAGCAACTATGAGGTGAAATATTTTATTTCAAGCGCTCCAAAACTCCTTTTCTTTTAATCAGGTTTTTATAATCCCATTGAATGCTTTCGGCTTTTTTAAGCCAGCGTTTCAAGTCGGTTTTCTTCACTTCTTTCACCGAAGTATAACGCGCTTCAGCAGCTTTGAAACTTCCTTCATTTTGCAAAGATTCTTCCTCAAATGACTGACCGCTCCAGAACAACAAGCGAACAGAGTTTTTCAATTTACTGTAGCCCACAATCGGATTTCCATCCAGAAACCAAACAGGATGTGCATGCCAGATTTTATTTTCTGCATCAGGAAAATTTTTGCTGATTTCCTGAGCGAGCACATTGCAAATCTCTCTGTCGGCAGGAGATTGCGCGTCGTTGTATTTCTGAATGTCTTTATTCATATTACTTCTTTTTCAAATCCAAAGCCTCTGCCATTCCGGGCAGTAATTTATTTTCTGAATCCATGATACCGAACCACACTTGCCAGGAGATGTCCATCTCACTAAAAATTTCACCCATGGTTTTGAAGTAGGCATTCAGGTCTTCAATTTTAGCCGATTTCGGGTAGGCGCCCCACTCGTTACAAATCAACGGCACCTGATTGTCGAAGGCCCAGTTTTTCACTTTAGCCAATCTGTTTTTTATGAATTGTTTATTTCCTTCCTGGTAATATTTTTTCATGTTGTCTTTCACCCATTGCGGTGTTCCGTCGCTAACGCCGAAGTCGCGGTATTCAGTAGACCAGCGTTCGGGCGAGTAGGGAAAAGGAATGCCTTTTAAACTTCCCATATTGGCCCATGACGCGCCCTGATGCGAAAACACAAAAGGATCATACATATGAAAAGAGTAAATCACATATTTATCTTTTAGCGGTTTATTTTTAATTAATTCATCCAGACTGTACCACTTGGTATCACCAAAAATAATGGGACGCGTTTTATCTGTTTTACGAATAGAATCAATCATCATTTGAGCGAGCAAAGTCCAATCGGCCTGATCAATAAATTCTCCTTCGGGCAAACTTAAACAAGGCTCGTTCGTCAATTCAAAGAAAAGATCTTCGCGTTTTTCTGTGATAAAATGTACTGCGATTACACGCCATAAAGAAGACAGTGCCGCACGGAATTTAGGATCTTTAGATGCAGCGCGATTGTAACTTCCATCGTAAGCGTGATAATCAATTGTTAAGGATAAGCCGTAACGCTTTGTCCACACATTCATAGAATCCAGCAAAGTATATAACAGAGGTTCTATTTCTATTTTCTTTTGCGTACCATTTAAAACATTGAGTCGGTCAACAACATACAAATCCAAATCAATCGGAAAGCGAATTCCTAATAAACCCTGATCGGCTTGCAGTTTTATTATTGCTTCATTGTACTTCCAATCCTTCGGGTTGGCAGATTTAATTTTCTCTGCTTCGGCCCAGCTCTGCAAATTCATTCCTTTGCTTAAATATTTTTTCGACAAGTCATTCAACGCACTGGATACATTGCCTTTTAAGAGAACAGCGGCCGGAATTTCTGCGGGCAGAATGACCATGTTATTTTCTTTGACATACTTAATTTCTTTTACAAAACGGATTTCATCTATTTCAAAAATCCCTGAAGTTTTATTGGCATTCCAAACCAATTTTATCGAATTATCTAAATTGAGTTTTTCCTTTTTTCCCCAGCCGGCCTGCATTAACATGGAGAAATCAATGGTTACTAAAGTCCAGTCGGAATGCGCAGGCACCGGAGCCGAGTAATAATCATAATCCGTTATTTCACTGGTTTCTACACGAAGTTCATGCCCTACTCCTTTGTGCCAATAAGATATGCCTGCAAAGGCCGATGGATTTACAGCACCCGTTTTTGATACCGCTGTTCCAACAGCATAATAGGGATCCCACTGATAGCTGCCCTTATCCAAAACAACATCGAGATGGAACATTCCCGCGGATTCATAACCTCCAGTTTTTACAAAACCTTGTTGCCACGATGCTTGCTGCAAAGTGCTTTTACCACCGCCTTGATTGTCGTTAAAACTATACCAGTATCCTCCTAAACTATTTTGAGAATTCCCATCTTCAAAATCTTCAATCAACATTGAAGTAGCCGGTTGTTGTGCGACTGCACTCACTAAAAAACAAAAGAGGATTAAATGGACAAGGACAATTTTTTTCATAGTGAACACTGTTTTAGGTAATGCTTAAATATAATGAAAATCATATTGTGTTCATTTGACCTTAATCTTTATAGACAATATATTTTTAACAAGACCCACAAGTGTAAAGATCAGCAGCACTAAAATCACAGCAGCCACAAGATGAAAAATCAATTGGCGATCCTCGAAAAAGCCATCATAAATAAAGGACACATTGTAATAAAGGGCTATCAATAAAAGCGGAGCGGAAATACAAGAAAATACTTTGTGTGTTTCGAGAAAAGGAAGAGAGAGAAACAATGAAAAAGGCAACACCATAAAATATAACAGGATCAATAATCCATCCTTAGGACCCGTCATCCAAATAGTGAAAACAACGAGGAAAAACGCAGGAGCGCATAAAATAATGACCAGCCACGTTGCTATTTTGGAAAAAATGCCCATTGATTTTTTATTGACGTTTTTCTTCAATTCTCTCTATTGTAATTTCTATCAACATCCGAAGCGCGCGATCTTTTGTTTTTTTATATTCTGCCTTCATTACGGGAAGAGATTTTATTGTTCCAACTGTATTCAATGTAGCACAAATTTCAATTTGGGTGATCTTGTCGCTACACTTAAATTCACTTAACAAAAGATCTTCTACGGCAGGATCTTCTGAATTTTGCAAGGCTTTAATAGCAGCTCTTCTAATGTCACTCGTACCATGCACTACTAAATTTTTTATGAATTCAATATTTAAATCCTTGTCTTTTTTAAAGTCATCCAATCTCGACAAAACAGAAACTACTGTACTTTCCTCTTCTTCCTTTTCAATAATTTTTAATAAAAAGAAAAACAATTCACGATCGTTGCTATTGCTGCAAACACTAGACAAACAGCACAAAATATCTCGTCTCTGATCTTCATATTCTTTGTTATCGAGTAAGCTGAGCAACTCCTCTTTATCGGCGGAAGTATGCAACTTTGTTGTTTGCAAAAAAGCCAGCCATGAAATATTATCATCACCATTAAAACTTCCTTTCTTTTGTCTTTCTAAAATAATTTCAGAATAAACTTCATCACTTTTCAAAGCGCTCAACAAAAGTTTTATTCCCTTTGTTTCTAAATCGGAAATCACTTTTTGTTTTGCTTCCTGAAGCTCTTTTTCTTTATTTCTAAAGAGATTAAATAGTTTTTTCATTTTAAATCTTCAGCGCGTTTCTTTTTTAATATCGCAGTTGTAAGCTCAAGTAAGAAATCCGGATTGTCCATTGATTTAACATACTGAATCATCTTTTCTTCATTCAATTGAGCATCTAAATATTTTGCTCCTTTTTCAGTAGGGACATATTTTACCGGACTTCTATTAGTATCATCATAATGTTTTTCTACTGAGATGTATTCCAGATCCAATAGCTTCTTCAAACTCAACCCAACTTCAAACGGGAATGAAGCTCTGTCCAAAATTAAATTAAGTCGATGAATCCCTCTAACACCAGGCTCAACGGCAATCAAAAGTAAAACCAATATATCCTTATCTCTAATTTTAATTGATGGATCATTCTTAAATTCTACTTTTTGCAATTCAGCTTTTTCAGAATTCAAATAATAAGAAAGTTCATGCCAAAAAACTTCGGCTAATTCATTTTTATTCACTGAATTTTTCTGACTTCTTACTTTGAGATAATTTTCATTGCTGATTTTAATCGTCAGTTCCCGTATTGTTTTCACATTTAATTGCTTCGAGAATTTGTAAGATAACTTTAAGAAAATAATCGATAAAACAAGAACAGCGACACCTGTTTTAAAAGCCAGAAACAACAACAGCAAGGATATAGCCAGAGTACCATAAAAGACATAAAGCAAAACCTTTGACGGCTCAATTATTCCTAAGTTAAAGCCAATGCTTTTTTCTAATTCCTTTATATCGCGATATAAAGTTTTTTCTGAATATATATCGCTTATTTTGGTATTGAGCAGAATCTGTTTTTTATCAATGTTTTTTGTTTCAGCAATTGCTTTTCGAAGTTTATAAAATGCTTGTTGCTTTGTACAACTATCTACATTTTCTAATTTCACTTTTGCTACGGCTAACCCAACCAGTTCATCAATGTTAGACACATTTTCCAACTCATTGTTTTCAAATTTGAAATCATACTCTTTTTCAAGATGCCTCAAATAATCCTCTATATTTTCGTAATCGTATTGAGTTAATTTCATTTTGTTTTATAGGCTATTCAAAAATAACAATCTTATTCACAAAAACAGAAAAACAGGGACAACAACTATTTTCTTCTTTTCTGATTTTCAACATATATTTAAAAACTCGCTTCAGTTGTTTCCGGATGTTTAAGTGATTTGTTCAGCAGATGAAAAAGAAAGTTAAAACAACATTGTCAAAACTTACCTTCCACAAACTGGATTGGTTGGAATGGACAACTATCGGTATTGGATTTTGGTTTGTATTTTTTTCGAAACCCTATGCTATTCTGTTTACCCTGCTGCTGATTATTCCAATTCTTGGATTGGTGTTGAATGGATTGAACGGCAGACCAAGCATTGCGAGCCTGGTTGAAATTACTAAAAAAGATAAAGGAGGTAATAAGTATGATGTTGCCGATTTTATTGACCTGGCGGCAATTGCAATATTAATCCGGGTGCTGAAAGATTTTGAATTTGAAAGTTTTTACAGTCTGATTATCCCTGGAGCGATTACATTTTCGGGCATGCTGATTATATTGTTTGTCACGCACAAACGCATCGGAGAAACAACAAAAAACAAAACATGGATTTATAGTTCTCTTCTGTTCAATGTTTTTTTATACAGTTATGCTGCTACCTATGGAGCCAATTGCGTATACGATACTTCGGAAGCAACAGTATATGAAGCAAAAGTCATTGATAAACATACCCACAGAGGAAGAAAAGGAAGCAGAACTTATTACGTGAAAGTTACACCCTGGGGACATCACTATGATCCTGAAAATATTTCAGTGCCTTATGACCAATATGAACGAATACAGATTGACGAAAAAGTAAAAATCGATTTACAGGACGGTTTGTTCGGTATTCAATGGTATCATATAGAATAGAATCTTTTCCTCTAAGCAGTTTTCCGGCAAATAATTTTTAGATTTGGGTCACCTAATTGAAACAAACCTAAACTGCCCCTAATGAAAAAATATTTTCTTGCCTTATCCATCCTCTCGCTTTTCATCAGCGCCAAAGCACAAATTGTAAATATCCCCGATACTAATTTCAAAAAGATTTTATTGAATTATTCCGTCAAAATTGATTCCAACGACGATAAGGAAATACAAATAACTGAGGCCGCTCAGGTAAAAATACTTCACCTTGAAAGCAAGAAAATACATGATTTAACAGGTTTGGAATTTTTTACCTCTTTAGAACAATTGTGGTGCTGGTATAATTCAATAACAAGCATTGATGTTCATACTCTCCCTAATTTAGCTGTTTTGAGTTGCTCATGGAATCTTCTTTCTACGCTTGATGTTACGCATAATGCTAAATTATCTTTATTGGATTGCCGCTTTAATGCGCTCCATGAAATTAATGTCAGCGAGAATCCGGATTTGTATACTTTAACTTGCAACAATAACTTTTTCACCAGCATTGATGTGAGTACAAACACAAAACTAAATACTTTGCAATGCTACAACAATATGCTCACCGCAATAGATGTAAGGAACAATCCGGATCTAGACGCATTGTATTGCCATGACAACTTAATAACTTCTCTTGATATAAGAAACAATGCAAAATTGTTGCACATGAATTGCAACAACAACCCCTCACTTTCAGAAATTTGCTTAACTACACAGCAATCTTGGTATGTTTCAGACAATTTATGGCAGAAGGACATTGCTACAACATGCAATACAAATTGCCCCCTCGGCATAGAAAATAATTTTGCGCAAAACCGATTTGAAGCTTATCCCAACCCGGCATCAGAAAATACTGTGCTTAAAATTTCTTCTTCTGAAAACGAAAAAGGGGTAATGGAAATTTATGATTTACTCGGACAAAAAATCTTCACTGAAAATGTGATTTTAGCACAGGGACAAAATCAGATTCCACTTTCCACCAACGAATTATCCAACGGAGTTTATGTGCTTCAGCTCCATTCAGCTTCTCTGAAAAGTGCTGTTTCATTAGTGATTCAGCGTTAAGCCTTTCTCACAAAAATGGATTTCAGTGCCATCGCCCCAAAACCATCTACTTTGCAATCAATGTTGTGATCGCCATCGGTGAGGCGAATATTTTTCACTTTTGTACCGGCTTTAATGTTTTTGGAATAGCCCTTTACAGGTAAATCTTTTATCACCACAACTGTATCTCCATCTTGCAAAATAGCGCCATTGCTGTCTTTCACCACCAGGGTATCGTTGCTGCTTGTTTCTTCGGCTTTTACTTCAGCGCTCCATTCGTGTCCGCATTCCGGACAAGTTAACAACGTTCCTGAATCGTAAGTGTATGGCGATTTGCATTTCGGACAAGGAGGAAATTCTGACATAATAGATTTATTTATTGGGAAAAGTAATAAATAATTGCTTCTATGAAAAATGCTGCTTCATGGCGATTCAGCATTAAACAAAAAATCCGCCGAGAGCAAGAGCTTGCCACTCGGCGGGAAGGTATGGGCCAGGGAAGCCCGGAGAGTCAATATATTACCACTTTTTATACGGCAGAAATTTTCCGTTCAATGTCACTTTCACTCTATCTCCTTTAGGATCTTCTACTTTATCAATTTGCATAGTGAAATCAATGGCGCTCATTATTCCATCACCCATTTTTTCATGAATAATTTCCTTGATGGTTGGACCGTACACATAACACATTTCAAAAAAGCGGTACAGCAGCGGATCGGAAGGAACCACTTGTCCCTGTCCCTTATTAGGAAATACTTGTAACGCCGCCACCACTTCTTCAGAAAGCGAAAGCATAGCGCCCAGTTTTTCGGCTTCGGATTTAGAAAAAGTATTTTGTCCTAAACAAGCTGAAGCTGTAAACACATCCGATAAATTAAGGGCAGCGGAGATTTCTTCCCACTTCATTTTCTTGTTTGCTTTTGCGTGCAAAATCTTTTCGGTCATCTCCACTTTAGTCATACAATGAGGATATATTTCATAAAATTACTTTCTTCTTGTCTTCACAAAAATGACATTGGAGGTATTTTCTCCTGTTAATTTGCAGGACAATTATTGACGGGTAAACAAAAAGTATTTTACAAAGCGATAGTCACATAGATTTTTTCTATTTTTTTAATGATGGCTTCTTTTTTAATTTTTTTACTTTCAGCATATGGAAAATATTAAAATCGCAAAAACGCAATATCCGGTAATGGACGCCATCAAAGATCGCTGGAGTCCGAGATCTTTCTCTGAAAAAGCACTTACCGAAAACGACACCAATACCATCATTGAAGCAGCAAGCTGGGCCTTTAGCTCCAATAATTCGCAACCCTGGAACTACATTGTAGGACTAAAAGGCGATGCTACTTTTCAAAAATTAGTGGATTGCCTTATGCCCGGAAATAGTCCGTGGGCGAAAAATGCAGCAGCCTTGATTTTAAGTATAGCTATAAATAAAAGCGCCGATGGCAAAGCCAATCCTGTTGCCTTACACGATGTTGGCGCTGCAAATACTTTGCTAACTTTACAAGCCAACAGCATGGATGTTTACACGCATTTGATGGGTGGATTCGACAGAGCAAAAGCCACTGAAGTATTTGCTATTTCCCCCGACCATTCTCCGGTAGTAATCATTGCGCTGGGTTATTTAGATAGTCCTGAAAAGCTGATTAGTCCTTATAAAGAAAGAGAACTTACTCCACGCACAAGAAAACCGTTGAGTGAAATTATTTTGAAAGCTGTTTAAAACTGCGGTTATTGGTGTCCATCTTTTTTCCTTCCACATAATCAATCACATCCACCAGCATATCATAATATACGCCCTTTACCTGATGGCGGAGTTTTCCGCTTTTAATAAATGAAACGGTGTAATCGTCTACCCAGCGCAATTCAATTTTTACCGTTCCCTGAAACTCAACGCCATCAACTGTAAAGTACAAACCTCCCTGAAATTCTTTTGTCGCCGGCACCGAAAAAAACTCGCTCGCTCCCCAAGCTTTTAATGCACAACAATCGGTGTATTGAATTTGATCCAGAATAGTTTGCGCCACGGGGCTTATTTGATTTTCCATTGAGTTCTTCCTTTAGGTTAGATTACTAAAGTAGTTGCTCAAACCATAACCAATTTACGGTGTGGAATATTCTGAAATAATTGATAACATTGACTTACAGAGGATTGCGAGATGATGATATAAATCCCTCTGCCTGCACACAGAATTCCTTCGCGCCTCCCTTTTTCAAAGGTGATGACCCAGCATTTGGCAAATCAGCGATATTGTTCAGATTGCTCCGCGCTCACGGCTTCGCCGGCGCGGAATCTTTTTTCTTAGAAGCTTTGCTTCGTCAATAAATACCGAGGCTAAGCCCATTACTGTTCGAAATCTTAAAGGGAGCTGAAAAGCCCAATCAACAAAAGGTTTACTCAGAGATCATGGTTTCACCCAATGTCATTAAGTTAATAGACATTAGCAAACTAACATGAGTGTTTTTCTCGTAGAGACGCAAGATTTTGCGTCTCCCGTAAACCATATCCCGAGACGCAAAATCTTGCGTCTCTACGAATACCTTGTCCTGAAATTCGTTCGCAAGGACTTGCTGGGCATGAAATTCAATATGTTCCGAATAGTAATGGGCTAAGCCTCTACTCAAATAAATTCCGCGCCGGCGAAGCCGTGAGCGCGGAGCGTTATAACTTATGTTATTTGTCGTTTTGCCAAATTCTAGGTCATCGCCTTTTCAAAGGGAGAGGACCAGTACCCAAAGCATTTCCGAATATGGATGAGTGTGCACTTCTCCCTTTGAAAAAGGGAGGCGCGAAGGAATTCTGTGTGCAGGCAGAGGGATTTAATTCAATCAAAGATCAGAACAAAATTACTTCTACTTTTATTATCTTCACCCTATGTTATCCCGCTATTATCACACCTTAAAACACCTTAAACTAAAGCAGATTTTTTTTCAGCTTTATTATAAGTTCCGTACTCTTTTCAGAAAGTTCAGCGGCTATCAGCCCAAATTCAACAAATACAAAGAAGGAAATATTTTAAGTTTTACCGAATGGATTCCTGCTTATGAATCCTGCCACAAAAACACTTTTACTTTTTTAAATCTTCCCGTGACTTTTGAAAAAATAAACTGGGATTATGCACTCAACGGAAAACTGTGGACTTACAATTTAAATTATTTTGATTTTTTGAATCAGCCTTCAATGACGAAAGAAGAAGGATTGATCCTGATTCAAAATTTTAAAGCACAACTGCCGCAACTTAAAAATGCCAATGAGCCCTACCCTATTTCTTTGCGCGGCATCAACTGGATAAAATTTATTTTGAAACATAAAATTCAGGACAAAGAAATTGATCAGAGTTTATACAGTCAGTATTGCATTTTAAAAAACCATATTGAATACCATTTATTGGGAAACCACCTTTTGGAAAATGCTTTTGCCTTATATATAGGAGGCTTATATTTCAATGATGCTCAATTGAAAAACAAAGGCTTTAGCCTGATCTCTAAAGAACTGAAAGAACAAATTTTAATGGATGGCGGACATTTTGAACTGAGTCCGATGTACCACCAAATCATCCTTTGTCGCTTACTGGACTGCTACAATTTTTCCAAAGAGAAAAATGAAAAAGCATTTTTAAAATCCTATGCCGAAAAAATGCTGGCCTGGCTCAATACCATGACCATGCAAAACGGCGATGTTCCTTTACTCAACGACTCTGCAAAAAATATAGCGCCGAATTCAAAAGAGATTTTTGCTTTCGCAAAACGTTTAAATCTGACAACAAGCACAGCTCTTCTTTCCGATTCGGGCTACAGAAAATGGAACATAGATGGCGCTGAACTCATTATGGATATTGGTAAAATCGGTCCCGATTATATTCCGGGTCATGCCCATGCCGACATATTTAACTTTGTGTTGTATGACCAACAACCCGTCATCGTTGATTCGGGAATTTCCACTTATGAGAAAAATCATAAACGGGAAGAAGAACGTTCCACCCAAAGTCACAATACAGTAACAGTGAATGGGGAAAATCAGGTGGATACCTGGGGCGGATTCAGAGTTGGCAAAAGATGCATAGTAAAAGTTGATCTCGACCATAAAGATGAAATTGAAGCGCAGCATAACGGTTATGCAGCTTGCATCCACTACCGCAACTGGAAAAAAATAAATGACATAGAATTTTTAATTCATGATGAACTCGAAGGAAAAGCTTCAAAAGGCACATTTCATCTGCATTTCCATCCAGCCGTCACAGTTAGTGTAAACAACAACAGCATTCAGGCAGACTCGTGGATCATATCCTTTACTAAGGTAAAAACCCTATCTTTGCAAAAGTACTCTTATACCGAAGAATTTAATATATTAGAGGAGGGCACTAAAGCGATAATTGAATTTGAAAGCGAGTTAACCACTTCTGTTACAAGGGCTACGAAATAAAAATGCGTATTTTATTTATTACAGATAATTTTCCTCCGGAGGTTAATGCTCCTGCTACCCGCACCTACGAACACTGTATGGAATGGATTAAGCAGGGGGTTGAAGTGACTGTAATTACCTGTGCGCCCAATTTTCCGAAAGGAAAAGTTTATCCGGGCTATAAAAACAAACTCCGACAAGAAGAAAATATTGATGGCATTCGCGTTATTCGTGTATGGTCGTATATCACCGCCAATGAAGGATTTGTAAAAAGGATTCTGGATTTTATGAGCTTTGGCTTCAGCGCATTTTGGGCGGGCTTGTTTGTAAAAACCGATTTGATCATTGCTACTTCACCTCAGTTTTTTACCACGCCAACCGGCTGGCTCCTCTCGGTTTTTAAAAGAAAACCATGGGTGTTTGAAGTACGCGATTTATGGCCCGAATCCATCAAAGCCGTAAGTGCCATTAAAGAAGACAGCAGAATTTTTAAAATCCTTGAAAAACTGGAAATGTTTCTCTACCGCAGGGCCACCATGATTATCACGGTAACTGAAGCCTTTAAAAAAAATATAGCGGGACGCGGCATCGACGAAAAGAAAATTCATGTGGTGAAAAACGGCGCCAACCTCAATTTGTTCCAACCCAAAGATAAATGCAGTGAACTTTTGAAAGAATTGGGATTGGAAGACAAATTCATTGTTGGCTACATCGGAACCCATGGAATGGCGCACAAACTAGACTTCTTCCTGAATTTTGCCAAAGAAACAGAAAACGATAACGTGCACTTTTTGTTTTTAGGTGAAGGGGCCGAAAAACAAAATTTATTGCGCATCGCCAAAGAAAACGGAATCACCAATGTTTTGTTTCTGGACAACGTTCCCAAAGACAAAGTCATCGACTATGTTTCCATCGTGGATGTTGCTCTGGTTCATCTCAAAAGATCCGACACTTTTAAAACCGTTATCCCTTCAAAAATATTTGAATCGGCGGCCATGAGAAAACCTATTCTCCTTGGTGTTGAAGGGGAATCGAAAGAAATCATAGAGAACTTCAATGCCGGCTTGTGCTTCATTCCCGAGGACAAAGAGTCCTTTCTGAATTGCCTTTACGAGATGAAAGACGACAAGCTTTTGTATGCCGAATTTCAAAAAGGCTGTGAGGAACTGGTGAAGGAATTCGACCGCGTTAAGCTCGCAGAAAGAATGCTCTCCTATCTGAAAGAGCTCAATTAATACTACCTTTTTTGGGTAGTTGTCACTTTATTTTTATTCCATATCTTTATTTTGATATTTTTGCAGCAATAAAAGGAATCCATGTTATCAAACACAGAATTAATATTTCTATCTTCTATCACCGCCTTCTTAATCTGTTTCTTCTCCATTCCTTCCATCATCAATGTTGCTAAAATGAAGCATTTGTTTGATGAGCCTGACGAAAGAAAATCACATACAACAAAAATACCCACACTTGGCGGATTGGCCATTTTTGCAGGAGTTATAGTTTCTCTGTCGCTTTTTTCTGATGCCTATTTTCCTGAACGCCGCTTTATTATTTGTGCCATCGTTATTGTGTTTTTTATCGGAATAAAAGACGACATCATTATTATAGCGCCCTTGAAAAAAATGCTCGGACAAATTGTTGCCGTTCTTGTTGTTGTTGTTTTAGGAGAGGTTCATTTAACAGGCTTCTATGGTTTCCTCGGAATTGGCGAAATCAACGAATACTTAAGCATGGCCCTTTCTGCATTTACAATGCTGGTAATCATGAACGGATTCAATCTTATTGATGGCATAGATGGCTTAGCGGCTTCTACAGGCATTGTTATTTTATCGGTTTTAGGTTGCTGGTTTTTTGCGATCGGACATGCGCTGGACTGGTCTATACTTGCTTTTATTACCTTATCGGCTTTACTGGCCTTTTTGTATTACAACATCACCCCGGCTAAAATTTTTATGGGTGACACAGGTTCCTTAATCACCGGATTGGTAATAGGTATCCTGACCATAAAGTTTATTGAAATCAACTCACAGCTCACCAAAGAAATGCTCACGCACCAATTCAATTCGGCCCCTATCGTGGCTTTTGGAATTTTAATAGTGCCTTTGTTTGATACTTTAAGAGTTTTTACCCTGCGGATTCTCGATGGAAAATCTCCTTTGCATCCCGATCAAAACCACATTCACCATCGTTTACTGGCCATAGGCTTCAGTCATATTAAAGCAACTTCTGTTATTGTTTTGGCGAATTTACTCATCATTGCGCTGGTGATTTTGCTGCAACGCCACATCGGCGGCGTTTGGATATTATCAATTGTTATCGGATTGTGCAGCTTCCTGGCCTATGTCCCTTCACTGATTTTAAAAAAAAATAAAAGCCCTCAATCTATTTCGGATACCGTTTAATGAAAGCAAAATATACCCAATTAGTTTTCATTCTACTCCAATTAAGCATTGTCTCTGCTGCTTATTCCCAAACAGTTAATTTCCCTTTAAATCATCAATTGAATGAATTGATAGAAAAGGATTTAAATGCTTTGAATAAAAATGAACACACTTCTTTCCGTCCTTTTATTTATCAGGTAGTACAAACAAATGCCAACGTTGATTCCATTTACAAACAATTCAACAGAAGCGACAGTGCATATTTACTTGGAAGAACATGGTGGAGCAAAGCATTGATATTGGCCGACAGAAAGTTATTTGATGAAGATTTGATTTCCATCGGGAAAAAAAATGATTTCAAAGTAAACATCAATCCTCTTTTTGATTTTGCATACGGAAGTGTTGTTGGCGGAAAAACCACTACTTACACCAATACCCGAGGCTTTTTAATAGAAGGGCAAATAGGAAAGAATTTTTATTTCTCCTCTGCTTTTCTGGAATCACAAGCGAAATTTCTGCCTTATGTCAACGATTTTATCACTGCCAATAACGGGATTGTACCGGGACAAGGTCGTGCAAAATTATTTAAGGATACTGCAGGTTATGACTACAATCGCGCCAGTGGATTGATTTCTTACAGTCCGAACAAACATTTTAATTTTCAGGTGGGACACGATAAATTATTCATTGGCGATGGTTACCGCTCTCTGTTGCTTTCCGACAATTCTTTCAATTATCCTTTCATAAAAATTACAACAAAGTTCTGGAACATTGAATACATCAACCTTTTCACACAATTTCAACAGGTTGGATTCGGTTCGCAATTGGATGCCTTGCTTCCAAAAAAATACGGCAACTTCCATTACCTCAGCTGGAATGTGACCAAAAGATGGAACATCAGTTTTTTTGAAGCCATCATTTCTGCCGCGTCCAACAACAGAATGTATGAATTTCAATACCTGAATCCTGTTATTTTCCTCCGTCCGGTTGAATTTGCCAATGGCTCTTCCGATAATGTATTGATGGGCGCCACTTCAAAATTTAAACTGAACAATAAAAGTTATCTCTACGGACAGGTGATGGTGGATGAATTCAATTTCCAGATGATTAAAAAAGAACCGGGATGGTGGGGAAATAAATTCGGAATTCAACTGGGAATGAAGGCTTTCGACATTTTTAAAATCAAAAACCTCAATTTTCAGGTGGAAGGAAATGTGGTGCGACCCTATACTTATTCGCATTATGGCGATTCTGCAACTGCTCCGTATTCTTCCAGTGCATACACCCATTACAACCAGTCGCTCGCTCATCCTCTGGGCGCAAACTTCATAGAAGGATTGGCCTTTTTGAATTATCATCACAAAAGATTTTTTATGGAATCGCGCATCAGTTATGCCGTTTACGGAACCGACATCGGAGGCATCAATTACGGTCAGAATGTTAACCTGAACTACAACTACAACCGCGCGCAAATTTCAGGAGACAACGGGGATTTCGGACATGAGATCGGACAGGGTTTGAAAAACACCTTATTGTATACCGACATTAAAATGGCCTATCTCGTAAATCCAAAAACAAATTTACGCATTGAACTCGGCTGGATGACGCGCCAACACACCACTTCATTGGCGGCCGACAATGTTTCTTATCTCTATTTCGGATTGCGCAGCGCTTTATACAACTACTATTACGACTTTTGAAAATGCGGTATCTGCTTTGTTTTACTGCTTTACTCTTTCTTTCCTCCTGCTTTGAAATCGTTGAAGACATTCGGTTTCACTCCGATTTTTCGGGCTCATACAAAGTAACCATCAACATGAGCGCGAGCAAAACACAAATTAATTCTTACATGAAACTGGACAGTGTTTTCGGAACACATGTGCCTAAAAAAGACGAAGTTGAAAAAGAAATTCAAAGAAAAGAATCGCTGCTCAAGGCAAACAAAGGGATTAAAAATGTGAGTATTACCAGGGATTTCGAGAACTATATTTTTACCGTGAAATTTGATTTCGATAATCTTGATCACTTTAAAGAAGCATACACCATTTTATCTTCCGACAAGAAAACCACAGTGAATGTGTTTCCTTTTACACAAAGTGGAAATTTGTTCAACCGCGAGGATAAATTACAAACCTTAGCGAAAGACGCAGCCAAAAAGAAAAATGAATTTGCGCTTCTTTTCTCCCAAAGCAAATACACGGGAATCATTCATTTCCCTAAGGAAATTGTTTCGTGCACCAATAAAGTTTGTAAACTATCGAAAGACAAAAAAAATCTTTTCATTACTTCGTCACTGGAAAACCTGGTGAATTTACCCGATTACCTGAATACTCAAATAATATTTAAATAAATTTGCGCCATGAAAAAACTACTATTCTTAATCCTCCTGCTAGGTTGTATTAACGCAAAGGCTCAGGATTTAACGAAATATTTACCTGAAAAACCTATTCTATATACCCGTTTCGACCTGGCCAAAATTTTTAAGAGTCAGCCTTTGGATACACTCAAGAAAAAAGAGTTTTTTCAAAACTTTTTGAAAGAAACCATCTTTCGCCCCAGCCGTGATCAGGATTCCTTGCTCACTGCTATTATCGACAACATTGAAAAATTCGGCTTGTCGCTGAACAATAACGCGCATCTCATCATTACCGAAGATGACTCACTGTTGCAATCCAATTTCATTTTTCAAATCAACAACAGCGCGGCCCTTGAAAAAAACATTACAGAGCTCTTTCCTATAGGCAGCGAGAAAGTTTATTATTCATCGGGAAATGATTTTAAATTATTCATCTATAAGGACACGCATATGGCGTGGAACAATGAAATTTTTGTGGTGGGCTCCCGCGTTCCTTTGTATAAAAAGAACCGCAATTCATGGGGACTGACAGATGAAGAAAGGAAAGAACAAAAAAAATTGCTCAATGAAAGAGATGCAAATTGCATTCATAAAATTTTTCACGCCAATACACTCGTTCAAAAAAAGAAGTACTTAAAAGGTTTGTATAAAAATGCAGACCTCGCTCTGTTTATGGACATGAGCGGATTATACGACCTGTACATTCAATTTTTTTCAAGAGAATTCTCTAAGTTCGGTGCAATAGAAAGTTTGATGTTAACCGGCAACAACGCGCTGCCCTACATGGATTCAAAAATCTACGCCGGTGTTTTCTTCAACAACGATGAATTGCTCATCAAAGCCAAAAGCAAAATGGGCAAGGAATTGCGTAAAAAATTATTGAAAGTATACAACAGAAAATACAATCCCGCTATTTTCAATTATGTGTCGGATAAAGCACTTTTATCCACCGGAATGCGCATCAACACCGAAGCTTACATCAATTTCACTTTTGATGTACTGTCGGATTTTTTCAATAAAATGCCGAATTACGGAAAGTACGGTGCACGCGTCATTACTTTTATTCAAACTTTTTTAGACGAAAAAGGAGTGGGTGAGCTCGTTCGCGGTGATGTTTTATTCAACCTCAACGGCGTGAGTAAAAAAATGGTGACTTACACTACTTATGAGTACGACGAGGAATACAACTCCACGGAAGTTACCAAAACAAAAGAAATCAATGTGCCGTCTTTTTCAATTATCGGATCCACAGGCAATCCGAAACAACTGGAAAAATTAATGGATCTCGGACTAGATCTTTCTAATAAGTACACTAAAGACAAAGCGGTATATACGCTTAAAGACCGCGACTTCAAAGAATTTGGCGGTGCCATCTATGTTCAGATCACCGACAAACTGTTTTTCATCTCCAACGACAGCAGCTTTATGTACACTGTTGTTCCGAATAAAGGTTATGGACCAAACGAAAAAATGAATGCTAAAATGAAACAGCATCATAAAAGCAAAAACATGTATCTGGATTTTGATGCCAACCGTCTCCTTCATTCTTATGCCGACAGCACAGGGGAAATCCGCATGCTTAAAAAAATGCCGCTGTTGGAGGCCGCTGCAGGAAAAGTAAATTTCGAACAACGTTTTTCATGGACGGGAGTGACGACTACCATGACCTATAAAACCAGCGACAAATCTTCTATGTTGCCTCTATTGAGTGAGTGCTTGAATCAGTATTTTGTGAAGAAAAAAAGATATGATTATAATGATGAAGAGTATGCTACGGCAGCTATGGATAGCATAGCTGTAGATACTGCTATTGCTTGGCCTGATACAGGCGGAGCGGTAGAATATTACTACGATGAAAATGGAAATATTCAGGAAAGATATTTACCGGTGGACGGAATAGCTCCGGCAGATGAAGTTCTTATTAAAGAAGCAGTAGAAGAAAAAAAGACTACCGTAAGTCAGCCGAAAAAAACAACGGCTAAAAAACCTGTTTCTCAAAAAACAACAAGCCAGAAAATAAACGCTACAAAAACAACGGCCAAAAAACCTGTTGTCAAAAAACCGGCTTCAAAAAAATAAAGTCACGCAATCGTTAAAAACGAAAAGCCTAAACAATTTATTAATACTTTTGTCAAAACTTCACAACCTTGTTAGCAGAAAACGCCCAAATACCATCTTCCTCTCCGCTAATACTGTCGAAGGTTTCCTCCTATATTCAATTCTCTAAATTCCGACTCGCTTCCCTCGTTGTTTTTTCAGCCGTGATCACTTACATCGTGGCGACCAAAGGAGAGTATACAGGAATGCAGCTGTTGTGGCTCACTTTAGGAGGTTTTCTGGTAACGGCAGCATCCAACGGCTACAACCAGGTGATTGAAAAAGATCTGGATAAATTGATGGAGCGCACCAAAAACCGACCGCTTCCTACAGGTAAAATGAGCGTTCCCGAAGGGATCATTGTTGCTTCCATCATGGGCATAAGCGGGATTTATATTTTGGCGCACTACTTTAATCCACTCACCGGTTTACTCGGCTTTATCGCTTTAATTCTTTACGCTTTAGTATATACTCCCTTAAAAAGAAAAACTCCCTTTGCCGTATTTGTAGGGGCTTTCCCGGGTGCTATGCCTCCGCTCATCGGATGGGTGGCTGCAGTAGGAATGATTGATGTTTCGGGCTTAACCGTTTTTGCAGTACAGTTCATGTGGCAGTTTCCTCACTTTTGGGCCATCGCATGGCGCTTGAATGACGAGTATACCAAAGCCGGATTTAAAATGCTTCCTTCTCCGGGCGGACGCGACAAAGCCAGTGCTTTTCAGATATTGTTGTATTCCCTGTTCCTCATTCCCGTAAGTTTATTGCCTGCAGCATTTATGTTATCAGGAATGTTTTATACTGTTGTTGCCATCATCGCCGGAAGCATTTTTGCTTATCAGGCCTTTACCTTATATAAAAAGTTAGATATCCCTTCAGCCACAAAGCTGATGTTCGGATCTTTCCTTTATTTACCTCTTGTTCAAATTGCCTTACTCATTGATTATTTATTAAAATAATGGCCAGAATCTCTAAAAGCGAACGCGAAGAAATTAACAAAAAGGTTTACAAACCTTTGATGTGGATTGCTATTGCATCCATCGTCATGCTGTTTGCGGGTTTCAGCAGCGGCTACATTGTTTCCAAAGCGGATTCGGTTTGGCTTAAAATTGTTTTGCCCGATGAGTTCATGACGAGCTCCATCATTATTGTATTGAGCAGTATTACTTTTTTTGTGGCTCAGCGCTGTATGGCCAAAAACAAAATGGCGGCAGCCAAAATCTTAGTCGGACTGACACTGGCGCTCGGTATTCTCTTCATTGTTTACCAAATGAAAGGATTTGAGAAACTAAATGAAAAAGGATCTTTCTTCTCCAACGGAAAAGTATCCATGGTAATAGAAAAAGGCGAATACGGCAAAGATTATTTTCTGATGAAAAACGATATTGAGCTGGCGGAAAAAGACGGAAAATTTTACGATCCTATAGATGCAGGATTTTTAAAACCGATAGAAAATCTTGATTTTGAGAAGGCAAATCGCTCCGCTTCCTACATTTTTGCCTTAACCGGAATTCATATTGCACATTTAATCGGGGGCATTCTTTCTCTTTTGTTCGTGTTTATCAAGACGTTACGTGGAAGATACACTTCTGAAAATTATTTAGGGATGCAAGTAAGTTCGATTTATTGGCATTTTTTAGATTTTTTGTGGTTATATTTGTTCGCATTTTTAACATTTTTTTAAATCTTAGTTATGTCATCAGAAGCATCAAAAGCTATTGAGCCCAAAGTTCTCTGGGGAGGTAAGATATCTCCATTTAGTATCAGTTACGGAAAATTAATGATGTGGATCTTCTTGGTATCCGATGCCCTTACCTTTGGTGGGTTGTTGGTTTCCCTAGGTTTTGCACGTCACGCAGCCGTTACAAAAGGATTTGCCTGGCCATCGTCAGAGCAGGTGTTTACCCACTTTCCGTTCACACACGCACATCTTCCGCTACTGTATGTAGCTTTCATGACTTTCGTACTGATCATTTCTTCTGTTACCATGGTATTGGCGGTTGAAGCCGGTCACCGTATGGACAAGAAAAAAGTAGCTTTCTGGTTGGCTTTAACTGTTGTAGGTGGTTTGGTTTTCCTTTTCTCTCAGGTTTGGGAGTGGAGTACTTTCATCGCCGGACCGGATGGTGATATTACAACATGGGGCGACAATGCTACCTTAAAACAAAACTTCTTTTTACCAACAGGCAACGTAATAGATGGTGCTGCACAACTGGGGGTTGAAGGTCCACAGGCTTATGCCATGTTCTTCTTCTTCATTACAGGTTTCCACGGTTTCCACGTATTCACGGGAGTGCTCTTCAACTTCATTATATTGTTAAATGTATTGGGCGGAACTTACGAAAAACGCGGTCACTACGAAATGGTAGAGAAAGTTGGTTTGTACTGGCACTTTATCGACTTAGTTTGGGTTTTCGTATTTACCTTCTACTACCTGGTTTAATTATTAACTGTAAAAAACAAGCTCCATGGAAAGAGATGACATTATAGAATATTCATTACACGCTCACCACTCTGAAGAAGACGGTGCTAAGCTTAGAAAGAAAATTTATTTCGTTACAGTATTGCTTTCAGTGATCACTATCATTGAGGTTTTGGTAGGTGTTTTCATCTCCCGTTCTGCTAACGAAGGAACCAATCTTTGGGAAAGCATTAAAATCGGATACATCATCCTTACTTTAATTAAAGCAGGATACATCGTTTTGATTTTCATGCACCTTGGCGACGAGCGCAAACATTTCAAATGGGTTATTTTAGCTCCTTATATTTTATTCCTACTGTATCTGATATTTATTGCTTTGGATGAAGCAGTAGCTGTTGGAAATGGAATGACGATGTAATGGAAATATCGGGTTCAAAAAAAAGAATTTTATTTATCGGATTATTTGTAGTGCCATTCTTAATTGCAATGGCACTCATTTTTTATGGCAAGGGCATGGGCCAGCTTCCGAAATACTATCAGGAAGAAAGTGTAAATGAAAAGGGAGAAAAGACAAAAGAATACTATTCGGCCCCGCTTCAAAGTTTTCCTGATGCTTTTAATTCTTTCCAATCCATGTCGGATTCTACTTCCTATGTCATCTGCCTTTTTCCCGATTCATTGAAAGACCGCTGGGACAAACAATTACTTTACATCGAACGCATTTTAGTGCAACACAAAGGAGCACACGTGGCTTCATTTTTTGAAGAAGATACTTCAGGGAAATTAGTGTGGCCCACAGCCAATCCTCAAGAATTTATTGGGGCTCAACCTTTATGGGAAACTTACAAAGTTCCCAAATCAGCCTGGGGAAAGCTCTGCAGCGATTTTAAAATTGTACCGAAAGAAATCAAAGACCTTTACTTTCCTCCTTATATTATTTTGGATAAACAAAGAAGAGTACGATCCATGGTTCCGTTGACAGGATTGAAGGATGTAAAAGAAATTACCGGTCGACTCAAGCGCTTAAACAATGAATATGCTGCGGTTAAAAAAACAATTGAACAGAAAGAAAAATAGTTCAAAAGTTAAGCTGGGCGCTTTACTGTTTCCTGCTTTGCTGGTGGCCTGCGGTCCGAAAGCACAAGAAGAAAATCATCAAATTACTTATGAGAACACAGGGGTTTACCCCCCTATTTTAGGTGAAGTAGATACCGACTCTCTTGGAGACACCATTTACCATACGATTCCGGAGTTTTCATTTGTGAATCAGGACAATCAAATCACCAACAGTTCTTCCTTAAAAGGTAAAATTTACGTAGCCGATTTTTTCTTTACTACCTGTCCGAGTATTTGTCCGATAATGACCAAACAACTCACCCGCGTTCAAAAAGAATTTTCAAAGGACACTGCGCTAAAAATTATTTCTTTCACTGTTGATCCCGATAAAGACAAAAGTGAAGTGCTGAAAACTTACGCCGATAAAAATGGCGCTAATACTGATCAGTGGAGCTTTTACACCGGCGAAAAACAAAAAATTTACCGGCTCGGACAAAAAGGATTTTTACTCGTAGCCCCCGAATACCGCAATGACACTATAGATTTTTTACACAGCGACAAACTCGTGTTGGTGGATCAACTCAGCAGAATACGCGGCTTTTATTCAGGAACCGATTCCACAGAAGTCGATCAATTAATCAAAGACATTAAACTTTTAAAAAATGCAAGCAAATAAAAACATTGAAAGAGCCATCTGGATTTTTACCGGAGTGGTTTTCGCTTTAGTACTTTCTTTACACGAAATTCAAAAAGCTGCGTTGGATGCGCCCTTCACGAAAAACCTTCCTAAGCTGAATGCTACCATCAACGGCACTTGCTTTATTTTATTGATCCTTTCCTTACTGATGATCAAACAAAAAAACATTGTAATGCACAAGCGTCTCAACACACTGGCCATGATTTTATCGGTGCTGTTTTTATTGTCGTATGTAGTATACCACATGTTCAATCCCGACACTAAATACCTTGGAGAATATACAGGACTCTATTACTTCATCCTTTTTTCTCACATCGTTCTTGCAGCGGTTTCTTTGCCGATGATTTTGTTTTCTTATTACCGCGGACTGACCAACGATATTCAAAAACACAAAAAACTGGTGCGCTGGACTTATCCTATCTGGCTCTATGTAACGCTGAGCGGAGTTTTGGTTTATGTTTTCCTTGCTCCTTATTATTGATTAATTGTTCATCCCGTAGAGACGCAAGATTTTGCGTCTCCCAACATGGTTCCGCTTCTCCAATTGGATTGTGAGACGGAAAATCTTCTGTCTCTACAAATACCATTCTCAGCTGAAAATTTGCTTATTTTTACCTCGTGAAAAAATTGCTACTCATATTCTTTCTATTCCTCTCTGGCGTAAACGCCCTCTACTCCCAATGCTCACAATGTAAAGCAGTAGCAGAATCAGGATTGAAAAACGGCAGTAATCTTTCCGATATGGATCAATCTTATGGAAGAGGACTCAATTCAGGAATTTTAGTGCTGGCCGTAATTCCCTATATTATTTTAGCGGGCATCGTCTGGCTTTTTTTTAGAAAAAAAATTAAAGAAAAAGTGCTTTCTATTTTACATCGAAAGTAGAATTCACTACATTTGTGTCATTCGTTCTTTAAACATTGCTTATTAAGAAAGGTGGAGGGACTGGCCCTACGAAACCTTGGCAACCATTCCTTAATTGGAACAGGTGCTAATTCCAACCCTGCAAAGGGCAAAATAAGAAACGTAAATTGTAAAAAAATTTATCTATATAAACTTATGCGCCCTTCTTGAAGATTCAGGAAGGGTTTTTTGTTTTTAATGATTTAATAAATAATATGAATAAACCGGACGTCAGAGAAGTATTGAAAGAGCGCATCCTCGTATTGGATGGCGCTATGGGAAGCTTAATTCAAACCTATAATCTTACAGAAGAAGATTTCAGGGGCGAAAAATTTAAGGATCATCCACACTCTTTAAAAGGGAACAATGACCTCGTGGGCATATCGCGCCCTGATGTATTGAAAGAAATTCACTGCCTCTATTTAGAAGCGGGAGCTGATATTTTAGAAACCAATACTTTCAGTGGTACTACTATCGCTCAGGCAGATTACCATTTGGAGCATGCAGTATATGATATCAACTACTATTCAGCGAAAATTGCCAAAGAAGCTGCTGATGAATACACTGCTAAAAACCCTGCTAAACCAAGATATGTGGCAGGATCTATCGGTCCGACAAACAGAACAGCGTCTATGTCGCCCGATGTAAATGACCCTGGCTACAGAGCCGTTACTTTTGACCAATTGGTGGTTGCTTACTCCGAACAAGTAAAAGCGTTGATAGAAGGTGGTGTTGACATCCTTTTGGTAGAAACTATTTTTGATACCCTCAACGCAAAAGCCGCTATGGTGGCCATCAGCGATGTACAGGAAGAACTCGGAACAAATCTTCCGGTAATGATTTCGGGTACCATCACCGATGCCAGCGGAAGAACTTTATCGGGACAAACTGCCGAAGCCTTTTTAGCTTCGGTATCCCACATGGATTTATTGAGCGTTGGCTTCAACTGCGCTTTAGGAGCCGATTTGATGAGACCTTATCTTGAGGTTTTATCCAACAATACTTCTTTTGGTGTGAGCGCTCACCCTAACGCGGGCTTACCTAATGAGATGGGTGAATACGATGAAACTCCTTCCGATATGCAAAAACAAATCATTGGCTTTTTGGACAGAGGTTTAGTGAACATCATTGGCGGTTGCTGCGGTACAACACCTGCACACATCAAAGCCATTGCTGACGCTGCCGCAAAATACAAACCGAGAAAAAAGATTAACCTTCAATTAGAAACTGTTTAATATGCCCCTGCATCCTGATTATCCCGGTGATTACAAATATAAATGGCACAACTATCCTTCGCTGAGATTAAGCGGATTGGAGCCATTAATAGTAACTCCCGAAACCAACTTCGTGAACATCGGCGAACGTACCAACGTGACCGGTTCCAAGGCTTTTTTGCGTTTGATCAAAGAAGAAAAATTCGATGAAGCGTTGGTGGTTGCCCGCGACCAGGTAGAAGGCGGCGCGCAAGTCATCGACATCAACATGGACGAAGGGATGATAGATGGTGTGGAATCCATGAAACGCTTCCTGAACCTCATCGCTGCTGAGCCCGATATCGCTAAGGTCCCTATCATGATCGACTCCTCGAAATGGGAAATCATTGAAGAAGGTTTGAAATGCGTACAGGGAAAATGTATCGTGAATTCCATCTCACTAAAAGTGGGGGAAGAAAGATTCATCTGGGAAGCAAAACAGGTTAAAAAGTACGGTGCTGCAGTGATTGTTATGGCTTTCGACGAAGTGGGCCAGGCCGATAATTACCAAAGAAGAATTGAAATTGTAAAAAGATCTTATGACTTGCTAGTGGGACCGAAAATAAAATTCGCACCACAGGACATCATCTTCGACTTGAATATTTTCCCTGTTGCTACAGGTATGGAAGAACACAGAAAAAATGCTGTGGATTTCTTCCAGGCTACCCGCTGGGTACGCGAAAACCTTCCTGCTGCCCACGTGAGCGGCGGTGTGAGTAACGTGTCATTTTCCTTCAGAGGAAACAATCCTATGCGTGAGGCCATTCACTCGGCTTTCCTTTTCCATGCCATCAAAGAAGGTATGGACATGGGTATCGTGAATCCTGCGATGCTGGAGGTTTACGACGATATCAATAAAGATTTATTGGAGCGTGTTGAAGATGTTTTATTAGACAGAAGAGACGATGCTACTGAACGTTTACTCGAGTTTGCCGAATCAGTAAAAGGCGGAGTAAAAGAGAAAAAAGCCGATGACGCCTGGAGAAGCGAAACAGTTGAAAAACGCTTAGCGCATGCACTGGTAAAAGGGATTGCTGATTTCGTGGAATTAGATGTGGAAGAAGCGCGTCATCAATATGCGCGTCCTTTACATATCATTGAAGGTCCACTAATGGACGGAATGAATATAGTTGGAGATTTATTCGGAAGCGGAAAAATGTTTTTGCCGCAAGTAGTAAAAAGTGCCCGCGTAATGAAAAAAGCGGTGGCTTATTTACTTCCTTTCCTTGAAGCAGATAAAGCCGAAGGAACAAATACCTCTGCCGGAAAAGTATTGCTGGCAACGGTTAAAGGCGATGTACACGATATCGGTAAAAATATTGTGGGCGTTGTTTTGGCCTGTAACAACTATGAAATCATCGACTTAGGAGTTATGATTCCTTGCGATAAAATTCTCGCAGAAGCGAAAAAACACAATGTAGATATCATTGGTTTGAGCGGATTGATTACGCCGTCGCTGGATGAAATGGTATACGTAGCCAAAGAAATGGAACGCGAAGGATTTAAAATTCCTTTATTGATTGGCGGCGCCACCACTTCTAAAGTGCACACCGCTGTTAAAATTGATCAGCATTATACCGGTAATCAGGCCGTACACGTGCTCGATGCTTCCCGTGCCGTAACTGTTGCCAACTCTTTATTGGGCGACAACAAAGCGAAATACATTGAAGATGTACAAGCGGAATACGACCGCATGCGCATCAATCACGCCAAGAAAAAAGCGCAAAAAGATACCATCACCATTGCTGATGCACAAGCCAATCACTTCCCTATTGAATGGAAAGCTGAAGATATTGTGAAGCCGAAATTCCTCGGAGTTAAAACAATTACCGATGTTAAACTGGAAGAGCTTGTTCCTTACATCGACTGGACTCCTTTTTTCCAAACCTGGGAACTCCACGGAAAATTCCCTGCAATTTTAGAAGACAAAGTTGTAGGCACCGAAGCGACTACCGTTTACAACGACGCGCAAAAAATGTTGAAACAGATTGTGGCCGAAAAATGGCTCACCAATAAAGCGGTAATAGGCTTGTGGCCTGCCAATGCTGTAGGTGACGATATTGAATTGTACACCGACGAAACAAGAAAAACAGTACTGAATAAATTCCACATGGTGCGTCAGCAATCGAAAAAAAGCGACGATGCTTACAACATGTCGCTCGCCGATTTCGTTGCTCCTAAAACAACAGGCCTGGCCGATTATATGGGAGCTTTCGCAGTAACTACAGGTTTAGGAATTGAACCGCATATTGAAAAATTTGAGAAGGACCACGACGACTATTCCAGCATTTTGTTAAAAGCGCTGGCAGATAGATTGGCCGAGGCTTTCACTGAATTCATGCATGAAAAAGTACGTAAAGAAATCTGGGGTTATGATGCTCAGGAAACTTTATCCAATGAAGATTTAATCAAGGAAGAATACAAAGGAATCCGTCCGGCACCGGGCTATCCGGCTTGTCCCGACCATACTGAAAAATGGACCATCTTTAAATTACTCGACGCTGAAAAAAATGCCGGCATTCAACTCACAGATAGTTTAGCCATGTATCCTGCTTCTTCTGTTAGCGGCTGGTATTTCGGACATCCGCAAAGCAAATATTTCGGTATCGGTAAAATTGAAAAAGATCAGGTGGAACAATACGCTCAACGCAAAGGCGAATCGGTAGAGTTTATTGAAAAATGGTTGTCGCCAAACTTGAATTATTAATGAGAAAACTGCTTTTCATATTTTCATTTTTTATAGCGCTGACCAATCTTTCAGCGCAAACTTCAGGCTTGGATTTAAGTGGCAGATGCTCTTGCGAATCCTGTGTGAAAGCACAAAAGCACAGAGATTCACTGATGGGTATCACAAAAACAAAAGTGGTAGTAGCAGAAAAAAAAGAACCGGTAATTCTTCCCAAAAAAAAAGAATTTAAATTAAATGAAGAAGGCGCAAGTGTTGATACCGGACAGGTATACATTTTAAAAAATGTTCGTTTTGTGGCCGAACAAGCCATTTTTATGGATCGCTCCTACTATGAACTGGATCAGCTGGTGGTGTTTTTGAAAAAAAATCCAACAGTAAAAATTTCTATTAACGGACACGTTAACGGTCCGGGATCACCCAACACTCCCTACTACCAAAAACTTTCCGAAGACCGCTGTCAGGCTGTGCAAATGTATTTGATGGAACACGGCGTAAAAGCCGGTCGCTTAAATAAACAAGGCTTTGGCAACAGTAAAATGCTTTTCCCCGCTCCGGTGAGTGAATATGAATCGGAAGCCAACAGAAGAGTAGAGATCCTCATCACGGCGAAATAACTCAAAAGCACTAAGCTTCTTTATCAGAAAAGAAGTCATTATATTAGCTTAAATTGCAGCACCATGCGCATTATAGCACTTTTCATATTTACTTTTTTTACCACAGTGCTTGCAGCGCAAAAAGTTCCCTGCGATAAAATCCCTCATCTAAACATCCTTTCCGAAGAACCTCTTTCTTTTAATATAAATAAAAAACAGATTTTTTGGTTTGATGTGGACAGCTCCTTTTACGATATGAAATTTTTGGTGGACTCCTCCTGTCACATGGAATATGATTTTTACGATTACGCCAAATACTGCTCGGCAGGAACCGATTCTCTTATACCACGAATTGGTTTTACCACTTTTGAAAGAGCATTGGAAACCGAAGAAATTTTAAACGGACAATGTTTTTGTGCCACCTGCTCGCAAAACCACAGGATTCAACTGGATCACGGGAAAAAATTCGTGGTAGTATTGCAAACCGATTGCGACACCGTGTTTTTAGATACGCGTATTACCGATGATATCCTTGCCCTGCAAAAAGAAAAAAAATTAAAATGGTATCAGAAAAAATACAAAAAAGGCGACAAGCTGGTATTGAACAACATTTTATTTCAGGCTAATTCCACCACGATGATAGCCCGCTCCAAATCGGAATTAACGAGTTTATTGTATCTGATGCGCAACAATCCGACTTTGAAAATTGAGATTCACGGACACGTGAACGCACCCAAAGAAAAAAATTCCGATTACAACTTACAACTCTCTGAAGGCCGCGCCAAAGCCATTTACGATTATCTTATCAAAAACAGAATTGAGGCTTCCCGCATCGGTTACAAAGGTTTCGGGAACACTCAGATGATTTTTCCAAATGCCAAAACTGAACTGGAAATGAAATTCAACCGAAGGGTGGAAATTTTGGTAACAGGAAATTAAAACGCTCTCAGGCATGAAGCTTTAGCTGAAGCCTGAAAAGCAAAAACTTGAATAAAAAATATGCTTCCCTTTTTTCAAAGAATAGTAGTTAAAGCCGCAGTGATTCTCTTCAAGAGAAGCTTTAAGGAAGGCGGCGGACAAGGCGACCTAAAACAGCAATCGCGACACAGGGTAGTATCACTGGCCTACATCATCAAGGGGTTTTTGCTGATTAGCTTAGGGGTATTCTCGGCGGCTTTCGGACTCAAAAGTTTTCTCTTGCCTACGGGTTTTGTGGATGGCGGGATCACGGGAATCTCGCTGCTCGTAAATAAATTCACAGGCTATTCTCTTTCACTCATCATCATCTGCATCAATATTCCTTTTATTTTATTTGCTTTTTCTCAGGTAGGTAAACGCTTCGCGGTGCGCAGCATCGTTTCTATTCTGGGTTTGGCCTTAGTGATTGCTACTGTTGATTTTCCTGAAATCACTAAAGATAAATTGCTGGTAGCGGTTTTCGGCGGATTTTTTCTGGGGGCGGGAATCGGTTTATCCATGAGGGGTGGCGCCGTTTTAGACGGCACGGAAATTCTGGCTATTTACGCTAGTAGAAAACTGGGCTTAACCATCGGTGACGTCATCATTGTATTCAACATCATCATTTTCCTCTCAGCCATCTTCGTACTTCCTAAAATTGAATACGCCCTCTACTCCATGGTGACTTATTTCATTGCTTCCAAAACTGTTGATTTCATTGTGGAAGGTGTGGAAGAATACATTGGTGTCACCATTATTTCGTCCAAACATGAAGCCATTCGCCTAATGGTGATAGAGGAACTGGGGCGTGGAGTAACCATTTATCCGGCAACAGGAGGTTATGGTACCCACGGCCACGCTAAAAATTATTCGGTGGTGTATACCATTATTACCCGTTTGGAAATCGCCCGACTTCGTAAGGAAGTAGATGAAATTGACGCCAACGCCTTCATGGTGATGACCAGCGTAAGAGACATCAAAGGCGGAATGATTAAAAAAAGAGTGTTGAAGTAGAAGTAACTCATGACAGAGGATCTAGAGTCGCAATGGAAATTATCAAGTAGTTTTCTCTTTCGGGTTTAAAGCTTATTTTTGCCGCTCAATCACAATATCATGAAATACTCCAAAGCATTTATCCACACCGAAAGAACGGTCAACGAAAAACTCGACGCCACCAGTCACAAACTCTGTATACAAGCCGGATTGATCCAACAGGTATCAGCAGGTTTATATAATTTTCTCCCTCTCGGAAATAAAGTATTGCAAAAAATTGAAACGGTAATTCGTGAAGAACTGGACGCCATAGGTTGCCAGGAAATAGCGATGCCTATTGTTCAACCGAAAGAATTGTGGGTGGAATCAGAAAGATGGAATGCCTATGGAAAAGAGATGTTGAAATTCAAAAACCGTGATGAAAGAGAGTTTTGTTTCGGACCGACACATGAAGAAGTGGTGATTGATTTGGCCCGTTCAAAAGTATCTTCTTACAAGCAATTTCCATTTACCTTATACCAAATCGGAAGAAAATTCCGTGATGAAATGCGTCCGAAAAACGGCCTCTTACGCGGAAAAGAATTCATGATGAAAGATGCTTACAGCTTTCATACATCCAACGAAGATTTAGATAGAGAATACAATGCTTTGCGCGATGCTTACTTTGCGATTTTCAAACGCTTAGGCTTAAAAGTAATTGGCATTGCTGCTGATCCCGGCGAAATTGGCGGAGATGGTTCAGAAGAAATTGTAGCACTATCTAAATTCGGTGAAGATTATTTCATTGAGCAAAACGGCGTTGTTGTAAAAATTGAAGAGAACGAAGTAGAGAAATATTCAGCTACTCATGAAATATTCAGAGGGATTGAAGTCGGTCATATTTTCAAACTCGGCACAAAATATTCTGCTGCGATGAATTTCAACTTCGTGAACAAAGAAGGGAAAAAAGAACCTGTTGTAATGGGTTGTTACGGAATTGGTGTAAGCAGAATCATCAACGCCATCATTGAACAAAACAACGACGAAAAAGGCATCAAGTGGCCTGTTGCTGTTGCTCCTTATCAATTGTCCATCATTCCTTTGAAATACGCAGGCTCTGAATTTGAAGCTATAGTTGACGAGTTCGACAAAGCTTTCACTAAAGCTTGTGTTACCACATTAGTTGACGACCGTGACCAAGGCATGGGCGTTAAAATCAAAGATTCAGATTTAATTGGTATTCCTTTCAAAATCATTATTGGCCGCCGATTCAACGAAGCCAAAGAATTTGAATTGGAGATTCGCGCAACGGGCGAGAAAAAAGTGATGACTTATAACGGTAAAGAAACGATTAAGGAAATCACTTCATTGATTCACGGGTAATTTTCACACGCTCCGCGCTCACGGCTTCGCCGGCGCGGAATCTTTTTTCTTACGAAGCTTTGCTTCGTTTTATTTATCACTGAAAATACGAGGCTAAGCCTCTAAATAAATAAATTCCGCGCCGGCGAAGCCGTGAGCGCGGAGCACACCCTAACTACCCTACTTCTGCTTTCCTAAGTTTCTTATTGAAAAAAGACCTCTCTGATTTCGTTGCGTAAAAATTCCGTTTTTAGTATTGCGGATATCCTCTATGGAGTAGAAAGCATTGGGATTGTATTGTTCCACCAATTGTATGATATTCTTCACTTGTTTGCGTCGAGCAATGGTAAAAATAATTTTCACCGGTCCGGCTGATCCATGCCCGTCCACTATAGTAGCTCCATGATTGGCAATACTCAATTGTTTCATGAGTGTATCGCTATTGCTGTCAGTAATAATCTGAACGATTTGTAAACCTAAGGCCAATCTTTCTTCCAATCTTAAACCGATATAATTTCCCGTTGCAAATCCGGCAGCCCATGCGATGTAATGCGGCCAGCTGTTGGCCGCCATCATAATTTGTTTGGCCACCATAATCCAAATCAATACTTCAAAAAACCCCAGCAAAGGTGCCAGATTTTTAAAGCCACGAGAGACGAATACGTGTCGCAGTGTGCCTAAAGTAACGTCGGTTACTCTTGAAAAGAAAATAATGAGAGGAAGAAGTATCCAGTTGTAATAATCGAAATCGTGCACAGCTAATTTTTAATTAAAATACAAAGGATTAAAAAGCCGTGCCGCTGCTACAAGGTTAATTTATCAAACAGACTTTGTTAGTCAGGGGTAATTCACCGGAGGAAGAGCGGTAAAAGATTTGACAATCATTTTTTTCTTTTTGTGATGGATATGGTAAACCACCAAAGCCGCGCCATTGAACTTCGGCATGGGTTTTTGCTTTTTTACGATAGTGTCTCCTTCAACAGGATAAGAACATTGAAAAAAGGATTCTGCCACTATTAAAGAAATATGATTTTTATCGCGTTTGAACCAAAAAGCAGTGTGAGATGCATCATTAGAATTAATGGTTTTGTAAGCCTGATTGTTGATGTAAATTGAGTCGATGACTATAGAATCCTTCGGTGAGCAAATAAATTCCATGAAATAATTGGTACCCACATGTCCGGCAATACCACCGCTCCAATGTTGTGCTGTAGCGGTATTCAGCTTAAAGCCTTTTTGTGAAAAACCAAAAAACGGAAAAAGTAAAAATGTAAAAATCAGCCATCTCATGTTTTGAATATAATAAGAATCATGCCACAATATGCTTATTTTTGCTGCCATGGCCATCGTCCTCAATATAGACACAAGTACTAAGATTTGCTCTGTAGCAGTAGCGAAAGACGGCGTTTTACTGTGTTTAAAAGAAGAGTACGATGAAAACTATTCCCACGCCGAAAAGCTCAATGTATTCATTGAAGCTGCATTGGCAGAAGCCAAAATTTCTTTGAAGGATTTAAATGCAATTGCAGTGAGTAAAGGTCCGGGAAGCTACACGGGGTTGCGCATTGGCGTTTCAACTGCGAAGGGATTGTGTTTTGGATTGGGGATTCCTTTAATCGCAACAAACACTTTAAAAGCTTTAAGTTTTGGTGCGACCACCCATCCCGAATTTACCGCAGGATCTCTGCTCTGCCCTATGCTGGATGCGAGACGCATGGAAGTTTACTCACAAATTTTTGATGAGAAATTAAAGGAAGTCCGCGGTATAGAAGCACAAATCATTGATGAAAATTCTTTCTTTGCTTCCACTCAAAAAATGTTCATTTTCGGAGATGGTGCAAAAAAATGTCTTTCTGTTTTATCTAATTCCAATATTCATTTCCTTCCTGATATTCAAACTTCAGCGCAATGGATGATTCCATTTTCTGAAGAACAATTCAACGCAAAAGCCTTTGAAGACGTAGCTTACTTTGAGCCTTTTTATTTGAAAGATTTTATTGGCGGGCCGAAGAAAAAAGAAAATTAAGCTGATAATTTTCTTAATTGAAGAACTACCTCCTTCTTCAGGGCATCGTAATCACCAACAGGAAGTATGGTTAAATTTTCCCTCGGAGCAAGACCTGCTGCTGCTGTTGTAATCACCGGAATTCCTGCAGAAATAGCTTTTAACAATAAGCGGGGCTGGTGTTCAACATAAGCGGGGTAAATAATCAAGCCTATATTTTCGAAAGGATTTTCACCTGCTTTTTCAATTGTTAGTCCTTCCCAAAAATTCTCTGATTCCTTAGATTTTCCACTTACTACCAGAGATAAATTTAATTCTATCGCTAAGCGCTTCATTTCATAAGCTCCTTTGCGACCCAAAGCAGAAGCAGGGAAAAGTATTTTATTTCCCATAGCAATTTTCTTTTCCTGTTTCTTTGGAAAAAGCCAGCTCAGTCGAATTACTTTATTATTAAAAACATCGGCGATGCCCTGATGCGGAGTAATGATATTTCTTGATTTTGTAAGAGCCATGCTTTCTAAGTCCATTATTTCCTGAGGTGCCCGAAAATCGTTCAGAGTTTTACTCTCAGGATATTTTTGATGCGCCAGATCCAGTGTTTCGTGAAGCTTTTCCATTGGCAAACGACTCATCAAAACATCAAAAGTGCGACCGCCAAATATTCCGCTCTCCCAAGCGTAGGGCAATAAATTTTGAGAAATTACTATATGTGAACTTTCAACGGGAATGTGTTTCAGCAGCGCTTCTGCCACTTTCTTATCGTAGCGAAGCATTAAAGAAAAAGCATTGTTTTTAGAATTTGAAAACCGGAGTTTTATCGCTCTTTCAAAAGCTGTAAAAGGAACCGACTTAGTGTTTTTAGCAGAATTGACAGTCCAATTGTAACGATTGGTTTTCACTAATTTATTTTTCTTGAGTGGAAGCAAAAAGAAATCTTTAGCGCTTGAAATTGATTTGATGTAATCATCGTACTCGTTCCATTTATCATCCAGAATAAAAGTAGTAATGGCATTTTCCTGTTTCACAGAACTCCTGTCGGGATGTTTATAACAGCTGAAATTTCCGCAGGAATAGCAATCGTTCAATTTTGAAGAAGGGACTGTATTTATTGGAGAATCATCAGAAACAGGATCTGTTTCAGCACTTTTAAATTTCACGATCAACTGATCGGAAGTAATGTCAATTTCAATGCGAAAAGGTTGAGCGGATTTGAAACGCAAATCCACATAATTCCATTTCACGGTGGCATCTCTGCCTTGCTCAGCCAAAGAACCTTTAATAACTCTGGTGTGTTGGTGGCGTTCAATAATTTCAAAATTAGCTTTCAGGGCCGCATCGTAAAGCGCGTTGGAAAGCTGACACAATCCACCGGCAACGGTTGGTACAATACAACCTTCTCTTATCTCACGTCCTATTACATATCCTTTACCAATATTGGGATTTCCGATGTGTTTCCAAAAACTAAAAGTTTTATTGGCGGGAATTTCTATTCGATTGATGCGTTGAATGGCGATGCGTAAATTTTCAATTTTTCCGGCGGTTAATATCCAGTTTTGTTCATTGTCGTTTGGATTCCACAAAGCGCTTTCTGAAAAAGAGATAACCCTTTTATTTTTTAATTTCCCCTCGTCTTTAAAGCGATGTATGGGCGAAAAGGTATTTTGAATTTGTCGCTTTATACTGAACAACAAAGACTTAAAACGAAACTTCGTTTCACTGATGAAGCTATGCTTTTCAGTTAGTGTTTTCATTTATTCTTAAGTAACATCCTTAAGTGAATCTATGAAATAAATGAGATTGCTTCAATTTTTGAGTACAAAAATTTTCGCAATGACGTAGAGGGCGGTAGATCCTTCCTTCGTCAGGAGGACATATCCGATACATACTCTAAAAATGAACTTCACAAAATGGGCAGGTAACTTCGTGCGAAGGCCCGAGCCAAGAGGCGGGCCGGCGGTGGCGGGAGCGAAATTTTTCCGTCACCGACGGATAAAAAATTTCGTGACGCGGGGAGGAGCATCTCTTGGCTCTTGATTTTTTGTTACTTTTTCATCAAGGAAAAAGTAAGAATATACGAGGCGAAGCCTCTACACAAATAAATTCCGCGCCGGCGAAGCCGCGAGCGCGGAGCGAAGTAGAAAAACAAAAAATCCTGTGATTTTTCAACCACAGGATTTTCTTTTTATATTCTAAAGCTTAACTTCCACAAGCTTCACAAGCATCAGGATTATCCAATGAGCAAGCGATTTCCGCTTCTCTTTGTTCTTTGGTAGCCTCTTCTTGTTTAACCACTATCGGAGCGGCAACTTCTTCTTTCTTAGTTACTGTGAATTTTATTGCATCACGAGCCGCTTTGGTTCTCAGGTAGTACATACCGGTTTTCAAACCTTTTTTCCAACCGTAGAAATGCATTGACGACAATTTCGCGAAGTTTGGATTTTCGATGAACAGGTTCAATGATTGAGACTGATCGATGTAAGCACCTCTGTCGGCAGCCATATCAATAATGTCTTTCATTTTCATTTCCCAAACTGTTTTGTACAATTCTTTGATGTTATCAGGAATAGCGTCAATCTCTTGCACAGAACCGTTGGCAGCAATCAATTCATTTTTCAATTCATCGTTCCACAAGCCCAGTTTCACTAAGTCTTTCATTAAGTGTTTGTTTACAATAACAAACTCACCTGATAAAGTTCTTCTTGAATAGATGTTTGAAGTATATGGCTCAAAACATTCGTTGTTTCCTAAAATCTGAGAAGTAGAAGCTGTTGGCATTGGCGCTAACAATAAGGAGTTGCGAATACCGTATTTCAAAATTTCAGCTCTTAAGCCATCCCAATCCCATCTGTCAGTAGGAGTAACATTCCACATATCGTGTTGGAAAATTCCTTTTGAAGCCGGTGAACCAGCGTAAGTTTCATAAGCACCTTCTTCCATTGCTAAATCTTTGGAAGCAGTTAAACCTGCGAAGTATATCGTTTCAAAAATTTCTTTGTTTACTTTTTTCGCTTCATCAGAAGTAAATGGCAAACGCATTAAGATGAAAGCATCAGCTAAACCTTGTACACCTAAGCCAATCGGACGATGTCTCATGTTTGAGTTTTTCGCCTCAGGAACCGGGTAGTAGTTTCTGTCGATGATTTTATTCAGGTTTTTCGTCGCCACGTAAGTGATGTCGAACAAACGCTGGTGATCAAATTTACCATCTTCCACAAATTTAGGAAGCGCTAAAGAAGCCAGGTTACAAACCGCAACTTCATCAGGAGCAGTATACTCAACAATCTCCGTACACAAGTTAGAAGAACGGATGGTTCCTAAGTTTTGTTGGTTTGATTTTGAGTTACAAGCATCTTTGTACAACATGTACGGAGTACCTGTTTCTGTTTGAGATTCAAGGATGGCGAACCACAATTCTTGCGCTTTGATGGTTTTTCTTCCTTTTCCTTCTTTCTCGTATTTCAGATATAATTTTTCGAAATCTGCGCTGTGCGTATCAGCCAATCCAGGGCACTCATTCGGACACATTAAAGTCCAGTGTTGATCGGCCTCAATACGTTTCATGAATAAATCCGGAATCCAAAGAGCGAAGAACAAATCCCTTGCACGTGCTTCTTCTTTACCGTGATTCTTGCGTAAGTCCAGGAAATCAAAGATATCAGCATGCCATGGTTCGAGGTAGATAGCAAAAGAACCTTTTCTTTTTCCACCGCCCTGATCAACGTAACGTGCAGTATCATTGAATACTTTCAACATTGGAATGATTCCGTTGGAAGTACCGTTGGTTCCTTTGATGTATGAACCTGTAGCGCGGATATTGTGAATAGCTAAACCAATTCCACCTGCAGATTGTGAAATTTTTGCAGTTTGTTTCAATGTGTCGTAAATACCGTCGATGCTGTCGTCTTTCACTGTTAACAGGAAACAAGATGACATTTGCGGTTTAGGAGTACCAGCATTGAATAATGTAGGAGTAGCGTGGGTGAACCATCTTTCCGACATTAAGTTATAAGTGTCAATTGCTGCGTTGATGTCTTCTTTGTGGATACCAACAGACACGCGCATCAACATGTGTTGAGGGCGCTCAGCCACTTTACCGTGCATTCTCAGCAAATAAGAACGCTCTAAAGTTTTGAATCCGAAATAATCGTAACCGAAATCTCTGTCGTAAATGATAGTAGAATCGAGCAATTCAGCATTCGCCTGGATGATTTCGTGAACATCTTTAGCGATCAATGAAGCCTTCTCTCCTGTTTTAGGATCAACGTATTCGTACAAATCTTTCATCGTATCAGAGAAAGATTTTTTTGTGTTTTTGTGTAAGTTGGAAACCGCGATACGGGAAGCCAATAAAGCGTAGTCAGGATGTTTCGTAGTATTTGAAGCAGCGATTTCAGCAGCAAGGTTGTCCAGTTCTACCGTTGTAACACCATCATACAATCCTTCAATGACCTTCATTGTCACACTCACCACATCCACCATGGGATCCAGTGAATAGCTCAACTTTTGAATTCTTGCTGTGATTTTGTCGAATTTAACCGACTCCTTTTTGCCATCTCTTTTTAATACGAACATACGCTACCCAATTTTTTTAATTCATCTACTCCGTTTTTTTATGATTTAGTTGCGGACTAAAAATCTTCGTCCAAGCGGAAAACATTGTCTTCCTTATTGCTCATGACACCAGATTTTTGGTATTCTCCCACTCTTTTTTCGAAGAAGTTGGTTTTTCCTTGCAGAGAAATCAACTCCATGAAATCAAATGGATTTTCAACATTGTATATTTTGCTGTTTCCTAATTCTTGCAATAATCTGTCGGCAACGAATTCAATGTACTGACACATCATATCGGAATTCATCCCGATTAATTTTACCGGAATCGCATCGGAAACAAATTCTTTTTCAATTTCAACAGCATCGGTGATAATTTTCTGAACTGCTTCTTTCGACAATTGGTTCAGCAAATGTTTGGTGTACAACAAACAAGCGAAATCGCAATGTAAACCTTCATCTCTTGAGATCAACTCGTTAGAGAAAGCCAAGCCAGGAAGCAATCCTCTTTTCTTCAACCAGAAGATAGAGCAGAAAGACCCGGAGAAGAAAATTCCTTCCACCGCAGCGAAAGCGATTAATCTTTCAGCGAAGCTTCCATTGTCAATGTATCTCAATGCCCAGTCCGCTTTCTTTTTCACACATGGAATAGTGTCGATAGCGTTGAACAAATATTTTTTCTCTTTAGGGTCTTTGATCAAAGTATCTATCAGCAAAGAATAAGTTTCAGAGTGGATGTTCTCCATCATGATCTGGAAACCGTAGAAAAATTTAGCTTCAGTGTATTGAACATCACTTAAAAAATTCTCTGCAAGGTTTTCGTTTACGATACCGTCGCTTGCTGCGAAGAAAGCCAAAACGTGTTTGATGAAATGACGTTCGTCATCATTTAATTTATTGTCCCAGTCGATAACATCAGCCGACAAATCAATTTCTTCTGTTGTCCAGAAGCTCGCCTGTTGCTGTTTGTACATTTGCCAGATATCATTGTGATTGATAGGAAACAAAACGAAACGATCTTTGCTTTCTTTCAATATGGGTTCTTCCACTTCAATTTTGTTGTTTGGTAATATTTGGTTGAGCTCAGATTCTGAGGTGAGCGTGGTGATTTTAATTTCTTGATCCTTCATTCCCGTTTACTTTTTTCGTTCTTAAAGAAGACTATATCCTTGTTCCCCCTTGCGAGGAGAGCGTTTTAACTGTGACTGCCAAACTGTTTTTGAGTTGTGGTTAATTGGCTGTAAACAATCAACCGAAGCAGGATACAAAAATTGACAAAATTTATCGTAGTACCAATCCATAGTTTTTCACAAAGCGATGAAGTTTTAAACATTCAATTTA
>JAHEZL010000018.1 GCA_023251095.1 Flavobacteriales bacterium
TCGGTCCGCCCTGAAAACGAGCTATAATATCATATTTAGGAGTGAAAACATCTACAATTTTTCCTTTTCCTTCATCTCCCCATTGGAGGCCTAATAATACATCAACTTTTGTCATTTCGATTTATTCAAAGATTTACATGATGAGCAAACGCCGTACAAGTTAAGAGAATGATGCATAACATCAAAGTCTAAAATTTCTCCTACGGTTGATTTAATATTTTGTAAGCGCGGATCACAAAATTCCGTCACCTTTCCGCACTCGGTACAAATGAGGTGGTCGTGTTGTTTGAATTCGTGTGATTTTTCAAATTGCGCGAGATTTTTGCCGAACTGGTGTTTTCTAACGAGATTACAGGCGAGCAGCAAATCCATTGTATTGTACAAGGTAGCGCGACTCACACGGTAATTTTTCTTTTTCATTTTTTCATAGAGCGACTCTATTTCAAAATGGCCTTTTTGCGAGTAGATTTGATCAAGTATGGCGAATCGTTCCGGAGTTTTTCTGTGGCTGTGCTGCTCCAGATATGCGGAAAAAATCTGCTTAACTTTTACTCGAATTTCAGTGGACATTTTACTATAAAAACAAATACCTGCAATTATAGGGCTTTTTGTGGAAATAAGAGAAGGAAAAAGAAAGAAAAATCACAACTGCGTTATTGGATGAATTATTTGATTTTATTCCTGCAACTCTCACACAAATTCATTTCCACACCATCAATGGTTTTGATAGATTCAGCGGCATCCCGCATAAAGCAGTTTTTACTTTCGCAATGGGGTAATCCGAGATTATGGCCAATTTCATGCAGACTGATTTTCTGAACCCGTTCAATCATCACTTTCTTGAATTTATGATTCAGGCGAAAAGTAGATACCACACAACCGGGTTTACCCACAAATCCGTAACCGAATACGCCCCAGTCTTTGTATTTGGCTTCGGGCTTTTTGTTTTTCGTGATAGAAATATCCGCTGAAGTAAGGGCGATGATATAATCTACCGAATCGGTTTTTTCTTTGTTCAGCATTTCTATGATAGAGTCGGCACGGTAACGGGGCGACTTAATATTGGTAAAAAAGCTTTCGGGAATTTTTTTGTCGGAAAGTTGAACTACCTCAAAGCCGTAAAACTGTTGAATGGCCGAAGCAATAGAGTCTTTGTATTCTTTAGGGAGATAACCTAATGTTTGAAGGGCAATTTTTTTACCTGAAGGAGAGTCGTAGCAGGAGAAAAAAAGCAGGACGGTTATGAAAATTAAATATTTCATAATCCATTCACCTTTTTCCAAACTGCAAAAGAGATAAATTTAAATATCCTTCTGTTTTCGGGCGATTGGCGCTGATCAAAAAAAGTGTCGTAATTTTTATGGAGGTAATTTAAATCAATAAAGTCTTTTAAATCGGAAGTGAAATAATCCTTTACTTCCTCTTTTATTTCATAGATCCATTGGTTGTTGGGAGTGGTATATCCGAGCTTGTCCTTGCGCAAACGAACTTCTTCGGGGATGTAGCCTTTGATAGATTCTTTCAACAAATATTTCAAGGTATTGTTGGCAATTTTATAATTACCGGAAATGGAAAAGAGCAATTCACTCAATTCTTTATCATCGGCCAAAGGAACGCGGGATTCCACGGAAAACCACATAGAACAACGATCTTCACATTTTAAATACGATTTCAAACTGCTGTTGTAAAACTCATGGGCGAGTCGTTCATTGAGTGTAAATTGCTGATCGTTTTTAAAATCCTGAAAGGTTTTGTCGGAATATTTATCGTACAAATCACAGTTGATCATTTTAAAATCAGGGAAGTTGGCGCGGTAAGCTTTTTTAAGTACCGACAATGGAAATCGGCGTAAACCGTGGTACTTCATCCATTGCTTGCCCAAATATTTTTGTCGGTTTTCAAAGTTTAAAAAATAGCGGTGCGGTTCGTAGCCTGCAAACAATTCATCGCCACCCTGACCGTCCAATACCACTTTTATTCCGGCTTCTTTCACTTTTCGCATCACACGCCATTGGGCATAGGTGCTGGTGGAGAAGAGGGGGATGTCCTGACATTTTGTTAATTCTTCCAGATCTTTTAATAGCTCAGCCGATGTAGGTTGCACGGTGTGCCATTGTCCGCCGGAATAATCCACCATCATTTTGGCCCATTTACTCTCATCAATTTTTGGATCGAGGTTGGTAGAAGTGAACAAATGAATTTTGTTGGCAGGCTCCAAATAATGCATCAATCCTACTATAGAAGAGCTATCCATACCACCGCTCAAACATGAACCCACTTCAACATCGGCGCGCAAACGCAATTTTACAGCTTGTTTTAATCGCTCCAGGATCTCTTCCTGGTACTGAACTATTTTTTTTGAATCTATTTCTTCCCAAGCCTTATTCACTGGAAGGGTGTAGTATTTTTCGGTGGAAATTTCACTCGTTACGAGATCAATGAAAAGATGGTGAGCCGGCTCCAGTTCTATGATTCCTTCTAATAAGCCCTGCGGATGATTTTCAATTTCATTAAAGCTTAAATAATCAAAAGCAGCCTGATGATTGATCTTTTTAGGGATGAGTCCGGAATGTAAAATCGCTTTATGTTCAGAAGCAAAAAGGAATTTCGCTTCATCTTTAAAATAGTAAAAAGGTTTAACGCCAACGCGATCTCTGCTGCACCAAATAAGGGATTTGCTGCGATCGTAAATCACAAAGGCCCACATGCCGTTGAAGCGCTGAACACAATCTTTCCCCCATTCACGGTAAGCTTTTAAAATAACTTCGGTATCGGAATTAGAGAAAAAACGATGGCCTTTTTTCACCAGTTCTTCTTTAATTTCAAGGTAGTTGTAAATTTCGCCGTTATAGGTAATCCAGATAGTGGAGTCCTCTGAACTCATTGGCTGGTGGCCCGAAGGAAAAAGATCCAATATACTTAAGCGGCGGTGCGCCAATCCGATTTGGTGATTTTTATCTGCTTCGGAAATGTGTTTTTTAGGAAGGAAAGATAAATCAGCTTCACTTACTTTATTGGGAGTAGCCGATCCTGTGTAAGCTTGATAATCTTGCGGATTAAATAGGGCAAAACCTTCATCATCGGGACCGCGGTGAGCAATTAAATGATTCATTTTTTCCAGTACTTTTGCAGTGCTGAAAGCAGGAGATGAAAAATTTATTATTCCGCAGATGCCGCACATATTATAGCCAGTGGTTTAAATCGCGATGAATTAATTTCGCTATTTTTTTAATGTCATCGGAGAAAAACAAATTGAGTTCTTTTTTCACATCTTCATTCATTTCTTCTTTACTTCCTTTTTGAATGTTTGCATTGTAAATGCGATGCAACAATTTTTCTCTTATTTTTTTCGACGGAATTAAAATACGAATCAGTGTTTTTTCCCATTCCTTCGCTGTTTTAAACTTTTGATGTACCGATAACGAAGCGTAGGCTTTTGAAGTATTTTTCATGTCGGCAGATAAGGATGAAAGGGGAGAGGCTCCTAAAAACCGAAGCGCTTTATTCGTTTCTTCCAAAGGATTATTTTTCAAATCTTCGGCCAAAATAAAATGGATGTTTTCTGCTCCGAAAGCATTTAAATAATTTTTTATTCTATCGCTGTATAAGCCATTATTCCTATATAAGAGACATTGATTGAAACGTGTCGAAGTAGGGATTTTTTGTCCGGCCTTGCGATAAAATTCCAAAGCCAAAGCTTCTTCAAAATCAGTTTCGGTTTCGTCGGCATTGTACAAATTTTCCTTGTGGAGCGAATAAATCATTTCCGTTGGTTGTCGCAAACAGATAATGGTTTTTACTTTGCCGATTTGCTCCAGTATTTCCTGAGGTGCCGATTGTGAATACAAATACCAAACAGAAGCATCCCCTTTTATTTTATCTCCGGCCTCTTTAAAATAATTCAGATAAGCAGAGAAATCGCTCAGTTGATTTTTAATTTTTAAATCCTTCCCGAAATAATGTATTTCTTTAGGGGCTAAAAATATTCCTGTATGTTGCTGTAAATAATGGTAAAGCGAAGTAGTACCACACTTAGGTGCGCCTGCAATGATAAAATCGGGATATAATTTATTTCTTTCCATTGAAGCTAAAAGCAGTTGGATTCAATCCGGTTTTTTTCATGAGGTAATACAACATTATCAAATTCCATGCGGCGAGTGAAACAGCTGTAGCGACCGCAACGCCTTCAATACCATAATCGTCGATGAGCAATAAATTCAAAATAATATTCATCACCACGCTCACACTCATTCCAATGATAGTATATTTTTCATTCTTTGTCATGATTAATAAATAACCAACCGGACCGGCAGCAACGTTCACAAATTGTCCGCCAATAAGAATGAGCATAGTAGTGTAGCCCTCATCGTAGCCCGGACCATATAAGCCCAGCAGCCAGAATCCTCCTAGAATCAATCCGAGGAATAAAGGCAAACTAAGCAACATTACCATTCGTGAAGTTTTGGTGACAATGTTTTGTAATCTTTCCTTTTGATCGGTGTAATACAACTCAGATGCAGAAGGACTCAATACATAATTTGAAATCATGAGTCCGAGAGAAAGTCCCTGCGCAGCTTTATTTGCCACATTGAAAAGCGCAACGTTATCGAGTGCCTCTTTTTCATTCATCAGCATTTCTATCATTTGAATATCGATGCGCGAATTAATGATGGAAAGTGCACTTACAGGGACAAAGATCCAGCCTTGTTTCAGCCAGTTTATTCTTTCGTATTGCGCGTTATGATTGGGGATTTCCTGTTTCAATCCTCTTTGCATAAAGTAATAAGCCAGAATCAATACGATTACACTTGCAACAAAAAACACACTCAAAAGATCACCACCATCGGCATGAGAAAAAATAAAAAAGAGGAGGGCACTGCCAATGGCGATCAAAATCGGACGGATAATTTTTTCGGCCATTAACGATTTGCCGATGTGTTTTAAACCGTTCAGTACCGACTGGAAATAAGCCAGCAAAGAAAGCAGCGGCACGCAACTCAATCCGATGATCAGATAAGTATTGTTTTTAATGCCGTGAAGCAAATTGAAATTTGAAAAAATTAAAATGGCCAGTAGCGTAATAAGAGTAGAAAAAACAAAAATACTGATGATGCTGAAACGATTGATTCCTTTGATTAATCCGTATTGTTCTTTGGATTTGTATTCGGGCAACTGCCTAAGAATAAGAATGTTCAGTCCCATTGGTGCAAAAAGCGCAAGAATGCTGGCGATGTTATTAATGGCCACATAAGCGCCATATTCAGCCTTGTCGGTGATTCTGGTTAAAACCAGATTGGTGAAATAAACAATGATAACGGAACCGATATTCAGGAGGAAACTGGAACTGAGGTTTTTTAAATACTTCCCTTTGTAGGAATCTTCTTTAACGCCCGACCGGTAATCTTTTATGATTTTGTTAATCGCCAATTTTACAATGCTTTTTATAGAGCTCGTCGAATTTAGCTCCAATTTTCATAGAACTGAAATGGTCGATGGCATATTGTCTTATCGTGTAAGGATTGAATGGTTTTGTGCGAATTATTTTTTGCATGCTGTTGAGCAAAGCCTCACTGTCGCCGGCCGGAATGAGATAGCCCATTTCAGGTAAAAGATGTTCTTTTATTCCGCCCACATCGGTGGCAATCACAGGTGTTCCGCAGGCAAAGGATTCGGCAATCACACAAGGTTGATTTTCAAAATTACTGAACAATACTGTTGCCATGGCTTCCTGCATATAGTTTCTAACCACCACAGGATCCTGAACACCCAGGAATTTCACATTGTTGGAAATATTCAAATTGGCTGCCAGTTCCGTCAGCGCATCTTTATCCACGCCATTGCCAATAATAACCAGTTCTGTATTTGGATAACGTTCATACAAATGACTTAGCGCGAGAATGATTCCGCTGATGTTTTTTTGTCTGTCGAGAAGATCCGCCACCACCACGAAATAATTTTTGCGGTTTTCGATGGGGGTATTGTAAAAGAAAAAGTTGGTGTCAACAGTATTGGGAATGATGGTGTACTCATTTTTCAATCCGTGCTTGCGCATCGCTTCTTTCAATCCGCCGGAAACCGTGATTACTTCACTGGCCCTGCTGATCACCATTCGGGTGACCAATCTGCGGAACAAGGATTTACTGTACTGGTTGTCTTCAGGCAAATATCCTGTCCAATGCTCTGTTACTATATAAGGTGTTTTTTTCCAGAATTTCCAGCTGGTAGCCACAATTCCCGCCGGGAAAGCAACATTCAAATGAATTAAATCGGGAGTGAACGACATAATTGATAAGGCCTTCCATCCTAATTGATGGCCGATGTAAAATCTCGACCAGTTGATGATTTTACCCAGGCCCAGTTTTCTTTTGCTTTTTCTGAAGGTGACTATTATTTCGGTTACTCCGTTTTCGGAATGGATTTGTGTTTCGAAATGTGATTTTTGTTCATTTACGCCGCGTACATATATAATGCACACGTTGTGTTTTTTATGTACGGCTTCGGCATGGCGCTTTACAAAAATGCCTAAAGTAGGATCTCCTTTGTGAGGATACCAGCTGGTGAGGAACAATATGTTGTGTCTTTCCGCCAATTCGGGTTCAATTTAGTGTTTTTGACTTTATGCGCAAAGAATTGCCGATAACTATCACATCAGAAAAGGCCATAGCCAAAGCGGCAAAAATCGGCATTAACAATCCGAAGGCAGCGACCGGTATCGCCAACACGTTGTAAAACAAGGCCCAGAAGAGATTTTGTTTGATGGTTTTTAAAGTGATTTTACACAAGGCTACTACTTCGGTAATCTGTTTCAAACTCTTGTTGTTCAGTAAAATAATGTTAGCCGATTGTTTGGCCACATCGGTAGCGCCACCCAATGAAATGCCTACATAAGCTTTGGCCAGCGCAGGCGCATCATTGATACCATCGCCCACCATTGCTACTTTTCCTTTGGCATTGAGTTCATCAATCACTCTTAATTTATCCTCGGGTTTTTGCTCGCTGTATATTATAGAGATGCCGATTTCTTTTGCGAGGGCTTCACATTTTTCTTTTTTATCTCCTGATAATAACACCGGTTCGATGCCGTTTTTTTTCAGCCATTGCATAGAGCTGAGCACATCTTGTTTCAATTCATCTTCAATAAAAACAGAGGCGATACAGATATCATTCTCCAGCAAATCGATTTCCCCGGCAGCATTTCCGCTTATTATTTTATATTCCTTATTGTCATAAGTCCCCGAAATACCAACGCCTTTGATCTCTTTTATATTTTGCATTTCCAACAGAGTAGAAGCAGAGCTCAGTTCTTTACAAATGGATTTTGCAATGGGGTGGGCCGAACGGATTTCCAGTGAGAACAAAATATTATGAATGAATGCTTCGGGAGAAGAATTGTGTGTGGTGATTTTTTTGATTTTAAAATTCCCTGTGGTGAGTGTTCCCGTTTTATCAAAAACGATGTATTTAACCTCCGACAGCATTTCAATGGTAGAGCCTCCTCTGATTAAAATCCCGAGTTTTGCTGCTTTTCCAACCCCCACCATAACAGCGGTGGGAGTGGCCAGTCCCATTGCACACGGACAAGATATCACCAGCACCGCAATGCTGTTCATGATAGACACTTCCATTCCTTTAGCAGCAAAAAAATAGGTGATTAAAAAGGTAAGCAATGAAACTCCTAAAACCACCGGAACAAACACAGCACTTACTTTATCGCCCAAACGCTGGATATTGGGTTGATTTTCCTGAGCGCTTTTCACCAACTGAATGATTTGTTGCAGCGTTGTATCTCTGCCGATACGGTTGATGGTGATTTTTACGGAGCTCTCTTTACACAAGGTTCCGCCAATGACCTGATCGCCCTTTTTTTTCAGCACCGGAACACTTTCTCCGGAAATCATGGATTCATCTACCCAGCACTCTCCTTCACTGATCAAGCCATCCATTGGAATTTGTTCTCCTTCGCTCACCAATACTATGTCTCCGATTTTAAGTTCATCGGCATTTTTAATGCTGAAAGCTTCCTTGCTCATTAATCCATTGAACACTTTGGCTTTCACTTTTTGTAATTTGGAGAGCTCCTCAATCGCTCCCGTGGTACGCTTAACAGCAAGATGTTCTATCCAGTTTCCCAACAACACCAAAGTGACAATAGAAGCTGCAGTTTCAAAAAACAGATATTGATGGTGATGACCTTTGCTTAAAAAGAAAGTTCCCACCAAACTGTAAAAATAAGCGGAGGAAACTCCTATGAATATGAGTACATCCATGTTAGGAAGCAGCACTCTTACTGATCCCCATGCACTTTTTCCGAAATGAAAAAATCCGATTAAGAAAACAGGAGTGGATAAAATCAATTGAAAATAAGGATTATTCAATATAGAGTCATCTGCCGCAAACATATGAAAGAGTAGGGGAGCGGTAAGTACAGAACAAATGATCAAGAGCGTTTTTAGTTTAAAAAATCCTTCTCCATGTGAATGACCATGATTTTCAGGAATAACCGTATATCCTAATTTACTGATAGAATCAACTATTCCGGAGATGTCTTTTTTCTCGTAAACAAAAGCAGCTTCGCCTGTAGTGAAACTCACCGAAACGTCTTGCGCCCCTTGCTTTTCCATGACTTTTTTAATCGTCATGGCGCAGTTGGTGCAATCCATTCCCTGTATATTTAAACGCTGTTTTTCCATGTGCTTTTAAAGGTAGTAAATATTCAAAAGCAGGGAAGATGATTTAAGTCAATAATAAAGCACTTCACGTTTTTTTGTCAAAAGGAAGTGTGAGTATGGGTGTGGGTTTTGAGAAAACAGTTCCGCATTTCGAATCAATTCATTAAGGATTTAGAGATTTTAAATGAGTTTCAGCGAGATGGGATAATCTAAATGTCCGTTAATTTCATAGGGTCTAAACTCGTGTGAAATACTCTAATGATTCTTACATCAGAATTTTGAATACGGTAAATTACTTTGAATCTACCTTTAACAGTTTTGAATCTGTAATTTTCGTGAGTAAAAGCATTAATATAAAACTCAAGTGGATACCTTTCAGGATGTGTTTCAAGGGATTTAACCTCATGTAAAATAGCGTTTTTGACTATTGATGCTATTTGCGGTGATTGTTTTTTATACTTAATGTAGTCATGGATTTCTTTAAGGTTGGACTTAGCAAGTACCGACCATTTGATTTTGAATGCAGTCATTACCAGTTCTCAGATTCTTTTTCTAAATCTTCCTGAGAAGTGTAATTACCATCACTTATTTGTTGTTCAGCAGTAGCAATATCAACCAATAATTTAGCAGTAGTAATTGGTGTGCCATCAACTTCATATCCCACAACTTTGTTCAGTTCTTGTTGTAAGCGTTCAAACTGAGTAACAACAGATTCATTTCCTGCTGATTTTAACCAATTAGAAAGAATGTCTATTCTGTTTTGTAATGGTTCCATGACACTTGATTTATACTCAAATATACGAAAATCCATATTGTTTGTTTTATGGTTCTGGGAAACGAGAGCATTTTTTGTTAGTAGGTTATAAACTAAAAAAGCTACCCTTGTTAGGGTAGCTTTATAGATTCTGGCGGACTGCAAGATCAATATTTTGAACAACGTTTTAAAGGATTTAGAACTTTTGAGTGGATTAGATTAGGATTAAAACGGTTAGGAGAATTTTATTCTTCCTTAAAAACACAAAATGTTCGAAATTTAAATAGCATCCACTTAACCACCACCTCATTGCACGACTATTAAAGTAATTGTGATCCAGTTTTTAATTTTATAGGACATTTACTTTCAATAGGTAAATCACAAGGAGGATGCAACAAAGTAGTAATTATTGCTGAATTTTTTCAAGTAATAAAGGCTTATAGGAATGACTTACTTTGATTTCATTACCATTGATAATGATGGTGTTTTTATTGAAATTTCTCACGTAATTCAAATTGACAATACTGGATCTATGCACTCTCATGAAAATATTTTTCGGTAATTTATTTTCTATCGCGTTAAGAGAAGTGTAAATCAAATGCATTTTGTGTGTGGTATGAATTTCTACATAATTCACGGCTCCTTTAATAAATAAGATGTCATTATAATACAACTTTAGCATATTACCCCCTGAAGTTATATTTAGTGAATCTTCTTTTTTCTTGTCTGAGGGAATTTTACTTATTGCTTTTTTTAGTTCGGTTAATGAAAAAGGTTTTAATAAGTAGGCAATAACATTGAATTGAAAGGCATCAAAAGCATATTCTTTTTTACTGGAGGTAATAATTACCGGACAATTGATTGGAGTGGAATCTAAAAATTCTATTCCTGTCATCCCCGGCATTTCAATATCTAAAAAAATTACATCGGGTTCCTGAATTAACTTATTGTTTATATAGGCCAAAGGATTGCTGAATTCGCCCACAATACTCATATTGCATTTTTGTTCTAATAGTTCTTTAAGGATGATCCTTTGAATAGAGTTGTCTTCAAAAATAAGCGCGTTCATAACAAGAAGAAATCAGTGTTAATGTGATTTTACATAAAAAAAACCACTTTTGACATAAAATTAAAAAAACAATTATTTAGCCCCGTAAATATAACTGTACTTTAAAACAATTATTTATGGAAACTACTAATGAAAACAAAAGAGATACCAGTACGGTTATTTCCACTAGGGAGGGCTGTGTTTTTCTGGTAGATGACAACTTCATGTATTTAAATATACTGGAAGCTGCTTTGAAAAAAGTATTGCCTAATGCGACTGTAGTATGTTTTAAATCAGGGGAAACAGCAATACAGGCTTTGGATCAGAAACCATTTTTGATATTATTGGACTATGATTTGGCCGGAGTTAACCCAAATGTAATGAATGGTATTAGCGTATTGAAGGCCATAAAAAAAGCAAATTCCGAAATACAGGTGATCATGCTTTCCGGAGTGGAAGATACCAAAATCATTACCACTTCTATGAAACACGGTGCGTTTGATTATATTATTAAAGGTGAAAAAGCCATATTTGATATCCGCCATCGATTGACCAGCATTTTAAGAAAAATGCGACTTACCGATGAAAAACATGATGAAAAACAAGTAAAATGGTTTTTGAGATGGGCGGCAATAATTGTAGTGATTTCATTTTTGGTAGGATTTCTTTTACATGAGATATAAAAGACTAAAAAAATAACAGTGTAATCTAAAAACTAAATATATGAAAGGTGCTATTTTTAATATTTTTGAAGAGTTCATTATCCAGAAATTTGGCGTGGAAGTTTACGAAAATATTCTTCAACACTCCCAAATTGAAACGAAGGACCCCTTCATATCAGCAGGAACTTATCCCGATACCGATTTTTACAAACTGGTAGGTACTGCATGTAAGTTATATAATTTGCCGCCGGAAGAGGCTCAAAAAATGTTTGGCCGCTTTACCTTTGTTGAATTGGCTAAATTCCAACCTCATTTTGTGGAGCCTTATAAGTCGGCGAAAAGCTTTCTGTTAACAGTAGATAGTGTGATTCATGTGGAAGTGAAAAAACTATATCCCGACGCCTACTTGCCTAAATTCATTTATTCGGAACCTTCTAAAAACGAATTGCAAATTATTTATATCTCCAAAAGAAAACTCTATTCTTTTATGGAAGGATTGATTGATGGTGTTGCGGATTATTTTAAAGAAGACATAGATGTGGAATTCGACACCATGCTATACAATGGCGAAGAAGCTTGTAGGTTTCATTTAATATTTAAATAACGATTTGATGGAAGAGCAGTTAAAAATACTGGAAACCCGCTATTTAAGGGAGAAGCAGAAAAATACTCTTCTTGAAAAATTTATTGAAGATAAATCGAGGGAGCTGTATTTAGCTCAAGCTGAATTGAAGACACAGTATAATTTGCAAAGCTCTGTGTTTCAACAACTTTTTGAAATAATACATCAATATAAAAATACAGACTCTATTGAGAGTTCAAACAAAGCACAGGAATTTCAAAATATTCTTTCTCTGGTAACTGAATTAAAAATAATCATTCGGGAATTAGAAGAAGCTAAAGTAAAGGCAGAGTCTGCTGCCGTTGCCCGATCAAGATTTTTAGCCAATATGAGTCATGAAATCCGCACTCCTATGAATGGCATTATGGGGCTAGCTAAATTACTTGAAAACACTGCTGTAAATGAGAAACAACAAAAGTACTTATCGGCTATAATCACCTCTTCCGATACTTTACTGGCCATTATCAACGATATTTTAGATATTTCAAAAGTGAACGCCGGTAAGATGGAGGTGGGGTTAAAAGAATTCAACCTCAATTTTTTATTGAAATCTTTATTGAGTGTGTTTGAAGAAAAGGCAAAAACCAAAGGATTAAAAATGATATATAAATCCGATGATAACCTTCCTTCAAAAAACTACCTTGGTGATGCAGTGCGCCTGAACCAGATTTTATACAACCTCATGGGGAACGCGCTTAAATTCACGCATCAGGGAGAAGTGACTTTGTCAATCAGGGTTATTGAAGTTCAGGATGAAAAAATTAAAATTGCATTTTCTGTAAAAGATACCGGTATTGGTATTCCATATGAAAAACAAGAAATTATTTTCAATCCTTTTGTTCAGGTGAATGATGAAAGTACAAGACAGTTTGGTGGTGTTGGTTTGGGTTTATCAATAGTAAAACAAATGGTTGAGTTATTGAAGGGACAGCTTACTTTGGTGAGTGAACCTGACAAGGGAAGTGAGTTTACTTTTATTTTGGATTTTTTACAAGTAGAAAATAACACTTGCGAACTCAAGCCCGAAAACAACTTTAATGATTTAGCAAAAAGAAACATAACGGCATTACTGGTAGAGGACAATCCTATTAATCAGATGTTCGCCAAAGATTTACTGGAAAGTAAAAATATCTCCGTAGTCACGGCAAACAATGGTAAAGAAGGAATAGAAGAATATGCCAAAGCTGATTTTGATATTGTACTAATGGATATGCAAATGCCGGTTATGGATGGCTATGACGCTACCAAATACATTCGTAGTAATTTCCCGGAAACAAAAAACAAAGTGCCTATTTTAGCCATCACTGCTCACGTTATGGAAGGTGAATTAGAGAAATGCACCAATGCAGGTGTTTCAGCATATTTATCAAAACCTTATCAACCAAAAGACTTGTTCACGTCAATAACAGCATTGATTGACGGTCAACAAATGAATCAATCATTAAAACAAAATATTATGGCAACGAATGAAGAAAGAAAATCATTGTTTAATTCCGATAAGTTATTAATGGCAATGGATGATGATAAAGCATTAGCTGATAAAGTAAAAAACATGATGATAGAAGAACTCCCCAAAGATATGGCGCGCATGGAAGAAGCTCTTGCTAATAAAGAATGGGAGAGAGTAGGTGCCATTGCACATTACATAAAACCTAATATACGAATGTGTAGTACCGATGAAATGTATGAAGATGTATATGCTTTAGAAAAAGATGGCAAAGGACAGATGAATATTGAATCTATTCCGCAAAGAATGGATAAGTTAAAGAAAGATATCATTACTCTAATTCAAGATATGCAAAAAATATAAGTTAATTACCTCCCGTTTTTGTTTTAAAAACGATGTTCACATAAAATATCGCTCATTTCACGTAAAAATCTAAAAACAACTAAATGCCATCCGTAATAGAACCAAGTAAAGGCAGTCATTCAAGAAGTACAAGCTAATAAATATACCCCTTTCATAAATCCCGTCCCGTCCATTTTCATCCTCCCAAAAAGAGAGAGTTCCCCACTCTCTCTTTTTTGTTTAATATGATATGTGGCTTCCTTTAGTTCAGACATAATATTTTGCTGAGGTATTAATTAAAATGAAGTGATTTCAAATAAAATAGTGCGGTTTTCACATAAAATCATAAAAATAATTAGTGCGATTCCGTAAATACAGCTAAACGTTAAAGCTATTCATTATGGCAGTCACACAAAAGAAAAAAAGAGATTCCAGCGCGGTTCTTTCTACGCGAAAGGGTTGTGTTTTTCTGATAGATGATAACGCAATATATTTAACTACATTGGAGCGGGAGTTGAAAAGACTATTGCCCAATGTTGTTGTATCGTGCTTTAAATCGGGTGAAAAGGCAATTGCAGAATTACATCAAGCTCCTTTTTTGGTTTTATTGGATTATGATCTCGCTGGAGTTGATCCTAATGCAATGAATGGTGTCAGTGTGTTACAGAGAATTAAGGCTTGCCTTCCGGAAACCGAAGTGATTATGCTTTCAGGAGTAGAAGACTTAACAATTATTTCCACTTCTATGGAATATGGCGCATTAGATTACATTATTAAAAGTGACAACGCTATTTTGGGTGTGCGCCAACGTCTTACCAATATTTTAAAGAAAATGAGAATCACTGATGAGACTCATGAGAAGAAACAATTAACTCGGTTTATTGTATCGGTAGGCATATTTGTTATTGTAGCTCTTGCAATGGCTATCTATGTAACTTATGGTTACTAAAGATACGCTTTTGTAACAAAATCATTACCTGTCGCAACCTCAAAGATTGTTCCCCGTAGTACTAAAAAATCTAATCTAATGAATCCAATTGCCTATCAACTTAATATTATTGGAGCTCTTGTCAGCGCTATCTTGGCAGTTGTTTTTGTTTTAGCAATTGGTGAATCATCTTGGATCCCATCAGTAGTTGCAGGTGTTATTTATTTACTAAATATAGCCAACAAACATCCGATGTTTCACTCCTTAATTTTTTACTGTACCACTATAATCGCAATCTTTAAAGATACTTTGTTGTTTGGCTTGGAAACAAATATTCATTATTCTTTCATTACCATGATCATTGTTTCTTTTTTAATTTTCCCCAATAATAAAGCATTCCGAATCACCGCCTTATTTATTACAGGTATTCCTTTCTTCAGCACAATATTCTTTGCTTCATGGTATATGCCAAGTATTCAACTTGACACAACTCTCATTTCAATTGTTTCTGGTTTATTTTCAGGAATTAATTTTATAGTTTTTTTATATATGGTTTCCTTTTTTACTTCGGAAAAAACAACCAAAGAAAAAGAGCTTAACGAACAACTTGATACTGTCACTATACAAAAAGGGGTGATAGAAAAAGCTCAACGCGAATCTATACTTGCCAATGAAGAATTACATCAATTGTATCATAAAATACAGAAACAAACTATCCTGCTAAAAGAAACTCAAAAACTTTCCAAAATAGGGACATGGAAATTAACTGTATCAAACAACACTGTTTTTTTTTCAGAGGAAGCAAGGGTTATACTGAAAATAGATTCTTCTGAATTTGTTGCATTTGAAAAATGGCTAAATTATTTTTCAAATAAAGATAAGTTGAATCTGGAACGTTTTATTTATAAACTTAAAAACGACTATACTCCTTTTGAACAAGAATTTCTCATCAATATTGGTGAAGAAGAGTGTTGCATTAAGATAATGGGAAAAGCAGAAGTACACGATAACCAAATTATTAGGATATATGGAGTAATTCAAGACATTACTCAGGTATATGAAAACGAAAAATTAAGAAATGAAAAATTAGACGCTGAAAATTTAGCAAGTGCCAAAGCGCTCTTTCTTGCAAAAATGAGTCATGAAATAAGAACCCCTATTAATGGAGTCATGGGGATTACTCACCTGATGCTGAAAACTGATCTCAGCGAAAAACAAATGAAATATGCCAAAGCCATAGAAACTTCATCAGATACACTTTTAATGATAGTGAACGACATTCTGGATATATCAAAAATAGAATCCGGCAAAATGACTTTTGAAAAGAAAGACTTTGAAATAAAGGAACTGATACACTCGGTGTATGAAATGTTTTTGAATAAAGTGGCGGAAAGAAGTATTAGTTTGGTTTATCATTTTCAGGAAGGAATTAAAAATAAATTATTGGGAGATCCTACACGATTGAACCAAATATTATACAACTTAATTGGAAATGCGATAAAGTTTACCAGTCATGGCCAAATAGAAATATTGTTGAGTGGTAATAAAATAGAGAATAACATTCTGATGACTAAAATAATTGTAAAAGACAGCGGAATAGGAATTGAAAAAAACAAACTCGACCATATTTTCGAATCATTTACACAGGCTGAAAGTGATACTACTAGAAAATATGGAGGAACAGGATTGGGCCTATCTATTGTTAAGCAATTAGTGGAACTACAGGGTGGAACAATCAACGTTAGAAGTGAAATCGGAAAAGGATCGGAATTTGAAGTATTGATTCCTTATGAAATACAATATGAATACAATACAAACGATTCAGTCAATAAGGAAATCGTCAATGTAAATAAAGCTTTGATTAAAGGAATAAAAATCCTTTTGGTGGAAGACAATCCGATTAATCAGATGGTTATTAAAGATATGTTGGAAGCTCAAGGCGCAATCATTCATATTGCCAATAACGGGCAGGAAGCCGTTGATACTGTTAAATCCAATAGCGATGCGTTTGAAATTGTATTAATGGATATGCAAATGCCTGTTATGGATGGCTATGAGGCAATGCGTAATATTAGAGAGAAACTTTTAATCTCACGTGAAAATCTTCCTATCATCGCTTTAACAGCTCATGTCATGGAAGGTGAAATGGAAAAATGTATGAATAGCGGTGCTAACGATTATATATCAAAACCATTTAAACCCAATGATCTGTATAAAAAAATACTAACCATAACTCATCGGATGTAAATTATAGGTTTGGTAATTACCTATTAAAATAAAACCACAATTATCCCTTGATAGACTATAATCTCCCAGATTTATCAGATTTGTTCCGGCAGTAAACAAATTCTGGCGGGAAAAGAGTTCCGCATTTCGAACCAATTTTTGAAAGATTTGAAGATTTTGAATGAGTTAAATCGAGATTACACGAGTTCTATATGATAAAGTTTGATGCTTATTACTTTGCTCGTTTTATTTTTTCTGGGTATTGTCGTGAGTCAAAGATATCTACAATACAAATTTCTTTAGGAGTTACTTTGTAAATCACTTTGAAGTTACCACTTACAAGATATCGGTAATCATCTTTCCTGTCTTTTAGAAGTTCTTCCTTTTGAGCAGAATGCTTAAAATTTTCAAGTTGACTAGTTGATTGGAAAATTTTACTTTTTATTGATTGAGCAACTTCAACCGAGGCTTTCTTTTTATAGAAATTATAAATCTTGCGAAGTTCTTTCGTAGCTGGAATAGTCCAAGTAACTTTCATTGAACCTACCAGTTTTTAGAATCTTTTTCTAAATCTTTTTGAGAAATCACTTGTCCCTTTTTAATGGCATTTTCAGATTTGTCAATTCTGGAATAAAATTCATCGGATGACATTGGAGATAGTTCAGCGTCCTTTTTAGATTGAACAAGTTTTTCAATCTTATTAATTAAAGACTCATCGTTAAGGTGAATCAACGTTTCAATTAGGGTTAATTTTCTTGCCTGAATATTCATAACAGCATCATTTATACTCAAATATACGAAATTCCCTTTTATTTGTTTTAAGGTTTGTATAGCAATGAATCAATTACCATAGTGACAAAAAAGAGGTAAACCACTGAAAAAAAACATTTCATTGGTTAATGGGATAAATGAAAAAAAGCCCTGATATTCAGGGCGTTTAGTGTTTGTGAAATTTGTTCCGGCAGTAAACAAATTCTGGCGGGAAGAGCGTTCCGCCTTTCGAACCAATTTTTGAAAGATTTGAATATTTTGAATGGCTTTCTTCGAGATTCTTTGAAATAGAGTTGAAGTTTCTTTTCAACAAGTAAAATATTTTTTTTTAGGTGTTTGTCCTATTTTTAAGTACGATGTTGCAGTAATTTAATGCATTCGTCGTAATTCCCTAATTACCAATTCTTGAATTTATTAGTGAGATTATCTTAAGTTCTTTTTAATACGTTCGTCCCAGCTACTTGGGTCTTTACTGGTGTGAAATACTGCAATTACTTTCAGTTCTTTTTTATCAATGAAATAATGAATACCAAAGGGAAAATCTTTAGTGAAAAAGATTCTTAACTTTTTGTATTTGAGTTGGCAGATATTTGGATTCTGAGAAATAGCATTTAAACCATCATTAATAGCTTTTTCAAAGGAATCACCTAAGCTACTTTTCTGCATTTCATACCAGTGAAAGGATTCGTAAATATCCCATTCAGCTTCTTGCGAAAGGAGAACGGTGTATTTCATCTAGGAACGCAATCTTTTTTTTACGTCAGCCCAAGTAGAGAAAGTAGTTTCATCATTATTTACTCTTTCCATTCGTTTATCCAGCTCTTTTTTTTGAGCTGCAGATATTTCAACAGAGGAAGTATCTATGGTGTTCCAAATCTGTTGCATTAGATTTAGTCTTTCGGTTACGCTTAGTTTTAATATATCTTGCATTCCCATAACACAGTCATTTATACTCAAATATACGAAATTCCCTATTATTTGTTTTAAGGTTTTCAGAAATGGAAATTCTTTTTTTATTAAATTATAAGTAAGGATTTATAAAAGGGATTCGAACTACTATATCTTTGATAATCAACGATTTGATTTGTTGGCGGAAGATGCTCTAGAAAATCTAGAACATCAAAAAACCCTTGATAATTCTAGATTACCAAGGGTTAACTAATTTATGGCGGACTGCAAGGTCAATATTTTGAACAAGCTGTTGAAGGATTTGGAACTTTTAAGTGCGTTTTATGAGAATTGAATCGGTTAAGAGAGTTTTAGTTTTTACGAAAAATGCAAAATGTTCGAAATAGTAGATAGTTCTTTTTATTACTTCTTGTTTTTTTTACTTGATTATTTCTTCACCATTTTCGTAAATAGTTTCTTTCTTTAAATTACCATCGTCATCATATGACTTTGTAATGCCGTGCTCTTTTCCATCAGCCATTTCTTGATACAAACTCAAATTCCCATTTCTATAAGAATATTGTTTTCCGTGTCTTTTGTAATTTTTATACTCTTGTTCGTTTCGATCTATTTCTCCTTCAAAAATTGAGTATTCATTAATATATAATCCTGTTCCATTAATTAAAATTTGTTCTCCTTTTTCATTCCAACAATTGTGAATTAAAAAATCGCCATTTTTAAATTCTGCTTCTAGTTTCTTATTACCATTTTTATAAAATTCAAGCCATTGTCCTTCTCTTTCGTAGTCACTTATATAAGTTCCTGTTTCTGCTAATTGACCATTGTCGTACCATTCTTTATGCTCGCCAATTCTTTTGTCATTGTCAATTTGTTTATGCTCTAATTTTTGGAAATTTCCATTTTCATAATACCATGTATGTTCAGTTTGATTTTTTGAACTGTCTTTTCTGATAGTATACTTTTTATTCCCATTATCATAAAATTCCATTCTCTCACCGGTTTGTTCACCAGCTATATAATATATTTCTTCTTTTGATTTTCCATTTTCATAAAAGCTTTTGAATGTGCCCGAAACCACTCCTTTTAAAAGTGGAATAATTTCCTTTACCTTTTTATCTGCATAATATGTTGTAAGATCGCCTGAAAAGCTTAAGTCAAATTCTTTGCCCTCTTCATCAACGCATATTTCATTGGGATGACTCCGAAAATACTTCTCAATGTTTTTCATTGTCCGGCCATTGAGATTATAATACTCAGTGTCTAAATCGTCAAAGTTTTTGATTTCTTTATATAAATTACTTAAAGCTTCCAATCCACCTTGTCTTGCATCATTAATTTTCTTATTTTCCTTTAGATATAGGTCGTACGAACGATTAACGAGCTCAGCCATTTTATTATCGTCAATATATTTCAATGCTTTTATAATTGTAGGAACATATTTCCCTCCGTCGTTAAAGTAGAACTGAGTAAAACCACCATTCGTTACTTGGGCATCTAAATACCACCAATAATAAAGTGCTTTCTGCCCATAAGATAATGTATTGCCTTTTGTCGATGCTACTCTTATATCTTGTATAAAATCGGAAATTGGTTCGAGAACAAACCAACAAAAGTCGGAGCCTGTCAATTTGAAAAAGTCCCCTTTATTTAGTTTTGGTCTAAAATGTTTTGTTTGGTCAAATTCCCAATAAGGATCGTTTTTGGGTTTGTCTTGCCCAAATAAATTAAATATGTTCATTGTCAATAGAATTATTAAACAGTTGTTTCATTTTTGGAAGTTGCGTCTTTGCATCTTAACATGGGAAAAGCAGGTTTCAATATTATGCTAATCTAATTATTATCAGAATCATCTGAAAGGGATTCGAACACTTAATTTACTGGAAAAGAAATCATTGCAAGAAGAGGTGAAATATCACCAAAAAAGTTCGAACATCTATTTTTGAAAAATGGCATCTCCTGAAAACCAACAATGTCAATGGATTTGAAAGAAAATAAAAAAGGGACTCTACATTTTTTCTGTAAAGTCCCTTTCTGCGGACTGTAAGGTAAAGATTTTGAACAAGCTGTTGAAGGATTTAGAGCTTTTGAGTGGGTTAAATTGCGATTAAACCTTTTAAGAGGGTTTCATTCTTCCTTAAAAACACAAAATGTTCGAAATGTAAAATAGTATCTACTAGATGCTCCAAGTGGCATTTATGTGTTTTAAGAAAACAATAAAATGAATTCCTTTTTTATATCTTCATCCATTCCGAAAAACGTTGTACGTCATTTTAAGGAACGGATTGTACCACAAAACAGCTAGCAAATGACAGAACTTTTTGACTATTTCGATAAATTCTTAAAGCTTTCAGACAACACAAAAAAAGCCTTAGCCGAACTATGCTCAAATGTTACTATAAAAAAGAATGATACTTTACAACCATTCGGACACACTTGCAAAACAATTTATTTTTTAAAATCAGGTATTGCCCGAATTTACTATTACAAAGACGGCACTGATATTACAGAGTGTTTTGCTTTTGAAGGTAATATTATCGCAAGAGTGGAAAGTTTATTTACCGGGAAACCTTCTCAAAAAGCAATTCAAATATTGGAAAATGCTGAAATCATTGCAATAAATGCTACGCAGCTTTTTAAGCTCTATGATACCTATCCGCAAATTGAAAGATTATTTCGTTTGATATTTGAATCGGCTTATGTTGATACTCTTAACCGCATTGAAGGCATTCAATTTCATTCAGCAGAAGAACGATATTTAGATTTACTAAAAAGAACTGAAATCGTTCAAAAAATCCCTTTGAAGCACATTGCTTCCTATCTTGGTATTACACAAGTATCTTTAAGTAGAATTCGAGCGACAGTAAAGTGATTATTTATCATTTGTTAAAGGAATTCATATCTATCAGTCCGACTTTAGTAGAATAATTTAAAATCATTTTACAATGGCAACAATTAATGAAATTGATACTCATAAATTAAGTGACTGGTTAACAGAAGGGAAAAAAGTAACTATTCTCGACATAAGGACCTTGGAGGAAAGGAACGAGTGGTACATTCCCAATAGCATTCACGCCAATGTTTACGACAGTTTAAATGCTGGGAATTCAAGTGCATTAGATGATTTAGTAATTGACAAAAGTATACCAGTAGTAACTTATTGCGGCGGAGGAAGGCTGAGTAAGTTTGCTGCTGAAATTCTCACAAAAAAAGGCTTTGATGCCCATTCTCTGAAAGGTGGAATGAAAGCTTGGAATTATGCTTATGACACAAGTGTTTTGGATTACGGGAATTTCAAAATCATTCAAGTACGCCGCGTTGCAAAAGGTTGTTTATCATATATTATCGGTTCGGGAAATAGCGCTATTGTTATTGATGCCTCCATTGATCCATCAATATATAATAACATAGCGAACACAGAAGGTTGGAAAATCAATTTTGTAAGCGACACACATATTCACGCCGATTATGTTTCACGAACAAAGGAATTGGCAAACTATACTGATTCAAAATATTTAATGAATAGCAACGCGAAAGTTGAGTATCCTTTCATTCCATTGGCGAACAATGAAATGTTGACCATTGGAGAAATCAAAATAAAAGTAATGCATACACCTGGGCATACTTGGGAAAGCACTTCTTTTTTAGTTGACAATAAGGCTTTACTAACTGGTGATACACTGTTCACAGATGGCATTGGTCGACCAGACCTTAAAGCGGACGAAGAAGAAGCTAAAAAGAAATCTACCGAATTATATAATTCACTTCAATTGATAAGTGCTTATAGTGATGACCTGCTTATTTTACCTGCACACATTTCAAAACCTATTGAAATCGGACAAGCAATAATTGCAGAAAAATTGGGGACACTTAAAAAAAATATCCCTGCATTGACTTTGCCCATAGAGCAATTTGTAGAAAGTATTTTATCAAAACTTCCTCCATCACCTCCAAATTATTTGACTATTGCTGAAATAAATAAATCAGGAAATATTGCTGATTTTATTGTTGCCGACCTCGAAGCAGGAGCAAATCGCTGTGCAATAAAATAAAATTCAGCAAAATGAAAAACATCCAATTCGGATTGAAGGAAAACTGGAAACAGTTCTCACTTCTGGTTATCATTAATGCCTTTGTTGGCGGAATGATAGGACTTGAACGTACTGTTTTACCTCAACTTGCTGAACAAGAATTTGGCATTTCTTCCAAGACAGCTATTTTTTCATTCATTGTAGCCTTTGGAATTACCAAAGCCATTTGCAATTACTTTTCCGGCAAATTAGCCAATGCAATAGGGCGCAAGAATTTACTGGTCATCGGTTGGCTTTTTGCTTTGCCTGTTCCATTAATTTTAATTTATGCAACGAATTGGAATTGGATAATATTCGCAAATATTCTTTTGGGAATAAATCAAGGCTTGACATGGAGCATGGCGGTAATCATGAAAATTGATTTGGTAGGAAGTAAAAAACGCGGACTTGCTGTTGGTATTAATGAATTTGCAGGTTATGCTTCAGTAGGTGTTGTAGCATTTTTAACGGGGTATATTGCCAATACTTATGGAGTTCGTCCCTACCCATTTTATTTAGGAATTGCATTTTCCGTTATGGGTTTACTTCTTAGTCTTGTATTCGTAAAAGACACTAAGCATCATGTTAATAGTGAAAGTCAAGAGAGTACAATACCTCTTCTTAAAAACACTTTCATTGACACCACAATAAAACACAAATCTTTAAGCGGTATTACACAAGCTGGTTTAGTAAATAATTTAAATGATGGGATGACGTGGGGACTTTTGCCCTTACTATTATTGACCAAACATTTTACACAAACACAAATCGGAATCTTAGTTGCGGTGTATCCTTCTGTTTGGGGGTTAAGTCAATTGTTCACTGGGAAACTATCTGATTTGTATTCAAAAAAACTATTGATGTTTTGGGGTATGATTTTACAAGCTGTTGCCATTATCGCATTGGTATGGGCAAGTGGGTTTTGGCATTTCGCTGCTATTGGAGTTTTATTAGGACTTGGAACAGCTTTAGTATATCCTACTTTTATTAATGCTATTTCCGATTATACACATCCAACACAGCGAGCTGAAAGTTTAGGAATATTCCGACTCTGGAGAGATTTAGGCTATGCCATTGGTGCAATTATTACAGGGCTTCTAGCCGATAATTTTGGATTAAATATTTCAATCGTCGCTATTGGAATATTAACGGCAATTTCAGCTTTTATAATTTTGGCAAGAGTTAAAGATGTAAATTGAAACAGCATAAAGAGAGAGTTTTTTTTTCTCAAGGGGATTCGAACACGTAATCATCTGTAAATAAATGTTTTAATGAGATTCCTCAAAAACCCTCAAAAAAGTTCGAACATCTATTTTTGAAAAATACAATTCTCTTGAAACTAATGATATCAAAGGATTTAAGAGAAAACTAAAAAGGGACTTTACACTTTTATTTGTAAAGTCCCTTTCTGCGGAGAGGGGGGGATTCGAACCCCCGGTAGGGTTACCCCTACGACAGTTTAGCAAACTGTTAGTTTAAGCCACTCACCCACCTCTCCAATAATTAATGTGCAATGTTTATAACCGAAATCACAAACATTTAAAGAACAAGAGCGCAAATATAAGCCTTCAATTCAGAAACAACAATAGTTTAGAGAATTCTATGTGTTTTTTTTGAAAGAAACTGATGATTCTGTCTTTATTGATAGAGTTGGCGGTATTCTTTTTTGTATTCCTGACCAATAGAAATGTTTTTGATAGCGCACTGGCACCATACGTTTATATCCAGCAGATACTGATCCCAGCATTTGTCGGTAGGGATATTTTCTTCCTTGAATTTACTAACCGTTAGTTTTGCGATTTCCCGTTTTTCAGCCATTGGATTTTTTACAATGATATCCACCAGTGCTTTTCTTTGAAAAAAGTTCAATGATTCTTTCTCTATAAAATTTTTGTAGGATTTAGCCATATAGAAAGCAGCTTCGCTATTTCCCATTTCCAGATGAGAAAGAATTTTCATCAGATAGAATTCTGAATCAACGTAGGGAGTAGTGTGTTTTTCGGTATACAATTCAATGGCGTTTAAGGCCTTGATGGCATCCGAAAATTGTTCCAGCATAAAATGAATCAGACTTTTGTTAATATACAGTCCTACCAGATTATCGTTTATACCATCATCTTTAATTACTTCCTTTTTAAGATGCAGTTCACAGGTTTTCAGCGCTTCTTCAAAATCACCCGAAAACAACTGATGGGTATAGGTTAAATCACTCAAACAGCTTTCTGATAAAATAAAGGCGTGGTTTTCAGGATCGGTGATTTCTTCTTTTAACTCTTTTAATCCGTTGATACATTGAACAAATAAACCCTTGTTGAAAAAGCGGGAGGCAGCAATTCCCAGATTGGTAAAAAAACCTACAATTATTTCATTGGAGAAATAAGGTCTTTTGTTTTTATTGAGGCACAACTCCAGCAAAACTCCGGCTTCGCGGATAAATAAATCTTTTTCTTCTTTAACGTAATGGTGGTAAGTGAGTATGGTTTGATGCAGGGTTTTAACTTTTTTGCTGGAAAGGAAGAGGAGGCGCTGATAATCGGCAGAATTAACCAGTTTGTCAAAATTGTTAAGAGTGACCTGACGGTCGCCGCGCCCCATCAGATGCGCAAAATAAAAAGCTTTGAAGCAGGCATTTGTAAAAAAAACAATGGCTTCATCCATGTATTTTAAATGCTTTTCTTCTTCTCTGTTCAGTTTGGAAAGGATGGCGGTTTCCTGCGGATTGACCTGATACGACGGCCAGATCTGGCGTTCAATGATTAACGCTTCTACTAAAGGATAATAAATTTCTTTTTCCAAACCGATTTTTTTCGTCCGCTTTATAATAGATAAGGCTTCTTTATATAAGCCTTTGTCTTTAAGGATATCGGCATTCTGAATTTGCGTTTTTAAATTATAGATCTCCTTCTTTTCAGAATAGTAGTTCCTGAGGGCTTTTAAAATTAATTCGAACAAATAGTTCTTGGTTTTTGGAAGGTGATTGGCAAACTTTTCTTTTTTAACTAGTTTTTCAATTTTTCCTTTATTATATATTTTAACGCTGTTGTATATGTCGAAAAGCCTTACTCCATTAGCGTCTTCCTTAACATGCAGGGCAGCAAATTTCTTGATAAATCCTTTTTCAGATTTATCAAGAGAGTGTATTAATCGATGTAATTTATCTTCAGATTCGCTCATCGGGTTGTAATGTGACTCGTTGTTAAAATTTTAAATATCAAACACTTACAGTAAAAAAGCAAGTTTGGAAAGGGAAATTACAAAAGTTTTAATGTTTTGACTTCTTCTTTAGTACTATACTTTTATACCATCAAGAAGGCGTTCTTTATATTACAACTGGTTCATAGAAAGTAAATTACAGTTCACGCAGAACAAGTACATTTCAATTATGGTGCCTGTACAATTTTAATACTAATTTACCCGTTAGTTTATTCCTAGATTTCTGCGTGAGCTTTGTTCCTCCATCCCCAATGGAGGAACTTTTTTTTTGTAAGCATTCGAAAGTAATAAAAAAATCACCTCCTTACTTTAAAGAAGTACAATTCAGCACTTTTATCGGTTGGTTATTGTGGTATTGATAAACCACGGCGAGGTATTCAACATTGCTTTTGTCACTGTTTGGAGGAAGAACAAAAGAACCTGATAAGTTATAAGATGCTCCGCTATAGGTTGATGCGGCAATGTTGCTGCCAAAGTCACTTTTATTAGCCTCCGAAGAAAATACATGCTGATGAATGTAGGTATAGGAAGTATCGCTAGGGGTAATTCTTTGCATGCCTGTTACTTTTTTCTCCACTAAATAAATAGCCACATTGATGGAATCATTCACACTGTCATAAAAATTCACTTTCGCATATATATTGATATTCGATCCGAATTCCTGTTTTACCAGTCCGATACCGCAAACAGGACTCGTTTTCTGAGTAGAGTCAATGGAGAATTTCCACGAATTGTAATTTGTTTTATGATTGCTCATTCCCTCAAACACTGATGGATATCCGGTAAAAGAATTGTTTCCATATTTATCAAACAAATGCAAAAAACTTTGAGCTGTTGAAGTGAAGAGTGTGGTGTCAAAAAAATTATTGGGAAAAAGAACCATTCCTTCTAATTTACCTGAATTAACGCCGCTCATTGTTCCGGCCAAAGCTTTATTGAAAACAGTATCCTGAGCGTCGTCACTGTAATAATTCCCCTGATCGGCAAACAATAAAATAAAGGAATGGCTTTCTTTGGAAACTGTGATGGTGTCGTATACTTTTTGAGTATTATCCACCTTACAACCATAAAGGATACAAACTAAGAGGAATATTGGGAGCAAAAAATATTGTCGTTTCATTGAGCCGGTTTAACTCTGATGCATAATCAATCTTTAAATGTACATATATTACGAATAGAGGAAAATATTATTTTCAATCCCGATTTTTCTTCCACAATCGATTAAAAAAACTAAATTTACGTGATAGTAAACAATGAGAATTTTCATTTCTATATTATTTGTTTGTTTTGTCGGGACACTTTGGGCCGAAAACGCCACTCAAAGTATTGAATCCTTAAAAACAACACTGAAATCCAAAATCAGTGATACTACGCGCTTAAAAACCTATTTGGACCTCTCGATGATTTACAGAAAAAGCGATGCCGACTCCGCTTTTCATTATGCTACACTGGCTTACAAAAACTCAAATGACGGAAGTTACAGTCGCTACCGTGCCGATGCACTTTTGTATCAGGGCGTAGCCGTAAATAAAAAAGGTGATTTTAAAGGTGCGCTTAAATATTTCACTCCTGCCTTAAAATATTGTTCAAATATTAATTACGAAAAAGGATTGGCTACTGCTTATCGCTCAATGGGTATCTGTTATTATCAATTGGGTGATTATGGCTTAGCCATTGAATTTTATCAAAAATCTATTGCCATTTCAAAAAAGATGGGCGACAAAGAAGACATTGGGAAAACCACAGGGCAGATAGCAAGTATTTATTACAGTAAAGGTGATTACGACAAATCTTTGGAATACTACAATCAGGCTTTGGAGATCGCTGATGAATTAAAAGACATGGATCAGGTAGCCTTACTGGTTAATAAAATCGGAAATGTATTTAATGATAAAGGGGAATTTGTTCAGGCTTTCAATTACTATGAGAAATCGCTGGAGATATTTCAAAAGAGAGGCGACAATAGGGGGGAATCAACAGCTCACGCCAACATCGGGAACATTTATTTCAAACAAGGGAAATATGTAGATGCCTTAGATGCACATTACAAATCGCTGAAGATCAATGAGAAAATGGGCAACAAGCATGGCATTGCCAATTCCTACCTCACAATAGGGGCCATTTATTTGGAACAGTCGGATTATGACAAAGCTTTAGATTTTTACAACAAGGCTTTAAAAATTGTAGAGGGAATGGGCGATAAGGGAATTCTTTCCACTACAATGAGAAATATCGGAGAAATCTATGAAAGAATGGATCAAGACACCGAAGCCCTTGAGTATTTTAATAAAGGTCTAGCTATTTCTACTGAGATAGGGGATGTGGCCGGAATAAGCCAATCCCTTTGTTTGTTAGGGAACTTTTACATGAACGATAGTAATTTTGTGAAAGCAGAAGAATTGTTTGAGCAGTATTTGAGTCGCTCCCTGGAACTCGGCGATAAAAACGCAATTGCCGCGGCCTATACCAATGTTGGTACGGTATATATGGAATTAAAAAAACCGAAAGACGCAATAGTAAGCTGTAGAAACGGATTCAGGATCGCTAAAGATTTGGGTGGATTATCCCTGAAAGAGGCTTCCTGCGAATGTTTATATAAGTCTTTTGAATTGCAGGGAAAACTGGATTCTGCTTATTTCTATTTCAAATTATTTGATGCCTACAGAGACAGTTTACTGAACAACGAAAGTTCAAAAGCGCTTGCCCGACATGAAATTCAGTATGAATTCGACAAAAAATTTCTTTCCGACAGCATTGCCAATGCTCAGAAAAAAGAAATAGACGACTTACGTTACCACAATGAATCACGTAAACAAAAGCTATACACTTATATGAGTTTGGGAGCCTTTGTTGTTACGCTCATTTTGGCAATAGGTATTTTCACCAACTTCCGACTAAAACAACAAAGCAACCGCATCATTAAAAAACAAAAAGAACTGGTAGAGGAGAAGAATGCCGAAATCATGTCTTCTATCCGTTATGCGCAAAGAATTCAAAATGCTTTATTAACCAGCGACGAGCATTGGGACGCCATCAGTCAGGAACATTTTGTGTACTTAAAACCAAAAGATGTGGTGAGCGGCGATTTTTACTGGGCGCACTATTTCAACGACAATAAAGCCATTTGGGTGGCTGCCGATTGCACCGGCCATGGTGTTCCGGGAGCTTTCATGAGTATGCTCGGGATTGGTTTCCTCAATGAAATTATTGTGGAAGACAATATTATTTATCCAAATGAAATATTGAACCGCCTGCGCACAAAAATCATCAATGCTTTGCGACAAAAAGGATTGCAACATCAGCAAATGGATGGAATGGATCTAGCCTTGTGCCTTTGGGATAAAAATAATAATAAATTGATTTACTCGGGAGCAAACAATCCGCTTTGGCTGATGAGAGCAGGGGAGTTGATTGAAGTAAAACCCGACAAGCAACCTGTAGGTTTCTTGCTGGAGGATATTTCTGAGCCTTTCACCATGCATGAAATGCAACTGCAAAAAGGAGATGTCATTTATACTTTTACCGACGGATTTACAGATCAGTTTGGCGGACAGGACGGTAAAAAATTCAAATACAAAAGATTCAGAGATCTCCTCAAGTCGATTCAAAACAAAACAATGCCTCAGCAGAAAGAAGCAGTTGAAGAAGCTTTTGAATCATGGAAAGGGGAGTACGACCAGGTGGACGACGTATGTATCATCGGCGTGAAAGTTGTATAGCTAATCAAAAAAGAAATTTATGAATTATAAAGTTTTTTTGTTTCTCGCAATAAGTATGGTTAGCACTTTAACCTTTGCTCAGGGAAAATTCATTACCGATGCAGGAATAGCAATTAACGAAAGTGATTTTGAATCAGCAAAATCAGCTATTGAAAAGGCCGAAGAAGCCATCAATCAAAAACAAAGTGCCGGAGAAAAAATTGATGAAAAAGAACTTCGTAAATTCTGGAGATATAAAGAACATATATATATCCGCTTAGCAAAAGATCAGACGGATTCTTTATTGAAATTAAAATACATGGCTGCCTCCAAACAAGCCGGACTGAAGTATTTTGAAACGGATAAAACAAAATATTACGAAGTAGAAGTGAAGGATGACATGACTATTTTGTCGTCATTGTATCAAAATGTTGGCGTGGAATACTTCAATAAAAAAGATTTCGTCAATGCTTCTCTCATGTTTGATGAAGCTATTGTAATAAATAAAAGTTCAGGAAAAGAAGATTTTCGTTTGTACCACAATGGTGCTTTCTCCGCGCTCTACGCAAAAAATTACGATAAAGCGATCGCATATTTCAATCTCCTAATAGCCAATAAATACAACCAGCAAAACAGCTTGCTGGCTTACAAAAGAAATTTAGTGCATGCTTATTCCGAACAAGGAAATAAGGAAATGGCGCTTACAAAGCTTTCCGAATTCAATAGCGGAGATACTATCAGTCCGGACCTTTTAAAAGAAGAAATTTCTATTTTACTCGAATTAAACAAACATCCCGAAGCCCTGAAGAAAATGGATCAGTTGATGAACATCGGTCCTAAGGATGCGCTGATGTTGGAAAACATGGGGATTCTTTATGAGCAGGCAGGAGAAAATCAAAAAGCTTTAAAATCTTATAACGAAGCATTAAGCTTAGATGCTACCAGAGCCAATTCTTATTACGGAATAGGCAAAATAATTTGCTACGATTACATTGCTCTTAACAAAGAAATAAATACTCTGGAGAAGGAAAATGAAGGCATGAGAACGATACACGCCAATAAAGACCAGTCTAAAATAATTGCCAATGACAAGATAATAGCGGACAAAAAAAAGTTGTCTGTTCAAAAGGCTGAAGAAGTAGCGGGTTATATTGAAAAAGCGCTGACTTATGCGCCTAACGACAAAGATGCTCTGCATCTTCTTTTGCAGATTTATGATAATCTCGATCAAAAAGAAAAGGCTGCTGCCATAAAAGAAAGATTAGCCAAACTAAAATAAGTCAGTGATCCGTATTATAAAAATAGTATTTCATTCATGGTTAATTAAGTATTGGTACATTTTCGTTTTATCTTTAATTATCGGTGCATCGGGAGCCATCACTTCCTATAAAATCAAAGAACAAACCAAGCATTATTCCGCAAATTTCTTAGGCTGCACCTTATTGCTCAACTTCAATTCCTTGTTTGTTTATCTAAAGCCTTTAAATCAGCATATCAATGAAGGTAATTTAAAGGAAGCCGCAAATATCCTGAATTTAAAACCTGAGGATTTACAAAACATTAAACAACTATACATACAAAATGTGGCCGAAGTAACTGAAGAATCTGATGTTCGCTACGAATTCAATCTGGTTGCCGATATTGAGAATGATACTGCGGGCTTGTGGAAATTGGAAAAAGCTTTGGTTGGTTTTATGAAGAAACACCAGCTTCTGATTTCACTTAAGAAAAACATAGATTCAGTTTATTTAGAAAACAAAAAAATAATAGAAAGTGAATTTTCCCGACTCGATTCAGCATTAAGAAGTTTATCTCCTAGCGATATTGCCAACAGGGAAGTAATGCTTAAAAGGAAAGTTGAATTAAAATTGCAACTCAATGAGTTGTTGGCTAAAAGAAAAAAAGTATTCGACCTTGTGGTGATTCAGGATTTTAATCATACAGTTATTGAAAAGCAGCCTGTACTTTGGAATTATTTAAAAGGCTGGTTAGGGGTTACCATAATAACAGGCTTAATACTGGTTGGATTTATGGATAAAGAAATAAAACGAGTGATTTTTGAGGATTAATCCCGTGAACCATCTTCAATAGCGCATTCACTTTCGTTGTGCATACGATCTACCGCCGTTACAACATATTGGAAATTCCCCTGTTTTTTTTCCGAATCAAAATATACCGTTTGCTTAACTATAGCTAGAATATTTTTTGCTGACCCTACATTGATGATTTCATTTTTATTGAAACGATACACTACATAATAATAAGCAGCATCGTGTTCATCTTTAACTTCAGGTTCTTTCCATTTTAATAAGGCCCCTTGCTCATTTGTTTTTATTTTAAGATTTTGCGGAGAACAGGGTGCTATGCTGTCTATCCATTTCATAGGAGGAATAAGGGCAGGATATTTATACAAAGAGCTTTGAAGGGAGTCTTGTATGTTTTGAACATTGTTCCTGAAGGTTTTAGCCCTGAAGAAAATATTCCCTTTAACCGACGCTTCCAGACGATTCAGTTTGATTTGTTCCAGAACTTCAGAAACGAGATAGCCTTGTTTGGTTTCGTCTTCCAAACGGTACAAAGCCTGACCGATATAAATATGTCCTTTATAATCATGGGAAGTCCACCAATCCAGTAAATTTTTATAGGATGCATACGGACTTTTTCTGCTCCAGTACAATTGAGGAACAACATAATCTATCCAGCCTTTTTGAAGCCATTTTCTGGTGTCGCAATACAAATTATCATAGGAGGTTTGAGCGCTTTGGGTTTCGGAACCCTGAGGATCTTGTTTTTTATTGCGCCAGAAAGCCAGCGGACTAACACCGAATTTCACATAAGGTTTGGTGAATTTAATTAATGCGGATGCTTCTTTAATGAGCTCATTGATGTTGTTTCTTCTCCAATCATGAATGGAAGAATATGTAGTTCCATGCTTTTTAAACGCATCGGCGTCATTAATATATTCGCCTTCTATAGAATAGGGATAAAAATAATCGTCGAAATGAATGGCGTCAATATCATAGTTGTTTACAATTTCGCCTACTACATTAAGAATGTGTTGACGGGCTTCTTTAATTCCCGGATTGAAATAAATACTGCCACCGTATTTAAAGAACCATTCGGGATGCTTTTTGTAAAGATTGTTGTCGCTAACGCTGCTGAACTGTGTGCTTGAAACCGCACGGAAAGGATTCAGCCAGGCGTGAAACTCCATGTTGCGTTGATGGCATTGATCCACCATGAATTGCAAGGGATCGTAATTTGGCGCCAATCCTTGTTTTCCCATAAGGTATTCCGACCATGGCGCGAATTTACTTGGATAAAACGCATCGCCGGCAGCACGAACCTGAACCACAACACAATTGATCTTGTTCATTTGAAGTTCATCCAGCAATCTTATGAATTCCTTTTTTTGTTCGTCTTCAGGCAATCCTTTTTTAGAAGGCCAGTCAAGATTGGTGAAAGTGGTAATCCAGGCAGCTCTTAATTCGTATTTCGGATTTAATATAGGTTGAACCGGTGCCGGAACAATATCGATATTACTTTTTACAGGATCATTTTCATTGCCGTTGATTCCTGCACAAAACAGGAATAAGATAGAAGTTGCTATGGCGATGAATTGGAATTTCATTTTAGTAAGGCAAAAGTAAAGGAGATGTTCAGTACAATTTACGATTAATAATAGATTTATAAACATCGACTTATTAAGAACGCCTCCGGCGATAAATACCCTAATGTCATATAATTAATATTATGTTAAATATAGTTTTGAAGAACGGAAGCTTTGGTATTATTGGGTTTTATCCCGTTTAAGCTCCACTCTTTTCTCCTCAAATATCATTTTAGTTAACTCAAAGCGTGTATTTCATGCTATATATGATTGCCTTGAACAATTCCACAATAAAAACCCTGAAACAGCATAAATCTGATAGCAAGCTTGATCCAAAGCCTCTTTAGTCAGAATTGTATTTAAAAATCAATTAATCTGCGTATCTTATTGATTTATTGAATAATATGACTATTTATCTTCGCTTCCCAATTTTTATTCGGACGGATTTGCAATCAATTAGGACAACTTCACAATCAATCACAAATACAACCAGAAACCTCCTGTAGTACATTTAGTCATCTAATAAATACTATAAACCAATTCTACGAGAAAAATGAAAAGAAAAATTACAAAACTAAAAGCATGGTTTGCCTCAGGCCTTATGCTTGTTGGGTTTGTTGCCGAAGCACAACTTACGGGATCGTATGTGTTTCCTCAAAACACCACCTACAGCTACGGTAGAAAACCAAGTTCTCCTGTTTCTCAGGATGCTATGGATTCTTACAACTACTGGAAAACCAATTTCGTAACATCTTCAGGAGCTTGCGGATACCGCAGGGTTATCTGGGATTACTATGCAGGCGGAAGAGGAAAAACAGATAAGTCTTCTACAGTGTCTGAAGGTATCGGATACGGGATGTTGCTTGCTGCTTATGCAGGTGATCAAAGCTTATTCAGTGATCTTTGGAACTACTATAAGGTGAATAGAAACGGAAACGGCGTAATGAACTGGCAAATTGAAAACTGCTCTATCGCCAATGGCGGTGCGGGCGGCGCTACAGATGCTGAGCTGGACGTTGCGATGGCTTTGGTTGTTGCTTCTTACCAATGGCAAAGCAATGCCTACCTGAATGACGCCAAAAGCATGATCGCTGTCATTCGTACCAAAGAATTTGAGAACGATATCCTTAAACCGGGTGATCAATTCGGAGGTTCTAATTTGGTGAATCCATCGTATTTTGCTCCTGCATATTATAAAGTATTTAAAACCATTGAACCTGCATATGCTACTTTCTGGGATGCTGCAGTAACTAAAGGTTATGCTATTATTAATGCTGCTGATAAAAACGGAAATGGCTTGGTTCCCGACTGGTGTACTTCAACCGGAGCTTACTCAGGTGCAGCTACAGCTTACCAGGATCAAGGAAAATCATTTATATATGATGCCGTTCGTACTCCTTTCCGTTCTGCAATCGACGTGTTGTGGTTTGGAAGTGCTGCCGGACAACAATATTGCACTAACTTAATTGACTGGGCTTACGACAACAATGGCGGAAGTACTTATTCATTAGGTTCAAGCTACAGTGGAACAGGTTCAAAATTAGACGCTTCTCACAGCAATACTTTTGTTGGATGTTTCGCAGTTGCTGCAATGGCCGCTGAATCTACTCAAGGCGGAACTCACTCTAATGCAAATTATCTTAGTTTCTTAAATAGTGGTTATACAGATAGCAAAAATACAAGTCCGGGATACGGCCAGTATTTCAACGCTACTTTTAAAGTATTGTCTCAATTTGTAATGACAGGAAATTTCTACCTGCCACCACCTGACCAATGTACTGCTCCTGCTTTAGGCGTGGCTAAATCATTGTGTAAAAGCAATCCTGTTGTTTTAAACTCAGGAATTGCCGGAGCTACTAAATATGTATGGAAAAAAAATGACGTTGTAATTGCAGGAGCTTCTTCTTCAACTTACAGCGCTACAACTGAAGGTACTTACGAAGTATTGGTTACTCAGGGAACTTGCGTTAGAAGATCTTCTGTTGAAGTAGCTTCAGCAACTCTTGCTGCCGACTTCTCTTTTAATGTACAAGGATCAAACGTAATCCTTACCAACACTTCTACAGGAGCATCAAATTACACCTGGACTTACAAAAAAGGTGCTGCATCTGCAGTTCAATTCGGAACTTCACGTGACACCAGTGTTACCTTGGTTTCAGCAGGATCTTATGATATTACATTAGTGATTACAAATGCTAATTTCGGTTGTGCCGGAACATCTACAGTTACTAAAAAAGTTGTTGTTGGTGCCGGTGCCGGATGGGTTGCTGATGATTTCAATGACCACCAAAATGGTGATGCTTGGGTAGCTAATACAACTAACTACACTGCATTACCAATGACTTACTGTTCAGCTGCCGATGCTGCTAAACCAAATCCGGTTAAAGCTTGTCCGAACAATCCTTGCTCTTTATTGGAAGTAGTTTGTAAAGCCGGAGCAGGTTCAACTTACTCTCCTTTCGGATTGACTTTAAATAAAGCGGGAGTAAATGCCGACTTAGATATTTCATCGGTTCCTTATGTTAGTATCAAACTGAGATCTACCGCTGCGGTACAAATTGGTGTTGGAGCAAACGGAACCTTCAGTGTTGTTAAAGGAACTAATCCTTCAGGAACTACAAATCGTCAATACTTTAGCATTGCTGCAAATCGCGATACCATTATTTACTGCGATTTCTCAACTCTTGCAAGTAAACAAGATTATCAGTTAAGCGTTGTAGATTTCACTAAAATTCATGGAATTGAATTTTATCCATATGAAAAAAACTCAGCCTTCACAGGAACAATTGATGTTGACTGGGTTATTGTTGGTGGAAAAAGTTTACCTGCTCCTCAATTCAATTTGAAAAAAGATGGCAACGGTTATTTAGTATACGAAGATCCGGATGGCGATTTAACTTATACTACTGTTCCTGACTGGAAAAAGAAAGTAAGATCTTGTACTGCAAAAGCTACTTTAACTGCCAATGCATGTTCAGCTTCTCAAATCAAATGGTTCAGCGGTGCTTCTCAAATCGGTACAGGAACTACTATTTCTGTTGATCCGGGAATCTACACTGTTCAGTTGATCAACAACGGTGGTGTAACTACTGATACTGTTGAAGTTACTGCTTCAGGTACTGTTGCCGATTTCGTGGTAGACAGAGCTAACTATGATGTTCATTTCAACAATAACTCTACAGGATACCATACTTTCTCATGGGCTTATGGTGATGTTGCCAATGACATTGCAGGTTCAACAAAATGGGATATCGGATACCACAACTACAAGAAAAAAGGTGTTGGTACTTACCCAGTTGTTTTAACTGTAACAGATACACTGTGTAATGTTGTTAAAACAAAAACAATTAATGTTGTTATTGCTTGTGATTCATTAGTTTCTAAACCTGTGTTTGTAACAGTTGATACTGTTGGTTGCGCCGGAGATAAAGTGACTATCAAAATCAAAGCTGTGCCTAACGCAACTGGAGTTTACGGATGGTTTGGTCCTGTGGGAACAACTTTCGTGAAAACGGTTGGTGATACTTTATTATCAAGAGATGTTACTTTCGGTAGCACTGCCGGTCCGATAAGCATTCAGGCTTACAACGATTGCGGTCAGGCTGCAACAACTGCTAATTTAACCATCAACACAGTGGCTACTTCTGCTTTCAGTGCAGGAGGTTCCTTCCTGGATGCTACTTTTATGGCTACTCATAAAGAAGCAGGAGATAGTTACGCGTGGACTTTCGGAGATCTTGCCGCAGGAACAAGCACTTTAGCTTCTCCTACTTATACCTATGCCGACGGTGGTACATATAATGTATGTTTAACTGTTACCAATGCATGTGGTGCTGCAGCTCAGGTTTGTAAAGCACAAGGATACTTTGGAGTTGGACTGACTGAACTGGAGAATAAAGGTTTAGTGATTTATCCAAATGTTTCTTCTTCTGAAATCAATGTTAGTTTATCAGGTGTGTCTACAATTCAAATTGTAAACATGATCGGCACTGTTGTTTCAACACGTACGATGACAGACAAAACTACTTTTGATGTATCGGCTTTACCGGCAGGAGTTTATTTCTTTAACGTTCAACAAGGATCACAAAATACAGTGAAGAAATTCGTTGTTCAGTAGTAATCTTTGAATTCAATAATAAAAAAAGGGGGCTGAAAGGCCCCCTTTTTTTTTATTTACCATGACTTTACCGAGATATGGTCTTTGTAGAGACGGAAGATTTTCCGTCTCAAATAAAATTCAAACAAACAATTATTGAAGACGCAAAATTTTGCGTCTCTACAAGAAAAAATAAGATTTACAACACAGGCTGCCCTGCTTCCACCCAGGCGCTATACCACAATCCGGAAACCAACTTTATCGATTCCAGCATTTGAGCTTCCACCATTCCTTTGATGGATTTATCATAAGCTTCCACATATTCTTTACTAAAAACCTTTTGCTTTTTTCCTGTGTGAATTTGATGTACCTGATCCTTACTGAATTTTTCTCTCAGCTTTTTGTCCTTCTCCAAAACAGTAATGCTTAAGCCGTAGCTTTTCTTTAATAAGTTCCACGTATACTTTAGCGGATCAGCAATATAGCCTGCAACAACCATATTCAATTCATAGCTGTCGGAATACCTTTCCGGGATCAGCGATTCCCATAATTTATGTATGCCGACTTGATGGGTAAATTGCCCGTCGTAGTTTTCATTAGTGTGTAAAGGCACACAGGCATCGGCTGCGTAATGACCCAAGTCGGCCGATAATTTCAATATTTTTTCTTTGTCTTTATCCTTAAAAGCTTTCACCAGTTGATAATACTTTTCCTGAATGGCCCAGGGCAAGGTGCCGTATCTATGCAAGGTGTCTTCCGAATATTTTGCAACGGCATCTTTCCAATGCATAGGAATACTATCGAAAGGATGTTTGGTATCGTAATGATTGGCATCCAGATAATGAAGGCTTCCCTCCTTTTCATCACTGTGTTTTCTTAAATCGGGATCAACGGAATGCTCGGTAACAAAGAGAATATTCAGTTTATAAAACTCTATCAATCCGGGAGGCAAAGCATACACCGCTTTTTGGTTGATGAGCTTGTGCGCAAAGAAACCCCAGGAATAAGAAGAAAAAGGCAAAAGTAAAAAGGCAAAGACCAGATAAATACAATAGCGTTTTGCCATACAAAATTACTTAACAGCCGAACTTAAAAACGGAAGGGCTACTACTTTTGCTTTTAAATTTTTGTCGCGTACTTTAATGTAAATCTCACTATTTAAACTAGAGAGCTCAGTACTTACATAGCCCATTCCTATTGATTTTTTCAAGGTTGGCGACATGGTTCCTGAAGTAACGATCCCAATATTTTTCCCTTCAGCATTTACTATTTCGTAGTCGTGGCGCGGAATACCTTTGTCGATTAATTCAAAACCCACCAGTTTTTTGCTTACTCCTTTTTCTTTTTGATTTTTCAAAGCAGAGCTATTCACAAAAGATTTACTGAATTTGGTAATCCAGCTCAATCCTGCTTCAATTGGAGAAGTGGTATCGTTAATGTCGTTGCCGTATAAGCAATAGCCCATTTCTAATCTTAAAGTATCTCTGGCTGCGAGGCCAATTGGTTTAATATTGTATTCGGCTCCCGCTTTCATAATAGCATCCCAAACTTTTTCCGCATCATTATTGAAAACATAAATTTCAAAACCTCCTGCGCCCGTGTATCCCGTAGCAGATATGATTACATCCTCCACTCCTGCAAATTGATCGATGGCAAAAGTATAATAAGCCATTCCTTCTAAATTTACTTTGGTAAGGGTTTGCAAAGCATCTTTGGCTTTAGGACCCTGAATGGCAAAGAGGCAATAATCATCGGAAATATTGCGCATGTTAGCACCGAAAGTATTGTGTTTATTGATCCAATCCCAGTCTTTTTCAATGTTTGAAGCATTCACAACCAGCATATATTCCACATCAGAAACACGGTAAACCAGCAAATCATCAACGATTCCACCTTTATCGTTAGGCAGACAGGAATATTGGATTTTACCGTCGCTTAGTTTCGACGCGTCATTGGAAGTCACTGCCTGAATCAAATCCAAAGCACCTTCGCCTGTAACCAAAAACTCACCCATGTGAGAAACATCAAAAATACCGAGTCCGTTTCTAACCGTATCGTGCTCTGCATTCACACCTTCGTATTGCACAGGCATATTGAATCCGGCGAAAGGAACCATTTTAGCACCTAGGCTAACGTGTTTGTTGTTTAAAACGAGTTGCTTCATTGTGATAATTGCTTAAAGTATTTAATATATACGTCTTTTTGTGATTCAACAGAATAGCGGTCAACAATGGTTTTTCTTGCTTCCTTCCCCAGTTTCCTTCTCAGCTCTTCTGATTCAATGAGTAAAGACAACTTCTCCACCCATTCATCATCGCTTGTGGCCAAAAATCCATTCACGCCATCTTGAATAATTTCAGTATTTACCCCAACAGGAGATAAAATAGTAGGAATTTCAAGTGCCATATAAGAGAGTCCTTTTAATCCACATTTCCCTTTTGCCCATTCATCATCCGGCAGAGGCATGATTCCTATGTCAAAACTCGACAAAACTTCTACTTCCGTATCGCTGGTCCATAGAATTCCTTTTATATTCAATTCTTCATTGATATAATTGGGTTCCCCCATCACTTTAAAAAATACCTTATCCCCGTACTTTTCTTTTATTCTTTTCAAAAAAGGAATTGCATATTCAAAATGCTTAATAGTAGTGATGCTTCCACTCCATCCTATACAAATTCTTTCTCCGGCAACGTATGGTTTTTGTCGCTTGTGATTTTCGGTGTCAATGGTGGTTGGAATAATTACAACGTTGGGGTTTGTTTGCTTTGCATAATCTGCCAGGTATTGATTTCCCGCAAATATGATATCGCACAAAGCAATGATGTTTCCTGTTTTTGCCGGATTTTTAAGAAACTTGAATTTTTTGTTTCCTTCCGACACGTCCATGTGCCAGATAGCATCATCAAAATCGAAAACAACTTTAGCCTTTGATTTGCACAACTGTTTTTCAAAGTACACTGATCCAAGCATAAAGGCTTCCCGCTGAATAAAAACTATGTCGTAATGATCAGCATTTTTTATATCCCTTAATCTCGTTTGGATGCTACGGATGAGCACTCCTATTTTCCTGAAAAAATTCCCGGGTTTATAAAAAAACTTATCGTCTTCAGCTGATATAAGATAAGAAAGGTCGCATTGCCATCCGTTGGCTCTGAAGTATGAAAAATATTGCTCGAACCTATACCTTTGACTAGGTGATCTGTCGTGACGGTGTGCCGCAATAAAAAGGATTTTTTTCATACTCAATGGCCCCAAAAATATAAATTTTGACTAAAAGCACACCATAAAAAATGCAAGTGCATTTACCTCTATTTAATTATCTTTGGTTTCCGATGATACAAAATGAATTGAAAAATGCGCCCAGATGGATTATTCTGGGGACCGATCTACTGATTTGCCTGGGTTCAATCACCATTGCATTTTTATTGCGTTTTGATTTTCAGCTCGATCACCCTGATATGTTTTATTTGAAACAGGCCCTTCCTGTTTTATTCTGTGTTCGCCTCATTTCATTTCTTTCTTTTAAATCTTACGCCGGTTTAATAAGATATACCGGATCTAAAGACATCCAAAGAATTTTCCTTGTATTGCTGATCGGAAGTGCTTTCCTTTTCATTCTCAACATGATTGCCTGGTTTGCAGGAATCAAATACAATATACCGAGAACCATTATTATCATCGACTTTCTGGTATCTCTGATGCTCATGGTGTTATTTCGTTTGAGCATCAAAATATCCTATGAACACATAAAAAATTCAGCAAAGGATAAGTCGAGCGTTATTATATATGGCGCCGGAGAGTTTGGCACCATTACCAAAAGAGCACTCGACAGGGACGCAGGAACAAAATACACCGTTGTTGCTTTTGTAGATGATTTAAAAACCCGAACCGGTAAAACCATTGAAGGAGTTAAAATCATCGGAGAAAAGGATTTAGAAAAATTCATTGGCAACAAAGAAATTCATCATATTATCATCGCCGATCAAACACTTATTCCTTCCAAAAAAAAGGACATCGTTGATTTCGCCTTGGCTAAAAATATACGGGTATTGGATGTTCCTCCTTCCCATAGCTGGATCAATGGCGAACTCAGTTTCAAGCAAATTAAGAAAGTAAAGATTGAGGACTTGCTGGAGCGTGAAGTGATTAAACTCGACAAGCAAAAAATAAAGGAAGTAAACACAGGGAAAATCATTTTGGTTTCAGGCGCTGCCGGTTCTATAGGAAGTGAAATAGTTCGTCAAATTGCGCAATACGAACCAAAATGCATTATTCTTTTGGATCAGGCTGAATCGCCTTTATATCACATGGAAACTGAATTGCATGATAAATTCAAAAATCTGAATTTTGATGTGGTCATCGGCGATATCTCTAATGAAACAAGGATGACCATGCTTTTCGAAACTTTTCATCCGCAAATAGTTTACCACGCCGCAGCTTACAAACATGTCCCGATGATGGAAAATAATCCGGCTGAGGCAATAAGAGTGAATGTTAAAGGAACAAGGACTTTAGCCGATCTTTCGGTGAAATACGGAGTGGAGAAATTTGTAATGGTTTCTACCGATAAGGCTGTAAATCCTACTAATGTGATGGGTGCCTCTAAAAGAATTGCTGAGATTTATTGCCAGTCGCTCAATAAAAATACAACCACTAATTTTGTTACTACCCGCTTTGGAAATGTACTGGGATCAAATGGTTCAGTGATTCCTGTGTTCAGAAAACAAATTGAAGAAGGCGGACCGATTACCGTTACCCATCCCGAAATCACACGATATTTCATGACCATCCCCGAAGCTTGTCAGCTGGTGCTGGAAGCCGGTGCGTACGGCAACGGCGGAGAAATCTTCATTTTTGATATGGGAGAATCGGTTAAAATTGTTGATCTGGCTAAAAAGATGATTAAGCTTTCCCGATTGGAGCTTGGTAAAGACATTCAGATTCAGTTTACAGGCTTGCGTCCGGGTGAAAAACTATACGAGGAACTCCTCAACAACGAAGAAAACACTGTAAAAACACACCATCCTAAAATCATGATTGCCAATGTGAAGGAATACAATTTCACAGAAATTCAAAATCACATCAACGAATTGATCAATCTATACAAGGACAGCAACAACACTGCTTTGGTGGCTAAAATGAAACAGATAGTTCCTGAGTTTTTGAGTAAGAATTCAGAGTTTGAGAAGTTGGATTTTTAGCAACTACTTAATAAACTCAAAATACCCTTTTATCGATTCCGCGATTTTCTCATTTTCAATTAAAAAACCATCATGACCGAAAAGCGATTCTATCTCATGGTATTCGCAATTCGGAATGTTTTCCTTCATGTGAACCTGCTCGGAAATCGGACACAATAAATCCGAATGAATTCCGATGATCAAAGTTTTTTGTTTGATAGAAGCCAATGCTTCATCTGTAGTTTTAAAGCGGTTTCTCGCAATATTATGAGTATCTAAAACCTTAGTCAGTTTATAATAAGAAATCGGATTAAAATATCTCTTCGCCAATTTATCGCCCTGATATTTCAAATAAGAACTCACTTTAAAATACTGCGTTACGTTTTCCGATTCTTCTTTCTGTCTTTCGTTGTAAGCCTCGTGGTTTCTGTAAAACAGCAAACCTACTTGTCGCGCTCTCTTCATCCCTTCAATTCCGGCCTCTTTAGTTTCTTGTCCCCAGGTTGGATCCAACTCAATAGTTGCACGATGTACCGAATGAATGGCAACTCCCCATGGAGCTTCTTTCGGAGAAGAACATAAAATACTCATGTTCTCTATCACCTGAGGTTCCATCATCCCCCACTCCATTACCTGATAACCACCGCAAGATCCGCCAATGGCCATTTTTATTTTGTTGATGCCCAAATGTTTTCTCAGCAATACAAAACTATTCACGATGTCACGAATGGTAACATCAGGAAAGCTGTAATAGTAAGGCTTTCCGGTTTCAGGATTAACAGAAGTCGGTCCTGTAGTACCATAGCAAGAACCTAAAATATTGGCGCAAATAATAAAATACTTTTTAGGATCGAAGAGTTTTCCCTCTCCTACCAAACCATCCCACCATACTGCGGGGTCAGAATTTGCTGTTAAGGCGTGACACACCCATACAACATTCGACTGGTCCTTATTCATTTCTCCGTAAGTATGATAGGCCACGGTCAACTCAGGTAATGAGCCTCCTAACTCTAATTCAAACTTTCCAAATTGTTGAAATTGCTTTTGCGACACGTTGTATTTTTTTAAAACAAGGTGTCAAAAGTAAGTAAAGAAGTGCAAAGTAAAAAGGCAAAAGCAAGGAAGCATAAAGCTTCTTTCTTACCTTTGTGAAAATTTAAGACCATGGAAAAAACAATCAGCGTCACCACCCAACGCATTATTGATGAGGAAGAAAAGTACAGCGCACACAACTACCATCCTTTGCCTGTAGTACTTTCCAAGGGGGAAGGTGTTTTTGTATGGGATGTGGAAGGGAAAAAATATTATGATTTCCTGTCGGCTTATTCTGCCGTAAATCAAGGTCACTCCCACCCTAAAATTGTTGCCGCTTTAGTGGATCAGGCGCAAACCCTGGCCTTAACTTCGCGTGCTTTCCACAACGACGTGTTTTATAAATTCTCAAAATACATTACTTCCTATTTCGGTTTCGATAAGGTTTTGCCAATGAATACAGGGGCTGAAGCCGTTGAAACAGCTTTGAAAATTTCCAGAAAATGGGGTTATGAGAAAAAAGGAATTCCTGCGAATAAGGCCAGAATAATTTTCTGTCAGAATAACTTCCACGGAAGAACCATCACTATTATCAGTGCTTCCAACGATCCTGATGCAACAAAAAATTTCGGACCATATACTCCGGGCATCTCTTCTATACCATACAATGATATAGCTGCTTTAGCGAAAGAACTGGAAGATACCAACGTTGCTGCCTTTGTAGTTGAACCTATTCAGGGTGAGGCGGGTGTGTATGTTCCTGAACTCGGCTTTTTGAAAAAAGCTTACGATTTATGTAAAAGCAAAAACGTACTTTTTGTTGCCGATGAAGTTCAAACCGGTATTGCCCGTACAGGAAAACTGATTGCCTGCGATCATGAAGGTGTAAAACCTGATATTTTAATTTTAGGAAAAGCGGTGAGTGGCGGAGTTTATCCGGTGTCCTGTGTACTGGCAAACAATGATATCATGGATGTGATTCACCCAGGTGAACATGGCTCTACCTTTGGTGGAAATCCAATCGCTTGTCGAGTAGCAATGGCTGCACTGGAAGTCGTGAGAGAAGAAAAATTAGCGGAACGCTCTGAATATTTAGGTGAAATTTTACGCAAAGAATTGCGTGCGATTAAATCCGATATGATTTCTATCGTTCGCGGAAAAGGTTTGCTGAACGCCATTGTTATCAAACCTAAAAACGGAAAAGAAGCCTGGGATGTTTGTTTGAAATTACGCGACAATGGTTTGCTGGCCAAACCAACTCATGGTGATATTATTCGCTTTGCTCCTCCTTTGGTGATTACGGAAGAACAATTGATGGAGTGTGTGGATATTATTAGAAAATCGATATTGGAAATGGAGTAAATCCCTCTTGCTATCACACAGAATCCTCTCACACTCTCCCTTTTGTCAAAGGGAGAAGCCCGGCCTCATCCATTCTCAGTAAAGTATTTTTCAGGAAGTGGTCGCTAACTAACTTCCTCCTTTGGAAAAGGAGGAGTGCGTTGATGGTGTGAGGGGAAGGAGGATTTACTTCCCTTTATTCGCCCTTATCATCTCCCCATAATCCCATTTTTGCAACATCGCATCAATAGTCATTGCTATGCGCTTTGCCTTTGTAGACTGAGTCTTTGCGCTTTCTATCCATTTTGAAAAGTAGTTGCGGTGCCCCGGAGTTAAACTATCAAACTGTTTTATGGCTTCGGGTTCTTCCTCCAAACAAGCCATTAAATCGGCATCCATTTCAATAGGATCTTTGTCTTCCTGCAATTGAACCGCTAAATTATCTCCCTCTCCTTTTTTGAGGGCTTTCCGCATTACTGCATTTATGGCAATAATGAAATCGCCTTCTCCCATTGGTACTAAAGCCACTGATTTGATTGGGTGATTGTCGAGTTTGCCTTTTACCCGATATGATTTTTTAGTTCCGGGTTTTATTTTTTCAGCTAAGTCTTTAGGAATTTCAATATAAAACCAACCGGTTTTTTCGCCCTGTTTTTGAAATCGTAATATTTCAACTGTGAATTTTAGCATCTCTATTTTTTTAAACTAAATCGATGTGCATACATCAGATTGAAGGTTCCGAAAGAGTAGTTGAATACGCTTCCAGCGCGTCTTCCCAAAGGAATATTGTCGGAAATAAAAACCAAACCGTAATAATTTTTATCGTCGTTGTAGCCGAAAGCGCCTCGGCTTAAAAAATTAAAACCTAATCCCGGCGCAACACGCGGGGCGGGATTTCCCTGTAAAACATAACTATAGGTTTGCGCCACCAAAAACAAAGTTCCCGAGAGAGAAGCAAACCAATGTTTTTTGAAAACATAAGTGTAAGCATAGCCTCCACCGGCACCCAGGGTAATAGCTGTTATGCTTTGTACGCGCTGCTCGGGAGCGAAGGTCGATTTTATCATGGCGGGCAACAATGCCGAATCTCCCCGAACATTAAAAGCCGACCAATTGACTCCAAATATCGGGGCGCCCGCACTTTTTATCTGGCGATCGGTTTGAGAAAATGAAGCTTTATAAGAAAATTTCTTTTTGTTTAAATTGAAATACAACACTCCTCCCAAGCTGGCTACATTGATATCGGGTCTTCGGTAAAAGGCATTGGGATTGTTCCAGCCCGGTAATACATCGTTGGAGTTCTTCAGATAATAGCCATTGTAAAACTGAAACCAGATATCGGTTACGGTTGATCTTCCGTAAATATTAAAGCGCAAATCGAAGTGATTGGTTTTCCCTTTTTTATATTCATCTATAGGAAAGGGAGTAATTACCGTTGCCAGGATATTGAACCATTTGTAACTCACTCCAAAACCTATTTTGAAAGGGTTGTTAATGGTATAATCGAGGGCTTTATTTTTTCCTTCGGTTTGTGTGATGTCATTCGACTTAAAGTTTCCGTAGCACTTGAAAGTGATGTCGTGATGAAAAGACTTGATGTAGGACGAGTCGAATTTCACTTCTTTTTCCTTCTTTTCTTTTTTTTGAGAAAGGAGGACAGTAGGGACAAGCAGTAATATTAGGAGTGTGTTTCTTATCACTTTATAATAAAGACATGTTCAGCATATTCATCAATTGTGAGGAGCGATTGGCTGAATAATTTTTTCCATCGAAGCTACTCACCCATTGAATTCCACGAATGGCATTGGTGAAAAATATCTCGTCGGCATTTTTAAGCATTTCCATATCCACTAAACCTTCTTTTATTTTAGCGGGGTGCATTTCTAAAAGCACTTTTCTCATTACGCCGTTGATGCAACCCTCGTCTAAGGAAGGAGTCATAATCTGATCGCCCGTTACCACAAAAACATTTGAACTCACGGCTTCACTCACTCTGCCCGCATCATTCAAAATAATGACGTCATCAAAACTGTGTTTTTCGGCAAACAATCCGGCCAGAATAAAATTGAGGGAATTTGTGGTTTTTAAATTGGAAAATTTTTGTCGGCTACGCAACACTTCACTGTAAATACCTATGTTTAAGCCTTTCACATTGAGTTCGTAGTTGCTTTTGTCTAAAGAGGTTCCTTCAATTAAGAAAGCACATTTGTGTCGCTGAGGAACATACAAACCCGGTGAATCGCGATAAATCGTCAGGCGCAAACGCGCATCGGGAAAGTTGTTACGCACAAAAACTTTTTGCAATTGATTCTCCCAAAAAGCCTGATCCACGCCAGTGGTATCAAATCCTAAAAAATCGAGAGTGTATTGTAATCTTTGATAGTGCTTGTCCCAAAAAAGAATTTTGCTGTTGCTTACTTTGAGGGTTTCAAACAAAGCATCTCCGAATTTAAACGCACGGTTGGTGGAGTTGAAAAGCTTCTCACCATCTTCAACTAAAAAACCATTATAGTTGGAATATACGTGCATTTATTTTTAATCAATTTGCTCTAAGATAGAAAGTTTCATTTGATTCACATCAATTTTAATCCCTTTTACTCCTGCCCCTTCTGCACAAACAATGTCGCGTTGTTTGTCGCCAATGAAATAGGATTTTGAAGGATCAATATTGTATTTTGCCAAAGCTCTTTCCACCATCAATGATCCCGGTTTTCGGCACATGCATTTTTGTAAATCGCTGTGGTGCGGACAATAATAAATCTCTGTGATTGGAGTTCCATTTTCTTTAAATCCTTTCTCCACATGAGCGTGGATACGCTCTACATCTTCAGTGCTATAACGTTTTTTATTGATCCCTCCCTGGTTGGTGATCACTATAATCTGATAACCTCTTTTTGTGACTTCTTTAGCAATTTCAAAAAGATTGTCGAGGAAGCGGAAATCTTCCATTCTATATATATAGTCGTCGGGATCGTAATTGATCACACCGTCTCTGTCGAGGAAAATTGCTTTCTTCATCTCATTAATTCTTGAACTATATTAATAAATCGCGGGAACAATTCCGGCTTTAATACAATAGGAAAGACAAAGCCGAATAACGATCCCCAAAAATGAGAGTCATGACTGACATTGTCGTAATTCTTATTACTCATATATGCCGACAGCGCCAAATAGATGACTCCAAAAACAACCGATGGCATCGGGATAAAAAAGAAACCTATTTTTCCTTCGGGATGGAGCAATATACTTGTGAAAACAATTGCGCTCACCGCTCCTGATGCGCCCAATGAACTATAACCATGATTATCCTTGTGCCTGGCAACAGAATAAATATCGCTGAAAATCAATCCTAAAAAATAGAGAAGAAGAAAATTGACCAAGCCTTTAGTTTCTCCAAAAAGAGCAATAAAGTCATATTCAATCTGCATTCCGAAAGAATAAAAAGCCAGCATATTAAATCCAAGATGCCACCAATTAGAATGGAGAAAGCCACTTGAAATCATCCTGTAATATTGCTTATAATGAATTACCTGATAAGGAATCAAAGTGTATTTATACTTCAAATCCGTTCGGGTAAAACCCAGATAAGACACAGCAACCGTGACTATTACAATAATTAAGGTGATGTTCATATTAATCTTCGAACTCCTCTGATCTCTTCAAAGATTTTTTCTTTTTCCCCTTTTTAGCTGCTGTTTTAATATCTTCTAAAGTACCGTCTTCAGTGTATGGAAATACTTCTGTAACAGTAGATTTGCTGATGGCAGGCAGCTCCCACTCTACTATTGAACCTTCCAAACGAACTTCAATTTTTTCACAGGCATCTTTCAATGAATCAGCCGCTACGAGGTAATTTTCAGTGATTGTTCTTTCTTTCCCTGAATCTTCATCCGTTGACTTGTAAGTTACTTTGGCTTTGTAATATGCCGCTGCACCTTCTTCAAAAATGATATCACTGATGTTGGTTTTAACACAAGTGAGTAAATTATATTCAGGAATGGTTTCTTCCAAAGCCGCCAACAATCGGGCTTCCGCTTCGGTAAACGACATTGAATTTAAAACATAGCTCTCACTTTTTTTGTAGATGCTTCCGTTCTCAGCTTGTTTTAAATAGCTGATTTTACAAATAAACCAATTTGACATTTCGTAGATTTTTAAATTAATAAGCAAGCAAAATTAGACTTTACAGTTTACACTTTAAACTTTTTTTCTACATTTGACAAAATTAAATGCCAATGGATCTTCTTCTAAAGAAAGTAACCGTCATCGATCCAAATTCTCCATTCAATAATAAACAAGTCGACATATTTATAAAAGCCGGTAAGATTTCAGAAATCGGCAAGCTCAGCAAGAAAGGTGTTAAAACCATTGAATCTGCACAGTTATTTGTATCTCCGGGGTGGCTGGATGTCAATGCAAACTTCTGTGATCCGGGCAATGAACACAAAGAAACTTTAGCCAACGGAATTTTAACAGCGGCCAAAGGCGGATATACCGGCGTGGTGCTCTCCCCTTCTACCAAGCCCGCCATTGATAGCAAATCGGGCGTTGAGTACATTATCAATCAAACAGCAAAAAGCGCAGTAGATATTTTTCCGATGGGGAACCTATCGGCAAAAGGCGACAATAAGGATTTGAGTGAAATGTACGACATGCAACAGTCGGGAGCCATTGCTTTCTCCGACGGTAAACATGCCATCAGCAATACAGAGCTTATTAAACTGGCTTTATTGTACACCAAAAAATTCTCCTCAACAATAGTGCTTTACTCCGAAGATCCGCATCTGGCCAACGACGGCATGGTGAACGAAGGAAAAGCAAGTGCGAGCTTAGGATTAAAAACCCGTCCGGCCATTGCCGAAGAAATTGCAGTAGCCACCAACATCAGCTTACTGGAATACACCGAAGGGCGCTTACACCTTTCACTGGTTTCCACTTCAAAAGCAGTAGAACTGATCAAAGCAGCGAAAAAAAATAAACTCAAAATTTCTGCCGACGTTGCGGTGATGAATCTTGTGATGAACGACACAGCAACAGAAAGCTTCAATTCTAATTATAAAGTACTTCCTCCGCTGCGCGACGAAAAAGACAGAAAGGCTTTGGTTGCCGGACTGAAATCGGGAGCCATAGATTTCATCACTACCAACCACGAACCGCAAAACATAGAAAATAAAAAGTGTGAATTCGATCAGGCTAACTTTGGAGTAGCCATCATGGAAACTGCATTTGCTGCTTTGAATACGCACATCGGAAAAGAAATAGAACTTTCTTTGCTCATTGAAAAATTATCCATCGCTCCGCGAAAAGCATTCAATATAGAAGTGCCAAAAATAAAAATCGGAGAAACGGCAAACATCACTTTGTTTGATCCTTCGGTAAAATGGGAAGTGAAAGAAAAATCTTTACAAGCCCTTTCAAAAAACAATCCTTTCATCGGAAAAACTTTGAAAGGAAAAGTTATCGGAGTATATAATAATGGTAAACTGCTGTAAACACACGTTTTAACAGCGCTTCATTAAATCAATCCTTTTTTCTTTTCCACAAAATTTAGTGAATAATTAATTCCGCTTGCTATTGCGAGATAGAATTTAAATTGAAACATTTACGCATACGTTTAGGCAAGCATGGAAGAAAACGAATTTAACGAAGATCACGAAGGAATCAACAACGATATAGAACGTTTCGAGCAGATGATCGCGAGAAATGATTTATACTACTTCGACCGCGAAAAATTCTCTGACATTATTGAGCACTATGCTCACCAAAAAGATTTTCAAAGAGCAATGCTCGTTTTGAAATACGCCAAATCACAACATCCCGAATCCAAAGAATTATTATTGTCGGAAGTGCAAATCCTTACCGGAAATTATAAATTCAAAAAAGCTTTGCGCCTGTTGGCTCAGCTAGAGCATGAATTGCCGTGGAACGCCGAAGTATACTTAACAAAAGCTACCATCTTAAGTAAATTAAAATTGCACGAACAAGCTGTTCAATGCCTGAAAAAAGCATTGCAATTTGCCGAACACAAAGATGAAGTTTATATCCTGCTGGCTTTTGAATATCAGTTTTTAAACAATTACGACAAAGCCATCGACTATTTTAAAAAATCATTGAAGGACAATCCTGAAAATGAAGCGGCTTTGTATGAATTATCATATTGCTTTGATACACTCGACAGATCCGAAGAAGGAATAGAATTCTACATGGACTTCGTGGACAAAAATCCATACAGCGAAGCATCCTGGTACAACCTCGGAAACCTTTACAGCAAAATAAATAAGTTCGACGAAGCCATTGATGCCTTTGATTTTGTAATCGCCATCAATGATTTTTTTACTGCAGCATATTTCAGCAAAGCCAACTTATTGGCGCATCTGGAAAGATACGAAGATGCAATAGTTATCTACAAAGAAACCTTTGATCAGGAAGCTCCAAGCGGGGTTGTGTATTGCCACATTGCTGAGTGCTATGAAAAATTAAACAACTTCACACTCGGATTGGAACACTACGAAAAAGCACTTTCTTTAGATCCTGAATACGGCGACTCCTGGTTAGGAAAAGCAATTTGTTTGGATGAACTCGGCCGCCTGGAAGATGCTTTCAAATGCTTGCAAAAGGCTTTGGATATTGATAAAGAGAATGCCGACTATTGGTATGCTTTTGCTGAAATTGAAGATAAATTAGGCCGCACAGATGACGCCATCGCTTCCTTCAAACAAGCATTGACTTTAAATCCCGATGATCCTGAAATGTATTTGGAGTATGCGGATTTACTGATGAAAAATCAGAGTTATAAAATTACCATTGAAGCCATTCATCAGGGATTAATGCTACATCCCGATTTTCATAGATTCCATTATTACCTTACAGCAGTTTACTTAGAGAAAGGTTCGTTCAACAAAGCTTACGAACATTTTGAAAAAGGATTGATCATGAATCCGAAAGACTGCAACTTCCTATTTGAAATTCAACCGGAAGCGAGTGATAACCAGAATATACTGGAGTTGATTGATTTGTATAATAATTAGATTTTACCTCTACGAATTTCAGCTCCAATGACGTGCCGGGTAATGATGTATTCGAGAAAATAAAACTACTAATACGATTCCATCGCCGGATCCACATCTTCCGCCCATTCCAAAATCCCACCTCCTAAGTTCATCAAATTAGTATAGCCATATCTTTCTTCCAGCGCAGCTATCACTGACGCTGACCTTCTGCCGCTTCTGCAATACACCACTACAGGCTTCTCTTTTGAAATTTTATCCAGATTGTTCAAAATCATATTCATCGGAATATGTTCTCCACCAATAGAAGCAATCTCCAATTCATAGGCTTCACGCACATCAATCAATTGAATGTCTTCCCCTTTATCTAATCTTTCTTTTAATTCTACTGCAGAAATGTTATACATATAATGAATGTTTAAATCAAAAATAGAAAATAATAGCAACTTCCCTTTATCTTTTTATTTTTACCGAAACATAATCCGTACTCATGATTTTTCAAGACCTTTTAGATTTGCTGACCAACCTCAAGCCCACCATGGAGGCATGGATTACAGAATACCAAACTACTACCTATTTTATTTTAGCGCTCATCATTTTCTGCGAAACAGGATTGATCGCTTTGCCTATTTTACCCGGTGATTCATTGCTTTTTACAGCCGGACTCCTTTGCAAAACCCTGGGAGTTTTAAATATATGGATATTGATCCCGCTTCTTTTCGGCGCTGCTATCTTAGGCGATAACGTCAATTATTTCGTAGGGAAGTTTTTCGGTGAAAAAGTATTTGAAATCAAATGGCTCAAGAGATTCATCAAAAGAGAATACCTGGATAAAACGCATCTCTTCTTTGAAAAACACGGAGGCAAAACCATCATCATGGCGCGCTTCGTTCCTATTGTAAGAACCTTCGCTCCTTTTGCTGCCGGCATCGGACAAATGAATTATGCAAAATACATCACCTTCTGTGTTGTAGGCGGATTGCTTTGGGTAAGCGGTTTATCATTGTTGGGATATTTCCTTGCAGAAAATGAATTCATCAATGCCAATTACGAAAAAGTAATTTTAGGTATTGTTGCCATTTCAGTGTTGCCGATTATTTTTTCGTTTTTGAAAAGTAAGTTTTCAAAGAAAGCAGCATGAAAACCTACGGACTTATAGGCTTTCCCCTCTCCCACTCTTTTTCGGCGGGCTACTTCAAAAAGAAATTTGAGAAGGAAGGTATTGTTGATTCTCAATACTTAAACTTTGAAATTCCTTCTATTGAAAAAGTACTGGAAGTAATTAAATCCAATCCTGAGTTGCAGGGAATCAATGTTACCATACCTTATAAAGAACAGGTTCTTCCTTATCTAGATAAACTGGATGATGCCGCAAAAGAAATTGGCGCGGTAAATACCATCAAAATTTTTCGCAAGGGAGATGAAATTTTATTGAAAGGATACAACACCGATGTTTACGGATTTAAAGAAACACTGAAACCGCTTTTGAAAAACTTTCACCACAAAGCTTTGATCCTCGGGACGGGCGGCGCTGCCAAAGCGGTGGAATATGTTTTAAAAAATATAGGATTGGAAGTGTTATACATTTCCAGAAATCCCGAAAATGAAAATGAACGTTCTTACTCTGAACTGAATGAAACTGCCATCAGAAATTTTCCGGTGATTGTGAACTCTAGTCCGCTGGGGATGTATCCGAATATTGATGCTTGTCCGGAAATACCTTACGACTTCGTCAACGAAAACAATTTACTCTACGATTTAATTTACAATCCTGCAGAAACTTTGTTCCTAAAAAAAGGAAGAGAAAAAGGTGCGCTTACACAAAACGGTTTGGCGATGCTAGAACTTCAAGCTGAAAAAGCTTATGAAATCTGGACTTCCGACGAATATCAATTTTAAATTTTAGAAAACTTAATCACCTTCACTTCATTTCCTGAAGTGAGTTTAATGAAATAAATTCCTGCAGAAAAACGATTAACATCTACTAATGTTTTTCCGTTTAATTTTTCTACATGCATCACTCTGCCTTCCATATCGGTGATGGTGAGTTGCGCAGGATGCAGTTCATATAAATTGATAGTAATGTGATTTTCAGCAGGGTTTGGATACACCTCTATATTATAAGTGTATTCCTCAACACCAACATTACAGGTGGTAGAATATTGTACATGATTGCTACCCACATCATCCAACTCCACACCAACAGGAGCAAAAGGCATCACCCAAACACAAACTAAAGTCAAAGTATTCATCCCTCCTATTTTTATATCTCCCAGCTTCACGTTGCTTCGGATATCGAGATAGCTTAAATCGTTGGATGCAGCATACAGTGTTTTTAGATTCACCGCTGTTGACACATCTAGTTTTTGTAAATTATTATTTCCGCAGGAAAGCACCTCTAATGTTGCAGTGCTAGGTATAATCAAGCTGTCTAAATTATTGCCCGCGCAATACAACTCTACCAATTGAAGATTGCCGCTAACTTTTAAATCAGTGAGATCATTAAAATGAACCAATAAATATTTTAGTACTGTATTAACACTGCAATCCATTGTTGTGATGGCGTTTGAAGAACAATCGAGATAAGTTAAAGCACTTTGCTGAGCGGTAGACAAAGTTGAAATAAAATTATTGGCGCAATACAATTTTTTCAGTTGAGCGTTAGAGCTGATCGTTACTTGTGTCAATACATTTTTAGAACAATTTAATAGTTGAAGTCCGGACTGCCCGCTAACATTTAGCGCCAAAAGCTGATTGTTGTTGCATTTCAAAGAATCCAAAGAAGTGATTCCACTCAAATCAAGAGCCCCTATATAATTGTGTGAACAATCTAAAACCTTTAATCCTTCCGTACCTTTTATATATAGAGAAGTAATTTTATTGTAGGAGCAAATCAATGTATCCAGTGTAGAATTAGAAACATCAAGGTATTGCAGCTGATTGGAAGCTGTAGCAAATTTAGCAAGATTGATATTTCCTTTTGCGCTCAGTTTCGATAAAGCCGCTGAAGCAGGAATATGAATGGCATTTAAATTATTAGAATCTACCAATGCTGTTTTCAAAACAAGTAAAGAATCAAAAGCAAAAGAAGTGAGTGCATTCGAAGAAAGATCTACATATATAAGAGGTACTTTTTTATTTAACTGAACTGCAGAGATGGTGTTGTGATGCGCAACCAAAGAATCTAATTTTATTTGTGCAGTAATATTTAAAGCAGAAATATTGTTGTGTTCGCAAAGCAAAGTTTTCAATTGTGTGTATCCTGAAAGAGATAAAGCACTCAGTGAATTATGGCCGCACACCAATGAATCCAATGAAGTGTTGTTTTTTAAATCAAGAGCAGTCACTGAATTTACCGAACAATTGAGCTTCGTTATTTTTCCGCTGTTAGGTAAAGTTAGTGCCGACAATAAGTTGTTGGAGCAATCAACAACAGTAACATATTTTGAAGAATCCAGCTTCAGATCATTGAGGTAATTATGATCGCAATAGAGTTCCGTAATTTCTTTATTGGTAAGGATAGCCAGGTCTGTCAGGAGATTCCCTGCAACAGAAAAATAATTTAAATGAGTAAGAGCCGATACATCAATATCGCTGAGCTTATTATTTTCCACACTCAAATACTTGATTTTAGTGCTTCCCGCTAGTATGAGCTGTGTTAGTTCATTGCTATCGGCCTTCAGTATTTTTAAATTAACCAAGCCTGAAACTTTCAATTCATCTAATTTGTTATGACTTACACTAACCGTATCCAGCAAAGAATTAGAGAGTAAATCCAACTTAATAATAAAGTTAGAATCAGCCTCTAGTTTTCTTAAACCGGTAAACCATTCTATTCCTGTTAAATCTAAAATTTGTTTGTTATTTAAATAAAGGACTTTCACAGCCTGAGCTTCACTAACGCTGATTTGCAAATCATTATTAATATCTACTCCCTGCGCGATCAGTGCATTTTTAAAGTTTGCATCAGAAATAGTTATCTGTGCTTGAGAATTAAAAAAGAACACAATAATTAACAGACCAAAAAAATACTTCATAGCTGATGTTTTAATTTCCACTCTTTATATAAGACGTGATTTTTTCTAATAAGTCGACGGGGCCTTTTACCGGTTTTTTTGTTGTAGCATCAATAAAAACAAGTGTTACCGAAGCTTCCACCAAAAGATCGCCTTGAGCATTGAATATCTCCGATTCGAAAATAATTTTTACGGAAGGAATTTGTCTGACGCTTGTTTTAATCGTCAGCAAATCATCGTAAACAGCGGGTTTTTTATAATTAATTGTGAGGTTTACTACGGGTAACATAATGCCTTTGTCTTCTAATTCCTTGTAGGGATAACCCATTGCTCGTAATGTTTCCACTCTACCCACTTCTAAGTAGGCTGCATAATTTCCATAATAAACAAATCCCATTTGATCTGTTTCAGAATATCGCACTCTGATTTTAAATTCTTGTGTAAGCATTATTGATGAAATTTCTTAATCCGAATTCAATATAATTTTAAATAAAATTTAAGTGCCTGAAAAATAACGTGTAAGATAAAATTTTAGAACCATAAAATCATCTTTTCGTTGCAATTCATTCAAAAATAAAAACATTTTGTATGTATTGTAAACACTGGCATAACGCACTAGAATAAAAAATTCGAAAATACAATAGCTAAAAGATTTTTTTATCAACTTTTTTTTGCAATATTTGTTCACGATTCGGAATTAGTTAGGTAAAGAGGCAGACCCGATCAAAAAAAGAAATTTTAGTAACCCTGCAATTGGAATATTTATAAATGGAGAAGCCACACGAAAAAGCATGGAAAGATTGTCTCGCGGTAATTAAAGATAACGTTAGTTTACAAAGTTTTAAAACATGGTTCGAACCAATCGTTCCCTTGAAACTCAAAAACAAAGTTCTTACAATTCAGGTCCCAAGTCAGTTTTTTTACGAATGGTTAGAAGAGCACTACATCACGTTGCTTAAGAAAACTATTCAGAAAGAATTAGGCACAGGCGGTCGCTTAGAGTACAGCATTATTATGGATAACGCGCAGAATAATACTAAGCCGTATTCCATTAAAATTCCAACATCCGACAAAAAAGTAATTAAAAATCCGGCGTTGTCAATGCCTTTGGATTTGAACCAAGCTACCATTCGCAACCCTTTCATCATTCCGGGATTGAAAAAAGTAGTAGTAGATTCTCAACTGAATCCAAACTACTCTTTCGAAAATTTCATTGAAGGTGACTGCAACCGTTTGGCTCGCTCAGCAGGTTTTGCTGTAGCCAACAAACCGGGTGGAACTGCTTTTAATCCATTGTTAGTATATGGAGATGTTGGTTTAGGTAAAACACATTTGGCCAATGCAATTGGTATCGAGATTAAAAAGAACTACCCGAACAAAACCGTTCTGTATGTTTCCTCTGAAAAATTCACACATCAGTTTATCGATGCAGTAAGAAATAACACACAAAACGACTTTGTTCATTTCTATCAAATGATAGATGTTCTGATTATCGACGATGTTCAGTTCTTTGCCGGAAAAGAAAAAACTCAAGACGTATTCTTCCATATTTTTAATCACTTGCACCAAAACGGAAAACAGTTGGTATTGACTTCCGACAAACCTCCTGTTGAATTGCAAGGAATGGAACAACGATTATTATCTCGTTTCAAATGGGGATTGTCTGCAGATTTGCAAGCTCCCGATTTGGAAACAAGAATCGCGGTGTTGAACAAAAAAATGTATGCTGATGGAATCGAACTTCCAAAAGAAGTGGTTGAATACTTAGCTTACAGCATTACTTCAAACATTCGTGAACTCGAAGGCGCTTTAATTTCATTGATCGCTCAATCTTCATTGAATAAAAAAGCAATCACTCTGGATCTTGCGAAACAGATGATCGACAAGTTTGTGAAGAACACTGCTCGTGAAGTTTCTATCGACTATATCCAAAAAGTAGTTTGTGATTATTTCAGTCTGCCTTTAGATTTAATGAAATCAAAAACAAGAAAACGCGAAGTGGTACAAGCCCGTCAAATTGCGATGTACTTCTCTAAAAGTTTAACCAAGTCGTCATTGGCAACTATCGGAATGCACTGCGGAGGAAAAGACCACGCAACTGTTTTACATGCTTGCCGCACTGTGAACAACTTAATGGAAACTGATAAACGCTTTAAAGTTTATGTAACTGATATTGAGAAAAAAATCAATTTGAGTTAATACATATATATAGTATAAAAAAAATCCTCGTCGAATCGACGGGGATTTTTTTTGTCTGAACTTTGATTCAGACATTATTTGTATTTTTATCTCATGCACATCGACGAACTCAGAGATTATTGTTTAGCAAAACCACACGTAGAAGAATCTACTCCTTTCGGTCCCGACAATCTCGTCTTTAAAGTTCACGGGAAAATATTTTTGATCACCGATTTCGAATCATCTCCCCTTCAGTTCAATGTAAAATGTGATCCTGAAAAAGCCATCGAACTCAGAGAAGAACACAATTGCGTTCAACCCGGCTATCACATGAACAAAAAACATTGGAACACTGTTATTTGTGATTCCACCGTTCCTGATTCTCTGATAAAAGAATGGATAGACCACTCCTACTCCTTGGTATTTAAGAGTTTGCCAAAAAAGACAAGGGGATAAATAAAAAAAAGCTTGCGGACGAAAATACTATTAAACAGGATTGGATTACAAACCTGCCTTAGTGTATTAAAGTATCTTAGTTAGAACCAAAACACGAAATAGCAGTTTAATGTTCTAAGCCCCACTATTATGAAAAAAATTATACCGATAATCATTATCACTCTTCTTTCCCAAAGCACCTCCTTTTCACAGTATTTTACTAGTGCCAATTATACAAAAGCATTGTGGATGACCACACGTTATTACGGCGCTCAGCGCTCAGGCAACAACAATTGGTTAGTGTACAACCATTTGCCACAGGGCGTTTTAACCAAATACAAAGGAAAATGTTTTATTGACGACAACGACGCCGGCTACGATTTATCAGGCGGATGGCATGATTGCGGTGATCATGTTAAGTTCGGACAAACTCAGTTTTATTCAGCATATATGTTGCTAAAAGGATATGCCGAATTCCCTACCGGTTACGACGATTACTATACTGCCACTTACCTCAATTATGGAAAAACAGGAAAATGGAGCTGGGAAGAAGGAGCTCATGATCCCAATGGTATTCCTGATATTTTAGATGAAGTAAAACATGCTACCGATTATTTTATCAAATGTGCAAAAAACTCGTCTACCTTTTATTATCAGGTAGGACAAGGGACTCCCGATCATAAAACATGGGTGACTGCAGTGCAGATGCAAACACAATCACTGGCCAATGGCGGCGGACAAAGAGTGGTGTATAAAAATCCTGCCGATGCTTCCATGGCTTCTTTCTGCGGTGCAACACTGGCTCTGATGTCGAGAATGTATGCGAAATTCGATACCGCCTACGCTTCCTTGTGTTTAACTCACGCTAAGTATGCTTATGATTACGCGAAGGCGCATCCGGGAACAGTAGGTTCTCCCGACTGTTGTTTTTACGGAGCGAACGGAAGCTGGAAAGATGATTACGCAACGATGTGCGCCGAATTGTTTTGGGCAACCAACACTACTTCTTACAAAACAGAAGCACTTGCTTTTACTGTAGTGGATGAATGGACCGGCGATATTCACGGCAATAGCTATGGTGCCGATTATTCCAGCAATGGTGATATTGCTTTGTATAATCTGGCTCTTTTAGGAAAGTCGGTTGCAAAAACTGTTTTAGGAACCATCGTTACTAAATTTTATTTAGGAAATGTTCAATCCGATGGTCAGTTTGCAGGAGGAAATACTGCATGGGGACCACTAAGATATAATGCTAATACTGCTTTTACTGTTGCTTTGTGGCAAAAACTAAATGCTACCGACGGTACCATCAACAAATACATTTATGATAACATCGATTACATCATGGGTAAAAATGCATCGAGTTTATCTTTCATTGTTGGCTTTGGTGCAAACTGTGCAAAACATCCTCATCACCGAACGGTTTATTTGGACGATACTGATCCTTCAGATGCCGATAAACAATTACTGAATATTCCTGCTAAAAATGCTCAGTTCGGAGGCATGGTGGGCGGCAGCAGAAATCCTTCCAATTATAAGGATCTTGCTACTCAATATCAATACACTGAAGGTGGTATTGACTACAACGCAGGACTAGTATGTGTTTTAGGATTTATCAATGCTAAATTGGCTCCGGTGGATACCAGTAAATTTCATGCACCTACTGCGATAAGCGACCTTAATCCACTTTCAGTTTCAGCTTCTGTTTATCCCAATCCGTCCTCTTCCTCTTTTACTATTCAATCATCGGTTCCCGCTCATATAAAAGTGGTGGATAATTTAGGAAGAGTGATGAGTGAATTTGAATTGGTAAATAATAAAAGTTTCGGAGAAGAATTGGCAGAAGGAATTTACCATGTGATTTTCTATAACGAAAACAACGACATCATATATAATATGAATATGGTGAAGCAATAGTTAGCCTTCCCTCATAAATATTGCAACCCTAAACAGCGAAAAATCGTATCATAAGTACGTTGAATCACCCATGATGAAAGCCAATGAAATCAAGCTTTCGGATAGGATTGATATTGTTTAGGACTATTTTACAACAAATCGAAAACACAACGAAAGTACCGGTTTTGTATCTTGGGTATACCCCAAAGAAGTAGTTCTTAATTTATTAAAAACAAAACTCAACAACTGATGAAAAACCTAGTACACTTTAAATCTGTTTTTGCTATCGCCTTACTTTATTCCTCTGCTCTTTTTGCTCAGGGATTTACTAGCGCTGAATACAAAAAGGCATTATGGATGACCACCCGCTATTATGGCGGACAACGCTCAGGACAAAACAACTGGCTTATTTACAATCATTTACCCTCCGGAGTAAATTCAAGTTTAAAAGGACAATCCTTTATGGCCGATGCTGACGGAGGCTATGATTTATCAGGCGGATGGCACGATTGCGGTGATCATGTTAAATTCGGACAAACTCAGTTTTATTCTGCTTACATGCTATTAAAAGGCTATGCAGAGTTCCCTGCAGGTTACGACGATTTATACTCAGCCAACTATGCCGGCTATAATTCAACAGGGAAATATACTTATGAAGAAACCGGTCACGATCCCAACGGTATTCCTGATATTTTAGATGAAGTAAAACATGCTACCGATTATTTTATAAAATGTACCAAAGATGCTAGCACCTTTTATTTTCAGGTAGGTATTGGTAGTGCCGATCACACACAGTGGGTTACTTCTGTTAAAATGCAAACCCTCGCATCAGGTTCGGGAGGAGATGCAAGAACAGCATATAAAAATCCTGCCGATGCATCTATGCCTTCTTTCTGCGGAGCAACGCTGGCATTGATGTCGAGAATGTACAGAAAATTTGATCCTGCCTATGCCGACCTTTGTTTGGTACATGCACAATATGCTTACACGTACGCCAAAGCTCATCCGGGAACAGTTGGTTCTTCAGCCGGTAGTGAATATGGTGCTAACGACAACTGGAAAGATGATTATGTGTGTTTACTGGCCGAGCTCTACTGGGCTACAGGTACCGCTCAATACAAAACAGATGCTTTGGTTTATACCATTGCCGCTTCTCCGGGGGCAGGCGGGGATATTTATGGTAAAAACTACGGTTTTGATTATCAAAACAATGGAGATATCGCCATTTACAACCTGGCGGTGTTAGGGAAATCAGGCGCTTTAACTACGCTGGAAAGCATTATCAACACTCACTATTTTGGCAACAAACAAGCCGATGGTCAATTCAACGGCGGTAACACCGGCTGGGGACCACTTCGCTACAATGCCAACACTGCTTTTATTGTTGCTTTATGGCAAAAACTAAAAGGAACTTCAGGAACTCCTAACAAATACATATATGATAACATTGACTATATCTTAGGAAAAAACACAGCGAGTCAATCTTTCATTGTTGGTTTCGGTTCTAAATGTCCGAGTCACCCTCATCACAGAAATTTTTATTTAAGAGACGACAATCCGACTGATGCCAATAAACCATCGATGGTACCTCCCACCAAAAATTTACAATTCGGATCCATGGTCGGCGGAACAAGAACTCCGGGAACTTTTTCCGATAACGTTGTAAACTATCAACATACCGAAGGCGGTATTGATTACAATGCTTGTTTGGTTGGAACACTGGCTTACATCAACTCTATTCTTGCTCCGGTAGACACCAATAAATTCTCTCCGCATAAGAGTCCGAATATGGGTTCAAGCCAATCTATTTGCGGAGTTTCAAACATTGTATTGAATTCAAATATCACTGCCGACGGTAAAAAAACATTTACCTGGTACAAAGACAATGTACTTGTTCAGGCAGCTTCCACATCAGCTAGCACTTACACCATCACTGCTGCGGGAACTTACAAATGCGTATTGGATTCAGCAGGTAAATGGAATACTCAGGGAAGTGTTGTTATAACAGGAACTTTAGCCGCCGTAGACTTAGGCCCGGATCAAACTTTATGTAACCCCGCTTCCGTCACTTTAGATATTGGCGTTACAGGAAGTGGTGTTACTTATAGCTGGCAAAAATCTCTCGATGGTGGTGTTACTTTCACAAGTATCGTTGGAGCAAGTTCTAAAACCTATACTGTTTATTCTGCCGGAACTTATAAAGGCATATGCAGCGCTTCGGGATGTACTTCTGTACAAGACGTAATTATCATCACTTCCTCTTTACCAACTGCCATCAATGATACTGCATGTGCTGCAGGAGAACAAGTGGATTTAGGTATTTCAGGTTCAGGCGGACCGTACGAATGGTACACCGCATCAACCAACGGAACCAAGTTAGCTACCGGAACATCTTATTCACCAACCATTTCAGCAAACACTACTTATTATGTGCAGGATGCAGGCTCGGTTTCAGCAACAGCCGGACCGCCTTCTACAAGTAATGCTTTAGCAAATCCTGCCAACGCAGGTGTTGTGGGTATTCGTTTTACAGCTGCAAAAGCTTTCACCATCACACAATTGAAAGTATTGCCTTTCGTTTATAGCTGTAGCGGAACTAACGTATTCGTAACTTTCACCTTGAAACAAGGAAGCACAACCGTTGGAACTTATACTTCGGATAATGTGGTTTGTACAGGCGTTCAAAGTGCTGCGCCGTTCAACACCTTCTATACTTTAACTTTCTCTACCCCTATTGTTATTTCTGCTGCTGGTTCTTATGAATTGACACCTAGCGCAGGAAATGCTTTGGTGTGGTTCGATAGTGGCGCTAATTTCAGCACAATGGATGCTTCGGGAGTGATGGATATTACTGATGATACCCGTGATGACAAAGCGGCTTCTTTCCCTGCAATTTTTGATATTAAAGTACAAGGAGGTTCAACCTGCGCACGCACACCGGTAATGGCGGTGATTGATGCGAACAACGCAAATTGTTTATCAACAGGAGTTCAATCTCTTTCAAAAGAACAGATCGCTCTTTATCCAAATCCGTCTAATTCAACTTTTAATATTCAGTCGTCAGTAGCTGCAAATGTTAAAGTGATCGACAATTTAGGAAGAGTAATGACGGAGTTCAATCTCAATGGCAACAAAAGCTTTGGAGAGGAATTGTCGGCCGGAATTTATCATGTGATTGTGTACAATGAAAATGGAATTGTGCAAACACTGAATGTCGTGAAGCAATAAAACATAGAATTGGATAAATAAAAAAGCACTGGCTCTCGTCAGTGCTTTTTTATTTACGCTTCACCAAGTTTAGCGAAGCGTAACTTGGTGATTTCACAAATGAACGTAGAAGCTTTCAGCTTCTTTCCTCGAAGAGGAACATGCATTAAATATGTTTTTCCTGCGGAAAAAGGAAGTTGAAAACTTCCAAGCAGACTCGTTATTTCGCAAAGTTACGCTGCGCTAAACTTCGCGAGGCGGTGCTTTTTTTTGTTTTCGCCCTCCGTTACACCATATTTAACGAGGCGGAGTTTATCACGACATTAAACCAGCTCCACCGACATTGTGAATCAAAACACATACAAATGTCCAAAAAAGTACATGTGCAAAAGTTATCATAATGAGGACACTCCTATTTCTATATGGTTCCATCAACAGCGAAGCTCCTGCTAAAATCCAAATAACAATTAATGAAATCACTAAAACATTAAAACGAAGTGCTATTTTTTCATTGAGAAAATAATAAAGATCATTCTTGTTTGAAATAGGAATTCTATCATCGTTGTATAAAATATTTTTTAAAAACTTATTCCAAAACTTTAGATTCAGAATAGAAACTAATCCAATTGAGATATTTAGAACCAGGAAATTTATTACCGGATTTTTCATATTTAAAACAACACTCCCTGAATCACTTCCTCCGCAAACTTCTCATCCAACACTTCAAAGGAAATGATATAACCGGTGTGTTTGCGCAGATTGATCACATTGTTATTGGCAAACATTAGATATTGTCCACGAATACCAATAAGTTTCCCCTCCACCATTGTTTCTTTATCAAAGCCAACGCTCTTTACTTTTTCAGGATAATTTTCAACGGGATATTTAATTTCAGTGATCGTATCATCAGGATCAGCGTAAGCTTTTAAAGCATCAGGCAATTTATCAATCAGGCTTTTTTTGAGTTCCACTAAATCCACTTCTTCTCCCCTTTCATCCTTGAGCATTCTGGTCCAATTGGTTTTATCAGAAATGTATTTTTTCAATTCAATTTCAATGAGTCCGGCCAGCTGACGATAGGGAACATTCGCGAGTTTTATTGTTTTGCGTGCTCCCTGATCAATCCAGCGGCTATAGGTATTACTTGAACGCGTCACACCTACTTTCACATCATTGGTTTGCGCCAGATATACACAATGCGGAACATTGTGGTTTTCTTCTTCCCACTTTGGATCTCTGCCTTGATGTTCATGTGCCATGCACAATTCCGGACGAACGATGCACTCCGAATTTCGTGGAGAATTTAAAAAACAGGGATAGCAAAATCCTTGTCCGAAACTCTTATTGGTCTTCTTATCACAGGCAATACAACGAATTTCACTGCTGAAAGTGAGTCGGATATTTCTTCCTATAAAATTATTGACACAGATTTTCGATTCCCCGTAATCCAAAAAATACTTCACCGGAGACTGAAGCTCAACGGGCATTTTCTCCAATTTACCTTGCCAAACTATCATAATGCAACTATACCTTCTATGTGAGCAACCGATTTGTATTTTTCAATCACATCATCCGGCGACAATACGATCATGGTGATGGTGATGCTTTTGTATTTCCCAGTGCTGGATAATCTTTCCTGCAATACTCCCGCTTCAAACAGGGGTTTTACTTCCTCCACCTTTCCGTGAGGAACAATGAACTTAAACATATACTTTAAAGGGAATTCAAACTCCGTTTCAAGCTGTTTTTTCAGATATGCATAATTATCGTCGGACATTCTTCAAATATAACGATTAGATGCCCTCAATGCTATAGCTGCAGGCATATTCCTTTTGAGCTTCGAGCCCAACGTTACCAAATCTGTCTTTCAGCTCACCTGTATAACCAATACTGTCGCATACCCCATGCCATGGCTCCAAACAAACGAAGGGTGCTCCAACAGGTGCCCAAATGCCTAAATGAGGAAATCCTTTGTGTGAAAACTTTAAGGATTTAGAAGATATTTTTGATTTTATGGCCAGTTCCTTCGATTTTAAATTAAGGAAAATCAAGGCATCGTGTTTAAAAATATCTTTCGTCAGTTGAATGCTTTTGCCGTTGATATAATCCTTTACAATATTGCCATTTCTATAACCATCCATATTAATCAATACTTTATCGTCTTTTTCCATGGAAGAAAATTCTATAAAACAGTTTTCTAAAACATCGTCCTTTTCAATCGGACAGTTGAAAGCAGGATGACCGCCAATGGAAAAGTACATTTTCTCAGCCCCCTTATTCTTAATGATGAAATTTGTGATGAGTACACTTCCCTTTAGTTCATATCTAACCACCAATTCAAAATCGAAAGGAAAAGACTGTTTTGTTTGTTCATCAGCGCGTAAAGAAAACTCAATAGACTCAGCCTGTTGATTGCGCATTTCAAATTCCATATCGCGACCAAAACCATGTTTTACCATCGGGTAACTTTTGCCCCCCACTTTTATTGTGTCGTTGAATACTTTTCCTATTACCGGAAATAAAATGGGTGCATGTTTGCCCCAAAATTTAGGGTCGGCCTGCCACACATATTCGGTATTTAAATTTTTATTGAAATAAGAGGAAAGCTCCGCTCCTTTTGACTTTACAGAGACTTTAATCAACTCGTTTTCGATAGAATAATTCATTGTTGTGCTATTTTAAAAGCGGGAAATTAACAAATCGTTAGGAATTATTTCTTTTAGCACAGGCAACGGTATGGATTTTTACGTGTCTTAGTTGTATAAACACATTGGATACCCGGCCACAAAAAAACGCTGTTCACAGTTAAGCACTGGAGGCTAGGTCCAAAAAACAAAAAACATCCGCATAACCCACGGATGTTTTTTTTTATTTTAATCCTTTACCAGCAAATCGCAAAACCAAAACCCCTTTGTCTTTGATTCCGGAACAGCGCAAACATCATCGGTTTTAACGACAAGAGGTTTGTAAACTTTCTCGCCGACACTGAACTTTATTTCGTTTTTATATATCGGTCCGGAATAACAAAAAGTATGAAACTCCCCATTTTCACCACAAGGATCAACGGCTTCAGGCAATTCATTTACAAAAGCAGCATCAATTTCTCTACCTACCCATTGCTCATTCAAATGTTCATCATTGATACAGCAGGTAATGGTTTTAAATCCTTTGGCAATAAAATCAGAGATCAGTTCTTTGGTGTTTATTTTCCAGAGAGGGAAAACGCCTGTCATTCCTACTTTTGCGAGATTGTTTTCACGATACACCCTCAAATCTTCCAGAAAAATATCACCGAAAATCACATGTTCAATTCCTTCTGCTTTGGCTTTTAATAAAACAGCTTCCATTTGCTTTTCATACTCCTCGTTGGTGCCTTGAGAAACACAAACTTTAAGCAAAGGAATCCCTAATTCGGCGACTTGCTTTTCCAGCAAATCTTCCCTAACGCCATGCATGGAAATTCTGTTGAATTGCGCTGAAATAGTGGTGAGTAAATAACAAACGTCGTATTCTCCTTCCTGAAAAATTTTGTGCAAACAATACGATGAATCTTTACCGCCGCTCCAGCAAAATATGGCTTTCTTCTTCATTAAGGTTTAAAATAAAAGTCGCTTGAAATGATTCCCGATTTAAACGATGATAATGCAGTACCATTGGATTGGTACCTGTAAACAGTAGATTTCTGCACATAATCCATAGCATCGGCAACATAAATAACTCCCGATAAAGGATCAATTCCCAATCCGTAAAACTTTTTATTTCCTTCTTCTATTAACGACTGGGCGGGCAAATCAGCAGAACTGATTGACATCACACAAACACCATTATTGATGTAATACAAAGTGTCTTTCGATCCGTTTATTTTTAAACGCCACGGACTCCCCGATGAAAACGTGAAGGATTGCTCCACTTGTAAAGAAGTAGGATTAATTCGGTACAAACCGGCCGATTTTTTTAAATTATCATCGCCATTGCACAACACCCACAACTTTCCGTTTTTATCTTCTTTAATAGAATTGGAGCCATATCCAACCGAAATACTATCGCTGATTACATCACTTGTTGTGTTAATGACATACACCTTATCTCTTTGTTTATTGCAAACAAAAACTTTACCACCGGATACCAACATTTCCTCTGTCCAACCGGTACAGGGAATACTTCCCGTCACTGCATTAGCTGCCAAATCAATGATAGAAATTGTGTTAGACAACAAATCGCTTACATATCCTTTGGTAGTGCTTATCGGAACAAAATAGCGTGGAGAAGTGAGACCTGTAACGGTTCCCTGCGAAATAAAAGTTTTAGAATCGGCCACTTCAATCTTTCCTGAATTATTGACAACGATGTAAACTTTGTCGTTGTGTATGCACATGGATTGTGCTACATCACCCAATGATTTATTGTTGGCGGGTTTGAATAAATCTTCCTGTACTGCATTGTCTGCAATATTGTAATAGCTTACCGACGCATTGCCAAATTGGAAATTGCCTTCATTAACAATATAAACACCTGCTGAAGTTAAATCTACTTTTGTGTTATCAACAGGAGGCTTGTCTTTTATGCAAGAGCTCAAAAACAAAACACAGCCGATAATACCTGTAAAATGAAAAGACTTCATTTTTTAAAGGTAGATAAAAAACGAATTTTATCTATTGAAATGTTGTGCAATCGGTAATCACTCGTTTGGCTTTTTTGCCATAATCGGAATTCTTTGAAGCACTGCAAGATGTAGCAAGAACTAACAAAAACGACACTGAAATCAACAATAAACTTTTCATACTAAGGGGTTAATTAAAATCATTTACTTACTAAATACCATACCAATTGCAACAATTAATATGGAAACAATTAATAAAACGCACCGGTACCAGAAAGTAAATAGCACTAAGAACTAGAGTAAAACACTTAGACTAATTCAAAGTTACACAAGATTAAAAAATCTTTTAGTCTTATCCAATGAGAAAACGCATGGCAAAAACTGTGTAAACGTTTTCTTGTGTTAGTTACAGGACGATAGAAATCTCATTCTGTTTTTAGAAAATGACCAAAAAGTCATAGATTACCTCGCAAGAATAATAAACTCTATTCTTCTGTTTTTGGCTCTGCCTTTATCGGTTTTGTTTGTCGCCACCGGTGACGATTCACCATAACCTTTGTATGACAAGCGGGATGAGGCTATCCCATGATCAGTAAGGTATTTACAAACTGCTTTTGCCCTGTTGTAGGACAAGGTCATATTTGCGGCATCACTGCCCACATAATCGGTGTGGCCGTCGACTTCAATTTTAACTTTCGGATATTTATTTAAATAGAAAACAACGTTATCCAAAATCGGTTTGGATTCTGCTTTGATGACATAAGAATTGAATTCAAAATGAATGTTTTCAATCACGTAACGCTCGCCAACATGCAAACTTCCCGATAAACTATCGTCAACATCCGTAGCAGGGAGTTTATCATTGATCAACTGAATGATTTGTAATGAATCCAGATATTTCACCTGCATTACTTCCAGTGCTCCCACTCTATCTTCCAAAGCAGCATTCAATGAATCGAGCTCTTTGTTTTTATCATTGAGTTTTTTCACAGCCAAAACCAAACTATCCAGTTGAAGCTCTTTTTTAGCTTCTTCTTCTTTTGGTATTTCCTTTTTGAAGGTAATCAACACCAAAAACTCATGCGTTCCTCCCGAATAAGTTGATATTCCTTGTAATCCCGCACCATAGGAATAATAAAAAGTAAACAAATCGCTGGCTTTATACTTAAACGACATCGACATGGCTTCCTGCGTGCGGTACAAAGCACCTATTCCGAATTTATTTTTAAAATCCAGCATAGCAGCTATTTCAGCTTGCATAAAAACTCCCGGAAGATATCGTAAACCTAAACGGGGCTGTAAAGAAAAATCCTTATTCATATTGAATTTATAAGAAGCGTATGCTCCGTAATGTGCCTGCAAGCGATAAGAATTCAAATCGTTTTTAAAATATGATTTTGCCGAAGTGTTGAACATTTGCGTATGATACAATCCTGCTTCAAGATTTTTAAACTGATAATTCAATCCGAAATCAACCCCCATAGCCAAGGCATGGTTATTCGGTCCAAGCGCTAAAATCACATCCGAATAATCATCCACTTTGGCATTGGTGAAATTCAAATAAGAATCATACAAACTTGCTTGAATTCCCAACGATAAAAAATGATCTTTTGCCACTTGTAATTTATACTTTCCTGCCAGGGAAGCTTTTGTTGTACGCAGGAAATTAATCTGATCATTTACAAAATTGAATCCTAACCCCACTTTTCCTTTAACAGGCAAATCCAAAGAAAGAAAAGAAGTTACCGGAGCCCCTTCTATGCCCGTCCACTGTCTTCTGTTAAACATCGCCAACTGTGTAGTTCCGGCATCTCCTGCTTTTGCCGGATTTACAAAAAACAAATTATTGAAATACAAATCCGTAGCCGGAACCTGCTGCGCAAAAAGTGAAGAAGACATCAGCAATGCCGCCAAAATAAATCGATATGTAAACAAATACATTCTCATTCTTTCGATCGTAAAATGGTGATAGGTCCTGTTAAATTTTTTTGCATTTCGTCGCACTGAATAACATAAAAATATCCGCCGTCGGGCAATTCATTTCCATTGTCATCCTTTCCATTCCAGTCGTTATTATAGCCTTTAGCAGAATGGAAAACCGCTTGTCCCCAACGATTAAAAATAATCACTTTACAATCGTTGTATCCTGTAATATTGGTGATGGTCCAATTGTCGTTTTTACCATCGTTATTTGGAGTGATTAAATTATTGGGCTCAAGATTATAGTCTTTATTAACACTTACGTTTACAGTGTAAGAAGTGCTGCAACCTTTATCATTCGTTCCTTTAACAATGTATTGAGTGGAATTTTCTGGCGTGATATTCAATACCGGACTCTGACTGATCACTCCCGACTGATCGCTCCACGAAAAATCCAAAGCTCCGTTTGCCCAAAGCTGCATTGACGAACCTAAGCTCAACGAAGTATCGGAAGTATGGGTATAGCTTGGCGTTGAGTTGACCGTAAGTGATACCGATTTTTTAATAGAACAATTGTTCGCATCAAAAACAGTTAATTCATAATCATCTTCATTACTCACATAAATTACCGGATCAGTAGATGCATTGCTCCAAATAAAGGTTTTACCGGCTAAACCAATTCCTTCCAAACGGGCACTGTCACCTTTACAAATTTCAACTGTTGGTGCCCAGATAGACGCTACAAGCAAAGGATATACTTCCACCGATTTCATCATGGTATCTATGCAACCTTTATCCGTTTCTACTCTTAAAAAAACATTGTAAGTCCCGGCTGTAGCATATAAATGTTTGGGCTGCGATGCCACCTCACCATTGCCATCATTAAAATCCCATATTCTGGATTCTATTTTATCAGCCGACTGAGATGCGTCGACAAAAGAAGAAAGCGCTCCGAAACAAACATTGGTATAAGAGAAATCAGCAATGGGTTTCGCCTTCACCGCATGATTTCTTTCAATAGAATCAACACATCCGAAAAAATTAACCACCAATAATTTTACTTTATAAGTTCCCTTGTCGGGAAAGGCATAATCAGGTTCAAAAGCCATTGATGTATCTCCATTGCCAAAACTCCAGTAGTATTTTAACGTGGAAACAGAAGTAGCCGAAAGATTTGCAAACACAACAGGTTGATTTTCACAGGAAGGGTTTGTAAGAAAAGAAGCGCGCGGTTTGGGATAAACAGAAATGGTTTTAATGGTATCATGAACACAACCTTTATCGGAAATTGTTCTCAATCCTACCAGCTCATGACCGGTTGAAAAATAACCATATTTGCTACTTTCCCCGATGCCGTCATCATATATTTTATCTCCGTTAAAATCCCATTGGTATTTAATGATATATCCACTTTCAATTTGCACATTTTCAGTAAAAACAGAAGTATCTCCGAGACAATTTGAAGAGGAAGAAAAATCAGATACCGGCTGAGGATAAACATGTACGTTTTTCTTTACCAGCGCTATACACCCGTCGCTGGTGCGTATTTTAAGTTCCACGTTATATATTCCTGAAGTATCAAAAGTCCAGAAAGGAGCAGTAGTTAATGTATCCGGATACAGAGATGAATCAAAAGTCCAGAAGTAGTTTTGCATTATTGAACCGTTGGCATCACTTGAATCTTTAGGACTCACCTTAGAAAAAACACAAACATCTTTTATTGAAAAGTCTGCTTTAGGAATAGGTAATACCGTTACAGCTTTATAAAAAGAGGCGGTATCTCCCATCACTGAAACCATGCGTAAACCAACCATAAAATTTCCATTGCCCGCAAAAGTGTAAAAAGCAATAGATCCCGCACCATCATCAAACTGACTATCATTATCAAAATCCCATTGATAAGCAACAATGCTATCGTTAGCAGGATTAAAGTTAGCGGTCAAAGGCATTTGCGTGTTTTCACAAACTTCCTGAAAAGTGAAATCAACAATGGGAACTGCATTTGCAGAAGCAAAAGCCAACAGAAAAAATGACACTATTGTATTTCTTATTTCCCCCATCAATACTGAACAATAAAACTACGCACTATATTAATTGAATCACTACTTACTTTTAAAAGATATTTTCCTTCAGCAAGAGAATTTACAGGAATATCCAGTTTCAAAAAGTTTCCGTCAAAAAAAGTATTTTGCTGATACAACTCTTTTCCAAGAACATCAAAAAAATGAATTTGTACTGCCTCATTTTTCACGAGCTCACTTGCAGTGATTTTAAGTGTTACCTGAGTACTGCTTGGTGATGGAAAAACAGAACACTGAATTCCTTCGGTATTATTTTCAACCAATCCTATCGCACCAATAATTACCGATTGCTTCAAAGTATCGGAATTACAACTATTACTTGCCACCAGTGTTACCTCATAAATTCCATTGTGCGCAAAGGAGTGAATGGGAGAAACTACAGAACTTTGTCCGGCAACGTCACTAAAGGTCCAGGAATATAAATCCGCATATTGAGATTGATTGTTTACCGTCATTACTTTTCCGGCAACAAAAGAAGTGAAATCGGCTATAGCAACCTCTTTATTAAAAGGCACTGTTATTAAAGTATCAAAATTACAACCCTTACTATCATTAACAAAAACATCATGTTCTCCTCCTGTTAAACCATTGAAAGGACTTAGCGCAGGAACGTCATCTATAAAAAAAGAATATGCAGAATTACCACCCGAAACAGAAAGCATCACTTCTCCGGAGCTTTCATTTTTACAATCCACACCAATAATATTATCTAGCGATAGATTTAATACCAGCGGCTCCTGTATAGAAACCCATTGTGATTTTAAACAACCTAAATCATCTTTTACTTTGGCCAGATAATTTCCTTGGTGCAGATTTTTAAACACTGCTGAAGACTGATACATACCATAAATAGAATAATGATAGGCTCCATTTCCACCCAAAGCATGAATATTGATTTCTCCGTCATTTTTTCCAAAACAAGTAATGTCCTGCTCATCAATATAAGCTATCGATAAAGGCAAAGCAGGTTCGCTTAAATGGATATCAATAGAATCCACACAAGCATTTTGATCTTTGGCATAAAAACGATAATCACCGGTAAATAAATCATCAAATTGATTGGAGTAAACAAAAGTAGCGGTCGTATTTTTTGCGTATTCAATAACACCGCTACCCCCTGTTCCATATAATTTAATGCTACCGGCAGAATCACCTTTGCATAAAATCTCTTTAAAAACAGAAGCACTCACATCAATAACAGAAGAAGGCTCAACAATAGTGACTCCTTTTGAATAACTGCATCCTTTAAAATCTTTAACGGTGGTTAAATAATTACCGGCGGCAAGATCAGTAAAATCAGGTGTTACATAAAAATGTATTCCGTCATCAATGGAATAAGAATATCCTCCGTTGGCACCCGAAGCGGCTATACTGATGCTTCCGTCGTTTAAGCCCAAACAGGATATATTTTCCTTTGCAATATCAATTAACAATGGAGTTGGTTCATTTAATTGATAAGCAATAGTAGCATAACAACCGTTTGCATCAAAAATTTTAGTTTCATAATCTCCGTCTTTAAGATTGGCAAAATAGCCTGTATTCTGTGTCAATGTGCCTTCCCCTTCTTTTTTATTAGTGAACACATACGGATGTACTCCTCCCTGAGCTGTAAATTCAATAGACCCTGTGGCAGTACCACTACAAACCGGATTTTTTGCCTGAGTGTATGAAGCCGTTAAAGGAGTCGGCTCATTAATAGTAACATTTCTAACAGTTTTACAATTTCTAAAATCCAACACAACCACCTGATGAATGCCGCCGCTCAAAGAAGGGAAGGAAGGCTCAAATTGATAAATCCCTGCATCCAACGAATAAAAATAAGGCTGTAAACCGCTTGAAGTAGAAATATAAATAGCTCCGTTTAACGATCCTGCACAGTCAACATCCACTATAGAAAAAACAGGTTTCGGATTTGGGAAAACTTTTAAAGGTTTAACTACTGTATCGGTACAACCTTTATCACTCAACACGCTCAATTGAATGTTGTAAGTACTGTCCCTCACATAAAAATGTTCAGGATTCACGTCATTCGGCAATGTGCTGCCATCAGCAAAATCCCACATCAAATCCATTGTTCCCGAACTGATAGAACTCACGCTTTGAAATTTTGCGTTTGTACTATCACAAATGTCGGTCACTACAAAATTGGCAATCGGTGAAGGATTTACTGTAATGGTTTTACTTAAAGTTCTAACGCATCCTTTGTTTGAAGTCGCTCTTAATCCTACTATGTAAGAATCGGTGGATACATATTTGTGTTTTGGATTTGCATTTACACTGGATGATCCATCTCCGAAATCCCATAAGTATGAAACTGTACCCAAATTTATTGTTGTTAAGTTTTGAGGCCTCAGTGAATCAACAAAGCAAATATCACCAAAAGCAAAGGCTATCTGCGGCATAGGATCCACAACAACCGCCTGTATCAAAGTATCTTTACATCCATAAGAACTTGTACCAATCAGCGACACGTTAAAAGTACCGTCGGCAGTATATGTATAGGTCGGAGAAAACAAACTGCTTACTCCTCCTGCATTCGCAAAATCCCAGCTGTAAGAAGCAATACTGTCAATATCTATGGTAGAGGAATTGGTATGGTTTGTTACACTTCCCAAACAAACTTCTGTAGAAGTAAAAGTAAGTTTCGGAGTTCCGTATACTTTTAATTGTACTAATGAGGAAGGAAAAGATCCGGCAGGATTGGTAACCACACAGCGGTATTGAAAACTATCGGCCAAGGCAACATTGTTTAAATACAAAGTATCATCCGTTGCTCCCGCGATATTTACGCCGTTATGCTTCCATTGAAAAGTAAGCGGATTGGTTCCTGTTGCTTTAACAAAAAACAAAGTGTTCCGGGTTTGGCAAACAGTATCATTCACCGGCTGAGTGATAAAGGAAACCGAAACAGGATTAACAGTGATAGCAATTGATTTTAAATCGGATTTTATTCCACCCGGACCGTTATGGCCATCGTCATTTACCGAAATAGCCAAAGCATCTGCGCCAACATAATCGTCTACACTTTTATAAATTAAATTATTCAATGCAGTATTAACATTGGCTTGCTTGCCTGTAAAACACATGGCCGCATCTGAGGAACCGTCGCCCGAAGAGAAATTCAATCCGGCGATTGATGAAAGAGAAATAAATCCGTGAGTTGAACTCACACATACCGAAAGAGAATCGGTGCTGATGTCCTGGTCGTTAATAGAAATTCCCGCAACAGTTAAATTAGTGTTCTCAAAAACCGATTTAGCGCCCGGAACAGTAATTGCGGGAGCATCATTTACATTGGTGAGATTTATCGTTAAAGTTGCATCTTTAAAAAGAACCGGAGCACCGTTATCCGTGGCTCTTAAACCAAGAGTAAATACAGGTGTTGTTTCAAAATCCACAGCCGACGAAATATTCACATATACTTGTCCGCTTATAGAATTAACAGCAAATGCATTCCCTGTATTTCCTGAAATGATGAAATAAGATAATGTTTGTCCGGCATCCACATCTGTTCCCGTAAGAATAATTACATTGGTAGAATTCGCTAAGTTTTCAGCAATGGTAGCCGATGCGTTATTGTAATCAGGCGTTTCATTCACATCTGTAACCGTAACAGAAAAAACTTTATCAAAAGTTCCTCCGTTTCCGTCGTCAGCACGAATTCTTATGGAATAAGAAGATTTAGTTTCAAAATCAAAAACCGCAGAATTTTTTAAGGAAGTACCCACAATTGAAAAAGAAGCATTGTCGGCACTACCCACTCCTGCCACCAAAGAAAAAGATTGCACATCACCCAAATCAATGTCACTCGCACTTAAATTCCCAACAAGAGTTGCTGTGGCAGAATTTTCAGGGATTGTAGAAGCACTTAAGGAAATATCGGTAGGCGCAGAATTTACCGCCCATGAACAAATTGAAATGAAAGAAAAACAAATTAATAGTGCCCTGGTTTTCATTGCCATACTTTACGCAGATAAAAAAAACAAGTTGCGTAATTTTATCAGAAATAAAACCAGTAAAAATTCATGCCTTTGCCCGGCGTAAATTCCAATGTTGGAGAAGGAATTTTTAAAAAGCCGAAAGTATTGAATACCGTTCGTAAAAACTTATATTTTGTTTTAACTTTTGTGAGATCTACATCCAACGACAAATAAAACTGACTGTGTCTTTCAAAGGCCGGAATAGGAACTACTTTCCCATTGGAAGTTGAGGTTATAGCCGAAGACGGATTATTGGATCCTCCCGTCATACCATCTGCTCCGTAACCTGTAGCAATATTTAACCATTTCGGGAATTTAGTATTGTCGGATAAAAAAGAGGCCACATTGACTGACAACCAATAAGTTTGTCCGTTATAATCTTTCAGCCATTGCTGAGAAAGATTTTCCCCTAATTCATTCGGACGGTATTGCGCGTAAGGAGAAGTCATGAACGACCATTTGTAAGCAATGCGTTGTTCTTTCCAAAGCAATTGTTCTCCAATAAACAAAGCAGTCCCCGCTGCATCGGCAGCAAAATCGCCCGGAGAAAATCCCCATTCCGAAGAAAAACCATCCATCACTTCCACCACGGTGAGATACATAAATCCAAGAGTTCCACCCCATATCAAAGATTTTTTTTCATTCACCCCTGCCCATCTTAAAGCTTTGTATCCGCTTTGTCCAACGCTATAACCCGTTTGCGAATGTCCCAACTTATCCATTCCCTGCCATTCATCATTATCGTTGAAAAGGTGAAAAGATGACCTTGGATAATTCTCATACCACAGCTGATCCAACAAAACCAAAGAGCCCACTGCTCCTACTAACTCAGTAGTCACTACTATGTTTTGCCGTTGCTGATTAAAAACAGGAGAAGGCTGAAAAAAAGATGTTTTTTTCAGCGAAGAAGAACTATCCGTTTGCGCACTAACAGATATTTGAATACAAAAAACAAATATCAACAGTCCCGCAAAACGCATATCAATTCAACAATAATTTATGTGATTTTTCCAATAAAGAAAAAGCTTCTTTGCTGGATGACGACTCGCAATAAGTTCGTAAAACAGGCTCTGTTCCTGAAGGACGAATCATTAACCATTCGTCATCTCCAAAGAAAAATTTATATCCGTCGATAGATTCCTGACGCGTAATTTTTCTTCCTGCAAATTCCGAATAAGAACCATTTTTACAATTCTCCATCACTTTTTGTTTAAGTGCTTCGGTGAGGTGTAAGTCAATTCTTTCAAAGGCAAAAGCCCCCACTATTTCATAAACTTCCTGAACCAGATCATCCAGAGTTTTTCCTGTTTTAGCCATGTATTCCCAAATGGTTAAACCCATCCAAACGCCGTCTCTTTCAGGGATATGGCCTTTAATAGCTACTCCGCCCGATTCTTCTCCGCCTAGCAAAACATCTTCATTGATGAGGTGATCACAAACGTATTTGAATCCGATTTTGGTAGTGGTCACTTCCAAACCGAGGTGTTTGCATAATTTTTTAATTCTGTCGGAAACCGAAAAAGCGATCACCACTTTTCCATCCATCTTTTTGTATTTTCTGAGGTAAGTGATTAGCAACAAAATAATGTGGTGCGAATCCACAAACTCTCCTTTGCTGTTGTAAAATCCCAATCTGTCAGCATCTCCATCGGTAGCCAATCCGCAATCAATATCCCCAGCCAGTTTTATCATTTCCGAAAACTCCAGCAAATTTCTGTGGATGGGCTCAGGAGCAGTACCGTCGAAACCCGGATTGTAATCGCAATGCAAAAAAGTAATATCAGGCAATAATCTGCGCATCACAAACTGTCCGGCACCGTACATCGCATCATAAGCGAAATTCAGCCCGCACTTTTTAATTAGATCCAAATCGAAATTGGCTTCCACTTTTTTGATGTACATCTCTTCCAGATCAACTTCTTTAAACAAACCTTGTTTTGTAAGATCAGCTAAAGAAATTGCTTCCAGATCATAGCCATGTTCATCGGGAATCAAAGCCTCTACTTCGTCTACATTGTCGGAAAGCAAAGGTCCGCCGAATTCACCTTTCAATTTATATCCGTTGTAATCAGGTGGATTATGACTGGCTGTAATCACCACTCCCAGAGCTGCACCCAACTCCAGAGTTCCCAAAGAAACCATTGGTGTAGTCACTATTCTATCGCTTAAATAAACTTTGATTCCTTCTTTACCGAGCACTTTGGCCACCGTTTCGGCAAATAACTTTCCGCCGAAGCGACAATCATATCCGATCACCACACCCTTTTGTTCCTTTTTCACCTTGCGCAACCACAACACCACCGCCTTTGAAACACGGGCCACATTATCTACTGTAAATTCCTTTGCTATAATGGCTCTCCAGCCGTCGGTACCAAATTTTATCTTCGTCATTGATTTAATTTTTTCGTGGCCAAATTTATGCAAAAATTAGTTTATAGTTTCTTATTTTTGAAAAACCTTGAACTCTCAACTCTCAAATACTCCTTTAGCTGAAAGAATGCGCCCCAAAAGGCTGAAAGATTATTTCGGACAGGAGCATCTGGTGGGGGCTAACGGCGCTTTAACGGCTGCCATCCGATCGGGGTATATTCCGTCCATCATTTTATGGGGACCTCCCGGTGTAGGCAAAACAACACTGGCGCAAATCATAGCTGAAGAAACAAAGCGACCGATTTTTACGCTGAGTGCAATCAGTTCAGGCGTGAAGGATATCAGAGAAGTCATTGATAAAGCCAAAGAACAAAACCTTTTCAGTAAAGGCCTCAACCCTATTTTGTTCATTGATGAGATTCACCGTTTTAGCAAATCGCAACAGGATTCTCTTTTAGGCGCAGTAGAAAAAGGAACCATCACTTTGATTGGCGCCACTACCGAAAACCCTTCCTTTGAAGTGATTTCCGCTCTCTTGTCGCGTTCGCAGGTGTATGTTTTAAAGCCTCATTCCGATGAAGAATTACTTTCACTTTTAAACAAGGCGATTAAAGAAGATGAAATATTAAAAGGCAAAGATATTGAGCTTATTGAAACAGAATCTCTCTTGCAGATGAGCGGTGGCGATGCGAGACGTTTGCTCAACAATTTTGAATTACTGGTCAATTCCCATCCGGATAAAAAAATTGTCATCAACAACGAACTGGTAAAAGAGCAAATCAAGCTCAATCCAACGATGTATGACAAAAGCGGAGAACAGCATTACGACATTATTTCTGCTTTTATAAAATCCATTCGCGGTAGTGATCCCAATGCGGCAGTTTATTATCTGGCAAGGATGATAGAAGGTGGTGAAAATCCTGAATTCATTGCAAGACGCTTATTGATACTGGCATCGGAAGACATTGGCAATGCCAATCCCAATGCATTGATGCTGGCGCAAAGCTGTTTTCATTCGGTGAGTGTGATCGGTCATCCCGAATGCAGAATTATATTGTCGCAATGCACTATTTATTTAGCTTCTTCACCAAAAAGCAATTCGTCTTATCAGGCAATCAATGCCGCACAACAACTGGTTCGCGATACAGGAAATCTTCCTGTGCCGCTACATATCCGTAATGCCCCAAACAAAATGATGAAGGACATGGGCTATGGAAAAGGTTATCAATACAGCCATTCCTATGAAAACAATTTCTCCATTCAGGAGTTTTTACCCGAAGAAATCAAAGGGACAAATTTTGTTCAAATGGGGAATAACAAAAGGGAGCTGGAGTTGAAGGCGATGCTGGAGAAGTTGTGGAATAATAAGTATAGGTTTTAATTACTGCACCACCATAAACTCCGTCCTTCTGTTATTAGCTCTACCCGCTTCAGTTTCATTGCTATCCACAGGCATTTCATCAGCATAACCTTTAGCAGTCAATCTATCAGGAGCTATCCCCTTTTTAATTAAATAATCTCGCACCGAATTCGCTCTGTTTTGCGACAAGGTTTTATTGTGCGCTTTTGCACCCTGGTTATCGGTGTGTCCGCCCAACTCAATTTTCATGGTGGCATTGGTATTTAAAAAGGCAACTAAATTATCCAGCTCGGTTTTGGATTCCGGCTTCAACTCGTACGAATCCGTTGCAAAAAACACATTCCTTAATACCACTTTTACACCTGGTGCAATTTTCTTTAAAGGCACATCTTTTCTGAAAGCATCTTCTCCTTTTTTAGGATTGGTGAGCTCAAAGTTTTCTGAGTAAAATAAATAACCACCTTCACAGGAAACCTTCAATGCGTAGTTTTTCCCTACCGGCAAACACACCAAAAAGCTTCCGTCTTTAGCATCAGAAAAGGACTCTACCACCTGTTTTCCTGTTTCCAGATCAATCAGCTGAAACGCTGCTCCCAAAGGTTTTTTGGTTTGTTCATCGTACACAATCCCTTTCATGTAAGTAACGGGAGTTGGTTTTGCCGACTCCGGTAATTTGAAACAATAAATATCCAAATCCCCTACTCCGCCTACTCTGTCGGAAGCGAAATAAGCTAAATCACCCTTTGCATCAATGAACAAAGTTCTTTCGTCATCGCTGGTATTGATGGGATAACCAAGGTTTACAGGATCTCCCCAGGTACCATCTGCTTTGCGTTTACTCATGAACAAATCACGTCCGCCCATGCCCACTTGTCCGTCGGAAGCGAAATATAAAGTCTGATTGTCGGGATGAATAAAAACGCCATCTTCTTTTCCGGGAGTATTGAGTCGCGGACCTAAATTCTGCGGATCTGAAAATCCTTTGTCAGTAATATTAATAACCCACAAATCCGATTCCCCTTGTCCGCCCGAACGGGCACTGGAAAAATAAATCGACTTCCCATCGGAAGCGATACACGGCTGAGAATCAAATTTTGTGGTGTTTATTTTCGGACCCAGATTGCGCGGTTTCGACCAGCGGTTTTCTCCTACTCTCTGACTCACAAATAAATCACAACTTCCCATTCCTTGTCGGCCTTCACCAAAATCTCCATACACCTCACAAATGGTGAAAACCATTGTGCGCCCGTCGGGACTTAAAGTCATGGCTCCTTCATTCACCACCGAATTAATAGGCGGTCCCATGTTTACAGCGGGAGTCCAGTCTTTTCCCTCTTTATAAGAAACAAAAAAATCTTCCTGCATTTTAACCAGTGAACGGGCATCAGGGATGGTACGCGTGAGAATAAATGTTTCGCCATCTACCGATATAAAAGGATTGTAATCTTTATTGACAGAATTCACGTTAGGTCCCATATTAACAGGATTAAAAGGAACAGGGTGTTTCACTGCTTCTCTAGCAAAATCGCAGCTTTTGATGATGTTTGCCGACTCTGCCTTGAATTTATCCGACGGATTAAAAGTGCTCACATACTTTTGCAATATCGCTTTTGCTTTATCGTATTGCTGGGTTTTAAAATAGAGTCGGCCTAAATTCAAATTATCGGGAGGAAAAATTTCAGGATTTATTTTCAACGCAGTTTCAAAATCGGCAATGGCTAATTTCAATTCATTGGAATCAGCGTAAATATTAGCTCTTAACGAATAAGCTTCATAAAACGTTGGATCTTTTGCAATGGCTTTTGAAGCATAATTCAAAGCCTCTTTTTTATTTCCAGCCTGCAAAAACTGAACAGAAGTTTCCAGTTCTTTAATGGCTTTAGCCGACTTTGAAGTATACTTCTGCTGTCCAAACAACAAAGTTGAAAATACCAGAAGTAATAAAGTAAGGATTGCTTTCATAGATCTATGGTATACCCATGTATTTGTGGGTTTGCAGCGATATGTTCCATTTTGGATTTTGCTGTACATAATCAATAATTTTCGGCAACATTTCTTTGCTCTTGCTCCACTCGGGCTGTAAATACAATTTACAATCGGCATTGGCTTTTGCGGCATGTTCCTCGGCCCACTGGAAATCATTTTGGTTGAAAACAATCACTTTAATTTCATGGGCTTTTTTGTAAATATCCTTCAGCGGCGGAGCGGTTTTCTTAGGAGAGAGGCAAATCCAGTGCCACTCACCACTTAAGGGATAAGCCCCCGAAGTTTCCACAAAAACCTGCTTTCCTTTTTTAGTAAAAAGTTCACACAAGTAATTCAAATTATACAAAGAAGGTTCACCTCCGGTAATCACTATATCCTTAGAAGGGAAAGCCATTGCAGCCTCTACCACTTCATCAACACTCTTTAAGGGATGCAGCGACGGATCCCAGGATTCCTTAACATCACACCAGTGACAACCAACATCACAACCTCCTACTCTGATGAAATAGGCCGGCTTTCCTGAATTATAGCCCTCTCCCTGAATGGTATAAAACTCTTCCATTACCGGAAGTTTTTTACCCTGGTCCAATAAAAGTTTATCGCTGTCGGAAAGGTGATTTTGCTGCATCAATCAAAAGTAATAAATAAGTTGAGGCTTTTAATTTACTAAGTCAATTCTTTGCTTTTGTTACACCGCATTAATTACCGCGTAGTCCACAAAAAGAAAATCGGATTTCACTTTTTTCTTTTTAGATAAATCCTCCAGGTTCCCCACCATTCTCACATGAATGATCTGATGCGGTTTTGAAAGAATATCTTCCCCTGCATCTTTTACTTTTATCAATATATGATCATAAGGCTTCCAGGCAACGGTGATCGCCTTTTCCAGCTGCACCAGATACCAGTCTTTTTCCCATGAAATCAATTCCCTTGAAATAATTTTTCCCTTTACAGGCACTTCCTCTTTCAAAGCGCTATCCGACCGGAAAGTATTGATTTCAATAGTCCTATCGAGAATTTCTTTCAGGTTAAAATAATGAGGTTTGAAGCGATGGGTATTTCTCACCGTTTCCCAATCCCAAAACCTCAAAGGCGCCCAATAATTGCGAACCACATCAAACTTACTCAAACTAAGGGTAAGAAAAATCAGCAGAAAGGCTCCTGTTATCAAATCATCCAAAAGTGTTTTATTGGCATAATGGGCGCCGTGTTCAAAGGCAATCACCATGTATTCAAACAAGAAAACAAACGATAAGGAATACAACAAATAATCATTGATCACCTTAGAATCATAATGCGCCGTGGATTCAAATTTAACAGAGTTATTAATGCAATTGTTAATCATCGACGACCATAGGAACATACTGATCAGCAGCTGAAAGAAAGTAAGAAAACTGAAATTATGTACGGTGTGATTGATGATCCAGAAATCATAAAAACCATGAAACACTGCTGCTAATATAAAGCCAATCACGAAATTCAAATATAGATTGTACTTTCTGATGTTTTTTCCCAGCACTATAAAATACGCAATGATGGAAGTATTGAACATATGGGAAACCGTTGACGACAGTGCCCTGCCCTGAATCCGGTTCAGTCCGCTGTAATCGAAATAAAAGATGTTTTCAATAAAGGCAAAACCCAAAGCCGAAACAGCCGCATAAATAATATAATCGATAGGTTCCTTAATTACTTTAAAGAAAGTCAAAACGATAAGGAAAGGAATAATTTTCACCATTTCCTCAATGAATCCTATACCAATAATGCAATACAGCAAGTCATTCACTATTTCTCCATTCAATGAAAAATCTACTTCATATTTGAGATAATCATTAAAATACGAGGTTAAAAAAGCAAAGCCCATTCCCAGTAGCAACGTGAATAAAATAGGAAGAGCATTTCCTCTCTGATAAAAATCAACTTTCATCAGATATACTATCCACACCGCCAATACCAGTAAAGCGCCGGCAAAACCAAAAACATTGAATCCCGAAAAAAATCTGCTGACAACAATACCTGAATAACTCGGCCAGTCGTGTTTTAAAAAATAGGCTTTGCGCTTCAGAGAAATACTCAAATGATCGGCTCCTACATTGGATTTAGCGAGAGCATAAAGGGCGTCAATGTTATTGGTGTACAATTCTCCCAAACTCTGATAAGCCCCCTCCACATAACCGTTGTTTTTCAGTTCCTCGAGATAAGATCTTTTCGCTCTTACCGTATCTACGTAAGAATACAAGTTGCCATATAAAAAATTAAGGTAAGGAAGTTCCCTGTTTTTAATGGCACCAAAATGGGTAACGGCATCGTCGTATAATCCTATTTTATTGTAACACAAACCCAATCCAAAATGACCAATATCCCTGCTTTGAAGCGAATCACTTTTTAAAAACTGCCTGTAAAATTTAAAAACACCATCATCGTCTCTCTCCTCAGGAGTATCCAGAAAATATTTCACTTCCTTATCCTGATCGAAATGCGCATTGATGTATTCGTAATGGTACAAAATATTAAAACTGTCTTCGGCAATCAACTCTCCGTAAACCCTTTCCATTTCAGGATAATCCTCTACCAACCTATACTGTTCAGCCTCTTCCTGCAAAGAAGAAAACTTAGGCTCCCCAACAAAGAAGTTGACGGCCAGAAATAAAATTCCGGCAACGGGAAGAATATAAAAGAGAAAACCTTTCACAATATTGACTTACGAGAAATACTTGGAATAAGTTAGCGAATTGTATGCACAAAGTTTTTTGCAGCCGACACAACATCTGCCTGATTGGTGATAGCTCTTACAAAAGCACTCCCGATAATGGCTCCTGATGCGTATTTGGTGGCTTTTAGAAAACTTTCTTTATTGGAAATATTGAAGCCTACTATCGTTGGCGATTTTAAATTCATTTTTTGAATGCGCGACAAATATTCCTCTGCACCGTCGATTCCTGCTTTTTTACCCGTAGTACTGGAAGATGAAACCAAATAGATAAATCCGTTGGAATGCTCATCAATAAAGCGAATTCTTTCTTCAGAGGTTTGTGGCGTAACGAGGAAAATGTTTTTGAGGTTGTACTGATCAAAAATCTGTTTGTAATCCTCCAGATATTCACGCATCGGTAAATCAGGAATGATAATTCCGTCTACTCCTGTTTCACTGCATTTTTTTGCGAAATTCTCAATACCGTATTGCAATACAGGATTGATATAGCCCATCAGTAAAATCGGCAAACTTACCTCTTTACGAATGTCTTCCATTTGAGACAAAAGTAATTTCAAGGTCATACCATTTTCAATAGCAACAGTGCTGCTGTCCTGAATCACCGGACCGTCGGCCAAAGGATCAGAAAAAGGAATTCCTATTTCAATAAAATCCACTCCAGCCTCCTGCAAAGCTTTCACCACAGGCAAAGTATCGTTCAACTTCGGATAACCCGCAGTGGTAAAAATGGATAATATGTTACTCTCTTTCTTTTGAAAAAGAAGATCTAATCTGTTCATCATTTCCGCATTTCATCAAACCATTTAATGTAGGTCGCTAAATCTTTGTCGCCTCTTCCCGAAAGATTCACCACTACCACCTGGTCTTTTTTAAATTTTGCTTTCTTTAAATATGCCAGAGCATGTGCTGATTCCAGAGCGGGAATAATTCCTTCCAGTCGGCATAACTCAAAACCTGCAGCCACTGATTCCTCATCGGTAGCGCTCACAAAAGTACCTCTCCCGCTTTTAAACAAATGTGCATGAATCGGTCCGATACCCGGATAATCCAATCCCGCAGAAATAGAATGCGGTTCCACTATTTGTCCGTCCTCAGTTTGCATCAATAAGGTTTTGCTGGCGTGTATCACTCCTTCGCTTCCTCTTGCAGTTGTTGCAGCAGTTTTATCGGTATCAACTCCGTGTCCCGCAGCTTCCACCGCTACGAGTTGTACTTTTTCATTGTCGAGATAATGATAAAAAGCCCCTGCCGCATTGCTTCCACCACCTACACAAGCAACAACAACATCAGGATAATTTCTACCTTCTTTTTCCTGCAACTGCTCCATCATTTCTTCGCTGATCACAGATTGTAATCTGGCAACCAAATCAGGATAAGGATGTGGACCAACAACTGATCCGATAATATAATGAGTATCTACCGGATTATTGATCCAATCACGAATGGCTTCATTCGTTGCATCTTTCAGGGTTTTACTTCCGCTTTCTGCCGACACTACTTTGGCACCCAGCATCAGCATTCGTTTTACATTTGGCTCTTGACGTAAGATGTCAACTGCCCCCATGTAAACCACGCATTCTAAGTTCATTAAAGCACAAACAGTTGCCGTGGCAACACCATGCTGACCGGCTCCGGTTTCGGCAATAATTCTTTTCTTACCGAGTTCTTTGGCCAGTAAAATCTGACCGATGGTATTGTTGATTTTATGCGCTCCGGTATGATTTAAATCTTCCCGTTTGAGATAGATTTTAGCTCCGTATTTTTCTGATAATCTTTTGGCGTGATAAAGCGGCGATGGTCTGCCTACATAATCTTTCAGCAAGCCCCTGAATTCTTTTTGAAAAGATTCGGAATAGATGATGCGCAGGTAATTGTCCTCTAACTCCTTAACATTAGGATAAAGCATTTCGGGGATATAGGCCCCACCGAAATCACCATAAAAACCACGCTTGTTTACACTGTATTTTGATTGTGTGCCCGAATCGCTCATAACTTTAATAACTCTAAAAAAGCCTCTATCAGCCACACATCTTTCAACCCCGGCTTTTCTTCAAACTTGCTGTTGATATCAACAGCTTTAATGAATTTATAAGGTAAATTTTTAATTGCTTTTCCATCGTGAGGAGTAATACCGCCACTCAACATCACAGGAACTTTTAATTTATATTTCTTCAAAAGTTTCCAATCGAATTTCTCTCCTGTTCCACCTTTCTCCTTCGATTTGGTATCGAACAAAAAGAAATCAACATCCTTTTCGTACTTTTTTAATTTTTCAAAATCAAATTTAGCGTCTATACCAAAAGCCTTGATCACTTTGGCTTTTTTTCTGATTGCCTTACAAAAAGCAGGCGTTTCATTGCCATGCAATTGAATATATCCCAACTCTAAATCCTCAGCATCTTCTAAAATAGTATCCAGATCTTCATCCACATAAACCCCTACTTTATTCACTTTCCCCGTGAGCGATTTAATGAAATTCGCATCCAGATCGTCACCTATGTAGCGTTTCGACTCCTCATAGAAGATAAACCCGATGAAATCAACACCCAATGCAATAACATCATTGATGTTCTTTGAGTCTGTTAACCCACAAACCTTTACGTAAAATCTATCTTCCATTTTCTTTAATTGCTTCTATAAAATTTTTACACGCCTTACCGGGATCCTCCTCCTTCATGAAATTCTCTCCTATTAAAAACCCCTGATATCCCACATTTTTCAAGAGTTTTATTGTTTCAACCTTATCGATACCGCTTTCGCTGATCTTTAAAAATTCATTTGGAATTTCGTTGACCAAATCAACAGAAGTCTGAATATCGACCCTGAATGTATTTAAATTTCTGTTATTTACACCAACTGCATCAACAAATTCATTAATAAATTTCAACTCGGCTTTATCGTGCACTTCCAAAAGAACATTTAAACCCAATGCCTTCGCGGCTTTTGCTAATCTTTTGCATTGAGCAACTTCAAGATTCGAAGCAATCAGTAAAATCACATCGGCGCCAATCGATTTAGCTTCTAAAAGCTGAAACTCATCAATAATAAAATCCTTTCTTAAGATAGGAATTTCATTGACTCTTCGTGCAGCCAATAAATTTTCGTTGGAACCACCGAAAAAATCAACGTCGGTCAATACCGACAAAGCAGATGCTCCGGCTTCATTATAAGCTTTTGTAGTTTTTGCCGGATCGGCTGTGGCATTGATGATTCCTTTGGAAGGCGACTTGGTTTTAAACTCGGCAATGATGCCCGAACGATCTTTGGCCAACAGAAAATCTTTGAACGACAAAACCTTTCTGCCGAAGAATTCTCTTTCTTCCAAATCCAAAATAGAAAACTGCTCTTTTAACAGAGCCACCTCTTTCTTTTTGTTTTCTATTATTTCCTCGAGAATGGTCATTTTATGCTTTGTTGATTTCTAATAGTTTTTTTAACACGAGCGCTGCTTTACCCGATTGGATGATTTCATTGGCTTCGGAGATACCGTCTTTGAAAGAAACACCTTTTCCTACACTTATTGCCAATCCTGCATTTGCAGCTATTACTTCGTTGTGAGCTTTTGTTCCTTTGCCGCTGATAACAGATGTTAATATATGTGCTGCTTGCTCCTTTGTCTCACCGCCATCAATTTCCAATGGTGTTGTCTTAGTAAATCCTAATTCTTCAGGAGAATAAATTCTTTCTCCACTTTTTTGAACCACCAAAAAATCGCCGGTCAATGAAATTTCATCATAAACATCCAAGGAAAAAGCAATAGCGTAATTTTCTGTAGCCTGATCCAACACATATTTATATAAAGGCAGAATATTTTTAGCATAAACTCCTGTCAATTGCTTTTTAGGTTGAGATGGATTGATCAAAGGTCCCAGTATATTGAAAAAAGTTTTCATACCTAAATCCTTTCTAACCGGACCAACATGTTTCATAGCCGGATGAAAAAGCGGAGCATGTAAAAAAGTGATTCCCGCTATATCTAACTCTTTTTTTAATTGATCAGGATTATTGGTAAACGTGTACTTCAAAGACTCTATTACATTAGAAGATCCTACAGCCGATGAAACAGCATAATTACCATGTTTTGTTACTTTAACTCCTGATGCCGCAAGAATAAATGATGATATTGTAGAAACATTGAAAGTGTTTTTACCATCACCTCCAGTACCACACATGTCCATGGTATCAAAATCAGATAAATCAACAGGAATACATAATTCCAACATCGCTGTTCTGAAGCCATACAATTCCTGGGGCTCAACTCCACGCATCATAAATACAGTAAGAAATGATGCAATCTGACTTTGGTTTGCTTCGCCTTTTCCGATATGAAGCATAGCGCTTTTGGCTTCCTCGAAAGAAAGTTTTTCGCCTTGTATTATTTTCGCTAAAATCTGCTTCATTATTTCATTTTTGACCAAGCCGCAATATTATCCTTTTTCATCAGTTTTCCAACCAATTTTTCATTATTTCTAATCCATGTTCGGTGAGCACTGATTCAGGATGGTACTGAACACCTATCACATTGTACTTTTTGTGACGGATAGACATGATACTTCCCTTGTCATCCAATCCCGTTACTTCAATTTCAGGAGTAATGGAATTGTTTTTAATCTGCCATGAATGGTAACGGCCAACACTAAAATTTTTCGGCAAGCCTTTGTAAATCACATCCTGTTTTGTCACTTCCATTGGCGTAGCAATACCGTGCAATACTTTGTCCATGTTTTCCAGCTCACAGCCATATACTTCGCCAATAGCCTGGTGCCCAAGACAAACTCCGAGAATGGATTTTGTTGGTCCGTATTCCTTGATGACATCTAGTAAAATCCCCGCTTCACTGGGAATTCCCGGGCCCGGCGACAATAATATTTTGTCGTATTTGGCAATGTCGGCCAACGCAATTTTATCATTTCTAAAAACATCTACGTCTTTATATCCCAGCTGCTTCACGTAATGAACCAGATTGTAGGTGAAGGAATCGTAATTATCGAATACTAATATTTTCATTTTCTTATTTCTTTAAACTAATTGTTCTGCTAATTCCAGTGCTTTGTGCAAAGCCGCCAGTTTGTTATACACTTCCTGTTTTTCACTTTCATCAATAGAGAGATCCACTATCCCTGCTCCTGCCTGATAAAACAAAGTTTTGTTTTTGCTCAGGAAAGAACGAATGATGATGGCGTGATTGAAATCACCATTGAAACCAATGAAACCAATGCATCCTCCATAAATTCCGCGCTGATTTTTTTCATAACGATTGATGAGCTGTAAAGCCATGTGTTTGGGCGCTCCCGACAAAGTTCCCGCCGGAAAAGTATCGGCAACAATGCGCAATTTATTGGTTCCGGCTTGAATTTTACCTGTGACTTTAGAAACCAAATGAATCACGTGAGAATAGTATTGAACCTCTTTGTAAGTCTCTACCGTTACCTTCTCCGAACTTCTGCTCAAATCATTTCTGGCAAGATCCACCAGCATCACATGCTCTGAATTTTCCTTTGGATCATTCATCAGCTGACGTGCCAGCTCGGCATCTTTTTCATCATCGCCCGTTCTTCTAAAAGTCCCGGCAATCGGATAAATAGTAGCGTCGTTCTTATTAATTACTATTTGTGCTTCCGGTGATGAACCGAAGATTTTATAAGTCCCGTAATCAAAATAGAACAAATACGGCGAAGGATTCACGGATCTTAAAGCTCGGTACAAAGTGAAATCATCTCCTTCAAATTGTTGTGAAAACTCTCTCGACAACACCAACTGAAACACATCTCCTCTTCTGCAATGCTGTTTTGCTTTGTCAATCACATCCAGGTATTGCTCATCGGTGAAATTGCTTTTTTGTTCGTCCTTTTTCTTAAAGGAAGAAGTGGCGGGAATATTTTCCTGAATCAATTCCAGAATTTGCTCTATCGGTACCACATTGGTTCCTGATTCCTGGCAGTGGTGTTCAAATAAATAGAGTTCGTTTTTAAAGTGATTGATAGCGATGATATTTTGAAAAACGAAGTAATGCATGTCGGGTACCTTCTTTTCATCCTTCTCTTTATAAGTAAAAGTGATGTCTTCAAAATGCTTCACCGCTTCAAAGCTGGTGAAACCGAAGAGTCCGTTGGTAATGAATTTAAATTCGTTTTTATCCGGCTCAAAAGAATCAATGAAGCTTTTCATTTCTTCCACCACATCTGTTGTTGCAGTGTCTTTCATGGTGAAGGTTCCATCAGGAAAAACCGAAGTTATTTTTCCGTCTTCCACTTTAAAGGATGCCATCGGATTGAAACAGATGAAGGAATGACTGTCGGTATTGCCATGATAATCGGAACTTTCAAGAAGAAAACTGTTTTGAAAACGCTTTCTGATATTGAGGTAGATGCTTACCGGCGTGATCGTATCAGCCAGCAGCTTCTTATATTTTGTGGTGATTTTAAACTTTTGCATTTTATTGAATTAATGTGGTAAAAATAATTTTTTTTGGAAAACAAAAAAGCCCCGCTGGAAAGCGAGGCCAATATATTATTATAAAGCACAGCAATTCACAGCCAAACGGACTCCGAAACTTGCCAACGCCAAATAGTTATTTGTTTATTCATGATGTTACAAATATAGAAGCTTAGTTTTAATTCGCAAAAAAATTATCTTAGTGATTATGAATATACAACTCTCCGCCAAGCAAGAAAAGCTAAAAAAGAAAATGCTCAACCCGTTTATCTTTTTTTTATTCACTTTATTTAAAGTGCCCGCTGTGGCCATAGCCGGAATAAGAATTAAAACCCTAAGTGGGAATAAATGCACAGCAACAGTGCCTTTTAAATTCCTGAATAAAAATCCTTTTAAGTCGATGTACTTCGCCATTCAGGCAATGGCCGCCGAAATATCCACTGCTATTCCTGCAATGCTGGCCATTGAAAAATACGATGAATCTTTTGCCATGCTGGTAGTTGAAGTAAAAGCTGAGTTCTTTAAAAAAGGAATTTCAAAAGTGACTTTCACTTGTGAGAATGGTCCCGACTTTTCCGCTGCTTTAGAAAAAAGTATTCAAACGAAAGAACCTGTTACCGTAGTGGCAAAAACCATAGGAACAATGGCTGATGGAACTGTGGTTTCGGAGTTTTATTTTACGTGGTCGTTTAAAGCGAGGGAGAAGAAATAAATTGATTTTCAGGAAAGTAATCTTGTAGAGACGGAAAATTTTCCGTCTCCGGCAAAATACATCAACCATTATTTGAGACGCAAAATTTTGCGTCTCTACAAGAAAAATAACATTATTCTGCCAATACTCCGCGATGCGGTCTCAGCGCATCCCGCAACAATTTCATATTTACTTCTTCAACAACAACAAAAGCCATCCAGTGATTTACATCACCATCCTCCACTCCTGTTTCATAAAATGAAAGTTTTTCGCGGGCAGCAAATTCTCCCAGATGTATTTTATGATGTTCGGCAATACCTTTGGCATCGGGTCCGCGGAAATCCCAAATCAGTTTTATTTTACGCATAGCGCAAAACTATCGTAAAAGAGTGACCCTTCCAATTTGAGTTCCAGGTTTTCCTGTAAATGAATTGGTGTACGACAATCTCCATACATACACATCTATCTCCGCTTCTCGCATGTTATTGGCGCGTCGGCCGTTCCATGGCTCATCCACTGTAGTTGATTTAAAAATCACTTCACCCCAACGATCGAAAATCATAAATTCATAATTGGTACAAGTGCTGCACTGATGGTTTCTTCCTCCCGGATAAAACAAATCGTTTTTACCGTCGCCGTTTGGCGTGAAGGCATTAGGAACATACAAAGTAAATTCACCTTTGATGTAAACATCTTTTACAATGGTATCGGCGCACACTGCATTTTTAGCAATTAAAGTTACCGGAAGCGTATCACCATCAGGAGTGTTGAACCACACCGCTTCATCTTCATTGACTGAGATATCAGGCAATCCTAAAACTCCGAAATCCCAATGATATGTAGAAGCATTTGTAGATTTATTGGTGAAAGTAATCAGAGGATCCAAAGAACTTGCTGGCTTAGGATCGAAGATAAAATCAGCTGAAGGCACTTGCGATACCGTTACGGTAGTGCTTGTATTATCTGCACATCCGTTGAGAAACACTATCGATAAAGTAACAGGAATATTATTTCCCGCTTTTGTAAATTGATGACTTATTGATGCGTCGGCTGTTGTGAGATCTGCTGTTGATCCGTCGCCGAAATCCCAATGCGCAGTAGCTACATTCGCTGTGGAGCTATCGCCGAAATTAATGGTAACAGGAACACAACCGCCTAATACATCAGGAACGATGACTGCGTGAGGCAAAGAATCTACTTGTATTTGAATAGAATCGGCACTCGGACACAAACCGTTTTGCGTGTATTTTATCCAATGCAATCCTTGTCCGGCTGCTGATGGATCAAACAATCCGCCAGCTGTCACTCCTGTTCCGCTGAAAGTTCCGCCTGTTACATTCGGTACCAATTGTTGTTTTGGAAGGTTTTCACAAAATGGTCCGGCAGCCTGAATGGTAGCCACTTTTGGAGCAATCACAGTGATCATGATGGTATCTTCATCGGGACAGGTTCCTGTTGCACCGGTGATTTTGTATTTCACTGAATATGGTCCGCCGGCTGTTGCTATTGCAGGATCAAATAATCCTGAGGCATTCACTCCCGTTCCGCTCCATGTTCCGCCACTGTTCAAAGAAGTTAATTGCAAAGCAATAGCGTTGGTACATAAGCTATCTACAACAGAAGTTATAGCAGCTTCTTCTCTTGCGACAACAGTAATATCTATACTGTCTTTGGCACTACAGGTAGGCGTTGCACCCGATACCGAATAAAGCACTTTATAAGTTGTTCCGGCAGTTGCCAGTGAAGGATCAAATTTTCCGGTACCGTTAACCACTCCCGCAGGTACTGAAGTCCAGGTTCCGCCTGGTGTTGTTAAACCACTGAGTTGAATTTGATACAAGCTGGTGTCTTCACAAAGAGAAACCGAAGTTTTAGTAATATCGGCCACCATTTGATTCACCACATTGATCGTCATAGTATCCTGTACCCAACAAGCACCGCTGGTTTTGTAAGTAATTAAATGCGGACCAACCAAAGCTGTTGCAGGATTGAAGGTTCCCGCTGCGCCGCTCACTATACCGGCACCACTCCATATTCCCGCACTGGACACTACTTCTTTTTGCAAAGTTTGAACAGGATCACTCAAACAGAAAGGTCCCTGACCCAAAGTTATTTTCGCTGTATCTATTGCCGATACTGTGATTAAAACGCTGTCGGCAGCGCTACATCCCAATGTTGCTCCGGGAACAACATAATACACTTTAAATATTCCAACGCCTGATACTACAGGATCAAATACTCCTGTACCACTCACCAAACCGGGAGTTGGCGCTGATAGCCATGTTCCACCTGTGGTACTATTCGTACTTAAGCGCACTTGTTTTGCAGTTGCATTTTTACACATCGTGGTATCTGCTGTTAGTATGTCTGCAATTTTTTGGCCTACTACTTTTACTGTCGCAGTATCCTGCACCGGACAAGCTCCACTCGTCAGATAAGTAATTAAATATGCTCCCTGTCCTATCGACGGATCAAAGGTTCCGGCTGCTCCACTCACGATTCCCGTTCCGCTCCATGTTCCTGCATTAGATACCAATTCTTTCGCTAAAGTCACGTTACCTTGTGATTGACAATAGATCTGCCCTGTTGTGATTTTTGCTGTATCAATTGCAGTAATGGTAATTGCTTTAAACGCTGTATCACCACACTGTCCGGCCTTACCATACCAAATCGTATCAATCCCCACATTCGCCAGTTTAGCATTATAATATCCGAAATTCACATCGGTCATTCCCTTGCCGCTGGTGGTCCAGAAAATTCCTCCAGGTGTATTCACTTCAATGGTATCTACTGAAGCATTGTGACAGTAGGTCGATTTTGTAGAAGTCACCGTGAAAGTAATTCCATTGGAAATTAAAATATTGATGGAATCGGTTTCCGGACAAGCGCCTGCCGTTACATATTTTACTTTATAAGTTCCCAGCAATAATCCGCTTGGATCAAAAGTTCCACTGGCAGTATTTGCAATTCCGCTTCCACTCCATGTTCCGCCTGATGTTGAACCACCGGTTAACTGAATGAAAGTAATAGGATCAGAAGTACAGAAAGGTCCGGCAGGAAGAATCTTTGCCGAATCGGAAGGGAGCACTGTAATTTTCACCGAGCTTGATCCTACTGTTCCGCAAGTTCCCGAAGTCACTTGTCGTTTAAAATAAGTTGTTGCGCCTATTGCTCCCGGTGCATAACCCGAAGAAGTTGCTCCTGCTACATTACTGAAGGCAAGATTATCAGAAGATGTTTGCCATTGATAAGTATAGCTTCCTGTGGCGCCTGTAGCGGCAGTGAGCTGAGTCAACGCTGCCGGCACTTTTGCAGCACAGATAGATTGCGCCGAACCAACTGTTCCCGCTAAAAGATCGGCATATACATTCACTGTAACAGGTGCATTGGCGATTCCGCAGGTTCCCGAAGTAACTACACGTTTGTAATAAGTTTTTGCTGTGAGCGCTGTTGCAGGAGTATAAGTTGCTGCGGTTGCACCCACTATATTGCTCCATGCAGCACTATCTGCCGACGATTGCCATTGATAAGTATAAGTTCCCGTACCTCCCGTTGGTAAGGTAGTGCTGGTAAACGCAGCAGGAATTGCATTGTAGCAAATGGTTTGATTGGCAGCAACAGCACCACCTGTCAGCTGAGCATATACAATCACCTTCACAGGCAAAGTATACACAGGAGCTCCTCCTGCAGTAACTTTTCTTCTGAACCAGGTGGTTGTAGTTAATGCTGTTGAAGTATAAGTAGCAGCAGTAGCGGCAGCTATGTCTGTCCACGCTGTACTATCGGTTGACGATTGCCATTGATAAGTATAAGTCCCTGATCCTCCGCTGGCAGCAGTAGTACTGGTGAAAGCAGCAGGAATAGCATTGTAACAAATGGTTTGGTTGGCAGCAATAACACCGGGTACTGTAACCGGAGTAGATCCGCTGCAGGTAACAATATTTTGAGCGCCGGGATCAGGCGCTATTCCATACATTTTCATGTAAGCGGTATTGGTAATTGTACCACCGCTGCAGCTTGTAACTGTACCTGTCCAGGTGTAAGTAATGGTATCATTGGCCAGCATCGGACCCGCAATTATAGGATACGTCACCGTTCCGGCAACATTAGTTCCGCCGTTGGTAGCCGACACAAAAGTGACTTCAGCAGGAAGATCATCCACCATTTTAACATCGAAACCTGAATCGAGAGCAGTGTAATAATTCGATAAAGAATGAGATCCCCAGGTATCCGCTCCTGCAGCATCTCCATTGATAACACCTGCATATCCGGCTTTTACAGTAAATCCTGCCTGACTAAATGAAGGTGAACCAACAGTAGTATTTAACCACACCTGAGCGGTACCGCCCACTAAAACAATTTTATAAGTAAAAGCTCCTCCGGCTAAAGTAAGGGCAACTGTACTTTTGCTTAAAAGAGTAGTTCCGTTCCAAAAGGCAACTTCACAATTTCCTGCACCACTGTTGGGTTTAAAGGTAATATACTCACCATTTGCCAAAGCTCCGCCGGTATGGCGGAAGGCAACACCAAAGGTAGCTGAACTTGTTGGAGTTATTGTTCCTGTAAGCGTTCCGTTGGTTCCGTGTGAATATTTATAAGTCATCACTGTGGACTGATTTGAAATCGCAGTTATTTTTCCTGCGGCAACAGTCATCAAACTTCCTCCTGAACGCAAGGTCCAGTCGGCATTTGAAGTCAATAGAGGAGTTGCAACTGCACCATGCGTATTTTTATATCCGATGGTGTAAGTAATAGGATCACCTACATTATAAGAAGTTGCATTGGCTGTTTTTTTCATGCTGGTAACAGCAGGTATCACAATAATAGGAAGACAAGTTGCGGTAACAATTGCAGTATCAGAAACCTCACATTCATTGGTTGCATTTGCTTTGGCGATGTTGGTATAGGTCTGATCAGCTTTCGGACAAGCTCCATCCACCGTTACCCAAAATTTATACACTGTACTGTCGCTGATTTTCATGTTGGCGATAGTAGGCCAGGTAATGGTTCCGCCGGCTAAAGATCCACTTGGATATCCTGCAAAGTATCCGCCGAAAGTAACTCCGGCAGGAAGGATATCCGTCACTACAACATTATTCAACTCACGGCCCGAAACCGGAGCATCACCATAAATTCTTCTCCAGGTATAACCGTCCCACTCCTCTACCAACTGCTTGGTAATGGTTTTGGTAACATTGTTGGTGCAATTGTTCGGATGATATTTTAAAACGGATTGATTAGGTAAAAGCGGATCTGTCCAGTCTTTTGCTATTGGCCAGTAAACATCACCATCAGCAGCATTCATAGTAGATTCTGATGACCAATCGTTGGTCCAATTGAAATTCGCCCAGCTGCTGGCATGCACATCAAACACCAATCGTTGCGGCATCAATGCACCTTCATGAATATATCTTCCCTGTCCCGAATAAAAAGCAAGGAAAGGTGTAATGGTAGCAATCTGATTGGGAAAGGTTAATAAAAAACGATGATTCCATGTAGCACCGGGAGTAATGGTTTGTTGGGTGGCCGAGGGCGCTGTGGAAGATCCTTCATTAACGGTAGTAGCCATTACCCATGTGGGTGGTCCCGGTTTATTTAGATAATAAGATACTCTGTAATTCTGGTAATTGATATAAGGTTCTTCTGCACCATGATAAATTCGGTATTTCAAAGTAAGCGTACTTGCCGATGCACTCAATCCTGAATGCGCACCTGCTACAATTACACCAGGACGGCCGCCATTTAAATAAGCCACCGATTTATTTTTCACAACAATGGTATATGATACTGTATCACCTGGATGAAGAGTTGTTTTTGATGCTGTTTTGGTAATGTTCAATGGTTGTTCAGAAAGAATATCCACACAGTTGCGTTGCATGATCGGGGTGATATTGTTCGGGAATTCATTGCTGGTCCAGCCCGTTCCATTGGTGCATGTGATCACCGCCTGATTGCACAGTCTTCCTGTAGCAGCACTAGTAACTTTACACACCACTTTAATACTGTCCATAGTTGCAGCCAAACCACCGGTAACAAATCCCGGAACGGTTCCAAGATTAAAAGTAAGATTCCCTCCTGCTACAGTAGCTGGTTTTGTTGAGCTCACATAAGTTAATCCGGCTGGAAGTGCATCGGTAATTTTCACTCCGGCTGCATCTGTTTTTCCGTAGTTTCTGTAGGAGATAGTATAAGTTACTTGATCGCAGGTAGAAGCATACGTTTTATCCACCGCCATATACACCTTCATATTGGCTGTTGGCGCCATGTCCAAAGGATCATGATAATTCCCTGATAGCACCATCATCCCCAACAATCTGTTCCACTCATGAAAATAACGGGCACGGGAAGTAAGGTATTTTTGAGCTGCATCATTGTACTGATCCCACTCAATTACACACTGACGGAACATTTGAGCCTGTAGGTTTCTATCACCCGAAACCACCGCAGCAGGAGAACTTGTGCCCTGCGCCCAGTTGAGCGGAAAAGCTCCTCCTCCTGTACCATCGGGGTTGTACGACCACTTAACATTCGGAGGTCCGCCGTAATCCAAAGTGTTGTGGGTTCTACAGCTATTGTTATAAGGCGCAGCTTCCGGAGCTTTCATAAAAGCGGCCATTCTTAGTGCGGCATCTTTTTCATAAGTATTTGATCCGGCAACATACTGATGTGTGGTAGGATCCCAGGTATTGGTTGGCGCACCGTTCCACAAATAATTGAGATGTGTTCTCCATGACCATCGGTTATCTTCCGAAGCCATAAAGGAAGTAAAGGTTGGAGTTGTTCCTGTAACAGTATATTGTCCGGCCCATGTGATTTTCCCCTGAGCATGGGCCTGTCCGACCAGCCAGTCTTCTGAAGCTTCGGCTCTTTTGTATTGATTGATACACCATGCAGATTGCCCTTCAGCAATCAGCATTTCATAAAAACTTCTGAAATAGGACGGTGCAGCATAATCCACGTAATTCATTTGTGCTCCTGCTTGTCCGGGAACCATCCCTAAATACCCGCCACTGGCCCAATTGGTCGTTTCACTCCAAGAGTCACCTCCTTTGTGATAACCATCCAATCCGATAATTCCTGTTATGTATTTTGCAATAGGTAATGACGGTGCATATTTCAAAGTATCCACCATTGTTTTGATATACTTGATCGCTTCGTTTTTATAAGTCACTGCTGTTCCCGTACAAGGATCAGTACAGATAGTAGCTAAATCGCCCCACTGCTTCCACGCCACTAATAATGCCATAGCTAAATCAACGTCTCCATCCATCGCTGAATTTCCTGATAATCCTCCACCAAGAACATCGGTTGATGCACCTAAACTACCTGCACCGGAAATTCCCGGACTATATGCATAGCCGGGAGAATTTACTGTACAATCAATAAAGCGTTTTGTTTTTTGAAATTGCCTGTCGTGCACCCACATGTAATACCCGTCGAAAGTGGCCTTATCAGCCATGTAAGCTGCAGCCAACAAGTAATATCCGTCGCCTTCCACACAGGTACAATGTCCAACATCGGCTCCCGATGCCACATCATGCGGCATAATATATTTTACTCCGGCAACAGTAACAGGGGCATGAACACCTCCTTTGTTAACGTTGTAAGTCATACTGTTTGTCAAAATAGTATAAGCATCTCTTACGCGCTGTTCCATCTCGGCATGGGGCATCCCTACTCCGTTTTGTGTTGCCAAAGAAGTTCCGGTAGCATATTCTAAAAACTGCGGAAAAGGATGATTGGGATTTCCTGAATTGATATTTACGGTAACCTGAGAAAAGGCGGTAGAAATAAAAAACACAAAAAGGACAGTGCTTAACAGTGCTCTTGAATTCATATTGAAAGTAAAGTAGTACATGCGTATTGTTTTATCTTACGTTGATTGGGTTGGCTAGGTTAGGGTAAAAGTGAAATCGACAGTTATTTCCGGAAACAGCTGATTTCATCATAGTTTTATGATGACTAAAAAATGAAAAAAGAATGTTTTTACTGTGCATTGCCGGTGACTTGAAGATTAATTAACTGACAGTTTTATTTTGTCATTTAGTTAATGCTAGTCCCCCCCGGAACAAAAATCGAAGTACTCTGTTGTAAACCTAAAACAATTTAGGAATCGAAAAGTTACAGAGGAAATCTGAATTAAAAAAAATCATTTTTCAACTTCCAATCTATCCATCTGTTACCTTTTTGTTTTTTGTCATTGTAAGTATGTAGTCGGTCGGTATAACTAAACTCATATCTTATGGAAGCAAAAAACTTTTTCTCTTCATTTCCGCTATTGTTTCTCCTGTCCTTTAACACTAGCGTTTGCGACGCACAAGACAATTGGATTGTATTGGAATACGCCAACGCCGGCGACAGTCTCTCAGAAGAAATAAAAAACAAAGCCTATCTGGAATACATGAAATGCAAAGAAGGAAACTGGCTGTATTTTCAATTTAAAAATGTAAACAACATCACTGAAAGCAATTATGCCGACTCCAAAAAAATGTGCCTCAAATTATCCGATTTATTTACCGGAAAAGGTTTAGCCAAAGAAGATGTACTCACCCGATATTCTACAGTAGCGCATTTGGTGGTTTATAAAAAGCCCGGCATTATAAAAAACGCCAACTTTGTTTCGTTGCCCAAAGAATGGAAGCAGACTTTTGTGATTAACAACAAATATGGCGGCGTTTGCGAGACAAAATTCGGACACGTTGTTGTTTTTGAACCCTACTCTTTTGAAACCATTAAAGGTGATAGCGTGTCGATAGAAGTATATGAAATCGACTCCAAGAAAAAATTCATCCAGTCGGGATACACCGCCACCAGCGGAGAAAAAATGTTAGAATCCAACGGAATGTTCAAACTCACTGCTCTGCAGGGCGATCAGCAGATCGCTGTTAAAAGTGGTTCGGAAGCACAAATCCTATATAAAACAGAAGACTTCGAAAACCCCGAACAACGCTCCACCTACTCTACTTTTTATGGAACTGAAAAGAAAAATAAAATCGACTGGAAACTCAACGCAAACCAAAAAATTTCAAATACTCCGAAAAAAGAGGAAGTGGTGAAACTCCCTAAAAACGGAGTGCGCATGAAATCTACCAGTACTTATTCCATGACTGAAATTCATTATGTTCAACTGTGCCGAAAAATAGCTTTACTGGAACCGGGCGTTGCCGCATCAATGAGCGGCTGTCAGTTAAACCAAACAGATTATGATTTTCTGGTTTCCAAATACGGTGCATTCACTTATAAAGCCGACAAAGACTTACCTGAAATTAAAAGCTATCAGCAATATCTGGAATTATCGAAAAGTGAACCCGAATGGATTTTTATCGGCTTAACCAATCAGCAAAAAGAAAACTTAAAAAAGGATGAAACAGCAAAACGCATAAAAGACGAAGCGAAAAGAGTTGCCGAAGAAAAGGCACAAAAGGAAAGAGAAATTGCCGAAGAAAAAGCCCGAAAAATAAGAGAACTGGCAGAAGAAAAAGAAAGAAAAGAAAAAGAACTGGCTGCCGCAAAAGCACAAGCGATAATCGACAAACACCCCATCAGCTTAAAAATAAATCAGCTGGGGAACATCAACTGCGATCGCTTTTATGATGTAAAAGAAAAAACCGATATCATCGTAAAACTCAGTGAAAACGAGTACGATCAAATCAGAGTGTATGCCATTTTTAGCGATATCAAATCGGTGATCAACGGCTCGTACTTGCCCAACGACAAGGGAAACATTACTTTCTGTAATTTGCCTCAAGGTAAAAATGTAATTTATCTGGCGGCTATTTTCAAAGGTAATGAAGTGAAAATGGCTTACATCAGTAAACCAATACTGGTGAAAGATGTAGTGAACTTATCGCTAAAAAGCTACACTACTCAGCAGTATGATAAAATCCTGGGAGATTTGATCCCGAATTAAATAAGAGTTTTATCTTCACCAAAACTCTACTACTATCATGGTGAAAAACTTTGTTTTCTTTTCTCTGCTATCATTGGTGCTGATTTTACCGGCTTGCAAAAAAGCCACTAATGAAAGCACATTGAGCAATAAAAATGTAACGTTAAGCAATGCTACAGATGCGTTTTCTTTTAGCGGAAATGATTTTGTGAAAGAATCGGGACACGTGGATTACACATGGAAATGCACCAAAACAAATGTTCAGGTAAGCTCATCTGTTTTAAAAACTGGTGGCGACGGAACGGTAATCATTAAAGACCCGAGCGGCACCAGTGTATTGAACAAAAAGATTTCTGAAATGCCTGCTTCTTCTGTTTTTACCAATGTAATGGCAGGAGACTGGGAAATTCAAATTACCTTCAATAGTTATGATGGTAAGCAAACACTGACTTTACAAGGCTATTAAAATAAAACGGTTATCAGCTTTTGCCGATAACCGTTTTCATGAATTACTCTTTTATTATTCTTTGTAAAACTCGTCCCGAATTTCCGCTAACACTTATTAAATACATTCCCGGTTCACAAGAAGTAAGATCTACTTCCGTTTTATCTTTCATATTTCCGCTGAGCACTACCCTTCCCTGCAAATCAAATAATTTAAATTCAGATGCACCGGCATACTCCAATGTAAAGTGATTTTGAACGGGATTCGGATAAACAAAAAGATCAGCAGAATTCAATTCATTCATGCCCGCAGGAATAGAAAGTACATCTTCCAGCACTGCGGTACCAAACAAAGATGGATTTTGCCAGGAAAGATCTGTGGTTGAAGTCCAACCCAATTTACCGTCGCGTGTTCCTCCGTCATCATCGTCATTTACGTGAAAATCAAATCCCAGCAATTGTCCAACAACGGGCGATCCCTGCAAAGTCGACCATGGAATTCTACTTTCAAAAATATAGCCTCCTGTTTGCGCTATCATGCTGTAAGAAATATTTGTTGTTGCTCTTCCGCTAGGATTAACGCCAATAGTAACGCCATCGTTCCAGCCGAAACTATAACTAACATCGTTGGCTGCGTAGGTAGTTGCTTTGTCGTTGTTAATGTCGATGAACACTTCTACAGCATCGTCGTCGTAGGTATTCTGACTGTCGTTCATCTTGGTGTCATCTTTTACATCTCCTAAAACATAGAGGTAATTATTGTCCCACAACGCTTTGAAAGATCCTGATAAATCAGCTGTACTAGAAACTGCCCCCACCAATAAATTATTAAATGATTTAGGCAAAACACTAGCATTGGTCCAAATAGCATCCACTGTTCCGTCGATAACAACAGCTGTTGGCGTTTTATAAATTTTATAATTTGAAGATATCTGACATTTACTTTTGTAATAATTGCGCACCAAAGTTCCTGAAGTAGTCAGATCACTGCTGCTCCAGCTTCCGTTACTGTTCGAATTGGCTTTTAATGCCGACGCAGCTTCTGCTTTATCGCTTACCGCCCAATTGCAATAAGAGATTTTATTATTGTCGAGATAAGTCCACCATGTATTGCTTTCCGCAGCATTTACAGTACCGTCGCCACTGGCATCACAAGTACCATATTCTGTAACAAAAACAGCAACGTTTTTATTCAAAGCTGTGGTACAATAATCCCGCAGCGACTGCCCATGACTGTTTGCGTAGTAATGCAAAGTATACGCAATGTTAGTTCCCGCAACTGGATTGTTTGCCGCCTCATCCACTCTTTGCGACCACAACCGTGTACCGCAAACAATGATATTATCGGAATCAATGGCCCTAATGGTTTGCACTAGTTCAGTATGATAAGGCTTAATAACATTTGCCCACGACACATCCAGCGGCTCGTTCCATATTTCATAAATGATATTGGGTTGATTGCCATATTTAGTGGCTACTTCGGCAAAAAATGTTTTTGCTTCGGTTTTATACAATGGAGCATCGTGCACATGGAAATCTACCAATACATAAATGCCATTGGCAATAGCAGCATCAATCACAGTAAACACTTTATCTTTTTCGGAAGTACTGGTAGCATAACCTCCGTTGTCAACGGCCATTGCGGTTCTCACAATATCCACACACCAATCGTCTTTCAACCATTTCACCACAGAGGCGTTATAATATTTACCTATCCACTGACTCCAGAAAAACGACATTCCCCTTAATTGAACAGGAGTATTATTGGCGCTTAAAATTTTGTTTCCACTTACTTTTAATTGACCGTAGAGCTCAACAGGGGTTTGAGCACTCACTAAATTTCCAAGACATAAAACTACAAGCAATAGTTTTACACCCCATTGTAAAGGGTAGTTTTTCATAGGTAAAAGCTGTTTAGGTTAAATTTGCTTTGGGTTTAAAGGTCATTGCAGTGTCCCCACAGCAGGCAATGAATGTTTTAAAGTTTAAGTTTTAAAATCCCCTTCTTTTTAAAAGATAGAAATTATATTCCGATTTTACAAAAGAATTTTTGTCCATGAGCTATCCTTAATGACATTTTCAACACTTGTTTTTTAAGCTATAAGTCTTTATGGCATTGAAGTGACGAAGATCAGGTCACATTGTCGCAAAAATCATGGTGGAACATAAATTGACTAAGTAAATTCGAATTAAAATACAGCATATGAATTTCAATAATTTTACAATAAAGGCTCAGGAAGCCATTCAACGAGCTCAGCAAATTGCTATGGAAAAAGGAAACCAGGCAATTGAAAACGGACACATCATAAAAGGCATCTTTGAAGTAGATGAAAATGTTACTCCCTTCTTATTTAAAAAACTAGGGATCAACGATGCTATTATTAAACAAGCTTTGGATAAAATCATTGATTCTTATCCTAAAGTTTCGGGCGGTACACAAACCATCGGGCGCTTTGCCAATGAAGCTTTGTCAAAGGCACAAAGTCTGATCAAAGAATTTAAAGACGATTATGTTTCTATCGAACATCTTTTACTGGGAATTATTTCCACTAAAGACGGAGCCGCTCAGTTACTAAAAGACATGGGCGTGAAAGAGAGTGAATTGAAACAAGCCATTCTGGAATTGCGCAAAGGTGAAAGAGTGACTTCTCAAAGTCAGGAAGAAACCTATAATTCTTTAAATAAATACGCCAAAAATTTAAATCAGTTAGCCAAGGAAGGCAAGCTGGATCCTGTGATTGGTCGCGATGATGAAATACGCAGAGTATTGCAGATTTTATCGCGAAGAACTAAAAACAACCCTATTCTTATAGGTGAACCCGGCGTTGGTAAAACCGCCATTGCCGAAGGAATTGCCCACCGTATCATCAACGGAGATGTTCCTGAAAACTTAAAAGACAAAACTTTGTATTCACTCGATATGGGTTCCCTCATCGCCGGAGCAAAATACAAAGGTGAGTTTGAGGAAAGACTGAAAGCAGTGGTAAAAGAAGTGACTTCTGCCGAAGGACAAATCATTTTATTTATTGATGAAATCCATACCCTCGTTGGTGCCGGCGGCGGCGGCGAAGGCGCGATGGATGCTGCCAATATTTTAAAACCGGCTTTGGCCCGCGGTGAATTGCGCGCCATTGGTGCCACTACCCTAAACGAGTATCAAAAATATTTTGAAAAAGACAAAGCGCTCGAACGTCGTTTTCAAAAAGTAAACGTGGATGAACCTTCTACTGAAGATGCCATTTCTATTTTACGCGGATTGAAAGAACGCTATGAAAATCACCATAAAGTTCAAATTAAGGATGAGGCCATCATCGCCGCAGTGGAACTGTCGCAACGCTATATCACCGATCGTTTTTTACCCGACAAAGCCATCGACTTAATTGACGAAGCGGCTTCCAAACTGCGCATGGAAATCAATTCCAAACCGGAAGAACTCGATGAGCTGGAAAGAAAAATCATGCAATTGGAAATTGAACGGGAAGCCATCAAACGCGAAGGCGACGAAGCAAAATCCGCCCGTCTCTCCGAAGAATTAGCCAATCTCAGCGAACAAAGAAATGGCTTGAAAGCCAAATGGGAATCTGAAAAAAGTGTTGTGGATACCATTCAAAAAGCCAAAGAAAATATTGAACATTTAAAACATGAAGCCGAACAGGCCGAACGCTCAGGAAACTATGAACTGGTAGCCGAATTGCGCTACGGACGTATCAAAGAAGCTGAAGCGGAACTGGAAGCCGGAAAGAAAAAACTGATTGAACTGCAGGTGTCTTCCAAAATGATTAAAGAGGAAGTGGATAGCGAGGAAATTGCTGATGTAGTGAGTAAATGGACGGGGATTCCTATCCAGAAAATGATAGAAAGTGAAGTTCAAAAATTACTGAAACTGGAAGATGAATTGCATAAAACTGTTATCGGACAAGAGGAAGCCATTCAGGCCATTGCTGATGCCGTTCGCAGAAATCGCGCAGGTTTACAGGATGTAAACCGACCTATTGGATCTTTTATTTTCCTTGGAACAACCGGTGTTGGTAAAACCGAATTGGCCAAAGCTTTGTCGGATTATTTATTCAACGACCGCAACGCGATGGTGCGCATCGACATGAGCGAATACCAGGAAAAACATGCTGTATCACGCCTCGTTGGTGCTCCTCCGGGATATGTGGGTTACGAAGAAGGCGGTCAGCTGACTGAAGCTGTTCGCAGAAAACCATACTCTGTTGTGCTACTCGATGAGATTGAAAAAGCACATCCCGATGTTTTTAATATTCTTTTGCAGGTTTTGGACGACGGACGATTAACCGATAATAAAGGGCGCGTGGTGAATTTTAAAAATACCATCATCATCATGACTTCCAACTTAGGAGCTCATATTATTCAGGCAAATTTTGCCGATCTCAAAAACAAAAAGTTGGATAAGGTGATGGAACAAACCAAAACAGAGGTTTTTGAAATGCTGCGACAAACCATCCGTCCCGAGTTTTTGAACCGTATCGACGAAACCATTTTATTTGCTCCGCTCAGCAGAGAAAACATTCATGGCATTGTTAAAATTCAGCTGCGTCAACTGGAAGAAAGATTGGCTCATCAGGGAATTACCATGGAAGCAAGCGAGTTTGCTTTGGATGCTCTTTCTGAAAAAGGCTATGATCCTCAGTTTGGTGCACGGCCGCTGAAAAGAGTCATTCAAAGAGATGTGTTGAATGAACTGTCGAAAGAAATTTTGAGAGGCAACATCAATCCGCATTCACATATTCTGCTGGATATTTTCGACGATAAGTTTGTTTTCAGAAACAAGGATCTGGAAAAATTGCATGAGCTGGTGGGAGAAGAAGCTGAACCAAAAAAAAAGAAGAAGGTTTAAAATATCCACTCCAAACGTCATCCTATGTTTGTGCAAACGAATAAAAATTGATTTGTTCGTAGAATAAACAGAAGGAAAAAGAGAAAGGAGCAAAACAATCAATCGTCATAAGGCAAAAAGCCCGATCGCAATGC
>JAHEZL010000037.1 GCA_023251095.1 Flavobacteriales bacterium
TTATATATTAGCTGGCATAGCTTCGTTACCAGCATTGTCAAATACTTTAATTTTTAAAGGAGGTACACAGCGCTTAAAAAAATATTTTTTGGTGATTATCGTTTTTCTGAAGATCTGGATTTTACAGGAATAAAAGCACCACAAGACGCTTATCTTGAAAATGCATTATTAGCTGCTATACATAGATCTAAGGAATTCTTAAATAATTACGGTCCTTTTGATCTTCAGTTAAAATGTAATCCTTAGCGTGCCCCCCATCCAAATGGACAAAATGCTTTTAATGTCCTTATCAAATTCCCTTGGCATCCTAGTCATCTTTGTCGCATTAAAATTGAAGTCACTCATGATGAGCCTGTTATCCTACCGCCAACACGCAAGTCCATACTGCATGGTTATGAAGAGCAAATTGATTGTTTAGTAACTTGTTATAACATAGAAGAAATTGTAGCAGAGAAACTTCGAGCATTACTACAAACCCACCAAAAGCTAATTGCTCGCGGATGGAATAAACCGAGAGCACGTGATTATTATGATTTATGGTGTATTTTAAAAAACTATAGCGCTGCTATTGATAATGTAAGATTATTAAGAATATTCGATATAAAATGTAAACACACGTAATGTGTTCTACCATAACATAGAAAGTTTTTTTACAGTTGCACTGGTCAAAGAAAGTCATAAACACTGGCAAGCTACATTAGGCATTTTGGGGTTGTAGCGGAGAAACCCAGAAATTTCCGGGTAAATATTGAGCAGATAGCATTTGAGAAGATAATTTATAGAGCAAGTTGTTTTTAATAAATCAAAACTTTCCTATTACCGCTTATTTTACGGAAAGATTTTTAGGCGGCATCAGGTAAAATAAAACCCTAACAAGCCTTTTTTTATATTACCCAACCACTGTTTTCAGGAAAGTTGCTTAATTAATTGTCACGTAGTTTTGTTTTTCTCGGAAATTTCTGGGTTTCTCCGCTACAACCCCAAACTAAGTTCTCAGCAATTTACTAATCCTACAAAACGCGCATTATGGGAAATGAACTCGGTTTTAATGACCAACCATATTCTTAATTACATTTGTGACTTAGCATTTAGGCAATCCATTCAAGGAGCTTTAGGCCGCGGTGAAGCCTATCACCAACTGCGTCGTCATATAGGGAAGGTTAATGGCCGGCATTTTAGGGGAACCAATGAAACACAAATTGTGGCATGGAATGAATCTGCCAGGCTATTAGCTAATTGCGTTCTCTATTATAATGCATCAATGCTGAATCAGTGGATGGGGCATAGTGACCGCAATGGTGAGCACGAGAAAAGCATGTTTATTAAGCGCTTATCTCCAGTGGCATGGACGCATGTTAATTTTCAGGGAAAGTATGAATTTTTGGCTACCCATGAGGAGATAGATATTGACGCTTGGATTGAAGAGCTATTAATCAATGACTCTGATTTTAAAAAGAAAAAATAGAGCGATAGATTTTTGTTTATTTAAGACCAGGCACTTTGGAGGGGCTTCTTAAATCACCCCATATTTGTTTTCCGCAGAATACTTTATTTGCTATCAAAACTATATTTAAATGAATCTTGTATAAATGCTGATTTATTTTCAATAGCTTCTGAGAATTTTTGTGACAAAAACATACAATAAAGATCTGGGCGAAATTTCTTATCTTGATTAACGATGCTTTTTTCACGTTCAGTCAAAAAGCCCATAGGTGCATCATTTTTTATAACACCGTCTTTCTCGTTAAAATAATCAATGGCTTGAGCTAAATTTTTATCTGAATGTTTTTTATCTAACTTCAGTACTTTTAATATCTCAAATAGGCCTTGTTTTTTTGCCTGTTTATATTTTTTTTCTAGAGCATTACAGAATGTAATGTATCTAATTTCATCATAAAGTTCATTGCTGGTACTATGCTGATTATTTTGTTTTGTTATCATTTAACACCTTTTGTGCATTTGGATGAATGGACTAAAGCCTGTATCTGTCATTGTTATTTATTTGGCAAGATTGTGGACAAAATTCACCCTGAATTCACTTCGATCTTGCCTTGCTAAACTTATCAACAAGTCAATAGGCCAGGAGCAACCAAAATAATTTGCGCATAGGCCTGTTGACCCTGTTGATAAGTTTAGCAATAGCACGATCAATAATTATTGCAAATAACAAAGATGCTGGGTGCTAAGTTTTGAGTTTTATTTGTAAGTCCTTAATTGTTGCCAAGGGTAATTTAGTCACTTTCTCGATAAAAACTAAATCTGAACCTTCGGTTAGCATGCGTTTGGCAATTTCTTTTTTTTCTTTTAGCAGATTTTTAGCAGACTCAAGTTTTTCTTGCTCTCTACCTTTTTCCATACCAAATTTTTCAGCTGAAGAAACATATGGCATTTTCATAACCTCCTCAAAACAATACAACTCATGTAAATATTGTAGCTCAAGTTCTCTTGGTAGTGCAATTAACCAATCAATAAACTTATAGAGATTATTAATTTGTTGCTCATTAAAACCTTTATCATATAGTCTTGTTGTTAAAGAAAGTTTAAGATCTTTTCTTTGTTCGAAAGATTCTTTTTTATTATTAATAGCGGCTAATTGCACTAAAATAACACTAGCAAAAGGATTGTGTGATTTTTCAAGCTCCTCTATTTTATTTTTGTAGTCTAACAATTTAACGACAACAAAATCAGCTCTGAATCGCGAACCAAAAAAACTGGTTTCATAAAAATTTGGTCGCCAAGATTTATTATCATCGGTTAATATTGCCGTGCTTACTAAGGGCAATTGGTATCTATCTAAGATTCGATAACCATAAGTAAACATCGCTGCGCGCCATGGAAGGCCAAAGGCCAGGGCGCGTAGTCCGCGATAGGCTGCGATTTACGAAACCAGCCCGCAGGGATGTGTAGTAAATCTTTAGCAGCCGTAGAGTCATTGTGGGAGGCGCTTTTGCCCGTGTTTGTGGTGGGCAAAAGCGTCGGACGCAGGACGGTCGCGGCTTAAATATCAGTCGCGTTTGCGAGTCGATTTAGGCCAAGGATGGCCTAAATCAATCACGAGCTAGCGACTACACTGTCTTTTTCGATAGAAACACTTAATCTTTTTGAAAACGGAGCATGGTTTGCAGCAAGTTTTAATATATTACTGAGCGTAACTTTGTGTATTTTAATGGCTTGGCTTGGTGTATTAGGAGGAAGACATTTATGGCTCTCCCGGAATTCCGGTGGTATGCCTACAATAAGAACATAAAAATTCAAATCTCTAAGCTCGTATAGAGGCTCATTTAGTAATACAATGTAGAGCTATTATTTTACTAAAAAGGGATTTTTGTTGTGGCTAAATTTGAAATTGATTTAAACCTACCTGATGTAAAGATATTACACATAGAGACTACAAAGATCAACGATCTGATTATTACGGTTAAGAGCACAAAGAAATCAACGGAATGTCATAAATGCGGTCAAAAAATAACTAAAGTTCATGGGTATGGAGAAGCGATTATGTTACGTCATCTGCCTATTTTAGGACAGTCTGTTTATATAAGGTTAAGACCAACTCGATTTCAATGTGATACATGTGACAATCACCCCACGACAAGGGAGGATGCGGATTGGTATAACCAGCGTAGTAAATTTACAAAAGCATATGAAGAGTGGTTAATGCGAATGTTGATCAATAGTACAATTGATGATGTGGCACGAAAAGAAGATGTTAGCAGTGAAGAGGTTGAAAGTGTTCTGAATAGACAGGTAGAGACTAAAGTTAATTGGGATACGATTGAAAAATTAACTTACTTTGGCTTGGATGAAATTGCATTGAAGAAGGGTCATAAAGATTTTGTTGTCATTGTGAGTGCTAGAATTAATGATTCAGTACAAATACTTGCCGTATTGGCGGATCGAAAAAAAGAAACAGTTAAAACATTTTTAGATTCTATCCCTGAGCGCATAAAGAAAACCATTAAAATGGTATGCAGTGATATGTATGATGGGTATATCAATGCAGTAAAAGAAGTTTTAGGAAATAAAATCAAGATAGTCATTGATCGATTTCATATTGCAAAACACTACCGCTCATGCCTTAATTCTTTGCGAAAACAAGAACTTAAGCGTCTAAAAAAAGAGTTAAATGAAGCCGACTATGCTCAATTGAAAGGAGCTATGTGGGCTTTAAGAAAAAAAGAGGAAAACTTAACAGAGCAAGATAAAGAGGTATTATCAGTGTTATTTAAATATTCTCCAGATTTAGAGCAAGCTTATAATTTTCAAAATGATTTAACTGGTATTTTTGAACAAAATATTAGCAAATGTGAGGCCTCATTGCTTATTAGAGAATGGATTAAGATAGTTAAATTGAGTACTCTAACTTGCTTTGAAAAATTTATTAGTACTTTGAATAAAAACTGGAATGAAATATTGAATTATTTTTATCACAGACAGAGAAAAAATAGTGGCTTTGTTGAGGGATTAAATAACAAAATAAAGGTTATTAAGCGACGTTGTTATGGAATATTCGATATAAACAGGTTGTTCTAAAGAATATCACTAGATTTAAATGGCTACGAACAATTTGTATGAACTAAATTTTGTCATACCACCGGAATTCCGGGAGAGCCAATATTAATAGCAGCGGCGCCTGTAACCTCTTGCAAAGTGTCCCTTCGGCAGGCCTGTGTGACACAAGTTTAGCCCTAGATTAAACTTATTGTTCCCATCATTAACTGGAGAAATAAGTTATGACACTAGAAGAACTGGCTCATGATTTTAAAATTTGGCGAAACACCAGAAGATACATTGGTGAAAAAATTCCTGATGAATTATGGGTTAGAGTAAAAAAATTATTGCCAATTCACGGTGATAAGGTTATTTGTAAAACCTTGGGAATTAATAGTTTTCAACTAAAGAGATTTTGTCTAATAAACAACAAGGACCAGGCTCATTCCGACGGGTTTGCTGTTGCACATTTACCTCCAGCATCAACTGTAACATGTGAATTAACTCTACAAAAAGCAGATAAGGTTTTAACTTTAAAACTACCTTCATCGCAGCTACCTTATTGCCTGCCACTAATGGTTAATTCATTATGATCCAGTTGGCTCCTCAGCAATCTATTTTTATGCAGGTGCATGCTATTGATTTTCGCAAAGGTATTGATGCACTTGTAGGGATTTGCCGTGGTAAATTAAAACAAAATCCCTTTTCTGGTGCAGTTTTTGCTTTTAGAAATAAAAAAGGCACAGCTATTAAATTGCTCTGTTTTGATGGCAGCGGATTTTGGTTAATGCACAAACGCTTTTCGCGTGGCACATTACGTCATTGGCCAAAAAACCAGGATGAACGGATCTGCACCACTGTATTGCTAATTATTTTGAATCAAGGTCAGCCAGGTTTTATAGAAAAACCTTGGCGGCCATTGGATGCTTCTAATGCCTCCAGAGTTTTATGATAATTCCAAGGTAGCCAGCTATCTGGGTTTTTCATAACATTCACTTTGTTTCGCAAAATATTCTCCATATATAAACATGGATTAACATCATTTTGCGCTGCTGAATAAAGAGCTGTCTGTATATACCCATCGCCATTGAAAGTACTGGAAAAATTTTCTGAAATGGATTACAAATACCGGCATGAGATTTCATCCGCTCAGTGAAGAGCAAAAAAAAGATTTGGAGCTACGGCATCGGTATGAAGACGATAGGCGTATTGCCGATCGCATAAAAGCCGTGCTGTTGAAAAATGAAGGCTGGAAAAATAAAGCGATTGCTCAAGCCTTGCGTATACATGAGGAAACAGTCCGACAGCATTTAACAGACTGGGCTACCGACGAGAAATTAAAACCTGAAAATGGTGGCTCATATAGCAAACTTGATGATGCTCAAACACGCGCCTTAGATACCCACATTGCAGAAACAACGTATACTCGAGTGATTGATATTTGTGCCTATGTTGAAACGAAATTTGGAATACGCTACACCGTATCAGGCATGACGAAATGGTTGAAAGAGCACAAATTCAGCTACAAACATCCCAAGAATGTTCCCGCCAAAGCAGATACAGCTAGGCAAGAAGAATTTCAGTGTAGTCGCTAGCTCGTGATTGATTTAGGCCATCCTTGGCCTAAATCGACTCGCAAACGCGACTGATATTTAAGCCGCGACCGTCCTGCGTCCGACGCTTTTGCCCACCACAAACACG
>JAHEZL010000019.1 GCA_023251095.1 Flavobacteriales bacterium
GCGATCGGGCTTTTTGCCTTATGACGATTGATTGTTTTGCTCCTTTCTCTTTTTCCTTCTGTTTATTCTACGAACAAATCAATTTTTATTCGTTTGCACAAACATAGGATGACGTAGAGGATGATAACGGCGGTGTTATTTAAACTTCTTAAATATCTCCAACGCGGCATTGTAAGCATCTAACTTTCCGACTTCAACTTCTGCTGTATATTTTGCAAGAGCGTCGCTTACATTTGAATTGTGATAAAAAGAATCGCGCAGCATAGCATCCAAATAAGTGCGCAAACGATTTACTTTTTGTTGTTTTCTGTTTTCATGCAGCCAGGTACTTTTCTCAATTCTGTTTTGCAGCGCTTCAACATTTTCCCACAACTCTTTTATTCCGTTACCATCCTGTGCTGAGCACAACAACACTTCTCTTTTCTCCCCTTCCACGGGTCCCTGCATAATTTGCAGTACGGTATCCAACAACATTTTTGTTTTTTTTGCCGCCTGTAAATTTTCTCCTTCAGATTTATTGATCGCTACCACATGCACCTCTTCCATGATTCCGCGCTTGATGCCTTGCAAATCATCACCTGAATTCGGGAGCAAAAGAAAAACAATAATATCTACCAATTGCGCGACTTCAGTTTCCGATTGCCCCACTCCCACCGTCTCCACAAAAACAACATCAAAACCGGCTTCTTCGGAAAGCACTATCGCATCCGACAATCCGGAGGTAACGCCACCCAATTCTTTTCGCGATGGAATCGGACGGATATAAGCCGCCTCATTCATCACCAGTTTTTCCATTCGGGTTTTATCGCCGAGAATACTTCCGCCTGATCTTCCCGAACTGGGATCAACGGCGAGAATCGCTACTTTTTTATTTTTTTGCTGAATGAGGTAAGTCCCGAGCTGATCGATGAAAGTACTTTTACCAACTCCCGGAACACCTGTGATACCAATGCGAATGCTCTTTCCCTCGTTGCTGCACTCCTGCACCAAAGCTCTTGCCATTTGACGATCATCTTCTTTGGTGCTTTCGGTCAACGTAATGGCTTTCGCCAAAGCCTGTTTACTTCCCTTGCGTAAATCGGAAAGCAAATCCTTTGGAAGTACAAACGTCTTCCCTTCTTTGTTATGAAAATCGGGATTGAAAGAGGAAATATCCACTTAAAATGTTTTTCGTAAATCGGCCTTCAGCACATCAATGGCTTTTTGAGTCCAATCCTGTTCCTGAGCAGAAGCAATAGTGAGCACTTCTCTCGCCAAATCTATAGAAGTAGCGCCATCGTTTAGCTTCATCATTCCCATGCTCACCAACTTCATGCTTTCTTCTTTGGCTTTTTTTACAAGATCCCAGGAATTTTTAGAGACATACAATTGCTGACTCAAATTGTATTCAAACTCGGTTTTAATTTCATTGATAAGTGCAGTTTGCAATAAACGCGCACTCATTCCCGGTTTGTGAACACGGGAAATAACAGAGGACATCTGCATTCTTTCCAAAAACAAGATCAATCTTTCGTGGGCGCCAAATATAATGGGGGTTGAATATTTGAGGTTTTCTTTTTTAACCTCCATCAAATGGCGGTTTTGCTCATTTTGAAGAAGGCGGTGTACCAACAAGTAAGCAATAGCACCTACCACCACTGACGGCACTGTATACATCAACATTTGCGCAAATTCTTCCATAGTTTTTTATTTAAAATTTAAATTTCATAATTCCTGATTAGAATACCAATTTCATCAAAAGTAACTTTTGCATCATAACTATTTTTTACTATCTTAAGTTCCCCAAAACCTAGAACACTATGTTATCCTTACTTGATCGACTCTATAAGTTTGTTATTGAAGACCGTAAAATATTTGTGGTTCTCCCCTTAGTCGTTATTGCTTATTTAATACTTTTCTTTCATTTGAATTAATTCATTTGCGACAGTGTTATCAAGGCCTGATAGATGTAAGCATCTTTCAGCAGGCTTTTGTGAAAGTTTTCCAACCTGTCTTTTTTCGCCTTATCGGTTTTAATGAACTCTTTTTCATCGCGCAGATAATCCACGCTGATGCCATTCATTCTTTTGGCAACCGCTCCCAGAGCATCGCTGCTGGCCTCCAAAGCCTTTGATTCCCGGTCGTAATCGGCATACAACAAACTTTGAACGGTGTTCTTCTCCTCTTTTTCCATCAACAGTAAATGAGCATTGAGCTGTTTAAAGAAAGCGGTAGTATCTACGCGTTGTTTCACTGAAGCACCAAGCATTTTATAGTTCGGCTCAGGTTTAAACGACTGATAAACAGCGGGACGTATTTTAGTCCACGGCATTGCAAAATCTTCTTCTTTCTCCCCCGATTTCATTTTTGAGTACACATCAGGAAGAATGATATCGGGTACCACACCTTTCAATTGAGTAGCGCCTCCGTTGATTCTGAAAAATTTCGACATCGTAAGTTTTATCTCTCCCAAAGATTTGTAAGACGCATATTCACTTTGATCGGGCATGAATTCATCGAGATCAAAAAACCTTTGTACACTTCCTTTTCCGAAGGTGGAAGCAGTACCGATGATTAGTCCGCGATGGTAATCCTGAATAGCCGCAGCAAAAATTTCGGAAGCGCTGGCGCTGAATCCGTTCACCAAAACGATCAATGGTTTTGTATCTCTGATGCGTGGATCAGGATCGTTGTAAGCCTGACTCTCTCCGCTTTTATCATCTACAATTACTACAGGCCCCTGCTCAATGAAAAGGCCAATCATTTTTATACAATCCTGTAATGAACCGCCACCATTGTTGCGCAAATCAATGATGGTTCCTTTTGTATTTTCTTTGGCCAAGCGCTCTACTTCTATCAATAAATCGTCGGAACAATTTCTGCCGCCTTTGCCCGAAAAATCGGCGTAAAACTGAGGAATATCAATATATCCGTAACGGGCAGCATCACCGCTTCTTTGTAAAATAGCCGACTTTGCATAGGTTTCTTCAATGATTACAATGTCTCTGATGATTTTAATGATGCGTGTTGTCCCATCTACTTTTTTTACGGTGAGTCGAACTTCCGTTCCTTTTGGTCCGCGAATCATGCTCACCACTTTATCCAAACGCATGTCTACCACATCCACCGCTTTTTCAGCACCCTGAGCCACTTCTAAAATTAAATCTCCGGCTTCCAGTTCTCCTTGTCGGGAAGAAGCACTACCCGGAATAATTTCATTCACTTTTACATACGCGTCTTTTACTGAAAGCGTAGCGCCAATACCTTCCAAACGACCTGTCATTGAAATATCAAAATCCTGTTTTGCGCGTGGTGCAAAGTACGAAGTGTGGGGATCGTAAACACTGAGCAAAGCATTTACATAAATTGAAAAGCGCTCCATCCTGTCAACCTGCTGAATGCTTTTACTCCATTCATCATAGCTTTTCAACACTTTTTCGCGGGCTTCTTTTTCCAGATCGGCATCTGCTTTTTTTACCTTAATGCTATCTGAACTTTGGGCATCTTTTAAATTGTAATATCTCGACAATACCTGAAGCTTCAACAACTTTCTCCACAACTCTTTTCTTTCTTTTTCTGTTTTTGGAAATCCTCTTTTGTCGGCTTCATTTTCCACACTTTCTTTCACCGAGAAATCCATCGGCTTGGCCAGCATTTCTTTATAGTAAGGCTGAATTTCCTGTTCTCTTTTTTGAATTAGGACTAAAGATTCTTCAAATAAATTGAGGGGGTCCGCATTGTTAATTTCATCGTCAATGCTCGTTTCATATTTTTGCAATTGCTGCACATCCGAAGCCAGTAAAATTCTTTTGTTGTAATCCATCGCTTTCAGGTATTGATGGAAAGCCTTTTTGGAATACGCATCGTCGATTTTTAAATTCAAATAATGGTAGGTTCCTGTTACCTGAAAAACATAACCTATAATCACCTGTTCTTTGCTCAGCTTGGTAGGATCGGGCTTTAGCGTGTAAAAACCTACTATCCCTAAAAATACAACCAATGCGAGGATGCTTAATTTCAATTTCATAAATAGCTTCATTCAGGTAAATTAATTATTATTCAACGAATATAGAGAGTTGAAAATAAAATTAATGTTAATCTGAAGATTTTTTCGAATTCTTGTAGAGACGCAAAATTTTGCGTCTCTGATCATGGCCGGAGACGGAAAATCTTCCGTCTCTACAAAACTAATTTGTTTTTACCAGCTTCACCGTTTGTTTAAAATCCGGATTACTGATTTGTAAAAAATACACTCCATCCGGTAAACCATTAACATCAATTGTTTGCGGAGCCGACGCATAAATCAATACTTTTCGCACACACTCGCCCAGGGTACTGTAAATGCTTGCATCATATGCATTGGAAGACGAAGAAGAAACCTCCACTACTATCAAATCAGTGAAAGGATTAGGATATATTTTAGTGTACACATTTTGCGCAAGCGCAACGCTGTTTACAAAAGGTTCATCTTTACCCGGCGAACCATTTACCACATAAGAAGCCACCCATTTGCTTCCGTCGTTTTGATTGCCGACAGGATTAGTAAGCGTTGACACCATTGACGGACCGAAACCATTTGACTGCGTTGGCCACGGAGCAATATTGAGATAATTCACATAAATCAAAGTATCACCACTAGCCAGTTGCAACAACAAATTATCTCCGCCGTCACTTAAGTTGTGCTGGTAATTTCCGAAAGGACTGAAGTTGTAATTGGCTTTAAACACCGAATCCTGAGCCGCCAATACAATAAATGCTCCGGGCTGCAGGATAGTGCCATCCGGAAAAGAATATTCAATGCCGCCTGAAACGGATAATCCGCTTAAGTTTAAAGCAACACTTCCTGTATTTTTCAATTCAATAAATTCCAAATCTTTAGCATCTGTTTTCACATCATTTGATTTTGGGTGATAATGAATTTCCGTGAGTTTTAGTTTTTCCAGTTGAGCAGGCAGATAAATTAATAATTCATGCAAAGCACTCCATTGTCCGCTCGCATAAATCCTTGCTTTTAAAACACCTCCGGTATTGATTGTAAATAAATCATTGTTGTTGATTTGCGTTGCAGAAGAAGCTATGGCGCCGTCAATAGCTCTTGGATCGCTACCGTCATAAGTGTAATAAATCACACCCTGTCCGTTGTCGTTGTTTAATTTCATGGTACTGCCTGCAGTAGTTTTTAAAATAGATTTTTCCAACGCAATGTTTTGAAAAAAGAAAAGAGGAGCATGAAGATCAGGGAATAAATTTTCATCAATCAGCTGTTGCAATACGATGTCTCTTCGCGGTGAAAAAAAATTGTTCATTACATTACTTATTTCCGGCAGCCAGTCGTTTGCTTTGGTATTTGCCGACCAAGAGCTTTGAGCATCGCCCCATCGTGCAGATTCGGCAATGATGGCCGTTTGAATTTCGGCAGCGCGTTTTCTGAAAATATTTTGCATGTTTTCAACGGTCATCGCTCCGTTATTGTAAAAATGTTTGTACACCCTGTCGGCAAAAAGCGCGCGATAATTAGCGTTAGAACACAATTTATAGTGCAGCCATTGCGGTTGAAATTTATCAAAAGTAGTAACCACCATTTCTCCGTTACTACCAATGTTCACACGATTTTCATTAATCCCCGAACCTGCAGTTCCCGGTTGCACCAATAAAGTATGTTCACTGTCGTGGGCAATAAATTTAAATCCGGTTTTTCCATTTCTGTTTCTGATGGCATAAAAATTATTGGGCGCATCATTGCCCAAAAATTCAGAAACCGGAGCATCCACATTTCCGGTGTAAAAAATAAGAAGCATATAATCAATCAGGTTATTCACATCCACCATCACCGGCAAGGCTGAATCACGCTTCCCTGTGTTATCCAAGCCTTGCAACTTAAAATAATTGTCGTTGGAAGCAAAGCCCTGCTGACAGATATCCCATACATTTTGCCATGCATTTAAATTACCATCGGTGGCTTCAATGACATAATTTAAAGTGGTTTCCACTTTTACCACATCATAATCGTCGGCATTTCCGCCCATATAAGTTTCGCCAAAGGCAGCCGATGGTCTTTCATCGGTTTGATAAATTCCCCAATACATTCCATTTAAATACAAATGATAAAAATGTCCTTTGGTATAAGGCTGTCCCATAGCACCCTGAAGATCGCGACTGAAAACATCACGCAGCATAATGCCGCGGGTATCTCCGTAAAAACTCCATGAGTAATTCTGACTCGTACGCAAATCAATTTTATCAAACTCATCTGTTCCTTCATTGCCAAACAAAGGAAATTTTAATTTACCGTAGCCATATTCTTTTCTGAAAAACAAACGAAAAGCATGTTTCGGATTATCGGTACTTCTGCTGTAACCGCCGCGAACACGGAGTCCGGCTTCTATCTGAAAACCCGGACTGTTATCAGGGTTGATCAATTCAACCGAAGCTTCACGCTCCCAGGCTTTACCATCTCCATCCGGATTAACATAAATTCCTGTTGCAGCATCAGTGAGATTGGTTTGTTTGGTAATGATAGAAATACTTGGAATTTGTAATAAGGCATCATCAATAGAATCTTTGTAAAGATTATTGTTCACCACTTTGGTATCCATGTTATAATCCAATACCTGACTGTTAATAGGATTTTGAGCAGGCCAATAAGCGCCCGCAGGATTGCCCTGCGTTTTCACCGAATTAATAAATATGAAAGTTTTGCTGCCGGGCAAAGAAAACTGTCCGTTCACTTTTTTAACGAACCTTAGCGTCACCGCCGGAGTTTTGTCTCTGCCTGTAGCAGATGTCGGATCAATCAAAATAGTAAAGGGAGTTGTTTTAACAGTTGCACCCAAAGCAATGCGCGGATCACTGCCATACAAAGTATACAATACACTGTCGCCAACCGTAGTTGAACTCACTTGTAAAGTAAAGGCGGCATTGTAAAAACCACTATTAAAATTAGTGCTTATCGTATTGGTCGGTAAAACAGATTGTGCGCTGCAAATACTGTAAAAACAGAGCATGCAAAAAAACGAGCGTATTTTTTTATTCATAAGTATAGTGTGTAGGTACTTTAAAATAGCATTTTAAACGGAATTTCCATTATTGATTTTTAAAAAACGGATTTCACATTTCTATGCAGTAACCGATGCCATATATAAAATCCATTAAAAATTGATTGGACGACATATTGCCTCCGTAGCGCGGCCACTCGCTAAACTGCAAACGCTGCTGATTCATAAAATACAGCTCCAGCATTTGCCTTCTGTTGACATTGTAAAACAAGCCGAAAAAAATTCTGTTTTTATCGAAGCCAATCACTTTAGGATTGTTTAAAGGCAAATAAATTTCATCGGCTACATAAAAAGTAAACCATTTATTGAAGTCGTATTTGATGGTGATTTTGTTTCTGTCGTAGTACAAAGGCGTTAAACCATATTTACTGGTATACGGATCTATCAATTCATACTGAAACATATTCCTGTATAAAAAGCGCCATTTTCTGTATTCGTGCTTTAAACAAATTGCCGTATAAAACTGATGTCGCTCACTTAAAAAGCCTTTGTTTTTTTTAGCAATGAAATTATAATCAAAAAGAAATTTCACTTTTTTATTGAGGTGGTAAGTGAATCCGAAATCGGCAAAAGCCAATTCAAATTTCGACATATTATTAGTAAATCTGTCTTGCTGATCGAAATGAAAATCCCAGCGATCACTAAGCTTTACACGAATATAGAGATTGAACCACAACTGCGCATCCTTTACGTACAAGTCGTCATAAGAATACGCTGAAAAAGAGTAAACAACCAACAATATTGCGAGAATTTTTTTTTTCATTTAATCCTCGAAATAATAAATTTTGATTTGAGCAGTATCTCTTAAAAAATCAATTTTCTGAATGGATATGCGATGAATATTAATTCCGGTTCTGTTTTTCAAATCCTGCAACATTTCTTCTCTGTGTTCAGGTTTTATCAATTCAATATTTTCATACATAATCACTTTAGCCTCCTCTTTCTTCATAATGGTTTTACTTTCCAGAAGATAGGTAGTGAGCAGCACTACAAAATTGATGGCGATCAAAAACAAATATTCCAGATGATCGGGAGTGTCTTTTATTTTTGTGACCGCCGACACCAAACCCAGTGCAATAGCGAGAAACAGGTAGGTCATGTCTTTAATAGAAATATCTTCCGTTCGGTATCTCAACATGGAAAACACGGCAAACAAACCAAAGGCAGCACCCATCGATAATTCCACTTTATTCAATAAAAATGAAATGAGAAAAATCACCATATTGAAAATGAAAAAAGTAAAAAACAGCTCACGGTGTTTGTACAAAGGATAATAAATGAAGCGCACCAGCACAAAAACCGAACACAAATCAATGAGTAAGCGCCAGCCGAATTTGCCTGAAATTTTCATCAATGCATCCATTCCTTCTATAGAAACCTCATCTGTGGCTATTTGCAAAAGCGTCATCATAAATTATTTGTTTTATATTATTTAATTGTTCTTTGAAATTGTTTTTTTTCACGTGCTCACAGCTATAGCATATAGCCATGCAATATTTACTTATTGAACCTTCTCTGATGTGCATTTTTTTCATCAGCTGAATAAAAGGAGATTTCTGTTTTTTATCTTGTTTTACTTCAGCAATCACCAAAGCGGACAATCCTTGCTGCCTGTCGCCGTGCACAAATTCCAGATCGATATCAATGGTGACTCTTTCCGGAGAATTTTTATTGACCAAAGTGATTCTTTTGTAATTCACCCAAATGGTAGGTTGCAGCACTGCCGGATCGAAAGTGAGTTCACTGTTCAAAAAAGAAAAATGCTTTTCCTGCCATTGGTAAGGCACTTCTTTTTCTTTAATTCTTTCTTTGATGGTGCGCCCTTTATTGTTTTTAAATTTCACTTCTAAAAATCCAAGCTCACTGTCAACGTAAGTACGATGGCGGATTTTATACCTGTTCAACTCTCCATTCTGATGCTTGGTGTATAAATTCAAATGCTGTGTATCGTAATACAAAGTGTTGTATTGGCAAATTCTTTTTTCTGAAATTTCCACCACGCTGTACTGCTCTTTTAACTGATGCAATACAGCATTGAGCTGAGCGATGTTAAAAGTATATTTCACATCCACTCTGTTCATGAGTTTCACCTTTTCCATATCGGCTAAACCGATGGAAGAAAATTCCAACAATATATTATTCAGCTCTTCCCCCACTATTTGTATTCATAAGTGTATTTGCGCACCGAAAGCACTTTATCGGCGGCATCCAGCGTTTTTCTTTCTATTTTTAAACCTTTGTCGTTGTAGGTATACACATATTTTTTTTTCAATTTGGCTGCACTGTCGTAAATCCATTCTTCTGTTTTTTCTCCCAAAGAATTGTATTTGGAAATTTTCTTTTCTATCAACACATTATTCCCATCGTATTCCTCTTCCTGTGTTTCGTCACCTTCACTGTTGTACAAATATTTTTTAGTGGATTTAATTTTCCCTTCTTTAGTATATTCCACTTCCTCGGTCACTTTTCCTTTAGAGTTGTAAAGCGTTTTTTTGTTGTTTACCGTTTTTCCATTTTCGGTATCGATAGATGTACAGGATTTAATTGCATTTTTTTTGATATCCTTTTTGCTTTGAGCGCTAAGGGTAGCGGTTGCAAAAACAAAAAGTGAAATAAAAACAAGTGTAAGTTTTCTCATTATTTTAAAATTTATTCAACAACAAATTTGCCTTTGATTTGTTGTTGTGAATTATTGATATTGTAAAAATAAACACCCGTATCAAACGAATGATTTTGCTGATAAACACTAGTACTTAACACTTCCTCTCCCAATAAATTAAATACTTTCAACACATACTTACCATCATCAGGAAAAACAAAATTCACATTTCCATGAGAGGGATTGGGATAAACAGAAAATTGATTTTTTTCATAATTTTTAATTCCTGTAGCATTGCCGTTGGCATTTACTTTAAAAACATAAACATCAAAATCAATCGTATTTCTTTTGTCCTGAAAAGCATAAATACTTCCACCATTTCCATCACTGATATTTTTCACCCCTGTTTGATGATTGGCTGCAACGCCAACATCAATGCCTGCCGGTTTCCACAACATTGCGCCGTTTGCACTCAAATGCTGCGTGCGCACATCCCAGTTTCCGGCACTTGAATCCTGCCAGGCTACAATGGCCCCACCCGCAACATCGGAAATCACGTTGGGATTGATCTGATCAAAAACAGTATTCACCACAGGCGCGCCATTGGCTGTCCACTGCAGCGTTCCCGAATAAGAAATTTTTTGAGCATAAATATCCATCTGTCCGTTTCTGCCGTCTTTCCATGAAATGATGGCACCGTTGATGGAGGTATCATTGATCATGTCGATTGCCGACTGTGAACCTGCGGCGCTACAAATACTTTTTCCTCCCGAGGTCCATTGTGTTACTCCGTTGCCATTGATATATTGCGCATAAATATCAAAATCCACTCCCATTCTTTTATCCTGCCAGGCAACGATGGCACCGCCGAGATAATCGGGTGTTATTTTAGGATTGGATTGTGTGGTGGCAAACTGACAAAGCACGATGCCATTGCTCGTCCACTGTATGGTTCCATTCGCTGCGACGCCTTGCGCATAAATATCATAATCCGAACCATTTCTTTTGTCTTGCCAGGTGATCACTGCGCCATTGCTGCCATCAGTGACCAGATGAGGATTGATTTGAAATCCATTCGCATTACAAATTACCACTCCACCTCCCGTCCACAATATATTACCATTGCCATCAATTCTCTGCGCCGAAATATTTTTATTGCTTACAGAATCTTCATAAACCACAATAGCACCCTGAGCACCATCATTGATGATGCGCGGATTTTGTTGTTGTCCGCTACCAACCGCAATTCCAACACCATTGGCTGTCCACTGCGCCACTCCATTCGAATCTATTTTTTGAATGTACACATCTCTGTTGCCGTTTCTAAAATCAACCCAGATAATAAAAGCCCCTCCGGCACTATCCGATACGATGGCCGGTGCCGTTTGATCACTCGCCTGAACACATGCGCCTATGCCATTGGCCGTCCACAACACAGCGCCACTGCTATTGATTCTTTGCACATAAATATCGCCCTTTTTCATGGCAGCATCGGCACGATAATCCAACCATGTAATAAGAGCGCCGCCCTTTCCATCTTCGGTTATTTTCACATCCTGCTGATCGTACAATTGTGTGCATAACACATTATTTGTTGCGGCATCAGCACTCCATTGCGCATGAACACAGCACACCATCACCAGTAAAAATAAAGTGGTAAAAAATTTCATTTTTTTATTGATTGATGATTACGTCGCCTACTTCATAAGTTTTGTTGCCCTCGGTGATATTCACCTCAACGGAAACAGGTAATACTTTATCCGATCCGCTCACATGCACACTCGTATCTCTTGAAACTGCAAAAACTGTATATTTTCCTTTGTTTAAATACAAAAACTCAAAAGTACCGTCGGCACCGGTTTTAACAGAATTCCCTACCGCTTTATCATCGCCGTAAGAAATATAAACTGTTTCGCCAACGCCGTAAAATTCGCCTATTTCAGCGGTAGCGGCTGAATTAAAATCTTTTACAAATATTTTCCCTTTGATATTAGATGTTCCGCCCTGACCGGCCGGCTTTTCACATGATATTAAAATCAATGCAGATAAAAAGAATACAGCCCCAAAAATTTTTGAATTCATTTACTGTAAGTATGTAAAGTTAAAGTTAAGTGTCCCTTAACTAATCTAACTAAAAGTATTTGAGTAGAAAAATAAATTTCAGAAACAAGGGCCTTTAAATACAGGAGACAGAGTAAATTTCTATATCAGCAATGCATTTAATATATTAGTCCTCAATTAAATCCGAAGCATGTTTGTAGTAGCCGATATGGGATCAACAAAAACCGACTGGAGTTTTGTTGATGAAAGCAAAAAAGTAACCCTCATTAAAACTCAGGGATTTAATCCTTATTTCTATTCCACGGAAGACATTAAGAATATATTGAGACCGGCTTTCCTTGGTAAGGATTTGCCGTTAACAGTTGCCGACAAGCTGTATTTTTACGGCTCAGGCTGCTCCTCGGATGAAAAGTGTGCGATCGTAAAAAATGCGCTTGTTGAGTTTTTTCCTAATGCAGAAATTTTTATCACCCATGATTTATTGGGCTCTGCCCGTGCTTTGTGCGGCAAAAACAAAGGCGTAGCCTGTATCCTCGGAACAGGATCAAACAGCTGTTTGTACGATGGTGAAAACATTGTTGCCAATGTACCTTCGCTTGGATTTTTACTGGGTGATGAAGGTGGCGGCAGCGATATGGGACGCGAGCTGATTAAATATTACACCTATGGCGAACTGCCTAAAGATCTGGAGCAAAAATTTGAGGAGGAATTTAAAATGAACCGCAAATTGTTGTTGAAGGAAGTATATGAAACCAAACACACCAACGTATATTGCGCTACTTATTCACGATTTGTGGCCGAACACAAAGAAAATCCGGTAATGCAACAATTAATTGATGAGCGACTGGACCAGTTTTTCAAGCGCCATGTATCCAAATACGAAAACTATCAGGAATTACCGATAAACTTCATCGGTTCCACAGCTTACTATTATGCCAACACACTCAGGAAAGTTGCCATAAGATACGGTACCCGCGTTGGCATCATCATTCAAAATCCGATGGAAAAATTAATTGCTTTTCACAATGGCCTTTGATTTCCATAAAAATAAAGACGAGTATTATTTACAGCAGAAAGACAATTCTACTGAGTTCATACATCCTTTTGTAGAAGAATTTGTAAAGATTGATGCTTCACTGAAGGTACTGGAAATAGGTTGTGCCGAAGGTGGTGTGTTGTGTTCTTTTCTTGCAAAAGGCGCAAAAGGAGTTGGTATTGAATTATTGCAAAGTCGCCTGGATCTGGCCAATCATTACTTATCGGCCGAAATTCCAAAAGAACAATTCACCCTCATCAACAAAAATATTTACGACATTGATCCGCAAAAGGACCTGCCTTTTTTATTCGATCTTATTATTTTAAAAGATGTGATTGAACACATTCCCCATCAGGAAAAAGTGATGCACGAATTAAAAAAGTTTTTGGCTCCCGGCGGTAAAATATTTTTCGGCTTTCCGCCATGGCAAATGCCTTTCGGCGGACATCAGCAAATTTGTAACAGCAAATTTTTACATCTTCTACCCTATTTTCATTTGCTGCCAAAGTTTTTGTACCGAGGCATTTTAAAATTATTCGGAGAACCGCAATCCATCATTGATGAATTGATGGACATTAAAGACACTGGAATTTCTTTGGAAAGATTTGAAAGAATTGTAGCTGCCGAAAATTATAAAACAGTGAACAAACAATTGTATTTGTTCAATCCTATTTATAAATACAAGTTCAAATTAAAACCGCGCAAACAGGCTAAACTCATTGGAGCTATTCCCTATTTGAGAAATTATTTTACTACCTGCGGGTATTATCTGATTGAGAAAAAATAAAATTACCCCACAACAATAATCGGCGTCATCGTTACCTTCGCTTTTACCGAATTTGAAATCAAACAGGCCGCTTCCGACTTATGCAAAAGCTTTTCTGTTTTTTCACGCAATGCTTCGTCGCCAATCACTACTGTCGGTTCCAGATGAACTTCTGTCATTAGTAATTTCCCCTCCACCTGATCCAGCTTGCCACTCGCTTTGCAGGAAAAAGATTTGAATTCAAGTTTTGAAAATTCAGCGATCGACAAAAAAGTAGTCATCAAACACGAGCTGATCGCAGCTGTATAAAAATGTTCGGGCGACCATACCCCTTCTATCCCTTTAGGAAATTGAGGAGGAGTTGCTACTTCAATTGACGAAGGCAATTCAGGCGAACTCAATATTCCTTTTCTATCGCTGGTCCATTTTACATCTATATTATAATAATGTGCTTCCATAATTTTCGGTTTTTACAATTTAATTGGTGCTACGGCAATCTTTATATTTTGTTTTTCAAACTCGCCCAACTTCCTCCATTGTGCACATTTACATATCCTCTTTCTTTCAAAATCCCTTTTGCCATTCCGCTTCTGATACCTGATGCACAACAAGTGATGATCATTTTGTTTTTATCTTTCAATAGATGAAGATTGTTTTTCAAAACATCAACAGGAATATTGATCGACTTAGGAATATGTCCGCCTGTATACTCTCCTTTGCTCCGCACATCAATAATGACAGCACCTTCTTTTATCATTTGAGCGTAATTTGTTTTAGGAGCGATTCCAAACAAGCTTTTCATTGAGTTAATCATAGTTGTAATTTTTATTGGTTAATGAAATAAAATTACAGCGATGAAAAGATCTATACAGTGATATATGTTACACAAGAAAAATTTTATTTCTTCCTAACCGGATCAATCCAACATTTTCCATTTGTTTCAACACTCTGGAAACCACTTCCCGCGTTGTTCCTACCTCATCAGCAAGTTGCTGATGCGTAATGGAGATTTCTTTAGAATGATGCAATTGATTTTTTTGCTCCAAGAGATGCAACAATCGTGAATCCAGTTTTTGAAACGCAACAGCATTAACAACACCCAGTAATTCTTCAAAACGTTTATGGTAAAGTTTAAATATAAAGTCGGTCCATTCAGGATATTCCTTCACCCACTCGCTAGCCTTTTCCAAAGGAATCATGAGTATTTCCACATCTTCTTCAGCAACAGCTCGGATTTTGCTGGTTTCGTGATGCATTCCACCCAGAAACGACATAATGCAACTTTCTCCAGCTTTGATATAATAGAGTAAAATTTCCTTTCCGTCCTCATCGGTGCGCATCACGCGAATACTCCCTTTCAAAACAATGGGAATACTTTTGATATAACTGTCTTCATTGATAATAACTGCTTCTGCAGGAAAGTTTTTTATTTGTCCAGCCAGATTTACCGCAGAATTTAAAACACTTGAAAAAAGATGAGTATCGTTCATAAAGTAAAGTTACTATGTTTTACTTCATGAACGCATTGACAAAAAGAATTTATTGCTTGATGATTTTCATTTCAGAAACACTGTTTTCAGAAGAAATTTTCACAATGTAAATTCCTTCGGGAATAACTGTTAAATCAAGCTCCATCAATTTCACCTCTCCGGTACTTACTTTTGAGTAAACTTGTTTACCAACAATATCAACAATATCTATTCGGTAAGATTCTTTACCTGAGGGAAATTGAATGTTCAATTGATTTTGAATTGGATTTGGCCATACTTTTATATCACTGTTTTTCTTTTGTACAAAAGACACTGCGCTGTGTCCGAAACAAACACCCACCAAACTGTCAATGCAATAATCAAATTTAGTGTACACACTATCGGCATTAGTGATGTCAACACTGTATAAAGAATCCAACAAAATACCGGTAACGTCAACGTTTATCTGATAATGTCCGGTGTCCAGATTATTAAATTCATAATATCCGTACGAATCGGTTTTAGTTTTCTGCACCGATTTGGAAGGTGGAATTTTATCTAAAATAATATCCAATCCCGGAATAGGATCATTGGTTTTAAAAGATCCGTCATTGTATACATATCCGCTGATTTTAGCATTGCCGACAGAAGTGGCCAGCAATGGAATAAGATCAATGTTTTTATAAATCACATTACAGGTATCGGAAAGAAAAGTTTGTGTAGAATCCCAATTGAAATAACCCGACTGATAAGTAGGAATTAAATTAGGGTAATCATTTTCATCAGGAACAGCCTGTAAAATATATTTCATCAAAGGCACTGCCTTAGACGCAAAGCTTCCGTCAAACTGAATATCCATAGAATCAATAATATTCCATTTGTGTTGCGCGGTAGTATTTGCATACAAATAAACCTTACCTGCCTGAAGGGTATCGGGACCGGATATCACGGTTCCTTTGATATAAGATTGTTTATTTCCCGGATAAAATTCATCGGCTCCGGCCCATATCGATACTCCGGCAGCGGACGGACGGATTTCTCCTTCACAATCATAATAAACAGTAGCATTAAAAGTTTTTGTTATTTGTAAGGAAGGGCTGTTATTACAGCTTAATTTCAAGTCGTTAAAATCATCATTAATAAAAGTTGGGAAAGTTGCTGTTTTCGATTGGGCGTCATACCCCGTACCCTGCCATAGCGATAAAGTAGAGTACAAAACCGACGATGATCTTCCCAATTGAAAACTTCCGGAAAAAACATTATAATTAATGGTATTTCCTCCATAAGGAACCGATTCAAGAATAAAAGCACCGCCATTGTCGTTCACAAATAAATTATTTTCTACGGCTGTATTTCCAAAATTACCAAGAGAAATGGCGTAATGAGTCTGATCGGCATGATGCGTATAAAAAGTATTGCTGATGATTTTACCCTGTTTACAATTCTGAAAGGAAAGACAAGCATCGGCATTAAGAGTTGAAATACGATTGTTCACTATTGTCAAATCTGTAGTTACTGTAGAATGACAAGTATTAAGATAAATTCCCATTCCTTGAGCCACTGCAACATTATTGTTTTCAACCGCTACTGAATCATCAATGTCCATTAAATAAATTCCGTTGGACGCCTGATTGTTCCATCCTATATGAATATCGTTTTTAGCAATGAAAACTGAAGACGCATAGGTATCTACATAGATGGATCCTTTGTATTGTTTTCTGAAGGTATTGTTTATGATTTGTAATCCTTTAGACGAATTGGTGATGTAGCCCGAAAGGTAAATGGCGTAATCCCCGCCTTCAAAATAATTGTCTTTAATAATGATAGCTGTGTCTTTTTGCATCACCGAATAAAAAATATGCAGCGAGTCGTTCATTGCCGTTACCTCAGGCACAATAAACTGATTGTATTCAAAGCGGATTTTTTTATTGTTACCAACAAATCGAGTGATCAAACAATTGTTTTGCGCGTCATTTTTAAAAGTGAGGTTTCTAAAAGTGATTCCTTCCGTATTATTCAACTTCACGACATAGCTATGTCCGGGATATCCCGTAAAAGCAATAGTTACCGAATCGGGATTTGATTTTTCCGATTGAAAAATCACACTGTCTGTAGGATTAGCTCTGCTGAATTTATTAATGGTGAATTGCTCGATATAAGTTCCTGATTGAATTTTAAAAATCACATTCCCCGAAATCCCCTGAGTATTTAATGCTGCTACTGCCGCAGTAACGGTTGGATAATCCCCGGTAGCACCTATGTATCTGATTCCCGTCAACTGGGCATTTAAAGAAATTTGACCAAGGGAAATAAATAGAAATAGAGTAAGGATTTTATTCATAAGATGTCAGTTCAAATGTTTTTTAGAAAGCAGTGCGCTTCATTGAACGAAAAAAAATGCCTTTGAGTTACCTTTATTTTAACGTCAAAAAAAGCTGCTTTTGTAAAAAACTACTGTCGAAATATCTTTTGGTAGATCCTTTTATTCCCTGCAGTCATCTCAATAAAATAAATACCGGCAGGATAATCAGATAAATCAACTGAAGTATTTCTTTCTACCTCTTTTTGTAAAATAATTTCACCCATCATATCTACCACTACCAAGTGATAAGACGGTAAACTACAACGAATATGAAAAACAGAAGTACTTGGATTCGGAAAAATATCAACCCTTGAATGCAGTTCTTCCTCTTTCATATCAGCACCTACAAAAGCATCCGCTTTGTGAAATAAAATCAAGGTGTCGGCCGGACAGAAAAACTTCAATCCATCTGAAAAATCAATGGTTTTAGCAGGTGCTCCCGGCGGATTAAAAACTGCGTAACTTTTCACACCACTTTTGTTAAACACCACGTAAGATTCGGTATTGGCAGTAATGCTTTTATCCACTTCCCCCAGTTCACTGATCGCGTTTAACCAGTAATAATTGTTCGCCTCCGCTTCGAGCTCAATGGAATAATCGTAATTTTTTGTAGCGTATTCGTTCAGTGCTTTTGCCGGATCATAAAAAGCAAGATAAGGCCATAAATAGCCCTGCCATTTCTGAATAGCATTTTGCCCCGCACCTTTTTCTATCCACTCATAAATTCTTTTACAAGCCGCCGGATGGCGCCCTAGATACAAGGCTCCGCCCGTCCACGGAAAAGTATTGACCATCAGCACATGTTCCGGCAACAACTGCCACCACAACTGATACATCCCTGCTGAAGAACGAACGATGCCCAGCATCTCGGGTTGAAAAGTTGCAGGAAAAACTTTTTCATCCACATCAAACCAATATTGTTCACTGGCATTTACTTCGGTAGTATACATATACATTCCGCGTTCTTCCAGATCTTTTCGTCCCGTAACCTGACCGTAATAAATCAGCGCACTTGCAAAGTTGATGGACTCAGAAGACGACTCCTGATCGGCCCCTTCGGGCATGTCGGAAAACCCGGCCGCCCATGAATGTCCGGCATACACATCAAAATTTCTCATGAAAGGAAATAACACATCATTTCTATCGGTGTTTGAAACATCACGAATGAGCATTTCCACCATTTGCCCCCACTTATTATTAGCAGCCCAACCCGGATTAAACTGCTCTACAATTGCCGCTGCACGTACCCAATAGCCATAGGTTAAATTTTTATCGTTCAAACACTCAATCGCGCAATGCTCCATAATATCGCTGTTGTTGTATGTTACATTCCACTTACTGTTGTAAGCGATGTATCGCTGATCACCCGTGTACTTTAAATAATCCTCAAGTTCCGATTTTATCCAATTCACAATTTTATTGCGTGAATTGTAATCTCCAATCTGATCGGCAATCAAAGCCACTTGTCCGGCCTGAATCATAAAGCGTCCCATCGTATAACTTCCGTAATATCCGCCGTTGCAATTGGTGCCCTGACAATTGTAAACAGATCGATTGGCAAAATCACTAACGAGTTGTTGCAGCTTTGATTTATTATAAGAAGAAGTTTTCGGAATCAAAGGCAAAGACCCTATATTATTCATCGAAGTAAAAAAACCTGCTTTCTCTACCAGCCTCATGGAATCACGCGGACAAGCATAACGATACGAAGTATTCACATCCGAAGAATTCAACCATTGGTGACGGTACAATGCAAAAAAAGTAGCGTTTGAATTTCCTTCTTTGTTATCGTAAGTGACCGCAAAATCAGTATTTATTTTTGAACCGGCTTTATCATATTGATATGCCACCGTTGTTTTTGAAATAAACGCAAATGCATATTTTGAAAAAGCATTGAAAGTAGCATCAGTACCGTCGGGAAGAAGCGCCACCGACCAATAATCTTTTCCGTTCAATGCAGAAATAAACGAACCATTGCTACCGCTCCATGTTGCACCCGTTGGTGCAAAAACGGCAAAATATTTTTTAGTCCCTCCGTTGCCGTTCACCGTAATGCGTAAAACGTTAGAAGAATTTACAACCGTTCCTGATGATTTAATCTGCACCGCTTTGCTACTCACTTTGGTAAAATAAGTAAAGGTAAAGCCATGTCCCATTCGAGCACGTAAAATATTCCCACCGCTTTCCCAATGCGCCAGCACATCCCAATCCGAATAATCTTCCACATCGGTTTTAGTAAAGGAAATACCTTCCAATCCCACCGATAAATCTTCGGAATAATTATAGGAATAATCGTTATTAAAACTCGTTCCTGCATTACCATTATATATAGTAGCAGTATTGGCATATCCAATTCCCAATCCACCAGCCTGACAGCGATAAGAAAAAGGATGCGGATGCATTACATTAGAAAAACCTGACGGATTTTGCCATTTGCTCCATAATATAGAAGTCCACCAATCGGTGGTTTGTATTTTTTTAGAAAAGCCGGATGTTACATACGGACCTTCATTAGAAGGCGGACCCGATGCATTGGTGCTGTAAGATCCATAACCCAATGTCACCTGAGCTTTTACAACGGAGAATAATAGACTCAGAGAAACAAATAAAAATTTAATATTCATTGGATTTTATTTAAGAGGTAAAATTAAACGTTGTTTATATAGTGTTTAATATACACTTAAATTTTGAAAGAAAAAACAAATTGACATATTCCCTCTTCTGCAAAAAATCATACATTTTAATTTGCTTTTCCAACTTATTAGTGTTAAATTCACAATAACCTACATAGTGTACTAATAACACATTAATTAACCAAACCTAAAAAATGGAAAAAATGAACTCACTTAAAACCGCATTCCTCCTGCTATGCGTCTCCCTTTTACAAATTACCACGGGCTATTCTCAATGCGCAAAATTTGAACCTGCTGCAGGAAAAGCTTTACTGATTGTCGGTCAGGATTTAGATGCTGTTGGGGCACTCAACAGCAACCACAATGGATACGTTGAAAATGTAATCGGAACCAACACCGGAATATTTCCCGGAGGTGTTACCACGTACACCGATTTAACTTACAATCTCGGTTTGTATAACCAAACAGATTATGGCGCGGGTCCGTTAAGAGCGCAATCTTATATTGAAGATGCTGATTTCAACAACTCAGTAATTTCCATCGGACTGGATTTGCAAAGCGGACAATTGGATCAGGCGGCCAACGGAGCGCTGGATGGAAACATCAACAATTTAATTTATTGGATCAACACCAAAAATCCGCGTCCGGTTTTTTTGCGCATCGGTTATGAATTCAACGCCACTCACAATGGATATAACGGTGCCACTTATATCAAAGCCTGGAAAAGAATTGTCGATATGTTCAGAGCTGCCAACGTAAGCAACGTTGCTTTTGTATGGCAGGCCGACGATAGCCAGATGTCGGAAGGAAATTTAGCAGCATGGTATCCCGGAGATTCTTACGTGGATTGGGTTGGATTTTCAAGATTTTTAGGCAACGGCGGCGGAATGATTTCCTTTGCGCGAACGCACAAAAAACCGTGTATGATTGCTGAAGCAACTCCGCAGGGACACAAAACTGCGTCGGAAGATGGCGCCACACTCTGGAACAACTGGTATGCTCCATTATTTGCGCAGATCCACGCCAACAACGATGTTATTAAAGCTTTATGCTACATCAATCAAAACTGGGATACACAACCCATCTGGAACAATACTTTCGGTGATTCGCGAATTCAATCGAATCCTACCATTAAAGCCAATTGGTTAACCGAAATCAAATTGCCTTTCTGGCTGCACTCGAGCGCTACTTTATTTTCGGCTTTACAAAATGGTTGCTCGGGCAGTATCACCGCCGATTTCGTGTCGAATACACAAAGAGTTTACAGCGGTCAGCCCTTAACTTTCACCAGTCACTCCTCAGGAAATATCACCGGCTATTCCTGGGATTTCGGATCGGGCGCTACTCCTGCCTCTTCTACCTCATCGGCTCCTGTAAGCGTGACTTATTCTACAACAGGATTGAAAACAATTAAACTCACCGTTACCGGTCCGGGTGGATTGACCAATACCTTAACCAAAACTTCTTACATCACTGTAGAAGCTGTACCAACTGTTACTTGCATGCTATTGGATGATTTTAATAGTTCCTCTACAGTAGGGAAATTCGCGAGTCCGCCCAATGCTTTTACGCACGCACAATCCGGTTCCGACTGGGTGATTTCTTCTCCTGCCGGACAAGGGGAATGGGATTATTTCACTTATAAATTCAACGATGGTACCAATGCAAAATCATTTAATTTTTCGCATCCAACTATGACTAAAGCAGTGGTTACTTTTAAAGTTAAAAAGAAAGCTGCAGGGGTATCCAACGCTGATGCTTTATTGAAAATAGATTTATACGATCAGGTTTCTGCTACCGATGGTGCCTTCAGTAATAAAATTGAATTGACGGATAACTTTCAGACTTTCAAAGTTGATTTCACTTCTTTCCTTGTCAATAAATACGGATGTGCTTTGGCGGGCTGCGGACCGGTTGATTTGTACAACATCATCGGCGCGCAGTTTTCTGTAAATCCGGGCTTTGTTTCTTATCCCGTTACTTTCAACGGAAAAACTTTTAACAAGGCTTTTAAAGGGGATATCATTATTGATGTAATTTCTGTTGGCGATGGTTGCGACAATATTGTATTCTCTGATTTTACTGCCAATACTTTGTCGGTAGATAAAAACCAAAATGTAATTTTCTCCAACGCATCCAGCGGAACCATCAGCGCTTATGCATGGAACTTCGGCGCAGGCGCAACTCCCGCAACTGCCACCGGTGTTGGTCCGCACACAGTTAAATATTCTACCTACGGATTAAAAACAGTAACACTCACCGTTACCGGCGGAAGCGGAAATGATGTTAAAACAAGAACCGATTATATCAACATTGTTGCCAAAACCGGGACTTGCGGATTGTACGGTGATATTTATGATGATGCAACACTTTCTCCTTTCGTGACTTCTGTTGCCAACGGTGTTTTTTCTTTCACTGAAAGTGCAGGATCTCTACATGTTACTTCTGCCGGACACGGAGAGTTTGACTATGTTTCTGTTCAGGCCAACGACGGAACAATTGCAGCTCCGGTGGATATGACAACCAACAAAACACTGTACATAAAAGTGAAAGCTTCTGTTCCTATGGGACTCCGTATTTCATTAATCGACATCAACGATGTGGAAGCGGGAAACAACAGCTTGCCTGCTGTGTTTGATAAATCCATCACTACTTCATGGCAAACTTTCGCCATCGATTACACAGGGAAATTAGCAGGTACATGGTTCAGCAAAGGAAATCTCGATGCAACAAAAATCAGCAAAATTTCTTTGCGTCCGAATCCTGCTTTTGCTTCCAATCCTATCTTCGGATATACCACTGCATTCAAAGGAACTTTAGATATCGACTGGGTGGTACTCGGTGATACTTCAGGTTGCTGGGGATCTCTCACAGGAATTGAAAATTTGATTCAAAGTAAAACTTATCAGGTAGCACCAAATCCTTTCACCAACGAAACTGCTTTGATGATCAGCGGCAACAACAATGAATCGGCTACAGTTGTGGTGTATGATTTAAGCGGAAGACAAGTATTCAATGAAATTTTAAAAATTGAAAACAATAAAATTTCTATCGGAAAAGATTTGCAAACAGGAATGTATCTGGTTCAGGTAACACAAGAAAATCAAACGCAAACGATTAAAATAATTAAACAATAAATTTAAAAAAGAGAAGAATAAAAAATGAATCCTCTTTTGAAAAATATAGCAATCAATAAAACACTGGCAGCTCTTGCCTGTGTTTTATTTTTCACTTCCTCTTTTTCTCAAGATATTTTTACCGTCACCAACTTGCGCGACACCTGCTGCAACCTGGAAGATTATTTACCGGGCAGTTATCGCTGGGCACTCCGTAAAGCAGGCCAATCCGGCAATCCGGCAGGTGCTGTAATTAATTTTAATATTCCCGGTCCCGGACCTTTCGTCATTCATTTTTATGAAAATGATTTGCCTAAAGTGACCAGAAAAACCATCATTGATGGCTTGTCTCAACCGGGCTCCTCTCCCGGACATCCTTTAATTGAAATGGATGGCGCCAACTGGAAAGATAAAAATGGCAACACACAAGTCTCTACCCGATCACATGTTTTATTTGATATGAATGAACCCGGAGGTAGTTCTTCCGTCATTCGCGGACTGGTAATAAAAAACTGGATTGACCCCACCAACGCTGTTGGAGCAATAAATGTAAATGACGGCAACGCAAAAAATGTTACCGTTGAATATTGTTTTTTCGGAACCGATGTCACCGGAAAAATTGCACAACCCAATAAAGTGGGAATTATTTTGAATACCGGTTCAGGCTGGATCATCAGAAATAATCTCATCAGCGGAAATAAAGAATACGGCATTAATTTAATCGGAAACAGCAACAACAATTTAATTGAAAATAATTTAGTGGGTGTTGATATTGATGGAAAACCTTTGCCCAATCACATAGGCATTCAAGTGCAACACAGCTTCAATAACATTGTACAAAACAACAACATCAGCTACAACGATCACGACGGTTTAACCATTAATTACGATGCTTACAACAACAAAGTATATGGAAATACAATTACTAATAATGATGAACATGGCGTTGATATTTTAGGCGGCGGATCCACCAATAATATTGTTGGTTTAGATATTAATGGCGTTGGAAAACCAAATATCATTGGCAACAATAAAGTATCGGGAGTATATGTTTCCGAATGGCAGGATGACGCCGACGGACAATACAAAGGCGGCGCTGCATCAAAAACTACCATCAGAGGAAATAGTATTTTTTGCAATGGCAATAAAGGAATCAATTTGGATGGACGCGGAAATAACACCATTGCTTCTCCTGTGATCAACTCCTTGTCTACTCAGGATTTAATGTACGGAACTGCTCCTTCGGGATCAACCATCGATTTGTATTATGGGGATGGATGTAATGGATGCAACAGCAATAATTCACAAGGAAAAACTTATCTGGCAACGGTGAAATCAGTGGGTGGAAATTGGTCGTTCACCAACAACACGGGAATTTTTAGTTGCTATTCATTAGTGGCTACTGTTACCGAACCCGGCGGCAATACTTCGCAAATGGTGGCTACCTGCGTTCCGCCGAAAATTTCTATGAAGGACACAACAGTTTGCAAAGGAATCGATTTGAATTTGGATGCAGGCGATTGCTGGAAAACTTATAAATGGTCGACAGGCGAAACAACACAAAAAATAAAAATAACAAATGCTGCCGGACCTTACTGGGTGGAAGTTAGCGACATCAACGATAAAATTCAAAAAGCAAATTTCAATGTAAACATCACTCCTTCTCCAACGGTGGATTTAGGTCCGGATCAAACTTTTTGTACAGGAAATATTTCTTTGGATGCCGGAAATCCGGGCATGACTTATTTATGGTCGACGGGCGCAAGCACAAAAAATATTACTGTAAACACAGCAGGAACTTATTTTGTAAAAGTATCCAACACCACAGGATGCGTGGCTTACGATACCATCAAAATAAAATCAGGCACTCCTCCTGTTATCAAACTTACACCTCCTTCTTTGTGCAAAGGCTCCAGTACAATTTTAGACGGCGGCGTTTTTTCTTCTTATTTATGGACTCCCGGAAATGCAAACACACAAACGCTTACAGTGAATACCACCGGACAATATAAATTAACCGCCACCGATGCAGCAGGCTGTAAAAACAGCGACAGTGTACTGGTGAAAGTTTTTGATTTACCTGTTGTAGATCTTGGTACCGATAAAAATATTTGTGCCGGAGAAAACGTAGTTTTTGATGCAAGCTCAGGATTCAGCAAATATGCGTGGACACCCTCAGGCACTCAGCAAACTTATACTGCAAACACTTCCGGAGAATATAAAGTAACCGTTACCGATGCCAACGGTTGCTCCAATAAAGATTCTGTAAAATTAAAAGTGAATCCTTTGCCTGTCGTTGATTTAGGAAATGATGTAAATATCTGTTCGGGAATAACCGTTTTTTTAGATGCGGGAAATGCAGGCGCAACTTACATATGGACGCCAACAAACGAAACAACACCAACCATCAACGCAACTAATCCCGGCACTTACAAAGTAACGGTGACCGATGTAAATCACTGCAGCAGCACAGACAGCATCAACATCACCAACAATTCCATTACAACAGTAAGTGATCCTCAACCGCAAACTATTTGTGAAAACAAAAACACTTTTTTCACTGTTGTTGCCTCAGGTGCAAAAAGTATTGAATGGCAATTGAGCAGCGATAGTGGCGCTACTTACAATCCCGTTAACGAAGATGCTATTTACAAAAATGTTGCCTCACAAACTTTGCTGGTGAAGAACGCAACAAAAAATATGGATGCGTATTTATTCCGTGCAAAAGTGATCGGTTGTGTTCAGGATGCTACTTCCAAAGAAGCCCAATTAACTGTGCTTTCTTCTCCTGTAATTACGAAAGATCCTGAAGACCAAAAAATCTGCGCTACTGCCAATGCTACCTTCAGTGTTACTTCTCCCGACGCTACTTCCTACGAATGGCAAGTGAGTAAAGATGGTGGAGATTCTTATACAACCATCCTCAACACAAATGCTACTGATTTAACTGTGCAAAATGTTTCTGTAGCGATGAGCGGATATTTATTCCGAAGTGTTGTGAAAGGAAATTGCGATCCGGTGTTCAGTAAAAATGCAAAGCTAAAAGTGGATACTACTGTTGTAAATGTAAGTGTGGATAAAACTTCCATTTGTATGGATCAAGCTGCACAACTGAGTGCAACAGCTTCTCCGTCGGCTGCAACTTATGAATGGAATACAGGAGAAAATGATTCTTCATTTTCGGTAAGTCCGCAAATCGGAACACACACTTACACCGTTGTTGCAACAGCAAAGGGATGCAAAAGCGAAGCAGCGCAGGTATCCGTAACCGTATCTCCGAAACCCGAAGTGGATGCAGGAGAAGATCAAATTGTTTGTCCGGGAAGCGAAGTGCATTTAGGAAAAAACAATCCGGAAAATCAAACTTATGTCTGGACTTCCGATGACGATTATTTTTCTAACCAGGCCAATCCCACAGCAAAAACAAAATATACCACCACCTATTTTGTAAATGCGAAAAACAGCGCTTGTCCGGATGGAGTAAGCGACACCATTGTTATTACAACGGTTGATGTTCCAACTTTATACATTCCAAATGCCTTTACACCCAACAACGACGGAACCAACGATATTTTTAAAGTTGCAGGCGAAGGAATTTTAGAATTCAATGGCGCTATTTATGATCGCTGGGGCGAATTGATTTACGAATGGAACAATCCTGCCGAAGGATGGGACGGTTATATAAAAAGCAACAAGCTTGTTCAGGAAGATGTTTACGTGTATAAAATCAGCGTGAAAAATCTTTGCGACGGAAAAAAAATATCGAAACCGATTTTGGGATCGGTGACGGTGATAAGATAAAATCCCTCTTTCCATCACACAAAATACCATCGCACTCTCCCTTTTTCAAAGGGAGAAGAGCACACGCATCCATTTTCACAACATATTTCAGGAAATACCAGCTAACTAACTTCCTCCTTTGAAAAAGGAGGAGCGCGTTGATAGTGTGATGGGAAGGAGGATTTTTAATTCAACCACTAATTTATTTGTTTTTAATTTTTTAAAGTGTTAAATTAACACTAATATGAAAAACGGGAATTTTAAAAACATTATTTTCTTACTTTTTTTATTTGCTTCCACTCTATCAAGCGAAGCAAAAACAGTTGTAGTAAACTCCCTCAATCCTACCGGAAATTACGGTGCGCTGGCGGGCGCGCACTTTGATGCGAGCGGTAATTTCATTTCTAATGAGATGAGTTTACCTGTGGCCATCTGGTTAACGAGCGGCGCTAATTTGTGCGCTTCTCCCGGTGATCAGCGCTACAAACAATACTGCGGCGCCGATACTATTCTCTTTAATATTGATCCGCAATATGCAGGCGGACAAACAAAAGGTCCTTACGTTTTAACTCTTCAGCAGGGTGTTCAACTCTACGACAAATTATTCATCGACGGCTTTTCACAACCCGGTGCTTCCAAAGGAAATCCGATGATTTACATTACCGGAACCGATAACGACACCTGGCAGATTTCAGCTCACAAAACATACGGAGATGCATCAGGCACGCACATTCGCGGCACAGGTGTAATCAACACAAAAAATCATGCGTTCTATGTTTCTTCTGTTCACGATGTAATTATTGAAGACAATTACGTTGGCGTAAACACGGACGGTTCAGCAAGTACAGGTTTACAAAAAGGAATTCACATCGGCGACGGTGCAAATAATATTATCGTACAAAACAATGTTTTTTCAGGCGCCAATTTAAATGCTATTGAAATGAATCCAGGCACCAATCAGCTCACACAAACAATGGGCACTCCGCACGATATTCACATCATTGGAAATATGATAGGCATCGATATTACAGGCACAAAAGGCGATCCTAAATACGGCAACAAAGGAACGGGAATCAACATCAACGGCGCTACAGGAAATATTGAAATCAAAGGAAATATTATTGGCTATAACGGCACCGATCCTAAAGCCAATCAAAGCGGAACAAATGGTATTGATATTTCTAACAGCACAGGAATTAGTATCACCAATAATTTCATTGGCGTAGGCGCCGACGGCAGCACACAAATGCCCAACAGTAAAAATGGTATCGCCCTTTGGCATGGTACGGGCGGAAGCAACAAAGACATTGTAATTGAAAACAACAACATCAGTTTCAACAATGGAAATGGTGTTGAAATTTCGGGGGGAAATAATACCAATGTAAAAGTGGGTGCCGATTATAACGGCAACGGAAGCGGCAACATTATTTCCTACAATACCAAAGATGGAATTCATCTGGAAAATTATGGAAGCGGCGGACCCAACAATATTCCTTTCCGCAAAAATAGCATTTATTGCAACGGAGGAAAAGGAAGCACCATCGCCAGCGCAAGCAACAATGCCATTGTCACACCTGTGATTGATCTGGTGAACAGCACTGTTAGTCCGGTTAAAATTGTGGGTACCGCTCCCGCCAATTCAAAAGTAGATTTGTACATGGTAGATCCCAATTGTTTCAACTGCGCTGGCGGCGGAACAACGAATGAAAATCAGGGGAAAACTTATATTGGAAGTGTAGATGCTGACGGTGCAGGAAAATGGACTTTCCCCTGCGGATCAGGAATCACGGGCGCTGTAGTGGCGCATGCTACAACAAGCATCAATAACTCATCGGAATTTTCTAATATTTTTAAAATAAATTGTACTCCTCCCATAGGAAAATTAGTAACTACTCTTTTACAACCTGCAACGATTTGCGAAGGAAGCGCTGCTTTGATGAGTGCTTCGCATACTATTGATAAAACTACTTTTCCAAATCCGACAGCCAATCCTACTTATGTTTTTTATGTGGATGGTGTTAAAGTCGGACAAAATTCCACAGGCTCCTTCACTCCTCCTTCCTCCGTTTTTAAAGCGCCAAAAGCATTTCTGGAAGTAGAAGTAATTTACACCAAAACTGAAACAGGCTTGTGTTTTGACTTGAGCGATAAAGATTTTAAATGGCTCAACATCAACGCAAAATTAGCACCACCTGATGCAGGTGCCAATGCACAAATATGTTCAGGCACTAGTTATCAGCTGGCGGGAAATGCAGGTTTGTTTTCTGCTGTAAAATGGACTAGTGCAGGCGACGGATCTTTTGATGATGCCACGAAATCAAATGCAATTTACACTCCCGGCAACAACGACAAAAAAAACGGATCGGTGAAATTAACGCTCACCGGAAGTGGTTCTTGCAACAGCGCTCCCGATGATATGACATTGACTTTAATTGCCGCTCCCAAAGTGAATTTAGGAAATGACACCAGTATTTGTTCGGGCAGTTTAACTTACGATGCAGGCAATGTGGGAGCAAGTTATTTATGGTCGACAGGCGCTGTAACAAAAAGTATTTTAGTGAATTCCGCAGGAACTTTTTGGGTGAAAGTAACCAACGCAACAGGCTGTTTCAGCTACGATACCGTGAAAGTAAAAGTAGGAACTCCTCCTGTTGTTGATTTAGGAAAAGACATAAAAGTGTGCACAGGAAATACTGTGATTTTAAACGCGGGAGTTTTTTCTACCTACGCCTGGACACCCGGAAATGCAACAACACAAAAACTTACAGTGGACAAATCCGGAGATTATATTTTAGAAGCAACGAATGCCAACGGCTGTAAAAATCGCGACACGATCAATGTTTTTTTCTATCCGCTACCTGTTGTGAAAATTGTAAAAGACACGATGACTTGTGTCAATCAAATCATGACCCTCGATGCCGGCGCGGGATATGCCTCTTATTTATGGAGTCCGAGCGGAGCAAAAACGCAAAAAATAAACGTGAGTGTTTCAGGAAAATACATCATCACTGTTAGCGACGTCAACGGCTGCTCCACTAAAGACAGCTCCAACGTTACCTTCACTACATTACCGCAAGTAAGTATAGGAAGTTTAAAAACGCAACTGCGCTTTTGCGAAGGAAAAAGTACAACGCTTCAGGCTTCAGGAACAGCAACCGATGCCATCAACAAAAATATTCCTTTGCAATATTTATGGTCGCCGGGAAACAGTACCGGCAAAAATTTAGTGGTGAATAAAAGCGGGGATTATGTGGTAACAGTGACGGATGGCAATGGTTGCAAAAACACCGACACCATTGCTGTAATCGTTGATGCGCCGGATACTGCCGATTTCACCCTTGCCGATTATTGCGATTATTCCTCCTCCCCTTCTCCTGTAAAAGCAAAAGGATTTACCAACGGCGGAAGTTTTTCTCTTGTTAATCCGCTTGTGTTAGGAAGCACTTCTATCAATTCTTCTACCGGAAATATTTCCAAGGGAAAAGGCGGAACAACTTATACTGTGCAATACATCACCAAAGGATTTTGTCCCGATACGGCTCAGGATTTAGTAACAGTGAATCCCACGCCTGTCATTCAAAAAAATCCTGATCCTATTAGTATTTGCGGAGGAAATGCTTCTTTCAAAATCACCGCAACAGGTGTTGCTATTTATCAATGGCAGGAAAAAAAAGCAGCAGGGATTTTTTCTGATGTTGTGGATGGCGGCAATTACAACGGAGCAAAATCTGCGCAATTGAATCTTTCAAATGTCACGCAAATCATGGATGGCTATCAGTACCGATGCGTTGTATCAGCAGGCATTTGCAGCGATACTTCCACTGCTGCTTTGCTCACGGTAAGTTCACTCACGGCGGTGAATGATCCGAGCCCACAAATTATTTGCGAAGGAAAAAACACTTCGTTTACAGTGGTTCCCACAGGTGTAAAATCTATGGAATGGGAATTCAGTTCCGACAATGGATCTACTTACAATAAAGTGATTGCCGATTCTATTTATAAAAATATTTCTTTCCCCACTTTACTCATCAACGGTGCAACAAAAAATATGGATGGCTATTTATTTCGTGCACATGTGATCGGTTGTCTGTATGATGCCACGTCAAAAGGCGCAGCTTTATCAGTGCTTACTTCTCCTTCTATCTCTAAACATCCTGAAGACAAAGAAGTGTGTTATGGCGGACAAACTTTCTTTTTGGTTTCTTCTGCAGATGCCGACGCTTATGTTTGGCAGGTGAGTACCGACGGCGGAAAAAATTATTCCGATTTAAAAAATGCAGGAGCTTATGATGGCGTAAATTCTGCCGAATTAAATATTCATGGAATCACAATGGCTATGAATGGCAATATTTACAGAAGTGTGGTGAAAGGAAATTGCGATCCAGTATTTAGTAAATCAGCCAACTTAAAAGTAGACACCACTATTGTTTCTGCGTCGGCCGACAGATTAACTATTTGCGTGGATCAATCGGCAACGCTTACTGCCGTTGCTACTCCGGCCAATGCAACTTACCAATGGAAAGGTGGAGGAAGCTCTGCTGTAATTTCTGTTTCACCTCAACTTGGAAGTACCACCTACAGTGTAATTGCAACAGTGAATGGATGCAACAGCGAAGCAGCGCCAATAACAATTTCAGTTTCACCAAAACCTCAGGTAAACGCCGGAGAAGATCAATTGGTTTGCCCGGGAAGTGAAATTATTTTAGGCGCGAATGAAATCAGTGATCAAACTTTTTCATGGATTTCTGTGGAAGATGATTTTAAATCGGCAGAGGCAAATCCAAGTACCCGCGCTCAGCAAAAAACAGTTTACGTTGTCAATGCACGAAACAGCGCTTGTCCGGATGGAGTTACCGATACCGTTGTCATCTCTACCATTGACGCACCTACTCTTTTTATTCCGAATGCTTTCACACCCAATCAGGATGGAGTGAATGACGTTTTTAAAATTGCAGGCGAAGGAATCATTGATTTTAAAGGAAGTATTTACAACAGATGGGGCGAATTAATTTTTGAGTGGAATGATGTTGGCGCAGGTTGGGATGGGATCGCAAAAAATCATTTGGTACAGGAAGATGTTTATGTGTATAAAATCAATGTGAAAAATATGTGTAACGGGAAGAAGGTGTCACAACCGATTTTGGGATCGGTGACGGTGATAAGATAGTTTTTTCCGAGAGTGTAACGAGAGCGTAATTTCAGATTTTCAATCATTACTGTTCGGAACATATTGAATTTCACGCCCAGCAAGTCCTTACGAACGAATTTCAGGACAAGGTATTCGTAGAGACGCAAGATTTTGCGTCTCGGGATATGGTTTACGGGAGACGCAAAATCTTGCGTCTCTACGAGAAAAACACTCATGTTAGTTTGCTAATGTCTATTAACTTAATGACATTGGGTGAAACCATGATCTCTGAGTAAATCTTTTGTTGATTGGGCTTTTCAGCTCCCTTTAAGATTTCGAACAGTAATGATTTTCAATCTGAAATTACACTCCCAGAGATTAGCGATCCATTCTCTGAAACACTATCGTATCACCGTTACCGTAGAAACATCCGACTGCACATCACAAACTCCCGTCGCTGAAATCTTCACCACATACACATCAATCTGAACCAGATTTTGATTTTTAGCGCGACCATCCCAACCGCCATCGAGTGAATTCCATTGATAAATAATTTCGCCCCATCTGTCGAAAATGGTAGCATTGAAATCCAAAACATTTATTCCACTCACTTTAAAAACATCGTTCACCATATCGTCGTTTGGTGTAAAGGCATTGGGGTAATACAATATCATTCCATCCTGAACAGTAACTTTAATTGAATCCACCATAGAATAAACACACACCGTATTTTTTACTGTAACAGTATAAGTGGTGGTTTTGTCGGGCGTTAATTTCGGTTGCACGGCTGTAGAAGAAAAATCGTTTTCGGGACTCGTCCATTTATAAGTGTAGCCATCGATGTTTGTAATTCCCAATTGCACTTCCGTTCCCGGACAAACCGTCATATCTCCCGCCACTTGGGGAATCGGTATAGGAATAATACGCACCGTTGCAGAAACCGGAGCACTCATGCACCCATTCACTTTTGCCGTTAAGGTGTAAGTAGTTTGAGTTGTTATACTTTTGCTTAGCGGATTGTTGTTTTCCAAAACGCCGTCCCAATAAAATTGTGCATTCGGATAATTGGAAGACGCTGTTAAATCGAAAGGTTCACCCGGACAAACTGAAGTTGGAGCGTTGATGGCTGCCGTTGGATCAGTCACTATAAATTCAACCGTATCCGTCATAACAGCATTACAAGATCCTGTTGCAACGAAATAAAACCGGTCTCCATTTTTCACTGCCATCGGTTGTTGTAATGTAATCCAAAAATCATCTGTTACCGGAGACATACTGCCCCCTTCAAAATACGATGCACCGTTATCAGTACTCTTGAACCATTGATAACTCAAGGCATTACTGCTCGAAAATTTAAATTCTGCATCGGCACCGGCACAGACGGCATCATCCTGAGGTTGTATAGTAATCCTAGTGTTGGGCAGCAATGTAATAACCACCGAAGCAGAAGTGTCGTTGTTGATACAACCTGTGGCTGTGTTTCTGAAAAAATATCCGTCGATGGCCGCTGTCACAGGATTGATCGTCAATACAGAACTTTGTGCATTGCTATACGATCCTCCATTCACTACATTTTGATAATTTATTCCATCTGTAGAATATTGCCATTGATAAGAAAGAGCACCATTGGCAGTGGATGTGAGTTGAACATTTGCACCTTCGCAAACAGGTGAAGCTGTTGGATTATTTAAACTGATACTTTTTCCGTAGAAAATGGAAGCAGCATTTGAAATAGATTGACAAAATGCCGAATTGGCCACACACCGAAATTGCATCAGATCCATTGTTGCATCCACCGGATTCACCAATAACGTAGAAGTTGTTGTTCCTGAATAAGGAGCCACTTCATTCAAATCGGTAAAAGAAATCCCATCTGTTGAACTCTGCCATTTATAAGTAAGCGCAAAACTTGCTGCAACCTGAAATTGCGCCGGATCATTGGCACACACCGAAACATCTTGCGGTTGCAAAGTAAAAACAGGATTATTTCTCACGTCAACATTTTGCGTCATACTATCTTTACAAGTTCCGGGAGTAAGATATTTCACCACATAAGTTGTTCCGCCTTTGCCATTGGTGATCATTCCTGTTGTTGCATTTATTGTTGCGCCATCCACCAAATTAGAATCAAATGAAAATGTACCGCCGGCAGTATTTCCCGACAGAAAAGAAGGCTGTGTTGGCGCGTCACTCAAACAATAAGGCGATGTAGAAAAACTGGCCGAATCTCTTTGCAAAACTGTTATTGTTACCGAATCTTTTGCTTTACAATTGTTCACGGTTTTTACTTCCACCACATATTTTCCGCTGGTATTTACAGCAATTGTAGGTGTAGTAGCTAAAGTTGACCAGGCATAAGTTACATTTGGAGTAGTGGCATCCAAATTCACAACTGTTCCTGAACAAACCGTTAAATCGCGCGGAGAGATCAATGCTAGCGGCATAGGATGAACGGTTATGGTTGACGCAACACTGTCGGTACAACCACTTGCGTTAGTCACCACCACCCAGTAAACCCCTGAAGTTTTTACTTTAATGGAAGTGGCCGTTGAACCCGTCGACCAGCGATAAGAAGTAAAATTATTTTCGGGATTTAAAACAGTTGAATCGCCCTGACAGAATTGTTTGTCTTGTAAAACCGCCGCAGGAATAACATTGGGTAAAATTTTCATGGTATCAAATCCCGAACAGCCGCTCACAGGATCGGTCACTTTTACAAAGTACGTTCCTCTTCGGTTTACCGAAATGGAAGAAGACGTAGAACCTGTTGACCACAAATACGAAAAACTATTGGAGAGTCCCGGATCCAAAACCACCGGTGGATTAAACGGATCGTTACAACGGTTCAAATCCGCACCGAGATTCACCACCACAGGAACACCTCCTTTTATTTCAAAATCATCGCGCACAGCAACCCCATCACTTCCTTTCAACTCCACCCAATAGTTTCCGGGAACAGCATTATTCATGGTAAGCGTTGGAGTTGTGGCCCCTGTCGACCATAAATAAGAAACAGCGCAAGGATGCGTTACATCAAAACTTAAATTAATGGTAGTACAGGTTGCTGTATCGCGTATATCCACACTCGGACGGGTGCAAATACCGGCGAACTCCGAAGTATTTCCAAGAGCATTGGTCGCCGTAACCAATAAAGAATAACATTTGGCTCCGCCGGGAGTTGGATTGGTGTACGTCCATGTACCGCCTGCCCCAACGGTAATGCTGGTGAGCCATGTTTTTCCCTGAGAGTTGCCACTGTTGCAGGCGTTGCAATTATCGGCCACATATATATCAACAATATCACCGGGCGTTGCCGTACCAAAAGTTTTTTCTTCATTGGAAGTCATGTTGAGCACCGGCGGCAATTTTCCATTATTTCCCGAAGCGGAAGTAAAAGGACCTGTTTTTTCGGTGAGGGCAATTCCTTTAACACCGTTGCAATAAATACTGTTTTTGCGCACTGTAATTTTAGAAGGCGCACCGTAATTGTAAATATTTCCATCAAACCATTCGCTCACAAAAACACCTGCCGCACCATTGTTGAAAATCTGGTTAGGTTCTCCCACTCCGTTGTAATCCACACCAACTACGCTGGTAGTCACATCACCATTTAAAAAATCAACACCGTGTTCTCCGTTGTGCGAAAAAGTATTTCCGTAAATTTTATTTCCTGTGGAACCCTGATTAAAAGACAAACCATCGCCATTGTTGTAGCTGATGTTGTTGTGCTGAATCAAATTGTTTTTAGCTGTTAAATTAAATTCAACCCCCGTAATGTTGGGGAGAGCGATTCCATTGATATTGATTCCCACTTTATTATTCTCAACGGTGTTGTTGGTAGCCGTTCCATTTTGAGCAGAACCCCAAACACCGCGCACCATATTTCCTGAAATAAGATTTCCGTCGGCAGGATTCGGTCCGCCTACGGTATTGTTGGAACTACCGTTGATCCATATCCCGTGTTTATTGGGTTTTGCGGTTGTACCCGTAACATCGGTTCCGATGTAACAGGATTTTACGGTAATATTAGAGGCCGCAGTAATGGAAATGGCGCAAGCATTAAAATCCACCATAGGATTGGGGTTGTAGCTGAAATTATTGAGTACCAACCCCTGAATGACGGTACCGCTTCCCGTGGCCGAATTAAAATCGAAACCGGCTATGCTCGTACTCAATGCCCCGTCGAATTCCACCCATGGTTTTCCGGCTACTAATCCGTCGATGGTTACCTGTCTGCTTACAGAATAAGCGCTCAGAGGTTTGATGGTATAAGGCCCCGGACCCGGAATATTGAACTTGATCACATCGCCATTGCTGGCAGAGGCCAGTATTGCGCGAAAAGAACCCGCTCCGGCGTCATTGGTATTGGTGACAAACAAAGTTGCAGCGTTTGACAACTGAACACAAAGCATCAGGCAGCATACAATCAACCCTATTTTGTGTTTTTTATTCATGCTTTCCTCCCTGTTATGGCCGTTATACGACCGCTTAGTAATCAAGTTTATTAAATCGTTCAATGGCAATGGTTTTAGTACAAAACAATGCTATTAGTGTGAATTTAACACCTTGTATTCAGAAATGCAAATTAATTTTTACCGAAAAATTGAAAAACAAAAAAGGGTATTCAAATGAATACCCTTTTTTAGTGGATTTTATTAGTCCTTCAAACTACTATTGTTGTTCGAAAGTAATTTTGCTGTATTTGTATTTCAATGGTAAAAACGGAACTAACCAGTGTACTAAATCATAATTGATTCCATAAGTGTACAGAGAATTTTGATTTTTCAACTTAGAGTCATCCATGCGGCTAGCCTTAGGGATAATCACCATGTTTGTTGCTTTTGAGGTAAACAAATGCGTTCTTTTCATTGTTCCGTCCATTTCAACAGTTACCAAGTTAGCCACTGATAATTCAGGGAAAAACATAGTAGAAGGTTTCAACTTTTGTTTTGCGGCTATTTGTTTATCCAGTTTTGCATTGGTGCTTTTAGCATCCAAGAAAATGAAGTGCATTTTGTTGTTGCTCACATTAAAAATGTATGAACTTGCATATCCGCCATCATCCATTGTTACTTGTTTTTTAGGAATTCGCAATGACCAGTCTACTTTTCCATCGCTTTTGAATTTCACCACCAACAAGTCTTCATAGTGATAAGAATACCATTCCACTTCAACTCCCTGATATTGGAAATAGTAGTGATTTACAAAAGTTTTTTCAGCTACGATTGCTGCTGAACCGTCATCCATGATCACAAAATTTTTCAAGTCGAAATCTATTAATTCCGACCCCGTTTTGCCTCCCGAAGTTTTTTTAGAGAAAAGCTTCGTGAAGTTTGGATCAAAATCTTTTACTTCTGAAGCAACTACTTTAGCCGTAGATTTGTCTATTCGCGCATAAAAAGTACCACCCATTATATCTCTTGTACCTAAATAAACATCCGTACCTCTTCTGATCAATCCAAGTCCAGTCGCTTTATTAGTATAAAATCCCGCACAAATAATATCATTGTTATTTGGATTAGCTTTAAAAACAATATCTGTAATTCTTTTTGTTCCTAAATCAATATCATATCCCTTGAACTGCTCTTTTTTATAATCATAGTGATAAATGGTACTCAAATAGGTAGGATTAAACATATCCTTTAGAGTCCATTTAACTTTTATCTTCCCTGTTTTTTCAGATACTTTAGTATCCACTTTCCATTTTCTTGTCAATAAATATACGTTGCCATCATTATCTAACTGATAATTAAAAACATTATACATCATATCGGCAATGGGAAGTTTTAAATCACCCGACCAAACTGAATTGATGTCTTTATCAAATACTTTTAAATGTATTTTTGATTCAGCTTTTCTTTCGTAATCTTTATCCAGTCTTATAACCATAAATTTTGATTTATCATCAGAATTTATCACCTGAAATCCTTGACGGAAGCTCCATACCTTATTAATCGCATAATTTGATATCACATCTATTTCAGTGATTTTAGTATCCAACTTTCCTGCGTCATCAATCGACTGCAGGTAAACCGCTGTTTCTTTTGCATGTCGGTCGTAAAAAGAAGTGATTAATACCAAGTGCTTTCCAATCACCTGAACTCCTTCAAATTTTACGGCAACTTTCTTTTTTGATTTACTTGCAGTTCTTTTAGGAAGAACCAATTCAACCTGTTTGGTTTTAGACATTTTCGCTTTATCGAAAATAGAGATGAAGTATTTTGGTTTTGCTAAAAAACGGTGTTTGGTATCCAAAACATAAAAATTTGTTTCGTTTTCCATAATGATCCCTGAGGAAGTCACGTTCCATTTAAGTTTTTCGGCTTTACCAAGTTCTACTTTTATGGATTCTTTTACTGGTGAGTTTTGGCCAAATGCAAATAGCGATCCAGCCAAAAATAAGGCGATTAATAAATGTTTCATTTTGTGGTTTTTGAATTTTAATTCTTAGTTTCGTCGGCAAATGTAATAATATTTTAAAAACATGAAACATTTATTTCTCTCCCTATTGATTTTGATTTCGTTCCCTTTGATTACAAAGGCTCAGGTTATCAGAGACAACAACTCAAACGTTAGGGTTTTCGATACTCAGGCACAGGCGAAAAGCACTGTTGTTACTTCAGCGAATGTCCTGAAATTAAGCTTATGCCACTTAATAAATGGTCGTTATGCACTTTTTTACGAAAGAAAATTCACCGATTTAGTATCTTTTGAAACAGGCGTGGGCTTTACCTATGGCGGTGATTATTCAACATACCTATACTCACAAAGTGATTTCAGCACCAGCAGCGTTTTTAAATTCGGCCCTACAGTAGAAGGGACTTTGAAGTTTTTCCCTGCAAAAGATGCAATGTTCGGAACCTATTTCGGAATCAACGCCCGTTATGCGGGATACAATACAACAGATCAGGGCTTTGATTTAAGAGAAAACCAAACACAGGCCATGATTACTGTTGGACATCAGGATTACGACTGGTTTGATGTTTTTGTGATTGATTATTATGTTTCTATAGGTGTTATCGGATTAACCAAACAGTCGTTATCAACCGATGCAAACTCAAATATTATCGTTTCTACTGCCGCAGCGACAACACCATGTATAAGGTTGGGACTTAAATTCGGTTTCGACTGGTAAGCCATCAAAAAACGATTAAAAGCAAACAATTACTTCATTATGAAAGTACTTGTTTGCCTTTGATCTCCTGAAACCGCACTAAGATAATACACCCCGTTTTCCGAGTAAGCGCCCAGAACAACAGTAAGCGTTGACGATATTTTCGGATCTACTTCATGGGTATATAAAACTCTTCCCATTGCATCGCTCACAGTTAAAAGTATTTCATGCTCTCCTTTAATATTGAGCTGCAAAGTAGCATTATCAATAACATTTGATTTCATTGTAAACAAATCCACTCCTTTGTGTGCTATGTACCTAACGGGAGATTCAGCAGCCGCACCATCAAAATCAACCTGGATTAATTTATAATAATTCACGCCTTCCTCCGGACTTTCATCGGTAAAATGATAAGTGGAAATATGATTGGCAGTTCCGTTTCCGCCAATAAAACCAATGTTTTTCCAATGAACACCGTCAGAAGATCTCATCACAGTAAAATAATCATTATCGATTTCAGAAGCCGTTGACCAGCTTAATTCTACCGAAGAATTTTTAAGAAAAACATCAAAAGAAAGCATCTCTACCGGTAGTACTGCATTGCATACCCATCCCGTAAGAATCTCCGACCCATACACTTGAATGGCTGTATCAATAGGATAGGCATTGGTATTACAGTTCAGGCACCACGATTCAACCGCCACATCATAAAAATCGGTAAAGGAACCAACAACACCCAAACGCGCACAGCCATATAACTCAATGCTTCCTCCCGGAAATACCGAAATGGATTGATTGGAATTAAGGCGGGTGCCGTTACACAAACGCAGAATTCCTCCGCTATATATAGTAACCGATCCGGTAATACTGATACTGTTTGTAAAACAAACCACATCGCCATTATTAATGATTTTTGGAGCAGATATCGTTGGATTTACTTCATCGCAACCATCTCCGCCGGTGCATTGCGCATGAAGATGCGATGCACTTATGAATGTCAGAACTGACATCATTAAAATTCCCCCGAATTTCATAGACAAGTTTTTTAATTAGTAGTAGTTATTGCTAAGATACGGGGAATGTGAAAACTGAACAAAAAAAAACATCCCGACTGAGCGGGATGTTTATATTAAATGATCTTATGAAAAACTAAGCCACTGAAGTAACCACTTCTTCTACTTTCACCGGTTTTTTAAATCTTGTCACTAAAACAATCAAACCAACCACTACTGCAATATATCCGATGTATTGGAAAGCTTCAACATAAGTAATAGACTCAGATTTGAATAAAAACCCGAACATCATTCCTCCCACATTTCCTCCTGCTCCAACGATACCGCTTACCATACCAACGTTTTTCTCATCTATAAAAGGAACGATAGAGTAAGTAGCTCCATTCCCCATTTTAAGGAACATAGCGAAAGAGAACATGCTGATAATAGCCATAGTGAGGTTACCCGACATTGCGAAGAACACCAAACCAATTCCTTCTAATATAATAACGATAGCCAACAACCATCCTTTACCTTTCATTCCCCATTTAGCACCAATTTTATCGGCAAAGATTCCTCCCATTGCACGGGCAAAAATATTCATAGCACCAAAAGCACCTGCCCACATTCCCGCATCACCCTGATCCAATCCGAACTGATCCACAAAGTGCAAAGCAGCAACACCATCAAAAGTTATTTCCATACCGAAACAAACCGCATAAGACAAAGCCAAAGCCCAAACTCTCCAGTCTCCCAATACCGACCAGTCGGTTTTTTTACTTGGCAATTGTGATCTTTCAATTTCATCATAGTTTCCCTGAGGAGTATCTTTAGTGAATTTGTAGTAAACAAAAGCCATTACCAACATCAATACACCCGGAAAAATCATTGCATATCTCCATGACTCACCTTTAGTATAGCCCATTCCTACAATAGCAGCAAACAACACTGGCATCAACATATTAGTGATACCGCCACCTAAATTTCCCCAACCACCTGCAACTGCATTGGCTGTACCTTTTATTTTAGGAGCAAACATCATGGAGGTGTGAAACTGAGTGATAACGAAAGAAGCTCCGATAACACCTATTCCCAAACGGAATAAAAGGAAAGTCATATAACTATCTGCCAAACCTACACACATTACGGGAATTGATCCGATGATTAATAATGCAGTATATGCTTTACGTGGTCCCCAGGTGTCACACAAACGACCAATGAGTAAACGCGCTACAATAGTTGCTGATACGGCGGCTATAATGGTATTTCCCACTTGTCCTTTTGTCAACCCTAATTCGGCACGAATGGTTGGCATCAATGGCGCCAATCCGAACCAAGCGAAAAAACAGGCAAAAAAGGTTAGCCAGGTAATGTGAAAAGTGCGCATTTGCACGCCTTTAAAACTCAATACATTTAATTTCTCGAGGGGTTTGTTTAGTGTTAGGTCATTCTTCATACTCATTTGTTTTTTTATTAGAACTCAGTTTTGATGTAACAAATGTATTGGGATAGTACAGCCTGTACAATGAGATTATACAATGTTTTGATTGTTTATTTACAAGTATTATGAAGCGTAAAGACAAAAAAAATACTGCCATATGGCAGTATTTAAAACGGTCGTTAAATAAAATCCCTCTTGCCATCACACAGAATCCTCCGCACTCTCCCTTTTACAAAGGGAGAAGCCCACACTCATCCATTTTCACAACACACTTCAGGTAGTGCCGGCTAACTAACTTCCTCCTTTGTAAAAGGAGGAGTGCAGAGGGTTTTGTGCGAGGGGAAGGAGGATTTTTTGTTAGAGAACGTCATTTTTTCTTCAACCTCACATCCACTTCCCTCTCCACATATTTCCATTCTTCCGTTTTTCTCAGCAAAAAAATAAGCTCATCAAATCTTTCTCTGTTGTTGGGCGAAAATTCAAACCAGGTTAAAAAATCAAACTCTTCGCCGATGTCTCTGCTGTGAAACAACTGTCGGGAAATAGCCGACAAATACTTCGTACCTATTTCAATGTGTTTAGAATTCTCCGCCATTATTTTTCGTCTTTCATCCTGCGTAAGCAACCACCATTCTGCATTTTTTTTAATAGGAATAAAAGCAGCAAAAGTATTTTCAGGTTTTCCTAAAACAGAAGGCTGCTGATCCAAAACAATTTTTTCGGGACGATTAGTATACCTGAGATTACTGGTAAATCCTTTCAATACCCAATTGGTGTTTTCGGATTTTTCCACTGAAATATCTTTTACAATATCCATGGAAGAACTTAAAGAAAGACCCTTCCCCACAATTGTTTTAATGGATAAAACACTCCATGGTCCGTAGCTCTGACCAACAAAAGAAGTAATGTTTTTTAAATCACTTTCCATTTTTTAAAAATTAAATTTCTCAATCTCTTTACGCAAAGCAGCGGCATCAACAATAAAAATATATTTCCCTTCACAATTGATCCATCCTTTATTTTTAAGCGCCGTCAGGGAACGAATCAGTTGTTCACTTTTTGTTCCTGCAACGTTAGCCAGTTCGGTACGCGACAAAACAAAGCGCAATCCTTTTTCATCCTGACCGAACCGATCGTAAATGGTTAACAAAGTATCAATCACTTTATCTTTCACATTCATCTGCGCATACCTTTTGGCGCGCGCCTCACTTTTATCCAGTTCATCTGCATAAAACAACATCAAATCGTAAGTGAGCGTGTTGTGTGTTTGCATTTCATTGGTAAAATATTTGTGGTGAAAATAGCACAGCGTTGTGTTCTCCAAAGCAGTTGCTGCAATAGGATAAACAGTAGCTCTGTTGTAACCGCGATGCCCCACAATATCTCCGTCGGCAGCCAAACGAATCACTTGTTCTTTTCCATTCGCACCTGTTCTGGTGACTTTTGCTTTACCCGAATACACGAAAAAAATTCCCTGAACCGGTGCACCTTCCATGATAAAAGATTGCGATTTTTTACAATCAATGATATAGCGGTTCGCCACCACATCGGCATAAGAATCGGCATCGTAATTTTTCTTCATTAAACAAGAAAGATTCTGACACGAAAAACAATCCCCCTTAGTATTATTTTTATTGCTCATCGTAGTTGGTTTGGGTCGGTTAAAAAATCAAAGTTAATCGCTCAGTGTTGTGAATCCTATGTCAGGAGACAGCGTGCAAAATGTTTATTCCCAATACGGAAAAGTATAAATGCAATAAAAAAAGCTGCCTTTCGACAGCTTTTTTCACACCTACTTTTTATACACCATTCCCATATCTTCAATCGAGAATTTATCGGTTAAGAGATGTAATAATCTATCTCTTAATTCAATATATTCAGGCGTTTTTACTATTTCAATTTTGTTTCTCGGACGAGCTAAATGAACATGTTCAATCTCTTTAATGGTTGCAGCCGGACCGTCATTCATCACCACAATTCTGTCGGATAAAAATATAGCTTCCTCAATATCGTGCGTGATCATGATAATGGTTTTATCTCTTCCACTTAAGTTCCACAACTTCAATAATTCCAATTGCATTGTACCTTTCGTTAAGGCATCCAAAGCGCCAAATGGCTCATCCAGCAACAACACTCCGGGATTTATGGCAAAGGCTCTTGCAATTGCAACTCTTTGTTTCATACCGCCCGAAAGCTGTCCGGGTAATTTATCTTTGTGCTGCATTAAATTCACCATCTCCAGATTCTGAAGTACAATTTCCTGTTTTTCTTTTTTAGAACAATCCATCACCGCGTCCACCGCCTGATAAATGTTTTGATACACAGACATCCATGGCAACAGCGAATAATTTTGAAAAACGATGCCTCGGTCGGGTCCCGGACCTTTAATCGTTTTCCCCATCAGCTCCACACTTCCGCCTGTGGGTGTATTCATTCCTGCAATGGCATTCATGATGGTAGATTTTCCGCAACCCGAATGTCCGATGATGGAAATGATTTCTCCTTTTTCAATGGATAAATTAATATCTCTCACCGCAATGTATTTTCCTTTCGGAGTGGGAAAGGAAATTTCTAAATTTTTTATTTCTAAATAACTCATAGTAAAATATTTTTAGGCCTTGTAAGACACTTTGTTTTCAATCAATGTAAATAGCTTATCGAAGAGTAATCCCACAATTCCAATGATCAGAATTGCCGATATAACTCTTTCTAAACTCAACGCATTCCAGCTGTCCCATACAAAGAAGCCGATACCTGCACCTCCCGACAACATCTCACCTGCCACAATCACCAACCACGCCACACCTATACTCAAACGCAAACCTGTTATGATATGTGGTAGCGCATACGGAATCAAAATTTTTCTCAGGTAACGCATTTTTGAAAAGCCAAAAGCCTTCGCCACATTTTTATGATCCTGAGGAATAGATCCCACACCAAAAGCGGTGTTGATTAAAGTTGACCACAAGGAAGTAATGAAGATGATAAAGATTGTTGCCATATCAGAATCTTTAAAAACTACCAATCCTATAGGGAACCATGCCAGAGGCGAAACCGGTTTTAACAATTGAACAATAGGATAAAAAATTTGTTTTCCTATGTTACTTGCTCCCATTAATATTCCAATTGGAATGGCAATTACCGATCCGATGGAAAAGCCTAATAACACCCGTCCGATAGAACTTCCCAATTGTAATCCTATCCCTTTGTCATTCGGTCCGTAATCGTAAAAAGGATCGCTCAACATTTCAAAGAACACCGTGAAAGTTGCAGCCGGAGTTGGCAAATCTCCTTCGGTGTAAGAACTCAACCATTCCCACAATCCGCCGCACAAAAACAATCCCACACAAGCAAAAAATATTGATTTTGCATATTTAAGTACATTTGAAAAAAACGCTTTTCTTTTATAATTGGTAGTTTCACCACCATTGCTTTCTTTCGAAACTCCCTTAGTTTCGATATCTGCCGTTAATGTTTCTGTGTCCGTCATCTTTTTAAAATTAAATACATTTACTATTTATTTTTCATAAAAATGGCTGTCATTCGGACGAAGGAAGGATCTATTGCCCTTCACACATTAGATATTTCCTTCGTCAGGAAGACAGCCACCATTGTTTTTTTAGTGCGTTGCTACCTTCAGGTAAGCCGCCGGATTCAAAGGATCGAAAATTGTTTTCGGATCTATCGTCAGTGAAAATGGTTTCATGTCATCTTCCGGAACTTTCACCTTCATAGCTGCTGCTACTTCTTTGTATAAATCCTGCATAATTAATTTATCGGCAATTGCTTTGTAATCAGGAGGAGTAGTTAAATACCCGAATCTTACATATTGCGCCATCGCCCATATAGCATAAGATTTACGAGGGAAGTTTACTGTTCCGCCTTTGTGGAACGACATGTATTCTTTGTTGGAATACACTTGTAATCCCTGACTGCATCCCAAATCATAATTACCCATCAATCTGTTTTCAATCACGTCGGCAGGAGCATTTACGTAAGGAGCTTTACCGATGATACCCGCAGCTTTTTTACGATTGGCCGGATTATCCAACCAGATACAAGCCTCCATAATCGCCATCATTACTTTTTTCAATTCTTCTCTTCGTTTCTCGCTGAATTCTTTGTTCACCACAAATGCTTTTTCAGGATGATCTCTCCAGATGTCTTGAGAAGCAATTTGTGTAAAGCCTACTCCTTGTTTCACTGCAACACCACCCCATGGTTCACCTACACAGTATCCGTCCATGTTTCCTACTTTCATGTTGGCTACCATTTGTGGTGGCGGGATAGTAATAATCTTTGTTGTTTTTTGACTCACACCTGCAGCGGCCATCCAGTTACGCAACCACAAATCGTGGGTTCCACCCGGAAAAGTCATTGCAAAGGTTACTTCTTTTTCTGCTTTCAGTTTTGCAGCAACAACAGGCGCAACTTTATTCATTTGTTTGAAGCCCACTTTTCCGCAAAAATCATTGGATAAGGTAATCGCTTGTCCGTTAACATTCAACATCATTGCGATTTTCATTTCCGATCCGGCTTTACCCCCAACACCTGTGTACACTGAAAAAGGCATGGAGTACAAACAGTGCGCGCCATCCAATTCACCTGTTAAAATTTTGTCGCGAACGTTGGCCCATGACGCTTCTTTTGTCACCACAACCTCCACTCCATATTTGGCAAACAATCCCAATTCTTTTGCCATCACAATCGGTGAACAATCGGTTAGTGGAATAAATCCTAATTTGATTGGTTCCGCTGCTGCAAAGGGTTTGAACCCTGCGCAGAAAACTATTAACATTGCCATCACCGCAGAGGTGAAGAACAAAGTTTTTGTTGATTTTCCTTTTTTCATTTTTCTAGGTTTTAGTTTAAGTAAATTATTTCGCTAATAAATTTGGTTTAAATACCACTTGTAAATAAGCCCAGTTTGCGTTGAGATTAGCATTCGCAACATTTTTAACTTGTGCCGATGACATTGTTGTAGTAGCCTGCATCATTGAGTATCCTGCTTCGATGTTGATCAGCTTGGTTAAGTTGTATCTCACTATAAAATCGATTTCTGTTCCTAAATATGGATTTCTGGTTCCACCTTTTCCATCGGAAACTTTGTTGGCCGTTTCAAAACCATGAACATCTAATAAGAAAGTCAGATTGTCTTTTGCGTTATATTTTATTTTAAAGAACAAATCCACCAATCCTTGTTTACCGAAACCACTTGCTACATAGAAATAATCCATATAACCCCAGAATTTATGCGGAGTACCGTACAATGGGTCGAAGCGTGAGTTCACAGAATTTGCTCTCGTTCCGTTGTCGCCTGATAAATAATCGAAACCCGGACCCACAAATAATTTTCTTCCCAATTGCATTGATGTGGTAACAGATGCCATTTCAGCACTCATGTTTACACCATCTTTATCTTGTCCACCTTGGTGATAGTAGCTTGCTATGATGTTTAATTTTCTTTTGATGGTTGCATCCAAATACACACCTGTTGTATATCTGCTCCAAACACCGGCTCCGTAATTGGTCGCTCCCGCCAATGTTTTAGTGTACTTACTGAAATCATCTTTAAAGCAGAGGAAAGAAGCATTACCGAAGAAAAACTTTTTACCTACATATAAGTATTGCATTGATTTGTACATGGTACCGATGGCATTGGTACCGGCTGTATAATTGGCAGGTGCAGGTACACCAACGTAACCCGCATCGGCATTGAGCTCCTTGTTTTGATTGTAGGCAACTCCCAAATCAGCCATCCAGGTTTTATCAGCGAATCTTAAAACAGCAGCGTCATGTCTTCTTCCTTGTTGCAACCAATCTAATCCCCCGAGTAGTTTTTGGTCATCGTAAGAAATTTCCTGACGTCCTATTTTAAGAGATAAATTTTGAATTTTACTTTTTGGCGCTGTATCATTTAAAATGATTTCCCCCCATGCTTCGTTCATCATTAATCCGTTGAACACCTCATTGGTTGTTCTATTATTGGTAGAGGCATCTTGCCCCCAAACTCTTGCATCCTGTATAGAAGCAAATACTTTAAAACGATAGCCTGTGTATCCAACATTAAATCGCGTTCGTTCAGAGATAAAAAAAGCCGGAACTGCTTTACCCGACATCAACGTTCCTTGTCCCTGACGATACTCCGATCTGGTTCGGATTTGCGCAGTAGCAGTGAGCTGCGCATTCATTTGAATTGTCGACAATAATGTCAAACAACCTGCTGCGAAAATTTGTAATCTTTTTTTCATCTTCTTCAGTTTTAGTTTTTACTAGGTCTCAAATAATTAATTTTTTCGTTTCAACAAATTTAGATCTGAAGCCCATAGTATTCAATGACAGTCTGCAGAGTAGAGAATGTTTATTCTCAACAAGAAATGAATGGAATGGAATGAAAAAATCTGCCGAAGCGCAGTTCTTTTTTGTAAATGCAATGAATTCAATACTATTGCAATACTTATATAGTACTAAATGAAATCACGAGTCCTTACTTCAATCGTTTTATTCTTTGTTTTTGTTAATGCTACAGCACAGCAAAAAGATAGTAGTAGCATTATAGGCGGTGCCGGACTTTCTGCGGAATACATATATGCTAACCGACAAGGATTTAATGTTGGAATAGGGATTTGCGGATACAGCAAAGGAAAAAAGTGGTATGAAAGTTCCGAGCGATATAACTTAAAAGGAATCAAGGGACAGAAAGCAGTGGAGTTATATCCTAAACCTATATATATTGGATTCAATCAGGGTGTACTATTTCAAAACAACAGTTCTCAAACATTGATTAACAATTCGCAATTGCAATTGTTTATTGCATTACAGGCTGTATCATTTGGAACGCGTTTAACTTATTATACCGATTATAAAACTCATAGTCAGGCAGCGCTCACTAGTGAATTAGGTTTAGGATGGCGACATGTTTTTGTGAAAGGCCAGTACAATTATTATCTCTTCAATATCAATCCTTTTGCATTGCCCAAGTTTACTCTTGCGGCACAAGTGATTTTTCTTTTGAAGTAATTAAATCCCTCTGCCTGCGCACAGAATTCCCTCGCACCTCCCTTTTTCAAAGGGAGAAGTGCACACTCATCCATACTTAAATAATGGTTTTCAGGGCATGGGCCTCTCCCTTTGAAAAAGGGAGGTGCGAGGGAATTCTGTGCGCAGGCAGAGGGATTTTAATAATTATACTCCTGAATTTCTTTTCTTAAAAGATCTACTTTTTTAAGCAAGATATGTTTGCCTTCACAGTTGATCACGCCTTCATTTTTCAAAGTCATCAACACACGAATCACCTGCTCACTATTGGTTCCGGCTAAGTTGGCAATATCAGTTCGCGATAAAACCAGTTTCAATCCCTCGTCATCCTGACCGAATCTTTCATAAATGCTCAATAAGGAATCCACCACTTTTTCTCTCACCGTCATTTGCGCGAATTTTTTTACACGCTCTTCGGTTTTATCCAGCTCCTCCGCATAAAAAACCATGAGGTCATAAGTCAGTGTGCTGTTTGTTTGCAACTCATTGGTGAAAAATTTATTGGGGAAATAACACAGTGTTGTAGGCTCTAATGCTGTTGCAGCAATTGGATATACCTTGCGACTTGAATATCCTCTGATTCCAATGATATCACCATCACCGGTTAAACGTAAAATTTGTTCTTTGCCATTATAACCCGACTTCGTGATTTTTGCCTTACCCGAATAAACAAAGTACATTCCGTGAATAGGCGCACCTTCAATAATAAAGGATTGCGATTTTTTACATTCAATTACCATGCGGTTTGCAACTGCTGTTGCATAATTATCAGCCGCATAATTTTTCTTCATCAGGCAAGAAAGATTCTCGCACGAAACACAATTTCCAACTTCTTCTTTTTTCATTTTTCTTTAATTTAATTTCTTATTCCTTTTGCTTCAACAGGGGTATTGATATTGTTAAAAAACTGTTGCCAGTTTTTGTTGATTTCTATAGTATTTGCTGAGATGAGTTTTAATACACTCATCATGCTGTGGCTGCGCAATTCGTGATTTTTAAAAGCCACAAAAATCTTCTCTATCGCTTCCGATGAATAAATTCCGCAAAGCGGTTCAGCGAAATATTCATTTTTAAAAACTGTAGCCGGTGCAGAATAATTAGAAATTAAATGTTCCAAAACTTCTACTTTCATTTCCACAATATCGCAAGCCAGAACAAAAATATCCTTCTCCGGAAATCTTTGATGCGCACTCAGCAAACCCAATAGCGGTCCGCCAATTTCAAATTCCTCATCAATTACTAAATCGGAAATAGAAAATATATTTTCATATTCTTCCACCTGATCATCATTCACTGAAACCAGCGCAGGAATATTTAAGGCCAATAATTTTTCACGCGCAATTTGCGCCCAAGTTGAATCGCCTTTCTTCAGCATTCCCTTGTCGCTGCCCATGCGCGTGCTTTGTCCGCCACACAACACCAATCCCACTATGTTATTTTTACTGATCATGTCTTGCTCCTTCTGCAACTTTAAAAATATGAAGAACAGCAGGGAATAATGCATCCATTGTTTCTGCTGCGCCTTTGGTTGAACCCGGTAATGTTATAATTAAAGATGTTCCGATAAATCCGGCAACGCCTCTCGACAGCATTGCGTAAGGCGTACGATCCTGACCGTATGATCTTGCCGCTTCCATAATACCGGGAATATCCCGTTCTATCAATGGTTTTATGGCTTCGGGTGTAACATCTCTCAGAGATAAACCTGTTCCTCCGCAAAACAAAATCAAATCAAATTTCTCTCCACACAACTGTTTTACTTTAGCCTGTATTTCCGTTGTTTCATCAGGAATGATTTCATAAGCCACTCCCTGAATCTTATTTTTTTGTAATCTTTCAATCACTGCTTTTCCTGCGAAATCCTGTTTGCTTCCGGAGGATATACTATCGGAACAAACGATCACTGCCGTTTTTAAAGGTTTGATCGGTCGATCGGCAAAATCCGATTTCCCTCCTTTTTTACTTTGCAGTTTGATGTTATTGATTTCAACTCCTTTGTCGATAGGCTTGAGCATATCATACATCGTGAGCGCCACTATAGATGCTCCATGCATTGCCTCCACTTCCACTCCTGTTTTATAAATCGTGTGCACTTCAACGCTGATGACGATATTCAATCCATCAATGCTGTATTGAATGTTTGCGTACTCAATGGGTAGAGGGTGACAATCGGGAATTAAATCGCTTGTCTTTTTTATTCCCAACAATCCCGCAGCACGTGAAAATTCAAAAACATCTCCTTTCGGAACTTCTTTGTTTTGCACAGCGTCAATGGTTTCTTGTTTGGAAACCTTAACCGTTGCTGTGGCAACGGCTTTACGCAAACTACTTATTTTAAAAGTGATATCGTTCATATCGTATTTTCTTTCCACTGGTGCGTATTATCGGTGAAAATTTCTTTTCCCCACACCGGTAATTCATTTTTAATTCTTTCCACTACTTCGTTGCATGCATCAGTAGCAGCTCTTCTTCTTTCGGAAGACGTAAATACAAATAAACAAATTTCTCCGGCTTTGATGGCGCCTAAACTGTGATAGATATGCATACAGGTCAGTGGATATTTTGCAAAAATCTCTTCGCGGATCTCTGTCATTTTCTCCAGTGCCATGTCCACGTAAGTAGTATATTCAATGGCTTTCACCTCTTGCCCATTAATCATATCGTTGCGCACCTGACCCAAAAAAATGCTGTGTGCACCAATGTTTTTTTTGTTGCTGTGCTTCGCGATATCCTCTGCAATGAATGAGGCAGCTATCGGACCTTCAATGAAAATATTTTTTACTTTCTTTTTTTCCATAATATTTATCCTCCTGAAAAGGGAGGCAATAAAGCAATGTTTGCAGATGCCTCAATAGGAGCATCTGTTGTGATTAATTTTTTATTTACAGCCATAGCGAATTTTACTTTGGCCAATTCGGGAAAAAGCTGAAGTAAATATTTTTTCAATGCATCAGTAGAAGCCATATGCTCCATAGTAAAATTCACTGAACCTATGATCTCAGCGACTTTACCAAAAGCTATTATTTGTATGGTCGGCTTCATATTAATTTCAAATTCACTAATTCTCCTTCTTCAAAAACTTCTTTTTCTTCCGGCAATTCAATGATGCAATTGGCAATAGAAAAAGAATTTAGTTTATAAGATTCTTGTGCGAAAAGCGGCAATACACCTTTCCCTTCCACTCTTCCTTTTAAAAAATGCGTCAAGCCTTTTTTCTTGTTGTACGATTTTAACAAAGGCAATTGTAACGACAAAATATTTTGTTTTTCTCCTTGTAACAAACGAAGGCAAGGCAATACATATTCATAAAAACAAGTGAGCACTGCAGCAGGATTTCCGGGCAGAGCAAAAACAGGAAGATTTCCTTTTTTACCGAAGTACAAAGGTTTTCCGGGCTTTTGTTTTATTTTATGAAAGAGTTCTTCTACGCCACATTCTGTTAACGCTTCATTCACATAATCGTAATCGCCAACAGAAATTCCACCGGTTAAAAGCACTAAATCACTTTGAGACAATGCATGTTGAATAACAGATTTTGTAGCTGCTTTATCATCATCTACCCACAATATTTTTACTTCAGAAATATTATTTTGCTGCAACAAAGCCGCTAAACTTAATGAATTGCTATCGTATACTTTCCCTGCTGTTAAAGGATTTCCGGGTTGAGTCAATTCTTTTCCGGTGATGATCACACTTACTTTCGGCGCTGAAAAAACAGAAACTTCTGTAAGGCCCAGATTCGCTAAATAACCGATTGCAGCAGGTGTTAAACGGGTGGAAGCGAGCATCGCCACTTCCCCTTTTTTTGTTTCGGAACCTTGCGGACGAACATTGGCCGCTTTTTGAATAATGCTATCTAAAATCAATATTCCTTTTTCAGTCACAGTCACTTTTTCCTGCATCACCACTGTATCAGCACCGGGAGGAACAGGTGCTCCGGTAAATATTCTACAGGCACTTCCGGCCGCTAATTTATTTTCTCCGCTATCACCAGCAGCAACAATGCCTGCTAAGTTTAATTCTTTCCCTTGCTGCCAATCGGCAAAACAAAAAGCATAACCATCCATGGCCGATTGATCGAAAGGAGGTGTATTAATTGGCGAGGCAATATTTTCAGCAAGAACAAAACCCAGCGTAGCTTTCAGCGGGATACGTTGAACTTGCAAAGCTTTCGTATGCTTTTGAATTATCTCTCTCGCTGTTTCTACGCTAATCATTTATCCTCCAATATTTATCATGCTTCTGTTTTCCATTGCCGAAGCATCCACTGTTTTAAAGTCTTTTGTAATTTGTCCTCCGCGCTCTGCAGCCTTGCTTTTTACATTTTGTACAATCAAAGGCTGAATGTCTTCACCGCGGCGCAAAGCCGACAATAAATCATTTTCACCTTTGGAGAACAAACAATTTTTCATTTTACCGTCGGCCGTCAAACGCATACGATTACAATCGCCACAAAAAGGAGAAGTCATGGTGCTGATCACTGCAAAAGTTCCTTCGTGACCAATGACTTTATATTTTTTTGCGGTATCGTGATTGTTGCGAACTAACGGAACCATATCGTATTCATCGCCCACTATTTTCAAAATTTCTTTCCAGCCTATTACCTTTTCGTCTTTCCATTGATTGCCGCTAAAGGGCATGAACTCAATGAAACGAATGTGCAAAGGAAGATTTTTGGTGAGGGCTACAAAGTCTAAAATTTCATCATCATTGATGCCTTTCATTGCCACCACATTTACTTTCACACTGAATCCTAGTTCCACTGCGCGCAATAAATTATCATATACCATTTGAAACTGATCTCTTCGGGTGATTTCTTTAAAGCGTACAGCTTTTAAAGTATCTAAACTGATATTCAAGGATCTTATTCCCGCTTTTTTAAACACGTCGAAAAACTCGTGCAAGCGCACAGCGTTGGTGGTTAAAGTGAGTTCAACAGGATATTTGGATAAGCGCTCAATAATCTGAGCAGCATCTTTGCGCACGAGAGGTTCTCCGCCGGTGAGTCGGATTTTAGTTACTCCGGCTTTTATAAATGTACTTGCGATTTGATCTATTTCCTCCAACTGCATTAAAGAAGCCGGAGCAGTATAAGGAAGTTCTTCGTTGGGCATGCAGTAGAAACATCGTAGGTTACAGTTATTCGTGAGAGATACTCGCAAATAATTGTGAACTCTATGATGGTTATCTATCAGCATTCGGGTATTTTATTTATGCGAAATTTACAACTCATAATTAACTTATTTGCACTCCAAGAGTTGATTTTGCAATTTCGTTGAAATCTTTTTTATTGGTATCGCACAAGGAACAGCAATAAGCCGCCGGTAAACCTGAAAAACTTGTTCCTGCTGCCACACCATTTTCAACATCTCCAAAAGCCGGATCGTAAATTGAAAAACAATTCGGACATTGATAAACAAATGAAACAACTGTCTCTTCTGCTTCCTTCTCCTTTTTAGGCGCAAATACAATTTCTTCGGAACTTTTTGCTTTGAACTGATAAAACTCCTGTGCCGCTTTTTTCAATTCAAGAGGTAAAAACATTTTTAAAATATTTTTACGAAACACATAACCCGTTCTTTCATTCGGATTAAAATCCTGAGCACATAAAATATCGTAAACAAAGAAAAATTCGCGTTGACCAAGGGTAAACAAGGCTCTTCGTTTAACCAGAATACTTGAAAATATTTCACTTTTTGTTCGTGTTTTAATTCCAAAACAAATGGCAAAAGTTCTGATATCGTCTTTGCTGAAATGCTTTACTATATATTGTTTCAATGCCAAAGCATCAATACTAAAATCTTCTACCTGAAAATTCAATTCATTGGCCGCATGGCGCACATTGATTAAATATTTCGCTAGTATCACATCCCACAAACCTCTGTCTTTATCTCCAATACCTTTAATCATTAAGGATTTCCATGGGGTTGAACACAACTGCCCCACTTTTGTTTGCAAGCACAATTCACAAATCTCCAACAAGAAATCCACATCAAACATTTCATCTCTGCGGTAAATTCCCAACCAGAAATAATTGTTGTTGTAACGGTTGAATCCTTCGTAATACGGGAGACGGAACTCCATGGGCTGAACCAAAGTTTCTGATAACTGAGTATTGTAGTGCCCTGTTTCCATTAGCATTTTAAAAAGCAAATCACCATTTGCTGCGTCGTTGCGGACAAACAATGAAGGGTTTTTAAAAATGATTTCTTCCAGTTTTTTAGATACTGCCACCACGTCGTTGGTATACACCGTTTGTTTCCATTCGTAAATGGAATTTGTTTTTGGAAAACGGACAAATATATGCCAGAAATGAACGCTGGAAGAAGCCACCCAATTGATGTTCCCCGTAAACAAGGGTGTAAAACTCTGATTAGAATCGGAAATATTAATTTTCAATCGGGGAGTATAATCCACCAAATCAAAAATGTCTTTGTAAATCCCTTCACTCAGCCATGTTTTATTGATGAAAGCTTCCACTGCCGGATAAGAACTGACAATGTTTGGCAGGTTCACTTCATTTTCTTCAAAAGGTAGATTTAAATCGTGTAAAGTTTCTCTTAAATCATAGTAATTATCAACGCCGGTTTCCATGATCAATTGCTGACGCAAACCAAAGCTCACCTGAGTGACGCCTCCTTTTTTACCTGCCAACAAAATCTTTTTAAGCACACCCGGTGAGATGATACCTCCAATGAAATTTACTTTTATGAATCCTTTTTTTACCATTTTTTTAAACTGTTACCGGCACTGTTATTTCCTCCATCACTTTATCAAAAATACTTTGAACCTCAGGCTTACAGCTTCCGCAGCCCATTCCGGCGCCTGCGAGCTGACACAATTTTTTAAAGTCGTGGCAACCTTCTTTGATTTTATTTTCCAGATTTCCTTCACCCACACTTCCGCAACTGCACACCAGTTTACCAATCACAGGTTCGGCTTTATTTCCTGAACGCAATAAACTTAAGCGTTTTTCCGACAGCTCCATTTTATTTTGAATAAGTTCACGGAATTCTAAAAATTCTGATTTATCACCAATTAAAATAGCGCCAATCAATCTATCGTTGTGAATGATACATTTTTTGTAATAGCGTTTGGATTTATCAATAAACACCACCTCTTCATAAGCCGGATCATCAGGACATTCCACCTCACCCAGAGAACATAAATCGGTGCCATGCATTTTCAAAATATTCATGAGCAAGGATCCGCTGTAATATTTGGAAATATCACCACTTAAATATCGCGCAACGATCTCAGCTTGCTGTTCGGCGGCGGCAGTGATGCCATATAAAAAGCCTTTGAATTCGGCTATTTCACCAATGGCGAAAATGTTTGGATCGGAAGTCTGCAGATATTCATCCACCACCACTCCACGTTTTACATCCATACCGCAAGCCCTTGCCAATTCAACATTCGGAGCAGTACCAATAGCGATTACGATAGCCTGACAGGGGATAGTCAAACCACTCTTTAAATCGATACCTTCTATTGTTTCTTTTCCTAAAAATCTGCTGATCTCATCATTGAAATAAAAATCAATTCCTTTGTCTCTTAATTCTTCATACAACAACTGACTGCCTAAAGCATCCAGCTGACGGTCCATTAAACGTGAAATACGCTGAACCACCGTTACCTCAACATTCACCTCACGAAGTGAAGCAGCCAATTCAATACCAAGCAATCCGCCACCCACTATCACTACCTTTCCTTTTGCAGGATCAATGTGATTTTTAAAATCATCGGCATCCACTCTGCTGCGCATGGTGAAAATTCCTTTCATTGGCGGAATGTCTTTTAATAATGCAGCGCGACTTCCCGTAGCCATCAGCAACACGTCATAATTATGTACTGCGCCTTTGCTATCGGTAACTGTTTTCATTTGGCGGTTGATGCTCTCCACGCCCACACCTCTGTGCAAAGTAATGTTGTGCGATTTTTCTTCCTCATCATTCATCTTCACCAACTGCTCCCATTTTTGAACACCGCTGATATAATCGGGCAACATTACACGATTGTAAAAAGGGAAATTCTCCTTGCTGAAAACTACTATTTCATCTTCTTTATTTAATTCACGATAAGATTTTACAAATCCGTAAGATCCGGCACCGGCACCAATTACAATAACTTTTTGTTTGTGTTTTTTATAAACTACAACTTGTGCTGCAGAGAATTTAAAATCGGGTTCTTTAGATCGGGAGTCTACTAAATTATTGGTGAGATTGTTCACGCGATTCAAATCGCTCGTCAACACTTTTCCCCAGTGCATTGGCATAAACACAACACCTTTTTTTATGTCGGCAGTTAATTTTGCTTTTACTCTAACGTTACCTCTGGTAGTAAAAACTTCAACTAAAGTATTTTCATCAATCCCTCTTTTTGCGGCATCTTCAGGATGAATTTCCACAAAAGATTCAGAAATATGTTGTTTCAGTTTATTTACTTTTCCGGTTTTGCTCATCGTGTGCCACTGGTCGCGGATACGGCCTGTGGTGAGCACCAAAGGAAAATCCGGACTCAGTTTCTCCGATTCATTTGCATCAGGAAAACTGTGGATCATTGCTCTTTTAGATGCTGTATAAAACTGGTGATCGGTAAACAAACGCGGTGTTCCAAAACCTTCAGATCCTTTTGGATAAGGCCATTGAACACTTCTCTTCTCTTTCAGAATATCATAACTCAATCCTGAAATATCAATATTGGTTCCTTCTGTTGAAGCGCAATGCTCAGCATAAATTTCAGAAGCGTTTTGAAAATCAAAACCGGAGAATTTCATTTTTTTTGCGAAGCGGCAAATGATTTCAGAGTCCGGCAAAGCTTCACCGGGAGCGTCCATCATTTTGGACAAATGCGCGATTCTTCTTTCGGCATTCGTCATTGTTCCTTCCTTCTCCGTCCAAGCAGCAGCCGGCAAAACAACATCGGCATATTTTAAAGTTTCCAGTTTATTGGTGATGTCTTGCACCACCACAAACTTTGCTTTTTTCAATCCTTCTTCAGCAATGCGCACATCAGGAATACTGATGAGTGGATTGGTACAAACGATCCATATTGCTTTTAATTTTCCGCTGTTTAAGGCCTCAAACATTTCGGTGGCAGTCAGTCCCGGTTTTTCAGGAACGCTTGGTACTCCCCAGAATTTAGCTACTTCGGCACGGTGCGCAGGATCAGCTAAATTTCGGTGAGCAGATAGTAAATTGGCCATTCCTCCAACTTCTCTTCCACCCATGGCGTTGGGTTGTCCCGTTAATGAAAACGGACCGGAACCGGGTTTACCAATATGGCCGGTAATTAAATTTAGATTAATTAAACTCAGATTTTTATTTACACCGATTACACTTTGGTTCAAGCCCATCGTCCACATCGTGATAAAACCTTTTGCGTCTCCGATATAGGATGCAGCCAAACGGATATTTTCTACAGGCACTCCGCAAATTTCAGAAGCTTCTTCCAAAGTGCGCTCCATCACGGTTGATTTGTATTTATCAAAACCTTCGGCGTGATCAATGATGAAGTTCTCATCGATTTTTCCGGCTTCAATCAAACATCTTCCGATGGCGTGATGCAAAGTAACATCCGTTCCCGGATTCAATTGCAAATGAACATTGGCGTATGCACAGGTTTGTGTTTTACGCGGATCACTTACGATGATTTTTAAGTTCGGATTTTTTTCTCTCGCCTGCTCTACTCTTCTCCAAATGATGGGGTGACACCAGGCAGGATTTGCCCCGGCAACAAAAATACAGTCGGCAATTTCCAAATCGTCATAGGTGACAGGAACACTGTCTTCCCCTAATGACAACTTGTATCCAACCACCGCACTGCTCATACATAATCTTGAATTGGTATCAAGATTATTACTTCCTATATATCCTTTGATGATTTTATTAATGACATAATACTCCTCGGTGAGACATTGTCCTGAAGCATAAAATGCCACCGAATCGGGACCGTATTTATCGATAATCGTTTTAAACACAGCAGCTGTTCGCTCTAAAGCCTGATCCCACGAAACCCTTTGACGGGGGAGGGCTTTACTGTAACGCATCTCGGGATATAGTAACCTATCGGTGGCATCCATTACCGTGTAATGAAGATTCATCCCTTTTGAACAAAGCATTCCTTTGTTCACGGGATGATCTTTATCACCTTCAACGGAGATTTTTCCTTGTCGATCTTTATGCACAACAATTCCGCAGCCTACTCCACAATAACAACACGTTGTTTTAAAAGATTCACTCATAATTTATTTTACATCTATATATACCTTACCGTCTTCCACTTTTACAGGATATGTTTTCAGCTGATAATCATCTCCACTTAAACAAGAACCATCTTTAAGGGAAAAAGTTTTTTTATGAAAAGGACAGGCTACTTTCGGTTCATCTTCAACACTTCCTATCATCCCTCTGCTGATGGCCATTTGCTGACGATGAGGACACATGTTTTGTGTAGCATACCACTCACCTCTTCTGGTAAAATTAAACAAGGCAATCTGATCATCACCATGCTTTACGCATACACCTCCGTTTTCAGGAACATCCTCCACAGCACACGCAAAAAACCAATTTACTTTTGTAGATTTTAATTCAGACATATTACTCTTTTCGTTAAGTTGTTTTCCCAAAAAACTGCCTTTTCGCAGTTTCTAACTTGTAAATCGTCACTTACATAATTTAAATTTAGAAATATTTAAACACAAAAGCAAAAAAAAGTATAAATATATTTTAGACTAGCCTAAATATTTAATTCAACAAACTAAAAATACTGAGACATCAAGGCTTACAGAAGGTCACTTCAAAAATCAAAAACTCACAGAATCATTGATTTATTAGCGCACAATAGAACTTTGCGACAAAGCCTTACGAGAAGAATAATAAGAAACTGAAAAAGGAATGAGATAAGTGATGATCACTTTTAAGCAAAGAGCAAATGAAATTTTGCCATAAAAAACAGCATCATAATTATTGATTAAGTTTAATAACGTACCGATTACCAAACTTACTTTGATGGCGTTAAAAATTATTTTCTTTTTCATTTTAAAATAATTTTAAATAAAAAAAAACTTTACTCTACTTCCAGTCGGCCACTTTTTTCTGATCACGCATTTCTACAAATTGTATAGTAGGATCTTTTTCAGTTGGCGCATTTACAAAGTGATTGAAGCGTTTTTGCAATTCAGGATTATCCACCACTTCTTTCCATTCACATTTATAAGCATCCACTAACGATTGCATTTCTTTTTCCAGATCAGCAGCAATTCCTAAGCTATCATTCAATATTACATTTTTCAAATAATCAATTCCACCTTCCATTTTATTCAACCATGTAGCGGTACGTGTTAACGGATCAGCAGTTTTGATGTAGAACATCAGGAAGCGATCGAGGTATTTAATTAAGGTAGCACTATCGATATCTGTCGCGATTAAATGTGCGTGCTGCGGTTTTGATCCGCCGTTACCACACACATATAAGTTCCATCCTTTTTCTGTTGCGATAATTCCGAAATCTTTAGATTGAGCTTCAGCACATTCACGAATACAACCCGATACACCGGATTTCAATTTATGAGGCGCGCGTAAACCGCGATATCTTTCTTCAATTTCAATAGCGAAACTCACACTGTCATGCAAACCGAAACGACACCAGGTAGAACCCACGCAACTTTTAACGGTACGCAAAGCTTTACCGTAAGCGTGTCCGCTTTCAAATCCGGCATCAATTAATAGTTTCCAGATGGCAGGCAAATCACTAACATGCGCACCGAATAAATCGATACGTTGTCCGCCCGTGATTTTAGTATAGAGATTAAATTCTTTTGCAACTTGTCCCAAAGCAATCAATTTATCAGGAGTGATTTCTCCACCTGCAACACGCGGTACCACAGAGTAAGTCCCGCCTTTTTGAATATTCGCTAAAAATCTATCGTTAGAATCCTGCACCACATCATTCCCTTTTTTGAGAATCATATCGTTCCACAAACTAGCCAGAATAGATGCTACCACAGGTTTACAAACCTCACAACCATCACCTTTTCCATGAGCAGTCAACACCTCATCATAAGACTGAAGTTTTCCCATTTTTGTTAAGTCGTAAATCTCTTGTCGGCTATAAGCGAAATGTTCACACACCACATTGCGCACCAGCTTTCCATTTGCTTTCATGGTATGCACCATTAAATCTTTCACCATTGGCATACAACCACCACAACCTGTTCCTGCTTTTGTACAAGCTTTAATTTTATCTACTGTTTCAGCACCGTCAACCACCGCAGAACAAATATCACCTTTAGAAACACTTTCACAGCTGCAAATCATAGCATCATCAGGCAAGCCTGTAACACCCGCACCACCTTCACTTTCACCACCACGTGATCCTAAAATTAAATCTTCAGGATTGGCCGGAAGAACAATTTTGTTTTTGCAGGTTTGCAATAACATATTGTATTGTTCGGCATCACCGATTAAAATTCCGCCCAACAATTCTTTTCCGTCTTTAGAAATATTTACGCGTTTGTAAATTCCTTTATTGGTATCCTCATAAACAATCACTCTTGCTTCATTGGCTGGCACGAAAGGGTCTCCGAAGCTTGCTACATCCACACCAATCAATTTGAGCTTGGTACTCATATCAAAACCAAGGAACTCTTTTTTGCCACCGGTTAAATTTGCCGCTACCACTTCCGCCATTTCGTATCCCGGAGCAATGAGTCCGTAGATCATTCCTTTGTACAAAGCACATTCTCCAACTGCGAAAATAAATGGATCGGTAGTTTGCATTTGGTCGTTCACCACTATTCCACCACGCTGCCCAACTTCCAATCCGCACAACTTAGCTATTTCATCACGCGGTTTAATACCCGCAGAAATCACCAGCATATCCACATCAATAGAAGTGTCGTTGGCGAATTTCATTTTGGTAATGGCTTTATCGCCGGCAATCTCTAAAGTATTGGTATTGGTTAAGATGGTTAAACCAAGTGTTTCTAATTTTCCTTGTAATAATTTTGATCCCGCTTCATCAATTTGTCGCGGCATTAAGCGCGGCGCAAATTCAATTACGTGTGTATCTGTAATTCCTAAATCGAGCATTGCTTTCGCTGCTTCCAATCCCAATAACCCACCACCAATCACCGCGCCTTTTCTGGCTTTTGGCGCATAGTCGCGAATCATTTCCAAATCCTCAATGGTTCTGTAAACGAAAACCCCGTCTTTTTCAACTCCGGGAATTGACGGAACAAAAGCTGCTGAACCGGTTGCCAAAACTATATAATCGTAAGATTCTGTAATTCCTCTATAAGAGTGAATTGTTTTTTTTGTGCGGTCAATTTGCTGAACCGGATCACCCAAATGCAATTTAATTCCGTTGTTCACATACCACTCCACGCCTGCCATTGAAAGGTCTTCAGCTGTTTTTCCATCGAAAAATGCACTAAGGTGTACTCTGTCGTAAGCCGGGCGGATCTCTTCTCCAAACACAATCAATTCAAACTGATCCGCCTTAGCTTTCGACAAAAGTTTTTCGCAAAACTTGTAACCAACCATTCCATTACCAATAACAACAATCTTGATTTTCTTCATAGGATTTTATATAATACAACTACGCATTTGTTTTAAAAATTAACAGGATATTCTGTATCAATTCAAGAAAATCACTATCAATAATCCGTTTACCATTTCTCTTTGAATCATAAGGGTATAATTAAAATGTTAGAACTTCATATAATCAAATTTAGAAATATTTAAACAAAAATCAAACATTTTTCAATAATTATTTTTTGCTTGTCTAAATTTTAAATTTAACAACTGAAAACCCATTACTAAATCAATGGAACAATAATTGCTTTTAAGTTCACGTACCTTTTTATTACATTTAAATTCAAATCATTTTTTATGAAACTCTTCATTTTAATAAGCAGCATTTTCTTCCTTTCCTTTCAGGGAGACAACAGCGTACCTGTAAAAACAGATGGTTTTTATGTTGGGAAATTTGCTCAGGAATACCACTACATTTATTTTCACGCCGACGGTACTGCAGAAACTTATATACTTTCTGTTCTCGACATAAAAAAAGCTTCTTCTTATGTGAATAATAAAACTGCATCCGATTTCTCGGGCCCATATATTGTTCACGCCGGCAACATTGTATACCGATCCAACAACTCTTCCAATAAAACAGAAGCGCCTGCAACAAATTTATTTCACAGCTATCAGGGGAAAATGAACAGCAAAGGACAACTGGTGCTGTGGGTCACCTCTACCAACGGATCAAAAACCGAATGTACTTTTGATTATTATAAGTTCCCGAATGAATAAAATAACAGCATATCTTTTTTTTATCTCTTTGTTTTTTTCCGGCTCCCTGTTGAGTCAGAACAAAATTAACTGGATCTCTTTCGAACAAATGGAAGCTTTCCAAAAGAAAGAAAAGCGCCCAGTATTAATAGATGTATACACCGATTGGTGCGGATGGTGTAAACAACTGGACAAAACCACTTATTCCGATCCGAACATCACCTCCTACATCAACCGGAATTTTTACGCCATTAAGTTCAATGCCGAAACACATGACACCATTACTTTTCAGGGAAAGAAATACCTTAATCAATTGCCAACGGCCGGCAGATCCACACATGATCTGGCAAAAACAATGATGGGAAATAATCTTTCTTATCCCACTACCATCTATCTCGACAATGAAATGAAGCCCACCATCATTGTTCCGGGGTATTTTGATGCCAACCAGATTTTACCTTTTTTGGTTTTCCATGCCGAACAACTGAATTTAAATACCAACATCAACGACTTTGAAACCGACTTTAAAAAAGCTTTTTCACAAGACCACAATGATTCAACCCACATCAACTGGATCAGTATGGAAGAAGCCGTGGCACAACAAAAGAAAACTCCGAAAAAAATATTCGTGCATTTGAAAAACAGCACTTATGTGAGCGACCGCGTGATGAGCGCCTCTACTTTTGAAGCGGCCGACGTGATTAAGGAACTCAACAATTATTACTGTGTTGAAATTGATGTATTGACAGGCGACACCGTTTTTTTTCAAAACCATACTTATATCAACCCTTCACCGGGAAAAAATGTACATCAGATTGCTTTTGGCTTACTTCAAAATCAGGTAGGATTCCCAAGTGTGGTCATCATCAATGAACAGGCACTGGTACTTGCACCCATCAAACAATATCTTACCGAAAAACATTTGGCCGCCTTGCTAAAATATTTTCATAAAGACACCTATCTCACCAAAAGCTTTCCTGATTATATTAAAGAGAATTATAAATAGGCTCTACCTTAATTCACTTGATTAAAGGATTAACGGAAAGTAAATCCTCCATAAACAAAGTATGTTTTTGTGGAAAAATTAATTTTGATATTAAATTCAATTTTACCATCTTGTTGTCCCTTTTACTACTATAAGAGGAAAAACTATTAAATTAACTTTATTAACTAACCATGAAAAAAATCAATTACTATTTGGCTTTATGCCTATTGTTTTTCACGACGGTAGGTGTTTATGCAGGTAACACGCGAGTTATCGGCTACTTTCCTTCTTATCGCGCTACAACTGATGTGTCTGCTCAGTGTGCTAAAATGACCGACATTATTTTTTCTTTCATTAACCCTAAAACTACAGGATACCTTGAACAAGGCAATGCCAGTGATGATGTTTGGGGCTTCGACATGAATAAATTTATTATTGTAAGAGACGCTGCTGCCTCTAAAGGAACAAACCTATGGATTGCTTTGGGTGGAGCTGATCAAGGAGACCAAAGAGCTACGCGTTTAAGCACTATCAGTGGAAATGCTACGACAAGAGGTTATATGGTAACCGACCTTGTAAACTTAGCGATAAGCAATGGTTGCTATGGTATTTCTATCGACTGGGAGTTCCCTAAAGATGTTACTTCACAAACCAATCATTTGTCTTTGTTGCAGGCCTTGAAATCAAAAATTGCTGCTTCAAGTAATCCAAACATTAAAGTTGCAGTAGCTGTGGGAGGCGAAACAGTCGGAAGTGTTAATCATACTAAATACCTTGATCAGTCTTTGTTTTCTGCCAATGCTTCTTTAGTTGACGAATGGCACATTATGGCTTACGACTTCCCTACTTCTTACGATGCTAACAGCCATTCAACAGTAGCTAACGCAACTGGTGCTTTGGACGGATGGAATGGAAAAGGTGTTCCTTATAACAAAATGGTTTTAGGTGTTCCTTTCTATGGAGTAGATGCTGCAAGAAGCAACAACAAACCTGGATACAGAGATTTAACACCTAAAGGAAACACAACATACACCAGCGATTACACTAATGGCGTGTATTACAATGGTATCACTACCTTGAAAGCAAAAATCGACTTAGCTGTTAACAAACAAACAATGGGTGTTTTGATTTGGGATTTGGGACAAGATTTCGCGCCAAGTGATCAATATTCATTATTAGGCGGAATGGATACTTACCTTTCTACATTGTGTCCGGTTCCGAAACCGAATTTAGGTCCTGATAAAGGTGTTTGCGGTTCAAATCCTATTACCTTAGATCCGGGAATTCCAACAGCTTCCGGCCGAGTATTCAGCTGGTACAAAGACAACGTTTTAATGAATGGTCAATCAGGTATTACTCTTTCAGTTACTGCAGCAGGTACTTACAGAGTAAATATCGCACAAAGTGGTTGTTATAAAGAAGATGAAATTATTGTTGTTGCAGGTTCTCCTTTCATTACAGCCGGTGCAAACGGATGTTCAGGAACTACCTTACAATTAACAGTAACCAATCCAACTATTGGAAAAACTTACGACTGGTACGACCAAGCTGTAAGCGGCACAAAAAAAGGTTCAGGAACAACTTACTCTCAGGTATTCAACAGCACAACAACTTTATATGTTGAAGAAAAAGCTGCAGGTGTTAACACCTACACTTCTTCAACTGCAGTGGTACAAGCCAACTATGCATGGAATGGTGTTCCAACGACAGGGGTTTATGCACGTGCCGACTTCCTGACAGTTTTGACTGACCTCACTCTTAAATCTGTTCGCGTTTTTGCTAACGGACCAGGTGGAGCTACTTTCACTATCAAAGTACTTAAAGCAAGTGACAACACCTTAGTAGCTGAAAGCTCAAGCAACGTTATTGCTGCAGATGGTACTAAACAATCATGGGAATACACTTTGAAAGATGTGAATATTGGCATTACCCTTACACCGGGCGAATATTTCGTAACTGCAAACGTAACTGCCGGTTCATTGGCAATGAAATTTGATCCTGCAGCAAGCACCGCTACTACTGAAGCCGGTGTATACTCTCTGGGCGTTCACTGCCACACTAACTTCGGAAGCGGTTTCTTGAAAAGTGAAACTACCGATGTTAACAGCTACAAAAATGCCGGTCAGCTTTACAACTATGTAATTGAAACCGGAGCAAACGCTTCTTGCGGAAGAACTGCTGCTACAGCTACTGTTGTAACTTGCGGACCTCCTACAGTAACCATCACTGCTCCTACAGCTAACCAGAATTTCGCTTTCGATAATTCAGCTATTACGTTAACAGCTACCGTTACCGACGAAACAAGCGTAAGCTCAGTGTCATTTGAAATCTGGGATGGTTCTACAAAATTAGCTACCATCACTCCTACAGCAAATGGTTCTGTTTATTCAGCTACATGGACTGCCACTACATGGTATTCTTCAAAACAATACACACTTAAAGTGATGGGTACCGATGGTACTCCAAGCACTACTACGCAAACTGTAAACTTTATAGTTGCTTCAGGTGTTGGTGTTGTTGAAGTGGTTTCTGCAACTGATGTGAATGTTTATCCTAACCCTTCTTCCGACAATGTTAACGTTAGCGTTGATGTGGTTAAAGGTGGTGTGTCTTCATTAGAGGTTTATGACCTTGCAGGAAGATTGGTATACTCATCAAATGCTACTTTGATCGCAGGAAAAAATCTTACTGCAATCTCTGTTAATAATTTCAATGCAGGTACTTACCTGTTGAAAGTATCTGTTGACGGTCAATCTGTTAACAAAACTTTCTCTGTGGTAAAATAATATCCTTTCCACTTTACAAAAGGGGGCGATTCTTTCGCTCCCTTTTTTTTGCTTTAAACTCCCGCAACATTTAAGTATCTTAAACAGTAGAACAAATGCATAAATGCGCTATTTTTATATTTAGAAAATTGAGCCCCGAATGGAAGAAGTAGTTATTGACCTTGAAAAAGAAAAACAGGAAATCCTTAAACGTTACCGCGGACTCCTTCGCGCCTGCAAAAGAACACGTGACGATCACGATAAAAAATTAATCCGGAAAGCGCTCACCGTTGCCATCAATGCCCACAAGGAAATGCGCCGCAAATCAGGCGAACCTTATATTTACCATCCTATTGAAGTAGCAAGAATAGTGGCCGATGAAATTGGCCTCGGCACCACCTCTGTGGTTTGCGCCTTGTTGCACGATACCGTGGAAGATACTTACATCACCCTTGATGACATCAATCGTATGTTTGGTGATAAGGTGATGAAAATTGTGGACGGACTCACTAAAATTTCTTCTATTGCCGATCCCGACGATTCAAAATATTCCATACAAGCCGAAAACTTCAGAAGAATTTTACTCACGCTCTCTGATGATATACGCGTAATTTTAATCAAACTCGCCGATCGCTTGCACAACATGCGCACCATGGAGTTCATGCCGCGCCACAAGCAATTGAAAATTGCTTACGAAACTTTAAACATTTATGCACCTCTAGCGCATCGCTTAGGTTTGTATGCCATTAAAACAGAATTAGAAGATTTAGGATTGCGCTACACCGAACCTGAACTGTATCTTTCTATAGAGGAAAATCTTTCCTCCACTCAGAAAAAAAGAACGCGTTACATCAATAAATTCAGCTTACCCATCATCAATGTATTAACTGACAAAGGATTTAATTTCGACATCAAAGGACGAACAAAAAGTATTTTCTCCATTGCTCAAAAGATGAAGAAAAAGGAAGTGAACTTTGATGAAGTGTATGACATTTTTGCCATCCGCATTATTTTGAATTCAAAACCCGAAGACGAAAAAACCGATTGCTGGAAAGTATATTCTCATGTTACTGACTTATACACTCCCCGTCCCGACAGGCTTCGCGACTGGATATCTACTCCCAAAGGAAATGGTTATGAGTCGCTGCACACTACCGTGATGGGCCTCGACGGAAAATGGGTGGAAGTTCAAATACGAACTGCACGCATGGATTCTGTTGCTGAAAAAGGATTGGCGGCGCACTGGAAATACAAATCCATGACGGCTGAACAGGAAACTCATTTGGATACCTGGATCTCTAAAATCACCAAAATGCTGGAGGCTCCCGAGAACGATGCCATGGAATTTATTGATGATTTTAAACTCAATTTCTTTGCCGATGAAATTCACGTTTTCACTCCTGCAGGAGATATTAAAACATTACCAAAAGGCGCTACAACCCTAGACTTCGCTTATGAAATTCACTCCCGCGTGGGTGATCAGTGCATAGGCGCTAAGGTAAATCACAAGCTCGTTCCATTGAGTCAGGAATTGCAAAGCGGTGAACAGATAGAAATCATCACTTCCAAAAAACAAACACCTAAAGAAGAATGGCTCAACTATGTAGTGACAGCCAAAGCAAAATCTGCTATTAAAGATGCGCTGAAAGAAGAACAAAAGAAAACCGCTTTTGAAGGAAAAGAGCTTTTTAAAGAGTGGATGCAAAAAGTCAATGAACCCATTAACACCAACATTTTAGGGGTGATGGTGAAACACTTCGATGTAAAAAGTCTCTTGGATTTTTATTTCAAAATTGCCCACAAAGAAATCAACTACGAGAATTTCACTGCTTTCTTCCGCCAAAAAGAAGACAAGAAAAATCTGGACAAAATAAAACGCCAGAAATCGAAAGTTGATAAAATAGGAATGCTCAACATAGGCAGCGAAGAAAATATCAAATATACCATTGCTACTTGTTGCAACCCTATTCCGGGCGACGAGGTTTTCGGTTTCCAAACCGATGATCAGGGCATTTTGATCCACAAAACAAACTGTCCGAATGCAATGCATCTGCTCTCTAACTTTGCCGGAAAATCAATCAAAGCGCAATGGACCAACACCAACAATGTTGCCTTCTTAACAGGTGTTGAATTTGTCGGGATTGATGATGTTGGTTTGGTGAATAAAATCACGTCGGTTATCTCTAAAGAAGCTGGTGTTAACATCAAATCCATCTACTTCAATTCGGAAGACAGCTTCTTTGAAGGGAAAATTATGCTGTACGTTTCCGACACTGAACAATTGAAAAGTTTGATTGAAAAACTAAAACAAATCAATGGCGTTCACAAAGTAAACCGCTTGATGGAAGTTGCGGCTTAATCCCCGCGTCATTGCGAGAATTTTTGTACTCAAAAATTGAAGCAATCCCATTATTGAAGAAAGACACAGTGATTTTATTTTTTACCCCATAACTTTTTTCACTAAATTCATTGCCTCTAAATAACAATGAATGAAATACATCTTATCCATACTCACCATATTTTCTATCTCTACTCTGTTTGCACAGCAAACTGTTTTGAATTCGGAAAATGTAATCAATATTAGCGGTGATCAGGCAAAACAAGCCTATCCTGTGATTGCCGATTCGTCAGATAAGATTTATCCGCAACACAGCATTAGCTCGGGCGACTACAGAGTTGCAAATCCCGAAACTTATGTGGGTGGAACTACCTTCGATTTACAAACCAACGGATCCAACCAAAGAAGAATTATCAATCAGGGGGATGGCACCATTTCTCTTTGCTGGATGATGTCGCACAACGACAATAAAAATCCAACCGACCGTGGCACAGGATACAATTATTACAATGGCTCCAATTGGATTTACAACGGAGATGATGTTCAAACCCGACTGGAATCCAAAAAATCGGGATGGCCCACCATGCTCACCACCAAAAGCGGCAAAGAAATAATTATCTCCCATAATACTACCGACACCTGCCTCATGATGCTGTCGCGCAACACCAAAGGAACGGGTGCATGGACACAAAAAAATCTTTTTCCGGGTTATAAATTATTTTGGAACAGAGCCGTTACCGGAGGAGCTGATGGCAATACCATTCACTTGATAGCGGTAACTCTCGATGTAAAAGCCAAAGGCACAAAATTCAAAGGAATTGATGGTGCTTTGCTTTATTCTAAATCTACTGACGGAGGCGACAACTGGACTACCCCCGACATCCTGCCCGGAATCGACAGCTTATTTGCGCTCAGTATTTCAGGAGATAGCTATTCCATTGATGCAAAAGGCGACACCGTTGCGGTATTGATCGGCGACAGTTATTCGGATGTGGTTTTAATGAAGTCTACCGACAACGGTACCAACTGGACTAAAAAAACAATTTATGATTTTCCTTACCAACTCTTTAGTGAAAAAACCACTTTAACACCGGATACCCCTAGAGCCTCTGACGGATTTACCGAAATTTTATTGGACAATAGCGGAATAGCTCATACCTGGTATGGCGATATGAAAATATTGAATAGTAAAGTCAACGACGATTCTCTTTCATTTTTCCCCGCCACCAACGGTTTGATCTATTGGAACGAAACGGAATTGAATCCTCAAATCATTACTCAGGCTTTGGATCAGGATAATGACATGAAACTAACGCCTGCAAAAACCACCAATTATCAATTTCCTATTTACAATTGTGGTCTAGCCTCCATGGCCTCTGCCGGTATTGATGCCAGCGGAACTATCTATGTGGTGTACTCTGCTTTTATGGAAAATCTTGCCAGTCCGGCCTTACAAAACTACCGCCACCTATATGCCATCAAATCGGAAAACGGAGGAACTTCATGGACTTACCCTAACGACATTACTCCTTCCGACGACGACTCGTACCGCGAATATGTATATCCTTCCATCGCAAAAAAAGTAGATAATTACCTCCATATCGTTGCCATGGAAGATGATGAGCCGGGATTGGCGGTTTCATCAGAAGGCGATCCTTTTAACGTAAATAATATTATGTATTTAAAAGTGAGTACCACTTTGAATGTTGCCGTTAAAGAAATTGCAATGAACGAAAACACAGTTTCTGTTTTCCCTAATCCTGTAAGCGAAAATCAGGTTAACATTACTATTCAACTGGAAAAATCAGTAGATGTTAAAATCAGCATTTATAATATTTTAAGTGAAAAAATCAGCACGCAATCTTTTGGAAAAAAAGAAAGTGGATTAACTCAACTTAGCGTTGCTACCGGAGATCTTACTTCGGGAATTTATTTAATTGAAATTTACGCGGGAACTGAAAAAATCATGAAGCAGCTGGTGGTAAGATAATAGAAATACATCCCACTAAAATCCCTCTTGCCAACGCACAGAATCCCTTCGCGCTCTCCCTTTTTCAAAGGGAGAAGTCCCATACCCATCTATTTGTAAAATGTATTTTTCAGGAAATGCCAGCTAACTAACTTCCTCCTTTGAAAAAGGAGGAGTGCGTTGTTTGTGCGAGAGCAAGGAGGATTTTCTTTACCTAAAACAAATGTTTTTCCGCGTGATAAGAGGAACGCACCAGCGGTCCGCTTTCCACAAATCTGAAGCCCATTTTCATTCCGTCTTCCTGGTATTTCGCAAATTTATCGGGATGAATAAACTCAGCTACAGGCAAGTGTTTCAAGGTAGGTTGTAAATACTGTCCGAGGGTTAATATATCTACGTTCACCGAACGCAAATCCTCCATCGTTTCATAAATTTCGTCTTCTGTTTCTCCCAATCCCAGCATCACTCCCGATTTGGTTTTCATGCCGCCTTCTTTCAATCGTCTCAGCAATTCTAAACTTCTGTCATACTTGGCTTGTATCCTCACTTCTTTGGTCAATCGTCTTACAGTTTCCAGGTTATGAGAAACTATTTCAGGAGCGGCATCAATCAATATCTGAAGGTTTTCCCATTTTCCTGCAAAATCAGGAATGAGGGTTTCCATCGTAGTTCCCGGACTAATCCTTCTCACTGCTTTGATAGTTTCAGCCCAGATATTTGCTCCGCCGTCTTCTAGGTCATCACGATCCACAGAGGTAATTACGGCATGCTTAACTTCCATTGTTTTTATCGACTTCGCTAGTTTCACCGGCTCAAAAGGATCAACATTCTGCGGCTTTCCTGTAGACACCGCACAAAATCCGCAGGAACGCGTGCACACATTCCCCAATATCATAAAAGTAGCTGTTCCCGCACCCCAGCATTCGCCCATATTCGGACAGCTTCCGCTTTCGCAAATCGTATGTAATTTATGCTCTTCCACCAAACCCCTCACCTTTCTGTAATTCTCTCCGGTAGGCAATTTCACACGCAACCACTTCGGTTTGGGTACTCTTTTTATTTCTTCTGAATCACTCATATCCTTCATTTAACGATACCACTTTTTCCCGTATACCAATCCGACATATACCGATGCAAAAAACGGATAATTTTTCGTGTCGGCCAAAATAGGAACATCTTTATAATACAAATCAAAGGCGAATCCTGTCTCTATTGCCTTCACTTTATTCAAAGTCCCTCCATATTCAAAAGTAACGGCCATTTTACCGTAAGCTCCCGGCAGCAATGAAAGTTCATAAAATCCTACTCCGAATGGAGCCCCGCCTTTGATCAAATACTTATTGTCTTCAGAAAATTTTTGATACACGTGAAAATTCCCCGGCACATCTATTTCAAAATAAGAAGGTTTAAGAATACTTAGTGAGAATCCGCCGGTATACACCAATCGTATTTCCACATTGCTTTTGTTGGTTTTATCTGCCAGCACTTTCTGTATTCCGTATCCGCCTCTGAAAACAAGCACCGAGTTCAACTCACCATATACATAACTTTTTGAATCGGTTACCTGACTGGAAGGTATCACGTAGGATTTAGGATGTGACATAGTTGCCAGATCCAACTCCAGTATTCTTTTTTTCAAAGCAGTAACATGATAACCCCTTCTGACAGTGATTCCAAAGCCTCCGGTATGCATAAAAATCTGCCCGGCAAATTCACGATGAAAAGTAGGCATGTTGTTCACAGTATCTTCCACTTGCGAATAACAAAGCATGGAAGTGCTTAGGGAAATAAGAATTAATATCTTTACTTTGAGCTTCATTGATTGAAACAAATATAACCAAAATACAAGCGCTATGGCAACCGCAATTGTTGAATATTCAGGTGACTTAAGAACCAAATCCACTCATGTTAAATCGGGCATCACCATCATTACCGATGCTCCAACCGACAACCATGGCAAAGGCGAAGCTTTTTCCCCAACCGATTTATTGTGCTCATCTCTAGCAAGCTGCATGATGACTTTAATGGGAATTGCCGCTAAAAGCCACAACTTTCCGTTTACAAAAGCCACCATAGAAGTGACTAAAGTAATGGCTGAAAACCCGCGAAGAGTTGCCGAAATAATTTGCAAAGTAAAAGTGGGCGATACAGGTTATGGCGAAAAAGAAGTGCGCATCCTTAAAGTTGCCGCCCTCACTTGCCCGGTTTCAAAAAGCCTGCATCCTGAAATTAAACAGGATATTAGTTTTGAGTTTGTGAAATAACTCCCTCACAATGTACTTCAGTAAATGGGCCACTAACTTCGTGTGTAGGCCCGAGCCAAGAGGCGGGCGCGCGAAAGGTTTTCGTGCAGTGGCAGCATCTCTTGGCTCTTGATTTTTTGTTACTTTTTCATCAAGGAAAAAGTAAAAGAAAAATGACGAACTCAACCTCAAATAAACGATTTGATTTTCTCCAGCGAACAATCCTCATGCGAAGCATGAAACACGCACTTCCCATCTTTAATCAATAAAATCTGCGGAGATTCATGCTCCACTCCAAAACGGAGTTCAATAGCATTAGACACTGACCTATATGCGATCAAATCGAGATAATAAATATTTAATTGATTGGTGATTTCTCCTTCGTATTCGGATTCGATAATCCTTTTGGCCATCAAACTTGTAGAACAGCGGGTGCTGTGTTTGTATATCAAAACAGGCTTCGTTTTAGAAACCTCAATAAGATCATTCAGCTGATTGTCGTTAGTTAAAAACTTCCACCAACTCATTAAATGCCGGAAGGTTTTTCAACTTTAGCTTTCGTGTAAGCCGGACAAACCTCGTGTGATGAGCCACACGCCTGTAACATCATTCCTAAAAATGCCACCATTAAAATTACTATACCCGCTTTTTTCATTTCACTGTTTGTTAAATTTTATGCCCGGGACACTCCTCAGACATTGTACAAATCTATCGCCTTTTTAATTCTGTAAAAAGCATATGTACGTTTATTTTTGTGTAGGGATTCATTTTTGAATCACCTATTTTTGAAGATAAGAAAAATATTTCAATAATGTCTCAAGTTGATCCGAAAATCGAACCTAGCTGGAAGCCGCAATTGGCTAATGAATTTCACGCCGAATACTTCTCCAAACTGAAAGCTTTTCTGGTGGAAGAAAAAAGCAAACATGTGATCTTTCCTCCCGGAGATAAAATTTTTGAAGCCTTCAACCGCGTTCCTTTTGATAAAGTGAAAGTGGTGATTTTGGGTCAGGATCCTTATCACAATGTGGGACAAGCCCACGGTTTGTGCTTTTCTGTACAAAAAGGCATTGCACTTCCGCCATCGCTGAAAAACATTTACAAAGAGCTACTAAGCGATTTGAATATTGCTCCTGCAACTTCCGGAAACCTCGACAAATGGACCGATCAGGGGGTTTTCCTTTTGAATGCCACTTTAACTGTTCGTGCACACGAAGCAGGTTCTCATCAAAAAAAGGGCTGGGAAACTTTTACCGATAAAGTCATTCAAATCATATCAGAAAAGAAAGAAAACGTCGTTTTCATCTTGTGGGGAGCTTATGCGCAACAAAAAATCAAGTTAATTGATGCATCAAAACATTGCATCATAAAATCAGCACATCCCTCTCCCCTTTCGGCCCACAACGGTTTTTGGGGAAGCAAACCTTTTTCAAAAACAAACGAATATTTAATCAGTAAAGGAATAAAACCCATCGACTGGGATCTGTCAAAATGAAAATGAGTTCACGGTTTATAGTTCATGGTTTACGGCTGATGGCTGTTGCTTTACTACTCACCCTGACTTCCTATTCTCAATCCGATTCCATCGCTTACAACATTGTCATTCATTACGATTCAAAACAACAAACCGATAAAAATACTTTTCCGGCAGCTGCTAAATATTCCCCTTTTAATCTCCAACGGGAATTAAAAAAATCTTTATTGAAATTGTACGATCAGGGTTTTGTGGGAGCTTCTTTTGATTCCATCTCCTACAAACAAGACAGCGCCCATGTTTATGTGCATCCGGGAGAAAGATACCTCATCAAAAAAATTGATCTCTCTTCCATTGATCCGCTTTTTTTGCGTTCGGCAGGAGTAAGAGAAAAAGGGTTTAAAAATATTCCTTTCAACAACAATGTGATCAGCGAAGTCGGACTCAGTCTCATCAACTACACCGAAAACCACGGCTACCCCTTTGCTTCCGTTTACCTTGATGACGTTGTGTTTAACAACAATGAAGTGACGGCCAAACTAAAAATGGAAACCCATCAGGTGGTGAAAATTTCTGAAATAATTATTCATGGCGATGCTAAACTCAATGCAAAATACATTTACAATTATCTGGCAGTTGAACCGGGAGATATTTACAAAGAAAAAGTGATTGCAAATATCGACACCCGACTCAAAGAGCTTCCTTTTCTCACCGTAAAAAATCCATCGGCTATTTCATTTACCAACAAGGGCGTAATTATTCATCTTTTTCTGGAACACCGCAAAGCCAGCTCTTTTAACGGAGTGGTAGGTGTTCTGCCCAATGCCAACAGTTCGGCAAACTCAACCGGTCAAAGCAGCGTCGCCTTTACCGGCGACATTACCATGCATCTTTCCAATTTAATTAAACAGGGAGAAGTGGCCGATTTAAAATGGAGGGGCTTGCCCAATAACACACAAGAACTGGATTTAAAACTCAATTATCCTTTTGTGATTTCCCTTCCCATCGGGATAAATGCTGCACTCAATTTATTCAAACAGGATTCTTCTTTTATCAATTACAATTCTTCAGTTGGCGTGAGTTATCTCTTTACGGGAAACAACTACATCAAGGCTTTTGTCAACAACAAAGGAACTACCGTTCTCAATGCCGAAAAAAATGTAAGCATTCAGCGAAATGTTCAAAATGCCACTACTTCTTACGGTATAGAAATCTACCAGGAACAATTGGATTATCGCATCAATCCTACAAAAGGCTACGACTTTTTGCTCACTGCACAAGCGGGAAATAAAACCATTGCAGGCGCAGGAAGCGATGGCTTTTACAATTTAGTAGTGAAAAGCAACGACTCTGTTTCGGGCTTTGTGAAAATCCCTGCAACATCAGTATCTTACAACCTCACAGGAAAGGCCGATGCTTATTTTCCTTTTTTTCAAATCACTACACTTAAACTCGGCTTTCAGGGCGGATGGCTCGCCAATCCTTATTTGTTCAACAACGATTTGTTCCGTTTGGGCGGAATAAAAACCTTGAGAGGTTTTACCGACGCTTCTTTGTATGTTTCCAAATACCTCATTGGTACTGCCGAATATCGCTTCCTGCTGGAAAGAAATAGTTTTATTTCTTTATTTTTAGACTATGCTTACACTGAAAAAATAACCATGACGGAAAGAGTGATTGATCATCCCTTGGGTTTTGGGGCAGGCATTAGTTTTGAAACAAAAGCGGGGATCTTCAGTCTCAATTATGCTATCGGACAACAACTGGGAAATCCCGTAGATTTTGGTGCTGCAAAAATTCACTTCGGTTTCTTAAATCAGTTTTAAAAATGAGCGTACGATTTATTCTTTTGGTTTTTAGTTTTTTTGTTCTCACCTCTTTTCTGCCCGATCCGAAGGTGGAAGAACTTCAGAAATATTGCCTGGATAATTTCGGCACAAAAAATCTCAGCGATTTCATTTATGTTTCTGTGAAAGAGCAAAAATTGTACTTCATCAAAAACAACGCTATCGTAAAATCTTATCCGGTTTCCACTTCAAAATATGGCGTGGGCGAATTAGCCAACACTTTGAAAACACCTAAGGGACTGCATTACGTTCGCGACAAACAAGGTCAGAATGTACCACTGGGCGGAATCCTGATCAATGGAAAATACACCGGCAAAATTGCCAACATTCAAACCAAAGCCATCAACACCGAAAAAGACGACGTTACCACCCGCATCCTTTGGCTGATGGGTTGTGAACATGGCGTGAACCGTGGAAAAGACAAGGATTCATTTTGCCGGCAAATTTACATTCACGGCACTCCGGAGGAAGGATTGATTGGTCGCCCTGCCAGTCACGGTTGCGTGAGAATGCTCAATAAAGACGTGATTGAATTGTACAATCAAGTGGCATTAGGAATGTATGTGTTGATCCTTTAAGTTCAGATAAAATTCTTAACTTTCCTCAGTAATTATCTCATGGAACTTTTATACCTCATCATAGGATTAATCATTGGCGGAATCATCGGCTATCTGTTCTTAAAAAACAAAAGCGGAAATGTATCTGCATTGCAAAATGAAAATGCTTTGCTGAAATCTCAATTGGAAAAAATTGAATTGGAAAAACAAGTCTTTCAATCCAGGCTGGATGAACTGAACCAACAACTCAAACAAAAAGAAATTGAGTTAACACGTGTGCAAACGGAACTCAGCGGATTTAAAAAACACGATGAAGTGCTCAACGAAGAAATCGGTAAAATTCACACCCAATATACCGATCAGTTCAAACTCATTGCCGGAGAAATTTTAAAAGAAAACTCTAAAGAATTCTCTACCACCAGCAATAAAATGCTGGAACCATTGCGTGATAAGCTCAAAGATTTTGAAGAAACCGTTCGCAAAAAAATTCAGGAGGATACCAAAACAAGTGAGTTTTTGAAATACGAACTCAACGCACTTAAAAATCTCAATCAGCAAATCAGCGAAGAAGCCCACAATCTTACCAAGGCATTGAAAGGTGAAGTGAAAACACAAGGCAACTGGGGCGAATTGATTTTGGAAAAAATAATGGAGCGCTCGGGATTGGTGAGAGACACCGAATACAAAACACAAGTGAGTTTAAGCAATGTGGAAGGCGATAAAATTCAACCCGATGTGGTGGTTTATCTGCCCGATGAAAAACATATCATCATTGATGCTAAAGTTTCGCTCACCGCTTATGAAGCTTACGTGAGTGAGAACGATGAAGTTAAAAAATCACTGGCGCTGAAAGAGCACATCAACTCTGTAAAATCGCACATCAAAAAACTCAGCGAAAAGCAATATCAAACATCAAAAGAAATTCAGGCTCCCGATTTCGTGCTGATGTTTTTGCCTATTGAATCGTCGTTCAGCATTGCGATAAAAGAAGATGTGGATATTTTTAATTTCGCCTGGGACAGAAATATTGTGATTGTTAGTCCGTCAACCTTACTCGCCACTTTGCGCACCATTTCTTCACTTTGGAAACAGGAAAAACAATCACGTAACGTTATTCAGATTGCCGACGAAGCCGGAAAACTCTATGATAAATTTGTTGGGTTTCTCGACGATTTTAAAGCCATCGGAAGCAGCATTTCCAAAACACAGCAAAATTACGATAATGCCCTAGGAAAGCTGAGTTCAGGCAATGGAAACGTGATTGGTAAAATTGAAAAACTGAAAGAACTCGGTGCAAAATCAAATAAGCAAATCGATAAAAATTTACTGGAGTAATTGAAGAATTTTCTCAAAATACTATCCCTTTGCTTTTTAATTGCGGCTTGCTCCTCCTCAAAAAAAAACTCTAACGAAACGCTTGCCAATCCTTACATTGAGCACGACAATTATTTCATCAAAGATCTTTCACTTTTAAATCTCAACGACTCTGTTTCTGAATTATCGGTGAGTGTAAATCCTGCAAAATTATTGTACGTCAAAAACACCGACAATAAAATTCCGTCGGCGAAATACGAAATAAAATATGTGGTGTATGAATCCTACAACAAAAAAATTATTGCCGACAGCGCTACGTTAAGATACGCTGTAAACAAGGAACAATCAACCATTCCTGAACTTCAGAAAATAAAATTTACTGCGCTTAAAGGAGGTGATTATTTTTTAGAAATCATCGCTAAAGACATTCACCGCAGTTCTCAATTCTCTGTGATTTTAGAACTCAACAAAAAAAATGAAACTGCAAGAAATTATTTTTCAGCCACGCAAAACAATAAAAGCATTGCTAACAATTGCCACGTCGACACTAACAAAGTAGTGCTTATACAAAATCGTGCATTGACCAATTCCACGGTATTTATGAAATGCTATTTCAGAACTTTTAAATTGCCTTTTGCTCCTTTCGATCTCAGCACACCTGATGGTTTTGATCACAGGGCCGACAGTATCATTCGCTTTAAAACCGACAGCACAGGCTCCTTTTCTTTCCTCCCGGTTAAAAAAGGATTTTATTTAATTCAAAGCGACACCAACTCCAACGAAGGATTTACACTTTTTCATTTCAGCAGAGAATTTCCTTATATAGTGCATACGCAACAATTGTTGGAACCACTGACCTACATTACTTCAAACACAGAGTTTAAAAATTTGTCGGGAGCCATAGACAGCAAAACAGCCATCGATAATTTTTGGGAACAAAACTGCGGAAGCAAAGAAAGAGCAAGAGAAAGCATCAACTTATATTATTCGCGTGTGGAGCTGGCCAACCGTTTTTTCACCTCTTACAGAGAAGGATGGCGCACCGATCGTGGGATGATATTCATTATCTTCGGTCCGCCGCAACTGGTTTTCCGCACCGACGAAGCAGAAAAATGGTTTTACGGCAGCGACAACAGCAATATGATGACAGAAGATTTTACTTTTTACAAAGTGGGCAATCCTTATTCCACCAACGCTTTTAATCTGGACCGCTCATCATCTTATAAAAATATGTGGTATAAACTGATTGAATCCTGGAGAGATGGAAGAATCTACTAAACTGAATAACCTCATGATTTTCGGCGTCCATCCGGTGCTGGAAGCAATCAAAGCAGGAAAAACTTTTGATAAAATTTTATTGCAGGAAAAAATTGACGCTGCAATCACCAAACAAATAAAAGAGCATTGCAAAGAACATGTGATTTCTTTATCGGAAGTACCCAAGGAAAAACTAAATCGGATCACAGGAAAAAATCATCAAGGCATCATCGCTTTCCTTTCTCCTATTGAGTTTTACGACGTAGATGATATTGTTGAACAAAAATTTTCGGAAGGAAAGGATCCCTTTATTTTAGTACTCGATAAAATCACAGATGTGCGCAACTTCGGAGCGATATGCAGAACTGCGGAATGCGCAGGTGTTGACGCTATTGTGATTCCTAAAAAAAGTGCCGCTCAAATCAGCGAAGATTCCATTAAAACAAGCGCAGGAGCATTATTAACTATTCCGATTTGCAAAGTGCGCATCTTAACTGAAACTGTAAAACACCTTAAAGATCGCGGACTCCGTATTATATCCTGCACAGAAAAAACCAACGATTTGCACACCGCTGCTGATTTAAGCGGTCCGGTCGCAGTAGTAATGGGCTCTGAAGAAATTGGTATTTCAAGAGAAATTGTAAATATTTCCGACAACGCAGTGAAACTCCCCATGATGGGCACCATCGAATCTCTTAATGTTTCCGTGGCTTGCGGAATTTTATTATACGAAATCGTTCGCCAGCGAAACATAGGATTATAATGAATATTCTAATCGTCAATAATGGCATCATTCCTGTTTCCAAATACGGCGGAACAGAGCGTGTGATATGGTATTTAGGAAAAGAACTGACGAAGCTGGGACATAAAATCACCTATCTTGTTCTGGAAGGATCACACTGCGATTTCGGAGCTATTTTAATTTTAGATTCTACCAAATCTTACAACGAACAAATTCCTGAGCACATCGATGTGGTGCACTTTAATTTTGAACCCAAGCAAAGCATCAATAAACCTTATTTAGTAACGATTCACGGCAATTGCAACGATCAAAGGGAATTTGATATCAACACTGTTTTTGTATCGCGCAACCATGCCAACAGATTCAATTCCGAATCCTTTATATACAATGGTTTAGATTGGAGTGATTACGGAAAGGTAGATCTGACAAAGAAAAGAACACATTTTCATTTTCTAGGAAATGCAGCATGGAGAATAAAAAATGTGAAAGGTGCTATTGAAGTCATTGATAAAAGTAAAGGTGAAAAACTAAAGGTAATTGGCGGAACACGACTCAACATCAGCATGGGCTTCCGCTTCACAACTTCACTTAAAACAAGATTTTACGGAATGCTGGGAGGAGAGAAAAAGCTAGATGTACTGCGGACTTCCAAAGGATTGATTTTTCCGGTGAAATGGAATGAACCTTTCGGACTCGCCATCATTGAAAGTTTATATTTCGGTTGTCCGGTTTTTGGAACGCCCTACGGTTCCTTACCTGAACTCATCCATCCCTCAGTGGGCTTTCTTTCCAACAGCGCAAGTGAATTGGCAAAAGAAATAAAAAACGCCGGAAAATATTCTGCCGAAGCTTGTCACAACTACGCCGTGGAAGCATTTAATTCAAAGAAAATGGCGGAAGCTTATCTGGAAAAATATCAAATTGTACTCAGCGGAAAAACACTGAATGCCGTTAAACCTAAACTGAAAGAAATTCAAAAAGAGAAATTTCTGGAATGGAAAGAGTGAGCTACTCGGCAAACTTATAACCCACCCCTCTTACCGAATGGAAATATCTTGGCGACTTAGGGTTTTGCTCAAAATACTTCCTGAAATTCAAAAGGTAATTGTCGATGGTTCTGGTAGAAGGATAAACATCCACTCCCCAAATCATTTCTAAAATCAAATCGCGGGAAACTACTTCGTTTTTCTTTTCAATGAGCAGTTTCAACAATTTCAATTCTCTGTTGGACAACAATCCCTGCTGACCGTTAATCCCTTTGAATTCGAAGGTTTCAAAGTTCACCCAGTTTTCTCCGAAAGTATATTCTGTTAATCCGATAGCATTGGAAGTGGACGAGCGCTTCACCAAAATTTGTACGCGCAGGAGCAATTCTTCCAGATTGAAAGGTTTTACCAGATAATCATCGGCGCCGGCTTTCAAACCGGTGATACGATCCTGTCCGGTGTGCTTGGCCGATAACATTAAAATTGGAATCTGAGAATCGGTCAATCGTATGGTTTCACACACCTGAATCCCGTCGATATAGGGCAACATGATATCCAGTATCACCAAATTGAAGCGTTGTTCTTTGTACAGTTTCAAGGCCTGTTTCCCGTCGTTAGCCACCTTTACCTTATAGCCTTCCAGCTCCAGATTCAACTGAATAAGCTCTACAAGATGTTCTTCATCTTCCACTAATAATATCCGGATTTCATTTTCCATATTCAAGCAGTACAAATAAAAGCAAAAGCACTAACTTTGTCGCACAATGTCCAAAAATAAAACTATACTTTCATTCAACGATTATTGCAGGAAGAGAATTGCACTTAGCAAATCCTTCGTTTTCTATCGCCTGCCCTATTCCAATGAAGTGCAGGGTATTGAAGCAGAAGCCTCTCTTACCTTAAAAAAGTTTGATCCGCAGTTGAAGGGATTTTTATTTCATCCCTTCGACGCCAAAAAACAAATCATTGAATTTATTCCCGGTGCCGCTCAAACTTTTTTGATAGAAGATCAAGCTCCTGCAGGCAAATTAATTCTTTCTGAAATCAGTTCTGAAAAGCCTTCTTTCATCACCAATGAAGAAGAATACAAAACACAATTTGAACACTACCGGGAAGCTTTTGCCAGAGGAGAAATTAAAAAAGCCATTCTTTCCCGAATAAAATTAATAGAAACAAACAGCATTGATATCCACAACACTTTTTTGAAGTTACTGAAGTCTTATCCCGAAGCTTATATTTATTGCTATTACTCCATCACCGCCGGTTTATGGATAGGTGCTAGTCCGGAAAAATTTGTTTTACTCAAAAACAACACTCTGGAAACCACAGCCCTTGCGGGAACCAAAACAGAAGAAGAAAGCTGGGGAAGCAAAGAGGAAGAAGAACAAGCCATAGTGACTCAGTTTATTGAAGAGAGTTTGAGTGATTTGGAAGACATTGAAACCTCAGCACCGGAAACCATAAAAGCCGGAAATCTTTACCACATCAAAGCCAACATTAAAGCTAAATATACTGCCGATACCGATATTCCCGCGTTGATCAACAAACTACATCCTACTCCTGCAGTGGGTGGATTTCCTAAAGAAGCTGCGCTGCGCTTGATTGCTTCTACCGAAAAACACGACAGGGCTTACTACAGCGGCTTTGCCGGTCCGGTGAACATCAATGAAAGCACTCACCTCTTTGTGAATCTGCGTTGCGCAAAAATTTTCAAAAACGGATTGGGCTTATTTGTGGGTGGTGGATTGACCGCTGCATCTCATCTGGAGAAAGAATGGAAAGAAACAGAAAATAAAGCAAAAACGCTTATTCAAGTTCTTTCTTAGCTTTCTTAGCGCTTTTAATGTGCAGGAAATTATAATATAAATTCGATTTCACCTGCGCCTCTGCATTTAAGCCTTTCATGACATAAAAGTTTTGCAGACAAATATTTCCTTTGCTCACGTCCACCATACTAATGGAATGAAACATATATCTGTTTGGAAACATTGTGTAAACAAATGCAACAGGCAATGCAGGCCAGAAAAACGGATACAAACACCAAACCAATACATCTTTACTTCTTGGCTCCTGATAATTGATAAACAAATTGGCAGCAAAATAAGTAGTGTTATATTTCTCCAGTAAATACTGAGGCAAGGTAGCGTCGATGGTAACAAAACTATCCAGTTTACTATTAGCATAAATTTCATCCATGCTCTCATTCAGGCGATACAATTCAACATACTTGTCAATAGAATGAGTTTCAAATTGTGTGGGACTCAATAATGTGATATCCAACTTTGCCTGATCGGCAATATCGAGAACCAATTGATTCAACTCTCTTTCTTTTTTAGCCGATTCATAGTGATTGAGCTTAATCTCCTGATCTTTGCTGTTTTTCAATTTAAGATAGGCCGGATCAATGATGATTAATTTATCAATTCCAAAATTGCCGATCTTCAGATTCTTTCTTTTTTGAATGGAATAATCATCGTAGCTGGTTTTAACCTCTTCCTTCGATTTTTTATTGACATAATTTTCTATCGAACGATTAAAGGCTTTTTTAAATTCCTCTTTTTGAAAAAGTCCGACAAAGGCAAATCTTAACACAAACTTATTGGTATCCACAGAAACAACTTTTTCTTCCGTCATTTTCTCACGGATCTTATCATATTTAGATTTTGAACCCTCTTCGATTTTTTCTTCTTTTGGAAGATCTTTCTTCACTTCCACACCAACTTTCTTTGCAGGCAATTCACTAAAATAATCTCTGTCGTGATGATGTATATAAATCAATTCATTCAATAATTCCTCTCCTCTTTTTTTCATGGATTCATCCTGCGGAAATTTATAATAGGTATTCCACACATACTGACAAGCCAAAGTATTTAACTCATCAGCCCCAAATTGATTGAGCATGTGATAAACCTGCTGTATCTCACCTTCTATGTCTTCATCTGCATAAAAAATTTTGTCGCGGGCTTCCTGATTATTGTACTTCGCTAAAAAGTAAAGCGACATTGCAATATTTTTGGTTAAATAAGGATTGCCCGGAAAATCTTTAAGCATCACGTAAGAATTATAAATTGCCGAAGCATATTTTTTCTTCTTAAGAAATAGAGCCGACAACTCGAAGCGCGCTACGTTTCTAACAAACTGAAATTCTTCTTTAGATCTGTAAAACTCTTTCTTTGATCCAACTTCCCTGTCTTTTATGCGAGTCAATACTTTTTCTCTTCTTACCGAAATATTGGGATGAGTGCTATTTTCTTCCTCATGTATTTGAATGTCCTTGACCTTTTTCAAAAAATAAGATTGCGGCAATTTCAGATACTCATTATCAAAATACAAAGAATCGAAGGGTATCTCATCTATAGGCAAGTATGAAAACTGAAGTACATCAAATACTTTGTTCAGACTTTTAAAACTGTAATTACTATTTAAAAACAAATCCAATCCCTGCTCATCTGCTTCCAATTCTGTTTCCTTGCTAAAGTTTGATTTTTTTAAAATGTATTCTTCATCAGAATATTTATTTCGTTTGTAAACCGAAGTAATATCTGAGTTTTCCAGATATATATTGATCACGTGTTTTCTTTTAAAGTGGATAATTTCGTGCGCCAATATGTACGCCAGCTGAGCTTCGGTTTCTAATTGCGCCAACAATCCCATATTTACAAATACCAATCCGTCATTGGTGGTAAACGCATTTACATAAGGAGATTTCACAACAAAAAAAGTGAGTTTACTAAAGAGTTCCGGATCATCTTTCAGCAGTTCTTTCGCTACATTACTAACATAAGTAGTGAGTGTATCATTAAACAAAATACTTCCTCCTTGTAAAAATTCATTGATGGAATAGTTACTTGAAACCAGAAAGTTTTTTTTGTTTTTTTTAGTCCGGGATTTATCTTCCTTCTTAATCTCTTCGGTCATTGCAGCTTCTACCTTTTCTTCAAAAGATTGAATAACTACTTTAGGAATTTCTCCTTTAGGCTGCAAAGGAGTATAATTTTTAAAATAGTTGTTTTGCGCAAAAGCCTGTAATGACAAGGAAGTTGCTAATAAAAAAATAAAAATGTGTCGCATATCCAGATTTTGAAGAGGTCGAATTTACTAAAATTATGTGTTCTAAATAATTATTGTGCAGAGAAAAATAAAATTTATATTTGGCACACAAATTTCTTGGATGAAGTATTTTTGGTCGCTTATTTTTATTTGTATTATTTCCATTAGCAACGGTCAGACATCAGGCTATTTGGGCAAATGCAACACCTTTTCCGTGAAAACAGAAACCTCAATATCAGGCTTATTTTACGAAGTTAACGGAACCTTCAGCATACCGGATGGTTTTTTTAAATATCAATTAGACTATACCAGAACGGTGAGTGAAAACGGTGCGATAGGATTTTCCTTAGGCTTAATCAATAATGTCATTTACAAAAACAACACTGTTTATAATGACATCTATCTACCTTCTAATGTGTATGGCTTAACTTACACATTAAGTTATTCCATTTTCTCTTTCAAAAACAGGGGTGCTATTGCACCATTGGGCTCGTATTGGAAACCCTCTTTATTTTATTCTTCTGCCGACATTATTGATGTGAACAATTTTTCTCTCGGACAATCGAATATAGTCGGTATTGGCATTGCATACGGGAAAAATTACATTCTTTTCGATCAGCTCTTACTCAACTACGAAATACAATCCAACATTCCCATTGTAAATGATTTATTTTCTTCTTTAGCCAGTCCGGTATTGGTATCCAATGATGATTTCACCGTGAATTTTCTCAAATTTAATGTCGGTATAGGTTATGTATTCAATGATAGGTTCAATATCAAACGTAAGTAAACTAATCCTTATAGCGATTAGTGTATTTGCGCTGTCATGCAAAAAGGAGCTTCCTCCTAAAGATCCTGAATTTACTTATCATTCAATATCTTTATCCTCAGGTAGCGCTACGTGTTTTCATTTCATTAATAACGCTGAAGGTTTTGTAGGGACAAGTGATGGGAAAATCAAACACACTACAGATTCAGGAACCACATGGAGCAGCTTTTACCTTCCCTGGTATATTTCCGCCAGCATACAGGACATTCATTTTATGTCGGCTACCAAAGGTTTTATTGTTTCCGACTTTCTTCACACATATAAAAATTCAACGTGGGACATTAATCAATTAAATTCCGATCAGGGAACATTGAACACCATTAAATTTATTGATGATTCGCATGGAATTCTTTACGGAACAAGCAGTGATCAGCTCTATATCACTTCAGATGGCGGAGATTCGTGGATAAAAATCAAAAGTCCTTTTTCGGACATTACAGAAATTTCATTTGACAAAGAATTTGTTGTTATGTTGGGAGAAGACGGGTATTTAGCATCTTCAAAAGATTATGGTGCCAGCTGGAAAGTATCTGCTGCCAGCGGATTAAATTCGATTTCAGGTGTGGATGTCGTTAACAAAAACTTTATAATCGCTACCAGCTATAACACTGTTTACTCAACAAACAGCAATTTATCATCCTTCTATACTGAACAAAGAGACATTTATTTGGGCACTCCGCGTTTTTGCAATTTAGATGATAATACCATTTTTGAAACGCATGTTCAATATGGAAATATGGAAATTAATTACAGTAAAAACGGAGGGAAGTACTGGCAATCCATAACCATCCAAAATGGCAATTACATTAGCGAGTTTCAAAAAGTAGAAAATGAAATTTATGCCCTGTCTCAATACGGTATATTAAGAGGGAAAAGATAAAAATTGCCTTGACTACAACTTATGAATTTCAAACTCCTTTTTTCATTAGTAATAATAAGTGGCGCACTAATTTTCCACTCCTCTTGTAAAAAGAACTCAACTTGCGACAACATTAGCATATCTTTAGAAACCCCAAAAGACAGTGTATTTAACTCTGACAATATAAAACTAACCGGCTCTTCTAGCATAAAACAAGGTAAAAATTACTGGACCAGGCCCAATGGTCAAACGAGTTTGGGAGACAACTTATCAATAGATAATATTGACATATCCCAAAGCGGCAAATACACCTATACTACTGAATATGCGGATTGTGTAATCAGTAAGGATTTCAATCTTGTGGTCAATAAAAAAATGAAAGTATGTGTGCCCACCAACAAGTTTATCACCAACGATTATACAGGTGCATTTTCCAATGTTTCATTCGTTTCGCATGCTATGGGCACCGAAGATCGTTATTACCTGGTATTGTCACTTAGCGATAATAGCGAGTGTTCTTCTCAAAAATTAACCCTCACATTTTATAAATCCATTTTGGAAGCCGCGGAAAATTCCAGACTAACAGAAAGTCCTGCCTTTGTTGATTATCCGTCTGCGGTTTATTTAGAATACGAATACCTCAACAGCTATCAGCAATATTATTATGACTATTGCAGTTCTGCTTCAGGCGACATTACCATCACCAAAGTAGGTGACTACATCTATTTGAATCTTTGCGAGATTAAACTATACAGCCATTCACAATACTACGACAAGAGCTATTCTGCTTGCATCCGCTTACCTGTTGATAGCTTGTAAATTTTATTCCTATGAAAACATTACACTTTTTCTCATTACTTACCTTCAACATATTGCTATGCAACCTTTCCTGCAAAAAAAACTCCTCCTGTGAATCTATGAAACTTACCGTTAACGGACCTTCCGGGACTATATACGCCGGAGACTCCGTTGCTATTGTAGGCAGCAGTGACTTTAAGTTAGCTGAAACACATTGGGAAAACGCTCAGAGCAATGTGATATCGAATAATTCTGAGCTACCGTTTACTTCTGTAAAAACATCAGATAAAGGCCTCTATTATTTTGTCGCAAAATACGCTGATTGTGTAGTTAAAAAAGAGTATAATTTGGAAGTCATTCAAGGCTTGCCAACAGGATCCGTACCCGAAAACACCTTCAAAAGAGATAGCGATTCATCTTCACTTACTTTTATCTACAGTTCAATTGATGTTCATGGAAACTATTACATATCTTTCTCTATGCCTGACGATTGGAGCTACACCTCGCAAATTATAACGATTTATTTCAGAGATGGCTTTTCGTCTTTTAATGGAACTTATAGCGTGGCCGCGTCAAGCTATTACATTGATTCTGACAACAAAGCATCTGTCCAGTATTCTTTTCAAAACTCAAACTATAATTATTACACGCTTACTCCCGGACTTTACTATTTTGGAAATATAACAGCTACACAATACAACGGCGATCTCTATGTGGATATATCATCTATCCCTGTATCTGGATTCGCTTATTCTCATACCATTTCAGCCTTTGTTAAAGTGCCTTTAAGTTCTCTTTAAACAACTTTTCAAAGCTTAATTTACTGCTTTGGCGTTAGTATTCTTAATGCTATATTTGGACTTTAATCCAAGGCCTTGTCCAGCGCAAAAGAACACATAAAAAACCTCGTTGATATCTGCTATGAAAAGGGATTGAGGAATATCGTCATTTCTCCCGGATCAAGGAATGCCCCGCTAACCATTGCTTTCAACCGACACAAAAAAATCAACTGCCTTTCCATCATCGATGAAAGATCGGCCGCATTTTTTGCTTTAGGAATGGCCCAACAACTAGGCGAACCCGTTGCTGTAGTATGCACCAGCGGTACTGCAGCACTCAATTATGCTCCGGCCATTGCAGAAGCTTACTATCAAAAAATTCCGCTTATTGTTTTAACCGCCGATCGTCCGGCAGAATGGATAGATCAGGTAGACGGCCAAACCATCCGTCAGCAAAATATTTTCAGCAACTACATCAAAAAGAGTTTTCAGTTGCCTCAGGAACCTTCTCATGCCGATGATTTCTGGTATTCGTCGCGCATTGTATCCGAAGCCATTGAAACTGCTAAATTCCCTGAATTCGGACCGATACACATCAATATTCCTTTAAGGGAACCTTTGTATCAAATCAAAGAATATCCTGAGAAGTCACATAAAACTTTTGAAACAGTAACCACTCAGCTTTCTCTTCCAAATACTGCTGTGAAACAATTGACGGAGGAATGGAAAAAGGCGAAAAAGATTTTGATCATTACAGGGTTGTTAAAACCCAACGATAAAATAAATTCCAGCTTAAATAAAATTGCCGAACAAAATAAAGTGGTGGTGCTTACCGAAACTACTTCTAATCTTTTTGGTGAAAATTTCAATCGCAGCATTGATCGATTGATCATTAGCATTGAAGATGAAGGTCCGGAAGAATTTATTCCCGATTTACTCATCACCATCGGCGGACCGATTGTTTCAGCAAAAGTGAAAACCTTTTTCAGAAAAAATCAACCTAAAAAACACTGGCACATCAATGCTTCTAACGACTATGTGGATACCTTCAAATGTTTAACACGCATCATCCCCGTGGCTCCCGAACAGATTTTACCGCATTTTGAAATTGCATCAGCAATACAATCCGACTATAGAGAACTTTGGATCAGCAAAGACAAAAAGCTCTTCGGGATTTTCAGGAAATTTTTGGATAAAATTCCTTTCTGCGATTTAAAGGCCTTTGATCTTGTACTGAATGCTGTTCCTAAAAAAACTGATGTTCAGTTGTCCAACAGCACTCCTGTTCGCTATTCCAACCTGTTCAACACTTTTGCAAAACGAAATTTATTCGGTTATGGCAATCGCGGAACGAGCGGAATTGATGGAACTATAAGTACTGCAGCAGGCGCAGCGTATGCTTCTAAAAAACTAACGACAGTAATTACAGGAGATCTTTCGTTTTTTTACGATTCAAATGCGCTGATGAATCAACATTTGCCCAATAATTTACGTATCGTTATCATCAACAACGGCGGCGGAAATATTTTCAGGATCATCGACGGTCCGGGACAAACAGAAGAGCTCGAACAATTTTTTGAAACCAAACACAACTGGTCGGCGGAACACATCGCCAAAGCTTTTGGTGTAGATTTTTATCTTTGCAAAGACACCCAAAATCTCAATAAAACTTTAGAGAAAATATACGCGCCTCAACACAAAAAATGTTGCGTGGTAGAAATTAAAACAAAAGGAGATTTAAACTCCGAAATATTATTACAATACTTTGATTACCTCAAACAAAACTAATATGGCAACACGAAACTGGACCACCATTAAAGAATACGAAGACATCAAATTTGAATTCTTCGAAGGCATTGCAAAAATCACTATTAATCGTCCGCAGGTATACAACGCTTTCCGCCCAGAAACAAATTTCGAAATGCTGGAAGCTATGGATGTTTGTCGCGAACGCGGTGATATCAACGTTGTAGTTTTCACAGGTGCAGGCGACAAAGCTTTTTGTTCCGGCGGTGATCAGAATGTAAAAGGAATTGGCGGTTATATCAGTGAAGACGGAACACCGCGCTTGAACGTTTTGGATTTGCATAAAAAAATACGCTCTCTTCCTAAACCGGTAATTGCTATGGTGAATGGTTATGCCATCGGTGGCGGACACGTACTGCACGTGGTTTGTGATTTAACGATTGCGTCTGACAATGCGCGTTTCGGACAAACAGGTCCTAAGGTGGGAAGCTTCGACGGTGGCTTTGGTTCATCCTATTTGGCACGCCACGTCGGACAAAAGAAAGCACGTGAAATATGGTTTCTTTGCGAACAATATACTGCTGAAGAAGCAGAAAAAATGGGTATGGTGAACAAAGTTGTTCCTTTGGCTCAACTGGAAGACACTACTGTTGAATGGTGCAAAACCATTATGAAAAGAAGTCCGCTCGCACTGCGCATGATAAAAATGTCACTCAACGCCGAACTCGACGGACAACACGGTATCATGGAACTGGCAGGAAATGCTACTCTTCTTTATTATTTAACGGAAGAAGCACAAGAAGGCAAAAAAGCATTTCTGGAAAAACGTGATCCTGATTTTCAAAAATATCCTAAGTTTCCTTAATGAGCGATCTTCCCAAAATAAGTATCATCACCCCCTCTTACAATCAGGGACAATACATTGAACAAACCATTCAATCGGTATTGAATCAGAATTATCCCAATCTGGAGTATATTATTATTGATGGGGGAAGTACAGACAACAGCGTTGAAATCATAAAAAAACACGAAAGTCAGATTACCTATTGGGTTTCTGAAAAAGACCGCGGACAAAGTCACGCCATCAACAAAGGCATTGAAAAATGCACAGGAGTTTTGTTCAACTGGATCAATTCCGACGATTATCTGGAACCGGGAGCATTGCATAAAATTGCCGAAACTTACCTGAACACAAAAGCCAACATTATCATTGGCACCACCAAAATTGAAAATGTAAACACAGGTGAAAATAGTACGTTTGTGACCAAACAATTTGACTCCTTAGGAAAAACTATTTCACGCATTAATTTCTGGCAACCTTCAGTTTATATTTTATTGGAGGATGTGCTAAAAACCGGGAAAACCACTGAGAGCCTTCATTACGGAATGGATACAGAAATGTATATTAAAATACTATTGATGAAAGGCCACAAAGGAATTAAAGTTATCCCTGATATTATTTCTCATTACCGCATCCACGAAAATTCTAAAACAGGTTCTTTACTGGATAAATTTCATGGCGATGTTTCTTCTGTTTTTTATCAATTGGCATTAACAGCCGGAGATCAAAAAAACGCAAAAAAAATAAATGAGGTCATCGCAAAAAATCAAATTGTAAAAAACTACAACATCAATCTTCCTTTCAACTACGGCAATGAAAGCATAAAATCTGTAGGAGAAAATAAAGTATATGATTTTTTAAATCTGCTTTATAATGACAAAAGTGTTTCAAATAAAGAAATGCAAATCCTCTCAGAAAATATTGATTACACCTTATTAGAACCGGAAGATAAAATCATAGCAAAAAAAATTGCTTCCCGAATGAAATGGTTGCCCTGGTTAAGAACTTTAAAATTAAAATAGCATGAAAAAAACTACGCTCTACATTTTATCACTAAGCGCCATCGTCCTTATCTTAACCGCTTGTCCGGTGAGTATTTCCTATCCTTTAGATGCTGTGGGAAGCAACAAAATAGATAAAAAAATAATAGGCACATGGGTATCAGACTCCTCTGATGTTCTTAAAAAAGTAGTGGTGTCAAAAGGCAGCGATGAAAATTCTTACGCCATTGAAATTATTGAAGCTGGTTCAAACTACAATCTTTCTCAAAAAAAATTCACGGGCTATGTTACTGAAATTGATGGAAAGAAATTTTTGTACAATCGCGCAGAAGGAACGGCTTCTTATTATACCTACTGCTATGAAATGCCAGACAAAAAAACTTTAATACTTTATGATATCAGCCTACTCGACGGAGGTGTTGACGCTGTGAAAAGTGTACAAAGTTATCGGGATCAGGTAAGCTCTTCCATGAAAAAAAGCGGATTTTTATCTGGGAAACAAACTTTAAAAAAGGAATAAAACATGCTTAAACACTGGCTTAAAGCATTCCGTCTTCGCACACTGCCCTTGGCGCTTTCTTGTATTTTATTGGGTAGCGCACTGGCTAAGAGCGAAGGATATTTTTCTTATACAATTTTCATTTTAGCTATTACCACTACTGTCTTCCTTCAAATTCTCTCCAATCTCTCCAATGATTACGGCGACAGTATTCATGGTGCCGACAATGCTGAAAGAGTTGGCCCCGCAAGAGCTGTACAATCAGGAGCTATTTCTGCTCAGCACATGAAAAAAGCAATGATTGTTTTTGTGACCTTGTCTCTATTCTCCGGAATAGCTCTGGTTTACGAAGGCACAAAAGACATCGACTGGAGTTACGGAATACTTTTTATTGCATTGGGAATAGGGGCAATTGCAGCAGCCATTAAATATACTGCAGGTAAAAACCCATACGGATACCGTGGCTTTGGCGACTTATTTGTGTTTTTGTTTTTTGGAATTGTTGGCGTAATGGGCACTTACTATTTGTACTGTCATGAATTACAAAGTGCTTTATTGCTTCCTGCTGCTGCTATCGGATTTTTAAGCGCTGCTGTTCTGAATTTAAATAATATGCGAGACAGAATTCCCGATGAAAAAGCCGGAAAAAGAACACTCGTAGTTCATTTAGGAAAAGAACGCGCTAAATTTTATCATTTATTTTTGCTGAGTGCCGCTAATATTTGTGCTCTTGCTTTTGTATTGATGAAATATGAAAATCCTAAACAACTTTTATTTCTTATTGTACTGCCTGTTCATTTTTTGAATATGAAAAAAGTTTTTTCATACAACGATCCCGCATCATTGGATCCTGAATTAAAAAAAATTGCACTATCTACATTGTTGTTTGCTATTTTACTGGGAGTAGGAAATTTATAAGTATGCTCAAAGCAGAATATTTCCCATACCAACTTCAATTTAAAAAACCGAGTGGTACTTCACGAGGAATTCTGACTCACAAAAATATTTGGATCATTAAACTGTGGCATGCCGAAAACCCTGATATATATGGCTTGGGAGAATGCAACCCTTTAGTTGATTTAAGCATTGATGACCGTCCGGATTTTGAAAGCAAACTCAAATCCATTTGTTCCGATATTGAAAATACCGATGACTTATTGGATTTTCCTTCCATCAGATTTGCTATTGAAACCGCAAAAAAAGATCTGGCAATGGGAGGAAAAAGAATTCTTTTCGAAAATGATTTTTCTGCCGGAAAAAAAGGGATTATAATCAATGGCTTAGTTTGGATGGGAGATGAAAATTCAATGCAACAACAAATTGAAGAAAAAATCAGCAGCGGATTCAAATGCATTAAATTAAAAATCGGAGCCATCGATTTTGAAAAGGAATTAGCTCTTTTAAAAAAAATCCGACAAAATTTTTCTTCTTCTGAAATCGAAATTCGTGTAGATGTAAATGGTGCCTTTTCAGTAAAAGATGCTTTATACAAACTGGAAAAACTTTCTGCCTTCGATCTCCACTCTATCGAACAACCAATAAAACAAGGACAAGAAAAAGAGATGGCGCAACTGTGCAAAAACTCTCCTGTTCCAATTGCTTTAGATGAAGAACTGATTGTTCATCAAAATATTTCCGAGAAAAATCAATTGTTAGAATTCATTCGTCCGCAATTTATTATTCTTAAACCTAGTTTACTGGGAGGCTGGAAAGCAAGCGAAGAATGGATAAACAGCGCAAATAAAAATGAAATCGGTTGGTGGATTACTTCTGCTTTGGAATCAAATATTGGATTGAATGCTATTGCTCAATGGACTTTTCAATTGAATTCAATCCTTCCTCAAGGTTTAGGAACCGGACAACTTTATATCAATAATATCGATTCTCCACTTGAAATCCTGAAAAATCAACTCTTTTATAATTCTGAGAAATTATCATTCATCAATTTTTAAGGCAAAAACCACTATTTTTTGCAAAAAAAGAGTAGGAAATCACATTTTTTTGCAAAAAAATCCATTTTTAATGATGTCGAGGTCAAAAAATATTTATATTTGCTATACAATATTCTTATCCAACATCCAGAATTTTGTTTAGTTAGGCGATAAAGAGCCGGCTCCCCGCCGGCTCTTTTGATTTTTATATAGTTCCTGATTGAAAGAGTTTAATTCCAGAAGCCCCATTTAATTCCCAACTTAAAAGTCAGATCGGTCATCGGATAATAAGGAAGCATCTCATAGTTATTTCCTGTCAAACCTAAATTAAAATGATCTACTTTAAAGAAAATACGCGTCGGCCCTACTTTCAAAGCAGCATAAAAATCTAAGAAGGGATAATTTCCGGCTTTAAAAGTGTTTTCTATAGAAGCATTTTGTAAATAATAATCCCTTAAAGAAGGATCGTAAGCATAAGTGGTGTATGAACTGAAATAGGTCACCAAAAATCCAATTTCGGCATGAATTGCTTTGTGATTAATCAGAAAAGCTATTTCCTGTCGGGCCAGTAAATCGGGCATGCATATCAAAGCTGATGATGAATTCTGATACCTCACATAAGAGCGGGTTCTAAACCATTTATATTGAAAGGCCTTAAATACAGAGGCATAATAAGAATGGAGTAAAGAATTATTTTGCAGCAAACTTGAATTCTCATCAAAATAAATATATCCCTGAACACCCTGATATCCGGCCTCAAGGGAAAGCTTCCACTTTGAAAAAGAATAAGTACCGGAAACAGCAGATAAAGTATTTCGATTAAATGAATTGGTCCAGATATGAAGATTAGAAGTACTGCCTGAAAAATCATCGAAATACGAGGCTTTTTGATTTGAAAAGGAAGCCTGAAGATGAAATACATCTCCCGAATTAAATACTTTATCGACTGTCGACAATAATTTTAAATCACCCGAACGCCTTCCACTGATACCATACTGAGCAAATGCTTTAAAGAAGAGCTTGTCTTTAATTTCTTTATTTAATTCAATTTCTCCAAAACCTGAATTCATCGCCTGAATATTATTCCATTGTTGACGCCATCCGATTTTCAGAAAAGGAAGAATATTTTCTTTTTTCTTGCCTAATACAACTCCGAAAAAATTATCTATTCTGCTCAGATTCATGGAATCTTTTGTAATTGCATCGGTATAAACACTTTTAAAAAGGTTACTATCGATATCTACTTTAGAAGATTTAAAAAGCACATAACTGGAAGTGATATTGGTTTCATTAAACAATCCTGAATAAATTGTTTTAGCATTGGCAAGAGAATCAGGAGGTCCGAGAAAAAACCAATAATTTTTCCACGAAATTCCTTTATGATACATCGTATTGGTAGTGGATTTCAAATTGGTACCAAGTAATTTCCGATTGGATTGACCTCCTCCTTCACGGAAAGTTGTATCTGAATCAAGTGTCAAACCACCATTTTCCGTCACAAATAACTTATTGTATACAAAATTGAAATAGGATAAATACTTTTTATTGCTGGAAGTAAAATCCATAGCTCCATAAAATGAAACGCCTTTAGTTTGCTGAGCCTGATAGGTTCCTTCAGAAGAAATTACCTGATACATAAGAGACAATCCTAAATTTTTATTTAATTGTTGAGTGTGAATTCCTCCTGGAAAATGCTCTTTTGTTAAACCTTGTGTGTAATTGAATTCAGTATATGGTTTTTGTGTTTTGTAATATCTTACAGAATCTGAAATAATCATGTATCCGCCAAAAGCTCTGAAGATATTTTCAGTGGGACGATTGTAAGAGAAAGTCAGTGGAACAAAGGCCAAACCTATGTTTCCAAGATTATAGGAAAATTTTTGAAAGGATGAATTGGGTTGGTACAGGTATAAATTACTTAATGAAGTATCCAACTTTTTGGTGACTTCGGTATTTTGATCATAGTAATATTGAATGCTTAAAGAATCGCCTGAAGCTTGTGAATAAACCAGCGAAAAAGAAAAGAGAAAGAAAAGAGAAAATAAAATTTGAAATTTTTTCACAATTTTCTGATGAAGGGTAAATATAAAAAAAAAGCTTCATCCGTCTTGCGACGAATGAAGCTTTTAAAGACCGGCGACGACCTACTCTCCCAGATGTAACTCTAGTACCATTGGCGCAGGTGGGCTTAACTTCTCTGTTCGGAATGGGAAGAGGTGAACACCACCGCTAAAGTCACCGTAATTCTTAAATATTTTAAAAAAAACATATTAGCCGAAAGGAGTGTAAAAAACTTTAAAGTTATTGCGCCGATATAAAGTCACGAATAATTAGTACTGCTCAACTTTGACATTACTGTCTTTACATTTGCAGCCTATCAACCTAGTCATCTTCTAGGATTCTTAAGGGAAATCTCATCTTGAGGTGAGTTTCATGCTTAGATGCTTTCAGCGTTTATCTCAACCGAACGTAGCTACCCTGCGATGCACTTAACAGCACAACAGGTACACCAGAGGTTCGTCCAACTCGGTCCTCTCGTACTAGAGTCAGGTCCTCTCAAATTTCCTCCGCCCCCATCAGATAGGGACCGAACTGTCTCACGACGTTCTGAACCCAGCTCGCGTGCCACTTTAATCGGCGAACAGCCGAACCCTTGGGACCTTCTCCAGCCCCAGGATGTGACGAGCCGACATCGAGGTGCCAAACCCCCCCGTCGATGTGAGCTCTTGGGGGGGATCAGCCTGTTATCCCCGGAGTACCTTTTATCCTTTGAGCGATGGCCCTTCCATGCGGAAACCACCGGATCACTATGCCCTACTTTCGTATCTGCTCGACTTGTCAGTCTCACAGTCAAGCCCCCTTATGCCATTGCACTCTACGGACGATTACCGACCGTCCTGAGGGGACCTTTGGAAGCCTCCGATACTCTTTTGGAGGCGACCACCCCAGTCAAACTACCCACCACGCAATGTCCTCCTTGCGGAGTTAGACATCAAATAATCATAGGGTGGTATTTCAACGACGACTCCGCAACACCTAGCGGTGCCACATCAAAGTCTCCCACCTATCCTACACAATAATTACCCAATGTCAATGCGAAGCTATAGTAAAGGTTCACGGGGTCTTTCCGTCCCGATGGGGGTAGTCGGCATCTTCACCGACACTACAATTTCACCGAGCTCGCGACTGAGACAGTGCCCAGATCGTTACACCATTCGTGCAGGTCGGAACTTACCCGACAAGGAATTTCGCTACCTTAGGACCGTTATAGTTACGGCCGCCGTTTACTGGGGCTTCAATTCAAAGCTTCTCCTTGCGGATGACTTCTCCTTTTAACCTTCCAGCACCGGGCAGGTGTCAGACCCTATACATCATCTTTCGATTTAGCAGAGTCCTGTGTTTTTGTTAAACAGTCGCCTGGGCCTTTTCACTGCGGCCCCCCCGGAGGGGGGCGCCTCTTCTTCCGAAGTTACGAGGCTAATTTGCCGAGTTCCTTAGCCGCGGATCACTCGAGCACCTGAGGATACTCTCCTCGACTACCTGTGTCGGTTTGCGGTACAGGTACCAATTACCTGAAGCTTAGAGGTTTTTCTTGGGAGCCTGATTAGGAACTTCAGCTTCGTCCGAGGACTCGACTGTATAGCACATTCGGCAAAACTTACGGATTTACCTGTAAATCTTATACCTAGGTGTACTAAACTAGCTATGAAGTCAGCTAGTAGTTCGTTCACTTCTCCGTTACCCCATCGCAGTAATTGGTAGTACAGGAATATTAACCTGTTGTCCATCGACTATCCCTTTCGGGTTCGCCTTAGGTCCTGACTAACCCGCAGCTGATTAACATGGCTGCGGAAACCTTAGTCTTACGGTGGGCGGGTTTCTCACCCGCCTTATCGTTACTTATGCCTACATTTTCTTTTCTGTCCGCTCCAGCAAGCCTTACGACTCACCTTCTGCGCTGAACAGAATGCTCCCCTACCGATATAAATATCCCATAGCTTCGGTACTATACTTATGCCCGATTATTATCCACGCCAGATCGCTCGACTAGTGAGCTGTTACGCACTCTTTAAATGAATAGCTGCTTCCAAGCTAACATCCTAGCTGTCAATGCAATCCGACCACGTTAGACCAACTTAGTATAGATTTTGGGACCTTAGCTGATGGTCTGGGTTCTTTCCCTTTCGGACACGGACCTTAGCACCCGCGCCCTCACTCCTGAGTATATGTTGTAGCATTCGGAGTTTATTTGGATTTGGTAGGCGATGAAGCCCCCGCATCCAGTTAGTAGCTCTACCTCTACAACACTCAACCTCAAGGCTGCACCTAAATGCATTTCGGGGAGTACGAGCTATTTCTCAGTTTGATTGGCCTTTCACCCCTACCCACAACTCATCCAAAAACTTTTCAACGTTAACTGGTTCGGTCCTCCACCCCATGTTACTGGGGCTTCAACCTGGTCATGGGTAGATCACAAAGTTTCGCGTCTACCTCCACTAACTATACGCCCTATTCAGACTTGCTTTCGCTTCGGCTCCGGAACTAAATTCCTTAACCTTGCTAGTGAAGAGTAACTCGTAGGCTCATTATGCAAAAGGCACGCCGTCACCCGAAGGCTCCGACTGCTTGTAAGTGTACGGTTTCAGGATCTATTTCACCCCCTTATTCAGGGTACTTTTCACCTTTCCTTCACAGTACTGGTTCACTATCGGTCTCATAGTAGTATTTAGCCTTACCAGATGGTTCTGGCAGCTTCCCACAGAATTTCACGTGCTCCGTGGTACTCAGGATACCGCTAGGATGGTAATTCTTACGTGTACGGGGCTATCACCCTTTATTGCATACCTTTCCAGGTATTTCCACTTTAAATCACTTCTCCATGACGCGGTCCTACAACCCCGACAATGCCTGAACATTGTTGGTTTGGGCTATTCCCGTTTCGCTCGCCACTACTTGGGGAATCACTATTGTTTTATTTTCCTCCGGGTACTTAGATGTTTCAGTTCTCCGGGTTTGCTTCCCTTGCGGGATAACTAGAGATTAATCTAGCTGGGTTGCCCCATTCGGAAATCTACGGATCAAAGACTATAGCGTCTCCCCGCAGCTTATCGCAGCTTATCACGTCCTTCATCGCCTCTATGAGCCAAGGCATCCGCCATACACCCTTATTTACTTTCTTATCGGTTTTATCCGAAATAACTTTAAAATCTTATTACAAACCTTTCAACAATATGTCAAAGAACATTTCCGTCACAAATCAACGGATAGTTAGAAATAGTGGAATCGAACCACTGTGTACTTAAATTTTCATTTAAGTTGCTCTTCCATTGAGCTAATTTCCAAAATCAAAAATTTCATTACAAATACTCACACGGTGTGAGATTTGTGGAGGATAACGGAGTCGAACCGTTGACCTCCTGCTTGCAAAGCAGGCGCTCTAGCCAGCTGAGCTAATCCCCCATTGGTAGTCCCTCGCAGATTTGAACTGCGGACCTCTACATTATCAGTGTAGCGCTCTAACCAACTGAGCTAAGAGACTATAAGTCCACTATCTACACCTCTAACGAGGTGCCCGTATAATCCAATATTACGCTGGAGTCAACGGGTGCAAAAAATATTATAAATAATGAAGGAGAACCATATACCCTCGCCAGATAGAACCGGCGAAACAAGTAACAAAACTGCTCTAGAAAGGAGGTATTCCAGCCGCACCTTCCGGTACGGCTACCTTGTTACGACTTAGCCCTAGTTACCGGTTTTACCCTAGGCAGTTCCTTGCGGTGACCGACTTCAGGTACCCCCAGATTCCATGGCTTGACGGGCGGTGTGTACAAGGCCCGGGAACGTATTCACCGGATCATTGCTGATATCCGATTACTAGCGATTCCAGCTTCACAGAGTCGAGTTTCAGACTCCGATCCGAACTGAGACCAGTTTTAGAGATTCGCATCACGTTGCCGTGTAGCTGCCCTTTGTACTGGCCATTGTAGCACGTGTGTAGCCCTGGACGTAAGGGCCGTGCTGACTTGACGTCATCCCCGCCTTCCTCACGGTTTGCACCGGCAGTCTCTCTAGAGTCCCCGACATTACTCGCTGGCAACTAGAGACAGGGGTTGCGCTCGTTATGGGACTTAACCCGACACCTCACAGCACGAGCTGACGACAGCCATGCAGCACCTACCAATATGTCCGAAGAAGGATCTGTTTCCAGATCTGTCATACTGATTTCAAGCCCAGGTAAGGTTCCTCGCGTATCATCGAATTAAACCACATGCTCCACCGCTTGTGCGGGCCCCCGTCAATTCCTTTGAGTTTCATTCTTGCGAACGTACTCCCCAGGTGGATCACTTAACACTTTCGCTTGGACACCGACAGTATATCGCCGACATCGAGTGATCAACGTTTACGGCGTGGACTACCAGGGTATCTAATCCTGTTCGCTACCCACGCTTTCGTCCCTGAGCGTCAATAATGGTCTCGTGAGCTGCCTTCGCAATTGGTGTTCTATGACATATCTATGCATTTCACCGCTACATGTCATATTCCGCCCACGTCGACCATATTCAAGAATCACAGTATCAATGGCAGTTCTACAGTTAAGCTGCAGGATTTCACCACTGACTTATGATCCCGCCTGCGGACCCTTTAAACCCAATAAATCCGGATAACGCTTGCATCCTCCGTATTACCGCGGCTGCTGGCACGGAGTTAGCCGATGCTTATTCATATGGTACCGTCAACTGGGTACACGTACTCAGGTTTCTTCCCATATAAAAGAAGTTTACAACTACTAGAGCCTTCATCCTTCACGCGGGATGGCTGGTTCAGGCTTGCGCCCATTGACCAATATTCCTCACTGCTGCCTCCCGTAGGAGTCTGGTCCGTGTCTCAGTACCAGTGTGGGGGTTCACCCTCTCAGGCCCCCTACCGATCGTAGCCTTGGTGAGCCGTTACCTCACCAACTAGCTAATCGGACGCATGCCTATCTCTAACCACCGGAGTTTTAATTACATGACCATGAGATCTCGTAATACTATGGGGCATTAATCCAAATTTCTTTGGGCTATTCCCCGGTTAGAGGCAAGTTACATACGTGTTACGCACCCGTGCGCCGGTCGCCAGCATTGTATTACTACAACCTGTTGCCCCTCGACTTGCATGTGTTAAGCCTCCCGCTAGCGTTCATCCTGAGCCAGGATCAAACTCTTCATTGTAGATATAATCTATTTAATTTTGTCTAGTAGATTATTACTCATCGTTGAATATAAATACTCAACTCGGGTATATGTTTCATTATTCCTTCAATATTTCAAAGAACTTTATCTATATGT
>JAHEZL010000020.1 GCA_023251095.1 Flavobacteriales bacterium
AATTAATGTGGCCATTGCCAATAAATTACTTAGACAAGCTTTTGCTATGGGGAAATATGAAAGAGAATATCAAAAAAATTATCAACCAATATTTGCAAATTAACACAGTTCATTGCGAAAATTTTTGTACTCAAAAATTGAAGCAATCCCTTTCTTTTAAAAAGTATTCTTCTCCTTCGAATCCACTACATACACCCTGAAAAACGGCACAATCTCTTCAGTGCCATCGGGGAATTGTAATTTGATATTGTAAAACCACATCATAGATCCGTCCTGTAAAGTATTGACAAAGCGCCGCATCGGGTTGGTTAAGGAGCTGGTAGTGGAAACCAACACATCTCCTTCGGAGAGGACTTCAAAAGAAACAATTTGAATTGGTTTTCCCAGTTGAACAGAAATGGCGCTGAGGTTTCCTGTAAGGAGTTTGCTTTTTTTGATCGCGTAGTCTTTTTCAACGCCCATTACCGACAACACAGGCATTGGAATCACTTGGTATTTCAACACTTTGGCGATGAACTCTTGTCCGCCCGGAGTTTTGGCGTACACATTCACCATGATTTGTTCGGCCTGGCCGGTAGCGATTTTATATAAGCCCCCTTCTTGAGAATTTATTGTTCCGCCGCTTACTTCCACTCTTGACACTGTGTTCGCTCCTGATGCTGTAATGCGGAAGGTTTTGCTTTTACCCAACAAAATGAAACTTGTGTGTGGCGTCACTTTGACACCCGAATTATTTTTTATTTTAAACACCAGATCCTTTTCGTCCTTTTGTGAAAAGACGGTCACGGAAAACAGGAAAAATATAACAAAGGTGCTTAGCTTCATAGATTTTAGAATTTAAAAAATTTCTTTACTCCGGCTACGGAGTGATCACTGATGACCACCGGCGCCATGGCAAAATCATATTGTGTTGCGCTGGTGCCCACAGCGCTAAAATTATCAAAATAACGTATTTGTCCGATAGAATCCACGCTGATGATTAAATTATCATTTTTAGGATTGAAAGGAAAAGTTTTAAAAAACGAATCATAGATGGTAAACATCTTTTTGGTGTTTTTTTCCACGAGGTAAACCTGACTCAGTTTAATGTTGTTGTCCTTGGATTTAAAGTGGGCATCAACAATTTGTTCGGTAGGGAGCACTTTCGGACAATCACAATTATAGGTACCAAACTTACTAACGCTGAAAGCGCGCAAAACCTCGTGTTCCATGCCGCCTACTTTTTCATCTTCTACAATCAGCGGGCGTTCTTTTACCTGAAGGGCAATGATGTCTTCGGTTTTTTTCTTGGCGATTTCCAGCAATTTTGTTTTTTCGCTTAGCGCTGTACTTATAGAATCCATGCGTCTTTGGTAAGCCGTGATACCGAAATCAAATTTTCGTTTTTCTTCTTTGTAGTTTGTGCCGCTATATACCGGCACCCCTTCCACCACATATTGTTTATTGCCTTTGTAAAAAGTGAGAATGTACTTTTCTTTTTCTTTTTTCACCAATACATATTCCCAAACGATGTTTGCTTTTCGCGCATCAAATTCAGATGTTGGAAGCACCTCAAACTTCAGGTTTTTGAAGGAAGAAAGTTCCGGCATTTCCTGCTGATCTACATCAATACTTACGCGGTAATTGTCTTTGTTTTCTTCTTTGGGGAGAATAGGTTTTTCCTTTTCCACGGCTGTTTGCACTGATTTTAAAGAAGTTATTTGTTGGGTAGCGCTGCTTAGTTTTCCGCTAAATTCATCGTGTAGTTTTTTGAGCGTTTTTTCTCTGTCGTTATTTGGAGCAGTATTGTCGCGGGAAATAAATTCCCAGTTTTTTTTCTCCTTGTTGTATTCATATAAATTGTAATCACGCCCGTTCTTTTTAGAATTTAAAATTACGCGGACAGGTGCATGTGGATTGATTTTTACATTGGGGTCAACCGAGTTCAATTCAAACATTCCCGCCGATTCAAAATGGTATTGAACCCCGGCAGAATCGTAGGTCATAGGAATTCCGGAAATGATTTGTTCAAGCGGATCATGGTATTCTTTAAACGACAATTCCACGCCCGATTTTATCACATTTCCCTTTTGATCCACAAAGGAATTTTCATCGATTACCAGCAAACTTCCGTTTTTAGTTTCTATTACAGAGTTGTTGTTCACGGTTAGTTTTTCAGCATCGGGAGTAATCATGGCAATGGTTACCATTTTGTCTTTTCCCGGAGTTAAAAATCCATCAGAAGAAGAAAAATAAATTAGCGCAGCGCTTGATGCTAAAATCACTCCCGCTATTCCGCCCACCCATTTAAAATTCATGCGCGACGTGGCTTTTATCACAGATGCTTTTTTTAGCACTGCATCGAAATCTTTGTGTTTCAACGCATCGTTGTCGCTGATTTCTTTTTCTTTTGTTTCAATTGTATTCTTCATAACTCACCCATTTTATTCACCGTTTCTTTCAGTTTTTTTATCACGCGAAAAGTTTTCACTCTTGCGTTTTCTTCGGATATATCAAGGATTCCTGCTATTTCTTTGTGCGACAGTTGCTGGAAAAATTTCATTTCTACCAATTCTAATTCTTCGGGAGCCAGTTGCTCCAAAGCTGTTTTCATTTTTTCAAAAAGCTCTTCTTTGTTAACGCTGTCAATCTCTTCCGTGAAATGACGCAGTTTATCTTCTTCCACAAAAACTGTGTTTTGTTTTTTCTGTTTGCGGAAATGTTGCAGCATTTCATTGCGCGCAATTCCGTATAACCAGCTTACAAAAGGAACCTCTTTGTACTTGTATTTTTTAATGTTCACTAAAGCTTTTGCAAATACATCAGAGGTGATTTCCGCAGTTTCGTGTTCCACCCGGATGCGGTTGAAAATGTACTTGAAAATAGGCAGGAAATATCGCCCGTATAATTTTTCAAAATGGCGGGGATCCTCTATCGCCAAAGCGACTAAGTCTCTTTCCTCTTCCATTTTTTGCTGAGCAATATGATAGTTGTTTCCCTGCATAGATTATCGTTTCTAAGGGTAATATTACAGAAGAATGGATTCGTTACAAGAGAAACAGAAATATTTTTTCAAGGCGCATATATACAGGGCTTCACCTCTCTACGTCATTGCGAAATTTTTGTACTCAAAAATGAAGCAAACTCATTTTTTCTTTTTGTCTTCTTTTAAAAGAAGCAAATCGATACTTTTTGTCTTGAAACAAAAAGTATCCAAAAAATTCAAGAGCCAAGACCTGCCTGCCGGCAGGCAGGGATGCTGCTCTCGCACGAAAAACCTTTGGCGCGCCCGCCTCTTGGCTCGGGCCCTCGCACGAAGTTAGTTGCCCGTTTCCTGATGAGGGTTATTTGAGAAGTGCTGATGGGAATGGTTTTCTCCCTTTGTTAAAAGGGAGGCGTGATGGAATTCTGTGTGTTAGCAGAGGGATTTTATTGCTAAAGCCGAAAACTATTCTTTTTTCATTTGAAATGTTCCTTCGCCTATAGCCTCAATTTCACTATTGACATTTCTGTCGTCGATAACTTCCCAATGACCTTCGATTGAATTCGTTTGTGAATTATAAACACCAGTATATGTTATTGGAGGTCCTGGTTTTGTTTTATCAATAATAGTATTGCCTTTTTCATCAAAGTAAAATTCAAATTCATATCGTTTGATAAAGCTAACAAGGTCGTTATCAATAAAGCCTGTTATTATTGCAATGCCTGTATCCACCTTCTGATTTAAATCTTTACTGCTGCCAAAAATATTCCCATCTTCAATTGTGAGGTCTGCAACAAAGAATAATTTTTCATCTTTTTGATTCTCATAATCTGCTCCATAGATTATTATGCCGGTCCATTTTCCTGTTAAATGATTATTCATAAATCACTTCTTTTTGAAAACCGGAACAGTGCTACAAGCTTCCCCAAACATCAGGCTTTTCACCACTGGTTGCAACTTTAAAGTAATCGACATATAAGCCGATTCAGGAACATGCAATTTGCCGCAGCCTTTTACAATTACTTTTGCATCACGGAATTCTTCGGCGTTGATGCTTTCGATGGCGATGCGTAAAAGAGCGCCTTCGAGATGTGATTTATTTCCGCGGATTAAAACCTTTGCATAAGGCTGAAGCGCTGAAGCCAGCAACATATAAGCCCATAGCGGGATAATCGCATCAGCAGTGTTGGTGAGCGCAACGAATTTATTTTGGTAGGTCGACCAATCCGTAGTCGCAATTTTTTCACGAAAATCTTTTTCGCGTAACATGATTCCTTCGTACAAAAAGTCTTTTAAATCAACTACAACACGCTCTCCCTTCGGGATATAATCCTGAAGATCCAGTTGAATCAAACCGCTGCTATCGACTTTATTTTCAATCATATCATTCCCAATTCTATTTGTGCTTCTTCACTCATCATGCTTTTGTCCCAGGTAGGTTCAAAAGTAATTTCCAGTGAAAAGCCTTTTACTTCCTCTAATCCTTTTACTTTTTGTTCCACTTCTGCGGGCAAAGATTCTGCTGCCGGACAATTCGGAGACGTTAAAGTCATGATGATTTTCACTTCAAAGTCATCGTTGATCTGAATTTCGTAAATCAATCCCAACTCGTAAATATCCACCGGAATCTCAGGATCGTAAACGGTTTTGAGCACCGCTACTATTTTATTTTCAAGCTCTTTCTTTTCCATAACTATTTCGCGCTAAACGCTACAGCGTAGTTTTTCATTTTTTGTATCATACTCACCAAACCATTGCTGCGGTTGGGAGAGAGGTGTTCTCTCAGTCCTATGGTATCAATAAAAGCGAGATCGGTTTTGGCTACTTCTTTGGCCGGTTGATCCGAAAAAACTTTTACCAGTAAAGCAATCAATCCTTTGGTGATGATGGCATCGCTATCGGCGGTGAAAACAATGTTTTCTCCTTTTTTTTCGGCGTGCAACCATACCCTGGATTGACAACCGCGCACCAAATGATCTTCATTTTTATATTGATCAGAAATCAAAGGCAATTCTTTTCCCAAAGAAATGATGTATTCGTATTTGTCTTCCCAATCGGAAAACAAAGCGAAGTCTTCAATGATTTCTTTTTCGTTCTCGTTGATTGTTGTCATCTCAGCATTTTTAATGAGCGTTTTAGCGCATCAATAAATATTTTTACCTCTTCTTTGGTGTTGTAAAAAGCGAAGGAAGCACGCGCCGTTCCAGAAATATCAAAACGATGCATGAGCGGTTCCGTGCAATGGTGGCCGGTACGGATGGCAATACCCATTTGATCCAGCAAAGTGCCGATGTCGTAATGGTGTGCGCCTTCTACCACGAAAGATAAAACGCCGGCTTTGTGTTTTGCCTCACCGATGACTTTTACTCCTTCAATTTTTTTAATTTCTTCTGTGGCGTAAGCGAGCAATTCTTCTTCGTGTTTTGCTGCCCAGTCCCAGTCGATTTTATTTAAATATTCAACAGCAGCGCCTAAAGCAATTCCTTCTGAAATGGCCGGAGTTCCTGCTTCAAACTTGTGTGGTAAATCGTTGTAAGTTGTTTTTTCGAAAGTGACATGTTTGATCATATCGCCACCACCTTGATAGGGAGGCATGGCATTGAGCAAATCTTTTTTGCCATATAGAATACCGATTCCTGTGGGGCCGTACATTTTATGCGCTGAAAAAGCATAAAAATCACAATCCAGTTTTTGAACATCTACTTTCATATGAGGCACAGCCTGTGCGCCGTCCAGCAATACTTTTACTCCTAATGCATGTGCAAGCGCAATAATTTCGGCTACAGGATTGATTGTGCCCAATGTATTGGAAACATGTGTAATTGCTACGAGTTTGGTGTTTTTCGACAATTTGGATTTAAAATCCTCCATATCCAGTTCACCATTGTCTTTCACTTTCACCACTTTCAAATTCACTTCGGCGAGTTGCCACGGAACAATGTTGGAGTGGTGTTCCATTCCGGAGATAATGACCTCATCGCCTTTTTTTACAAAGGAATGGGCCACTAAATTGATGGATTCTGTAGTGCCGCGGGTGATGATTATTTCTTCGGAATGCTCTGCATTGATGTATTTTTTTACGGCTTCGCGGGCATCTTCATAAGCCTGTGTTGCCTGCTGACTCAAAGTATGAACGCCGCGGTGAATGTTGGCGTGCATGCTGGAATAATACTTTGTAATAGAGTCTATTACCGCTTGCGGTTTTTGTGCAGACGCACCATTGTCGAAGTAAATCAGTGGCTTTCCATTAACTTGTGTGCTAAGGATAGGAAAGTCTTTTCGTATGTCGGTAACGTTGTTTTTCATCTAGTAGGGGCAACCCTTGTGGTTGCCCAGAATGTGCTGAGTTTTGGGCAACCACAAGGGTTGCCCCTACCTGGCATCAATTCAATTTTCTTTCTATTTTCTTCTCAATAAATTCACGTACCACGCCATTTTCTACTTTGTCCAGAACTTCTCCTGCGAAAGCATTCAGCAATAATTTTCTTGCGGAAGATTCTTTAATTCCTCTTGCGCGAAGGTAGAATACTGCCTCTTCGTCAAACTGACCGGTAGTACTGCCGTGACTGCATTTCACATCGTCGGCATAAATTTCCAGTTCAGGTTTTGAGTAAGCTTTGGCATCGTCGTGCGTAATAATATTTTTATTGGATTGGTAAGCCAAAGTTTTTTGAGCATCTACGTGCACCTTGATTTTCCCATTGAAAACACTCACGCCATTGTCGTTGACAACGCTTTTGTATAGCTCTGTCGACAAGCAATTCGGTTTGATGTGTTCCACGAAAGTATGATTGTCAAAATGCTCTTTTCCGTTCACGTAATTGAGTCCGAATAATTTTGCTTCCGCATTTTGTCCGTCCAGTTGAATGTGCAAATTATTGCGGATCATTTTTCCCGATAAAGGGAAAGTATTGATGTGGAAAACACTGTTTTTATGCTGGTAAACCGAATCCGTTGAAACGTGATAAGTGGAGTCGTTTTCGTATTGCAATTTGTTAACGGTGAGTTGTCCGCCGTCCATCACCACATATTCCGAAATCACGTTGGTGAGTGCGTTGTCTGTATCAATGGTATCGAAAGAAATCAACAATTCTGCGCTCGCGTTTTTCCCAATAACGATGAGGTTTCTCGGTTGAACGGCAACGTTGGTTCCCTCATTTAAAAACAAGAGGTGAATAGGCTTGTCTACCTTTTTTCCCGGTTGAACGTGGAGGTAAACACCATCTTGTGAATAAGCAGCATTCAAGGCATTGAAAGCACCAAACTTTGCTTTCGCCAGCACACCAAAATATTGCTCCATGAACTGACCGCGTTTTACTTTTGCTTCGTTGATGTTCATCAAAAAGAAATCGCCCAGTTCATCTTCCTGTACATCGGAAAATAAAGGAGCAAAAAATCCATTGATGAAAACCATTTGATAAGCATCGAGTCCGGCAATTTTATGCGCATCAATGTGCGGATTGTTGATGGAAGTTTGCGGCTTGAATCCTTCTTTCAACAAAGAATTTACGGAAGTGTATTTCCACAATTCGTCTTTGGTGGTAGGGAAGTCAGATTCCTTTAAATATTCCAGCGCCAACTCTCTTACCTTGATGAAGTTTTTTCCTTCTTTGGAAAAATCCTGACCTTCAAAGTTGATGAGGAAGCGTTCTTTATCTGTTAGTGTGAAACTCATTTTAAACCAATTCTTTAGTGATCCAGTCGTATCCTTTTTTCTCCAATTCCAATGCGAGTTTTTTGTCGCCTGTTTTTACAATTTTTCCATCATAAAGAACATGAACAAAATCAGGAACGATATAATCCAGTAAACGTTGGTAGTGGGTAATCACTACGAAAGCGTTGTTTTTGTTTTTCAATTGATTCACGCCGTTGGCAACAATTCTCAAAGCATCGATATCCAAACCGGAATCTGTTTCATCTAAAATTCCCAACACCGGATTGAGCATTGCCATTTGGAAAATCTCGTTGCGTTTTTTCTCGCCACCGCTGAAGCCTTCGTTGAGTGAGCGATTGGCCAGTTTGCCATCGAGCTCTACCAAAGCTTGTTTATCTTTCAAAAGCTTCATGAATTCTTTGGTTTCCAAAGGAGGCATTTTGTTGTATTCACGCACTTCGTTTACTGCCGTTTTAATGAAGTTGATATTGGATACCCCCGGAATTTCCACCGGATATTGAAAGGCCATGAACAAACCTTCGCCTGCTCTTGCTTCCGGCGAAAGATCCAATAAATCTTTTCCTCTGAAAGTAACAGATCCTCCAGTTACTTCATATTCTTCTTTCCCTGCTAAAACCGAAGCCAGCGTGCTTTTTCCCGAACCGTTAGGTCCCATGATAGCATGTACTTCTCCCGGTTTTACTTCGAGATTTAATCCTTTTAAAATCGCTTTACCATTGATGGAAGCCTTGAGTCCTTTGATCTTTAACATATCTTCTATTTATTATCCTACTGATCCTTCTAATGAAATTTCAAGCAATTTTTTTGCTTCAACTGCGAATTCCATCGGAAGATTATCCATTACATTTTTACAAAATCCATTCACGATCAAGCTGATTGCTTTTTCGGTTTTTATACCGCGCTGATTGCAATAAAACAATTGATCTTCGCCGATTTTAGAGGTAGTGGCCTCGTGTTCAATCTTCGCCGATTTGTTGTTGCATTCAATGTACGGGTAAGTGTGAGCACCGCATTTATCGCCCAAAAGCAAAGAATCGCATTGAGAGAAATTTCTAGCTTTTTCCGCGCCTTTATTGATTTTCACCAAACCTCTGTAAGAGTTATTGCTTTTTCCTGCAGAGATTCCTTTAGAGATAATGGTGCTTTTTGTATTCTTTCCAATGTGGATCATTTTGGTTCCGGTATCGGCTTGCTGGAAATTATTGGTTACCGCTACAGAGTAGAATTCCCCAACACTATTGTCGCCTTTTAAAATGCAAGACGGATATTTCCAGGTAATTGCAGAACCGGTTTCCACCTGAGTCCAAGATATTTTTGAGTTTACGCCTGCGCAAATTCCGCGTTTGGTAACGAAGTTATAAATCCCTCCGCGCCCTTTGGAATCACCTGGATACCAGTTTTGCACGGTAGAATATTTTATCTCGGCATTGTCCAAAGCAATGAGTTCAACTACTGCAGCGTGCAACTGATTTTCATCGCGCTGCGGAGCAGTACAGCCTTCCAGGTAACTTACGTAAGAGCTGTCTTCAGCAACAATCAATGTTCTTTCGAACTGACCGGTGTTGGCTTCGTTGATGCGGAAATACGTAGACAATTCCATCGGGCAACGAACGCCTTTCGGAATGTAGCAGAAGGAACCATCGGTAAATACCGCGCTGTTCAATGCCGCGTAGTAATTATCGGTCATAGGCACCACTGAGCCTAAATATTTTTTCACCAGTTCAGGGTGGTGTTGTACGGCATCGCTGAAAGAACCGAAGATAATTCCCAGTTCCATCAGTTTTTCCTTGTAGGTTGTTTTCACGGAAACCGAATCCATTACAATATCTACAGCTACTCCTGATAATAATTTTTGTTCTTCCAGTGGAATTCCCAGCTTGTTAAAAGTCTTCAAAACTTCAGGATCTACTTCATCTAAGCTGTTCAAAACCTTTTTAGGTTTTGGTGCGGAATAGTAAACTATCTCCTGGAAATTAATTTCAGGATAATGAATGTGGGCCCAGGTTGGCAAGGGCATTTCTTTCCAAAGCTTGAAGGCTTTCAGGCGGAATTCCAACAACCATTCAGGCTCATTCTTTTTAGAAGAAATGAGGCGGATGGTGTCTTCGGTCAATCCTTTTGGCGCCTTGTCCGATTCAACATCGGTTACAAATCCGTATTTGTATTCGCCGGTGGTGGCGTCTTTTATGGCCTTTTCGCTGTCGCTCATAATTTATACTGCAAAACTTTCTCCGCATCCGCAAGTGCGGGAAGCGTTAGGGTTGTTAAAATTGAATCCTTTACCGTTGAGTCCACCTTCAAATTCAAGGACAGTTCCTGCGAGGTATAACAAGCTTTTTTTGTCGACTACGATTTTCACGCCGTTGTCTTCAAACACTTTATCTTCCGGTTTTAGTTCGGTATCGAATTTTAAATCATAAGATAAGCCAGAACAGCCGCCGCTTTTCACACCTACACGAATAAAACTTCCGGGAGCATTACTGCCGTCTGTGAGCAGTCTGTCCACCTGATTTTTTGCGCTTTCGCTTACGTTTATCATAACTTTCTTTATTTAGATTAATTCTAAACAAAGCAAAAATACCTAAAAAAGGGTATATGAACAATAGAAAAGAAGAATTATATGTCAAGACATATATTAAAAAATCCCAACAAATATTTGTTGGGATTTTACTATCTGATTTAGAATTATTTTAAAATTCGAAAGTCTCAATGAATTTCGTTGTGATTTCACCGTTGATGAAAGTTTTGTTGTCCATCAATTTAATGTGAAAAGGAATGGTTGTTTTGATTCCTTCAATCACGAATTCTTCCAGTGCACGCTTCATTTTAGCGATGGCTTCTTCACGCGTTTGTGCAACAGCGATAAGCTTTCCTATCATGGAATCGTAGTTGGGAGGAATGGTATATCCTGCGTAAGCATGTGTATCAATACGGATACCATGGCCACCCGGAGAGTGGAAATTAGTAATGGTTCCCGGTGACGGACGGAAATCGGCGTAAGGATCTTCAGCGTTGATACGGCATTGGATGGCGTGTAATTGCGGCTCGTAATTTTTACCTGAGATTTTTATTCCGGCAGCTACTTTAATTTGCTCGCGGATCAAGTCGAAATTGATTACTTCTTCAGTGATGGTATGCTCCACCTGGATACGGGTGTTCATCTCCATGAAGTAGAAATCGCGGTGTTTATCAACCAAAAACTCAACAGTACCAACTCCTTCATAATTTACGGCTTTAGCGGCTTTAATAGCAGCTTCTCCCATTTTTTTACGCAGGTCTTTCGTCATGAAAGGAGATGGAGTTTCCTCCACTAATTTCTGGTGACGGCGTTGTACTGAGCAATCTCTTTCGGAAAGATGACATACTTTTCCGAACTGATCTCCAACAATTTGAATTTCAATGTGACGAGGATCTTCAATATATTTTTCAAGATAAAGCGCATCGTTACCGAAGGCAGCACCCGATTCTCTTTTTGCACTATCAATAGCTTCTTCCAGTTTATCTTCTTCCCAAACTACACGCATCCCTCTTCCGCCACCACCTGCAGAAGCTTTAACGATAACCGGATATTTAATTTCTTTTGCAATTTTTTTAGCCTCGGCAACGCTGGTAATAACACCGTCAGATCCCGGAATTACAGGAACTTTGGCTTTTTTCATGGTTGTTTTTGCCATGGATTTGTTCCCCATTGCATCAATCATTTCAGGAGAAGCGCCAATGAATTTGATTCCGTTTTCCTGGCAGATTCTGGAGAATTGCGCATTCTCGGAAAGAAAACCATAACCCGGGTGAATCGCATCAGCATTGGTAATTTCAGCTGCTGCAATGATGCGTGGCATCGACAAATAAGATTCTTTGCTGGCTGGCGGACCGATACAAACGGCTTCGTCGGCAAAGCGAACATGTAAACTGTCTTTATCGGCAGTGGAATAAACAGCCACTGTTTGAATACCCATTTCTTTGCAGGTGCGGATAACGCGCAATGCAATTTCTCCGCGATTGGCGATCAATATCTTTTTAAACATAAAGTCAGTGCTTAGTAAATACTATTAGCTTGGATCAATTACGAACAAAGGCTGATCGTATTCCACCGGTGAAGAATCTTTCACCAGTATCTCAACGATTTTCCCTGAAATTTCACTTTCAATTTCATTGAACAATTTCATGGCCTCAATTACGCAAAGTACGCTTCCGGCTTTAACATCGTCGCCTACTTTAACAAAATCCGGCTTGTCGGGAGATGGTTTTGTATAGTAAGTTCCGATCATCGGAGATTTTACGGTAATGTATTTTGAATTTGCTTTTGGTGCAGCGGCTTCAACCGGTGCAGCAGGCGCAGCAGCAACCGGCGCAGCCTGAGGTGCAGGCGCAGCAATGGTGTGCTGATATACTTGTTGTGTAGGAGCGGCAGTTACATATTGTGTTTCTGCGTTTTTGTTTTTGATGATTAATTTGAAGCCTTTTGACTCCAACTCGATTTCACTCACATTTGATTTAGCGACAAATTTTATGAGATCCTGTATTTCGTTTAATTCCATATTGCGCTTTATTGATTATTGACGACTAAAGTAAAAATTATTTTATGAATTATATGCCCATTTAACATAAACAGCTCCCCACGTAAATCCTCCTCCAAAGGCAGCAAACACAAGGTTATCGCCTTTTTTTAGTTTTTTCTCGTAATCCCACAAACACAAAGGAATCGTGCCGGCGGTTGTATTTCCGTATTTTTCAATGTTGATCATTACCTTTTCGTCTGGTAATCCCATTCGGTTTGACGTGGCGCTGATGATGCGTAAATTAGCCTGGTGAGGAACCAGCCATGCAATGTCATCGGCTGTTAATTTGTTTCTTTCCATGATCTCTGCAGATACATCTGCCATGTTGGAAACTGCAAATTTGAAAACTGTTTTTCCTTCCTGATATACATAATGTTTTCCGGCATCAATGGTTTCATGAGAGGCGGGCATCAATGATCCTCCTGCTTGCTGAAAAAGAAAATTTCTTCCCGATCCGTCGCTTTTCAATACAGAATCAATGATCCCAACATTTTCTTCTGTTGGTTCTAATAATACAGCGCCTGCTCCGTCACCAAAGATGATGCAGGTTGCGCGGTCTTTATAGTTCATGATGGCCGACATTTTATCGGCACCAATTACTACTACTTTTTTGTGTTTTCCCGATTCAATAAAACTTGCACCTGTGGACAAGGCAAATAAAAATCCTGAACAGGCTGCGCTCAAATCAAAACCCCAGGCATTTTTCGCTCCTACTTTATCGCAGGTAATGTTTGCGGTAGAAGGGAAGGGCATATCGGGAGTAACGGTAGCAACAATTACCAATTCTATTTCTTCGGGAGAGATGCCTCTTTTTTTACAAAGATCTTTCACGGCTTCAACGCACATGTCGGAAGTGGCTTTGTCATCTCCTTTTAATATTCTTCTTTCTTTGATTCCGGTACGGGTGGTGATCCATTCGTCGGTAGTATCTACCATTTTCTCCAATTCCTTGTTGGTAAGAATATATTCCGGAACATATCCACCTACAGCGGTGATGGCAGCGTGCGTTTTACCCATTTAATTAAATGCTTCTTTAATTTTATTGCTCAAATTAGCTGCTGCTACACTGTGTGTCAGCAGTATCATATTTTTTACTGCTATTTCATTGGAAATTCCGTGACCAACAACTGCTGTTGAATTGATTCCCAAGATCGGACTTCCGCCGTAAATCTCGTAATTGAATCTTTCGAAATAAGGATCCTGAATTCCTCTTTTTTTCAGCATGTGGTAAAAGCCTTCTCCTTCTTTGATGACGATATTTCCGGTGAAGCCATCGCAAACGATAACATCACAAGAATCCTCGAATACATCGCGCCCTTCAATATTTCCTACGAAATTAAAATCCTTGCTGTCTTTCATTAAACCATAGGCAGCTTGCGTATTCAGGTTTCCCTTTTCTGCTTCTTCACCAATGTTTAATAAGGCAACGCGCGGATTTTCGTATTTTAAAATCAGTTTTGCGTAGATAGATCCCAGTATTCCGAATTGGTACAATACATCCGGTTTACAGTCGGCATTAACACCAACATCCAAAATAACATTTGTATTTCCGTTTTCTTTTGGAAGTAAAGAGATGAGAGACGGGCGAATTAATCCCGGAACAGTTTTAACCGCGTACATTGCGCCAACCATCATGGCTCCGGTGTTTCCGGCACTTGCAAATCCGTCGAGTTCTTTTGTAGCCAGCATTTTAAAGCCTAAACCGATAGATGACCCCGGTTTTTCTTTAAAAGCTTTAACGGGATGTTCTCCCATTAATATTTGCTCTGTAGTATGTACAATAGTGAAATCGCTTTCTTTTCCGCCGTAATGAGCCAGTTGCTCGCGGATCAGGGCAGCGTCGCCAATTAAAACAAGTTCAACGTCAGCAGGCAATTCTTTTCTTGCCTGAACTGCTCCGCCTGTAGTTGTTTTGGGGGCGAAATCGCCTCCCATTATGTCTATACCAATACGCATTTAAATGCAGGCAAGACTAAATTAAGCCGTTACAGCTTGTTCTACAGCTTGTTTTCCTTTGTAATATCCGCATGCACCACAAACTCTGTGGTAGATAACCGGCTCGTTGCAGTTTGAACAGGTAGAAAGAGTTGGAGCAACTGCTTTATAAGTAGTTCTTCTTTTGTCTCTTCTTGTTGTCGAATGCCTTCTCTTAGGATGTGCCATGGTCTATTTAATTTAATTGCTAAAATTTTTTAATTTGTCCCATCGGGGATCTGTGTCATTGTTTGTTGGACCTGATAATTCGTCGAGTTTTTTCAAAACCTCCGGATTACAAGTGCTTTTTCCCGATTTATCATCAGGGTGTACTATTTTTAAAGGGAGCGCTAGTTTTACCGACTCATATAAAAAATGAGACAAATCCAATTGATGCTCTTGTGGTGCCAGAAAAATAACTTCTTCCGGTCCGCTTGAATCATCTGCTTTTCCGCCGCTTTTCACAACCAGTTTTTCCTGCTGTTCAATCTGAAAATTAAAATCATCAGCACAGCGATCACAGGTTGCTTCAACGTAGCCCTTTAATGTAAAATTCAAAATCATCATACCCGGTTTCTTTTCAAGCAAAAGATCAACTTTGATCTCTCCTTTCTGAATCTCCGAGTACTCAATGCTTTCAAAGAACTTATCAGTTATTTCAAACTGAAAATCATGTTTTCCTTCATTCAGTCCTACAAAGTTTATTACAAAATCATTCATCACAAACTATTAAAGAAAGGTCGCAAAGATAATAAAAAAATGAATATTGCAAGAGCTTGGGGCTAAACTAGGGTTTTTCCTAGTTTTCCATGCCTCGCAAATGTCGTTCTTCCTCGCTGTAAGATCCGCGTCCCATTTTGTCCTTATCCGTTATCACCAAAGGATTTCCGGAGATTTCTTTTTGCAGTTTTCTATTAGCTAAAATATCCATGGCCGAATATAGGGCATTGCGGAAAGAACTTTCGTCGGCCTTGTTTTGGCCGGCAATTTCATAAGCGGTACCATGGTCGGGAGAGGTTCTTACGATTGGTAAACCCGCAGTAAAGTTAACGCCGCTGCCAAAACTTAAGGTTTTAAAAGGAATCAGGCCTTGATCGTGGTACATTCCCAATACGCCGTCAAAGTTTTTATACATGCCGTTGCCGAAAAATCCATCGGCAGAGTAGGGTCCGTGAGCAAAAATGCCTTCTGCCTTTGCTTTTGCAATGGCCGGAGAAATGATTTCAATTTCTTCTTTGCCCAACAAACCATTGTCGCCGGCGTGAGGATTGAGGCCTAAAACCGCAATTTTTGGTTTTCTGATGAGGAAGTCGTTTTTCAAACTTTTGTTCATCAGAGTTAATTTGGATACTATTTTTTCAATGTTGATTTTTTCGGCAACCTGAGCAACGGGCACATGACCTGTTACCACACCGATTTTTAAATCCGGACTCACCAGAAACATTAAACTATCCGCCGCGCCGCATGCTTTTTCAAGATATTCGGTATGTCCGGGAAAGCGGAAATCTTCTGCCTGAATATTGTCTTTATTAATAGGAGCAGTCACTAAAGCATCAATTTTGTTTTCCAGCAAATCCTTCGTGGCGCGCTCCAGGGCTTGTAAAGAGCCCGTGCCGGCTTCTTTGGTAACCACCCCCGGCTGAACCTCTTCGTTGTCAGTCACACAATTGACCAGGTTCAGTTTTTTAGGTTGAACACTGTTGATGTTTTCCAGCAATTGAAAGTTTACGCTCTCTAAATTCAACTCCTTGCGATAGTAAGTAAGGTATTTTCGAGAACCGTAAATAACGGGAGTGAACATTTCTGCCAGGCGGGGATCAGCAAATGTTTTTAAAATAACTTCGTAGCCAATGCCGTTGCAGTCGCCTGCGGTGATGCCTATAATTAATTTTTTATCGTTCATTTTATCTATAAATTGTAATCCTAAAATCCTTAAAGAGGGCCTAAGATACGTATCTTTGAAAATGATGCGGATATTCCTAGTCATATTATTTTTGTCGGGCAGCATTTTGTTGCACGCTACCCACAACCGCGCTGGGGAAATCACCTATACCCAAACGGGAGCGAATACGGTAAAAATTTCTGTGGTGACTTATACCAAGGCTTCCAGTCCGGCCGACCGCCCCTATATTGAGCTTTCATGGGGCGACGGGAAAGCGGATACTTTAAAAAGAGCCGATGGCTATCCCAAACTTTTCGGCCCGGATTTAAATACCAATTTATATGAAGCAACGCATACTTATCCTTCTTCGGGAGAATACACCATTGCTTTTGAAGACCCTAACAGAGAAGAAGGAGTGGTAAATATTCCTAATTCGGTCAATGTTCCTTTTTACATTTTCACCAAAATCATTCTTAATCCTTTTTTGGGAAATAACAATTCGCCAAAGTTGTTGTATCCGCCCATCGACAATGCCTGTTTGGGAAAAATGTATTTGCACAATCCGGGGGCCTATGATCCCGACGGCGACAGTTTGGTTTATTCTCTCGTGAATTGTAAAGGAACGGGAGGAGTAGATGTTTCGGGATATTTTTTCCCCGCAGGAACGTCATTGAATTATCTTACAGGAGATTTTTCGTGGAATGTGCCTACGCAATTGGGCGATTACAATTTTGCAATTCTGATAGAAGAGTATCGCAACGGCTATAAAATAGGAAGCATCTTGCGCGACATGCAGGTGTCTGTAGTGAACTGTCCGCCTAACGATCCTCCTGTCATTCATGTGAAAGAGGACATTTGTATTGAAGCAGGCGATACTTTAAATGAAAATGTTTGGGCTTTGGATCCCGATTTGGGTGATTCTATAACGCTTTCTGCGGTGAGCGCTACCTTTTCTTTAAGTGCTCCCACGCTCGTTTTTAATCAGCCTGTTTCAGGAATTGATTCTGCAGGAGGAAATTTTTCATGGATGCCCACCTGCGCTCACGTTCGCAAACAACCGTATACCGTATTGTTTAAAGCACACGACAATGCGGAGCCGGTGAATCTCTTTGATTTAAAAACAGTGAATATTAAAGTAATAGCACCTGCACCAAAAAATTTATTGGCGCTTCCTTCGGGATCTTCGGTGGCACTTTCATGGAGTCCGGGCTTATGCGGAGGAGTGTCGGGCTATAAAATTTATAGAAAAGAAGATGCGTCTGCTTACAATCCTGATTCCTGTGAAACAGGATTGCCGGCTGCTGCGGGCTATTCATTGATAAAAACAAGCGGCGACGCCAACACTTTTTACACCGACAGCAATCTTGTTTTGGGAAAAAGATATTGTTACCGCGTAGTTTCCTATTATGCCGATGGTGCGGAAAGCAAAGCCTCCCAGGAATTTTGTGTAGAGCTAAAAAAAATAGCGCCTGTGCTTATTAATGTAAGCGTGAATAAAACGGATGCGGTGACCGGTTCAATTTTCCTCAAATGGATGAAGGCTTCTCAACTGGATACTGTGCAATATGCAAAACCATACAGCTATAAAATTTATAGAAATTCAACTTTGATAAAAAGTATTTCAGATGTCAATGACACTTCTTATACCGATACTTTAATTAACACGCAAAACACTTCTTTTACTTATTACATAGAACTTTGGAATACTGCGCTTATTGGAACTTCTCCAACGGCGGAATCAGGATTTCTTAATATACACGAGGTGAATCAGGCTTTGATTTTGAGCTGGAAATATACCACTCCGTGGGTGAATGACACTTTTTATATTTGGAAAGAAAGTGTGCCCGGCTCAGGTCTTTTCACAAAAATTGATACCACAACAGCTACCACTTATACTGATTTGGGCTTGGTTAACGGACAAACGTATTGCTACAAAATTCAGTCGTCGGGAAAATACAGCGGAACAGGATATCCTTCGCCTTTATTGAATTTTTCTGAAATTATGTGTGGCGTGCCGAAAGACACCGTGCCGCCTTGTCCGCCCGGAGTGAGCGTAAGCGCCGATTGTAACAAAGGAGAAAACACAATCACGTGGACGGCATCACCTGCAAGCTGTTCCTCTGATTTATTTAAATTCAAATTGTATTATAAAGAGGAACTCGATAAGCCTTATACTTTGTTGAAAGAGCTTATTCCTTTTGTGGATTCGGTGTATGTTCATTCCAATCTGGAATATGTTGCAGGATGTTACATCGTCACCGCCACCGACAGCACAGGCAATGAAAGTGCGCTCACGGGCGAAGTTTGTGTCGACAATTGTCCGGAATATTCTTTGCCAAATATCTTCACGCCCAATGGAGATGGAACCAATGATTATTTCAAACCTTTTCCTTACAAACACATTCAAAAAATAGACATCAGAATTTACGATCGCTGGGGCCGACTCATGTTTCAAAGCGCTCAACCCGATATTTTATGGGACGGGCGTTTCAAAGAAAATATGGAGATGTGCGCATCCGGAACCTATTTTTATATTTGCGATGTGTATCAAAAAAAACTGGCGGGAATTAAAATTGTGCAGCTGAAAGGATTTATTGAATTGCTCGGAGAAGGTTCAACTAACAAGTAAAGCAGAAAAAATGTTCACAGGAATTATAGAAGCCACAGCAAAAATTTTGCGCATCGAAAATGAAAAATCCAACAAACATTTTTTCATTGCTGCTCCTTTTTTGAATGAAGTGAAAGTTGATCAAAGCATTGCTCACAATGGTGTTTGCTTAACAGTGGTTGAAATTTTAAAAGACTCTTATCGTGTGACAGCGATTGATGAAACACTCAAAAAAACTTCTTTGTCGACGTGGAAAGAAGGCGACATTGTCAACTTAGAAAGATGTCTCACTTTGGCGAAACCCCTTGATGGGCATATTGTTCAGGGACATGTGGATTGCGTTGGTGAATGCACTTCGGTTGAATCTATGAACGGCAGCTGGATTTATACTTTTAAATACACTAAGAAACATCCGCACGATATTACGGTGGAGAAAGGTTCTATATGCGTAAACGGTGTTAGTCTCACCGTTGTTGGTTCAAAAGATGATTCTTTCTCTGTTGCCATTATTCCTTATACTCACGAGCACACGAATTTCCATACCATTGAAAAAGGGGGTTTGGTGAATTTGGAGTTTGATGTGATTGGGAAGTATGTGGCGAAGATGATGGGGAAAATCTGATTTTTCGTTCACACGCTCCGCGCTCACGGCTTCGCCGGCGCGGAATTTATTTTTGTAGAGGCTTTGCCTCGTATTCTTCTTACTTTTTCCTTGATGAAAAAGCAACAAAAAATCAAGAGCCAAGAGATGCTGCCATCACACGAAAAACCTCACACACGCCCGCCTCTTGGCTCGGGCCCTCGCACGAAGTTACCTGCCCACTGTGTGACATTCATATTACCCCAACCTCAACCCCTTTTCATCCACCTCCATCTTCACTTCCTTCCCAAAAATTAATGCGCGATTGTCACTCACATGTCCTGCAGGAAAATTAAAGTAAAGCGGAAATTTGTAATCTTTAACCGCATCAAAAATAATTGCTTCGGTGTTTTTGTCGAAAGGTAAAGCCGCTTCTTGCATGTCGCTGAATTGCCCGATAATTAAGCCTTTCAAATCTTTTAATGCGCCGGCTCTTTTCAAAGAATACATCATTCTGTCGAGGTGATAATAGTATTCATTCAAATCTTCCAGAAACAAAATTTTCCCTTTCAGATTTGGAAAAGATTTCGATCCCAAAAGAGAATACAGGATAGATAAATTTCCTCCCACAATTTCTCCTTTTCCTTTCCCTTTGCGATTGAGCTTGTGTTTGCTTTTTAATTCGTATTTCATTTTTCCTTTGAATACCGCTTCTTTCAAAGTACTTAATGCTTCTTTGGAATTCGTTGCAAAGTTGAACGGCATCGTTGCGTGAATGCTTGGCGCTTGGAGTTTTTGGTGGGCATGGCAATGAAAAATAGTGATGTCACTAAAACCAATTAACCATTTCGGATTTTTTTTGAAAGCTTTAAAATCAATATCGTCAATGAGCTGAATGCTGCCATAGCCGCCACGCGCAAAGAAAATTGCTTTTATCTCCGGATCATTTAAAAAGGTTTGAACTTCATTCAATCTTTTTTCTTTCGGTGCCGAAAATTGAAAATATTCTGAATCAATCGTTTCACCCACTACCACCTGCAAGCCCCAATCTACAAGGACTTTCACGGCAGCATCAATTTCTTTTCGCGAAATTCTTTTTGCAGGAGCCGTGATGGCTACTTTATCGTTTGGTTTGAGGAAAGGGATTTTCATAAATCAAATATAACTCAATTTTGAGATTCTGCTTAACCTCCTTTACAGCCTAATTTCTCTATTAAATATAAGGGGACAACCTTTAATGTGTCGAACTGAAAATTAAGTTTTACATATTTCACAGCGCTAATTCTCTCATTTTCATGTTGAAGAAACAGAACATTGTTTTTAGAGGAGTAAATAAGAATAGAATTCTCTTCCCTATTTGGACTTCCCAGTTTATTGATAATATCATTTTTAGATTGGCCGATGAATGCAAGTTCGGGGAGATCAATGTCGTTTTTGGATGCACAATATTCTACCAGAATTTCTCTCGGATTGATAAACAGATTTTCATGTTTTCCCGGAGGTTGGAAAGTTGTAATTCCCATGTTCCATCCATGAGGCAGATACTCTATGCTATCTCCTCTAAAAGAATATGCTCCTCTCTCGGGCCAGTAAAACGCATAATAAATTCCTTTAGGATTGTTTCGATAATGGTAGGCGCTTTTTGAAAATGCATTGCTATTAGCGGCATTTGTCTTTTTCTTGAATTTGTGAATATCAAAAGGACATTCTAAAAAAGAAGGGATGTTATTTTTAAAATTCTGAAGACTGTCAATTTCGTGACGAGAGATTTTTTTCGACGGTATCTGTTTTCCTGAAAAGGAGAAAATAAACAATGAAATGAGGAGTAGTGCTCCGGTGAAGAGGATTGACTTAGGCATAATTATGTTTTATATCCATTTCGAATATAACTAATTTCGACTTATCTCTTTTCATGCTTTATTCCTTCTCAATTCCTTTTATCTTTGCCTTATGACACAACAACGATATACCATCACTACAGCGCTTCCTTACGCCAATGGCCCTTTACACCTTGGCCACGTAGCAGGCGTATATATTCCAGCAGATATTTATGTGCGCTATTTGCGGGCAAAAAACGAAGATGTGATTTTTATTGGTGGTACCGATGAACACGGTGTGCCAATTACTATTAAGGCGAAGAATGAAGGCGTTACACCTCAGCAGGTGGTGGATAAATACCACAATATCATTGGCGATTCTTTAAAGCAATTGGGAATTACTTTAGATGTTTTTTCTAAAACAACTTCCAAAACACATTTCGAAACTGCTTCGGAATTATTCAGAAGAGTAGCCGATGAGAAAAGTGATAATTGGGCTTTAACTATTGAAGAAACGCTGCAATATTATGATGAAGCGAATAAGCAATTTCTTGCCGACAGGTATATTACAGGAACCTGTCCTAACTGCGGAAATGAAAAAGCTTATGGTGATCAGTGTGAAAAATGTGGAACGACATTAAATGCCACTGATTTAATTAATCCAAAATCGACCTTGAGTGGAAATGTTCCCGTTTTAAAATTAACTAGGCATTGGTTCTTACCATTGAATCAGTATGAAGACTGGCTGAAAACTTGGATTCTTGAAGATCATCAGGATTGGAAAACGAATGTATATGGCCAATGTAAAGGTTGGTTGGAGGCTGGATTGCATCCCCGCGCAGTAACGCGCGACCTAGATTGGGGCATTCCGGTTCCCGTTGAAGGTGGTGAAGGAAAAGTGCTGTATGTATGGTTTGACGCGCCTATCGGATACATTTCATTTACCAAAGAATTATTAGAAAACGATAAAACCCGTAAATGGGAAGATTATTGGAAAGAAGAAGGTAAATCGAAACTGATTCACTTCATTGGCAAAGACAATATTGTTTTTCATTGTATCATTTTCCCTACAATGTTAAAGGCATTTAATGATGATTATATTTTACCAACGAATGTTCCGGCCAATGAATTTTTGAATTTAGAAGGAGAAAAATTTTCTACTTCAGGAAACTGGGCGGTATGGCTGCACGAGTTCTTGCTGGATTTCCCTGATAAAACAGATGTGTTGCGTTACGCCTTGTGTTCCAACATGCCGGAGACTAAAGACGCTGATTTTACCTGGAAAGATTTTCAGGCCAAAAACAATAATGAGCTCGCTGCTAATCTCGGAAACTTTGTGAATCGCGCTTTTGTGCTCACGCACAAATTTTTTAACGGAGCGGTTCCGGCGTATTCAGTAGTGGAAGAAATAGATGCTAATACTTTAGCGTTGGCCAAAGAATTTCATGGAAAAGTTTCAGAGAGTTTAGATAAATTCCGCTTCAGAGAAGCATTATCTGAGCTGATGAAATTATCCAATCTTGGGAATAAATATCTGGCGGATACAGAGCCGTGGAAGATCAAAGACAATCCGGAAAGAGTTGGAACTATTTTGCGTGTTGCGCTGGAAATAGCAGCAAAAATAAGCGTTTTAGGAAGTCCGTTTTTACCTGAAACTTCAAAAAAAATGGCAACATGGTTAGGTGTTGCCAGCACAAAATGGAGCGAAGCCGAGAAGGATGATTTACTCACCGATGGTTTTGTAATTGCAACTCCGGAGCTCCTCTTCGCTAAAATTGAAGACGATGTAATTGCTGCGCAACTGGAAAAATTAAAAGCCTCCAAAGCAACAGCCCAACAAGCTAAAAGTACTGTTATGCCTCAAAAAGAGAATGTGTCTTTCGAAGAATTTTCGAAAATGGATATCCGTATCGGAACAATTATTGAAGCTGAAAAAGTTCCTAAAACAGCAAAATTATTGAAGCTTAAAATTGATACAGGGATTGATCAACGTACGGTTGTTTCTGGCATTGCCGAGTATTATTCTCCTGAAGATATTATTGGAAAACAAGTAAGTATTTTGGTAAATCTCGCACCGCGAAATATCAAAGGGATTGAATCACAAGGAATGATTTTAATGGCCGAAAACAGCAAAGGGGAATTGGCATTTGTATCGCCGGTTAAAGAAATAGATAACGGCGGAGGAGTGAGATAAATCAGAGTGAGTGTGAGAGCGAGTTTTGAGATTTATTTGTATTCCTTCACAAAAAAATCATAGTACTGCGCGATGTTTTTGTTTTTGTAAAACGCGATGTAATTGGTCACGGAAATCGGAAAATAATTTGTTCCAACATTAGGATACTTAATTAAAACTTTAGTGTTTAAAGCGGTATAATAACCCATTACAGTTTCATTTTTCCTGAAAGTTTTTATGACAAGCGCTTTTTGCGTATCCTCCCAGATGATGCTTTGTTGCTGCAAATTTTCCAGTCCGTAATAAGTTGAATTGAAATCGGAAATATCTTTTTCCAATGATTTTATATCGGTGTTTTTTTCATCGGCTATGACGATGAAATAGTGTTCTTCGTTTTTGTTGACGGTATATGTTTTTTCCGGACTGGTAATGGCGGTATTTGTTGTTGTCATGCTGCTTAATACATCATTGGCCGAATTGGCGGCATCTGATCCGGGGAAAGAAGTTTTCACGATTAAAAGTTCTTTCTTGAATTCTTCTTTGCCTTGTGTTTGTCCGATGGCAAAGGCTTTCAGCAATTCAAACTGAGGTTCCAGTTCATTGTTTTTATAAGTGGCATTTATGTTTTTTACTTCGTTGATAACGCCGGAATAATTTCCTTTTTTGTATTCATTCAATAGTGTTTCGTATTGTAAATTGATTTGTGCTTTTTGTTGTTCTTCGTCTTGTGTGTTTTCTTTTTTGTTGAGTAATGTTGCGTATTCACTTGTTGGAAACTCAGTGTTGATAAGCTCTTTGTAGTGATTGGCTTTGTCGAGATGATTGAGTTTTAAATGCGCGCGATACAACAAGTAATAAGATTTCAATGCATTTTTATTTTGAGGGAATTTTTTATTCATCTCTTCAAAATCTTTGATGGCAGCGGGTAAATCTTCCAAATTGTCTTTGTACAAAATGCCTAATTTGTAATAGGCTTCAATCATTTTATCCTTTGAAGCGTTGACTGCCTCCGGAGTTAATGGAAGCGCGTTGAGATAATATTCCCGCGTTTTTTTCTTGTCGGTGCTTTGATCTGCAGCCGCTGAATTATCATCGCTGTTATCATTACCGAAGGCCGCCGCAGTTTTGTTTTTTCTTCTCCAGTTGTCTTCCAGTTTCCGCGCTCCCCAGATGCCTGCAAATTTCCCCTGTCCGGTGGCAATTAATTTAGGATTGTAAAAATACCATTTTGCGTTTTCATCACCGCCCGAAGAACCGTTGGCAGCTTGTTGTGCGGCAGCTTCTTGTTTAAGCATCGCGTGTTCGGCATCGCGGTCTTCTTTTTCCTTAACGGCAGCAATCATCTTATCTATTTTTTTCAATCGTTGTCCTTCCGACATTGCAGCGATTCTCTGCAAGCTGTCTTCGGTTTGAATGATTTCAATTTGAACTACAATTTCGGAGAGGGAATTTTTTTTGACGAGGGTTTTCTCATAAGCCGGATGCGTGGTTGGCAGCACGGTCATGGTGCTGTCGTAATAGGCTGAAGCAAAAACATAATCCGGTTTTTCAAAATTCATCTCTGCCAGAGCGAGGTAAGCCAGCGCCTTTTGTTTGGGATTGTTCACGCTGTTTTGCGCTGCCAGTAAAAAATTTTCGGCTGCTTTGTCTTTTTGTTTTTCTTTTAAATACAATTGAGCAATGGCGTAATAAATCTGATCGCGGTATTCTATATTTTTTTCGTCTTTGGCGAGTTTCATTAAATCTTTGATGTAGCCGTCGATGCTTTGTCCTTCCACATGACAGAGCGCCATGCGGATGCGGGCGTTGAATTCCATTTCGTATTTCACGCTGGCATCGGCTACTTTTTTAAACATTACGATCGCTTCCTGATTTTGCCCGTTTTCCAAATACAATTGCGCGAGTATAAAAGTCCAGCGCGCTTTATTTTTCCCGCCTTTTTTAGAAAGTAAAACTGCATCTTTTAAAGCTTTGATGGCTTCTGCATGATCCTTTGTTTTGATGAAGTATTGTCCGCGGGTGGCAAAATATTCCGCTTTTTTCTTTTTAGGCAGCAGCTTATCATTTTCCAGCATATCCAGTTTCTGACGTGCATCGTCGTATTTTTCCATGGCGATGTATGATTTCACCAGCCATATGAGGGCATCGTATTTTATTTTTTTGTCGTGGTATTCTTTCGCGATGTATTCAAAAGTTTCGGCAGCCGACTGGTATTCGCGTTTAAAGAAATAAGCCCTTCCCAGCACAAAATATGAATCATCAATAAAAGGATTTACTTCTCGTTCTTCCGCTTTGCTTTCCCCTTTCTTTTTAATTTTAAAGCGCATGCTGTGTTTGTCAATTGCTTTGGAAGCCTTTTTAATGGCGATGTCTAAATCAGGAATGACTTCTTTAGCATTGTCTTCGGTTCCGTAGGGAAAAACTTCTAAAAGATGGTCGTAATCGTCGAGGTGTTTTTTAAATAAATTGGCTTCAGCAGCTTTTAATTTTTCGTTGGCATTGAAATAAACGTTGTAGCGCGTGGTAAGGGAATGATAGAATTTATTTGGAAAGGCATTCTTCTCCGTACTGCAGGCAAAAAGCAGTAACACCATTAAAACGATATAAGTCGAAATCTTTTTCAAGTACTGTATAAACTGAAATTGAGTAAAAATATTTTAAATTTCTTATTTATGTGCCTTCCGCGCAAATGACTAAATTTGTTTTAACACAAAAATGCACTTTGAAAGAAGCAGTTAGCGATAAAAGTAAGAAAATACTGAACAAGCTGAAAAGACAGCATGTTTTAGTGATAGAAGAAGTGGAGCATGGCACAGGGAAAGTGCTGTTTTTCAAATCGCGACTGATTTCCCTGATTGTCTTTGGTATTCTTCTGTTTGCGCTTATTTTCGCCCTGGCTTTTTTGGCCATTGCCTATACGCCCATGCAAAAATGGGTTCCCGGTTTTTTAACTTCCGCACAAGAGGATGTTATTATGCAGGATGCTCATTTGGCCGATCAAATAGAAGATCAGCTGAAAGGAAAAGAAATTTATTATTCTCATTTGGATTCATTGATTGAAGAATGGATTCCCGAGAAGGATGCCAACAAGCAAAATGATGCCGGTGCTCAGATTCCGGTGTTGCAGCCTGCCGGAGAACAAATGCAGGCCATTAAAAATTTCCACTTTTTTTCTCCTTTGTCGGGTTATGTTTCCAAGCCTTTCAATTATCAGGAAAAGCATTACGGTATCGACATTGTAACGAACAAAGACGAAGCGGTAAAAGCAACACTGAACGGCAGGGTAGTGTTTTCGTCATGGTCGGCAGAGACGGGCAACACCATTATTTTACAGCATACCAATAATTTAATTTCGGTGTATAAGCACAATGCGGTATTGCTTAAAAAAGAAGGGCAATTCACTAAGGCGGGAGAAGTAATAGGAATTATAGGGAATTCGGGCGAAGAAAGCTCGGGCCCGCATTTGCATTTTGAGTTGTGGTTCAATGGAACACCGCTGAATCCGGCGAGTTATATGAATTTTTAGCGAGTACGTCATTGCGAAATTTTTGTACTCAAAAATGAAGCAACCTCATCTTTATGATAAAAGATCTTTGATCTTTTCTTTCACCTCCTCCACCGAAATCCTATTGATACAAAGGTCGTGCGGCTGTACGCAATGAATCTGATCGCAGGGATTACAAGCTAATTTATGGTGAATAAAAGTTCCTTTTGCATGGTAAGGACGAAAGGTTTCGGTGATGCCCGGACCGAACAAACCGATCACAGGAATATTCACCGCCGCCGCCAGATGCATCGGTCCGCTTTCATTGCCCACAAAAAGTTTTGCGTGAGCGGCAATCGCTGCAAATTGTGTTAACGTACATTTTCCGGCAAGATTTACAGCAGGAAATTTTAATTTATCGATGATGCTTTCATTCAATTCAGCATCTTCGGGACCGCCGCCAAACACCAACTGAAATCCGTTTTCATGCAAATAGTTGGCGAGTGCTTCATAGCGTTCGGCCGCCCATTGTCGCAGCACACGACGCGCTCCGGTATGAAAAATCACGAAAGAATTTAATCTGTTTTTTTCACACCAGGTTTTCGCAAAAATTTTGTCTTCTTCGCTTAGGAACAAACGCAGCTCAGGTTTTTCGGGAATGTTTTTCAAAACAGGTTCCATGATCTGGTAATTCACTTCCACTTCATGTTTGTGTCCGCCTGCGTATTTATTTTTCATTCTGACGGAACCGCGTTCCACCCGGTATTTCGGACTGTTAAAAAGCGCAAACCAAAACATTTGCCAGCTGCCTCGTAAATCAATGATTAAATCGTATTTGCCGCTGAGCTCTTTTTTTTGAGTGACTACTTTATCTAGACAAGGATCGGCCTGCACAATATTTTTTACCACCCCTTTACACAGCAGTGTGATTTCCGCTTCGAGATGCGATTTTCTTAATGTTTCAAAGGAAGGCAGCGCTGTCATCATGTCGCCAATCTCATCAATTTTGATGATCAGGATTCTATTGAATTTTTCGGGAGGAAGTTTTTTGCCATTGATCCATTTGCTCAGCAGAATAGAAAGAACGTAATAAATTTTTTCTTTCACACTTGCGGCCGAATAAGAGGTTTTCAATTGCATAAAAGCAAAAATAGGATAAAGTGTAAATTAAAGAAATGCGCGCAGCTAAAACTAATTTTTTACTTTAGCTGAACATAAAAATCACATGGGACTCAAAGCCGCGTTAAGCAAACCGTTTGCAAAATATATTTCCAAAAAAGTTTACAAGGAAGCCGCCCGCGCGGTGGAATTGCAGGAAGCTACATTAAAAATGCTGTTGGCAAAAGCAAAGGATACCGCCTTCGGAAAAGACCACAAATTTTCTTCGATAAAAAACTACGATGACTTCAAGAAAGCTGTTCCTGTAAAGGATTACGAAGGCATTAAAAAATATATTGAAAGAATTAAACACGACGAAGAAAACGTTTTGTGGCCGGGTTTACCAATGTATTTCAGCAAAACATCAGGCACTACTTCGGGAGTGAAATACATTCCAATTTCCAAAGATTCTATGCCTCATCACATTAAAGCGGCGCGCAACGCTATTTTGCTTTATATCGCTGAAACAGGCAAGGCGGAATTTGTGGACGGGAAAATGATTTTTTTGCAGGGGAGTCCCGAACTGGATAATTCTTACAAAACACCAACCGGTCGATTATCAGGGATTACAGCGCACCACGTTCCGAAATATTTACAAAAAAACCGCAAGCCATCTTACGAAACCAATTGCATTGCCGATTGGGAAACCAAGCTGGATGCAGTTATTGAAGAAACGGTAAACGAAGACATGCGGGTGATTTCTGGAATTCCACCTTGGGTGCAAATGTATTTTGAGCGCATTCAGGCCAAAACCGGAAAACAAATCAAAGACGTGTTTCCCAACTTTTCCTTGTTTGTGCAAGGCGGCGTGAATTATCGTCCGTACCAGCCCATCATGGAAAAAATCATTGGAAAATCCATTCCTACTGTTGAGGTTTATCCGGCATCGGAAGGATTTATTGCTTTCCAGGATTCGCAAAAACACGAAGGATTATTGCTCAACACCAACGCCGGAATATTTTTTGAATTTATTCCTGCCGATGAATTTTTCAATGAAAATCCCACAAGGATTTCTTTGAAGGACGTGAAGTTAAATGTAAACTATGCGTTGATTCTCAGCACCAATGCAGGCTTGTTCGGATACAATATTGGCGATACCGTAAAATTCGTTTCGTTAAAGCCATATAGAATTGTTGTTTCAGGAAGAATCAAGCATTTTATTTCTGCTTTCGGAGAACACGTAATTGGCGAAGAAGTAGATCGCGCGATGATTGCTACTTGCGAAAAATTTGGAGTGGAAGTAACTGAGTTTACCGTTGCTCCGCAAGTAGCTCCACAAGACGGCTTGCCTTACCACGAGTGGTTTGTAGAGTTTAGGAAAAGTCCGGCTGATTTGCCTGCCTTTGTAAAATTCCTCGATGAACAAATGGTAAAACAAAACGTGTATTACAAAGATTTGATCACCGGAAGTATTTTGCGAACACTTGTTCTTACTGAAATTGCCAAGGACGGATTTATCGGCTATATGAAATCGGAAGGCAAGCTGGGCGGACAAAATAAAGTTCCGCGTTTGGGGAATGATCGTAAAATAGCGGATGCTTTGGGAGCGTTTAAAGCGTAATAGTCAGAGAAGGCATAAATCATTATCTTCGCCTTTCTTCAAAAATGCAAAAGAAAAAAATCGCCATATTAGGTTCATCAGGTTCTATCGGAACGCAGGCTCTGGAAGTGATTCAGGAGCATCCTGATCAATTTGAAGTAGAAGTGTTAACGGTGAACAGCAATGCCGATTTACTGATTGAACAAACAAAAAAATTCAAACCGAATACCGTTGTCATCGCTGATGAAACGAAGTATCTCTATGTTAAAGAGGCTTTGGACAAAGAGGATGTACACGTGTTTGCCGGAGAAGCTGCATTATCAGAAGTGATGGAAATGCAAAGCATCGATATGGTGTTAACGGCCGTAGTAGGTTTTGCCGGATTGAAACCCACCATGACGGCTATCAACGCCGGAAAACAAATTGCACTAGCCAATAAGGAAACTTTGGTAGTTGCCGGCGAATTGGTGACCAAATTAGCGAAAGAAAAAAACGTAAATATTTTTCCTGTCGACTCCGAACACTCGGCAATTTTCCAATGTCTCGCAGGAGAATACGGCAACCCGATTGAAAAAATATATCTCACTGCTTCAGGCGGCCCTTTTCGCGGATGGTCATCAGAAAAATTAGCTTCGGTTACCAAGGAGCAAGCCTTGAAACACCCCAACTGGGAGATGGGTGCAAAAATCACCATTGACTCTGCATCCATGATGAATAAAGGTCTGGAGGTGATTGAAGCCAAATGGTTGTTCGGTTTAAAAGCGGAACAGATTGATGTGATCGTTCATCCGCAATCCATCGTTCATTCCATTGTTCAGTTTGAAGACGGATCGATGAAAGCCCAAATGGGATTGCCCGATATGAAGCTGCCGATTCAATACGCAATGGCTTATCCGCAGCGATTGAAATCGTCTTTTAAAAGATTTAACTTTTTGAACTATCCGGCTCTCACTTTTGAAGCGCCCGATACAAAAACTTTTCGTAATCTTGCTTTGGCTTTTGAGGCGATGAAAAGAGGAGGAAATGCAGCTTGTATACTCAATGCTGCCAACGAAATTGCGGTGGATGCTTTTTTGAAAAACAAAGTAAGGTTTTTGGAGATGAGCGATATCATTGAAAAATGTTTGAGCGACATAAAATTTATTGCAACACCATCGTTAGAAGATTACATAGAGACGGATAAAGTGAGCAGGGAAATGGCAAGGGAAATTATTTTAAAAACAGTTTAGATTTAATCCATGGAAATATTTGTAAAGGCAGTCAGTTTGATCATGAGCTTGTCGATTTTGGTGTTATTGCACGAGATGGGGCATTTCATTCCTGCGCGATTATTCAAAACGAAAGTGGAGAAATTCTATTTGTTTTTTGATCCTTGGTTTTCCCTTTTCAAATACAAAAAAGGAGATACTGAATACGGTATCGGTTGGTTGCCCTTCGGAGGTTATGTGAAAATTGCGGGAATGATAGATGAATCCATGGACAAAGAAGCCATGAAAGAAGAACCAAAACCGTGGGAATTTCGCAGCAAACCGGCGTGGCAACGTTTGATCATTATGTTGGGCGGTGTTACCGTGAATGCTTTGTTGGCGTGGGCGATTTACAGCATGTCGCTATTCACCTGGGGCGAAGAATTTTTGCCTTTGGAGAATGCAAAATACGGATTGGCTTGCGATTCCATGATGTATGAATACGGCTTCAAAGACGGCGATAAAATCATTGCTGTTGATTCTGTTCATCCGAAGGAATTGAGAGATGTTACCAAAACAATAATACTGGATGGCGGCAGAAATGTAAGCATTGAGCGCAACGGAAAAGACTCGGTAATTGTATTGCCTGAAGATTTTCACAAACGAATTTTATCCGAGCACAAAGCAATGTTGTTCATGCCTCGCGTGCCTTTCGTAATTGATTCTATCATTCAGATAGATACCATGCCGGCTTACAATTCCAAGTTGCAAAAAAATGATCAGATCATTGGAATCAACAAAATCCCAACTCCTTTCTTTCAGGATTTTGCTCCTAACATCAAAAAATTTGCAGGCAAAAAGGTAGACATTGTTGTGTTGCGAAATGGCGACACAGTGGCTGTTTCCTGCGGAGTAACTGCTGCCGGAACAATAGGCGTTGGCAACAAAGGATTGGATAAATATTTCGCTTTAGAAAAGCACGAATACACTTTTTTACAATCTATTCCTGCAGGCTTGAATTCGGCAACGGATCAGCTGGTGGGTTATGTAAAACAATTTAAATTGTTGTTTTCCAAGGAAGGCGCAAGTAATCTGGGCAGCTTCGGAACTTTGGGTAGCTTGTTCCCGGCTTCCTTCAGTGATGCTGATTATTGGTTCAAGTTCTGGAACATCACTGCATTATTGTCGGTGATTTTAGCTTTCATGAACTTATTGCCAATTCCGGCTTTGGATGGCGGACATGTGATGTTCCTCTTGTACGAAATGATCATGAAGAAAAAACCAAGCGAAAAGTTCATGGAATATGCTCAAATGACGGGTATGATTCTCTTGTTCGGACTTATGGCGCTGGCGCTCTTCAATGATATTGTGCGCTTTTGGTAGAAGAACAAACACCAATCTGTTAGTAATATTTTACTTTGTTGCATGACTTCGGCGGCATTAATAAGTATAATTGTTACATGCTGAAGTCGAGAATTATTGTTTTATTACTTGTTGTGTTTTGTGCTCTGCAATCGGCCATGGCGCAAGATACCGCAGCTCTGGATACCTCCTATAAGTACAAAAAAGTGATGATCATTCCTTTTGAGGAACAGATGTACCTCTGTCAGATTCAAAATTTACTGGCGAATGAATCGCAAATGAACACAGCGCAAATCATTAGATCTTTCAGATACAGCATTGCTTCTTCCATGCAAAATGAATTTTTGTATTTGTACAGCACTACTTCTTTGATTCACCTAGTGGAAGATTCGTTGAAAGATCTTCGTCGCGTTTACGGCTCCATCAGTAGAACCTATGATGCCGTGCCTGAAGAACCCAAAGAAGAAAACAAAAAAGGTCTGCCTCTCCTCAAAAATTTTGAGCGCAAGAAAAAAGAGGACAATGAAAAAACACATATTCAAAACGGACAAATAGTATCGCATTACGACAATACCCCGCGCTTCATGAATGCGGTGATTAAGGACAAAAAACTGTTGCCTTATCTCTACAAAAAATACGGCACTGATCTTTTTGTTTTCATCAATGAAATGGACATTGAAAATGATTTGTCGGATCCTTACAAAGTGGCCGAAAACAACTACATGCGTATTTTAAAATTCCATTATACCATTTACAATTTCAAAGGAAAAATGGTGGGTATGGGCGTGGTGTCTACCACTTTTCCTTCTACCGAAAATAATGTGGGCAACATCGTTAAAAATTATTTTCCGCTCATCACCAAACAGTTGGCTACCAAGCTTCCGCAACCTAAAGTGCCAAAGGTGAATACCGCTACTCCCATTGAAAGTAAAACGGGCGGAGTGCTGGGGAAATAAAAATCAGATTTAAAGTTTAGCGTTTAAGTCCTTATGCCGTATATTCGTAGTAAACTCTCATGCTATGCCGGTATTCAAAATAGATTCTGTTCTTAAAAAATTAAATATTAAGCCCTTGAATTCCGGTGTTTCTACCGGACAAACCTGGCTCAAAAATTCCGAAAAAAGTATTTCTTCCTTTTCTCCTACCGATGGAAAACTGATCGCCAAAGTTTCTGTGGCGAATAAAAAAGATTATGAAAAAGTAATCACCGCTGCCGAGCAGGCTTTTCAAAGCTGGCGCATGGTGCCCGCTCCAAAGCGTGGTGAAGTGGTAAGGCAAATCGGCGAAGCTTTGCGCGAACAAAAGCAAGCTTTAGGAGAATTGGTTTCCTACGAAACCGGAAAATCTTTAGAGGAAGGATTGGGAGAGGTTCAGGAGATGATTGACATTGCTGATTTTGCAGTGGGTTTGTCGCGTCAGTTGCACGGACTCACCATGCACTCTGAGCGCTTCAAACATCGTATGTATGAGCAATACCACCCTTTAGGTGTGGTTGGAATAATTTCGGCTTTTAATTTTCCGGTGGCGGTTTGGTCGTGGAACTCTTTTTTAGCCTGGATTTGCGGGGATGTGTGTGTGTGGAAACCATCGGAAAAAACACCGCTGTGTTCGGTGGCTTGTCAGCAAATTGTATCTGTGGTTTTCAAAAAAAATGCAGTACCTGAAGGTGTTTCCTGTTTGATCAACGGAGATTATACTATTGGTGAATTTTTATCAGAAGATACACGTGTACCGCTTGTTTCCGCAACGGGTTCAACACGCATGGGGAAAAAAGTGGGTGAAGCAGTGGGCGCCAGATTAGGAAGATCTTTATTGGAGTTGGGTGGAAACAATGCCATCATCATTACACCTTCTGCCGATTTAAATATTGTCACTACAGGTGCTGTGTTTGGCGCGGTGGGTACAGCCGGACAGCGTTGTACTTCCACCAGAAGACTCATTATTCATGAATCGGTTTACGATGATGTGAAAATGAAATTATTGAAAGCTTACGCGCAATTGAACATTGGAAATCCTCTCGACAGAAAAAATCATGTAGGACCATTGATTGATAAAGACGCAGTGAAAAATTATGAAGCGGCACTGGAGCAAATCGTCCGTCAGGGTGGAAAAGCAATAGTTCCGGGCGGAGTGCTGAAAGGAAAAGGATATGAATCGGGCTGCTATGTGAAACCTGCTATTTACGAAGCAAAAAATCATTCGGCCATTGTGCAGCACGAAACGTTCGCGCCGATTTTATACATCATGAAATACAAAAAACTGGAAGAGGCAATTGCTCTGCAAAATGCTGTTCCGCAAGGATTGTCGTCTTCTATCATGACGAATAATTTACGAGAAGCAGAAATGTTTTTGTCGCATGAAGGATCGGATTGCGGCATTGCCAACGTGAACATTGGAACATCGGGAGCTGAGATTGGTGGCGCTTTTGGCGGTGAAAAAGAAACCGGAGGAGGAAGGGAATCGGGTTCTGATGCGTGGAAAGTGTATATGCGCCGACAAACCAATACCATCAATTACAGCGCGCATTTGCCGTTGGCGCAGGGAATTAAATTTGATTTGTAATAGATGAGAAATCTATTGATTGCTATAATTTTATCGACTTGTTTTTCTTGTTCAGAAAAGAAAAGTAATAGCAATTCTATTGTATCAGAATATATAAAAAGTGAAATCAAAAGATTGAATCAGGCAAAGCCAATGGTGACAAAGTTTTCTATGATTAATGGAAAGACAGACACATTGCATACGGATAGTATTGACTGGACCAGGGAATTGAACGTTTTTTTAGCAAATGATATTTCTGAAAATCGTTTGGGTGAGTACACGATAGATTCATTAAAATATATGTACGCACTTACTCCTCAACCTTTTTATGCTGACTGGGCTGATCCAGTGGAGATGATGAAAATTACTTATACAGCCAATGATTCGAATGAAAAAATAAAATCACTAAAGATCGTTTTTCCCGTAAAACAACCCGATGAAAAATATGTTGAAATTATTGTCCAGAAGCAGCACGAATTGTATAATTACTACAAAAATCTTTCCTATAGTCGAAAACGTGGATACAGAATAACAGGGAGTCAGGACATGAGATTTATTGATAAAATGGATTACGAAGTAGATGTGAGATTCGATAAGAAATTCTATAACGCTATTTTTTAAATGAAACAGCGCCTCATCCAAATACTAATAGTCACCGGAGCCATCTCGGTTTTAGTGCTTTTCATCACCCAGTATTTCTGGGCGAAGGAGTTGCAGCGTTTGGAAAACAACCAATTCAATCAAAAGGTGCACATCGCGCTCACCAATGTGGGCAATCGTTTGGAGCTCATCAACAAATTTTCTATTTCCAGAATTCATCCTATTGAACAAGTGGAGTACAATAAATTTGTGGTGAAAATCAACGACGTTGTTCAACCCAAACTTTTAAATACTTTATTGAAAAGAGAGTTTGATCGCTACCGCATTCGCGAAGCGTATTACATCGCTATTTACGATTGCTTTACTGATTCAGTAGTGTACACCACCGAAACCGACAGTATCCGCATTGTTCCGTCGAAAGATTATTCCATTAAATGGGACATCGACAGTCATAATTTCGGAGTGATTTTCCCCAATCGATCGGAAACCATCAATCAGCTCAACATCTGGTTAATCGCGTCCATCGTGCCTATTGTGATGTTGTTGTTTTTCTCTTTTGCCATTTACGTGATCATCCGTCAGAAAAAACTGGATGAAATAAAAACTGATTTTATCAATAACATGACGCATGAGCTGAAGACGCCGATATCCACCATATCGCTGTCGAGTGAAGTGCTCATGACGCCCGGAATCGGCGAGAATCCGGATAGATTATCGCGTTACGCCAAAATAATTTACGATGAAAATCAGCGATTGAAAGACCTGGTGGAAAAAGTATTGCAAATGGCTTTCTTCGAGAAAAAAGATTTTGAGTTGAAAAAAGAAAATGCCAATATTCATCACATTATTTTACAGGCTGCCAATCGTTTTGAATTGCCGATCAAACAACAATCCGGAAAAATTGCCTTGGATCTGAAAGCCGCAACGATAGAGCGAAAATTTGATGTGGGGCACATGACCAACGTGATTTCTAACCTCATTGACAATGCAATAAAATATTGTAAAAATGCCCCGGAAATTTTTATTGAAACAACTTCCGACAAGCATTTCATTTACATTTCTGTAAAGGATAACGGCATTGGAATGAGTAAGGAAGAACTCAAAAACATCTTCACTAAATTTTACAGAATTCCTACCGGAAATATTCATACAACCAAAGGATTCGGTATCGGACTCAATTACGTGAAACTCATTGTTGAAGCGCACAAAGGAACCATTTCTGTCGACAGTAAACTCAATGAAGGAAGTTCTTTTGTGATTAAATTACCCCTGGAATGAAAGATGTGATCGGTAACATATTATTGGTGGAAGACGACGAAAATTTAGGCTTTGTCATCAAAGATAGTTTAGAAGACGAAGGTTATCTGGTTAATCTCGCAAAGGATGGAGAAGAGGGCTTCCGTTTGTTTCATAGCGCAACTTATGACATCTGTTTACTGGATGTTATGCTTCCGCTAAAAGATGGATTTTCTTTGGCTCAGGACATTCGCAAAGCGAACCAGGAAGTGCCCATTATTTTTTTAACTGCCCGCTCTCTCGATGAAGATAAAATCAAGGGATTCCAATCGGGCGCCGATGATTATATCACCAAACCATTTAGCGTAAGTGAACTCAGCTACAGGATTAAAGCGGTTTTAAAAAGAACAAAAAATTCAGAAACAAAAGATACTCAGAAAGATGTTTTTTTAATCGGTGCCTTCTCCTTTGATTTCCACAATCAAACACTTTCTTTAAAAGGAGCAGAACAAACCCTCACCAAAAAAGAAGCTGATATTTTAAAGTTGTTGTGCCTCCATAAAAACCAATTGGTTTCCCGGGAAATGGCGCTAAAAGTGATTTGGGGCGACAATGATTATTTCAAGGGAAGGAGCATGGATGTGTTTATTACCAAGCTTAGGAAATATTTGAAAGACGATCCGAAAGTGGAGATCATCAACATTCACGGAACAGGATTTAAATTGACGGAGAAATAATTAAAACTCCGCTTTCAGGCGCAGCATCTTACTCACATTCAAAGAAAGATTCATGAAAGTTATTTTCGGGTTAGCGTTGCGTGTGATTTGATTGTGCAGGTCTTCAAAGGCTTCGGTGAGCAAAATAATATTTCCACCGTGAATGAAAGGAGAAAATTTATCTAAAAAGGCCACTTCTTTTTCGTGCAGCATGTTGAGTCCGCTGCCGTAATTTTTCACTAAACATTCTCTGAAAAAACGCAGTCCGTATTCAGCAATGTTTTTTTGTCGCTCTCTACCTATTGTCGCCACGGCATCCACCCAGTTGGAAATATCAAGCACATTGGCAGTGTAGCAATAGCGCATCCAATTTTGAAAATTGGTGATGTAAAAGTCTTCGTCTTCATTTCCATTGGCGATTTCAAGCGCCCGGTTGATGTTTCCTTCGCACAACAAACTGGCTGCTTTCGCTGCTTCAGGGTTGAAATGATAGCTGTCAACTAGTCCGGAACTGATTTCCGCGTCATTAGGCTTCGCTACTTTTATAATCTGAACTCTCGAAAGAATAGTAGGTAACAGTGCATCAATATCTTGTGTGATGAGCAGTAAAACAGTATTTGCATCAGGCTCTTCTAGCGTTTTTAAAAGTTTGTTGGAGCTTTCAATATTCATTTTTTCCGGCAGCCAGATCAAAATGATTTTGCGCAGGGCTTCGTAAGATTTTAAACTGAGCTTTTGAATGATGTCCTGACTGTCGCGGGTGTTGATGATGACTTGTTTGTTGTCTACTCCCAAAGCTTCCACCCAGCAATTCAAACCCAGGTAAGGATTCGTTTTAAGCAGATCTGTCCATTGCTGAAAAAATTGAGAGCTGCTGGCATTTTTTGTGATTTCCTTGTTGGTGGCCGTAGGAAAAATAAAATGTAAATCGGGATGTTGCAGTTTTTCAAATTTGATGCAGGAAGTACAGTTTCCGCAACTGTCGTCACCTCTTTGCAAGCAATTGATGTATTGCGCATAGGCCAGTGCCAAAGCCAAAGCGCCGCTTCCTTCACGCTCCTCAAAAAGCTGGGCATGACTGATGCGGTTTTCATTTACTTGGGCTATCAGCCTTTGTTTGAGTCCGCTGTTTCCTATGACTTTTTTAAATTGCATAACTCTCCTTTCAAAAGTATTAAAAAATAACGCGCTTTTCTTTACATTTGGAGATACTTAAATAGAAAAAGATATACCCGATGAAAACAGTCAGAGATTATGATTTTACAGGCAAGAAAGCCTTGGTTAGAGTTGATTTTAATGTTCCTTTCGATGAGCACTTTAATGTAACCGATGATACACGCATCAGATTGTCGATGCCAACGATAGAATTAATTTTGAAAAAAGGAGGATCTGTAATTCTGATGTCGCATTTGGGCCGTCCGAAAAAAGGTCCTGAAGCTGCATTTTCTTTGAAACACATTGTTCCGACTTTGGAAAAAGCTTTGGGCAAAAAAGTAAAATTCGCTGATGACTGTATCGGCGATCAGGCAAAAGAATTGGCTGCGTCTTTAAAAGCAGGTGAAGTTTTGGTTTTGGAAAACCTTCGTTTTTATAAAGAAGAAGAAGCGGGTGATGAAGCCTTTGCAGGGAAATTAGCGGCTTTGGGTGATTGTTATGTAAATGACGCTTTTGGTACCGCACATCGTGCACACGCCTCTACTACTATAGTAGCTAAATTTTTTCCTAAAGATAAAATGTTCGGATTGTTGTTGGCCGGAGAACTGGAAAGCATTGATAAAGCTTTAAAAACGGGTAAAGCGCCCTTGACTGCCATTATGGGCGGATCAAAAGTTTCTTCCAAAATTTCCATCATCATGCAGTTACTCGATAAAGTAGATGTATTGATCATTGGCGGCGGAATGGGTTATACTTTTGCAAAGGCGCAAGGCGGAAAAGTAGGAACTTCAAAAGTGGAAGAGGATTATTTGCAAACGGCTTTGGATGTTATCAAGAAAGCGAAGGAAAAAGGAGTTAAATTATTTCTTCCGGTAGATTGTATCACAGCCGATGATTTTTCAAACGATGCTAAAACAGGAATTTCCCCAAACAATAATATTCCCGAGGGATTGATGGGCTTGGATGTTGGTCCGGAAACCAATAAAATATTTGCTGATGCTATTGAAAACGCCGGAACCATTTTATGGAACGGTCCGGTTGGCGTATTTGAAATGGAAAAATTTGAAAAAGGAACCGTATCTGTTGCCGATGCAATAGTGAAAGCTACGGCAAAAGGAGCTTTCTCTTTGATTGGCGGCGGAGATTCAGTAGCAGCGATCAATAAGTATCATTTGGCTGATAAAGTAAGTTATATCAGTACAGGTGGTGGCGCAATGCTGGAATATTTGGAAGGGCAAGTATTGCCGGGAGTAGAAGCTATATTGAATTAGTTATAAAACAACTCTTAAATAAGAAAACCCGTTCCGTAATTTTACGGAACGGGTTTTCTTATTTTCCCTTCTTAAGGAAAGGTCATAAAAAAGAAAATCCCGACTAGGTCGGGATTAACTTTTTGCTTTTTTCTCTTTCGAGAGCGGCTACTAGTGAGCAGCAGCAGTGTCAGCAACAACTGCAGCAGTGTCAGCAGCAGGAGCTTCAGCAGCAGGAGCTTCAACAGCAGCAGCTGTAGTATCAGCTCCAGAAGCGTTAGCGTCAGCAGCTTCGCCACCACAAGATGCAAGAACTACAACAGCAGCTCCCAATAAAAATTTAGTTACATTTTTCATGTTCAACGTTTTAAGATTAAATTCACTTACGCTGCAAAATTATTAAATAATTTTAATTTCCATCAAATATTTTACAAATAATCTTCTTTTAATCTTCTTTTGTTACATTTGAGAGATTCTAAAAACAATCATTATGGCTTTTAAACTACCCGAATTACCTTACGCCTACGACGCGTTGGAACCACATGTTGATGCAAAAACAATGGAAATTCACCATAGTAAACATCACAATGCATATACAACCAATTTGAACAATGCTATTGCCGGAACTCCTTTGGAGTCGAAATCTATTGAAGAAATACTAAAATCAATTTCTACTGCTGCGCCTGTTGTGCGAAATAACGGAGGTGGATTTTTCAACCACTGCCTTTTCTGGGAAGTAATGTCGCCAAATGGCGGAGGAACTCCAACAGGTGAGTTGGCTGAAGCCATTAACGCTTCTTTTGGTTCATTTGATGCTTTTAAAACAGAGTTTTCAAATGCTGCTGCTACCCGTTTTGGTTCAGGATGGGCTTGGTTAAGCGTTAAATCTGATGGTAAACTAGTGGTTTCGTCTACTCCTAACCAAGACAATCCGTTAATGGATGTGGCGGATGTTAAAGGCACTCCTATCTTAGGATTGGATGTTTGGGAACATGCTTATTATCTGAAGTATCAAAACAGAAGACCTGATTATGTTGGAGCGTTCTTCAATGTAATCAACTGGAAAAAAGTAGCTGAGCTTTACGCAAAGGCGAAATAAACCGGACACGATATAAAAATGAAATCCCATTGGTTTTGGCCAATGGGATTTTTTTATGCCTGATGGTATGAATTATTTTTTGGTGGAGTAATACAGAAGCAGCTTTGTTCTGCTGACGTTATTTTGATCAGTGCCGTCCAGAATGACTCTTTTGGGAGAAACTCCATTAGCAGTAGAATAAAGAATCAATTTGGTGGTGTTCTCCTGCGCGAGGATTTTTTTATAAATATAATTTGTAATCACAAAGCGATATTGCCCCTTGCTTGTTTCAAAACCTCCGCCATAAGTTCCTATGCCGGGATTTGACATGCCGGAATAGTTAGGGTCGTTGAAATCCGGGAAACCTTTTGAATTAATAGTACCATCATTTCCTATAGTAGGAGAGGAATAACCAAGGGAGTCTTTAAATAAAATTGTTCCCTGAGGAAGTGAATAAACATTGTCGGATCCTGTTTTTCTTGGCAAAATTAACTCAGCGCGATGAATCAAAAATTGTTTGTCTTTTGCCCATTCAGCGATATGAGGAAATTTAATAATGACTCTGGTCCCGCCTAAAGACTGAAGGAAAAGCTGCGATTTCCCAAGAGTATGATCATTGAGTTGCGCCTTCAAATCTGTAGTGCCTGAATAATCATGGCTGTATTTTCCGAAATATCTTGCTGCTGCCGGAATAGTGAGGTTAAAAGTAAGGCCGCTGTTACCGTCGTTATGATAATACAAAGTAATTTTAGTGTTTGAATGAGATGGGTTAATCATATATAAAGCACCTTCATCTGCATTTAATGAAACTTGTTGTGCCTTAATGGTAATTCCTTTAAAAAACTTTACAAAATGAACGTTGCTGTCTAAGTCGGTAGATAAAGCACTGAGGATATTTTGCCCTACAGCATCTTGCAATTTAATTCTTACTATGCCGGTGTCTGCTAAAAATAAAGTGCTGCCAATTTCAGTGGAATAAGCCAGAGCATCAGTGGAAAAATAAGCAGGAACAGAAGAAGAGAAGGCTTCATCAAGGGTGTAAGCCTTAAAAGTAGTGCTTTGTTGTGCCAACGGTTTGTAAATGGTATCCACCTGAAAGGAGAGAACAATGGAATCAATCAATGGATTTGTTCCGAAAGAAGGAACTTTCGACAATAAAAACTGAGTAAAAAACTGAGCGTGGGTGATCCCGAAATCGGGATCGTTAAATTCTCCCAGCGCAATTCGGGAAATATTTTCAGTATAGATGGAGTCGGTTTGTTCGGTATAAGCCTCAACGGTAAAAGTGTCTACCTTAATGGCATTCAATATGTCTTCATCGGGAATCAAAGAAGAACCTACATTGGTTTCCTTTTTGCAGCCCTGCAATACAATGATGAAAATACTAAAAAATGCTATAAGCCTTGAAAGGCGAAAATTTCTGCTGATCATTTACTAATTCGTTTCTACTGCTGCTTCTTCCAAAACAGCATCATAAAATTTATTGTATTGATCAACGTACTCTTCTTTGCTGTAGTATTCAAGTGTAGGTTTTTTCAGGGAATTAATGAACTTGTTCATTTTAGTGTCCAAAACTTCACTTCCCTTTACAACCGCATCGGCCCATTCTATCCCCAGCTTGTTAATGCTTTCAAAATCGGGTGTGGCTGCGGCTTTCAGATTTTTAATGTTCACCCCGTCAATCACTGCTTTTTCAGCATAACGCTTGTCGAGAGTTTTATCAAACCCTTCATTATAAACAGAGTAAACCACTTTTGAGTTTTCAAAAATAGGATCTTCGTTAAATACTTTTTTAATGTATAAAGGAACCAAAGCGGTCATCCATCCGTGACAGTGAATGATATCGGGCGACCAGCCTAATTTTTTTACGGTTTCTAAAACGCCTCTGCAGAAAAAGATAGAGCGTTCGTCATTGTCGGCATATAATTTTCCGGCCTTATCTCTTAAACCATATTTTCTTTCAAAATATTCATCGTTGTCAATGAAATATACCTGCATTCTTGCGGGCTGAATAGAAGCTACTTTAATTAAAAGAGGGTGATCGGAATCATCAATGATGAGGTTCATTCCCGAAAGTCGGATGACTTCATGCAATTGATTTCTGCGCTCATTGATACAACCAAAACGAGGCATGAAAACTCGAATTTCTTTACCTTTTCCTTGAATACCGTGAGGAAGATATCTGGCTACAGATGCAATTTCCGACTCTTCGTGGTAAGGTATCATCTCTTGTGATACAAATAAAACTCTTGGTTTCTTCATTACAACTGCTTTAGACCACTCGCGATAACCGAAAAATAAGAGACTTTAGCGGAAATGAACTTAAAGGTGACTGCTCTTATGTTTTGACGAGTAAAATTCTCTGCGAAAATAGTAAAAATCTTGCTAAGATTCAAGCGTAAAGGGAAATAGCATCATATTTATTTTACCTTTAAGCCCTTTTATTTTAAAAAAATGCTGATTGTAAGGAAACGAAAAGAAATGGAAGCCTTGGTGCGCGGGTATAAGGCCGAAAACAATAAAATCGGCTTTGTTCCAACGATGGGTTATTTGCATGAGGGGCACGCATCATTGATTCGCCAATCTGTAGCAAACAATTCAATTACTATTTGCAGCATCTTCGTTAATCCAACACAGTTCAACAATCCCGAAGATTTCCGACTCTATCCGAAGAATGAAAAGGGAGATGTTGAGTTGTTGCAACAAAACAAATGTGATGTGTTGTTTATCCCCGGAGATGAGTTTGTGAATGACATCCTAGACGTGATGATTGATATGAAAGGGGCCGATAAAATTCTGGAAGGGGAATTCCGACCTGGCCATTTTAAAGGAATGGTGAATATTGTTGCCCTGCTTTTTCAGGTTGTACAGCCACACAAAGCTTATTTCGGACAAAAAGATTTTCAGCAATTGTGCATTGTGCAAATGCTAAGGGCACAAAAATTTCCGAAAATCGAAATCATTCCTTCACCAACAATAAGAGAAGAAAGCGGTTTGGCCATGAGTTCACGAAATGCCCGTTTATCAAAAGAAGAAAAACAAAATGCCCTCAAAATATCACAGGCACTTTTTTCCATCAGGGAGCACTCCAAACAAATTTGGAGTGCCAAAACATTAAAGGATCAAGCAATAAAAGATTTTTTTTCTTCTGAAGAATTAAAACTAGAATATCTGGAAATAGTTGATGCACAAACACTTGTGCCTGTTTCCGACTTAGCCTCCGGTCTTCCGATCGTGGTTTGTATCGCTGCTTTTGCAGGAAAAGTGAGGTTAATCGACAATATTATTATTAATTCTTAATTTCGCTGAATGTTAACTGAGTTTCTCAAATCAAAAATACATCAGGTAAAAATTACCCAGGCCGATGTTAATTATATTGGAAGCATCACCATTGATGAAACATTGATGATTGCAGCAAATATTCTGGAAGGTCAAAAAGTTCAGGTGGTTAATCTTAACAACGGTGAGCGCCTGGAGACCTATGTTATCAAAGGCAAAAAAGACAGCGGGGAGATTTGTTTGAATGGTCCCGCCGCTCGCAAAGCCATAGTAGGCGACATTGTTATAATTATCGCCTATACCTTTTTAAGTGATGAAGAAGCCAGAACCTTCAAGCCCACCATTATTTTCCCAGATACCGCGACCAATAAATTAAAATAAAAGCTTTTGAGTTCTTCGCTTCAAAAAATGGAAAACAAGATTGTTTCTTTTTCAGAAGCAAGCCACCTTATTAAATCCTGGCAACAAGAAGGACAAAAGGTTGTTTTCACCAATGGTTGTTTTGATTTGTTGCATCAGGGCCACATTCACTATTTATGCGAAGCGGCTGCTTTGGGAAATAAACTGGTGCTGGGCTTAAATTCAGATGCTTCAGTAAAGACATTAAAAGGACCTCTGCGTCCAATCAACAATGAAAAAAGCAGAGCAGAAATGCTGGCATGTTTTTTTTTCATTGATCTTGTGGTTTTGTTTGAAGAGGAAACCCCTGAAAAGCTTATTACTGTTATTACTCCCGATATCTTAGTAAAGGGGGGAGATTATGCAGTTAAAGACATTGTTGGTGCTGAACATGTCCTTAAAAACGGAGGTAAAGTTTTGCCTTTAAGTTTCATGGACGGATTTTCTTCTACCGACATCATTAACAAAATCAAGAAAACGACATAGGGACATTGTCCAAATAATTTTTATTTTTACTCAAATTCTATTTCTTATGAAAACGTCAATTTTATCCTGTTTCTTGCTTTTAATGGTTGGCCTTGTCTTTTTTTCCTGTGAGCAGGATACAAAAAAGAAACTGGAGGGAACATGGACGATGATTGAGATTCCTAGTAAGGGTTATGAAGAGAATTGGGAATTTACAGATTCAAAGATAATCATAACACATACGAATCCCGGTGATACCGCAGTGCCTTTTAAAAGCGGAACATATTCTATTAAAAACAGCACCGTAACTACTGATGGTGATGGAATGGGATCATCAGGAGTGGAGTATTACAGAGGAAATTTTGAAATCCGCAGTTTAGATGGTACGGAGTTAATTTTGTTAAGAAAAGACATAGGCTTGCAATATTACGAGTTTGAGAAAAAACAGTAATGGCGAAATTAAAAACCGCTTATGTTTGCTCTTCTTGCGGCAACCAATCGGCTAAATGGCTTGGGAAATGCCCTCAATGCGGTGAGTGGAATACCTTTAATGAAGAAGTAACAGGCAATAGTCAACAGTCTCATATCCCCGGCATTGCTTCCGTAGCACCAACCCTTTTACATGAAATAGCACCTCTTGATAAAGAAAGAATAGTTCTTAAGGATAGTGAATTGAATCGTGTTTTGGGTGACGGACTCGTTCCGGGATCAGTGATTTTGTTTACAGGAGAACCAGGAATAGGGAAATCTACTTTAATGCTCCAAATCGCTCTTCAGTTTCCCGGAAAAAAAGTGTTGTACGTATCGGGAGAAGAGAGTCCGCAACAAATCAAATCGAGAGCCGACCGGCTCAAAAAAGCCAATGAAAATATTTATATCCTCCCGGAAACCAATGTGGAGGCCATTATTGAGCATATTCAAAAAACCGATCCCGACTTATTAATCATCGATTCCATACAAACGCTTCAATCTTCAAAACTGGATTCGGCGCCCGGAACAATTTCTCAAATCCGGGAATGTGCCAATGACATTACACTGGTAGCAAAAAGAAAATCTATCCCTACATTTTTAATTGGCCACATTACCAAAGACGGACAGATTGCCGGCCCCAAAGTATTGGAACACATGGTAGATGTTGTTTTAGCATTTGAAGGCGACAGAAACCATATTTACCGCATCATCCGCAGTTCAAAAAACCGTTTTGGCCCCTCCAATGAAATGGGGATTTATCAGATGGAAGAGAACGGATTGAAAGTAGTGGAAAATCCATCTTCCATTTTACTTTCTCACAACGAAGAAAATTTAAGCGGAATAGCAATTTCCGCATCTATGGAAGGCATCCGTCCTTTGTTGATTGAAACGCAGGCCCTCGTAAGCACCGCTGCTTATGGAACGCCACAAAGATCAGCTACAGGCTTTGATACAAAAAGATTGAATATGTTGTTGGCAGTTTTGGAAAAACGCTGCGGATTTAAAATTCAGTTGAAAGATGTTTTTTTAAACATCACCGGAGGAATTAAGCCCGAAGACACAGGGATTGATTTATCCATTGTTGCCGCTATTCTCTCGTCGGGAATTGACATTGCCATTCCTTCCACTTATTGTTTTGCCGGAGAGATAGGTTTATCGGGTGAAATACGAGCAGTGAGAAGCGTTGCCGCACGAATTAAGGAAGCTGAAAAAATGGGCTTCACCACCATTTTTCTTTCGAAGTATAACGATGAAGATTCCCTGAAAGGAAAGAAAATTAAAATTGTGCGTTTGGCGAAAGCTCAGGATTTAGTGACTCATCTTTTCAGATAAATTACTTTTACTTTTTATGCTCCATCAAATTATTCATTGCCATCATCTGTTGCATTGTCTTCTGCATATTATCAGCAGAGCCATCCAGGAAAATAACATTTCCTTGCCCATTTTCTGAAAACTGCTTAATCGCCTCTGTCCACATGGAGAAAAGAATTACTGAAGTGTCCAGGTTGGCTTGTTGCATTTCACGTGCAGCTTCAGTCATCCCTTTTGCTACTTCCTGACGGAAGAGAGCAACCCCTTGTCCGCGCAATTGAGCCGCTAATTTCTCCGCTTCAGCAGAAATTTTGATGGCATTTCCTTCTGCTTCCGCAGCTTTGGTTTTAGTGATTAATAAGGCCTGACCTTCATTTTCGGCTGCGGCTTTTAAATTGTTGGAAGCCACTACCTGAGCCATTGATTTCATAATGGCATCATCAAAAGTAATATCGTTTAATTGCAAGTCGATGAGGTGATATCCCCATCCTTCCAGGGTTTGGTCGATTTGTTCTTTTACATCACCCACAATTTCATTTCTCAAAGACAAAACCTCGGCTTGTTTTTTAGTAGCTACAAATCCGCGGATGGAACCTTCGATTGTACGAATCAGGGCTTGCATTAAATTTCTGTCGTCAACGAATTTAAAGGCTACATTTTTTATAGTTGCCTCATCGGGATTTACAACAGCATACAACAACATTGCTTTAAAAAAAACATTGGCTTGGTCAATAGTGGTTGCTTGAAACTCTAATTCTACCGAACGGTTCTGAACAGAAACTCTTTTATAAATGGTTTCTATAAAAGGGATTTTAAAATTCAATCCCGGCGTCATCAGTCGGCGGTATTTTCCAAAAACAGTTACCACCGCTATTGTTCCCTGTTGCACGGTAACAAAAGAAAGAAAAAGTGTGACTGCCAATAAAACTACCGGAATGACAACGAAAAGATTTGGAAGCATAATACAAAGATTTATTTTGCGATAAATATACTTAAGTTCAGCGAAAAGTCAAGCCTTTTGGAATGGCATCAATCAATGATCGGGTATATTCTGTTTGCGGATCATTGTAAATGGCATCTGCCTCATCCATCCTTTCAATTTTCCCGTGTTTGTTCATCACTATCATGCGGTCGCACATGAATTTCACAACAGATAAATCGTGGGAAATGAAAATATAAGTGAGGGCGAATTCTCTTTTTAAATCGTTCAGCAAATTCAATACCTGCGCTTGAACCGATACATCTAAAGAAGAAACCGATTCATCGCAAATCAAAAATTCGGGTTGTAGCGCAAGTGCTCGCGCAATGCAAATGCGCTGCCGTTGTCCGCCTGAGAATTCATGGGGATAACGGTAAAAATGTTCTGCTTTCAAACTTACTTTTTCCAGAAGATTGATCACATATTCTTCGCGTTGTTTTTTGCTGTCGAGAATTCCGTGAACATTCATCGGTTCCATGATGGCTTTGCCGATAGGGATTCTCGGATTTAAAGAGGAATAAGGATCCTGAAAAATGATCTGCATTTTTTTCCGGAAGGGATTCAATTCCTTGTTGTTGAGGGAAAGGAGGTTGGTGCCTTTGTAAATAATTTCTCCTTCGGTGGCATCGGCCAATCTTAAAATACTTCTTCCCAAAGTAGTTTTTCCGCAGCCCGATTCTCCAACGAGTCCGAGCGTTTCCCCTTTATAAACCTCAAAACTCACATCATCCACCGCCTTAACAAAAGAAGTGGTTTTTCCGAGCCAGTTTTTTTTGAGCGGGAAATAAGTTTTGAGGTGATTTACTTTTAAAACAGCTTCGTTTTCGTAAAGTTTTTGGTGATTTATTTTTCTTTCTTCGGCAGTGATTTCAACTGCCTGAAAAGCAGATTCATTGAGGAAATCGGCAACAACAGGTAGTTTTTGATAGCGTTTGTCCAATGGTGGTTTACACGCTAATAAACCTTTGGTATAGGGATGTTGAGGATTTTGAAAAAGATTTTCCACCGTATTTTCCTCCACAATTTTCCCCTGATGCATTACAATAGCTCTATCCGCAATTTCAGCAACCACGCCCAAATCATGAGTGATGAAAATGATCCCCATGTTTCTTTTTTTCTGAATGGAAGAAATCAATTCGAGGATGGTTTTCTGAACAGTAACGTCTAATGCTGTGGTAGGTTCATCGGCAATGAGTACAGAGGGCTCGCACGACAGCGCCATGGCGATCATCACGCGCTGTTTTTGTCCGCCTGAGAGTTGATGGGGATAAGCCTCAAAAATATCATCAGGCCTTGGCAATTGCACTTCTTTAAAAAGCTGAATGGTTTTTTCCTTTGCTTCTTTTTTGCTGCATTTCTGATGTAACAGTATGGCTTCTACCACCTGATCTCCGCAGGTAAACACAGGATTCAGGGAAGTCATGGGTTCCTGAAAAATCATGGCAATGTCCTTGCCGCGGTATTCCCGCATTTGTTTTTCGTTGAGGGCAAGCAGATTTATTTTTTCGCCTCTTCCGTAGTAATTTATTTCACCTCCGCTGATTTTCCCCGGAGGAGAGGGAATGAGTTGCATGATGGACAATGAAGTCACTGATTTTCCGGATCCCGATTCTCCTACAACACCAATAGTTTCGCCTTTGTGCAGAGAGAAGCTGATATTGTTTACGGCAGTAAACTCATCCTTTCCCGAGGAAAATTTAATTTCAAGATTCTTTATTTCGAGTAAGAGCTCCAAGACTTTAAAGTTAAATGAATATTATTAAAAAGGAAGAGTGAGTGTGAGAGTGAGTTTTGAGAAATGGATAACAAAAAAAATGTTCCGCGGGGGGCGGAACATTTAATTACCTAAAACCTAAACTATGAAAAAACTATTTTTTTTACTACTACTGTGTTGTGATACGCAGGTGAAAAAAAATAGGTTTCATTTTTTATAAAAAAATTAATAATCAGTTTCTTCCAGATTGATTAAAACCTGACTGTACGCCATTTTCACGCTGTCGCTTCCGGGATAAACGCCTTTGATAAATTTCATTCCCAAAGCAAAAGGAAAACTATCTACGGTGAGGGCATTCCATGTTTCGTACTTATCTAAGCCATGAAAAGACTTTCCGTATTTCTGATCAAAGAAATTGCTCAGCTTAATAAATAAATCTTTTGCTGTGCTGTCGGAAATAAGATTCACCATAATATGGATGTCTGTCACGAAATTCTGGTCATTTATAAAATAGTAAGAAGACACATAGTCGGAGCTGTTAAGGTCCTGAATAAAGGCTTTCATTCCTTTTTCATCAGCGCCGGCCAGGCCTTTTTCTTTAGCGAGAATGGTGTCAACACGATCATAAATATTTACTCCTCTGAGGGTTTTGTCGGCACCAAGATTATTTTTATCGCCCAATACCTGTAAAAACAAATCGCCTGAATTATTGAACGCAATGTTTAGGTCTTCTTTGCTGTTGGTGAGTGCTTCCAATGCGGGCTCAGCGGGCTGGTCGGGTTTACAACCTGAAGCCATTAAAAAACCAAGAGCGACAAAAGCAATGAGATGTTTGTTCATAATTATAATTTTAATAATCTATTTCAGTTTAAGCATGTCAAAAGTTGCGTCGAGGTATTTAAAAAAGTCGCGTGGAAGTTTATCTTCCGGCTCCTGTTCGCGCACTCTTCCCAATCGCACAATGATTAAATCGTAGTCGGGAACACAAATAACATACTGACCATTTAATCCAATCGGACTGAATACTTTGTGTCCTTTGTAAGTCATCAGCCACCATCCATAGCCGTAACGCTCCAAGGGTTTATTGTCGAATTCATCCGTTAAGTTGGCCGGTTGAATGGACGCCATAACATAATCTTCGGGCACAATTTGTTTTCCGTCAACACGGCCGCTGTCCATGTACAATTTGCCAATTCTTGCAAAATCGCGTGCAGTAGCATAGTAAGAACTAAAAGATTTTTCATCTCCGTTTTCATGGTCGAGGTTCCATAGCGCTTCGTGTTCGGCGTGCAGTTCTCCCCATAATTTTTGTTCATCGTATTCGGAAATGCTTTCTCCTAAAGCTTTTTTCAGTACTGCTGAAAGAACCAAAGTAGTTCCGCTGCGGTATTCAAAAATTTCCCCCGGTTCTTTCACCACGTCATAATGTGTAATCAGATCTTCCAGATCATCGCCATAATAAGCTTTTGCGGGACAGCCGAAAGGATTTACGTAAGGTTCATCAAAATCGAAACCACTGCTCATGGTAACCAAAGTTTTGATGGTCATTTTTCCTGCCAGACCATCTTTGTATTGCGGCAGAAAATCGCTTACAGGCTGATCGATCGATTTTATTTTTCCTTCTTTGATGGCGATCCCCAGTAAAATACTTACTACGGTTTTCCCCATGGAGAAAGAGTTGGATATGGTGTCTTTGGTGTATTTCTCCCAGTATTTTTCAAAAATCAGAGAGTCATTTTGAATGACTAAAAACGCACAGGACTGAAGACTGTCGGCATATTTTGAATATTCAGGTGCTAAAGAAAAAGTATTGTATTTTTTTGAAATGGCCCAGGGACGCGGATCAGAAGCTTTGATGTGGCGGTTGTAAAAGATCTGGTATTCGTCAATGGTTGGTCCCGCTTTCCCTGTGAAATAAGTATTTGCCAATCCTTTGTATAAATGGGTGTTGTTGGTGGCTACCAGAACAATGTGGATCACCAGAAACACGGAGGCGATAATTAAAATAATTTTGAGAAAGCGGCGCATATAATCTTGTTTTTACGTCTTTACGATGTAGTTAGTGATAAGTTGCTTAATTCAATTCCGAATAAGGAGCAGAGGTGTTTTTTAAGCACTTCTTCCACTTCATTCAGCGGAACATCTTTTCCAAGTTCCAAGGCGATCGAAGTTACTTTTTTATCTGAAATCCCGCAAGGGACAATGTTTTCAAAGTAGTTGAGGTTGGTATTTACGTTGAGGGCGAAACCGTGCATGGTGATCCATCTGCTGCAACGCACGCCCATCGCACAAATTTTTCGCGCTTTGAGTGGATCGGCGCGGTCAATCCAAACACCTGTTAATCCATCAATTCTTCCTCCTTCAATGCCATATTCTTTCAAAGTGAGAATAATGGCTTCTTCCAGATAACGGAGGTATTTATGGATATCGGTGAAAAATTGATCGAGGTCTAAAATGGGATAACCCACCAATTGCCCCGGACCGTGATAAGTGATATCTCCGCCACGGTTGATTTTGTAAAAAGTAGCTTTATTTTCATCCAGTTCATCATCATTGATCAGTAAATGGCTGCTGTCACCACTTTTCCCGAGGGTGTACACGTGAGGGTGCTCACAAAACAAAAGATAATTGTTGATGTTAATCTGATCCTCGGGATTTTTGCGATTGTGCATTTTCGCTTCGGCCGATTGATTGAACAGTTTTTCCTGGAAGTCCCAGGCTTCTTTGTAATCAATCATTCCAAGATTTTGAAAATGTACAATTTTTGTCATTTCAATGTTGCGAGCGCTTCTTTCAATTCGTCAATAACTGCAATTTCAACAGGATCAATATTTCTTTTTTCTGCGATGAGTACCGAAACCCAGTCGCCGAAATGCACAAAGTAAAAAGCTTTTTCAAGCATGGAAGCTCCTTTGGAATACACTTCCGTTACTGAGCTTACCAGAGGTTTTACTTTGCTGATGGTGAAGTCGGTTCTTTTTGCTGTTCTGTAAAAATCGTCGTCGTTTCGGAAAACCACTAACGCAATGTCTTTATGAGCTTCAGTCCAACCTACAATTTCGTTGTGACACAATTCAGGTAATTTATGATGCCACGACAGCATTTTAGAATTTTCGTTGATTTGCTGACGGAAGCGAATGGCAATGCCTTCGAAGTTATCGGCGCTGTAAATCACCGGAATTTTGTTCAGTAATTTAGCCGCTAATTCATCGGCTCCTTTGATAATATTTTCTTTTTCTTTCAACAGCAAATTGGCTGCTAAAGCCATTTGATCGGTGTACAGAGAAGAAATCAATCCGTATTTTTCTAAAACAAAAAGTTGTTGGGTCACCGAGTAACCCATAGTAGATCGCGGAGGCATTCCGCCCGGATTCAAAATATAGTTGAAGCCATGTTCTTTGCAAATCTCTAATACTTTGCCTCCTGTAGTGACAGCTGCGATTTCAGCTTTTGCTTGAATGGCTTGTTCAATGGTGAGTAAAGTTTCCTCGGTATTTCCTGAATAAGAAGAAGCAATGACCAGCGTATTTTCATTGACAAAAGCCGGAATATGATAATCGTTGCAGGTTAAAACCGGAACTTTGATGGCGTCTTTGATGATCTGGCTTACAATGGTGCCGCCAATTCCAGAGCCACCCAATCCGCAAATCAATACATTTTTGATTTCGTTTTTAGCAGGCTTGAATGTTGTTGCCTTGCCTATTTCTATTGCTTTTTTTAACTGAGCGGGAAATTTTTCTACTAAGGATTTCATTTTATTTATTTTTTATGCATTTATCCTAATGTTAGGATGTTCACGAAAATACTAAAATTGTGGATATTTACTCTATGTAAATAGTCAAAAATCACGTACGTTTGCCAAGTTAAATCAACAAAGCGATTTTTATATGTCAATTGAACTTTCCGAGCAAGAATTAGTTAGACGGGACAACTTGAAAAAAGCCATAGACGCGGGAATAAACCCTTATCCTGCTGAACTTTTCGAAGTAAATTGTTCCGCAAAAGAAATACACGACAATTACCTCAACGATAAGATAGGCTACAAAAACATTAGCATTGCCGGCAGATTGATGCGTCAGCGCATCATGGGAAAAGCTTCTTTTGCAGAGTTGCAGGATTCCACAGGAAAGATCCAGTTGTACATCAGTCGCGATGATATTTGTCCGGGAGAAGACAAGTTTTTATACAACGATTTTTTCAAGAAAATTTTAGACATCGGGGATATCATTGGTGTGAAAGGATATGTTTTCACCACTCAGGTGGGTGAAATTTCTATTCATGTTACCGAAATAAAATTATTGGCTAAAACCTTGCGCAATCTGCCAATGCCGGTAGAAGATGCTGAAGGAAAAGTACACGATGCCTTCACTGATACCGAGCAAAGATACCGTCAGCGTTATGTGGATTTGATTGTCAATCCGCATGTGAAAAAAGCATTTATTCAGCGCACGCAGCTCACGAATTCCATGCGTCATTTCCTAAACAACAAAGGCTACCTGGAAGTGGAAACTCCTATTCTTCAGTCTTTGTATGGAGGCGCTGCAGCAAGACCGTTTAAAACACATCACAATACTTTAGATCAGACTTTATATTTGAGAATCGCCAATGAACTTTATTTGAAAAGATTGATTGTTGGCGGTTTTGACGGGGTTTATGAATTCGCGAAAGATTTCCGCAACGAGGGAATGAGTCGTTTTCACAATCCTGAGTTCACGCAAATGGAACTCTACGTTGCTTATAAAGATTACAACTGGATGATGGACATGGTGGAAGAAATGGTGGAGAAAATCGCCACGGATTTACACGATGCAACAGAAGTAAAAGTGGGTGAGCACGTGATCAATTTCGAAAGACCATGGAAGCGCTACACCATGTTTGAAGCAATAAAAAAATTCACAAATATCGATATCACTGCTTTGGATGAAAACGGCTTGCGTGAAGCAGCTAAAAGCATTGGTGTTCCTGTAGATGAAACGATGGGCAAAGCAAAAATCATTGATGAGATTTTCGGTGAAAAATGTGAGCCTAATTTAATTCAGCCGACTTTCATCACCGATTATCCTGTAGAAATGTCGCCGCTGGCCAAAAAACACCGTTCGAAAGAAGGATTGGTAGAGCGTTTTGAGTGCATCTGCAACGGAAAAGAGATTTGTAATGCTTACTCTGAGTTGAACGATCCGATTGATCAGCGCAAACGTTTTGAAGAGCAACTGGAATTAGGAAAACGCGGAGATGAAGAAGCAATGATGCTGGATGAAGATTTCCTGCGTGCTATTGAATACGGCATGCCGCCAACAGCAGGATTAGGAATCGGTATCGACCGTTTGGCGATGATCATGACCAATTCCAATTCCATTCAGGATGTTTTATTTTTCCCGCAAATGCGTCCGGAGAAAAAAGAAAAAGTAGCCTCTACTGAAGAATACACAGCCTTGGGTGTTCCTGAAATATGGATAGCCGCATTGATTAAATCAGGATATAAATCCATTGAATTATTGAAAGCGGCCAACCCGAATAAATTGCATCAGGAGATAGCGGGTTTCAGAAAGAAAAATAAAATTGAAACCGCTCTTCCCTCTTTGGATGAAGTAAAAGCCTGGATGGTAGTTTAATGAAAACAAGATCCATCGGCATATTAGGAGGAGGAAGCTGGGCCACGGCCCTTGCCAAAATATTGCTCAATAATACGGAGCAATTGAATTGGTGGATGAGAGATGCGTCGTCTATTGAGCACATTCAAACCTATCACCACAATCCGAAATATTTAAGAGATGTTGAATTCAATGTTTCTAAGCTCGTATTAAATGACAATATTCGTGAAGTTATTGCTCAGTGCGATATTTTAGTAGTTGCTATTCCTTCGGCTTTCTTACATGAATCATTGAAAGATTGCACGAAAGACGATTTCAAAGACAAAATAATTGTCTCCGCCATCAAAGGAATTATTCCGCAATACAATTTAATTCCGGCCGATTATTTCAGTCAGGTTTGGGATGCGGATATCAATAACATAGGCATCATCGCCGGACCTTGTCACGCTGAGGAAGTGGCGTTGGAGCGCTTATCATACCTCACTGTTGCTTTTCATGAAGAAGCCAAAGCGATAGAGTTCACCAGTTTTTTAAAAGCGCGTTACATCAATGCTTCTTACAACGACGATTTGCTCGGCACAGAATATTGTGCAGTGATGAAAAACGTGTATGCCATTGCCAGCGGGATTTGCCATGGTTTGGGTTACGGAGATAATTTTCAGGCAGTACTCATTTCCAATTCTATTCGCGAAGCCGAATTCTTTTTGGATAAGGTAAGTCCGGTGCACCGCGACGTGAAAAGTTCGGCTTATCTCGGCGATCTTTTGGTGACCTGCTATTCTCAATTCAGCCGTAACCGCACCTTTGGAAACATGGTGGGGAAAGGCTATTCGGTAAAGCACACAATGCTGGAAATGAACATGGTTGCTGAAGGATATTATGCCACCAAATGTATTCACGAGATCAAACAAACACTCAACGTAGAGATGCCAATTTTTCAAGCGGTTTACGATATCATTTATCAGAATAAAAGCGCTAAGAAAACAATGGTGGCCCTGCAGGATAAGTTGATTTAGTTCTTCTTTCACTCCGCCCGTCCTTGCGAGATTTTTGTACTCAAAAATGAAGCAATCTCATTCAAAATTTACTCCTCCACCTTATGATGTAAATTCTCCTCTGCAGTATGTTTAATCATATCTTCAGAAGCATGCTCTCCCAGATATTTATCGATTAAATAATGCACTAAATAAATCACGGGAATAATAGCCACGGCTACAAGCAATTTGAACACATAACCATAAGATGCATTTTTTAAAAACACATCCATCGTCCACACGCCTGGAATTACAAAAGCAATAAACTGAACGATAAACGTATCCACCAGCTGACTCACAATGGTAGAGCCTGTTGCGCGCAGCCAGATCATTTTTTTGCCCGTTTTATTGCGCAGCATCCAAAACACAGAACTGTCCACCAATTGCGAAACAACAAAGGCGCAAATACTTCCTATGATGATGTTTTGAGATTGGCCAAATACTTTTTGAAAATTTTCATCGGATACGGGAGAGAAGCCAACGGCAGGAATATGCAGGCAAATATATAAGATCAGAAAAGTAAAGCCAATCAAGCCAACCGTGATGTAGGATAATTTTCTTACTGCGCTTTGTCCGTAGTATTCATTCACCAAATCAGTGATGATAAACACAACGGGCCACATTACAATTCCTATGCTTTGAGTAAACACGCCAAAAAATTCAATCAGCTTTCCACCAATGAGTTCGGCAACAATAGCGTTGGTGATAAAGAAACCTGCGAGAATTAAAAAAACGAGATCTTTTTTATTGCTGAAGTTCATCAGATGATTTTTTCGTCTTCTTTGCCTAAGGTAGTAACGCCGCCCGAAACAATGAATTTCATCACGTCGGCAGATTTTCCTTTTAAAGGAATAATATTCTTGTTTTCAATGATGAATAAATTCCCTGAAAACGCATAAGAGTGCGGAAAATAAACGGCAGTAAAGTTGGCGTCTAATCCCAGTCCCGAAAGATTTTCCTGAGTGATGAAACCCAGTTTATGCAAATTATTGTCGCCTATTTTCACCATCACAGGATGATTGAATTTTTTTTCTTTTCCAACGAAAGCCCCCAGCAAATCTTTGATAGAAGTATAAATAACTTTAATCAAAGGAGCCTTGGTTAATATCCTTTGAAAATACTTAATGAAAGGTCGGGCGATGAAAGTACTTCCCAGGTATCCCAGTAAAGTCAAGCTTCCCAGAAGAATTAAAATCCCGAATCCAGGAATATTACCAATGCTGAATTTTCCTACAACAGGAAGGTCGAGAGGAATAAAATTATCAGGAATAATATTATCGATCCAGCGCAGTACTTTGAAAATAACAGTGATGGTTATTGCCAGCGGAACTATTAATAAAATGCCTTGTAATAGAAATTTTAAAAATTTATTCATGCTGCAAGGTAGTACTTATTCGGTATAAATAATCTCGCTGTATTTGCTCACTTCTCCAACGATGCGGAATTCTGTACGTCGGTTTTTTTGTCGGCCGTCAGGGTTATCCGATCCGTCGGCATTTTCGTTTTTAGCGATGTGGCGTGTTTCACCATAACCTTTGGCGCGTAATCGTCGTGGATCAATTTTGCGGGCTACTAAATAATTCACCACCGACTCTGCTCTTTTTTGCGACAATCTAATGTTGTATTCGTCGCTACCTCTGCTATCGGTATGCGAACCGATTTCCACAATGATATTCGGATTTTCCATCAATAATTTATAGATGGTGGTATCCAGCGTGTACTTGCTGTCTTTGGTTAAATCGGCTTTATCGAATTCATAATAGATGTTAGGAATAACAATTGGATCTTTAGATAATTCGTGCAAGCCGATGGGTTGAAAAATAGTATCGGAAACCGTCATGCCATTGGTGGTAAACTCAAAGCCGTTGGTGAAAAATCCCGGACGGGAAGCGATGATTCTGTAGCTTTGATTTTGCTCCAGTTTAAGAAAAGACAGGTCGTTTTTTGCAGGGTTGAATTTGCATAATAATATATCTTCGCTTTCCAGACTATCATTCACCAAAAACACTTTTATTTCAACAGAATCCAGTCGCGGTTTGTCTTTGTATTCCGACATTTTATGATCTTCCAGCAGTTTAATCACCTGTTTGTTTTCTGCTTTGTAGGCCATTAAGTTTAAGCCCAAACGCATTTTATTTACGTATTGATAAATATCAAAACAGCAGTATTCGTTTTTCAATGCAATACTTCCTTCACGATTTGAAACAAAAAATCCTTCTTCATTTTTAGGAAGTACAGCGTAGTAAATATCATCTACCGATGAATTGGCCGGTGCGCGAAGGTTTGCAGGAGGAGTCCATTTATTTAATTCGCCAAAAGATTTAAAAATATCCAATCCGCCCATTCCCGGCCAGCCCGTGGAACTAAAATATAAAACCTTGGAATCAATGTCGTAAAACGGAGTAAGTTCATCTCCTACAGTATTGATTTTTGATCCTGCATTTTTTGCAGGAGTATATATTTTTTTACCCGGATCGTAAACTGAAAACCAAATGTCTTTTCCTCCTTTGGCGCCCATTTCCACACGGTCTGATACGAAGTACAATACTTCATATTCTTTTCCTGTTTCATAGCCTATGGCAGGTTGAGTGGAATTGCAGTTAGGAAGGTTAATGGGTTCGGGCAGTTCCGTTGGTTCCTGCCATTCGCCGTTTGATTTCACCGATACAAAAATGTGACAGAAGGTTTCATCCTTCCAGTTTTTTTCGCAGCGGGTAAAGAAAAATCTGTCGCCTTCGGTAGAAAGAACACCGTTGGTTACGCCAACATTTTCAATGTTGAACGGACCTTTAAAATCCGATTTATTATGCCACTCATTGCCTTTTTTTCCTGCTACATAAAATTGACTCACGGGAGGAACACGAGTAGAATCTGCTCTGTTGAAATACATTAAAGTATCCGATCTCAGGGAAGCATAAACAAAAGTGGAATCATTGATGGGGAAAGGAGAAACATCCATGTAAGCCTTATTGATAGAAGTATCCAGATGGGTAACTTCGAGGCTCAGGCCTTTGTTTTTAAAAACGTTGATACTGTCGCAACCGGCAACATCATTTTTCAAAAGTTTTTTCAGAATCGCCCCTTCTTTGGTCTTGTCTGCTTTCGATTCCTTTTTAAATTTTGCAAAAGTTTCTTTCGCTTTCCCGCAGTCGCCCAGCATTTTTTGCATTAAGGCCTGGTAATACAAAGCGCTCACATATTTTTCGGGATTGATTGCGTAAGCTTTTGCGTAGGTCTCTTCCGCACGTTTATAATCTCTTGCCAGGCGGTAATTAGTGGCCAGTTCAAAAGTCATTTTCCCTTTTTTGAAATAAAATTCAGGAAAGCTGGGTTTGTCGGCAATGTAATGGTTGTAAAAATAAATGGAAGAATAATAATCCCCCGCTGCTGCTGCTTTTCGTGCTGCTTTTTTAAGTTGTGTAGAGTTGAGGGTGAAGATGGTAGAGTCAACGAGTTGCCCGAAAACAGAAGTCGCCGAAACTAAAAGTGCTATTATGAAAAGTCTAATAGATATCACAAGGCACGGTATATATTTTTGGTAATGAGCTGCGGGCAATATAAGTGATGGCTACTTCAAAAGCTCCTCTGTAATTGGTAGCGGTGGAAAGCTGCGACATGTTGACATCAAAAGCAACACCTACACGAAAATCTCTCACCTCACCTCCTATAATTATTGAAGTAGCATCAAAGGTTCTGAAGAAACCGTCTCTTATCACAAGGCCTGCAAAAACGGTAGTCAGCTTTGCTTTGTTTGGCAACATTTTATAATTGTAGTTTGCACCCAATACCAAATCAGAAGCCTGTTTGTCGTACATGTACAAAAGATTCGGCGTAAGAAAAGAGCGGGTGTTTAAATCATATTTGGCTGAGGCGTTAAGCACATGTCTCATCTCCAGTTTTGTTTTTTGTTGCATGAAAGTTTCTGTGGGGGAGTTGAGGTGAAAAACAGAATAACCTGCATCCAGCGACAATTTCTCACTGATTTTTTTGCTCCAGCCTAAACCAATATTCAAATCAAAATAATTGATTTTATCGTTGGGAAGATTTTCTCCTACAGGAACAGATCCGCCTGCGTTGTTGAAAGAGCCTGTATTGTTGTCCCATTGATTTGGAAAAGAAAGAGAACTGTAATTGATGTTTTTATTTACGAAGCCGCCTTGCAAACCAAAGCTTAATAAATGTCCCGAAAAACTTTTGTGGTAAGCCAGCGACAACATGATTTTATTCATGGTTAATCTTCCGTCACCCGATCGGTCAAAAACATAATATCCACCCACGCCAAAATTCTGATCCAGAATATTCAGCGGTTGATCGTAAGCCAGAGCCGCAGTGCGAAAAGGGGTTACGATAGAACCCCATTGTGAACGGTAAATACCGTTGAAACGCCAGTCGCCATTGAATTTTCCGGCGTTAGAAGGATTTAAAGTAAGTGTGGGTTCGTAAAACTGAGTGAAATGAATGTCTTGAGAATAAACGGAAAATGATACAAAAAAAAGAAGAACAAATAATGCTCTTTGAAAATATGGCTGCAGGGCTTTTACCACAAGTAATTTCTTTTGGTGTAAAATACGTTGAGCATTCTGTTGTACTGTTCAGGAGTAAAATACTTTACACAACCTGCAGGGTAAAAAGACATCAGGTTACAAACCGGCGGAGTGTAATATTCGCCGTTGGCGTCTTTCGTAGGGCTGGTCAAATGACAGTTAACCATTGTTGCTCCGAAAGTTGCGGGATCTGCTTCTGTATCACAAATAGAGTCACCTGCAGATTTGCAGTTTGTTCCATTGGCCAGTTCCGCAATTCCGCTTGGTTTATCAAAGGTGTCATACAATCCGAAAAAATGTCCCATTTCGTGAGTGATAGTAGTTAAGTCAGAATAATTAATGATCATGAAATCTCTGAACAAAAGATTTTGCATGCGGATTTTGTCATTGGCAGAAGCAGTTAATCCTGCAGAACCGTCGAGACTGCCCCATAAAGAAGAAACACTGCTGGAATAATAAATATTAATGGTGTTGGGAATGTTGTATTTGGTGGTCATTTCTGTTAAATATTTCTCTGCAGTTTTTTGATTGTAAAGAGATTCCCAAATGGTGTCGTAGTTACAAATTTTAAACTGAACACACATCGGACTGAATTTCTGATTGAGTGTTGTCACGGTAGTTTGAATCTGTGCAGGATTTGCCAGCGCTAAACCTGCAGTGTCTAAAACAACATGAATGGAAAGGGAAATGGTTTTGTTCGGACAGGCATTAATATCTACAATATTTGTAGCCATTTGCGCTTTAGCAGAAACGCAAATAAATAAAATAGTAATCAGAAAAAATTGCCGAGCCATAGAACGAAAATAACTAAAAAAATAATAGACCTACAATTTAAAGTTAAAACATAAGTATTTTCCGGTGCGTATACTTCATTGTTCTGCTTTGCTTATTTGGTCGTGCTTGAAGGGCCATCCTGTTAAATTTTTTCTTTTTTTTGAATATTGGATATTTCATTATCTTCACCTTATAAAAACGGTTTCTTAGTGCGCAAAATCTACAGAATAATTAACAATAATAAATCAGCCTTTTTGGCTGTTTTGTGTTTGTTGTGCAGCCTTGTTTCTGTTGCGCAAATTACAGTAGATAAAGCAGTTGGTTGCGCGCCGCACACAGCAATCTTTGGCGCACCGGGGGGATCCTCCAATCATCTTTGGGATTTTGGTGACGGCGCTTTTGCCAACACTGCCGCGCCATCACATATTTTTACAAATCCCGGAATTTATACCGTAAAATATACAGGTACTGCAGGGGCCTTTCAAAAGGTAATTACTGTTCAACCAAAACCTACTGCTGTTTTCGGTGCAGTACCTACCAGCGGATGTATTCCTCTGGCGGTTCAGTTTACCGATCAGTCGGTTGGCGCAGGAGGAACAGCTATTACAGGATGGCAATGGACTTTTGGTGATGGAGGTTCAGCAGGAACAAAAAACCCATTGTACACTTATACATTGATAGGAAGCTTTAGCGCTTCTTTAATTGCAACCGATGCCAACGGTTGTAAAGATGATACCACCTGGGTGGTACCTATTGTTACTTCAAACACTCCGCCGATAGCTAATTTCACTCCTTCGGTTACTCAATCCTGTACAGCGCCATTAACCGTAAGTTTTATAAACAATTCTTCTGCCGGAAAGGGAGGGGCTTTGAGTTATCTCTGGGATTTCGGAAATGGAACTACATCTGTATTAACTACTCCGAATCCTGTTACTTACAATGCCACAGGGGTGTATACTGTGAAATTAACTGTTACCGAATTAAACGGTTGTATCAGTTCTAAATCAACTGCAATTGTAGTCAGTAAACCCATTGCTTCTTTTACTTTATTAAACGATACGGTTTGTCCGGGGATCGCCACAACTTTTACAAATACGAGTTTGGGGGCGGTATCTTATTCCTGGGATTTTGGTGATGCAGGAACTTCCAACCAAACCAATCCGTCGCACACTTATAATGCTCCCGGAACCTACAATGTAAAATTAACGGCATCGGCCGGAGGTTGCAGTGACGACACTACTTTTGCCTTAGTAGTGGAAAATGTGGTGGCCAACTTCACCAGAGTCCCAAGTTACTATTGTGATTTCCCGATGCAGGTAAAATATACCAATACCTCTATTCCTGCGGGAGTATCCTGGTTGTGGGAATTTGGTGATCAGAAAACAGCAGTCACACAAAATCCGACGCATAATTTTTTAAAACCCGATGACAGCGAATATACCGTTTACGACCCTCTGTTTTTTGCAAACAAATTGACCGTTACTTCTGCTGTGGGATGTAAAGCGAATGTGACCAAAACAGATACCATTAATCCGATCATTGCCCGCTTACAGCCTGATACTGCTGAAGGATGTGTTCCGTTAAAAGTTCAGTTTTCCGATTCTTCCCGATCGAAAGAGCTTATTAATTTTTACCATTGGGATTTCGGCGACGGACAAAGTTCGGCAGTAAAAAACCCTTCACATACATATAATACTACCGGTGATTATACAGTTTTTCTGGACATTAAAAACGTTGCCGGTTGCGCCGACACCAGTTATCCGATTATCATCAGAGTAGGAGATGTTACCGCGCCTGATTTTTCTGTATCGTCGGCAACGGTTTGTCCCAACCAAAGTGTAATACTCACCGATTTAACTCCCGGCGCTAATGTAGATTCATGGCATTACACTGCTGACGGAGCTAACGCATCCGATTGTCCGAGCGATTCCAACTGGACCTGGAAATTTAATTCCAAAGCGGGGGCACAAGACATTACTTTAACTACCGGATTTAACGGCTGTTATTCCAGTAAAACAATATCGAATGCCATTACCGTGAAAGGGCCGATAGCCCGCTTAAACTATACGGCTTTGTGCGATTCACCTTACAAATACATTTTCAAAGGAGAGATTTCAGGGGCTGATTCATGGACTTGGGATTTCGGTGACGGACAAACAATAGCCGCCTCTATAGATACTACGGTAACACATTATTATGTTGCATCAGGAAATTATAAGGTAAAAATTATCGGAACCAATGCTACTTCGGGCTGTGCAGATTATACTGATAGCGTAACAGTGAAAGTCAGAAATGTAAAAGCAGTGATTACTACGGTTCCTGTAATATGTAAACAGATTTCGCATACTTTCAGCGCCGCCTCTTCTGTTGATGTTTATTCGGCATGCAGCAATGGATACAGATGGGATTGGGGTGACGGTTCTCCTCCTTCTTTGAACAATGTACCAAGTGATGCCCACACTTATGCCAGCATCGGGATAGACACCATTCGTTTAATAGTAAGTGCCGAAAACGGATGTAAAGACACCGCAACTTTTAGTCTTAAAGTTTTTGGAATCAAAGCCGGATTTACGTTGGATAATACTTCCCGTTGTATTCCTTTTCCGGTGAATTTTAATGATACTACTCATTCGGATACTACAGTGGTTGGCTGGGCCTGGACTTTTGGAAATGGATTAACAGGAAACACAAAAAGCCCCTCTACTGTTTATGGTTCTAAACTTGGGAATCCATGGACAGTAAAAATGGTGGTGACCGATAAATTAGGTTGTCAAGACAGTACCACAAAAACAATTACTCCTTTCTTGCCTAATCCAAGCTTTGGCGCAAAAAACACCTTGTGTACTAAAGAGGTAGATAATTTTACAGGAGCAGGAACGAATATTAGTCAGTATACATGGGATTTTGGCGATGGAACACCGCTTGTAACAAAATTAACAAATACAGCAACACATGCCTACACTAATGCTCCCGGACCATACTCTGTTAAGTTAGTTGTTAAAGATATTAATGGCTGTTTGGATTCTATTACAAACACCGATTACATTCTTGTGCAGTCTTATCCAAAAGCAGGATTTACCTCAAATGCCGATTCAAGTGCTAATTTGTGTTATCCGTTTAAAGCTGCTTTTTATGATACCACCAAAGCAGCAAGTACTACTTCTATAGTAAGTTGGGATGTTGGTACGGGAGATCCGGTTTTGGCGCAAACACCGGTAAAATTTACTTATGGACAAAAAGGAACTTACAAAGTTACTTTGGTTTCTCAAACTTCATATGGCTGTAAAGACACTGCTTCCAGATCCTTCAAAATTGTTGGTCCCGAAGCGGATTTTTCTATCAGCGATACTTTAATCTGCATTGGTGATAAAGTTAATTTTACCATTAAAGATACTGTTGATGTTAATTCATGGGATTGGGATTTTGGAGGGACTGTTGTCAATAATGGCTCACCGGTTTCCAATGCCTTTAATTTTTATCCTCCGGGAGGAATAAACATTGTCTCTCTTACTGCTTACACTGCAGGAAAAACCTGTTCACATGTTACCAAGCATAACGTTAGGCTGCATGAGGCTCATGCGAATTTCGGAATACAGGATTCTACTTTGTGTTTGGGCGATAAATTAACAGTGACCGATTCTTCGGGAGGAGCAGATTCATGGCAGTGGGTAGTGGCAGGTCCTTCGGCTCAAACCACCAATACGCCAACCTTTACACCTGTAGCTCTTGCGCCTGTTGGAAATTATACTTTATCCTTAAGAATATCCGATCAGATATTCGGTTGTAAAGACACCATGACTAAAAAACTTGTTGTTAATCCTTTACCTGATTATACTACAAAAGATGTGGCTTTATGTAAGGGCAGCAGCAAATTACTTTCGGCTACCAACAAGGTCAGCTATACTTATAGCTGGACGCCGCCTGCTACTTTGGCAACAGCAAATCAAGCTTCCACGCTTGCGAGTCCTTTAGCAACAACGGTGTATACCATTACCGTTACCGACACCAATTCATGTGTTCTGGCTAAAACCATAACGGCTACAGTATATGAACAAACCTTCTTCAACATTGATACGTCTTGTGCCATTATTGGTGAAACAGTGGATATAGGTGTGGATATGGGAGATGGCTATACTTATGACTGGACTACAGGATCTACAAAAAATTTGAGCTGTACGGATTGCGCCACACCTAGTTTAAAAGTGATGGAGGACGGAATTTACAAGCTATTAATAAAAGATACTTTAAACTGTTTTGTATCAACCAAAGAATACAACATCTGTGTTTTGAAAAAATTCACGGTTGACGTTCCTTCTGCTTTCACACCAAATGCCGATGGCATTGATGACCTGGCTTTTGTAAAAGGATGGGGAATCGATAAACTGATTGTATTCCGAATCTTTAACAGATGGGGTGAGCTGGTGTTTGAATCCAGCGACATCAATCAGGGGTGGGACGGGACTTATAAAGGTCAGCCGCAAAACATGGAGTCCTATGTATATTATGCAGAAGTGTTGTTTTACAGCGGACAAAATGGTTCGAAAACCGGAAGCATTACTATTATCAGGTAATTCCGGGTGAAATTGCATTTTCTGCAATAAAAATCCTTTTCATTATTAAACACCAATAACAAAGCTCTTCCTTCAGCCTATAGTTTTGCTGCGCATTTTAAAACTATATGTATGAAATACTTTAACAAATTAGCATTGATCACTTTGTTGTTCTTAGGAACACAATCTTTTGCCCAGAACAATCAGAAATTACCTCTTCTTGGAGTTGCTTACATCGATGTTCAGGGCGTTGAACTCTCTCAAAATGAAATCACATCTATCGTTAGAATTGAAATTGAAAAACTTCAAAAATTTGAAGTGGTCGACCGTTATGAAATCGACAATTATTACAAAGCCAACAATCTGGATAAAAACAGCTGTATGAGCAAAACCTGTGTACTTAAAGCAGGAAAGGACCTCAATCTGGATTTTATTGTATCAGGAACCGTTGAAAAAATCGGACGAATGCTGGCCATCAGCATGAGACAATACAATGTTAAAAGCGGGATTCAGGAAGCCGCAGTGGTAAAGGAATATATTTATGAGCCGATGGAGCTGCAATCCTTACTTCGTTTTTCTATTGAAACATTATTAGGAGCACCGGTAAATAAGGAGCTGGAAAGTCTTTACATGTTCCAGAAACATGAATCTGATTTGATAGATAAACCCAATGTGAGAAAACTGAATTTATCCGGACCACGCTTTGGGGTATCTTTTGCCACAGGAAACAATGCACTTATTCTACAAAAACAAAAATCAGAAGGGGGATTTAATATGTCGCCTATGATGACACAATTTGGTTATCACCGCGAACTGCGCTATCTCAATACGGGAAATGTAATGGCCCTAGTTGAATTTTTCGGGATGATAGGTGGTATGGAGCAGCAAAAATTTATTCCTTCTCTTTCCGTGGTGAATGGATTTCGCTGGAAAAAATCAAAATGGGAAGTCGGTTTCGGACCTACGTTTAACATACAACAACGAAACAGTGCGGGGCAACTGGACAGCAGAGCTGTTGCCAGCCTGACGAGCTCATGGGTTTTTGCCTTAGGTAAAACATTTACTTCAGGCAACCTCAACATTCCCGTAAACCTTTATACCATTCCCAACAGAGAAGGCTGGACAGTTGGATTGTCGATGGGTTGGTCAATAGAAAAACAATAAAATACTTAGGATTTCATTTAAGGCGTTGGTCGGCTGACTAACGCCTTTTTTATTTGTGTATTTTAGCACTCATGGAAAGAGTGGAAATTCTTCGGAAAATAGAATTGGTCATCACTGATTTTTTCAATTTGAAAAATTTCGTTTGTGCGGAAAGCACCTCTGCTGCTGATATTGAAGGCTGGAACTCTTTTTCCCATTTGCCTCTGATGTCGAAAATTGAAGAAGCTTTTTCTCTTCGCTTTTCTTTTATAGAAATCACCGATTTCAATACAGTAGGAGATATTGTCAACTGCATTCAAAAAAAATTATCCGGAATTTAATGCTGCAAAACGCACTATATTTCTTTTTGTTCATCAGCACAATGCTTTTTCTTTTTTATAAAACGAAGCAGCATCTCCTCGTGCTTTTCTTTGCCGGATTGCTTTTCATGGCTTTTATACAATGGAGGGCCATTCCGCTTTTGTTGCTGAATAGTTTGTTTGCTTTTTATCTCGCGCAAAAAATTGCCGACAGCACAACCCGTAAAAACACTTTTTTTATTTTGGGTATTGCGGCACTTCTTGTGCAGCTTGTATTGTTTAAACTATTTGTTTTTTCTGAGCAGAGTTTAACGGGATTTTCTTTCGAATCACTGGCCTTTACCTTAGGATTTTCTTTTTATACTTTGCAAAATATCGCTTACCTCTTTGATGTGAAAATCGGCAGAATTCTTCCCGAAGAAAAAGCGCTCTTGTATGTGGTGTCGGCTTCTTACTTTCCTAAAATTTTGTGCGGACCGGTGGTGACTTTTCAGCAAATGAAAAAGCACTTCATTGCGACTCCTGTTTTTAAAGAAGAAAATCTTATTGCGGGAATTAATCGCTTTGCCTTGGGGGCTTTTAAAAAGTTAGTCATCGCTGATCGTTTGGCGCCTATGACCACTGCGGTTTTTGACAGCACTGATACTTTTTCCGGATTTACTTCCCTTTTTGCCGGCTTGATTTTTACCCTTCAGGTGTACTTTGATTTTTCGGGTTATGTGGATATGGCTCTGGGAATTTCCCGAATGTTTGGCATCACGCTTCCCGAGAATTTCGCTACTCCTTTGGGCTCCCTTTCCATTACTCAGTTCTGGCGCCGCTGGCATATCACTTTAATGCAGTGGTTAACGCAGTATGTGTATTATCCGGTGTCGTATTGGTTTAGAAAAAATATGTTTTTATCGGCGCTTTTCGGGATAGTGATTACGTTGCTTTTTTCGGCTTTCTGGCACGGACTCGGACTTACTTTTTTGCTATGGGCCTTTTGTCACATTGCCTATCTTACCATTGAACTGCTGGCCCAAAAAGCAAATTTTAAATTACCGAAAGCGATCACTTATTTCCTCACTATTTTGGCAGTAAGTTTTGCCAATTTATTTTTCCGTTCACCCGATTTTGTCACAGCAAAAAAAATAACGGGAGAGATTTTTTCTTTACAATCTTTTTGGCCAAGCGACTGGCTTTCGCAGTTTGTAGCGGTTTTCGGAAGAGGAGCAGAGCTCAATGATTTGTTTAATTTTTATTTGTCGTGGACTTTCGCCTTGGTGTTTTTACTTTTTGAAAATAGAATTAACAGTAGATCAAACAGCGAAAAATTCAGCGTTTTCTGGCTCGCAACAATGATCCTGCTGATTTTGGTTTTCGGAATTTTTTCCGGTGGCGAACAATTTATTTATTCGAGATTTTAATGCTTAAAAAAACGCTCATATTAATACTTATCGTTGTTGTGGCAGGCTTTGCTGTGGATCGTTTTTTTCATTTTGGTTTGTTGCACAATTTAAATTTAAAAGCGACTTACGTTACTGAAGGAAAAATAGCTACTAACGTTTTGGTAGATGGCCCTTGCGAACCTTTATTTACAATCGATCCGGCGTATCTTCAACCTAAAATCGGAAAGACAGTTTATAATCTCAGTTTGAACCATTCTGATTTTGCCGACAATTTCCTGCACATTCATCTTTACCTCAAAAACAACAGCGCGCCTCAATATTTATTCCTCTATGCCACACCCGAATCTTTTGATACAAGGTTCAACACTTTTCATCCTTACCGCTTTGCCGCTTATTTAGAAGATAGTATTGTTGCGTCAACCATTGCCGACAATGACTCTGTATATGCCGCATGGATGAAACTTCCTTTGCTGCGTTATACTTATTTCGGCAGTCAACTCACTTTCCCTGCTTTTCAGGGATGGAAGCACTGGATGGAGAATAAGGAAACACCTTATTTTGTAAATGGGCATCAACCGCACCCTTCGGCCAGAAGCCTGGAAAATCCTTTGCATTTTGAGGTGCAATTGGATGAGTATGGCAATAAACCCGAGGATGCTAGCAACAAATCTTTTGTTTGGGATAAAAAGCGCGAAAAGTATTTCCGTAAAATTTTGCAAATCGCACAAAGTAAAAGGATAAAGGTAGTGGTGTATGAGTCGCCTGGTTATTCCGGAATCCTTAAAACACAAGCTAACCGGAAGGAAGTATTGCAAAAAATTAAAAATACCGCAGAAGAATATCAGGTTCCTTACTGGGTTTTTGATTCCTTGCCGACAGGCGACAAAAAAATAAACTTTATTTGTCCCCTCATCATGAATTCCTCGGCCTCAAAGGAATTTATGGATACACTGGCATTGCGCATAAATAAATTGAGATAAATCATTCCTGCTCCGATAAATTGTAATAACTTTGCAATGCAAATTGAGGAGGTCCAATGAGTGAAGCAATAAAACACGAATGCGGTATCGTACTTATCCGCCTTTTAAAGCCTTTAAACTTCTATCTCGAGAAATACGGGAGTTCAATGTACGGCCTCAATAAACTGTGGTTGATGATGGAAAAGCAACACAATCGCGGTCAGGATGGAGCCGGCGTTGCCACTATTAAACTCGACTCCGGACCGGGCAAAAGATACATCTCCCGCTACCGCTCCAACTCCCCTCAACCGATCAAAGACATTTTCGAAAAAATTAACTCCAATTTTGTAGCCCTCCAGGAAAAAGCACCCGAAAGATTGCGTGATCCCGAATGGTTAAAAAACAATATCCCTTTCATGGGCGAGTTGTTGCTGGGCCATCTCCGTTACGGAACTTTTGGTGGTAACAGCATTGAATATTGTCATCCTTTTTTGCGCCAGAGCAACTGGAAAACCCGCAACTTTGTGTTGGCAGGGAATTTCAATTTAACCAATGTGGATGAGCTTTTTGATAGGCTGGTTACTTTGGGTCAGCACCCGAAAGAACGCTCCGACACTGTTACTGTTTTGGAAAAAATGGGACATTTTCTCGATAATGAGAATCAGGAATTGTTTCATAAATACAAAGCTCAGGGTCTCAGCAATCAGGAGATTTCAGATGAAATTGCTTTGAATCTCGACATCCAGAAAATAATGAAAAACGCCTCCCGTGATTTCGACGGAGGCTATGCAATGGCAGGAATGATAGGCCATGGCGATGCTTTTGTACTGAGAGATCCCGCAGGAATCCGTCCGGCTTTTTATTACAAAGACGATGAAGTGGTGGTGGTAGCTTCTGAAAGACCGGCCATTCAAACGGCTTTCAATGTGCCGATAGAATCCATTTCTCCTATAAAACCGGGACATGCTCTAATCATTAAAAAGAATGGCGACGTTAGTGAACAAATGGTGCAAACTCCTACGGAGCGCAAAGAATGTTCTTTCGAAAGAATTTATTTTTCCCGTGGTAGCGACGCCGATATTTATGTAGAAAGAAAACGATTGGGAAAATATCTGGCTCCGCGAATTTTACAAGCGGTAAACTACGATTTTGAAAACACGGTTTTCTCTTATATTCCAAACACTGCCGAAGCTTCTTTCTTTGGTTTGCGTGATGGGTTAAGCGATCATCGCATTGCCAAACAAAAAGAACTATTGCTGGCGAAAGATAAATTAAGCGATGCCGAACTCGACAAGATTTTGCACATCGTTATCCGTACCGAAAAAATTGCCATCAAAGATGCCAAGCTCCGTACTTTCATCACCGGAGATACAGGTAGAAATGACTTGGTAGCGCACGTTTACGACTCCACTTACGGAGTGGTGAAAAAAGGCGTGGATAACCTCGTTTTAATTGACGATTCCATCGTTCGCGGAACTACTTTGAAGCAAAGTATTTTGCGCATTATGGATCGATTGAATCCGCGTAAAATTGTGATTGCTTCATCGGCACCGCAAATCCGTTATCCCGATTGTTACGGTATTGATATGGCTAAACTAGGCGATTTCATTGCTTTTCAGGCTGCCATCTCTTTGTTGAAAGAAAGAGGCCGACAAGCATTAATAGATGAGGTTTATAAAAAATCAAAGGCTCAGGAAAAATTGCCGAAAGAGCAAATAGTGAATTACGTTAAAGAAATTTATGCGCCTTTCAGCGATGAAGAAATTTCGGCACGCATCACACAATTGTTAACACCTAAAGACATCAATGCTGAGGTGGAAGTGGTTTACCAAACGGTGGATAATTTACATAAGGCTTGTCCGAATCACACCGGCGATTGGTATTTCACCGGTAATTACCCAACTCCCGGGGGAAATAAAGTAGTGAATAGGTCTTTCATCAATTACATTGAAGGAAGAAATGCGAGAGCATATTAATTCAAAAATGAAAAATCTTGTTTTTTTATTGGGCTTGTTATTTACCGACTTGTTGTGTGCTCAAAATCAAAATGATTCTATTGTTGACAGACCAAGTCATTCAGAAGGAGTAGGACCGTATGAATACATGGAAGTTGACGTCCATCCAAAATATCCTGGTGGTATGGAACGATTATCACAGGAATTAATGAAGGAAGTGAGTCGATCTTATACAGGAAGGGAATGTAGAAAGCTTGCAGAAATCAGGATAGAGGTATACGTAAAGGTTTCCTCAAAAGGAGAGATTACTTATGTTGAAATATCCAAGTCAAATTGCGAAAAACTTAATGAAGTAGTGATTTCTGCATTTAAGAAACTTGAAAAGTTTGAACCTGCAATGAAAAATGGTCATCCAGTTAGATTCGCCTATATTGTCCCTTTTGTTTTCACACAGTAGCTCTTTATCAACATCTCTTTATTAATTTACTTTTCCCTTTCTCTGTTACAATTCCCCTTTTCCGCATTAACTTGCAGGTATGAAGCACTTGCTCTTCGCAACCTTACTTTTCATCTTTGGTTTTTCCTCAGCTCAAAACGTTTTGGATTACGCTAAAATTAAGGATGCTGAAGTACTCAATTTGTCGGGAATGAACATTGATACCCTGCCAGCTTATATCTCTTCCTGCACGCATTTAAAAGTGATTGATCTGAGCGGCAACCGGAAAATAAAAATCATCGATACTTTTAAAAAACTGTCGAAACTACCCAATCTCAAAATTCTCAATTTAAATTATTGCAATCTCTTTTTTCTGCCTTCTGTCATCGGTGAATTTAAAGCGCTCAAAGAACTTTCTCTGGAAGGCAATGGAATAGAATATTTGCCGGTAACCTTTAAAAATTTAGCGCTGGAATATCTCAATATTTCAAGCAACAGGATTGACAGTTTAAATGCCGGATTTTTCTCTTTGCAGAAATTACACACTTTGGATTTTTCTAAAAATGAAGGAGTAACCAGAGAGTACAACATGGATATTCTGGCAACACTACCTATGCTGAAAACCTTGATTTTAAGGGAGTCGGTAGAACTATCAAAAGGAATAGGAAAAATAAAAAACCTCGAAAATCTGGATCTTTCCAAAGGGACAATCAAAACTTTACCTTCTGAAATTTCTTCGCTCACGCACCTGAGAAATCTGGATATTAGCTCTTGTTCATCCTTGGATTTAAGCGCTGTTATTGAAGCACTCACGTCCCTGAAACAATTGAATAAATTGCATTTCGGCGATGCAAAACTCACGGTTATTCCTTTCAATATTTCAAAATTAAAATCGTTGAAAGAGCTTCATGTTTTTGATGCTACACTGGGAAGATTACCGGTTTCTTTTATGGATTTATTGTTGCAAACAATTTATTTTCATCATGTGAATTTCAGTGCTAAAAATGAATTTTTTTCGGAGTTGGATAAGATGTCGTCACTCCAGGTAATTTATTTTTTTCGTTGTGAAATTTCAAAAGAGGAAGTGGGGAGTAAAAAACAATTGGTTATTGAAAATGCCTTGACGGATCGCCCCTTTTACTTCAACAGCGCCTTCAATGAAATAGCTAAAAATCATCGCGCTGAAATGCCGCAAATGGATTATGAATTGCTCACCTCAAAAGTAATTCTTACCATCAAAAAACAAATTTCAAAAAACAAATTTTACTTCACGATGGAACCGCAATACGGCTACACCGAAAAATATTTAGATCTCTTCGGCGACAAAATAAAAGCCTATCCCGAACTAAAAGTGTACAAAGGAATTCACTGGGAATACACAGGCTCAGCAATGGACAACGACTTATTAAAAATGTACACTTTAAGCGAAAAAACCAATGCCGAAAAAGCGAAGAAAAAATCCACAGTTGAAATTTTTGTTTTGAATTTACAGGACATTATTATTTATCCCGAAAAAGAAGAGGACACCTACATCATGGCTTTTTCAAGGGGTTTCGACACTTTGAAAATAAAAACACTTCCGGCTCTTTCTATGATGGACGCCAAAAAAATTCAGAAATGGCACAAAAGCAAATACGAAAGTTACATCGCTCAAAAACAAAAACGCGAAGAAAAATGGGCGCAACTCGATAGAAAATATTTGCTGGTGTTTGAGAAATATGAACAAAAACTGGAAGCTTACCGCGATCAGTTAAATGCTAATTATTATCGTGAAAGTGAGAAGTAAAAAATACATATTGTTCGGAAGCAATTTCTTCATATTGCTTTTTCTTTTATTCTCCTCTTTTAATATTTCCACCGATTATTACAATCAAAGTTCCGAAGAATTTTTTGCTTCAGGTGTTGCCGATAAAGATTTAACTCTTGCCGACACTGATCCTGAATTGCTTAATGCCACTGTGTTTCACGCCATCAATAAAATGCGTGAGCAAAAAGGAAAAGAAGCTTTTATTTATTCTCCCGAGTTGCAAAAACTGGTGACTTCGTACATGAGCAAAGTGGAAAATAAAAATTTCGCCAACGGAGAAATCATCCGCAAAAAGTTTTTGAAAACCATTTTGAAAGAAGCCAAAGAAAAGGGATTTAAAGGAACCCTCGTGGATTTAAATGTTTTGCAGGCGCAGGCCATTCACTACAACAACAAAATATTTTTTTACAACAAAAAAGATGCATCTACTGAGTTGCATTTATTTTATGGAGAACGTCCCGCCAAACAAGATAAAAAACAAGACCGCGAAGCCATTCCGCATTACACATACAAAGGCTTCGCAGAAAATTTAGTGAGCACTTTACTCAAACTCGACGCAGAAAATAAAACCACCTCAAAGGCTTATAAATTCAGTGCTTGCGTGTTGCAGTGGGATTATTCTTCATTGTACAAAAACAAAATCCCTCAAATTAAACTGATCCAAATTGTTGGCGGATTTCAAACCGATTTGATAAAAGATACGGAGTGATACCCGAAAATTTCCAACCCATACAAGTATTTTATTTCGTGATTAACGCCACATTTTTTGGCTTCGGACTCCTGACGCTTATTTCTAATTTGCTTAAAGGCAAGAAAATAAAGGAGATGAATGTGTGGTTTACTAAAATAGGATCATGGATAGTTTGTGCTGCAGCGGTCTTTCATTTATCTGTATTATTTGTAATAAAGGATATAAATTTTATTAAAGGTTATTTAGCATATCCCATCAATGCTTTTTTCATGAGTTCCTGCTTAGTTATTCAGGTTTTATGGTTTAAGAAAGTCAGAGAAAAAAAGATTATTGTATTGTTTTTTGCTCTGGAGATGCTTGTATATTCAGTGTTTAGTACGATAGTATATATTGTGATTGTACATCACAGAGATGGGGTTTGGAAGTTTACCGAACCGGATTATGTTAAAGAGGTATTAATGGAATATGGCTTGCAACTGCTGATTTATTTAGCACTTATTTTAATGATGTATCTGGTTTTTGTGAAAGACAAAAATAAATCTGCCGGAACATTGGATGAGGAATTTTTAAACAAATAATTCTCGAATTACCTATTACACATTTTGATAATTTCATATTCCACCGGAAAAAGCAATTCACCGGCTTTTAAAAAATCACTGCAATAATCACCCATCGTCATCATTTTTTTTAGATGTCCGCGGATGTAATAAGCATAGGCAAATTGTTTTTCAATTGCCAGCGCAGTATTACAATCGCTTAATGCAGAACTAAGCAAAGCGTTGTTAGCATTCACCGAGCTGTTGTTTATAGGAAAAGTCCAACCGGAGGAAATAGGTTGTATGTTATTATTGTATTGAACAGAAACTGTCGCCATTTTTATTTTTTCAATCTGATTGATTTTGGCAAGAGCTCTGTTAACGTAAGGCAGAGGAAAATTAGCATCCAAGCGAATAGCGTAATTGAAATCAAGGATAGCCAGATCATATTTTTCCTGGGCTAAATATATATCTCCGCGAATGTTGTAATCGCTGGAAGCACTTTGCAGTAAAGAAAATCCTTCTATGCCGTTTTTTGGAAGTAAGGCGATGGCTTTTTCAATGGCGATTAGCGCACCCTCGTAATCTTTTAAATGTATTTTTGCTTCTGCTATAGAAGAATAATTGGTGCTAATAAACTGTGCCGCATAAATTTTCATGCTGTCAGTAGAAAGGTACATGGTATTTGCGTTAAATTTTAGATCATCCATAACCAGTTCGGGATCTAACATTTTTTCATATTCTTTTATGGCACTTTCATTTTGACCTAAGCGCAAATGAGCATTTCCTTTAAACGAAATGCAATAAGAATTTGTAGGAAATTTTTTTAATCCGCGATCATACCACGCCACAGCGTTTTCGTAGTTTCCTATATTATAGGAAGCAATTCCTCTTTGATAGTAATAGCTTGCTAAAGAAGAGTCGCAAACACCTTTCTTTCTGATTTTGATAGCCTCTAACATTGAACTTTCAGGATCTTTTTTCCTTAGTAACTCATCTGTTTTAATTAAATCAATACAGAAATTGTCCATGTTTTCCATTGTATACCATAACGAACATCGGTTGTAATAAGCATCTATATAATTAGGGTTTAAATGGATGGCTTTAGTATAGTCATTAATACTTTTTTGATATTCTTTCATGCCATCATATACCACAGCTCTTGCATTGTAAAAATCTGCACTGGAGCTGTCTTTTTTTAGGAGGAGATTTAAATCCTTCAAGGCCAGCTCAAATTGTGCTTCTGCCTGATAGCTTTCCGCACGGCATAAGTAAGCATCTATAAGAGTTGAATCCAATGTGATCGATTTATTAAAATCATCAATGGCCGATGAATATTTTTTTTGATACGCATTTAATTTCCCTCTTTGAAGGTATAAGGAAGCTTCTTTTGGAGCCAGTTCAATTGCTTTTTTTAAATCGAATAAGGCCATGTAAAAGTTTCCGGAAGAGCTGTAGCAATCACTTCTTACCGAATAGTAGTTGGCTTCATTCGGATTAATTTTAATGGCCTGATCTGTATATTCTAAAGCTTTTTTCGAATCATTTTTCGTGAGATAAATTCTACCCAGATTATTATAACAATTCCCGCAATTTGGATTTATTACAATGGCTTTTTGATAAAGTTTTTCACCCATGTCAATTTGTTGGTCGAAAAGATAGGCATAGCCGAGGCATCTCAGGAGCATTTCCTCATTGGGATGTAACTTCATTTCCTTTTCAAGAAATTTGATGTCTTCTTTGATTTTTCCCGCCTTCATCAAAGAATCATGAATGACTTCATATTTCTTTTTTTCTTGAGAAAAGGCAGAAAAGAAAAATAGCGTGAACAGAAATAAAATGAATAGTTGGCGCATAAATTTTAATTAAAATCCTTCTTCCAGTTCCCCCATTTTCCCATTGTGGAAATCATCTACTGCACGGTTTAATTCCTGATCAGTGCTCATCACAAAGGGACCGTAAGTAGCTACTGCTTCATTCAGCGGTTCTCCGCAAAGGATGATCAGCCGTGTGTTTTCAAGTGCAGCGATGTGAAGGTCTTCGGCATTGGTATCGAAAGAAACCAAACTTTTTTCGTCTAAATTTTTTCCGTTGCAAAATAATTTTCCATCCAAAACATAAATCAAAATATGAAAAGATGAAGGTTGAGAAAATGTAAAATCATCTCCTGCTTTCAGCTCTCCGCGCATAATTGACAAGGGTTGCATGGTTGGCATCGGACCTTTAACGCCATTTACTTCACCACAAATAATTCCGATTTCCGATTTTTTTTCAGAAGAAAAAACCAAAGGAATTTCTCCTTTCGACAAAGGATAATAAAATGGTTTTTCCATCTTTTTTGCCTTGGGCGCATTTACCCAAATTTGAATGATTTCCATCGTTCCGCCTTTCTTCGCGATGTCGACAGAGGGCCTTTCGCTGTGTATCATTCCGCTGCCGGCAAAAAGCCATTGAATGCCACCTTCGCTAACGAGTTTGTCGTTGCCCATAGAATCGCGATGGTTCACAGCACCTTTAAAAACAAAGGTCACCGGAGAAAATCCGCGATGCGGATGCGGCGGAACACCAACTTCTTTTTGTTCTTCTCCGCCCGCATATTTTTCGCTGAGATGATGAATTAATAAGAAAGGATCCACCTGATCCAATCCGCGAACGGGCAAAGCCTGATCTAAAAAAATTGAGCCCATTTTTACTTTTTGGGCTTTAACTATTTGAAGGATTTTGCGCATCTTATTTGGATAATTTATTGCCCAGTTGCAATAAAATTTCTTTGTAGCGAGCCGGCGCTTTTTCCAGTTCATCTACAAAAATAAATTCGTCGGCCATGTGAGAACGTGCGCTGTCGCCCGGACCGATCTTCACACTCACGCAAGGCATCAGCGACTGATCACTTGTTGTAGGGGATCCATAAGTTGGAATAGCTAATTCTTCCGCCACTTTAAAAAGAGGATGGCCTTCGGGTAAGCCCGATGAATTGAGGCGTGTAGAGCGTGCAGAAACTTCACACAAAACATTTTCTTTTATCAGCTGCAATAATTCTTCGTTGGAATAAGTATCGGGAACACGAACGTCTACCACAAATTTACATTCGGCAGGAACCACGTTGTGCTGACTTCCGGCTTCAATAACAGTCACGCTCATTTTCACCGCGCCAAGCACGTTACTCACTTTCGGGAACTGATGTGTTTTAAACCATTTAATGTCTTTCAGCGCTTCATAAATGGCGTTGATTCCTTCTTCGCGCGCGGCGTGTCCGGCTTTGCCAATTGATGTACAATCCAGCACCATCAATCCGCGTTCGGCCACAGCGAGTTCCATTTTTGTAGGTTCACCTACTATCGCCAAATCAATTTTTGCTAAGCCCGGCCACAAAGCAGCGATGCCGTTTTTGCCTGAAATTTCTTCTTCGGCAGTAGCAGCAAAAATTAAATTGAAAGGTAATTTTTCATTGTACAATTCCACAAAAACAGAGAGCAGGGAAATCAGTGGTCCGCCGGCATCATTGCTTCCTAGTCCGAATAGTTTGCCATCAATAATTTCTGCTTTGTGAGGATCGCGCGTATAGCCCTTGTTCGGTTTTACCGTATCTGTATGGGAATTCAGAAGGATGGTAAATTTTCCTTCTTCAAAATTTTTATTGGTACACCAAAGATTATGTAAATATTTATTGCATGGAATTCCTTCGTCGCTCAACACCTTTTCAAGGTAATTCATGCGCTTTGCTTCATCCCCGCTGAAGGCAGGAATTTGAATTAAATCACTTAATATTTTAACTGCATTAATCATGAGCGAAAGATAGGAAAATTGTGTGAAGGATGATTTACTTTATTGGTAAAACCGGACTCGCATTTCCAAAAATGATAGAAATGTTTTTGTTGTCTTTAATCAGTTCCACTTTTTCTTTTTCGATTTCCAGCTCACGCAATTTCAGATATTCGGCAACGCTCATTCCCATTTGATTTTTATAGGCCTGATCGGCGATGGCTTTATTTATTTCGGCTTGTTTTCGGGCGAGCTCAGCATTGGCTCTTGCCGATTGTGTGAGGATGCTTTGATTTTGCGCCGCTGTATTTTTTGTTTCTGTGAGTACTTGTTCAGGCGGCGTAATCGCACCGATAGACACTTGCAAAAGATCAACCGGTAAATTTAATTTTTTGGCGTAGGCCAGAATATCTTTAAAAATATCTTTTTCCAGTTGTTCGGAGATTTCGCGTTTGCTCGCCAGATCAAACATTTTGAAAGCACTCGCTTTATCTCTCACCATGGTTCGGAAAGAAGCCTGCAAACTGTGCTCATACCAATCGGCAGAAAAGTTTTTATACAACTCGGGCGTTTTTCCGCTTTGTATCTGACATTTCAGATAAACACTGAAAGACACCGGAGTATTATCGGAAGGAATCATGTTGGCAAAATCTTCGGTGATGGTGATCGGTGTGATGGGAAATTCTTTATGATCGGTGGTGAAAACACACCAGGTAGACCCCGTTGAAATAGGCACATCATCCACGCCACCGTGTCCGAAAAAATAAGGTTTGTACACCAGCACGCTTTCTTGTCCGGGATCGGGCATAACGCGGTAACAGCTGGTTAAACTCACAATGGTGAGCGCAAGAAGAATCAAAGAAGTTGAATTTTTCATTTCGTTTTTAATTAGGCGATTAAAATTACGATGGAAAGATAATATTAATATTTTTTCTGATGCAGAAAAAACTTAAACCAATTTCAATTCTTTTTCCCATTTTGAAATCACCACCGTTGCAACAGCGTTGCCCACAACGTTAGTGGCAGAGCGGCCCATATCTAAAATCTGATCGATGCCCATCAGCAATAACAAGCCTTCCACAGGAATATTGAAAGTGGCTAAAGTACCTGCAATTACTACCAGTGAAGCGCGCGGAATTCCTGCCATGCCTTTACTTGTCACGAGTAAAATCAACATCATGGTAATTTGTTGTTGCGTAGATAAATCAATGCCATAAGCCTGTGCAATGAAAACTGATGCGAAAGTCATGTACATGATGGAGCCATCCAAATTGAAAGAATAGCCGAGCGGTAAAACAAAACTTACAATTTTATTGCTGCAGCCGAAGCGCTCTAAACTTTCAATGGTTTTTGGAAAAGCCGATTCGGAACTGGCGGTGCTGAAAGCCATTAAGGCAGGTTCTTTTATTTCTTTGAGCAGTTTGAAAAACGGAATTTTTAAAACGAAACAAATAGATCCGAGGATAACGAAAATGAAAAAAAGTAAAGCACCGAAAAAACACAAAATCAAAAATCCGTAGCCCGATAAAACTGCCAATCCGTTTACGGAAACCACGGCCGCCATTGCGCCAAAAACCCCGATGGGAGCAAGCGCCATCACGTAGTTGGTGACCTTGAGCATGATGTGTCCGGCAGAATCCACCACCTTTAAAACAGGTTGTGCTTTTTCTCCAACGGCTGCTGCTGCGATGCCAAAAAATAAAGCGAAAATCACAATTTGAATAATAGAATTATTCGCCATGGCATCAAAAATACTGGTTGGAACCAAGTCGAGAATAAATGTTTTGAAGTCGTGAATTTTTTGAACTGCCAATCCTGTATCAGCACCTTTTGCAGGGAGTTCCAGCGACATCCATTTTCCGGGCGCGAAAATATTTACGGTAATTAATCCCAGTGTTAACGCGAGTGCAGTAGCAAATTGAAAATACAATAATGTTTTAATTCCTATTCTTCCCACCGATTTAAAATCGCCGGTTTTAGCAACGCCAATCACCAGTGTAGTGAAAACAAGTGGTGCAATAATCATTTTAATCAGATGCAAAAAAATATCACTCAGCAATTTTAATTGCGGTGCAAAATCTTTGAAAAAATAACCAACGGCAACGCCGGCTATCATGCCGATAAAAATTTGCGTGGTGATTTTTGGTGCTTTAATTTTTTGCTCTGCCATAATTCATTTTACTTTTTTTGAAACCGTAAACAAAATAAATAAGGAGTCCCACAGCCATCCATGCAAAGAAGCGAATCCAGTTGTGCAGGCCCAGTTCCGACATTAAATACAAACACGACAATAAGCCCAAAACAGGAATGAGCGAAAGATTTTTAAGGAAGGTAAGCACAGTCATAATGAGCAAAACAACAATAAAAATCAGCGCAGGAATTTTTTCATTTTCCCAATCGGAAATAAAATAATGGAGAACACTATTGTCGAAATATTCCAAGGAGAAAACAATCGCCAGAATAATTGCAGGCAAAATTATTTTTCCATTGATGTAAGGAACTTTAAATCGTTTGGGATGTAAATTTTCTTTGGGTAAAACCAAAATTCCGCCGCACACCAACGTAAAAGCAAAGAGGGTTCCGATGCTGCACAGGTCGGTAACTTCCGTTAAATTCATAAATAGAATAGGAATCGAAACCAAAAATCCGGTGACGATAGTTGCAAATCCCGGCGTGTGATTTTTAGGATGAATTTCAGAGAATTTTTTCGGCAGCAAACCATCTTTACTCATGTTCATCCAGATGCGCGGTTGTCCGATTTGAAAAACCAGTAACACTCCTGCCATCGCAATGATGGCGCTAAAAGCAACAATTCCGCTGATCCATGCTAAATTCACTTTTTCAAAAACCAGGGCGAGCGGATCGCCCACATTTAAATTTTTGTAGGAAGTCATACCTGTTAAAACCAAAGCGATAATGACGTATAAAATGGTGCAGATAATCAGCGACCAGAGGATTCCTTTCGGCATATCTCTTTGTGGATTTTCACATTCCTCGGCGGTGGTGGAAATGGCGTCAAATCCAATATAGGCAAAGAACACGGCAGATATTCCTTTCAGCATTCCTGAAACTCCGTTGGGCGCAAAAGGCGACCAGTTATCGGTGTTGATGTAAAAAACTCCAATGAGAATAATGAAAATTAAAATCAGCAATTTCACTACTACCATGGCGTTTGCCGAGTTGCGCGATTCTTTGATTCCTTTGTAAGCCAGCCACGTGATTAAAAAAACAATGAGCAAAGCAGGGATGTCTAATATTATTTTGAGTCCGCCGATTTCAGGTGCGGAATTCCATATTTCGCCGCCCAGTTTTTTTGCAGTGCGGTAATCGGTGCACAAAAAATCAGGGATATTGATGTTCATTCCGTGTAAAAAAGCAGTGAAATAATCCGACCATGAAATCGCCACGGCAATGTTTCCGATGGCGTATTCCAGCAACAAATCCCAGCCCACTATCCACGCAATAATTTCACCAAACAAAGCATAGGAATAAGTATAAGCACTTCCCGAAACAGGGATGGATGAAGCCATTTCCGCATAGCACAAAGCAGAGAAAGCGCATACCACAGCGGTGATAACAAACAAAACAGAAATAGCCGGTCCGCCATTAAAAGCAGCATTTCCTATAGTACCAAAAATTCCCGCCCCTATGATAGACGCAATTCCAAAGGCAGCAAGATCTTTCGCACGCAAGGTTTTTACCAATCCACCTTTCTTTTGCGCGTTGTCGCCTTCAGATAAAATAAGTACTAAGGGTTTTTTTCGGAAGAGTTTCATCACAGTGTTTAAAAGTAAAAAAATACTAACAATTATAGCGTGAAATTTTCCCCTTTGTACTCCCGTCATTTGTTATTACTTTTAAGGCTGATAAAATAGATATATGGGATGCAGCGGATGCGAAACAGGAAGAGGTAACACCAACACAAATACACCACCGGCAGGTTGCGGAAGTCATGGTACTTGCGCCACTCAGGGATGCAATAAGTTTACGGTTTTCGATTGGCTGAGCAATATGGCTTTGCCATCGGGAGAAGAAGTTTTTCAGGGAGTAGAGGTTAGATTTAAAAACGATAGAAAAGGATATTTTTTGAACGTTGATAAATTGCCTTTGGCCGTGGGAGACGCCGTATCGGTAGAAGCATCGCCGGGCCACGATATAGGGACAGTGTCCTTAACCGGGGAGTTGGTGAAATTACAAATGAACAAACGGGGTGTGACTTTCGAAGAAATGAAAAAGTTGTACCGTAAAGCTCGGCAAACCGATATTGACAAGTGGAACGAAGCCATCGCTTTGGAAAAACCAACGATGCAAAAGGCCCGTCAGTTTGCCATTGACTTAGGGTTGAACATGAAAATTGGTGATGTTGAATTTCAAGGAGATAAAACCAAAGCAACGTTTTTTTATACCGCTAACGGTCGCGTAGATTTCCGTCAGCTCATAAAAATGTACGCCGAAAATTTCCGTGTGCGTATTGAAATGCGCCAGATTGGTGCCCGTCAAGAAGCATCAAAACTAGGAGGAGTTGGTTCTTGCGGAAGAGAGTTGTGTTGTTCTACCTGGCTGAGCGATTTCCGTTCGGTAAATACTTCGGCGGCCCGCTATCAGCAGTTGTCGCTAAATCCGCAAAAGTTAGCCGGACAGTGTGGTAAACTGAAATGCTGTTTGAATTACGAGTTAGACAGTTACCTGGATGCCATTAAAGAATTCCCTCAGGGCAATCCTGAATTACAATTGAAAAAAAGTGCTGCCTTCAACGTGAAGGTGGATATTTTTAAAGGTTTGATGTATTACATCGTGAAAGATGAGCCGGGTGTTTTTCATCCTGTACCGGTGGAGCGCGTGAAAGAAATTATTTTGATGAACCGCAAAGGCGAACAGCCTGAGTTTTTAATGGCGGAGCAACCTCAAAGCAAATTGGTTAAACAAGCCGAACCGGATTACGCCAATGTGATCGGGGAATCCGATCTTACCCGTTTTGATCGTAAGAAAGGCAATCCAAATCAGCGCAACAACAATAACAACCGCAATGCCGGTCCGCGCAACAACAACGGTCCGCGACCAAATAACAACGGAGGAGGACAGCGCCCGAATAATAATCCGAACAACCCTCCACGCCCGAACAATGGTGGTTCGAGGCCAAACAATCCAAATCGTCCGCCGCAAAACAAACCGCGACCGAATAATCCGAACAATCCAAATCCGCCCAGCAACAATCCACCTCAAAACGAAGCGCCTAAATAATGAAGTCGATCTATTTTTTGGCTTTTGCCTTTTTATTGCTGACTTGTGTTGCCTGTGATCCCGGATTGGTTTTCAATGAAAGCCATCCCGTTCCCGATCAGCAGTGGAAAAGGAGTGAGCCCTTTGTTTTTACCACCGATTCCATCACCGATATTCAGCAAGGCTACAATGCTTTTATTGATTACAGAGTAACGCTGGATTACAAATACCGCAACATTTATTTTTTTGTGACTATTGAAATGCCCGACAAACAAGTGATTCGGGATACCGTACAGGATGAACTGATGGATGTGGAAGGAAACTGGAAGGAAGATGTTTCGGGATTTGCTACCATAAAAGAGAAAGAATTTTTACCTGCTTACCGCAAAAATTTCCGTTTTCCGAAACCGGGCGTGTACAAATTTATTATTCAGCAGGGCATGGCCGACGAGAGTTTGGGAGAGATGGTGGATGTTGGATTTAAATTAAGAAAAGCAGAATAAACACAGAAATTTTTAGTTTTGACCTTATAAAATTTACAATAAATGGCGCTTAAAGATTATAAAAAACCCCTCATCTGGTTCTGGTCGATTTTCTTCGGTGGAATGCTGCTTGTGTTTCTGTTTTTCGTTGCTATTTCCGAATGGGAATTGTTTGGCGCTCTGCCTTCTTTTGAGCAATTGGAAAACCCGAACACCAATCAGGCTGCCGAAATTTACTCTTCCGACCGTATTTTACTGGGAACCTTTTTTAAAGAAAACAGATCGAATATTGAGTACAAAGAATTGTCGGCTTATCTCCCACAAGCTTTGGTAGCAACGGAAGATGAACGTTTTTACGAACACTCCGGTATTGATCCCCGTGCCTTAGCCCGCGCCATACAAGGGATGGGAAGCAAAGGTGGAGGAAGTACCCTTACACAACAATTGGCAAAATTGCTTTTCACCGAAAGACCCAGCGACAATATCGTTACCCGTACCATTCAAAAATTAAAAGAGTGGGTGATTGCCGTTCGCTTGGAGCGACAGTATACCAAAGATGAAATCCTTACGATGTATTTAAACAAAGTGGATTTTGTAAATAATGCCGTTGGAATTAAATCGGCTGCCCGAATTTATTTCAGTAAAATGCCCAATGAGTTAAATGCTCAGGAAGCAGCAATGATCATAGGAATGTGTAAAAATCCGGCTCTTTTCGATCCGCGCAAAAGAGAGAAAAAAGTACAGCAAAGAAGAAATGTGGTGCTTGGACAAATGGTGAGAAATAAAGTGTTGACGCAGCATGAAATGGATTCTATCAAGGTGTTTCCATTGGCACTTAAATTGTCATTGGCTTCGCACAAAGAAGGCGTGGCTACTTATTTCCGTGAGGAGTTGAGAAGATACATGACCAGCTGGTGCGCAAAAAACAGAAACCCGAGTACGGGCGAGCCTTATGATTTGTACCGCGACGGATTGAAAATTTACACCACCATCAATTACCGCATGCAAACGCATGCTGAAGAAGCCGTTAAAAGTCACTTGGGCGGCGAGTTGCAGCAAAAGTTTTTTAACCACTGGAACAACAAAACCGGCATCATGAAAAAAATGGCGCCTTTCTATTTTTCAGGCTTGGGCGCTAAGGAATATGAAGCTGCGGTAAATAAAATTATTGTAGATGGAATCCGCGCCAGCTCACGATACAACACCGAACTGGACCGCCATATTTACATTCGTGATCTTTTAAGAAAGTACAACAAGTATCTCTCTCCTTCCAATGAATTGGTGGAAGAGCGCCACATGATGGAAGAAAAAAGATTCTTTTATCAAACAGCTGTCAATGAATTGAAAAAAGATACCAGCGCAGAAGGTGCAGGCGCGAAACTCGAAGCTTACCGCGATTCAGTGGAAACCTATCAGGCCAGAAAAGATGAACTGAAAGAAGAAATTGAAGATTTAGCCGATGGTGTGAAAGACGCCTGGAAAACTTACCAGAAAGCATGGAAGCCTTTTGATGATTCAATGATGACGGCCTTCAACAAACCGATCAAAACAAAATTATTTTCGTGGAAAGGAGATATCGATACCATTATTTCTTTGAGAGATTCTGTGCGTTATGCTAAAAAATATTTGCAAACCGGCGTGTTGTCTGTTGATCCGGGAACGGGTTATATCAAAGCATGGGTGGGCGGAATCAACTATAAACATTATCAGTACGATCACGTGAGTCAGGGTCGCCGTCAGGTGGGTTCCACTTTCAAAGCCTTTGTATATGCCACCGCTATTGAAAACGGCTATTCTCCTTGCGATAAGGTGTTGAATATTCCGGTGACTTTCCCGTCGGGAATGTATGGTTTGCAAAGCAGCTGGACGCCTAAAAACTCGGCCGCTTCTATTTTAGATGGCGAGCCGATTACTTTAAAAATGGCACTGGCGAACTCCATCAATTTTATTTCGGCTTATTTCATGAAACAATACGGACCGGCTGCCATTGTTGATGTTGCACGCAGATGCGGAATTACCAGTCCGCTGGAATCCAATCCGTCCATTTGTTTGGGAACAGCCGATTTATCTTTAAAAGAAATGGTGTCGGCTTACGCCTGCTTCGCCAATAAAGGAACATGGAAAGAACCGACTTTCATTTTAAGAATTGAAGACAAAAACGGAAATGTTGTTTACACACCACATCCTGCATCACGCGAAGCGATGAGCGAAGAGAATGCTTATAAAATGGTCGAGCTTTTATCGGGAGTTGCTGCTTACGGACCGATGGTTCGCGGACAAAAAACTTACGGTACAGGTGTTAGGTTGCGTAATCCTGCCAAGCCTTACGGAGGTATTCCTTATTCTATTAAAATTGCCGGTAAAACGGGAACCACTCAAAATCAATCCGACGGATGGTTCATGGGTATCACGCCTGATGTGGTAACCGGTGTTTGGGTAGGTTGCGACGATAGATCGGCTCACTTTACATCCTTGCAGCTGGGGATGGGAACCAACACGGCTTTGCCGATATGGGGTTATTACATGAACAGTTTGTGGAAGGATAAAAAACTGAATGTTTCTAAAGGAAGTATTCCTATTCCGGAGAGCTTGAAAGGCGAAAGCTATAACTGCGAAGAAATCAATGGAAGACCTGATTTTGATGACGAGAATTTGTTAGGGGAAGGGTAGAAAGAAGATCATGAAACAAAAAAGGGATGGCTATAAACCATCCCTTTTCATTTGAATCAAATATCGTTTTTTATATCTTCTCAAAGATGTAAAGCAATCCGTAAATCAAGCCCAATAAATATCCTAGTCCGTAAAAAACATTCAAAACAAGTATAGGCGCTAAAATTACTCCAACAACAATTAATAAGAGATCAATCAAGGCCGGACGAAGTTGTTCTTTAAACAAATAAACCCCAACAGGAGGAATAATGATGGTGAGCAAAAGAACAATTAAAAATCTGTCTGACATACCATCTGTTTCATCAGCAGAAATGATTTTATTGGCCACCGCTTTTTTCTTAACAGCTGCTTTTAATTTATTTACCGCCTTAGCAACAGGAGTAGTGTTTTTGTTCACTACCGTTGTTGTTTTACTTTCTTCTTTTGAAGGAACAGAAACAACAGTAGGGGCTTCGGCAATAGTTACCGCTTCGATGTTTTCTTTTTGAATGCTTACTTGCTTGTCGGCAACAGTGATGTCTGTTTTAAGTTCAGCAAGTTCTTTATTGTCGGTTTTGGCTTTTTCATCCTTTGAGATGCTCACATAATATCCGTTGCTGTAGCGTTTTTTAGCAATTGTAACGGAAGACTGACAAGAAAATAAAAATACTGCAAGCGCTGCAATGACAATAGGTAATAGTTTGGTTTTCATATTAAACTAGGTTTTAGAAAGTGTGCTCTAAATTATCACTAAAATAATATACCTACCAACTATTTTTCGTTTAACATTTGATAGAGCTCATCCAGCTTGGGAGTGAGGATGATTTCGGTACGTCGGTTTTTCTTTTTGGCTGTTTCCGAATTGGAAGGGTCTATCGGTAAAAACTCTCCTCGTCCTGCAGCCGTTAACCTTTTAGAATCAATGTTAGCAGAAGAAAGTAGAAGCTTTACAATTTGTGTGGCACGAATTACACTGAGGTCCCAGTTGTCTTTTAAAGCACCGCTGCTTGAATATTTGTCGGTATCGGTATGTCCTTCCACCATCACGTTGATATCAGGGTTTTGCTCCAGTACTTTTGCCAGTTTTTTAATGGCTTCTTTTCCTTTTTCGTCTACGTCGTAGCTTCCCGATTTAAACAACAACTGGTTTTCCAGCGACACATATATTTTTCCGTCTTGCTGGCGGATGGTGAGGCCGTTGTTTTCAAAGCCCAATAAAGCCTGCGACAGCTTATCTTTAAGTGCACGCACTATAGAATCTTTTCTGCTCAGGATAGATTGCATCTCGTGCATTTTTTTCTCGCGAACGGCGATTTCAGTTTCCAGTTTAGCCAAGCTTTGTTCTTTGGCGCTCAGCTCAGATTGTAATCTGTTTGCAGCGTCTTCTTTGGCGTGTAATTGCTCTAAAGCATTTTCATATTTTTTGCGCAGATCTTCGGCGTCTTTCAAACTTCCTTTGTGAATTCTGTCGTTAACATCCAGCAACTCTCTGTAGGTTTTGTCCAGCTGATCGTAGTTTGTAGTGAGTCGGCGCAAAGCCGTTCCCATAATTAAAGTATCGGCTTTCATAGCGTCGGCCGATTTTTTCAATATGGCTAAATTTGAACTGGCTTCATTGTATTTGGCTTCAGTAGCCATTCCTGTTTCTTTCAAATCTTTGTTTTCGGCCATGGCCTTGTTGTACTTTTCCTGTACTTCTTCAAACTGACGTTGAGGCACACAAGCCGCGAGGCCGGCGATTAATAAGAATACAATGTATTTTTTCATGGTGAAAGATTTATTCAATTTAAAAGTAAACGACAGATTTAGAAACTTTATGCGTTATCAGTGCATTTTATAAACAATTCGATGTGCGTAGGGGAGCACTTTCTTCCGTTGATATCGAAGGATATTTTATATTATTGATAAGATTTTCCGTTTATTTAGTTTAGTTGCTAGGGAATGACACAGCGCCTTTTACAATATATCCTTGTTTTTGCTCTGCTTATAACGGCGTTTTTATTACCCAACACTGCGTATTCACAGGGAGAACAGCTGTCGAATTTGCGCATCAAAAAAGTAGTGCTGAATTCCGATACCATTGTTTTGGATACCCTGAGTATCGTTCCCGGCTCCATCAATGTTTGGAAATCCGATGGGAGTTTAGCCAATACCCAGGGTTTATTTTCTCCCGATTATGTCAATGGAAAACTAGCCGTTGCCAAAAGCGTTTTTTCTTTTGACACCCTCACTTTTGTGTATCGCGTTTTCCCTTTTAAAATCAATCAGCCTGTTTTTCGCAAAGACCCTCTGAAAATAACGCCCAATCAGCAAAGTATCAAACAACTCACAGCGGGAAACAACAAGGGAGAAGACATTTTTAATACAGGCGGACTCAAAAAAGGGGGAAGTATTTCGCGTGGAATTTCTTTTGGGAACAATCAGGATTTAACGGTGAACTCCAATTTGAATCTTCAGCTTTCAGGAAAAATTTACGACGACATAGAAGTGTTGGCGGCGATCACCGATAACAATATTCCCATTCAGGCTGATGGAAACACGCAGCAATTGCAGGAATTCGACAAGGTGTACATTCAGTTTAAAAAGAACAATACACGTTTGCTCACCGGCGATTTTCAGGTGCAGGAAACTCAGGATAAATTTTTGCGCTTCAATAAAAAGGCTCAGGGCTTAAGTTTTTCTACCGAATATCGTTTGCCGGCCAATAAAAACGGTTTCCGTCCCACGCACAAAATGGATGTGAATGCCGCTTTGTCGAAAGGAAAATTTTCACGCTACCAGCTCGCCGGCGTGGAAGGAAATCAGGGCCCCTACAAACTGCATGGCGCAGAGAATGAAAGCTTCATCATTATTTTATCGGGAACCGAAAAAATTTATGTGGATGGGAAATTGCTGCAACGCGGACAGGACAACGATTACATCATTGATTACAACAATGCCGAAATTACTTTTACCGCACAGCAGCTCATCACCAAAGACAAAAGGATTATTGTTGAATTTCAATATTCCGATAAAAACTACACCCGTACTTTATTTCACACGCATCAGGAAGTAATTTTTGAAAACGTAAAACTCAACTTCAATTTGTATTCCGAGCAGGATGTGCAGGATCAGCCCTTGCAGCAAAAGCTTAATGCTGCTCAGGTGAATATTTTACAAAACATCGGCGACAGTTTGAATATGGCGCTTTCCGATAACATTGATTCCATGGCCTATTCGCCGAATTACGTTTTGTATAAAAAGATGGACACGGTGGTGAGTGCCGTGACCTACCCCATTTTTGTTTATTCGGTAAATCCCCTGGATGCCAAGTACCGACTCACTTTCACCGATCTCGGTCAGGGTCGTGGAAACTATGTTTTGAATGCTACTTCCGTCAACGGAAGAACTTATAAATGGGTGGCGCCCGTGGCCGGTGTGCTGCAGGGCCGCTATGAACCTAAATCGATGATGATTACCCCAAAGCAGCGCCAGATGGCCACTATCGGCGCGCAGTATAAATTAGGGAAGAACACTATTTTTGAAGCAGAGGTGGCGGCAAGCAACCGCAATCTCAATATGTATTCCGATAAAAATAAAAGCGATGATCAGGGCGTGGCGCTTCAGCTGCATTTTGAAAACAGCAAAAAGATGGATACCGCTGCAGCAGGCTGGGTGCTCAAATCTACCGGCGATTACCAGTTGGTGAACAAAAACTTTTCGGCCATTGAAAGATTCAGAAGTACCGAGTTTGAAAGAGACTGGAACATTACCGGTTTAACTGCTGTGGTGGAAGATGAACATTTCGGAACAGCAAAATTTGATTTGCGGAAATCGGCTTCACAGTTAGTAAATCTGAATTCTTCTTTTTTCAGCAAAGGCGCTTTTTATAAAGGATACAGAATAGGCAGTGAAGTAAATTACATCAATAAAGTAGGAACAAAATTAACAGGAACCGCTAGCTGGCTGCAAAGTTTTGGGAGTATCAGCAACACACAGTTTTTGCGCTACAATACCAATCTTTCTCAAAAGCTGGGGTGGTTTGTTTTAGGGATTAAAGCAGAAGAAGACAATGATCAAATCAGAAGCGCTGTTACTGATACCTTGCTGAAAAGCTCTTTTATTTATACCCAGCGCGGCGCCTACATCAGCACTTCCGACGATATTAAAAATGTTTTTTCTTTGTCCTATGATCGCAGGGACGATTATGCCATTAAAAACGATGCCTTTAGCAGAAGCACCGTTGCCGATAATTTTCAGGGGAAAATGTCTTTCCTCCAAAATAAAAATGTGCAGCTCACTTTGTCTTCTATTTACCGCTCTCTCAGCATTGTGGATTCCAATCTTACCACGGTGAAAACGCCCGAAAATACTTTGCTGAATAAGGTGGATCTCACGGTGAATGCTTTTAAAGGCTTTATCAATACGAGGACCTACTATGAGTTTGGGAGCGGACTAGAAATCAAACGCGAGTTTTCTTATGTGCAGGTGGCTCCCGGACAAGGGACTTATGCCTGGATAGATTACAATGGCGACAATGTACAGCAGTTGAATGAATTTGAAATTGCCAAGTTTCCCGATGCCATGCGCTTCATTAAAGTATACACGCCCACCAAGGATTTCGTGAAAACCTATTCCACTCAGTTCAATGAGGTGCTGAATGTTCAGTTTTCAAAACTCTTTAAAAATCAGAAACTGAAAGGGCTTCCGCTTTTCATTTCTAAATTCCACAATCAGCTGGCTTACCGCGCGGTGATGAAAACCAATAAATCGGCTCAGGAACAAGCCCTCGTTCCTTATTCGCGCAATGTGGCCGATACCAGTTTGGTGAGCACCAATTCTTCTTTGAGAAACACCATTTTCTTTAACCGTGGAAATCCTTTGTATACTATGGATTTTACCTATTCCGACAATCAGAATAAAACCTTGCTCACCAATGGTTTTGAATCGCGACAGCTTACCAGCAAGGTGCTCAATATCCGTTGGAACTTTACCGGAAAATGGTCAATATTGCTCAATGGTGAAGAGCAAAACAAAGCTAAATTCTCACAGTTTTTCTCTGCCACCGATTATAGTATTCATGCTTATATCGCCAATCCTAAACTTACCTTTCAACCCAACAATAATTTAAGGGCTACTTTATTGTACAACTATAAAGACAAGCAGAATTCACCTGTTTACGGTACTGAAAAGGTGAAGCTCAACCAGATCGGGGCCGAACTCACTTACAACTTTGTGGGGAAAGGGCGCTTGGACTTCACCTTTAATTATATAGGGATAAACTATAATAAGGCTACAGAGAATTCTTCACCGCTGGAATTTGAAATGCTGGAAGGCCTGCACAACGGAACCAATTTCACCTGGACGGTGAGTATGCAAAACCGATTTGCCAACAACATGCAAATTAGTCTAAATTATCAGGGAAGGGCATCAAACAAAAACACCCCCGTTCATACCGGAGGTGTTCAAGTTCAAATGTTATTTTAAAAGATTATTTAAGTTCTGTAGAGGCAGTTGCTAATAAGTAACCGTCCATGAAAGCTTCCAGGGTATAGGTTCCCGCTACAAATTGAGTAGCGTATGGAGTAGCGTACATGATCACGTCTAAATCTCTGTTTTGATAATCTACATCTTGTCTTTCACTGAAGGTGATGGTTTTGCCTTCATAAGTAAAAGTGTTTCCACCGTTGGTGAATTTTGTACCGTCGGGAGCTGTGCAAATAAGATAAATGGTTTTCATTCCCGGTCTTGCTACAAGGTTTGCATTTAAAGTAAAAGCAAATCTGATTTTCTCCACGTTTCTAGGGTTTTTAGATACCCTTTCAGAATTTCTTCTTTGGCGGATACCTTCAGCAACCATATCGCGGGCCAGGATTCTTGCTCCTAACTTAGCCTGATCGGCAGCTGATTGTAAACTCGTTTTCAATTCTTTGGTAGTACTGTTTAAGCTGCTGATGGTGGTTTTTGCCTGACCGTTTTCATCCTGCAACTTAGCATTTAAAGCCAGTAACTCTTCGTTTTTCTTTTTAAGGTCGCGGATCTCGCTTCTTAATTTCCACAATTCAGCTTTCAGTTTTCTGAAATATTCAATGTCGCCTTCAGCCTCGTAGTTTTTTAATTTTTCACGCAATTTTTCAAGCTCGGCACTTTTTGCCTGAAGTTCCTGGTCTTTTGCCGGGTCTCCGGTTTTTGCCTGCTCTAGTAAATCCTTGGTTTTGTTAAGATCTGCGAGTAATCTGTCGTGTTTTTCCTGGTTGTCTTTGCCTTTTTCCAGTTCAGCTTTAACTTCATGTTCCGTCTCACTTAATTTCCATCCAAAAAATACTGAAGTACCTAGTAAAAGAGCAATAACCCCGATAAGGGTCCCCATGATAAAGCCGCCTTTCTTTTTCTTCTTTTCTTCCTCGTTGTTTTCCATAAATTGATACTTGTTAAAAGCCTCCTTTGAGCAAATATACTTATTTTTGATATTTATAGTTACATTTTATTTCGCCTGTTTTTTGGATGTTATGTTGAATCATTTATTGTCACTCGTTTTCCCCGAGGGTTGCTTGCATTGTAAAGTTCCCATGCTTAGCGGCGAACGTTATGTTTGCACCACCTGTTTGCATCAGATTCATCTGCTGGATTTTTCTGAAAAGGAAGAGGGTGGCATCGACACGGTTTTTTATGGAAAGGTCCCTTTGGAAAGAGCGGTTTCCCTGTTTTATTTTATCAAGGGTGGGGTTGGGCAGTCGCTCATTCATCAATTGAAGTACAAAAGTAAGGGAGGAGTGGGTGAGCATTTCGGACAGATTTTGGGCGAGCGACTTTCCGTTTTACCTGCTTTTCAGGACATTGATGCCATAGTCCCTGTTCCGCTCAGCAAGGGGAAGAAAAGGAAAAGAGGCTACAATCAAAGTGAAAAGATAGCCAGAGGCATCGCCCAAAAATTGCAAAAACCGGTACTTCCCGATTATTTACTGAGGGTAAAGCAAAAGGAAAGTCAGACCCAGTACAACAAGTTCACCCGCTGGCAAAACATTCAGCTGTGTTATGAGCGCAATGAAAAAATAAAAAGCTCTTTCCGTCATATTTTATTGGTAGATGATGTTATTACCACCGGAGCAACTATTGAAAGCTGTGTGCATGTCCTGCTTGAGCAAGGAAATATTAAAGTGTCGGTGGCTTCACTGGCCTTTGCGCCCCAGCCGCTTTGAATTTTAAAATAACGGTGGAATCCTGTATGTTTGCGGGGTGAAAGCACTATCCCTCTTTTTGTTTATTCTTATTTTGGCAGGATGCGCCAATGTGGGCACTCTTACCGGCGGAGAGAAGGATACTGCGCCTCCTAAACTGATCAAAAGCTTTCCTCAGAATGAAGCGGTAAATTTCAATCAAACTAAAATCGAATTGCTTTTTAATGAATATGTTCAGCTGAAAAATATTCAGCAGCAGCTCATCATTTCCCCGCCTTTAAAAACCTTTCCGAAGGTGAGTATAAAAGGAAAAAAAGTGGTGCTTACTTTCGATACGCTGTTTAGAGAAAACACTACTTACTCTTTGTTTTTTGGCGATGGCATTGCCGATTTTACCGAAGGCAATCCATGGGAGAACAGCACTCTGGTATTTTCCACAGGAAACCGACTGGATTTTCTGCAATTGTCGGGAACGGTGAAAAACGCTTTCGATGCGCAGCCCGAAGCGGGGATGTTTGTGATGTTGTATGCTGCCGGTTTAGGCGATTCGGTGGTGCAAAAGTCGCTGCCTTCTTATTTCGGAAAAACCGATAAACAGGGCGCATATAAAATTCACAACATCCATGAAGGGGAATACCGCGTTTTTGCGCTGAAAGACAACAACAACAATTATCTTTTTGATCAGGCCAATGAAAAAATAGCCTTTAACTCAGAGACCATTAGAGTTTACGACAGCATTACCCACGTTGATCTGGCAGCCTTTATTCCCAATAATAAGCGCCAGTTCCTCTCCACCCAAAAACTGCTGAATGAAAAACAATTATTGCTTTCTTTCAACAGAAAATCCAGAAGCGGAAAGGTGGAATTTGAAGACGAGAAACGTAAGATTCATCATATTGAAAAATATCTGGATGGAGATAGTTTGGTGGTTTGGCTGAATCCTGAATTAAGTGCCAAAGATTCATTGGTTTTTAAAGTAAAAGATTTTGATTTTTCGGACACCACCACCTTGTTTTTAAACAACAGCAAAGCCTTGAAAGAGCTGCCGCTTCGGGTGAATAAGGATATAAAATTAAACAACATTGTGCCCGGTGATTCGGTTTATTTCTCCTTTAATTTTCCTTTGCAGTCGGTAAATGCATCTTTGATTACCATCACTCAGGATTCATTAAAAATTCCTTTTTCGGCTACTTTGAGTGCTGCCCGGAAAATGGCTTTAAAAGCAGAAGCAAAACCGGTAAAACCTTGTAAAATCAAATTTTTACCCGGTGCTTTAAATGATATTTACGGTCGCGGCAACAAAGATACTTTAGTGAGTTCTTTTACTCTTTCGGAGGAAAGCGCATTTGGTACTTTGGCTTTATCGCTGGATGTAAAAGAGGCGCCGGCCGGCGCTACTTTTATCATGCAAATCCTATCGTCGAAACAGGAAATCGTGAAAGAAGAAATTTTCACTTCTGCCAAAATGCTGTTCAACTATAAAAATTTTCCTCCCGACGAGTACAAAATAAAATTGATTTTAGACATCAACGGAAATGGGCGCTGGGACAGTGGAAATTACTATTTGAAGGAGCAGCCCGAGAAAATAATTTTTTATGAAAAACCATTAACCGTAAGGGCCAATTGGGAAATGGAAATAGAGTGGGTGGTGCTTCCCGAATAGAATTTTTGATTTTCGGCGCAGTAAAAGGGACAATAAATTTTTTATCGGATCAATCGAGGTTCAAACTGAATTTATCTCCATCCAGATTCACCGGAAAATTCGCACGGCATTGTTCAAGGAAAGCATCGTTTAATTTTACAAAAACAATTTCTTCTTTTCCCGGAACAGCTTCTGCTACATATTTCCCCAAAGGATCAATCACTGAACTGTCGCCTGAATAATCTAAATTATTTCCGTCTTTCCCCACCCGATTTAATCCCAGCACATAACATTGGTTTTCAATGGCACGTGCGGGCAATAATGTTTTCCACGGATGGCTGCGAACGGCAGGCCAGTTGGCGATATAGAGTAAAATATCATATTCCCGGTTTACATTTCTGCTCCATACCGGAAAACGTAAATCGTAGCAAATAAGCGGACAAATTTTCCATCCTTTCAGCTCAACAATAAGTTTTTTTTGTCCTTCTGTATAGAGACTATTTTCGCCTGCCATGCGGAAGAGGTGACGTTTATCATACAATTCAAAACTTCCATCAGCACGCATCCAAACGAGTCGGTTGAAATATTTTCCTTTTTCTTCTGCGATGAAACTTCCGGTGATGACACAGTTTTTTTCTTTCGCTTTTTGTGTGAGCCAGTTCATGGTTTTTCCTTGCATGCTTTCTGCCAGTGGAGCAGGATTCATGGAGAAACCGGTAGAAAACATTTCGGGCAAAACAATTAAATCGGCCTCTTTTATTTTTTCAAGATGCTGATTGAAAATTGCAAAATTTCCTTCCGCATTTTCCCATGCGAGATTGCTTTGCACCAACGCTATGTTGAGTTCTTTTCTCATTTTACTTTTATTAATCCTTCTACTCCTTTTTCCAGCGTTTCATCGGTTTTTGCAAAACAGAAACGCAAAATTTTATCGTCTCTGAAGTTATGATAAAAAACCGAAATCGGAATGGATGCAATTTTATAATCGATGGTTAATCGGTTGGCATATTCTCTGTCGGATTCATCGGATAAATGCGCAAAACTCAAGAGTTGAAAATACGTTCCCGCACAAGGCAGAGCTTTGAATTTCGTTTGTTTCACCAGCGACAAAAAGTAATCTCTTTTTTGCTGGAAAAAAGAATTCAGTTCCAGATACTTTTCTTTGTTATCCATGTAATCCGTAACAGCATATTGCACCGGAGTGTGAATGCAATAGCTTTGAAACTGATGGCATTTCACAATTTCTTTCATGATGTTTTCGGGAGCGATACAATAGCCCAGGCGCCAACCCGTAACGTGATAGGTTTTTCCGAACGAGAACATTACAATGCTTCTTTCTGCGAGGGCCGGATATCGGCAAACACTTTCGTGCCTTTCACCATCAAAAACAATGTGCTCATACACTTCATCGCTGATGATGATGACGTTGGTGTTCTTCACCATTTTTTCAAGCGTGAGTAAATCTTCTTTCAGCAACACACTTCCCGTGGGATTGTGTGGTGTATTGATCATGATGGAACGGGTTTTCGGAGAGATTTTATTTTGTACATCTTTCCAATCCACTTTCATATCTGCAGTGAGTTGTGTGCGCACAGGAATGCCGCCGTTCAGTTTTATTCCAGGTTCGTAACAATCATAAGCTGGTTCAATCACAATTACTTCATCACCGGGAAACACAATGGCCGACAGACTTGAGTAAATAGCTTGTGTTGCGCCGGCAGTAATTAATATTTCATTAATGGGATGATATTTTGCGCCATAACTTTCCTCAATTTTCTCCGCAATTTTTTCTTTGAGTGCAGGTAAGCCCGGCATTGGAGCGTATTGATTTTTTCCTTCGCGGGAGTGTTTGTCGACGAGAGCAATCAGCTTCGGATCAACTTCCACATTTGGAAATCCCTGTGCTAAATTTACAGCACCATGTTGGTTGGCGAGGCCTGTCATCACTGCAAAAATCGTAGTGCCTACGTTGGGTTGTTTGGAAGTAATCGGATGTTGAAAATTCATTAAAATAAATATTTGTTTTCCCACAGATTTCGCAGATTTTCACAGACTTGCTCTGTGCAGATCTGTGAAATCTGTGGGAGATTTTTATTGTATAGTGGTTCCTGATTTTTCATCTCCAACTTTCATCGCATTACAAATTCTAACGGCTTTCACTCCCGAGTTGATCGCTTTAAAAGCATTGTCCAGCTTAGGAATCATGCCATCGGTTATAGTTCCGTCGGCTTTATAATTTTCAAAATCCTGTTTCGTAATTTTTGAAATTAGGGTAGAAGCATCTTTCGGGTTTTTCATTACACCGTCGAGTTCAAAACCTAAAATCAATTGTGTTTCTTCCAGTGTTGACATTGCTTTTGCAACTTCCGAAGCAATGGTATCGGCATTGGTATTTAATATATGTCCTTGTCCGTCGTGAGAAAGTGGAGCGATTACAGGAACCAGCCCTTGATTTAGCAAGGAAAGCAGCAAATCGGCATTTACCTTATCCACATCGCCTACCCATCCGAAATCGTGCTCCCATCCTGTGCGTTTGTGGGCTTGTATTGCGTTGCCGTCGGCACCAGTGAGTCCGATAGCATTCACGCCTAAAGCCTGCAATTCTGCAACAATGGTTTTATTGGCGAGTCCGCCGTATACCATCGTTACCACTTCCAAAGTAGCATCATCGGTAACGCGTCTGCCTTCAATCATCTTGCTTTCAATCCCCAGTTTTTTCGCCAGAGTGGTTGCCAATCGTCCGCCGCCGTGAATGAGGATTTTCTTCCCTTTTAATTGGGCGAAGGACTTTAAAAATTCCGCTAAAGAGCTTTGGTCTTCAATAATGCCGCCGCCCACCTTAATTACGTTTATCATGAGGGTAAAAATAGTAAATTAAAATATTGCGTACTTTTGAAATATTGGTCCCATAGTTAAATTGGATAGAACAACAACCTCCTAAGTTGTGGATCCCAGTTCGATTCTGGGTGGGGCCACGGTAAAGCCTTGAATCGTAGTAGATTCAAGGCTTTTATTTTTTTACGTGTTGTTTTACGTGTAAAACTTGCCGATTCAATATCTACTGGATAAAGGCAAGTTATATTTTGGAAGAGACCTAACTTCCTAAAATATTTGTACTTTTCGCACTCTTTGAAAACAAAATTAAAAGATTGAGTAATTAAATATGAAATCTATAGTTTTAATTATTATAGTGTAATATAATGGATATTCCTCATAAATTGAGCAATCCATTCCTAATTGCATTGAGCACGTAAAGTTAATTGGCAGTTTGCATAAAAAAATGTTGAGTTCGATTGCGGCATTTATTTGTTTTTATTTTTCA
>JAHEZL010000028.1 GCA_023251095.1 Flavobacteriales bacterium
GCATTGCGATCGGGCTTTTTGCCTTATGACGATTGATTGTTTTGCTCCTTTCTCTTTTTCCTTCTGTTTATTCTACGAACAAATCAATTTTTATTCGTTTGCACAAACATAGGATGACGAACAGAGTGTAAATAAAACGGGATAAAACCGGACACGCATCCTTTTCCTCACTTATCTTTTGAAAACTTTCATAAAATTAAAGTTGTCTTTTAGAGGCAACTGTTAACTTTGTGCTACGTTTTGTGTTAAAAGAAAGAAGAAAAATGGAAATTCAATCCAGCGTAGAACATGCTAATGCCTTAGATCAGGTGACGGTTTGGCTTAAGAAGGAAGATTATTCGGTGGAAAGCATGAATGAGATTGACCGTGTGATTTGTGCCATTGAAAAGTACTCGGGCATGCCCTTACCGGCCAGAAGTTTTATTATGTCGAAAGTGTTTAAGAGAAGCTACGCTTCCTGAGGCTAATTGTATTTGATGCTTTCCTTAAATTTCTGATAAGCCTCCAGATCCTCTTGTTTTACTCCCCCCGGTTTTATTCCTGGATTCGATAAAAAGAAAATCAAATTGTTTAAGTCCTGAGCCAGTCTTCTGTTTTTCGCTACTCTCGCATTGTCATTCTCTTCATATAATTTTGGAAGAACAACTTCTGATTCCGATCCCTCTAGGGTTTTGAGAATTTTTTTTAAGCTTTCAGTCATGAATGATGGATTAGGTCATCCAAAAATAACCAAAAAAAATCGGGAAAAAGAAAATGCTTTTTTGAATTATTTGGCGGAGGCCGACTGGGTGGAGCCTGAAAGTTCTACCACATAACGGCCACAGCGGCTATTCATCAGGGTTGTTGCCTGACCGAAACCCAGTTCTCCCGCCTTTTTTAAATCCTTACAGGCATCCAGTGTATACATGAAGCGGGCTTTTGATAAGGCACGGTTGTAATAAACAATGGATTGGTTGGGTTCAATGGTGAGTGCTTTGTTGTAATCTTTAATGGCCTGAACATGTAAACCTAATTCGGCATAATAAGCGCCCCGATTCATGTAAGCACTTAAGTTGGTAGAGTCGGCTTTGATCTGATCATTAAAGAAATTGATTGCCGCTTCCCGTTTTTGTCTTTCCACCTCAGAGATCTCGGTGTTGAAGTATTTTTCTACCGACATGTTAACGTGGGTATCTATCATTTTAAAGTTGGAGGAATCTATTTTTTCGGTAGTTGCAGCGGCCTTTTTGGCGGAATCTAATTTGTAGGCTTCTCTTTCTCTTAAATAGACTTGTCCGAAGGAGGAAGAAACAACCAATAAAAATGCAAGTGTAAAAAGTGATTTCATGTGCGGATAATACGTTCGCTATTTAAGTAATGTTCCACTAAAATAGAATAGAAATTGTTTTTATTTCAACACCGTTGAAAATTTTTAAAAAATACAGCCCTTTTTCTTGTGGAGGGAAAGCTTCGTTGAGGGCAATGGTATTGCTTTGCAGATTGTTGAGAGCGCCTAATTTTCTTCCCAGTACATCGTGCAAAGTCACCGATAAGTTTTCAATGTTATCAGATTCAATTACTAAAACCGAACTTTCATCTATAGGATTAGGAAATACTTTGGCTGTAAAATTTTGGTTTTTAAGATCTGAAATTCCAACATTTCCGTGGAAGATTTTAATGTTATCCAGATACAGCTTATTTCCGCCTTTGGCTTCTATCACTGTTTTTACCCTGAAGTTAGGCTGACCGGCGAAGGCATCAAAATTTAAAACCATGCCGTTCCATTCCGATGACGCCGGAATGAAATTGGAAGTAGTGGGCTCTTTGGTTTTAAGGTAAGTAGCATTTTTAGTGGTTTTTAAAGACCAGCTTTGTCCGCAGTCAATAGAAAAATAAACTTTCAACAAATCGGTATTGCTGGCATTCTCCTGAGCATAAGCAAAATCAAAGGAGTAGTTTATAGGTGCAGAGACTCCGGTGAAGTTGAAATTCGGACTGATTAACGAATGGCTGCAGCCCGTTTCAGTATGGAGATCTACACTTAAAGAAGCATAGCCGTCGCTTTTAGCAGCAGTGGTGCGGGTGAACTTTACATCTCCGGGAGAGCTGGTGCACCATGATCTGCTGGAATCTGCAGCAGTGGGAAAAGTACTTTCTTCCATACTTTCAGAAAAATACACATAGGTTTTTCTGTTGTCGGTAAAGGTTTCTATGTAATCTGCTATTTCCAGTGAATCCAATCCTTTGGCGTTGGATACTTTGAGTTTAACCTTGAATTTCCCCGGGTTATTGTAAGTCACTACCGGATTTTTTGAAGTAGATGTTGACGGAGTGGCGCCCTCGAAAGTCCATTCCCATGAGCGATTGGTGCCTAGGCTGTCTCCGTAAGAATTGTCGTAAAAGCTAACAGTGTCTCCTGCGCAAAAGAAGTGTCGACCCGCGTAAAAAGCAGCTTTTGGTGCACATTCCTGAACTACATAACCATCATTAACACCTGTGGCAATAAGATTATTGGCGTCCCACAAACCTTTGCGGAATCCTGTATTTGAATTAACGGCAGCGAGCATTCTTGTTTTTTGGCCTTCGGTAAACATGTATGGGCACAGACTATAATCCATAAAATTCTGAACATTGTCGAGGGTTCCGCAGCTGATCTGACTGGTGTTACAGGAGTTTACACTCCCTATTGTAAAAGGAGTGTCGGACACACCGTCATCATCACCGCAGCCTGATTGTGAGCCTGCAGTTGAATAAGATCCGAAGGTGTGATACAATCCTAAGTAATGCCCTGTTTCATGGGCCAGTGTTGCTTTGGAAAGAGGCGTACCATAGGAAGTACCAATGCTTCCGAATTGCTTGTTCACCATAATACTTCCTTCTTTTTCAGAGGATGGTGCGGTGCCCGGTAAATAGGAGTATCCACCCACGGCATTACCGCCGGCTTCCAGGTAATTGACCACCCATATGTTGTAATATTTTTTAGTGTCCCAGCTGATTAAATTTTTTGCAACTGAACCATTGCCTGAGTTGGTGGCATAAGAAAAAGTACGGGTAATTCCATTGGTGCAATCGCCGTTGGGATCAATAGTAGCGAGACGGAATTCAATGCCTACATCGGCAATAATCGATTTGAAGGCACTTACAATCGAGGCTGTATCGGCATTGCGTTTTTGATAATCTTCATTCAGAATTTTAATGGCGTCTTTTACCTGATCGTCTGAAATGTTAGAAACACCATTGTCGTGAATGATATGCACTACCACCGGGATAATATAGTTGACGGCTCCACCCAGTACCTGAGTGCCGGGAGAATAATTCTGAATCTGAGCTAAAAATTTTTCCAGCGCTACTTTCTTTGCAGGATCGCTTTCAATCGATTTTTTCATTTGGTAGTCAAATCCGCATGCGGATTGGGATTTGGCAACATTCGCTACCGATAAAAGCAGAATAATCAGGTAGGTGATACGGTGTTTTATGCTCTTCATTTTATTCATTCGTAGGGTGTTATAAAAATACGTAAAGTATATGAAATCGTTGCCTTTAATTGTTCATGAAATTTTTGCAGTGCTCCATTAGTTCAGGGAAAAGGCATTGAAAATCGTTGTTTATTTCTTCATAATATTTTTTCATTTCTTCAGTAGCGCTGTCGAGATGAGATTCAAAACGGGTGCGTTTCGACATTTGTGTGAGTATGGCATGCAGGCCTTCCAGACTTTCATACATATTGAGCCAATCGTATTGTATAATGTAAGTCGCCAGATCTTTGCCTTTTCCGGGCAGGCTGTTTTTATGTTCCTCCAGAGAAGCATAAAAAGTTTTAGAAAACTGATACAGCGATTGGGCGGGGAAATACTGCTGAAAATTTATGGCCAGAAAATGATCGTAAAAAACGTCGGTGGCCACGGGCGCATATTTCCTTAAAGACGGCTGTAGCAAGCGAACCGTGTTTTTGAAAGCCCTGTGGCTATCGGTAAATTTATCAATGGCATGGTGCAGTGAAATTCCTTTTTGCATTTCAGCCGAGAGTAAACTTCTTTCCTTTGGTAAAATACTATCGGCAATAAAATTACCGATAGTTATTTCGGTATTATTGCCTGAGAGCGCTATGTGGGCTAAAAAATTCAAGTCGATCAAAGGTAGAAAAGTTTGAATGGGGACGAAATAAATAAATTAACAGTGTAATAATTTACAATAAGCTCTTCGGGTTGTAATGTTTGATGGTGTATTGAGCTTGTAATTACTCAGAAACGTTGTTTGAATTTGGAAACTGTGCGTAAATTATTTGTTAAAAAAACTTCACTTCTCAGTTTTAATTATTTATTTTAGGCAGAGGTATTTACAACTACTTGAGGACAGCACAATAATGAACGATTTAACCGTAGTACGATTATGTCAATAAAAACGCTGGTTATAGAGGCAACAGAGCAAACTCCAAAGGTTTCTTTTTATGCCGAACATGGGAATTTTAGCATTGTTGGAAAATCATTGCCTGATAGTGGTGAGTCGTTTTATCAGCCTGTTCTCGAATGGTTAGATAAGGGTCTCGAAAAATCTGCAAACATTTTAAATTTTGAATTCAGTCTGGAACAGTTGAATCTGTCTTCATCGAAGATGCTGTTGTTCATCCTCTATAAATTGAAAGAACAAAAGGAAGCCGGTAAACAGGTTTCTATCTGGTGGTATCATGGTGATGAAAATTCCGACATCCTGGAAGTGGGTGAAGACTATGAATTCATGGTAGATATTCCTTTCCGTTTCAAAACCGGTTATTTAAATCTTTCGCAAAGGGAATTATTCGTTGCGTAATCCGTCTTTTTGAATCTTACTTATTATCTTCGCCTCTTAATCAAGAAGCGAAAATTCTATTCTCATGAAAAAAATAATTATTGCATTACAGGTAGTCATCATGATTGCCGTTGGTATTTTGTTTTACAGATCGTTTTCCTGTTCAGACAAATGTGAGGTAAATAAAGAAGAAAAACCTCTGGGGAAAACAGAAGTTAAATTGCCGGCAAAATTAAGCTCCGATGACATAGTGGTGTATTACAATCAGTCGCAATTGTTTGAAAAATGCGCTTACATTTCCCGTTTACAAAAACAAATGCAAGGCGATATCGACAGATTAGACGCCAGAATGAAAGCCGAAGGAGAAGAGTATAAAAAATGGGCAGGTGTGGAGCAGGAGAAAATGCAGAAAGGATTGTACAATGATATTGAAATGGTGAACGTGAGTGACCAGGCCCAAAAAAAGCAAGAGGCTTTGCGAAAAAGCGGTGAAGGCATTGAAAAACAAATGATGAAAATTCAAACGGACACCAAAAATAAATTTCAGGAAGCGGTTACTGCTGCAACCAAAGTAATGGACAAAGAGAAAAAAATAAAATACATTTTTGTTTATTCTGAAGAAGTGCCGATTTTTCATCCTACAGAGGGAGCGCTCGACATTACTGATCAATTGGTTAAAGCCATCGACGATCTATATAAAGGGAAATAGTGTTTGTAGCGGAGGAAAAAATAAAATCGAATATTGCCGAGTACATTCTGTACATGTGGCACATTGAAGAAGTGATACGCGCTTATCAGTTTGAAATAGCGGCTATCGAAAAAAACATCATTCAAAATTCAGGTGTGAGCATGGTTCAACAAATCCAGCTCAAAAACTGGTACATGGATTTGATTGATAAAATGCGCAAAGCCCGATTGGAAAAAAAGGGACATCTGGAAGAGGTGAACGAAAAAATTGCCGAACTTACCTTGTTGCACAGCACACTTTTACAAGCTATAAAAGACAAAGAATACATTGCTTTGTATGACAATGCCAAAGGGGAAATTGAAGAACTGAAAAAGCGTTCGGAGATTAAATCGATGGAAGAAACTCCCGACGGCGAAAAAAAATCCACTGTAGTTAAAAACGATGTGCTGGCTTGTTTCAATGGCTTGTACGGCTTATGGTTGTTGCGTTTACAAAAGAAAAAAGTGAGCAAGGAAACAACAGAAGCAATGAAAAAAATTTCGGCAATGATGGCTAATCTTACTGTAAAATATCACAGTATGATGAGTGGGAATTAAGGCCATTTTGTGTATCTTATAGTCAATGAGTAAAGTCTTACAACTGAGTGTTTTTTCTCTGCTTATTTCCTTCGCGGCACAAGCGCAGGTTACCAATATCCTTTCTGCAGACACAGCCTTTGCCCGCAAATTTAAAATCGACGAATATTTCAATATGGATCTCTCTCCGGAAGATCGTCAGCACTACAAAGAAGAAATTGAAAAACTCACCCAGTACATTGATAAAACTCCTCCCGATTGTTCCGCACTGGTGAATCGCGGTGCCTATTTTTCATACCTCGGATTTTATGTCAATGCCATCAAAGATTACGATGCGGCCTTGAATCTTAATCCTAATATTCCTGAAGCGCTGTACAACAGAGGCATTGCCAAATCCCGCTTTTTATATACCTACGACGGCTGCAAAGATATTTTTAAATCCGGTCAGCTCGGATTGACACAGGCAACAACATCTTTTCAAAATAATTGTAAGAGGTATACTGCGTTGTTGGTGAAGAATTAAATAGCTTTTTTTCATCCTGTTCGTCATTGCGAAATTTTTGTACTCAAAAATGAAGCAACCTCATTATGGGTAACTAAAATTATTCATGATAAGTTTGCTTCATTTTTGAGTACAAAAATTTCGCAATGACGGAGTGGAGTGGTTAAACTTTAGTAAAGTATCTGAAATCCTGATTGTTTTTAATCACCTTCAACGACTCGAAAATCAACTTAATTACATTTTCTACATCTTCCTGATGTGCTGATTCCACAGTAGTATGCATGTATTTCAACGGAATTGAAATCAATGCTGAAGGAACACCTCCGTTAGAATAAGCAAAAGCATCGGTATCGGTTCCCGTTGCGCGGGAAGCAGATAAGCGCTGGAATGGGATTTTATTTTTATCGGCTGTAGTTTTGATCAGTTTCAATAGGTTGTTGTGTACCGCCGGACCGGTGGTTAAAACCGGACCTTTTCCGCAACGTGTATCGCCTTGTTCTTTCACATTGATCATCGGAGTTCCGGTGTCGTGACAAACATCGGTAACAATAGCTACGTTTGGTTTGATGGAATCGGTAATCATTTCCGCACCACGCAATCCAACTTCTTCCTGCACCGCATTTACAATGTATAAACCGAAAGGTAATTTTACTTTTTGAGTGTGCAGCAATCGCGCAACTTCAGCAATGATGAAACCTCCTAAACGATTGTCGAGCGCTCTTCCTACAAAATATTTATTGTTCAGCATCATGAACTGATCTTGGTAAGTAATCACGTCGCCCACTCGTATTCCCAATTTTGCAACTTCTTCGCTGGAAGCAGCGCCGCAATCTAACCAGATGTTATTGGTTTTAGGAGTTTCTTCTTTCCCGTCAACTCTGGTATGAATAGCCGGCCATCCGAAAACTGCAGGAACAATTCCGTTTTCAGTGTGAATGTGCACGCGCATGGAAGGAGCGATCTGATGATCGGAACCACCATTTCTACGCACGTAAATAAATCCGTCTTTCGCGATGTAATGCACGAACCATGAAATTTCATCGGCATGCGCTTCAATCACCACTTTGTATTTTGCTTCGGGATTGATGATGGCAGCTACCGATCCGTAATTATCGATAGTATAAGTTTTAACGTAGGGCTTGATGTATTTCAACCATAGTTTTTGCCCTTCCGCTTCAAAGCCTGTAGGAGAAGCATTGTTTAAATATGCTTCCAAAAATTTTAATGATTCTTTATTTAAAATTGATTTTGCTTTTGTTTCTTTTTTTGTCGCTGCCATAAACTAGGTTTTGTACAAACATAATTTATTGGAAATAGAATCACAATAGAGAAGAATTAAAAATGTACAACAGATTTACACTTCTTTTAAGATAAATAAAACCTTCAAGCCACTTGGTATTACTTCCAGTTCTGTTTTCACCTGTTTCCCGAAAGTAAGATTGAAGTCGAGTTTTTCCGATTCAGCTTTTCCTTTTCCCACTTTAAGTTGTGTACTTCCTATAGGTGTTTTAAAAAATTTGGTGCTTCCTGAATTAATTTTTCCAACTTCTATATCATTAATGAAAACGGGAATGGGCATCATAAAACTTTGAAACTGTTTTTTTCTGCTGAGCCATATTCCGGTTTCCGACGGATCAATATTTTTTGTTTGTGCCGCATCTTTTATTCTGCTGAATAAAAATGAAATGCTCATCACCACCATAAGGGGCAGCAGTAGTGTTAACACGGTGAGTAAAAAAACAATTTTCACACTGTAAGTATCACCGGCTTCGGGTGCAAAAAGATCTATCCAGAAGAGGGCGGGTTCACTTTGCTGAAAAGTGCTGTATGCGGCAATGATAAAGGCCAGAACGATGTAAATAATGTTGATGATATTCATGTTATTACGATTTAATGGTTTTTAAAAAGTACAACAGTCGGTTAGAAAGATCAAGATAGAAATTATCTCGATAAAGATAAAATCCCTGTGTAGGTGAAAGCCTTGCCGTTGATGAGGGTTCCTGTTACTTTATAGCGATAAGATCCCGATGGCACAGGTTTTCCGTTAAAAGTTCCATCCCATGCATCCTCTAAAGAATCACTTTCAAAAAGTTTTTCATTGTCCATGGAAGTGATAGAAAATTGAATTGTTTTCACTCCTTTTCCGATAGGTGCCCAGGTATCAAATTTACCGTCGTTATTGGGTGTGAAAGAAGGCGGAACAGCATCAATGGCCGAAGCACAAACTGAAATGTTGATGCTGCGGGTGATGGTATCCTGCGGCTTGAAAATTTTCAATTTAAAATTACCAACCTGTGCAATTTTAATGTATTTATCGTGGGAAAAAACGAAAAATTCATCCATCGCATTTTTTCGCAGCCAGTGTAAAGAATCTGTTCCGATTCCCGAATAAATTATTTTAAGATCGTTGTTTTCAAAATAGCAGGAATTCAAGTTGATATCGGCACTGTCGTCAATCATAATTTCCTCCGTTTGTGGTTGGAAATTAGGGTCGTCCATTATGATGGATTCATTTTCTTCTCTTGTTGCACAGGAGAAAAAAAGTGAAGCCGATAAAGCCAATGCGATACTATATGTATTCAGTGGCTTCATAAAGATGCTTCAGATGATTTTTTTCGGGAAGGTTCAATCAGGTAACGAATGCCGGCAGTTACAAATCCATTGTTGGTATCGTTGATGTACCATGATTCTCTGCTGGCCATTATGCCCATGCTCATGTGCAAACGCAATTGATTTTTAATGTTGCATCCGATGGTCATTGTTGCGTAGTTGGAGTTTTCGTACGACACACCTGCAAACACTTTGTTGTTGTAGGAGAACATTGCTCCAACAGTGTAAAGGGCATTGATTACAGCTACTCTTTTTACATAAGCAGTAGTGGTGAATTTTTTAGTGAAAGGAATATTCACTCCCGCGATGGCCGAACTCGACAATTGCAGATCAGATCTTTTAGTGATCGTAGTTTGAAAAAGATTATCAACGGTAAGTCCCGCAAAAACCAAAGGATGGCTCAGCCATACACCTGCTTTATAATTGATATAGCGCTCAGGATTGTTTACCGATGCATCATTGGCTACCAACATGGCTCCGTCGCTTGTTTTTTGCCAGAAATTCAGATTGCTCGTGTTGAGTGCATTGTTGGAGTAGGTGGCGCCTACACCTCCGCGCACTTGCGTGAACTTATTGATTTGATGTGTATATGAAAGAGTAAGATTGATGTTATCGGATTGCCAGTCGTTGTTATGTATGCGATAATAATATCCGCCAATTCCAAGGTTTCCGGTTTTACTCAAAGGGGCAGCATCTACCGATAAATACATGTTGGCAGGTTCCTGCAAATGGAATTCTTTTTTGCCGGTGTTTTGATCCACTACTTTGTTTTCCCACGGACTATTGTACATGAATTTCACGGCAGTGTGCTTGTCGATACCGGCAATAGCGGGTTGTTCCCAAACGTTGGCCAATACTGATGAAGGTAAGCTGGAAGGCAAGGTGGCGTATTTAAATATCATTCCGCTCCAGTCGGCTTCTACCGCTTGTGTTGCTAAAGTGTCGAAATCATCTTCGCTTTCTCTGCTGATGTTTTTATCGGCCAATGCAATTTCATTGAATAAGAAATGCGCTTCGCTGATGGGTGAATTTTGCGCTGTTGTGTTTTCTGCAGTATTCAATCCTTCGTTGTTGTTATTGTCAGCCGGAGTATTTTCTGTATTTGTAGCAGCATTTGTAAACGCTGCAGAAGAAGCATTTTTTCTTTTGTATTTTTTCGGTTGAGTACTGTTTTTATTTACTGAACTGTAAACTGCATTTGTCTGAGATTTATCCGAAGGCAAAATGGTTTTTTCTTCTCTTGCTGAAGAAGCTTCAGAAACAGAAGCTTTGTTTTTTTCTTCGGTTGCAGCAGCCGAAGAAAGTTCTTTTTCTGCTGATGCAGAAAGAGCTCCTTCTTTTTTATCAGAAACAGAAGATGAATTGTCGGCAGTTTGGTTTTCACCCGAATGGTTGTTGTTCAATGCGGCATACGTTAGCCAGCCCAGTAAAATCAAAGCAGCACTGGCAGCAACTGCTCTCCAGCCAAAAGCTCCGGTAGTTTTTTGTCCGGCGCCATCCAGCATAGCTTCCATTTGTCCCCAATGTTTGGCGTTGTACGCCACTTCTTTGGACGATAAAATATCTTTTGCCTTTCTTTCAAAGGCCGAAGAAGGTTGGTTTATTTTGGAGCTGATGTTTTCCCAGTGACTTTCATTGTAAGGCACTTCGGCTTCGGCAAATTTATCCTGAATTCCTTTTTCAAAAGGAGTAGACTGCGCTTCATTTAGTTTTTGTGAAAATTGATCCCAGGCACCGGCGGCCATAGGTACAGAGGCACTCTCAAAAATATTTTTAGCCCCTTCTTCAAAAGAAGTAGGAGCGGGGCTTTGATTCAATCTGTCCTTCATTTGTTCCCAATGTTCGGGATTGAAGGGGATTTCCTCTCCGTCGAATGTGTTTTTAATATGGTCGTTAAAGTCGCCCATTATTGTTGTTTGCTCACCATTGCTATTTTATCACTCAGTAATTTCTTCAAATTCACTTTTGCTTTCGACAGGTTCGATTTCGATGTTCCAACACTGATGTTGAGTGCATCGGCAATCTCCTGATGTGAAAAACCGTCGACTACATACATGTTAAACACCTGTCGGTAAGCCGGCGATAAATCCTGAACACACAGCAATAACTCGTCATAGCCTATGTTGTTCAAAATCGCATCACTTTCATCTTCTTCTTCGCTCATTGTATCGGTATGGCGCTCGTTCAGCTCTACCATACTGTTGTTCACCTTATTCTTGCGAATGTGGTCAATTGCAGTGTTTACCATGATCCTGCGGATCCAACCTTCAAAAGAACCTTTGTCTCCATACTTGCTGATATTGTTAAAAACCTTAATGAAGCCTTCCTGAAAGATATCCAGAGCTTCATCGTTGTCTTTAGCATATCGTCGGCACACTACCATCATTTTACCGTAGTAAGCCTCGTATAAACGTTGCTGACTGCGGCGGTCGCCCTCAATGCAACCACGAATGATAATAGTATTGTCTTTTAAAATACCCATTAAATACAGCTTAATATTATTGACGTACCTTTATACAAAGGGTTGCCCCGGCCCTGAAAAAAGATTTTTATTGGGGCCAATTTATTAAAATGTTTCCATGAAAGCCACTTTTGGCTGTTGTCTTTTAACTTTTTACTTTTAAGCCATGTCCGATCAACGCACCTTAATCACCACCAATGATGGTTCCCACTCCCTGCGGGTTGATGCATTGAATGAAACATATCACTCTGTTCACGGGGCTTTGCAGGAGGCTCAGCATGTGTTTTTAAAAGAAGGATTTTACAAAACGGAAGGGGAGGTGGCTATTTTGGAAATTGGCTTTGGCACCGGACTCAATGCTTTTATCACCATGCTGGAGGCGCACAAAAAAGGCAGAAGGGTGAATTATGTGGGAATTGAAAAATATCCTGTTCCCGAAGACATGATCCGCGCCCTCAATTATGGTGAATTACTGGGCGAAGCCGAATGGTTTGATGAAATTCATGTGTTGAATTGGGAGATGGTCATTCCCGTCTCCGATTATTTCACTTTAAGCAAACTCGAAAAAGACATCGCAGACATTGATTTTACTCAACAATTTGATATCATTTATTTCGATGCCTTCGCTCCCGACAAGCAACCTGAAATGTGGAGCAAAGCCATTTTTGAAAAAATGTACAAGGCATTAATTCCCGGCGGGTTTTTAGTGACTTATTGCGCTAAGGGGCAGGTGAAACGGGATTTAAAAGAGGTGGGTTTTCAGGTGGAAAATGTACCGGGCCCTCCGGGGAAAAGGGAGATGATAAGGGCGGGGAAACCTTAAGCAATTTTTATAACCCCTTCTCTATTTCCCTTTTTTTATTAATTCGCCAATGATGTCCATTTGCAATTCATATTCATAGGCATCTCTTTTTGAGCTTCCTTTTTTGCCAACGACTTCATCTTTGATTTCATCAAGGCTGTATTTCTTTAGTTTTTTTGCCATGTCTAATATTGCTGGAAATTTGTTTAGCTGACGTAAAATTAAAAAATGATGATGAGGTTGCTTCATTTTTGAGTACAAAAATTTCGCAATGACGTAGAGGGGGTGAAAAAATCTAACCTAAAAACATTAGTTTAGATTTCAAGAATTATAAAAATGAACCCCTCCATCTGGAACCTTCGTGTTTACGGCCTCTTGATAAAAGACGGTAAAGTGCTCCTCACCGATGAAATCCGCGGAGGAATGCGCATGACCAAATTTCCCGGCGGAGGATTAGAGTTTGGAGAATCTTTTACAGAGTGTTTGAAAAGGGAATTCATAGAAGAAATGAATCAGGAAATTGAAGTGGGCGATTATTTTTACCACAATGATTTTTTACAGATTTCGGCTTTCAATCCGCAGGAACAACTCATTAGTTTTTATTATAAAGTGAAGTTGATTGGCGACCCTAATTTTCTTTGTGTTGAAAAACCTTTTACATTTATAGGCGACCAGATCCAATGTTTCAGATGGGTAGATTTGACGCAATTTAAAGCAGAAGATTTATCTTTCCCCATTGATAAAATAGTAGCACAGTTGTTAGTATGAAGAAATTATTTCCCTTTGTTTTTTTATTCATTTTTATCGCTTCCTGCGCGCCCAGCAGATATGTTGTTCCGCTGAAAAGAGGCGAGCAGTCGGTGAGTTTTAATATGGGCGGTCCGCTCATCAATTACTCAGGATTGGTCATTCCCGTTCCTTTCACCAGTGTGAATTACGCATATGGCTGGAAAAAAAACACTACGGTTTTCGGATCATTGCATCCTACTGCTTTGGCTTACGGTGTGGGACAAATAGAATTAGGCCTCGTGCACCGCGTTCATTATTTCGAAGGAAGTAAAATAGGGATTTCAGCTTCTCCGGTGTTGAATGTGATGCTGGATAAATGGGATTGGAATTTAAGGGTGTATCCTCAACTGGATTTAAATGTTTACTGGAATTTTGCAGGGGATTTATCGAGGCATTGCGATTGTCCGGGTGATAAAAAAGCATCTGCTTATGCTTATATCGGAGTGGCCAACTGGATAGAATTAAACAGAACGAGAGCCAACGGTCAGCCTCAACCTCAAAACTGGTTGCTCGCTCCGCAACTGGGAATTAACGCGGGTTCGGCTTTGTGGCGCTATAGTTTGGAATTTAAATACATGGGTTTGTTTTCCCGCAACGACGAAGTGGTGGTGAGCTATTACAATCCTATTTCCACTACAGGAGCCATTGGTGTTTACTTTACAGTGTATAAAATATTTGCGGCAAAATGAGAATCTTAATTTTTATATCCGGCATTTTCTTGTTGCAATCCTGTTTGAGATTGGATTCCAATATGTACAACAATGAAAAAATCACTTCTTACCGTTGGGACAATTATCCGGGTATAACCGATTTTCCTCTCACGTCCAATTACAATATTTCGCAGGGCAACATGCACGAAGTGGATTTGTATTCAAAGGATAGTGCCAGCGCTACAACCTACGTCATTAAAGCTTTGTACGTTGGTGATTTTGCTACTATTAATAAAGACACCGTGATTTTGTATTGTCACGGAAACAAACAACACATGGATTTTTACTGGCCGCGCACCAAGTTGCTGGCGAATGTTGGCGGTAAAAATCGCTTTGCAGTAATGACTCTGGATTACCGCGGTTACGGTCTCTCGGAAGGAGAACCCAGCGAAGAAGGATTGTACCAGGATGTGGCTACTGCTTTGGAATGGCTCAAAAGCAAAGGCTTTACCAATGATCGTGTAGTGATTTACGGCTTCAGTTTAGGATCGGCACCGGCAGTTAAATTACTGGCCGAACCGAGAAGTACTTTGGTGCCTTCCAAATTAATTTTAGAAAATCCTTTCGCGTCTGCCGAGCTTATGGTTCAGGATGCCGCACAATTGGCCTTGCCCGCTTCCTATTTCACCAACGTGAAAGTGAACAATGCCGAAGAAATTAAAAAAGTACAACAACCTTTTATGTTGTTGCAAAGTGAAAAAGATAAATTTTTAAAACCCGAATCGCACGGTTATGTGGTGTACAAAAATTACAAGGGAACTTATTCCGAAAAACACAGTGTGGCTGATGCCGATCACAATACTTTACAGGTGAAAATGGAGATGGGGAATTATTGTAGCGCCATCGAAACCTTTATGCTCAAATAAAACATGAGAGCTTTCTATACCATAGGATTACTGGTGCTTTCCAATGCCTTCATGACTTTTGCATGGTACGGGCATTTGAAATTTAAAGACATGAAATGGTTCGAAAATCTCGGACTCATTTCTATCATTCTCATCAGCTGGGGCATCGCTTTTTTTGAGTATTGCTTTCAGGTTCCGGCTAACCGTTTGGGATATAAAGACAATGGAGGCCCGTTTTCTCTGATGGAACTAAAAGTGATTCAGGAGGTGATTACACTGGTGATTTTCATGATTTTTTCTTTACTTGTTTTTAAAAATGAAACTTTCAGAATGAATCATTTGATTGGTTGTTTTTTTTTGGTTTTAGCAGTGTACTTTATTTTTAAAAAGTGAACCGGCAAAACAAAAAACATCATTTCACTTCTATTGAAAATCCTCCCAAAGGAATTCAATGTAAAGGAGATGGCCACACCTTTCAACTAGACTGTTCTACTTTTAATCCTTCATTGTTCTTAGTTGGTTTGATAGTTTTGATTGCAGCAGGTATAGGTTTTTATTTTACGCTATCATCCACTCTTCTTTTTTCATTGATTTTCCTGTCTTTGGCCTTTACAGTTTTGTATTTTATTTTAACCAATGCGGCAGGCGTAGTTGTATTGGTGTTTCATGACGATCTTTTGATTGTAAATGAAAAAAGCGCCTTTTCCAATACAGGTTTTGATATAAAAATTTCGTCCATTGAATCTGTCGGAATTTACAACTGGCGACAAGAAATAAAAATACAATCCAACAAAGGCAAAAGCTATTTTTTTGGAAAAGGAATGAAGAGTGAAGCTTTGTGGTTTTTACTTTTTGTGATTGAGAAGAAAATGGAAGCTGTTAAGTAAATAAATCCCTCTGCCTGCGCACAGAATTCCTTCGCACCTCCCTTTTTCAAAGGGAGAAGCCCACTTCCTGAAAAACATTACTCGAGAATGGATGAGGAGTGCACTTCTCCCTTTGAAAAAGGGAGGTGCGAAGGAATTCTGTGCGCAGGCAGAGGGATTTTATACTTTTATTATTTTTTCTCTTTTTCTTTCGTATCCTTTTTTTCTTTTTTATCCTCTTTTTTATCTTCCTTTTTATTCATAAAACCATTCAACAAAACATTGTGACTTGCGGCATCCATATTTTTTTTGAAACCGCTGCTGCCCTGTTTAATATTGATGAGCGTTTTATCTAAATTTTCCGCGAAGGTGGTATCCATAAATAATTTACCGATGGTTCCTTTTCCGCTGCGGATATTTTCCATGATTGCAGCAAGATCTCCGGTGATGCTGGCTGCATTGTCGCCCGTCATTTTTAATTTTAAAAAAATTTCATCCATGTTTATCGGCTGACGTGTTTCAATAAAATCGTTGTTCACCATTGGTTTCGCTCCCTCTTTTCCGGCTGTAATAATTAAAATTTTACTTCCCATCAATCCATCAGAACCAATATTGGCTTTAGCATTTTTTTTGATGAATTTTCTGCTTTCCTCGTCAATCAACATATCTACCTGTACTGAAGTATCGGTAATTTGCTGAATGTCTTCAATGATGCCAACGTTGATACCCGAGAAGCGCACGTTGTTGCCTACCTGCAGTCCGCTGATGTCTTTAAAAATTCCGCTGATGCGGAAAGTAGAGTTGAAGAGTTGTTGCCTGTTGCCTATAAAATATATTCCTGCAATAAACAGAGCGACGCTGATAGTAACCAAAATCCCCAATTTTATTTTATGACCCGATGTTTTTTCCATGATTTTATTTTTAAATATTATTGAAAATAGGCGCGTATTTCATTGTCGTTTGATTGCGACAATTCTGTAAATGTTCCTTCGGCAGCGGCTGTTCCGTTTTTAAGGATCATCATGCGATTGGCTGTGAGGCGGGCACATTCCACATCGTGTGTGATGATGATGGAAGCCGTATTGTATTTTTTTTGCACCGCTAAAATCAGCTCACTGATTTCTTTGGAAGTAATGGGATCCAGTCCGGTGGTAGGTTCATCATACAAAATGATTTCGGGTTTTAAAATTAAGGTGCGGGCGAGTCCGATTCGTTTTCTCATTCCGCCCGAAAGCTCTGAGGGCATTTTATCAATGGCCTCTTCCAATCCCACATTTTGTAATGCTTCCAGAACTAGAGCATCGGTTTCTTCTTTTGGTTTCGACAAATCACGCAGTGGAAATTCTAAATTTTCTCTCACCGTCATGGAATCATATAAAGCACCGCTTTGAAACAAAAAACCAATTTTTTTTCTCAGCTCATTCAATGCTTTGCCTTTTACTTCGTTGAGGTTTTTTCCCAACACGGTAATTTCTCCACCATTAGGATCGATCAACCCCACCAAGCATTTTATCAATACTGATTTACCGCTTCCCGATTTACCGAACACCACCAGGTTTTCACCTTTTTCAATTTTTAAATTGATGTCTTTCAGCACTTCATTGCTGCCAAAAGATTTTTTTAAGTGTGCTATTTCTATTACGCTTTCCATTATAATAAATTGGTTATTTGCACCGCCATCATATCGATAATAAATACGGCTAGGGATGAATACACAACAGCTGAGTTAGCTGCTTCGCCAACGCCTTGCGTGCCATTTTTAGCGTAATAGCCTTTGTAACAACCAATCAGTGCTACTGCAAATCCGAAGAAAAAAGTTTTGATGATAGCAGGAAAAATATCGGCGAAAGAAAGTTTTTCAATAACCTGTAAAAAGAACAAAGGAAAACTTACGTCGCCTTGTAAATTGCATCCGATGTAGGAGCCGTACAAGGCAATGGCATCGGCTACTATTACCAGTATCGGTAACATCAAAGTAGCAGCGGCAATGCGCGTTACCACTAAAAATTTAAAAGGATTATTTCCTGCAACTTCCATAGCATCAATTTGTTCATTCACTTTCATGGAGGCTAGTTCGGCGCCGATTCCCGATCCTACTTTTCCTGCAAAAATTAAAGCGGTGATCACGGGTCCGATTTCGCGAACGATGGAAACAGCTACCATTGCCGGCAACCATGATTCGGCACCAAAATCCATCAGAGTCGGACGCGATTGTATCGTGAGCACCAATCCCATAATAAATCCTGTAACAGCAATTAAGGGAAAAGATTTGTAGCCTATTAAGTAGGCTTGTTTAATGAATTCTTTGAACTCATATCGCGGAATAAATAATTCTTTGAAAAAGCGCAAAGTGAAATGGGTTAAGGTACCCGCTTCTTCAAAAAATATTTTTAAGGAAGAGATCATGATTTTTTTGTGGTTGAAATAGTATCGCCTAATAAATATCCCCAGGGTTTTAATCCGTCAATATGATCAAAAATCACTTTAATTATGGCTACTATCGGAATAGATAAAAACATACCGTTAATTCCCCATAAGGCCCCGCCAATAATTACAACAATGATTGACATCAATGCGTTAATCCGCACTTTTGAAGCTACTACTTTCGGAACAAGATAATTGTTGTCGATGATTTGAACAGTTAAAAAAGTGATCATCACCATTAAAGCATGGAAGGGAGTTTTGGTTGCTAAAGCAATTAACATAGTTAAGGTGAGTGTTATTATTCCGCCCAGATAAGGGATTACATTTAGTATTGCGCCAAGTACTCCCAGTAAAATAGCATAATCAATGCCGATGATCATTAGGCTGATAGCATTTAAAGTGGCTACTATTGAGGCTTCCAGTAAGAGTCCGACTAAATAACTTTGAATAATTCCTTTTGTAGCAGTGAGTACTTCATTGACCGATTTTTGTTTGCTGTAGCTAAAAACTTTATGAATAAAATTGAGGAGTAAGGGTTGGTAATAGAGAATCATAAAAACGTAAACAGGAATTAAAACCAGTACCACCAACAAATTCCCGATGCTTGCTAAAGTTTGACCTATCATTGTTTTGCTTTCGCTGATGAGATGAACGTTTACGTCGTCAATCCACGAATTTATTTTGTCGGGACTTACATTAAAAGTGGAGGAGGTCCACGCTACTGTTTGTTGCAGTAATAAATCAAATTTATCCAGTAAAGCCGGAAAGGAATCGCTGAATATGCTTGCTTGCGATGAAAGAAGAACAATGAGGGATAAAATAAGCGCAATTAAAATTGAAATGGTAATGGTGATGGCCAAGGTTCGGTTGATTTTTTTACGCACTAAAAAATTTACAACGGGCGTCAGCACGATCGCAATAATGGTGGAATATATGATAGGAATAATAATGTCTTCGGCAATGTGCAATAGGCCAATCAATGCTGTTAAGCCAATAAGGAAGAGGGAGGCTTTAGCATAAAACGGTATTTTAAATGAGGTATCTATCATGCTTTATCAGAATTGATTTTGGGATGAATTAATTTTTCAAGAAGAGTGCCGGCCATTGATTTAAGTCCTTCGGCATTGAGCGCCACTTTGTTTGCTACTGCCACTTCCAGCACCACTCCCAATATTTTTGTGATGGGGTTGTGTGAGTTTCCTACAAAAACTTTTTTTGCTAAAATTCCTGATGCGAAGCCAATTAACCCATTTACAACATTTGTTTTTAAATCGGGTGCGGTAATAATTTCCCGGAATGATTTTTTAATAATGTTGGAAGGTTTTAAACTTTCGTAGGTGATTTTAAATTGCTCTTTGAGCAAATGAGCTTCTTCTTGTTGTATGATTTCGAGCAAGAGAATTGCTTCTCTTAGTTCGACGGCGGAATTTATTTTTTTCATTTTGTTTTTAATTAAGCATTTGTGAAATGATATGATTGCTTGCGCGCCTTTTCATCCAGTTGTGCATAAAAAAATATAAAACACCTCCTACAACACCATAAAATCCGGCAACACAAAAGAATCCATAGTAGATTTTTCCCAGTAGTTCACTGAGCCAAAGCGCTACGCCAATATTGAATAAAGTGATAAATATGAAAAACACAACCAGAAATATTGTGCGTGAAATAGCATGAGAAATTGTTCCGCTTGCTTTTTCAATAGCTTTGAGTTTAATTAACTCACAGCTTGTTTTTCCATATTGTTCAAGCCTTTCAAGTAATGGTGTGATTTGGATTATTTTGTCTTCCATAATTTTTCAATTTTCTGTAAGAGATGTTTTATAAACAGATTTTAGTTCATTGCTGATGTCACATCTTTTTTAAGATCTTCTGCTTTGCTTTTTCCTGATGTATATAAATCGCAAGCTTCTTCTTTTACTGCTTCAATTTTTCCGGTGATGCTGCTCAGCAGATCATCAAATTTTTCTTTCAGATCATCGGCTGTGTCACTGCCTTTTTTAGAAATTTTCTTTCTGGTTTCCGACCCTTTGTCGGGAGCAAATAATACGCCCAATAATGCTCCGGCGGCAACTCCTGCCAACACTCCTAATAATACTTTTTGTGTGCTCATAATTTTTGGTTTTAAATGAATTAATTGATAAAATTTATACTGCGTTTCTTCCTTGAATAACTCTTAGTACAACGGAGATCAGTGCAATGATTAATAAGATGTGAATTAATCCCCCGGCGCTGTAAGCAAAAAAGCCTATGGCCCAAATGATGATTAATACTACTGCGATTGCGTAAAGTAAATTTCCCATGATTTTTGTTTTTAATTATTTATTATTCTGAGGTTTGATTGGCTTTAACTTCAGCTTCTGTGCTTTCGAAGTGATTTTCTTTTTTTGTTTTATCGGCATCGTTGTCTTTTTCGCTTTTATCGGCGTCAACATCCGGTTGGGTATGATCGGCACCATCACGCGGTGGCGAGCTTGTTTTTGGATTTTCGTTGTCTTTAGGATTCATAAAAATTATTTTTAGTTGGATTGTTTCTCTGCTATTGTTTGTAATTCCATGATTAAGGAAGTGGGGGTGGTGTTTATGAGTTGTATTTCACATGAAATAGTTACTTCTTCACTTACCATTAAACCACCGGTTTCCAATGTGGTGTTCCAAACCAATCCAAAATCAGCTCTGTTGATTTTCCCTGTTACGGTAAATCCCGCTTTTTCATTTCCCCACGGATCATTTAAAATGCCGCCGAACTGAACATTTAGCTTGCTGTTTTTCGTAATGCCTTTCAAGGTGAGTTCTCCCCATATTTCATGGTTTCCATCTTCATCTGCTTTTCCGATAGTGCTTGAAACAAAAGTGATTTGTTTGTGGTTTTCCACATCAAAAAAGTCGGCGCTTTTTAAGTGTTCATCTCTTTTGGAATCACCTGTGTTGATGGAGGAGGAGTCGATCCATAAATCAATTTCAGCAGTTTTAAAATCTTTATCGGTGGTATAAATACTGGCGTCAAAAGTTTTAAACGAACCTTTCACATGAGAGATCATTAAGTGTCGCACTTTAAATTCAATTTCGCTGTGGGTTTGATCTATTGCCCATTTGGTTTTATTTGGCATAAGAGATTTTTTTAAGTTTTAATTAATGAATAGCTAAACCGATAGTTGAAACCCCGCTGGATAAATCCAAAAAGCCTCCCACTCTTTTATTGAAATGATATTCGGTGCCGAGATGAATATCGAGGAAGAGCGGACTTGCTGCGCGATATACATTTCTGTCGCCGGTATAATTGGCATCCCAATAGGCATTCACAATGGCAAAACCCAGGGAACCTGCTATGTAAAAGTCCCATTTTGAGCTGGCCTGAAACAGGTTGTCAAAATAATATGAACCTTTAACACCAATAGGAATCACGGTTTCGTGATAGCCGTAGTATAGATATCCGTTTTTCGGATTTCCGTAGTAATAGTCGTTTCGGTAAGAATAAAAACTAATAAAAGGAGCCAGAGTGAAATTTTTTGCAACATCAAATTCATAGTTCAAATGAAGCACAGGGATAGAATGACCAACATAGCCGTAGTATCCGATTCCTAATCCAAGATTCAAGGTTTTACCATATCTTTCAGATGACGAAGAAGACTTAGTAGTTGTGGTTGTAGTGATCGTAGTAGTTGTTTGTGCGATGCTGATGTTTGTCAGTAAAACAAGTGCAATCGCCAGGTGAATTATTTTCCTCATAATTATTTAGTGTTTTTAACCGTTAGATCTTTGAAAGCAGTACCCAGCTCATCCATATCGTGAGAGAATTCAGTTTTAAAATTTTCCCAGTTTTCTTTTCCGTCGGCTGTGTAATCATCCATTTTCTTTTTCATGTCGGTATTTTTTTGATTCAGCTCATCAATTTTCTTTTGATAATCAGCCTTAGCTTCTTTTTTTTCATTGGCTATTCGGGCTTCAAATTCAGCAATGCTTTTTTCGTTGGCTGCAATTTTATCATCTGTCATTGTTCTATAAGAGGTGATGTCGGCTAAGTATTCATCATTGGCCTGATCCAGCTCTTCATTTGCTTCGGTAACATTTGTTTCAGCATTTTCAACTTTTTCGGCAGGTGTGCTGCAGCTCGTTAAAATTGCACCTGTAAGCAGGGTTGATGCGGTAAATAGTAATATTGATTTTTTCATTTTCATTTATTTTATAGATGATTGATGCTGTTTAGATTTCAGAAATTAATTTTTGTATTTCTTCTTTTGTTTTTCCGAGTTTGATTTGCAAGCGGCCCAGCATTTCTTCCTGTTTGCCTTCTACCAGCAATAAATCATTGTCGGTAAGCAAAGCAAATTTCTGTTTGAGTTTCCCTTTTATCTCGTTCCAGTTTCCTTTTAATTCGGTTGAAGTTGTCATAGTTTTTTATTTAAGTGTGAAATAATCTCCACTTAGTAAAGGTGCGTAAGTAATGAGCGGCAACTGTTACAGAACTATGGGGATAACTTACATCATTCACACATTGACTAAAAAAGAATGCCACCCGCAAGCGCCGCTTCGCAAAGTTTAGCGAAGCGAACTTTGCGAAACAGCGAGTGGACGTAGAAGCTTTCAGCTTCTTTTTTCCGCAGGAAAAACATTTTAATTCCATTGTGATTTTTACCTTAGCAGTCCTAATTAAATTTTATGGATGGCAAGTACAGAATCTCCAACCCGGAGGGAGTTTACTTTATAACCTTTGCGGTAGTGGATTGGATAGATGTTTTTACAAGAAACAGATATCGCGAAATTTTTGTAGACAGTTTAAATTATTGCATTGACAAAAAAGGATTAGTTGTTTATGCGTGGGTGTTAATGAGCAATCATGTGCATTTGGTGTGCAAGGCAGAGGAAAGAAATTTGTCAGATATTATCAGAGATTTAAAACGACATACTTCAAAATCAATTTTGAGAAGTATTGAAGAAGAGCCAGAAAGCAGAAGGGATTGGATGTTGTGTCAATTTGATAAAGCAGGAACCAATAACAGCAACAATAAGTTTTTTCAATTTTGGCAGCAGGATAATCTGGAAAATCCTACTAAGCAGAGCAATAGAATCTACACAAAAGTGGGTAATGGAATCCCAAGTAAAGTGAGCAGTAAATCCTGAGCAAAGTGAGCAGTAGTTTTAAGGGATAAAAAACGTT
>JAHEZL010000043.1 GCA_023251095.1 Flavobacteriales bacterium
TGAGGTATAGAATAGTACAACATGTGTTACTAAACATCCATATATGAACATGTTTAAACATAACTACTATACATATACTAGTCATATATAACCAACTACGAAAATAATTTTCATACACTGTCAGTTACCATGCGCGATTTTTCAGATTTTTTTTACTTTTTAGTATTTTGCCCTGTTTTCTCATATATCATCGCCATTCCGGTTTAAACACTTGGGATGTCATCCTTTCTCAATTTGGACTATCTATTCATCATCTATTCCATATAAATGATGTTTTCTCTTTGTTGTGTGTTTCATTTCAAACTTTCTTATACATAAAAATGTTCTATTCTGTAATTAGCAAATTTAAATCACATCGTTTTAGGTTTTTAATCAAGTTTAAGTTTAAATGTAAAAATGTCATCATTAGTTAGATTTTCACAACTGACTCCGTCGCATAACCATTCGGAAACGATCGTGGATATATCACACCATTGCATTCTACTCACTTCCGGATGTTGCTTTGTATTCATAATCACTTTAACTTCAATATAGCCTGTTTGATTATCGAGTGGATGCTTGCGGTATTGATCGAGTTGATATATAATTTCCGGTACGACGCATCTTTTGATCCAACTCTTAGTAAATTCAATTACATCTGTATTTGGGGTTGATTTAAGCATTCGTAGCGTCTCTTTAAATTCATCAGATGGAGCCTCGTCTTTAACTTCGTGCTTGTCAATGTTCATGTTGTTTGTTTACTTTTAACCTTTTTCAATTTTTGAATTATTGAAAAAACTTTCTATTTGTAAACATTTTCATTTGCAATTCATGAATTCTATTTTTTAAATTTCAATTTTTAAATCCAAAAGACAATCAACTCAAATCAAATCAATTAACCCCGGGAAAACATATAAAGAATGGAAGATAGCAAAGAATATCCAGTAATGCGATCAACGCCAAGACCACAATCACAAGCACAGACAAACGCAGTCGAATTTATCAAGAGCTGGATACAAAGATGCGTTGTCCCGGAGATCAGATATCAAGTCGATGTTTTAAAAGGCGATAAGAACCTCAACGTCAAAGTGGCGATGAATGTTGATTCATGTCCTGAGGCGGAGAAAATGGAGTGGCACACAATAGAATCCGCCGTTCGTGATTGGATGTCCGATGAAATCGAGGTCGACCACAATGGATATATATTTACGTTCAAATTGAAAATGAAAGATTTAGTTATGTTTAAATTGAAATGTAAACAAACAACAACTGCTGATGATTTTTAATTAAATTAAGTCAAATCAAGTAATTTATACAAAATTTCAAATTTGACACTGTGTATGATGAATAAACAATGTCTTTTCATTTACAATGGCGGAAACTGGCCTGTACTTTGCCTTGACACTTGGCAACTTTAACGTCATCTAATCCGGGTATTCCAGGCTAAAATCCATTAAATGTGCATACTTGACTAGCCCGATTCCGTTGTTCTTTCCAATCATCATTGCAAGGTTGCTGAGTTACACCAGGAGGCAATTTATTTGGAAACTTGGGATCCGGACATCCAAATTGTTCATGCAAAATCTTTTTTTCAATAAATCTTCCTGGGTTAGTAATGGCATTTCCCATCGTTTGCGTTGTCAATTTTCAATTTTGAAACAAAATACAGATATGTACGACAAAATGGACGATCATAACAAACCCCATTGAAAAATTCATGAATTGGGATTTATGATGTCGATCCAAAAGTTGCCTTTGGAATAGAGCAAAAGTGTCTAAAGTTATTGCCTGATATGCCCCATTACGTTTTCATGATGTTTTAGCTGATTCCGCATACTTTTGGTTTTTTCATATAAAATTTTTGATACGAAGGGTCAATATGACTTTTTATTTTTTGTAATTATTTGAACTCCTGCCCACGCTTTTGTACCGCGCTAGCCGACGTCGTATGCAATAACGTGGGCAAATCACGAACGCATATTTATAAATTACAATGTGGATGGTGTTCAGTTTATGTTATGGCCGT
>JAHEZL010000021.1 GCA_023251095.1 Flavobacteriales bacterium
TTTGTACTTTTGTGTTTTGGCCGAATTCACCGAAGAGAATCCGAGTGCCTTGGCTAAATTTTCCATCGATTCTTTTTTAAAGTAGAATCGCTCGAAAATTTCCTGGCACTTTGCCGATAGTGAAGAAATAATTCGCTCCATAGCTGCAAATTTTTCTTCCTGTACATGATCATAACCAATATCCTGTTCGGATATTATGAGAGTGTCACTCCATTCTAATTCGTGATTTTTATTTTGTTTGCGCAATTGGTTTTTCCAAAGCAGGCGCGCGATACCATAGAGATAAGTGGATAATTTTGAAGTGAGTTCAAAATTAGGGTCGCTTACTTTTTCAATGAGTAGCAATAAACTGTCGTTGAAAATTTCTTCAGCGGATTCTGTGTTTCCACCTGAAGTGATGATGTTGTGTTTTACTTTCGGGAATTCTTTATAAAGAATTTTGAGTGCTTTTTCTCTTTCCCCTTTTCTTATTTTACTGATGATTTCATGATCTTCCATAAATGCTTTTTTGTATTTATGTCAGAGATGGGGAAAAGGTAACCATGAATTTAAAAATAGATCCTTATTTGTGGATTAGGCCGCCTTTCCGGTATACTTTCTAATGTTTTGAAATTCCTTCCCTTTGTGATTTTGCTCTTCTTCAATATCAAAATCATCTTGTAATCCCAGCCAGAATTTTGGAGAATTACCAAAATACAAACTCAAGCGCAAGGCAGTGTCAGCAGTTATTCTTCTTCTTCCTTTCAATATTTCCGATAAACGGGTTTGAGGGATGGAAATTTCTTTGGAAAGTCGGTAAGCAGTGATTTCCAATGGAAGTAAAAACTCCTCCATTAGTACTTCTCCCGGATGTATGTTTTTTAGTTTTGCCATAATTCACAAATATATTTTTTATTCTATTTTGAGGGCGATAGATCCTTCCTTCGTCAGGAGGACAACCATATTCGAAAATCCACTTCAGGAAATGAATCACATTTGTCTTCCTGACGAAGGAAGGATCTATCGCCCTTATCATCAAAACTCCGCTGTTTTAGGTGCTCTCGGGAAAGGAATCACATCGCGTATATTTCCCATTCCTGAAATGAAGAGCATCAATCTTTCAAAGCCCAATCCGAAACCGGCGTGGGGAGCGGTGCCAAAGCGGCGTGTATCCAAATACCACCAGATATCTTTTTCAGGGATATTAAAGCGTTTGATGGCTTCCATCAGTTTGTCGTAATTTTCTTCGCGTTGTGAACCTCCGATGATTTCGCCAATTCCCGGTACCAGTACATCCATGGCTGCAACGGTTTTTCCATCTTCATTTTGTTTCATGTAGAAGGCTTTGATTTCGCGAGGATAATTGGTAACGATGACCGGTTTTTTAAAATGTTTTTCTACCAGATATTTCTCGTGTTCACTTTGCATATCGAAGCCCCACTCACCAATAGGAAACTGGAATTTCCCGGCTTTGTGCGGTTTTGAATTTTTGAGAATGTCGATGGCCTCAGTATAAGTAATGCGTTCAAATTTATTGTTGAGAACAAAACGGAGTTTCTCAATCAAATCCATTTCACTGCGTTGTTCTTTCGGTTTGTCTTTTTCTTCGTCGAGGAGGCGTTGTTTCAAAAACTCGAGATCATCACTATTGTTTTCCAAAGCGTAAGCGATCAGGTATTTAATGAAATCTTCGGCGAGGTCCATGTTCTCGGTAATTTCATTGAAGGCCACTTCGGGCTCTATCATCCAGAATTCAGCGAGGTGACGGGTGGTGTTGGAATTTTCGGCGCGGAAAGTGGGTCCGAAAGTGTAAATTTTTCCCAACGCCATTGCTGCCAGTTCACCATTCAACTGTCCGGAAACAGTGAGGTTGGTTTCTTTTCCGAAGAAATCCTGTTTGTAATCCACAGAGCCATCTTCTTTCAAAGGCGGATTTTTAGGATCCAGTGTAGTTACACGAAACATTTCTCCTGCGCCTTCACAATCGGAGCCGGTGATGATGGGCGTATGCACATTAAAAAATCCGCGATCGTTGTAAAATTTATGAATGGCAAAAGTCATGGCGTGGCGCAAGCGCAATATGGCGCTAAAAGTGTTGGTGCGCGGACGCAAATGCCCTATTTCCCGCAAAAATTCCAGCGAGTGTTTTTTGGGTTGCAGCGGATATTTTTCGGGATCGGCCGCTCCTAAAACTTCAAAAGAAGAAACGTGAATTTCAACTGTTTGTCCGGAACCTGTTGATTCCATTAGTTTTCCTGATATTGCCATGCAGGCGCCCACCGAAATGTCTTTGGTTTCATTGGCCGACACTTTATCCAAATCAATTACCGCCTGAATATTGTTTATTGTTGAACCATCGTTGAGAATAATAAATCTGTTGCTTCTGAAAAAGCGAACCCATCCTTTCACCAAAACATCTCTTCCGAAATCCTTTGATACCAAGAGTTCTTTGATGGAACTCTGTTTTAATTTTTCTGCGTTGCCGTTCGTCATTCTTAATTTTTTGTGAAGCTTAAAAGTAAATAAAAAGTTTATAGTTTTCGCCGTTTGACTTTGTCATTTGACCGAAGATATTTTACCGTTCACCTATTTTTTGGAAACGAATATGTTAAAACATTGTGTCGACACATAAATTGACTTACATTTGGAAACATTTTAAAAGAAAAGCTTTATGGAAAGTCAGGAATACGAGCTGTACCGCAGAACAACCGATGTGTACATGAAAAACGGAATCAAGAATATTACCATGGATGACATGGCGAAGGAATTAAAGGTTTCTAAAAAAACATTATACAAATACGTGAAAGACCGTCCGGAACTGGCGGCAAAATCAATGGAGTGGAAATTGGCTCACGATAAAAAAGTGGTGAATGACATTGTTGCTAAAAATTTAAATGCTATTGAAGAGCTCTGCGAGATCAGCAATTTTTATTGCAGCAATCTGGTGAAAATGCATCCTTCTTTACATTTTGATCTGGAAAAATATTATCACCATGCATGGAGTCAGTTCATTGAATACAGAAATAGTTTTATGTTCAATACCATGTTGTCCAATATCAAAAAAGGAATCAGAGACGGTTTTTACAGAGATAATTTTGACATTGAAGTGATAGTAATCTTGTATATCATGAAAGTGGATATGGTTTTTGATCCGAGAATTTTCCCGGTATCGAAATTCAAATTTGCAGATGTATATATTGAAATGGTGAAATATCATCTTTCAGGAATTGCAAGTGAAAAAGGATTGAAAGAAATGAATAGATTGATGGAGCTTAAATGCCTTCATATACCTAAACCAGTAGACTTACAAATAGCCTCCTAGGCTAAAATAAATACAACAAATGAAAAAGAATTTTTTCCTTCTGGCTCTAAGCCTATGTACCTCCGTGATCTATGCACAGGAATTTTCCCTGAAAGAAGCCATTGATTATGCGATCATAAACAACGCCAATCATAAAAATGTAGTAGTTGATCAGCAGATTGCTGATATGAAACAAAAAGAAGTTTTGGGTTTATGGAAGCCCCAATTATCAGCAAGTTTGGATGTGAAAGATTATTTGCAACCGCCAACTGCTGTTTTTGACGGAGCTAAATTTCCGGGCTCTCCTGCGTTTTTAGCTTCATTGCCTATTGATGATCCTCAACGGTACTCTAAAGGGAGTTTTCAGATTCAATACAACAATACTGCGGGAATTCAAGCTTCTCAACTTATTTTTAACAGTGATGTTTTAGTGGCGATTCAAGCATCTAAGTCTTATAGTGAGTTGATGCAGAAAAATGTTGATCGATCAAAAGTTGACATTACTGTAGCAGTTACCAAAGCATACTACAACGTGTTGATCAGCAGAGAGCGCATAAAATTATTGGACGCTCAGTTGGAAAGAGTTAAGAAGATGCTGGATGATACAAAGCTGTTAAATGAAAAAGGTTTTGTAGAAAAAATTGATGTGGATCGAGTACAATTGGGATACAATAACCTTGTTACTGAAAAGGAAAAAATTGGTCGTTTGGTGGAATTAACATCTGCGCTTTTAAAATTCCAAATGGGAATGGACATGCAATCAACGATTGTATTGAAAGATTCACTGGATATGAATGCTCCTATTCAGGATTTGCCGATAATAAAAGAGAAATTTGATTATTCATTGCGCGCCGATTATTCCATGACGCAACTTCAGCTGCATCTGATGGAATTGGACTATAAAAGAAATAAATTAAAATGGATGCCAACAATAGCGGCCTATAGTAATTTCAGTACTATCAACATGAGTCCGAAATTTGATCCATTTAATTTCGGAGTTCAATCCAGTCCAATTAAACAATGGTATCCATTAAGTTTAATAGGAGTAACCATGAATGTTCCTATTTGGGATGGCGGACAAACCTATTACAAAAAACAACAAGCTAAATTGAATGTATTGAAAACACAAAATACCTTACAGATGATGGAATCGGGTATTGATATGGATATTAAAATATCTTCAACTACTTATCAAAATGCTCTTTCTTCTCTTACTACTCAAAAAGAAAACATTCAGTTGGCACAAAAAGTTTATGATGTTACAAAAATAAAATATGAGCAAGGTGTTGGAGGAATTTCGGATGTGGTGAATGCAGAAGCTTCTTTAAAAGAAGCTCAGGTTAATTACTTCAACGCGATGTATGAATATTTGGTCGCCAAAACAGATTACGAAAAAGCAACGGGTTTAATAAAATAAGAAAATAAAATATGCAAACTATATCTACTCAAATGAAAAAATTAAGTGTACTACTCATGGCTGCTACTATTATAGCGGGATGCGGTGAACCGGACAAAAAAACACAACTGGCTGATTTGAAAAAAGAATACGCCACTTTGTCTTCTCAAATTAAAGAATTGGAAAGTCAAATTGCTGCCGAAGATACCGGCGCCGCTGTTGCAACAGGAAGAATGGTGGCGACCGAAATATTGAAACGGTCAACCTTCCGTCACTTTGTTGAAGTTCAGGGAAGAATTGATGCTGATGAAAACGTAGGGGTTACTGCCCGTTCTATGGGCGTTATAGTAAAAGTAAATGTTGTGGCCGGACAAGAAGTTCGTAAAGGACAAACTTTGGCTGAGCTCGACAATCAATTGGGTTTACAAGGGATTGATGAATTGAAAACGCAATTAGAAATGGCCACCACTGCTTACGAAAAACAAAAATCTTTATGGGATCAAAAAATTGGAACAGAGATGCAATACCTCGGTGCTAAAACCAATAAAGAAGCTTTGGAAAAAAGATTGGCAACCACACGTGAGCAATTGGATATGATGCGAATTGAATCACCTATTGATGGTGTGGTGGATGCTGTGAATGTTAAAGTGGGACAAGCTGTTGCTCCCGGCATACCTGCTTTTCAGGTGGTTAATTTATCTTCTTTAAAAGTAAAAGGAGAAGTTCCCGAAAAATATGCAGCGCATGTAAAAACCGGAAGTGAAGTGGTTTTGAATTTTCCTGATTTGAAAAAAGAAGTGAGTGCAAAAGCATCTTATTCTGCAAAAGTGATCAATCCGATGTCGCGAACTTTCACAGTGGAGGTTGACTTAAAAGAAGCCAATGCGGATTATCATCCTAACATGATTGCAGTGTTGAAAGTGGTGGATTACAAAGCTGATTCAGCGATTGTTGTTCCTACAGATGTTGTGCAGCATAGCGAAACCGAAAGTTTTGTTTTTGTTGCGCAAAAGGAAAAAGGCGCTACAACAGTTAAAAAGAAAGTAGTTGAAGTTGGAGAAAGCTACAACGGATCTACGGAAATTTTGAAAGGCTTAACAACAGGTGATGTCATCATTACCAAAGGTTACCAAAACGTAAACGACGGCGACGCAATACAATATTAGTTCATCATAAGATTTTAAGTCATGGAAAAAAAGTTAAAAGAATTCCGGCCTACCAGCTGGTCTATAGATAATAAAACGGCCATTTACATCCTCACCATTTTCATTACACTGGCAGGGATAATAGCTTATAACGGATTGCCAAAGGAAAAATTTCCAGATATTGTTTTACCACAAATTTCTGTTTCAACAATATATCCTGGAGCCTCTCCAAAAAATGTTGAAAATTTGGTGACAAAGCCATTGGAAAAAAAGCTGAAAGCTGTTTCGGGAGTTAAAAAAATTAAGAGCAGTTCCGTTCAAAATATGTCGGTAATTATGGTGGAATTTAATTCCGATGCCAAAGTTGCTGAAGCAAAGCAAAAAGTGAAGGATGCTGTTGATAAAGCTGAGCGCGATTTGCCTCCATATCCGTCGGAAATTATGGGCCCACCCGCAGTAAACGAAATTGAGTTTTCTGAAATGCCAATTTTATTTGTCAATGTTTCTGGTGATTACAATTTGGATAAATTGAAAAAGTATGCAGATGAATTGAAAGATAAAATTGAAAGTTTAAAAGAAATCAAACGCGTGGATTTGGTTGGTGCTTTAGACAGGGAGATTCAAATCAATGTGGATATGCATAAGATGCAAGCTGCAATGATTTCTTTGTATGACATTCAACGTGCAGTAAGTAGTGAAAACAAAACCTCTTCGGCTGGAAATATTACGGTGAATGGCATGAGCCGATCAGTAAGTATTTCGGCAGATTATACAGATGTTGAGAAATTAGGAAGCACCATCATTAATGCCGGAAATGGTGCCACAATTTATTTGCGTGATATCGCTGAGGTGAAAGATGGTCATAAAGAACAAGAAAGCTTTGGTCGTCACAATGGAAAAAATGTAATTACTTTAAACATTGTAAAAAAAGGAGGAGAAAATTTAATTGCTTCTTCTGATAAAATTCGTGAGATCGTAGAAGAAATGCAAGCCAATTCTTTTCCCGAAAATTTGAAAGTTGAAATCACCGGAGATCAGTCTAAAGAAACGAGAATTACTTTGCATGATTTGATCAATACGATCATCATCGGATTTATTTTGGTAACCATCATCCTTATGTTTTTCATGGGTGCTACTAACGCAATGTTTGTTGGATTGTCGGTTCCGTTATCCATGTTTATTGCTTTTATAGTTTTATCAATGATGGGCTTTTCATTGAATATGATCGTGTTGTTTGCCTTTTTATTAGGGTTGGGTATTGTTGTGGATGATGCGATTGTAGTGATTGAAAACACACATCGTATTTATGACAATGGAAAAATGCCGATTAAACAAGCAGCTAAATATGCTGCCGGTGAAGTATTTTTACCAGTGCTTTCGGGTACAGCTACAACCTTAGCCCCTTTTGTTCCTCTTGCATTTTGGAGTGGTATGATGGGTGAGTTCATGAAGTATTTACCTATTACATTAATTATTACGTTGACAGCTTCTTTGGTTGTAGCGTACATTATCAATCCTGTATTTGCAGTGAGTTTCATGAAACCTCATGCTGACAATGTGGATAAAGCAAAACGAAACCGAAGAATTCGATTGGTGTCCATCATCATGATTTTTATAGCAGTGTTGTGCTACGCTTCAGATTTTTCTACCGGATCGGAAGAGCATAGTGCCCGAGGTATTGGGAACTTTGTAATTGTTATGTTGTTGGTTTATTTATTCTATCAATTCGTGATGGAAAAAGCTATTAAAAAATTTCAAACCAAGTTGTGGCCGTCAATCCAATTGCGTTATGCACGCTTTTTGGATTGGGCGCTAAGCCGTCCGGGAAAAGTCATTGCAGGTACATTTGGCTTACTCGTCATTTCTATCATATTGATGATTGCGCGTCAGCCCAAAGTGGAATTTTTTCCAACTGCTGATCCTAACTTCATATATGTGTATGTGAGTTTACCGGTTGGAACGGATGTTAGATACACTGATTCCATTACTAAAATAGTTGAAGCCCGGGTAATGAAAGTGATTGAAAACGACAGTGATATTGTTCAGTCGGTGATGGCGAACGTTGCCGTTGGTGCATCAGATGATAACTTTGATTTGAGTTCGCAAACACACAGAGGGAAAGTAGGTGTTGCTTTTGTGGAGTTTGGTAAAAGAAATGGTAAATCAACCAGTGAAGTGATGGACAAGGTGAGAGCGGCAATTAAAGGCATTGCTGGTGCCGAGGTAACGGTGAGTCAAGAGCAAAACGGTCCGCCAGTTGGTAAACCAATTAGCATTGAAATTAGTGGTGACCGATTTGAAGATTTGATGAATGCTTCCAATGCATTGAAACATTATTTGGATTCAATCAATATTCCAGGTGTTGAAGAATTGAAAACGGATTTAATTAGCAGTAAACCTGAAATTTCTTTTAATATGAATCGCGAGCGATTAAATCGTGAAGGAATTAATACCAATCAGGTTGGTGGCGAATTGCGATTTGCAATTTCGGGTTGGGAAGTTTCTCGATTCAAAGATGCCAATGAAGATTATCCAATCATGTTGCGTTATCAGGAAGACCAACGAAAAAATGTAGATGTGTTAAGCAACATGAAAATGACTTATCGTGACATGGCGAAAGGTGGGGTGATTCGTCAGGTTCCTGTTTCTGCTTTTGCCGATATTGAATACACCACAACCTATGGCGGAATAAAAAGAAAAAATCAAAAGAGAGTGGTTACTCTTTCCTCCAATGTTTTAAGTGATTTTAATCCGAATGAAGTGATCGCTGAGATTCAAAAAGCTTCAACTGGGTTTACAACTCCTCAGGGTGTTGAAATCAGTTACACCGGACAACAGGAAGAACAAGCCGAGCAAATGGGTTTCCTTTCCACTGCTTTGTTGATTTCTGTAGGATTGATTTTAATTATTCTGATCATTCAGTTTAACTCGATCAGCAAAACACTCATTATTATTTCTGAGATTTTCCTGAGTATCATAGGTGTATTGCTCGGTTTGGCCATCACCGGAATGAACTTCTCTATCATCATGACCATGATTGGTATTGTGGCTCTGGCCGGTATTGTGGTGAGGAATGGTATTTTATTGGTAGAGTTTATTGACATTCTGGTAGACGAAGGAATGCCGGTTCGTGAAGCGGTAGTGGAAGCGGGTAAAATTCGTATGACTCCGGTTATTCTTACAGCAACCGCTACTATCCTCGGTATGATTCCGCTGGCAGTTGGTTTCAACATTGATTTCGTAACAATGTTTACGCACCTTGATCCGCATCTTTATTTTGGCGGCGACAGCGTGGCCTTCTGGGGACCTTTGTCGTGGACCATCATTTTCGGATTGGGCTTTGCTACCTTCCTTACTTTAATTTTAGTGCCGGTGTTATACTACCTGGCCTACAGAGTAAAAGAAAAAGTGAAGGCGGTTAAATTAAAAATGAGTACTCCAAAAGTTTAACAATAACCTAGTGAAATAAAAAGGTCGTTCCGTTCAATCGGGACGACTTTTTTATTTGACATCCCCTCGATTTATACTATTTTTACAAAGTTCATCGTTAAACGTTGCAATGGATTTTAAGGCAGGGGAATTATTACATAATATCAATATTCCGTCAGATCTCAGGGAACTGAAGGAAAATCAGCTGGTTCAGGTGAGTGATGAGTTGCGTCAGTTCATCATTGATGTGGTATCGGTAAAAGGCGGTCACTTCGGCGCCAGTTTAGGGGTAGTTGAACTCACCGTTGCCCTCCATTATGTTTTCAATACTCCTTACGACAGAATAGTTTGGGATGTGGGCCATCAGGCTTACGGCCACAAAATTCTTACCGGACGAAAAGACATTTTTCACACCAATAGAAAATACCAGGGAATCAGTGGTTTTCCCAAGCGTTCCGAAAGTGAATACGATACTTTCGGTGTAGGGCATTCCTCTACTTCAATTTCCGCTGCGCTTGGAATGGCGGTGGCTTCCCGATATAAAAAAATTGAAGACCGACAGCATATTGCCGTGATAGGTGATGGAGCGATGACAGCAGGTTTGGCTTTTGAGGCCTTGAACCACGGAGGTGTTGAACCTTCCAATATGCTGGTGATTCTGAACGATAATTGCATGGCCATCGATCCAAACGTTGGTGCTTTGAAAGAATATTTAACCGACATGACCACCTCTCCCACTTACAATAAAGTGAAGGATGAAGTTTGGCATTTGTTGGGTAAAATCAGCAAGTTCGGTCCGAATGCACAGGTGATAGCACAAAAAATTGAAAACGGGATCAAGTCGGCATTGCTAACGAAAAGCAACATGTTTGAGTCGTTGAAGTTTCGTTATTTCGGTCCTGTTGACGGCCATGATGTAAAATATCTCGCCAAGGTTTTAAAAGATTTAAAAGATATTCCGGGTCCGAAAATATTGCACGTTCTCACTAAAAAAGGAAAAGGATTTGTGCATTCAGAGTTTGGAGATCAAACCGTGTGGCACTCTCCGGGGGTTTTCAATAAAGACACAGGTGAAATTATTAAAGTCACTCCGCAATCTCCGCAGCCTCCCAAATACCAAGATGTTTTCGGACATACGATTGTTGAGCTGGCCGAAAAAAATCCGAAAATTATGGGAATTACGCCGGCCATGCCCAGCGGAAGTTCTTTGAATATAATGATGGCGGCCATGCCCGACAGAGCTTTTGATGTTGGTATTGCCGAGCAGCATGCGGTTACTTTTTCAGCCGGATTGGCTGCCGAAGGACTGATTCCTTTTTGCAATATTTATTCGTCTTTCATGCAACGCGCCTACGATCAGGTGATTCATGATGTGGCGCTGCAAAATTTACCTGTGGTGTTTTGTTTGGATAGGGCCGGATTTGCCGGTGCCGACGGACCTACACATCATGGTGCTTACGATATTGCTTACATGCGTTGTATTCCTAATATGGTGGTCGCTGCGCCGATGAATGAAGCTGAATTGCGCAACTTAATGTACACCGCTCAGCTGGATGGAAATGGCCCTTTTGCCATTCGCTATCCAAGAGGAGAAGGGGTGATGATAGAATGGAAAACACCGATGAAGGCCATTAAAATTGGTACGGGAAGACGAACAATCAATGGCGATGACATTGCTATTTTAACGATAGGCCAGGTTGGAAATTTTGCAGTGAGCGCTTGCGAAAAACTGGAGAATGACGGTGTTTCTGCGGCGCATTACGATATGCGTTTTGCCAAACCGATTGATGAATTGTTGTTGCACGAAGTTTTCGGCAAATTTAAAAATGTGATTACTGTGGAAGATGGCTGTGTGATGGGCGGAATGGGTTCGGCAGTATTAGAGTTTATGAGTGATAACGGTTATCAGGCAAATATTATCCGTTTGGGAATTCCCGATAAGTTTATTGAACACGGCAGTCAGGATGATTTGTACAAAGAATGCTTATTCGACACGGAAAATATTTATCTTACAGCAAAAAAAATGTTGTCTAAGTTTAAGTCGAAGCAAGCTGCCGGATAATTCATGAAGCAATTTCTCCCTATATTTTTTCTCCTGGTATTTGCATGTCCTGCTTTTGCGACAGATTCCACACATGTCCACAAAAAAACTTATTTCAAAAGAAAAAAAAGATTGCTGAGTGAAGATGGAATTGCCTTTGATTTGGTGAGCAATTTATGGTTAACCACTCCCAGCGGCATTGTTCTGAAACCCGAGCAATCCATTGGTTACAATATTTCTATCTATAAAGACTGGCCTTTAGGGCACAGTTCTTTTACCATAGCAGCAGGTATTGGATACAGCGTTGAACACATTCAGAATAACGGTCAGTTTTTATACACCAACAACAACACCCAAACTTTTTTGTATCCCAAACAAGAACATTTTCTTTCCAACCGATTGTCGCTGGAATGGTTTGAAATTCCTGTTGAATTGCGTTTGCGCACAAAAGGAAAAGGACCCTTCCGTTTTTATCTGGGCGCCAAAGCCGGATTGAATGTGACCAACTATTATCAATTTGTTGATGAAGATACCAAGCTGAGAGAATACGACATCAAAAACATTAATTGGTATCGTTATGGTGTTTATACTCGTTTGGGTTATGGTTATTTCAATTTGTTCGCTTATTATTCTTTGAGCGAATTGTTTGTGCACAATCATGGTCCGGTGCTGACTCCTGCGTCTGTGGGCTTGTCGATGATATTGCGATAAATATAATCCCTTTCCCTTTTATGAAATTCAAAGTAATTTTTCTTTCTTTTCTTTTTTCTTCAATCTTTTTTGCGAATTCCGTTGCACAGATAAAACAACCTGTACGTATAGAATATGATGAAGACAAGGTAGATGATTTTGAGGTTTCGGGTTTTGAAAACAAAAAAGTAGCTCTTGTTATTTATCGAAATAAAGAGATTCACAGCAAAAAAGAAAAGATTTATGTTTTTGATTCTTTTGATGAATCTTTTAAAAAAATAAATACTAAATCCATTGTGGTATCTGGTAAATGGGATAAAACAACGACTTTTTATAATCAGGATTTTCAGTTCATGTTATCATACAATCATACAAATGGAAAATTCCTCTTGATTAAAATTGATCCGCAAACCCTTGATTTTACTTCTCTGGAAGGTGTTTTTGGGAAAAAATTTTCCGTTGATGAATGGTATGTACAGGGAAATTCTCTTTTTGTAGCAGGTACGGTAAAGAAAGCGGCACATGTGATCGTAATAGATATGAATAGTGGCAAGGTAAAGGATCTGATGCTTAAATCCATGACCAAGCATAAACTTACTTTTATTGATCTTGAAAGAATTAAAACACCAACAGGTTATGAAATTGGGTTTCAATATCAGGTTCAGATAAAACGGAAACATCATGAAACATATCTTTTGCGCTTCAATGAAAATGGTGAAAAGACGGGAGATTTTCTTGTGCTGCCGAAACCCGATGAAAAAACGGATTTGATGAATGCTACACTCACTAAAGTAAGCAACGGAACATACATTGTAACCGGAACTTATAGCAGGGGAAAGACAGGTTTCGCCAATGGAGTGTATGTTGCCGGTTTAACGGAAACAGGCTTGAAGTTTATAAAGTATTATAATTTCCTCGACCTGCATAACTTCACTAACTACATGTCAGAAAGAACACAACAGGTAGTGGAGAAGCGACAGGACAGGAAAGAAGCCCATGGCAAGGAACTCAATATTGACTACCGAACGGTTACTCACGATATCCTTGAACTGGATGGTACTTACATTTATCTCGGTGAGTTCTATTATCCTACTTACCGCACCGAGTATTATACCGATTTCGTGACGGTGGCTTCTGGTCCGAATGGTATGACCACCACCCGTGCAGTACAGCGTACAAGAAAGGTCTTCGATGGCTTTCAGTATTCACACGCTGCTCTTGCTGCCTTCAACGATCAAGGAGATTTGCAGTGGAGCAATGCTTTCGATATGTATGTAGAGGACAAGCCTATGCGCCCAAAACAGTTCATTCATGCGGGATCAGACGATGCAAAAATCAGACTTATGTATGTTACAGGTTCAACGATAAAGGCGGTGACCTATGATAATGACGGACAGGAAACAATGAAGAAAGAAGTGGGAATGAATACTAATCTGAATGGTGATAAGATACGATACACTCTTGGCGGCAATTGTGAATATTGGTTTGGTAATACTTTCCTGAGTACCGGCTTTCAACGTATCAAGAATATAGAAGAAGAATCCGATAAGAAAAAGCGTTCGGTTTACTTTGTCAATAAACTGAGTTTTTAGTAAAGCAACAGAAAAAAAGTTTCTGTAATTACGCCCACTACAAAACCCGCCAATACTTCGGCGGGTTGATGCGCATTGAGTCGGAGGCGGGCAAAGCCTACCAAGCCCGCAATAAACAAAGTGCTGTACAATATGGCATCCCATGAAAAATTAAAAACATTCATCATTAATATTTCAGTTCCTACCATTCCGCCGATTCCTATCATGTGAATGCTGATTTTCCAGTACACCGATATCACTAAAGAAAGTAAAATCGCCAGTTGCGCTCCGGCCAGAATAATTAAAATCATTTGATTGACATGGTCAAGTGTATTCTGAATGATGACAGAGGCTGTGAGGTAACAAAAACCTGTGATGGCAAAAGGAAGCAATCGTTCTCTGCGGTTTTCCATTTGCAAAGATTGTATTTGTCCCATGCGTTTTAAAACGAGGGCCGTGATGCCGGGAATGAGCAGTGTAAAAACAATAATGATGGCAAAAATCATTTTGTTGGTGGCCATCATTTCGGGCAGTGCATATACATTAAAACCGTTCAGCTGATTGCTAAAAAAAACCAAGAGCATGCCGTAAGTAGGCATAAATAAAGGATGGAAGAGATAAGAAATAATTTTTGCGACGCTGATTTCTTTAGCTGCTTTTGCGATAACAATATCCTCTTCCATTAAATTTCTTTTCTTAATCTTCCCACCGGAATGTTTAATTGTTCGCGGTATTTGGCAACGGTTCGACGGGCGATATTGTAGCCTTTTGTTTTTAAAACTTTCATGAGCTCATCGTCGGTATACGGACTTTTTTTGTCTTCACTTTCAACGCACTCCTGCAATATTTTTTTAATCTCTTTGGTAGAAACCTCTTCACCGCTGTCGTTTTGCAAAGATTCGGAGAAAAAGGATTTGATGAGTAAAGTACCAAAACCTGTTTGAATGTATTTGCTGTTGGCAACGCGTGACACGGTAGAAATATCAATGCCTACTTTTTCAGCGATGTCTTTCAGGATCATCGGTTTTAGTTTTGTTTCATCGCCCGTTAAAAAGTATTCGTGCTGATATTCAATGATGGCACGCATGGTAAAAAGCAAAGTGTTTTGTCGCTGTTTAATAGCATCAATAAACCATTTTGCCGAATCCAGTTTTTGTTTCACAAACATCACTGCTTCTTTCTGTTCTCTATCGGCACCCGTTTTATTGCTGCTGTATGCCTTCAGCATTTCAGAAAACATTCTGCTGATTTTTAATTCCGGAGCGTTACGCGCATTGAGCTGAAGATCCAGTTCACCGTCGTTGTTGATTAAAACGAAATCGGGAACTACTGCTTGTGCGGTTCTGCTGGAGTCGCCTGCAGAATTTCCGGGTTTCGGATTCAGTTTTAAAATTTCAGCTACGGCACCTTTCAGACTGTCTTCGGTGATTTCCAGTTTTTTCAGGATTTTATCAAAATGTCTTTTCGAAAATTCATCAAAGTATTTATCCAACAACATTTCAGCTAAAACGATACTTGGCGTAGCGCGTTTTTTTCTTTTGATCTGTAGCAGCAAACATTCCTGTAAGTTACGTGCGCCAATGCCCGGAGGATCGAGGCTTTGAATGATAACCAACAATTCTTCCAGTTCTTTTTCGGTGGTAGTGATGGATTGGTAAAAAGCCATATCGTCCACTATTGAAACCAGATCTCTGCTTAAATATCCCGATTCATCCAGATTTCCAACGAGGTATTCGGCTACTAAATATTTATGATCATCAATGTTTTGTAATCCCAACTGAGTAAGCAACATCTCCTGAAAGGATTGTCCCATGGATAAAGGGATTTCACGCTCTTCATCGTCTTTGCTATGGTTGTTGGCTTCGTATTTATAGGAAGGCTCGTCGTCATCGGAAATATATTCGGAAAGATCGAAGTCGTCTCTGCTTTCTCCTTCCGGATCAACGTCATCGGCATTGCTTTCTTCCTTTTCATTGTCGTCGCTGTCGGATAAATCCTCCAGTGCGGGGTTGCTTTCTATTTCTTCTTTGATGCGTTGTTCCAGCGCTATGGTTGGCAATTGCAGCAGCTTCATCAGCTGAATCTGCTGAGGAGACAATTTCTGTAAAAGCTTTTGATTCAGACTTTGCTTTAACATTTTCTTTTCCTTTGAAAGGTTAAATTATAAATGCTTTACGAGAGCAACAATTATTTTGTGTCAATTTTTAGGCCAAATATTTAAAAGGCCTGTAAACACTGTAATTTACGCAGATTTCTTCCCCGCCCAAAATAAAGCGAAGAAAAACACGAAAAAGGAAACCCCGGCCTGAGTTTCCAGGGTGTCTTCGGAAAGCATGGAAAGCAAAATAATGAGGGCGAAAATTTTTGCTAAAAAAGGATATTCCAATTGGAAAGTGTAACGGTATAAACTGAAAAGCATCACGAGAAAGAAAAGGAAGCCGGCGATTCCAAAACTGATCCAGAAAGTAAGATACTGGTTGTGCGTATGTCGCCGCAAGTCGCCGGTTAGCGTTGATTTATCTTTATCGTACTGAACATTAAAAGCATTTTGCACATCACCCGTTCCAACTCCCCAAAGATAATTTTCGCTGATGATTTCCACACCTGTTTTCCAGTACACAAATCGTTGTGTGAGCGAGCTGTTGTTCACCGCTTCGCCGTGTGAATAAATATCAATTTCGCGGAGTAATTCGCGGATTCTTTTTCTTACCGGATTGCTGTTGCTGTTCACCGCATTGGCTTCACCTTTTTCAATGTTGACAATATCTTCAGCAGAAAGTTGCGCCATTCCCTGTGCATCTTTTTTTAGTCCGAGTGAAGTGAGATAACGCAACAAAGTTATTTTTAACTCCTGACCTTTTTTATCCAAAGAATCGTAACTGAATTCGCTTTTTTTATCCCATGCTTCCTGCATTTCTTTTTCGCAAACATTCCTCCAGAGGTAGTAACCGTTTTCGGTAGCGGGATTATTAATGTCGTTATAGTAAGGATTTCGGGAAGGAGTGTCGGGCGTAGCGTTCTGGTTGTTTTTCACAACAAATATGTCATTGATTTCATAATAGAAATAAGCACCGGCGACAACAAAAATCATTAGCGATCCCACAACTATTTTTTTGAAATATTTTTTGTGTTCCCAGTCTAGCAACAGCATCAGTAAAGGGAGAGCGATGATTCCCAGTGTGAGCAAACCGGTGATGGATTCCAGTAAAACCATACAAAGCAGCAGCACAATTGCATTCAATAAGCACAGCGCTCCAGAAATCATTTTTTCTTTAAAGGCAAAACAAAGCAGAACGACGCTGAAGCACATCATCAAACTGAAGCGGATGTGTGAAGTGAAAGAAGATAAGAGTCGGTGTTCCAGCACTTCTTCTATCCACCCCATTTCTGAAGCGATGTATTTTCCTATCACTATTGCAGCTCCCGCAAACACGGCTGCGCAGAAGAAACCCAGAATGGAGCGGAGTTCTTTTTTATTGGGTTTTGTAGTGGTGGCTACCACAAAAGGAACAAGAAACAAAGGGATTTTTATGTTGATGTCGCGTGCTGCATAATTAATATCTTCGGTGTTGATCAGAAAAACAAAATGCAAAATCAGCAAGAGCGGAAACCACCACAGGATGCGGTTTTCCACAAATAATTTTAATTTTTCTTTGTAGTTGATGTTGAGCAGCCAGCTGATGCCGAGCGCTATTTGCGCAATGGTTAAAAAAGCTTTCGACAGCGGTAAAGCCGCGGCAAATAAGCACAATCCAAAGACATAGAGGAATCTGCTGAATTTGGATAGTGCCATTTTTTATTTTACCGTTTGTAAAACAGCATTGTATTTTTCTTGTGCCAATAGCACTTCCATGGCTTTGTCGATGAATCTGTCGTTGTATAAAGAAGCCACTATTCTTCCGGTTTGATAATAATATCGGCTCACAATTTCTTCTTTGATCAATTGTGAAATAAGGTCTTTATACATAGAAAGATCTTTCTTTTTTTGTGCTGTTAATTTTTGCTGAAGGGCATCGTATTCAGGTTGAAGTAATTTATAAAACTCTTCTTTTTCCGAAGTTTTTTTGAAATCGCTCAGCACTCTTTCGCTTTCGCTGGTATAGCTGTAATCCTTGTCTTTAATGAATTCCATGAATTCATTGTAAGTAGCATCTGTCACCTGAAAAGATTTTGCGGGAGCTATGGAATCGTGTTTCAAGCGGTATTGCGTCACGAAATCAAAGATCAAATCTTTGGAAAGTAAAGACGCAACCAAAGGATTTGCATCGGGTTCTTCCGCTTCTATATCGGGTTGTATTCCGCCGCCGTCCATTACAGGTCGACCGTTTTTAGTTTTAAAATAAGCTTTCAGGGAATCGGCCACTTTAATGGCCTTCCCTTTGTCGTCTTTGTGTGCATAATCAATGGCCTGAATACAACGTCCGCTTGGTGTGTAGTATTTGGCGATGGTTACTTTCAGCATGGAATTGTAGCTGAGTTTGTAAGTTCCCTGTACCAAACCTTTGCCGTAAGATTTTTGTCCGATGATCACTGCCCTGTCTAAATCCTGCAAGCTGCCGCTAACAATTTCAGATGCTGAAGCAGAGTGCTCATTGATTAAAACCGTGAGCGGTAAATTGGCAGCGATTGGTGTGTTCAATGTTTTTTTAGATTCGGAGCTGTTGCTGAATCTTCCTTTTGTTTCACACACCAGAGTTCCCTTGTCAACAAAGAGATTCACGATATCGATGGATTCTCTGAGCAAACCTCCGCCATTGTCGCGAAGATCAAAAATCAACCCTTTTAACGGACCTTCTTTTTGCAAAGTCTCCAAAGCCTCTTTCACTTCTTTGGCACATTTGTCGGTAAAGCTGTTCAGTTTAATGTAGCCGATATTGTTTTTCAGCATACCATAATAAGGCACACTTTTCATTTGAATTTCTTCGCGGGTGATTTCCATTTCAAAAGCTTGTGGAGTTCCCGGACGCTCAATTTTGAGCTTCACTTTACTTCCCGGCTCACCTTTTAATAGTTTACTTAAATCGCCGGTAGATTTGTTTTTTGTGGATTCGCCGCCGGCTTCCAGTATTTTATCTCCTGCGCGCAATCCCGATTTTTGAGCCGGGAAACCTTCATAAGGCTCAGAGATAATGATGAATTCTCCTGATTTATGAATGGTGGAACCAATGCCGCCGTATTGGCCGGTGGTCATCAGTTGAAAATCTTCAATTTCCGATTCTGGATAATAGTTGGTGTAAGGATCCAGAGACTCCAGCATGGCGTCAATTCCGGTTTTCATCAACTTCCCGGGATCGGTTTGATCCACATAATGCAAGTTGAGTTCGCGGTAAATAGAAGCGAATATGTCAAGGTTTTTCGCCATTTCAAATCTATCGGCATCGGCAGTAAATGCTACTGTAATCAGCATTACAACAGCAGAAACAGCGAGAAATAATTTTCTTTTTAAGTTCTTCATGTTCTATTTTTTATTCAATTACGGTACCGGATCATATCCTTTTCCTCCCCAGGGGTGACAGCTCATGAACCGTTTTAAAGATAACCAACTCCCGCGAAAAATGCCATGTTTTTTTAAGGCATCTACTGCGTAATTGGAGCAGGTAGGGTCATAGCGGCATTTGGCACCAAGGAAAGGAGAGATCATCCCTTGATATAAACGCACCAATCCTATCAATATTTTTAAAATTAATTTACGCAACATTTTTATTCAGTTCATGGATCAGCTTGATCATTTTATTTTCAATGTCAGCAAAAGGTAAATCTTCTTTTGCAACATAAATAAGCAATAAAGAAATTTTCACATTTTTTTCTTTTAAAGCAGTATACAGCAGGGTTTTGTTTTTGCGGTAAGCCTCCCGTACTTTTCTTTTGATGCTGTTGCGGTCGTGGGCTTTGCGAAAGCTTCTTTTCGGAACGGCAATACACATCTGTGCAGGAAATTTAGAAACTACGGCTTCCTTGTCCCACAGAGCTTTGTAAGGATAGCAATTCATGCCATGTCCTTTTTCGAAAAGGTTGGTAATTATTTTCGGACTGCTTAATCTTTCGCTTTTTCGAAACGTTTGTCGCTCCATTTCCCAAGATTAATGAAAATATGTATTGTCTCCCACAGATTACACAGATTTTCACAGAGTTCTGTGATGATCTGTGTAATCTGTGGGAAATATTCTGTTTTTTTTATCTTAGCACCCTTCATAAAAAATATTTCATGGGAAGAGCATTTGAATTTCGTAAAGCAAGAAAATTTAAACGATGGGCACACATGGCCCGCACGTTTACGAGAATAGGTAAGGATATTGTGATGGCGGTGAAATCCGGCGGACCGGATCCCGACAGTAATTCCCGCTTGAGAGCGATCATACAAAATGCCAAGGCTGCCAACATGCCTAAGGACAATGTGATGCGCGCCATTAAAAACGCATCGGATAAGGATGTTTCCGACTATAAAGAAATTTTGTACGAAGGTTACGCAGCCCACGGTATTGCTGTGTTGGTGGAAACTGCTACCAACAATCACGTGCGAACGGTGGCCAATATCCGCAGCTATTTTAACAAATGCAACGGAACCCTGGGAACTTCAGGTTCTGTAGTGTTTATGTTTGATCATACCTGCAATTTCAAAATCAAAAAAAACAATCTGGATCCCGAAGAATTGGAGCTCGAATTGATTGATTACGGCATCGATGAAATTTTTGTGGAAGAAGATCATATCCTGATTTACGGTCCCTTTGAAAGCTTCGGAAGCATACAAGGAGCGCTGGAAACCAAAGGAATTGAAATTGAAACTTCGGGCTTTGAACGCATCCCGAACATAACTAAAAAATTAACTCCTGAAGAGGAAGAAGATGTAAATAAACTGCTGGAGAAAATTGAGGAAGACGACGATGTGCAGAACGTTTATACAACAATGGGTTAATTTTATCCGATGAAAAAATTACTAAGCATTTTACTGTTATTGTCTTTTAATTTCAGCTTCGCAGGCGGTACTGTAAACGATGAAGGCGAACCTCGTTTTTATGGACTATCAGTAGAGTATTTGCGATTCGTCTCTCATTTAAGCGACTATTACAAACCGGCTCCTGTTTTTGCTTTCGATATGAAAGTGAATAACTGGGAATTTTCCGGTGGCTTCGGAGTTGTTGAGCCCAGAAGCACTGTAATTAAAAACTCTTATTATTGGTCGAGTTCAAAGCCTGTGGATGCATCGGTTTCTACGATGTACATCATCCCTTTTTATGCTTCTTACGACTGGCTCTTATCTGATAATTTTGCAGTTAAACCTTATTTGGGCGTGGGCGTGGGATTAATTTACTACACCATGAATTACACTACTACCGGAAGTCTCAGTGGCGGAACCACTTCAGCCATGATGGGTATAGCCCCGCGCTTCGCCTTAAAATACGATTTGGGCTTTGGAAGAGTGGAAGTGTATGCAAGAACTTTTGCGGGATTCGACATTGAATTTGGCGGCGATTTAACAGGAGCCTTCGGCTTAGCGTATCATCATTATTATTGAAGGTTTTCAAATGCTGAGTTTAATATTGAAAATTCAGCAGTGTAATTTCCGGTAAAAATCAGTGTTTTCTCCTAGCTCTCGCAGATTAAATTCTCCTTACGTAATTAACAATTTCACCGACTTTTCAACAATCCTGAAAATAGCCTCGCTATTAATTGAAAAGCCCCCCGCGTTTTGATAACATTGTACTTTGTTTTCAACCCATTTCACAGCATACCAATGAGCGAGTTAAGAAAAATTGAAGGAGCTTTGATTTCCGTGTTCGACAAGGATAATCTGGAGCCGATCGTTAAAGAATTACACAAATTAGGAGTGATCTTGTATTCAACAGGAGGGACCCAAACTTTTATAGAAGAGCTGGATATCCCTGTGGTACCGGTGGAAGACTTAACTTCTTATCCCTCAATTTTGGGCGGAAGAGTTAAAACTTTACACCCGAAAGTATTCGGTGGAATTTTGGGTAGAAGAGGTTTGCAATCGGATGTTGCGCAGTTGGAACAATATGAAATTCCGGCCATTGATCTGGTGATTGTGGATTTGTATCCTTTCGAAAAAACAGTTGCTTCAGGTGCTGCTCACGAAGATATTATTGAAAAAATCGACATCGGCGGTATCTCTCTGATCCGCGCCGCTGCTAAAAATCATAAAGATGTAGTGATTGTTCCTGCTAAAGAACAATATGCTACTTTGCTCACTTTACTGAAAGAAAAACAAGGATTTACTGATATTGAAGATCGCAAAGCATTGGCTAAAGCGGCTTTCAACGTGAGTTCTCATTACGATACTGCGATCTTCAACTATTTCAATCAGGGCGAAGAGGTGGTTTTCAAACAATCCATCAGCGAATCAAAAGTGCTGAGATACGGCGAAAATCCTCATCAAAAAGGATATTTCTTCGGGAAAATGGAAGACATGTTTGAGCAAGTTCAAGGCAAGGAGCTGAGCTACAACAACCTTTTGGATGTTGACGCTGCAGTGAATTTAATTGCTGAATTTAAAGACACCACTTTCGCTATTTTAAAACACAACAACGCTTGCGGAGTAGCAACACGCAAAACAGTGCTGGAGGCATGGAATGATGCTTTGGCCTGTGATCCGGTTTCGGCTTTCGGTGGTGTGTTGATCACCAACGTGAAAGTGGATAAAGCTACAGCTGAAGAAGTAAGTAAATTATTTTTTGAAGTGATTATCGCTCCGTCTTACGAAGCGGAAGCATTGGAAATACTGAAACAGAAAAAAAACAGAATCATCCTCATTCAAAAACCAATAGAATTGTCGAAACAACAATTCCGTACAGCCTTGAACGGTGTGTTGGTACAAGACAAAGATTCAGTGATGGAAGGAGAAAAAGATTTGACTCCTGTCACAGACAAAAAAGCTACGGCTCAGGAAATCGCTGATCTTTTGTTTGCCGCTAAAATCTGCAAACACACGAAATCAAACACCATTGTTTTCACAAAAAACAATACTTTGATTTCCAGCGGAACCGGTCAAACTTCCCGCGTGGATGCTTTGCGTCAGGCGGTGGTTAAAGCAGGTGAATTCGGGTTTTCTTTGCAGGGAGCAGTAATGGCCTCGGATGCATTTTTCCCTTTTCCTGATTGCGTACAACTGGCGAAAGAAGCAGGGATCACGGCAGTAATTCAACCGGGTGGATCTATCAAGGATCAGGAATCTATCGATTATTGCAATAAAAACGGAGTGGCAATGGTCATCACCGGAATCAGACATTTTAAACACTAAAATATTAGTATGGGATTATTTAGCTTCCTTACACAAGAAATTGCAATCGACCTCGGTACTGCAAATACTTTGATCATTGAAAATGACAAAGTAGTGGTAGACGAGCCGTCGATTATTGCCATGAACCGCATCACCGGTGAGGTGATGGCCATCGGTAAAAAAGCAATGCAGATGCATGGTAAAACCCACGAGAATATTAAAACTATTCGTCCGCTGAAAGATGGTGTTATCGCCGATTTCCACGCTGCCGAAGAAATGATTCGCGGCTTTATCAAAATGATCAATTTGAACAAGCGCCGTATGTTCGGTCCGTCCAATATCCGTATGGTAATTTGTATTCCATCCGGTATCACGGAAGTGGAAAAACGTGCGGTAAAAGATTCAGCAGAACATGCCGGAGCAAAAGAAGTTCGTTTGATTCAGGAGCCTATGGCTGCTGCGATTGGTATCGGTATCGACGTGGAAGAACCAATGGGAAACATGGTGATCGACATCGGTGGTGGTACCAGCGAAATCGCGGTTATCGCACTGGGTGGGATCGTTTGCGACAAATCTATTCGCGTTGCAGGTGATGAATTCACACAGGATATTGAAGATTATATGCGTCGCCAACACAATATTTTAGTTGGTGAAAGAACGGCTGAAAGAATTAAAATTGAAGTCGGCGCTGCATTGCCTGAACTCGACAATCCGCCGCCTGATTTCGCCGTTCACGGACGAGATTTAATGACAGGTATTCCAAAAGAAATCACCGTTTCTTATTCAGAAATTGCACACTGTTTAGATAAATCCATTTCGAAAATTGAAGCGGCTATTTTGAGTGCATTAGAGATGACACCTCCTGAATTATCTGCCGATATTTTCCGCACCGGAATTTATTTAGCGGGCGGTGGTTCCATGTTGAGAGGTTTGGACAAACGTATTTCCAAAAAAACAAAACTGCCTGTTCACGTTGCTGAAGATCCATTGAGAGCGGTGGCGAGAGGGACAGGTATTGCGTTGAAAAACTTCGACAGGTTCCCATTCTTGATAAAATAAAAACATTCAAAGTTTGAAGGTGATTGATTTGAAATGAAAAATCTTTTAGCAATTCTTTATAAAAATCATTTGCTACTGCTTTTTCTTTTTCTTGAAATTATGGCCATTACTTTTGCCATTCAGAACAATAATTTTCAGCGGGCTTCCTTTATCAATTCTGCATCCTACGTTACGGGCAACACCTATGAGGTGATGAATAATTTTTCATCGTACATGGATCTCAAAGAGAAAAATGCTTTGCTGGCCGATTCTCTCGCGAAGTTAAAATCTCAAACTTTAAGTGCGTATTTAAAAAAGGATACCAGCGTTACTAAAGTGAGCGATACCTTGTACAAACAGCGTTATACCTACATTAGCGCTGAGGTGCTGCACCAAAGTATTCATAAAGCAAATAATTTTTTAACGCTTAACAAAGGCAGTGATGATGGTATTGAAGTGGGAATGGCTGTGCTGGGAGCGAATGGCGTAGTGGGAAAAGTAAATGGAATCAGCTCTAATTTTTCTTCGGTGTTGTCTTTACTGAACAGTCAGACCAAACTTTCCTGCAAACTTAAAAAAACAAAATCTTTGGGTTCTCTGGTTTGGAATGGAAAACAAGCTTCGGGCTTGTCCTATCGTCAGGCACTGTTAGTAGATGTTCCGCTCACAACAAAAATTACGGTGGGAGATACGGTGGTGACTTCGGGTTATTCGGATAATTTTCCGGGAGGAATTCCGGTGGGCAAAGTGCTTGATTTTTCTATTGAATCCGACGGACAATCACAAGATGTGAAAATTGAACTTTTTCTGGATTTCAATATTCTCGATCATGTTTTTATTGTACGTGATGTGCTGCGTGAAGAAAAAGATTCGGTGGAAATTAAATACCAAAATGCAAACTGATGCTGGAGCATTTACCACGATATATCATTACTGCTTTTTTGCTCATCTTTTGTCAGGTGATGATCTTCAATCAAATTCATTTTTCCAATGTCATCAGCACTTATCCGTATATTTTATTTTTGCTTCTTTTGCCGAGTAATACCAACAATGCGCTGGCACTGGTACTTGCTTTTTCACTCGGTATCATTCTGGATTTTTTCTCCGATTCGGGAGGAATGCACGCTGCAGCTTGTGTGCCGATAGCTTATATCCGCCCCTTTATTTTACGCACTGTTGGCACCGAAAGTAAAAAAGACAGTTATACACCAACCATAAAAGATTTAGGTTTTAACAGATACCTCACCTACGCCGCCATCATAGTTTTGATACACCACACCATTCTTTTTTACATGGAGGCATTTGAGTTTTCACTCTTCTTTACTACTTTATTAAAAACGATAGGAAGTTCGGTGCTTACCTTGATTTTTATCGTGATCATTCAGTACCTATTTATTAAAGAACCAGGCAAGTGAATCCTACGTCCGACAGGCAATATGTGATTGTTGGTATTTTTTCCACGCTGGCTATTATTTTCGTTTTCCGTTTGTTTTATCTCCAGGTGGTGAATCCTGAATTTGAGGAAAAAGCATTGGGCATGGGACGCAAAGTAGTGGTGGAATTTCCCATGCGCGGAACCATTTATGATCGCAACGGACACATCATGGCGCACAATGAAATTGCTTACGATTTAATTGTGCTTCCTAAGGATGTAGACATTGATACTTTGGAGTTTTGCAAGTTGTTGAATATTGATACTGCCGAGTTCAACCGCCGCATAAAAATTGCGCGCACTTATCCCAATGCAGTTTACAAAGAATCGGTTTTTCAGGAATTAATTTCAGTGGAAGATTTCGCCAGAATCAGTGAGCAGTTGTATCGTTATAAAGGCTTTTCGGCACAAAGAAGAAACGTCAGGAATTATCCTAAGCCCAGCGGAGCGCATGTTTTAGGCTACATGCAAAAAGTGAGTGTGAACGATAAACAGCGCGATGAATTTTATGTGAACAATGATTTCATTGGCAGGAGCGGATTGGAAATGTATTACGAAAAAGAATTGCGCGGCATCAAAGGAATTAAATATTTGCGTCGCGACAGAAACAACAATGTTAAAGGACCTTACAAAGAAGGAAAACTGGATCAGAAATCCGAACCGGGAAAAGATTTGTATACTTCCATCGATGCCGTTTTACAGGAATATGCCGAACAACTCATGCAGGGAAAACGAGGAAGTATTGTGGCCATTGATCCGAGAACAGGTGAAGTGTTGTGCATGGTTTCGGCGCCTACTTACAATCCCAATGATTTGGTGGGAAGATATTTCAGCAAGAATTACGACACGATATTTAACAGTCCGGGACAACCTTTATTTTTTCGCAGCATCGCCGCCACACAACCTCCCGGATCTATTGTAAAAACAATGCAGGCAGCCATTGCTCAGCAATTTGGTGTGGCCAATGCGAACACTAAATATGCTTGTAACAAAGGATTGGTTGGTTGTCACGATCACGACAGTCCGCTTACCTTAGCGCAATCCATTCGTACTTCCTGCAATCCGTATTATTACAATCTGGTGAAAAGTATTTTGTATTCGGAAAAATCAGGAAATGATTTTTCTACCATTGAACACGGATTGAACAGATGGGAAGATGTTGTGCGTTCTTTTGGTTTGGGAAATCCTTTGCATATTGATTTGGCAGGAGAGAAAGACGGGAATGTTCCCGATGCAAGAGAGTACAATAAAACTTATGGAAAAGGACACTGGAATTACCGAACCGTTTATTCTTTAAGTATCGGTCAGGGAGAGTTTGCGCTCACTCCTTTGCAAATGACCAATCTCGCTGTAATCATTGCCAACAAAGGAAAATATTACACTCCGCATGTAGTGCAAAAAGTAGGCGATCGTGAATTGGATTATAAAGATTCTGTGCATACGGTTAAAATTGAACCACGGTATTTTGATGTGGTGCAGGATGGAATGCAGGCAGTAATTGAAGAGCATGGAGGAACTGCCGGACGGGCAAAAATTGATACTTTACATTATTGCGGAAAAACCGGAACATCGCAAAATCCGCATGGAGAAGATCATTCTGTTTTCATTGCTTTTGCGCCGAGAGAAAATCCTACAATTGCTATTTCGGTTTATATTGAAAACGCGGGAAAGGGCGGATTGTGGGCTGCTCCCATCGCCAGCTTGGTGATTGAAAAATATTTGCGCGGTGTTATTTCGCGAAAAGAATTAGAAGAAGATATGCTGAAAGGCGTAATAAAATATTGAAGTACAATTGGCAAAAAGAAACAACATATTAAACAATATCGATTGGGTACTCCTTTCCATTTTTTTGTTGTTGATGCTGATTGGCTGGGTAAATATTTACGGGGCGGTTTTTGATGAGGCGCATCCAAGTATTTTTGATACTTCACAGCGTTACGGAAAACAGCTTTGGTGGATAGGAGGTGCTTTGTTGCTGGCTTTTGTGATTCTGGCTCTCGACAGTAAAGTTTTTACTTATTCTGCCTATGTAGTTTACGGCATTAGTTTGCTGACATTGCTGGTCACTATTTTTGTGGCACGTGAAGTAAACGGTGCCCGTTCCTGGCTGGAAATAGGCGCCTTTAAAATTCAACCTTCGGAGTTTGCTAAATTCGCTACCAGTCTGGCTTTGGCAAAATATCTTTCTACGCTACAAAACTTAAAAGCAAATACCGGTTCCTTGTTTGAACTGGGTTATCAGATCAGCAGAATTTTTACAGGCAAAGCGGTTTTTCGTTTGCAATACATCGATTGGAAAACGCAGGTGGCACCAATGGCTATCATTTTAGTGCCGATGATTTTAATTCTCGGACAAAAAGATACGGGCTCCGCTTTGGTGTATCTGGCTTTTATTTTCGTGTGGTACCGCGCCGGATTTTCGGGTAGCATTTTGCTCATCGGTTTTTATCTGATGGTGCTCGCCGTTTTAACTTTAATGGTGGATGCCGATTCGGTAATTTCTGCAGTGTGTACCATTGCGTTGTTGTTGTATGCTGTATTCATAAAAGACACGCTGTCTGCAGTGATCCTCATTGCTTCCATTGTGCTGTATTATATTTTATTTTTCATTTTTGATTGGAACAGCGCCATCACCAATTATTTTTTCATTGCAGCGATGGGCATTTTCTTCATTGCTAATTTCACTGCCGAAACCATGTGGAGAAAGTTTGAAAAAAACTTTGTTCTTTTTTCTTTGCTCGGCAGTTTGTTGTTCATTGGTAGTGTTCAGTTTTTATTCGACAATGTTTTGCAACCCCATCAGAAAGACAGGATACTCGTGCTCTTCGGAAAGAAGGAAGACATTCACGGTGTGGGTTATCAGGCGCATGTTGCTAAAATCTCTATTGGTTCGGGAGGGATGACGGGCAATGGTTTTCTGGAAGGAATTATCACCAAAGGGAACTTTGTTCCTGAACAAGGAACCGATTATATTTTTTGTACGGTGGGGGAAGAGTGGGGATTTTTAGGTTCTACTTTCGTGATCATTTTATACCTCGCGCTCATCCTGCGGATAATTTTCAGGGCCGAAAAACAGCGCTCCAATTTCACGCGGATTTATGGCTACTGCGTGGCTTCCATTTTATTTATCCACTTTATGATCAATATCGGTATGGTAATCGGATTGGCGCCGGTAATCGGGATTCCCTTGCCCTTCCTAAGCTATGGAGGATCGTCGCTTTGGGCCTTTACTATTTTACTTTTCCTTTTTGTGAAATTTGATTCGCAGAGGTTGGAGATTTTGTAGAAGTATGATGAAAAGATTAATAATAATTGTTTGTAGTATTATCTCAATACATATTCATGGACAAAATCTCATTAACAATGGAGATTTTGAAGAGTATGTGTTTTGTCCAAGAGGATATACAAAAACATCAATTAAAGAATTGTTGCCTTTTTGGTTAATTCCTAATAAAGGGACGACAGATTACTTCAATGAATGCGGAGTAAAAGAGTCCAAAATCCCATCTAATTATTTTGGTAAATTAAAGAGTGCGAGTGGGAAAGGCTACGTAGGCCTGCATTGTGGTGGTATGCCTAATACTAAAGAGTATAATAAAAATTATCGAGAATATATATCAATGGAGTTAACGCAACCTTTAATAAAAGATTCTATTTATTGTGTTTCATTTTATTACGCGATAGCTCCTAATTCCCAAAATACAATTAATGAATTGGGAGTTTATTTTTCAAATGAAAAGGTGTATGTAAGGACTGATAAGAATTTGGAATTTATTCCTCAGGTGAAAAATTTATCACCTCTTATTAAATCTGGATGGGGGGTGTTTTGCCAAGAATATAAAGCTACTATTAAATAATCTACAGCAATTTCTCATGTATAGATTTTATACTTGAGAAATTTGTCATGTATAAAATTTATCATTATTTTTACATGATAAAACAATCAAGTATAAAATCTATACATGAGAAAAAAGGCACAAATAAGGAATATCAATAACGAAAAACCTTTTAATAATCTTCCTCTTTTACCTCCTTCAAAGGAAAAGATAGAAACAATTAAAGTACTTCGTCAATTGGTAAAATCATCTGTAGCCTTAGCAGAATTAAAAGGACTAGCAAAAATTTTACCGAATCCCAATATCTTACTCAATGCAGTAATTTTAAAAGAAGCTAGTGCCAGTTCCGAAATTGAAAATGTAATAACCACCCAGGATAAGCTTTATCAGGCTTTATCGGCTAAAGCCACGCAAGTAGATAGTGCTACTAAAGAGGTATTGCGTTACAGGGAAGCAATGCTCTACGGATTTCATTTTGTTCAAAAGAAAGAATTCTTAAACACTAATGCGATTATTGAAATTCAAAAAATTCTGGAAGAAAACGCCGCAGGCATTAGAAAGTTGCCTGGTACTGCTCTTCGTAATGCAGCTACCGGAAAAGTAATTTATACTCCTCCTGATAATATTGATAATTTAACTTTGTTGTTGAAAAACTTTGAAAAATACGTGAATGAGCACGATGATATTTCTCCTCTCATAAAAATGGCGGTGCAGCATTATCAGTTTGAAAGCATACATCCTTTTTATGACGGTAATGGTCGAACAGGAAGAATAATAAATATACTTTACCTTATCCTAAATGGATTACTGGAGAATCCAATATTGTATTTAAGTGCTTATATCATTGATAACAAAACAGATTACTATCGTTTGTTACAGGAAATACGAATCAAGGACAACTGGGAAGACTGGGTATTATACATCCTAAAAGGAATAGAGCAAACGGCTAATGAAACTATAGTTAGGGTAAATGAAATTAGTCAACTGTTTATCAAAACACAGGAATTGGTAAAGAAAAAAGCCCCTAAGTCTTACAGTAAAGAATTAATTGAATTGCTCTTTGAGCATCCTTATTGCAAAACGGAATACCTCACGGATCGCTTTGGCATTTCACGTATAACAGCGTCTAAATATTTAAAAGAGCTTGAAAAAATTAATGTACTTGAATCCAAAAAGGCTTGGAAAGAAACTTTGTACATCAATACAAAGCTGTTTAATTTACTTAAAAAGTAATATCCTTAATGTCCATCTGCATCGTTGCCCTTCCTTTGTAATTATTAGTACTTAAAGAAAAGCAGGCGCTAATGATTTTTCCTGCTGAAATGGGTTGAGAGAATTTCGCCATTTTAAAAGCCACACCCGGAATTTTTTTATCGGGATGATCATTGTCGGAAAGTAAAACGCGTAAATGCTCAACGCCTATTATCCTGCAACCACCAACATCTACCAGATTTTCAGCAACAAATAAGGGCGTTTCATTGCCGGGTCCGAAAGGTTCAAACTGTCGGAGTACGCGATAAAATCTTTCGTCGATATCGTTGAGATTTAATCGTGCTTCTACTTTTAATTTTGGAATAAGAAGTTCTGCGGTGATTTTTTTTTCGATGACATTTTCTAATTTCTTTTTGAAGGCCGCGTAATTTTCGGGCAGCAAACTAATGCCTGCCGCATGATCGTGTCCGCCGTATTGTTCCAGTAATTCAGCACATTCTTCAATGGCTTCCAGAATGTTGAATCCTTTCACGGAACGTGCGCTTCCGGTGATTTTTCCATCGGCTTGTGTGAGTACTAAAGTGGGACGGTAATACTGATCCTGCAGGCGGGAAGCAACAATGCCAACTACTCCTTTGTGCCAGTTCGGACTGAATACAATCGTGCTGCTTTTTTCCGGTTCATTTTTTAAAATAGCCAGCGCTTCTTCGGTAGTTTTTTTCTCGGTGGTTTTTCGTTCTTCGTTGTAGAGGTGAATATCGTCGGCCAGGGAAGATCTTAATTCCTTGTCGCTGCTTACCAAGAGATCAACAATGTGCATGGCTGAGTACATGCGGCCTGCAGCGTTTATACGCGGACCGATACCGTAGCCCACATCCATCATGGTGAGTTCTCCTTCGCGGTTGGAAATGTTGATGATATTTTTCAATCCGGGCAGCGGATTGCTGTTTAATTTTTTGAGTCCGAAGTGAGCCATCACTCTGTTTTCACCTATCATTGGCACCATATCGGCACCGATGCTCACAGCCACTAAATCTAAAAAGTTGAGATAAATCTGATTGTCGATTTCATACTTTTGACAATAACCCTGAATGAATTTAAATCCCACTCCCGCCCCCGATAAATGTGGAAAAGGATAAGTGCAATCTTTTTGTTTTGGGTTGAGCAGCGCCACAGCATCAGGGATTTCTTCGCCCGGATTGTGGTGATCGCAAATGATGAAATCGAGTCCCATTTCCTTCGCTTTTGCAATGTGTTCAACGGAGCGCGTTCCACAATCCAGAGCGATGATTAACGTGAACTCATTGTCGGCAGCGAAATCCAAGGCATCATAGGAAATTCCATAACCTTCCTTGTACCTGTCGGGAATGTAATACGCAGTATTTTCGGTGAGTTTTTTTAAAAACAAATACATCATCGCAACAGAAGTGGTTCCATCCACATCATAATCTCCGAACACCAATATTTTTTCATTGTTCTGCAATGCGAGATGTAAGCGATTGATCGCGACATCCATCCCTTTCATCAAAAAAGGATCGTGTAAACTTTTGATTTGCGGACGGAAAAAAGTTTTTGCGTCTTCGAAGTTTTCAATGCCCCGGTGCAGGAGCAGTTTGGCTAAAACGGGGTGAATGCCCAATCCGTCGCACAGGGCATTTACTGCAGAAGCAGGAGGTGCCGGATAATCTTCCCGTATTTTTTTTACCATTTAAAATTGAATTAACTTCGAGACTTAAAGATCACGTTTTTTATGACAAGAAGAAATACGACCTACTTAAATTTTGTGATTGTTTTTATTCTGTTTGCATCGTGCAGCGGAGACTTGTCGACGGGAAATACGCCAGCTTTATCGGGTACGTGGATCATCACTAAAATCAATGAAAGCTCTAATAAACCGGGATATGCGCCCAATGACGGCAGATATGCGAAATACAAATATCTGGATTTGAATCAAAATGCCAAAGGGGCTTTGTGGGGAGGGAAAACCGAGTGGGATGCTTTTGCCACCTGGGACGAAAAAAATAAATTCATAGAATTGCAGGCGAAAGACAGTTCAGCAGTTTTAAAGGATTTTGAAAAATTTACGATTGATTCCGTGAGCACTTATTATCTTCATATTTATAATGTGGCATCTTTTCATGATACGGTGGTGACGAAGGAGATTTTTTTTAAGAAGTAAGGATTTCTAAGTGTAAAAAAAATAAGGGGCAATCAAAATTCAATGTAGTATAAATCAATTATTTATGAAAAGATAGTTTTGTTCTGTAAGTGTAAAAACATAATATTTAATATGTTGTAAATCAATTAAATACGCTGTAACTTTTTGCTATTTCCATTTGTTTTCACTAAGATTAAGTAATAATTTGCGATGACGATGAATAAAAAAAGCATTTGGATCCTATCGGGTATTTTTTTCTTGATGCTTTCAAGTGTTTTTGCAGGTGGTTTGTTCACAGGAAAAAAACAGATTTCGCTCAACAGTATTTTCAATCAGAATATTCGTTTCACAGAAAACAAAGGGCAACTCAGTCATTATAAAATTGATTGGACGCAGTGTGGTAAAATAGGATTTTACACCCAGTCGTTCGGGGGTACTGCGTATTTCGCCGACAATGGTATAGGCTTCGGATTTATCAGGGAGAGTTTGGATGAAACAAAACATCCTTCAAAAAAATACAAAGGCGAAGAGGAGGAGGAAGAAGAGGAAAGTCACATCCTCAACACCACCGGATTTTTTTTAGAGTTTGTTGGAAAAAATCCAAACAGTTCGCTCATCGGTTTGGGTAAACAAATCACTCAATTCAATTATTATCAGGGCAGCAGCCACATCACCGGTGTAGGGAATTACAACGAGTTGTTGTATCAGAATTTATACAACAATATCGATTTGAAATATTATATGGCTAAGGGCAAACTGAAATTCGATTATCTGGTGAAAGCCGGAGCCGATGTGAGTCAGATTCAGTTGCGTTATAACGGCATGAAGAATGTCTCCGTGAACAAAAACGGAGAGCTGGAAATTCTTACCGAATGGGGAAAATTAATTGATGCTAAACCCTATTCCTATCAAATCATTGATGGCAAAGAAGTGCCGGTTGACGTAGCTTATATCAAACATGCCAATGGGATTATTGGTTTTGAAATCAGAGGGAATTATGATGCTTCAAAAACGTTGGTGATTGATCCGCCAACATTGACCTGGGCCACTTTGGTGGGTGCTACCAATGGTGATGGATATTTGTTTGATGTTACTGTGGATACACAGGGAAATAGTTATGGTACAGGTTGGTACAATCAGGGATTTCCAACGGTGAACCCTGTGGATGTTACCTTTCCCGGCGGAGATGCCATCGTTTTTAAATTGGCTTCTGATGGAAAAACATTGTTGTATTCTACATGGATTGGCGGTGACGGACAGGAAACAGGGACGGGTGTTGCGGTGAATGCTTTGGGTGAGGCTTTTGTTTGCGGATTTACCAATAACGCCACTAATTTTCCTGCGGCGGGAACTCCGGTACAGTCGGTTTTAAAAGGGGGCAATGATATTTTTGCATTGCGTTTCGGTGCAGCGGGAACTCTTGTGTATTCTACTTTTTATGGTGGTACAGGCGAAGATCAGGCTTTTGCCATTGATATAGATGCTACTAACAATGCCTTCATTACAGGATATACTACTTCAACCAGCGCATTTGCAACCGGTGGTGCCTTCCAAACAGTTCATGGCGGTGCCTTTGATGCCTTTGTTTTAAAATTAAATCCTAGCGGAAGCAGTGCTTTGTTTTGTACTTATTATGGTGGAACAGGAAATGATTTAGGGAGAGATATTGTAGTTGACGGTGCCGGTAATCCATACATTGGGGGAGGTTCAGCATCTGCTACCGGTATTGCAAGTGCCGGATCTTTTGATGCCACTTATGGTGGCGGTGCTTTGGATGGTTTTGTGGCTAAACTGAGTGCCAATGGCGCTTCCCGTGTATATGGCGCTTATTGTGGAGGAAGCAATGAAGACAAAGTAGAAGCAGTGGATGTAAAATGCAATGGTGAATTGGTGATGTCGGGATATACCCGTTCCGACAATGTTTCTTTTGTTGCTGTGAATGCCATACAAGCCAACAACGGCGCACCCGGTGGCGGTCCGCGTGATGCCTTTATGCGCAGGGTGAATCCGGCAGGTACAGCTTTGCTCAACTCTACTTTTATGGGAAGCAATGGCGAAGACGCTGTTAAAAACGGAGATCCTTTTGGTGTTACTGTTCAGCAGCGCGGAACAGGAGTAAGTGTAAACCGCCTCGGAAATATTGCAGTTTCCATGTGTACTTCTTCTACCGGATTGCCTTTGGTTTCTCCTACTCAGGGAAGTTATGGAGGTGGGCTGGCCGGCTTAGGCGATGCCTATATTTTTGTGACAGATTCCACGGGAACTTCCATTATTTTTTCAACTTATTTCGGAGGAGACGGAGATGATTATCCGGTGTCGGGAATCAAATTTCATCCGGTAGACAATAATGTTTTTGTTGTGGCGGGTAATTCACATTCCAGCGACGGAACTTTTCCGGCAACAGCGGGATCATTCATGACCACCCGTCAAACGGCCTTAACCAGCGATCAGCCTTATGTTGTAAAATATACTCAGCTTTTGTGTAAAATTAATGTCACACTTCCTCTTCCGGCGGCGGCGTGTAAAGGAGATACGATTAAGTTTAGTGCCGATACTTTATGCGGCGGAGCAACACCAACTTATAAATGGACGGTGAATGGAGTAGTGCAGGTGGGTGAAACAGCCAAAAAGTTTTCCAGCAATAAACTCAACAACAACGATGTGGTGTGTGTTATTTTCAGCAAAATAATTCCGGGATGTTATCCGGTGACAGAAGCAGATACAGCTTGCGTCACCGTGACGGTTAATCCTTTGCCGGTGATGACTCTGTCCGACGATTCCATTTGTTCGGGTAAAAGTGCCCTGATTAATGCAGGGGCCGGTTTCACTTCTTATCTGTGGTCGGATGCTACCACTGGTTCGAGTATTACAAAATCCGTTGCAGGCAGCTATTGGGTGGAAGTCACTAAAAACGGCTGCAAGAAAAGAGATACTATGAATTTAGTACTCAGAACTCCATTGTCGATTTTACCTGATTCTGCTAAAACATGCAATGGAACAAACACAGGATATGTAGTTACTTTTAAAATCAGCGGCGGTGATCCTGCATCTTATAAAGTAACAGGATTGGCGGGCACTTTAACAGGAAATGCTTTTACCGGTAATTTGATTGCATCAGGCTCTTCTTTTTCACTCATCGTTACCGATAAATACAATTGCGATACAGTGCAATTCAACGGCAGTTTAAGTTGTGGTTGCAGCCCGACACTTACTTTGAGTTCCGATAAATTGATTTGTAAAGGAGATAGCGTTCCGATTACTTTTTCTTTGTCGGGAGCTGTTCCTCCTTACGATGTGGTATACACCGACGGCGCCAGTAATTTTACTTTAACTGGAATTACAAATGGTTTTGTAAAATATGTAAAACCTTTGGATACCACTGTTTATACTGCGGTTTCTATAACAGATCAAAATGGATGTACTGCTTTATCTACCAGTAAAGTCACGATTACAACAGCTCCTGTTTTTCAGATTTTAGTTACTCCTTCGCATGTCACTTGTTTCGGATTTTGTAATGGTTCGGCAGCAGCGCTGGTGAACAACGGAGCGGCACCTTATACTTATTTATGGTCGCCTGTTCCTCCGCAGGGACAAGGCACAGCCAATGTTTCACAAATGTGTGCGGGCACTTATAAAGTGGTCATCGCAGATAAATACGGTTGTAAAGATTCGGTTTCACCGGTGTTGACCGAACCGCAAAAAATAATTTATACCATGGATTCCATTGCGGCACACTGCAATAAATTTGATGGAAGTGCAGGTATTACGGTGGTTTCGGGAGGAAGTGCTCCTTTTGATTATCAGTGGGATTTGAATACCGGCGGACAAGCAACGGCTGTGGCCGCTAATCTTCAACCGGGAATATATACGGTACTACTCAGCGACAATAAAAATTGTACGGTGACGGATTCTGTAGAAGTTTTGAATATAGCGGCTCCTTCTTTTTCTTCAACTTTTACACAACCACTATGCTCTCTCGCATGTAACGGAACCGCTGTGCTCACTAACATTACAGGAGGTACGCGGCCTTTTACTTATGTGTGGACGAGTCCGGTGGGAGTGAGTCCTGTTCTTGTTGACTCCTCTGCTTCTGCATTGTGTGCAGGAACTTATAAAGTGCTAGTGACAGATAAATTCTCTTGTAAAGATTCCGCCAATTTTGTTTTAACTGATCCGAGCGTTATTCAGGTTTTAATCACTCCTTCTGCGAAAACCTGCGTGAACGGATCTTTGCAATTGAGTGCTTTAGCCAGCGGAGGAACGCCCGCTTATACTTACACGTGGTTGGCAGATCCTACTTTAAGCAGCACTGTTATTGCCAATCCGGTAGCGACGCCTAACGGAATAAAAAAATATATGGTGAGTGCAAGCGATGTAAATAATTGTCCGCCTGCAACGGCATCAGTCACTTTAATTACAAATCCTTCACCCGATTTTATTATCGATTCTGTTCCGGATTGCAATGCAATAACAGTTGATTTTACCAATCAAAGTACAGCATCTACTGTGAATCATTCTTGTGCCTGGGACTTTGGAAACGGCAGTACATCGGCCATTTGTGATCCTCAGTTTGTTTTTAATGAAGGAACTTATGATATCACACTCACTGTGACCGATGACAGTTCATGCGTGAAGTCCATCACTAAAAATATTGATCTGCATATTTATGATGCTCCTTTTGCAGCTTATCAGGCAACGCCGCAACCCACTACTATTTACGATCCTATGATTTCCTTCACCAATCTGAGCACGGGAGCTACTTCTTATTCGTGGCATTTTGGAACCGGCGACAGTTCCAAACTGGTCAATCCGTATTATACTTTTTCTGATACCGGGACTTTTAATGTTTGTTTAAGAGCCATTAATTCGGCGGGTTGTTACAAAGATACTTGTTCGGATATCCGGATAGATCCTGTAGTATCTTTTTATGTGGCGAATGCATTTACACCCAATGGTGATGGAACGAATGAAGAATTTATTCCTTTCGCTTCGGGTTATGATAATGACGATTATGAATTACTGATTTTTGATCGTTGGGGAGAACTGATTTTTAAAAGCACGAATTTGTCGGAGGGATGGGATGGAAGCTATAAAGGTCGGCCGGTTCAGATGGATGTGTACGTTTGGAAAGTTACTGCACGTGAGCAATACAGCAAAAAAACATTAAGTAAAATCGGAAGAGTTTCCTTAATCAGATAAATGTTCCTTGCCCCCAAAGCAAGGAACATTTTGGTACCCGTCACTACTAAAAAACTATAATTTTTTGTTTCGAAAAAGCACCCGATCGCAAAGCAATATTTACTACATAAACACCCGCAGAAATATTTTCATTTAAATTGATTTTCAAATTGATATTTGAATAATCAGAGCTGTTGTAAATTTCTTTTCCGTTAATATCGCTGATGCTGATTTCTTTAATTTCTTCGAGAAAGGGGAGTGCAATATTAATTTCTCCGTTGGATGGATTCGGAAAAATATTTATTGAATTAACAGAAGTATCTTCAATTTGATTGGCATCGCAATCCAGCGTTTGAAATAAAGTTGGCGAAGCATTGAGCCAGAAAGAAGAAGAAATTTCAGCGAGCCATTTTGTTTTAATTGTTGCATTGTTTTGCACGCGCGTATCGCCCCAGCCCTGACCTATCCACATGGGTTGCGCATTCCAGTTGGCATTGATATACGCCAGTGCTTTAATCACATCTTTGTTGTTTTGTATGTGTTGAAACAGCGGACCAAACCAGCCATCCCACGAATATCCTGTGGTGATAATATCTCCGCGCGGTGTGGCTTCGGCAATCATTAAAGGTTTTTGATGACTGCGCGCGAGTGCAATTTCACCAGATCCGTTCGATGCATATTTAAAATGTGAGTAAGCCATCCAATCAACATAATCATCTCCCGGATACCATTGTTTTAAATAAGTTGTATCGTTGGAATAGCCCGATCCCTGCCATACATAAGCACAATTGCTCACTCCCGCTAAACGCATTTTATCTACAATTCTTTTATAGGCGAGTTTATAAGCTGCAGCATTGTAGTTGTTCCAGGAGCCATCATATTCATACCCTATGCGAAGAAAAACGGGCTGACTTCTTCCTTTGATCCAGTTGGCCAATTGAAGTAATACGCCATCGCGTGTTCCGTTGTTGATGTTGGCTAGTTCTCCCACCAGATATAAGCCTACTGCCAAAACTGAATTTTTATACAAAGTATTATCGGTGATGCACTGCGCGCAAATATCACCTCCTCCGTAATTGGTAATGGAGGTCATACCTGCCAATGACGGAATACTGAGATACGTTGTTACGCCTCCGGGAACGGGCCCACCAACATTCTCAATATATCCGTTATTATTGGGAGAGGCGGATCCTCCGAGAGATCCCAAATCCTGTCCCATTATTAATATAGCAGTGCCATCGGGCGGTTCAAATTTGGCGCACTGAGCATAAGCCGATCGGGTAAAAATGCTCAGCAACACAAGAACTCCGACTAATTTAAATTTCTTCATAATACTTATTGTAAATAATACACAAAGTACAATATTGTTTTTAAAAAGTCAAGGTAAATCTCCCACAGATTTCACAGATTTTCACGGATAAGATCTGTGGTGATCTGTGAAATCTGCGGGAAAATTTATTTGCTCACCACAATTTTATATTGGGAAATTCCTGTTTCATTTCTAATGCTCACAATGTAAATCCCATCGGCTACTTTTTCATTCAAAGATATTTTCACAAGACTTTCCGAAAACGAAAATTCTCTGAATACACTTTCACCATTGAGATTTCTGATGTTGATTTCTGATGGATGACTGAGTGAAATATTAATATTTCCGTTGGAAGGATTGGGATACACGTTCACGGAATTCACTCCTTCATTTTGTATTTGTGTTGAAGTCCATGAACAATCTAAAGTCTGAAATAAAGTAGGAGAGGCTTTCAACCAGAATGAAGTGTTGATTTCAGCGAGCCATTTTGTTTTGATGGTGCTGCTGTTTTCAATGCGCGTATCACCCCACCCTTTTCCTGCCCACATGGATTGCCCATCCCAGTTGGCATTGATGTATGCCAATGCTTTAATCACATCTTTATTGGTTTGAATGTGCTGAAACAAAGGGCCGAACCATTTGTTCCATGAATAATTAGAATTGATTATATCTCCCTGCGGAGTAGATTCGGCTATCATTAAAGGTTTATGATGTGCCCGTGCAATGGCCATTTCGGGAGCACCTTTGTTGCTGTACATAAAATGAGAATAGGCCAGCCAGTCAACATAATCATCTCCGGGATACCATTGTTTCAAAGTGGCGGTATCGCTCGTATAGCCGCAGCTTTGCCATACATAGGCGCAGTTGGTGACACCATTTGCGCGAAATTTATCAACGATTCTTTTGTACGCTAATTTGTAATCGGCGGGATTATAATTGTTGTACGATAAGTCGTATTCATAACCGATGCGCAAAAAAACCGGTCGGTTTCTTCCCTTGATCCAATCGCCCAATTGTTGAATCAATGCATCGCGCTGACCATAGTTAATGGCACTTAATTCATTCACTAGCCACAAGCCAATCACCAGCGCTGAATTTGAAAAATTAGTGTTGTCGGTAATGCATTGCGCGCAAATGTCGCCCGCGCCGTAGTTCACGTTTGTAGTGACACCCTGTAAATAAGGGAAATCAGTGTAAGTGGTAATACCGCCCGGAGTAGGACCACCTACATTTTCCATATAGCCGTTGTTGTGTGAAGAAAATCCGCCTACTGATCCGAGATCTTGTCCGAGGATGAGTAAAGCATTTCCATTAGGTGGTTCAAACTTTGCGCATTGCGCGAAAGCACTTGGTGCAAAAAAAGGCACAAGCAAGAGCACACAAATAAATTTGTTGAAGTTTAACATAAGTATAGGGTTTAGGTTGTTATTGTATAACATACACAAACTAGCAAATAAAAATGAGAAAACAAAATAAAATCCCTCTTGCCTTCGCACATTAATGCCCTCACACTCTCCCTTTTTTCAAAGGGAGAAGTGCGGTACTCATCTATTTTCACAACATGCTTTTCAGGAAATGCTAGCTAACCAACTTCCTCCTTTGGAAAAGGAGGAGTGCGTTGATAGTGCGAGGGGAAGGAGGATTTTGTGAATGAAATTTACAACAACTTCGCATTCACCTTAAACAGCGTGTAAATATCAATGGTATAATCCTTCGAAATAACCTGATCGGTTACGGTATTTACTCTGAGGATAAACTTATCGGCTTTTATGTATTCTTTCAATTCATCGCCCGAACTGGTAAGATCAATTGTTTTGCCTGCCGCCGAATCTACATTATTATTCCACGCAATTTTCTTTTCACTTAAACCCTCGGCATTGATGTATATTTCTATCGATTTTAAAAATCCGAAATTCCCGTTGTTGGGATCATGCACTGTCAATGTCATTTTGCTGAGTGAAATTTTATCCACCAGATTTTTATTGGTGTTGTTGTTTTCAAATTCACTTTGCGAATTGGTGGTGACATCTGGAGTAAGCACATCTATAGGTAAACTAATGCCGGTAGAAGAGGGAACGGTGGCCGACGACGTATAATCGATGTTGAATTCGGTTAGTTTTTCACAACCCGAAAAGACTATCGCCAGACAAAAAAATAAAATAATTCTCATAGGTTTATTTAAAGGAGGGAATTCCCGTAATGTCATTTCCTGTAATCAGTAAATGAATGTCGTGGGTTCCTTCGTAAGTAATTACAGATTCCAGATTCATCATGTGACGCATGATAGGATATTCGCCTGTGATGCCCATGGCGCCATGGATCTGACGTGCTTCACGTGCAATTTCCAAAGCCATGTTTACATTGTTTCTTTTGGCCATAGATATTTGTGCCGATGTTGCTTTGCCCTGATTTTTCAAACTTCCCAATCGCCAGCACAAGAGTTGTGCTTTGGTGATTTCGGTAATCATTTCGGCTAATTTTTTTTGTTGCAACTGAAAAGAAGCAATCGGTTTTTCAAATTGCTGACGTTCCAGTGAATAGCGTAAAGCCGAGTCGTAGCAGTCCATTGCGGCACCAATAGCACCCCATGCAATGCCGTATCGTGCCGAATCCAAACAACCCAGCGGAGCACCCAATCCGTCTTTATTCGGCAACAGATTTTCTTTTGGAACTTTCACATTATCAAAAACCAATTCTCCGGTAGCGGAAGCACGCAACGACCATTTGCCATGCGTTTCAGGAGTAGAGAATCCTTTCATTCCTCTTTCAACTAGGATTCCTTTGATTCTTCCTTCTTCGTTTTTTGCCCATACTACGGCAATATCGGCAAAGGGAGCATTGGAGATCCACATTTTAGCGCCATTCAACAAATAGTGATCTCCTTTATCTTTAATGTTGGTGACCATTGCCGAAGGATTTGATCCATGATCGGGTTCGGTTAATCCGAAGCAGCCCATCATTTCTCCCGTGGCTAATTTTGGTAAATATTTTCTTTTTTGTTCTTCTGATCCGTAGCTGAAAATAGGATACATCACGAGGGAAGACTGTACTGACGCGGTAGAGCGAATGCCCGAATCTCCGCGCTCAAGCTCCTGCATGATGAGTCCGTAAGAAATATGATCGAGTCCGGCACCGCCATATTCCTGCGGAATATAAGGTCCGAAAGCACCAATCTCTCCCAATCCTTTCAGCAAGTGTTTTGGAAAAATTGCTTTCTGACAGTGGTCTTCAATAATTGGAGATACTTCTTTACTTACCCATTGGCGGGCAGCGTCTCTCACCATTTTTTGTTCGTCGCTGAGTAGTTCATCGATATTGTAATAATCGCAACCTTTAAATTGATTTTTGCTCATGGTGTTTCTTTTCTTATAAAATGAAGATACAGTTTTGTTCTAAATTCGATTATTATGGCCCAAATATTTTTTTTACTTTTCGCATTGTTAAAGAAACACCCAAGATGAATAAGTTTAAAATTATTTTACCGGGTACAGTATTTGCATTTATTGTGTGTAATCTTACACTGATGCAGCAATCCTGTTCCTATAATGAGATAGAGCCACCTAAAAAAACACCTCTTGCTTTTTGTGATTCGGTTGACATCACTTATAGCGGAAGCGTGAAAGCAATCATTGCTGCTGAATGCGCCACTCCGGGTTGTCATGCTGCTAATTCCAATTACGGAGATTTCACAACCTATAATAACCTGAAATTTTTTCTGGAAGACGGACAATTTAAAACCAGGGTTTTCGACGGTCCGGCGTTTATGCCCGCAGCCGGATTTGTTGATCCTGTGAACAAAGAAATTTTAAAATGCTGGTACGATAAAGGTGCCTTAAACAATTAAAAATAAACTTATGAAAAAACTACTGACATTTATCTTATTGGCTTCGCTCACACAAGTGAATGCGCAGGTTTACAAAAGCAAAAGCAGTAAAATTTCTTTCTTCTCCAAAACACCGGTGGAAAATATTTCGGCAGTGAATACTACCTCTCTAAGTGGAATTGACACCAAACAAAAAAGTATATTGGTTCAAGTAAAAGTAATTGCTTTTAAATTTGATAAGCCTTTAATGGAGGAGCATTTCAATGAAAAATATTTGGAAACCGATAAGTTTCCTGACGCCAAGTTTAAAGGTAAAATCACTAGTCCCATTGATTTTACTAAAGACGGAATATATACTATCAAGGCAGAAGGAACTTTCACTCTGCACGGAGTGGAGAAACCCCATACCTTTGAAGGGACTTTGGAAATTAAAAAAGGCGAAATGATTTTGCATTGTAAATTTGCCGTAAAACTGGTGGACTACAAAATAGAAGTGCCTTCGGTGGTAACTGAAAAAATTGCGGAATCCATTGATGTTGATGTGAATTTCACTTACGTTCCTTATAAAAAATAGAAATAGTTCCTAATGAAAAAGAAGTGTCTTTTAATACTCAGTTTATTTTTCTTCGCTAATACTTTTGCACAAGATAGTCTGAAGACGACGATTGTACCCTCAAAAGCAGATAATACTGCGCAAGACAGTTTGAAAAACATTTCAAAAATCACTGAAGTTCCTCCCGCTGATACCACGGCAGAAGACGATCTGATGAATATTTTAGAAGAAGAAAGTCCGGTGGAAAAAAAGCAAAAAGTATTTGCCACTTTTAAATCTACTTATCTGATCAATGCCCAAACCAATGAAACGGTAAAAAAGGGAACGCTAGATTTTCGTATCACGCATCGCTTTGGTGATGTGGCGGGATCGGGCGGCGGAATACATAATTTTTACGGTTTCGACAATGCCAACAACATTCGCTTTTCTTTTGATTATGGCATTAGTGATCGCCTGCAACTGGGAATTGGCAGAAGCAAGATCGGTGAAAATATCGATGGCTCCATTAAATACAAAATCATGGAACAGGTAGAGAAAGGTTTTCCTGTTTCTATTGTAGCTTATGCCAACATGGTGATTACTCCTAAACTGGATCTGAACAACGAATTCGGTGCTTTTGTTAACCGTTTTTCGTACTCTTATCAGATCATCGCCACCACTAAAATCAACCGAAAAGTTTCCGTTGGTCTGCTTCCAACCTATATCCACAGAAACATGATTCATGCTGCCACCAATTCAAGCAACGGCGCGCAGGAAACCAATGATATTTTTTCAGCGGGTATTATGGGACGCGTAAAAATCACACAATCTCTTGCTTTAATTGCCGAGTATTTTTACACCTTCTCCGATTTCAGGATGAACAATACTACTTCTCCTTATTATATGCCTTTGGGAATCGGAGTTGAAATTGAAACCGGCGGTCACGTCTTTCAAATGAATTTGACCAATACCGCCGGTATTGTGAATCAGGATTTTATTCCAACTTCTCCCGACAGCTGGCTGAAAGGACAGTATAAACTGGGCTTTACAATTTCCAGAGTTTTTGGTACAGTGCGACAATGACCTTTCTTCCCCGACATATAGTCAACCAGGATTGGATACTCGGCGTTTTATTACTGCTGCTTTTATTTCTTGCTTTGCTGTTATCATCCTACCGATCGCTCATTTATAAAATGTTGATGGCTACTTTCTTCAAACAATATTATATCATTTTACAAAGAGAGGAAAATGAGATTTACCGTAAGGTTTCTATGTTTTTGAATTTCATTTCTTTTATCAGCATCGCCTTGTTTTTTTATTTTCTTTTTGAAAAATACAGATGGAATCAGCTGTCTATTCATGGCTTTTCTTTTTTCTTATTGATTTTAGCCGTGGTGTTGCTGGTGGTTTTATTGCAGTACGGCATAGTGAGTTTTACCGGCTGGATTTTTAAAGCACAAAGTGAAAGTCGGGAATTTCAATTCAATATATTACTCACCTACAAATTGTTAGGTGTGTTTTTGATCCCTTTGCTCTTTTTCATTCAATATTCGGTAAGCACAGGTCCCTTTTTATTCCTGAAAATTGGCCTGTTTCTACTTGTTTTAGTTAGCATTAAAAGGTACTTCGTGGGATTTCAACTCGGATTTAGCATTACATCGTTTCCAAAAATCTATTCGTTTTTGTATATTTGCACTTTAGAACTATTGCCGCTTGCAATACTTGTAAAAGAGTATGAGGCAGAATTTTTAATGAAAATACTAGGCATTTAAAAACGTTATAGAATGAAGAAAGTGCAGAGCATCCTGGTTTCACAGCATCCCGAAAATGACAATGCCAAAACACCTTATTCGGAGCTGGCTGCGAAATACAAGCTTAAAATCGACTTCCGTTCGTTTATTCAGGTAGAAGGGGTTGATATTAAGGATTTAAGAAAGCAAAAAGTCAATATTCCTGATTACACCGCTGTTATTTTAACCAGTAAAAATGCGATAGATCACTACTTTAGAGTGTGTGAAGAAATTCGTTTTACTGTACCCGATACAATGAAATATTTCTGTATGTCGGAAACCATCGCCAACTATTTGCAGAAATATGTGGTGTACCGCAAAAGAAAAATTTTTCATGGAAAGCAAACTTTTGCTGACTTGATGGACATGATCAAGAAACACAAAACAGAAAAGTATTTGTTGCCTTCTTCAGATATTTTGAAACCTGTCATTCCGGAAACCCTTGATAAAGCAGGAATTGATTACACCCGTTGCATCATGTACAATACGGTAGCTGCCGATTTATCGGATCTGGAAAATGTGTTTTACGATGTATTGGTGTTTTACAGTCCGGCAGGAATTGAATCCCTTTTCAAAAACTTTCCTAAGTTTAAACAAAAGGATACTTTGATTGCTGCTTTTGGCGAAACCACCAAGAAGGCGGTTGAAAAAGCCGGATTGAAATGCAATATTCCTGCACCGCAGGTAAATGCTCCTTCTATGACTGGCGCCATAGAAAAGTATATCAAAGAGAATAAATGACACACAGGATTTTTGAAAAAATCTGGCTTCTTATTTTAGCCATTTGTGCTGTTATTTTTGTGTACTCTGTTACTCAGAAAGGGTTTGGAGAATCCTATATCTGGTTAGTTTGGATGATTTTGTCGCTGCTGTTTTATTTCCGCCGCCGAAAAACCAGAATCGATTTAACGAAGGAAAAATAAAGTATGGAAACTTTCGTCATCATTGGTTTATCTCTTCTTTTTTCTGCTATTTTTTCGGGAATGGAAATCGCCTTTGTTTCGGCCAATAAAATGGAAATTGAGCTGCAGAGCAAATCCGGAAATTTCATTTCAAACCTTTGTTCCCGTTTTGTAAGCACTCCCTCCCGTTTTCTGGCTACCATGCTCATCGGCAATAATCTTGCGCTGGTTGTTTATAGTACCTATATGGAGCAATTGCTGGAAGGGCCTGTGGAGAGCTGGGTAAGCAATGTGTTTTTGATTTTATTTTTTCAAACCATGATCTCTACTCTGATCATTTTGATCCTCGGAGAGTATATTCCTAAAAATATTTTTCATTCGGCACCCATCAAAGCCTTGAAGGTTTTTGCCTTGGTAGTATACCCTGTTTATTTTCTTTTAAAATGGGTAGTGGCCTTTACCATATGGATTTCCAGAATGTTTTTGAAAATATTTTTTAAGGTGGATGTGGAAGATGAACCGCCCATTTTTGATCGTTTGGATCTGGAGAAATATCTGGAACACCGTACCCGGCAGCTCGATCATAGCGAACAGGTGGATCATGAAATAAGGATTTACAAAAATGCGCTGGATCTTTCGCGCATCAAAGCGCGTGAATGTATGGTGCCGCGTACCGAGCTGGTGACGCTGGATGTGCAGGCAAGTATTCCGGTGCTGGTTAAAACTTTTACCGATACGGGCTTATCTAAAATACTGATTTACCGCGGTTCCATTGATAATATTGTTGGTTTTGTGCACTCGATGGAACTGTTCAAGCAGCCTGCCGATATTAATTCGATGATTCTTCCGGTATTTTATATTCCTGAAACCATGCCCGCCGATCAGTTATTGTCTGCATTTATTCAAAAGAAAAAAAGCATAGCGGTAGTGGTGGATGAGTTTGGCGGAACTTCGGGAATGATCACCGTAGAGGATGTAATGGAAGAAATTTTCGGTGAAATTGAAGACGAGCACGATACCCAGGAAATGATAGAGCAGCAAATCACCAAGGAAGAATATCTTTTTTCGGCGAGGGTTGAAATTGATTACATCAATCAGCGTTACGGACTCGGTTTGCCTTCTTCAGATGCCTATGAAACCCTTGGCGGACTCATCTTTTCCCTGCACGAAACCATTCCTCAGGACGGCGCTCACATTCAGGTGGGGCACTTCGATTTCCTAATTGAAAAAGTGAGCAATACCAGAATTGAATTGGTGAGGGTTTTCGTTCAGTCGAAATAGCCCTGTTAAACCAATCTTAAGGCTTTAAAGATAAGCTGAAACATCTTTTTTTCTTTCACTTGAACTATGTATATTCGTGCCTCTAAAAAATTTTAGTCAATGGCAATTATTCAAAAAATTAGAAACAGATCAGGGCTGATGTTACTGGTAATAGGTGGAAGTTTAGTGCTTTTTATCCTGGATGCCGCACTTAACCAAAGAGGCGGTAATACCGGCGGCGATCCAAATACGATAGGTGAAGTAGAAGGAGTTAAAATCTCCAGAGACGAATACAACCAGTTTGTAAGAAGCATGGAAAGTCGTGCTCAGCAACAAGGTCAGATGATGAATGATTACAGCAAACAACAAATCAATGAGCAGGCCTGGAATTCATTAGTGGACCTGGCCATCAGAGAAAAAGAATACGAAGCAGTAGGGATTTCAACTTCTGATGAGGAAGTGGCCACTATGTTTTTTCAATATTACACCAGCAACTTCGCGCAAGCACTGGGCGTTCCTGCCGACGTAGAGAAAGTGAGAGAAGCCATAAAAAACACAGAGAACAAAGAAGTTTTGGAGCAGGTGGATATGCTGGAAAAAGATATTCTCCGCAACTTAAACTACATGAAATACCAACGTCTGGTTCAATCAGCTTTCATTCCAACCAAGGCTGAAGCTCAGTATCAGTATGAGTTGAATACCGTTACAAATGAATTCACGGTGGGGATGCTTTCTTATTCAAACATTGTTGATTCTACCATCAAAGTGAGTGAAGATGAAATCAAAGAAGCATACAACAAAGAGAAAGACAGCTATCAGCAAAAAGAAGGAAGAAATATCCGTTTTGTGGTTTTCCCTTTAGAGCCTTCTGCTGCCGACGAACAAAAAGTAACTGCAGAACTGGAAGGTGTGAAAGCACGTTTTGGGACTTACAAAGGAAGCGATGCTAATTTTGTAAATACCGAATCTGACGGGAATGCAGGATATCAAAATACCTATTATGCAAAAGCTGCGGGATTGCCTGCTATCATGGATAGTTCTTTTGCTTCTTTGCAGGAGGGACAAATCTTCGGACCTTACATGGAATACAATGCTTCAGGAAAAAAAGCATTGAAAGTTGCTAAGGTTTTAAAAGTAAAACAACTGGCCGATTCAGTAAAAGTAAAACACATTTTAATCTCTGTTAAAGGGGCGCGTGATGTGCCGGGAAGTGAAAACTTCCATCTGGCTTCTGAAGAGAGAATGGTTGAAGTGAGCGACTCTCTGGAAAAAATATTGAAAACAAAACCGGAATTGTTTGATATCATGGTGCAAAAGCATTCTGATGATTTCATGAGCATCGGTAAAGGCGGCGACATAGGATGGATCAGCAAAAATTCTCCATATGCTCCTCTGTTTGATTCTTGTATGCTGGCCAACGAAGAAAGTATTATTAAAGTGTTCTCTAATAAAGACGGAGTGCATTTGGTGAAAATTGTTCAACAGGGAAATCGCATCAAAAAAGTGAATGCCGGAATTATTTCCCGTGAATTGCATCCTTCCGATCAAACTTTAAATCAGTTGTATGTAAATGCTACTGAGATTTCCGATTTGCTGAAAGGCGGAAAAAACATTGATACCTTGGCCAACCAACGTCATCTTCGTGCAGCAATGCATGTGGGATTGGGTAAAAATGATTTTGCCGTGAATGGTTTGCAAGGCGGAAGAGAAGTGGTGAAATGGTCGTACAAAGCTGCAGTAGGTGATGTATCAGGTGCTATTTTATTGCCGCAACAGGCTTATGTTGTGGTTTTGGTGGAGAAAGAAATGAAAGAAGGTGCCAAGCCTTTGGAAGATGTGAAAAAGGAACTTGAAATTAAAATCATCACCGAGAAAAAAGGAGAGCTGCTGGCGAAAAAAATATCTGAAGCTATTGCAGGAGGAGCCGGAACTTTACAGGCTTTAAAAGCTAAGTTCCCTGAATTCATTGTTGACAGTATTCCTGCAACACCTGCAGGCGCAAATATGCCTAAGTTCGGAAATGAACCCGATGTAATGGGTATGGTTGCTGCAATGCCGGTAAATAAACTGTCGCAGGCAGTGAAAGGAAAACAAGGTGTGTATTTGGTTTTGGTAAGTAAACGTGCCGGAAATGAAATTAAAATCAAGGATTACTCTCCTGAGCAAAATGACCTGGCTCAAAAAACAAAATCAATGGTGGAACAAATGATGACAGATGCTTTAAAAACGGGTGCCGATATTGAGGACAACCGCTTTGAAAAGCTTGATTAATAAGCTAAAAGAACAAATTCAGGAAAACCGTGGAAATTATTTTCACGGTTTTTTTAATTCTCAGGCAGCGTTTATTTAATATATGTTGTCTTGTAATATAGAAGTCGGATTTCAAAGCTTTTGATGAACGAAAAAGAAATAGTACAGGGTTGCCTGAATGGTAATGAAAGGGATTTTAAAACCTTTTACGGCCACTACTATGGAAAAATGTTAAATGCCTGCGTTCGCTATGCTAAGGATAAGGAGGAAGCGAAGGATATTGTTCAGGAAGGGTTTGTCAGAGTATTTAAAAATCTACATCAATTCGATTTTCAGGGCTCTTTGGAGGGTTGGGTACGAAGAGTGATGGTGAATACCGCTATCAATCATTACAGAAAGTACATGAAAGATATTGTGAATTATATGGAGGATGAGCGGGTGGTAAATATGGAAAAACACGAGGAGGACAATCACGAGCCGGCAGAAACTATTTCATCAGATCAGATTCTGGCGATGGTTCAAAATCTCACTCCTGTTTACCGTACCGTATTTAACTTAAGTGTAATGGAAGGATATTCCCATAAAGAAATCAGTGAGGCTTTGGGGATAACGGAAAGTACTTCCCGATCGAATCTTGCGAAGGCAAGAATAAAATTACAGGAAATGGTGAATAAACATTCGCTAAAACTTAATACCCATGAAGCGCATGGAAAATAAAATGGACGAGCTATTTAAATCGCAGCTGAATAATCTGACTGAAGAACAACCTTCAGAGATGGATTGGGCTGCGCTTAAATCGGAATTGAATAAGGAAGGACTGATCAACAAGAACAATAACAAAAGAAAAATTTTCTTTTGGTCGTTTACCGCCTTGTTGTTGATTGGAGTTGGTTTATTTGCTTTTTACAATCAAACAAAAACGGCTGCTTCTGCAGTTACTATTGTTGCAAAACAAAGTCCGGAAAAAGATCAGGTTTTGCTAGTGGAGAAAGAACAGTTGTCGGAAAAAAAATCAGAGGGAACATTCAATAAAAAACAGCAACAGATTACTATTGAAAATAAAGAATCAGAGAAAAGTTCTTCCAACGTAAAAACTGAAATTCAGGAAGTACCGGAAAAATCAAATTCAAAAGTTCCTTCTGTTTCTAAAAAAATAACTCTTGTAAAATCAAATTCAAAAACTTCTGAAAAGGAAAAATCGCATAAGGTGCAGTCTATATCTGTTGGCGGAATGCAAACAAGAGAGGAAGATAAAACGAATGTTGAAGTTGAAAAAAATGTTGTTGCGCAAATTGCCGCTGAAGAAACTACAGCCAATCCAACAGAAGAAATAAAGTCGCTTGCGCTGACCACTCCTTCTGCAACAATAGCAACAACCGCTGTCGGAGTTGAAACATCAGCAACAGCTGTTGCGGATTCAATCAGCACTGTTGCACAAATTGATACTCCTGCAACTGAAATCAAAAAAGAGGAAGATATTTTAGATAAAACTGTGTACCGTAAATTTTGGGGAGGCGCTTTGGTTTCGTTGGATTACAATGACTATACTTTAAAATATAACACTACGGACGGAAAGTATATCTCGCCGGAAAATAAAGATGAAAGCCGGTTTCAATACAGCGCAGGAATCGGAGTGGGTTACCGCCATTCCAAATTGTTCGGCATCTCTGCGGAAGTATTGTATTCACAAAAAAAATCGCTTCACCTTAGCGGAAGCGCACCCGATACTTCGGGCAGTGATGCAAACGGCAATCAATATCACTACAATATTGAAGCAAAATATCTCGATGTAATTGTTAAGCCACGCATTTATGTATGGCATAAAAAATTCTCCGCTTATGTTTTTCCGGGTTTTGTTACTTCCTTTAATTTACCGGGGTGGGACGGCAAAAGTTATTTTACCAAAACACAAATCACTGCCGATGGTTATGTGCAGGATAAAATCAATCTGGAATTTTTCTCTGCTGGATTTTCTTTACTTGCCGGTGCCGGAATAGAATATGACCTTAAAAACAACTGGAAAATTATGGGCGAAATTTCTTATCGCCAAAGCTTAACGCCGTTGATTCAGCATTCTAGCTATACAGTTCCGCTCTCTCACTATTTATATTCAGTGAATGCAGGTATAGGCGTGTGCAGATATTTTTAAAAATAAATTATTCAGGATGAATAAATTCACAGCCATTAAATCAATAGTTTTCGGAGTATTGGTCTGGATTATTTCCAGCACATCCTGTAAAAAAGATACCCTGGAAACAACAACGGCAAAAGCCGATACTAATGTAGTAAGAGAACTCCTGACTCAGATACAGCCTGAACAACAAACCTTTATTATTGATGCATCACAACCCAATACCCTTACGGGTAAAGATGGAATGGTGATTGAAATTCCTGCGAATGCTTTTATCAATAACAAAGATTCTTTAGTAAGCGGAAATGTTACCATTATTTTGCAGGAAATACTTTCTGTAGGAGGTCAGATTACATCAGGAATACCGGCAACTTCAAACAAAAAGATTTTAAAATCCGCGGGAGAGTTTTTATTCAGAGCTGTTGCGGGCGGAGAGCAATTAAACATAGCGCCCAACAGATCCATCATATTTAATATTCCTGCTACCGATGTTGATTCTACTATGAATACCTTCATAGCAAACGATTATTTTTTAGGAATAACAGGAGAAGATTTTAATTGGTTTCAGGCAGATTCTGTTTTGTTTACCGCAAAACACGTTGATACTGTTGCCTGGGACAGTATTAAAAAAGAATGGAATTTTGATACCACCTATGCGAATGCACATGATCTTCAATACAAATCGGGAAAATATAAAATGACAATTTCCGACTTATATACGCACTCTATGTTTAATGTAGATAGATTCATCAATTGGGGAAGCACCACCTGGGCGCAATCAGTTTCCTGTGTTATCAATGCACCCGAAAGTTCAAACGGAGAACCCATTGATTTCACACTTAAATTAGTTTTTAAACAATTTGGCGCTACCAGTTGGTTTGATCACAAGGGATTATTAGGTACAACGGCTACCATTATAGTAGACGATGAATGGCCGGTGGGTGAAGATGTTGTAGTGCTGGTAGTTGGTGTGGGACAAAAATCCAAGAAAACATATTTTGGTAAAACCACTTTGAATATTACAGCAGATTCAAAACCTGTTATTGATATCAGTCCGTTAAGCACTGATGAATTATCTACAGCATTGGGTAATTTGTAAAATTTTGTTGGATAGTTTCTTTCCACCTGCTTCATAACAATGAAGCAGGTTTTTTCTTTTCAGGATTATTTATAATAAATATTTTTTTCAGGCAGCGCTTTTGATTTGTGATTTGTCTTCATAATACAGACACCTAAAACAAACACTAAAAATTAAAATTATGATGAACAAATTCACAACAATTAAAACAATGTTACTGGGGGCAGTGGCTCTGAGTATTTTTGCAGTATCCTGTAAAAAAGATACGCTGGAAACCATTACTCCGACAGAAGATGCTACTGCGGTAGATAATCTTTTAAGTAAAATGGATCCTGAAATGCAATCGTTTACGATTGATCCATCCCAACCCCAAACCATTACAGGAACAGAAGGAACTGTAATTAATATTCCTGCCAATGCATTTGTTGATGCCAATGGAAATGCAATAACAGGTAATGTTACTATTTCATTAAAAGAAATTCTAAGTCTGAAAGATCAAATCACTTCAGGTGCGTATGCAGTTTCAAATGGTGAGTTGTTGAAATCAGGCGGAGAATTTTTCTTTGAGGCAACAGCCAATGGCGAAAAATTAAAATTGGCAGTGAATCAATCCATTACTTTTGATATCCCTGCTACTGAGGTTGACTCTACCATGCAGGTATTTATAGGACAGGAAGTAAGTGAAGATTCTACCGGATCAAATGTAAACTGGATTCCTGCCGACACCTCCAAATACCAAACTGTTGTTACGGATAGTGTGTGGAATTCAAAAGACACTTCATGGACTATGGATACTGCTTTCCTGGCCACTTATCAATTGTATATGACTTTGAGTGGTTATACCATGAAGGTTTATGATATTTATAATACTTCCTATTACAATTGCGATCACTTTTACAACTATCCTAATTTGATTGGGGAATTGCCTGTTACTATCACAAATGCCAGCAATGAACAAGACGAGGTAGTTGATTACAGTATAAAATTAGTGTATAAGAAATTGGGTAGTGTAGCGGAAGGCTATGAACCTAACTCCGGTTACTCAGGACTTTTGGATAAAAAATTCTCGGGAGGAATTTCTTCTACTTGGTTAACAGGTGAAGATGTGATCGTGATTGTGGTGGGCGTAGGACAAAAATCTAAGAAAGCTTATTATGGTAAAACCAGTCTGACTCTTAGCTCTAGTTCAAATCCTTCTATATCTATAAATACAATAAGTGATGCCGATTTAGCTGCTGCTTTGGATAATTTATAAAAATCGTTTTTTGATTATTTTTTTTACCTGCTTCATTTTTATGAAGCAGGTTTTTTCTTTTTGAAAGGCCGCCTATTATTTTATTTTCAAATTCTTTTATTTCTTCTTCTCTTAAGTGAGACGGCAGATAAATGCAGCGCGCCGTGCCTTTCAGGATATTGAGGCGCTGTAATTTTTTAAGAGGACGATTGCAACCGAAATTATTTAACCATAAAATACTGCCGAAATTATTGAGGAGACCCTGAGGAAAATCTTTTTTTAATTTTTTGTTGATGGAAGTACGCAATTCATTGCCCTGATTATTCCAGTGGAGATAAAAACTGCTTTTCGAAAAAGTTATTTCATCGGCAATTTTTTTACAGGCAATCAATCCTTCTGCTTTAGGAGCAAATGTTCCGGGAAGAAATGCTTCATCAAAAAAATCAGGGGAGTGGGCTAGGGCACCGAGGGGAATGCCATTGGAAATGTTTTCACCAAGCAGTACAGCGTCTGCCTGAAACTGAAAAATAAAGTTGAGCCCTTTCTGATGAAGGCGTGCGATAGTTTTTCTTTCATCGAGAATGAAAGGAATACCGCTCCCGGAACATAATGTCCTAAGAGAATGGATCCGTTGTTCAAAATCAATACATTTTTGAATGACAAACAATGGATCTAAAATAAGTGCAGCTACTTCGTCGGATCTTTCCGTTAGAAAAGATTTGGCGCCGCGCAGCTGATATATATATGAAAAGTTAGGCTGAGAAAATTTTTGAGGAAAACCGAAATAGAGAATTTTTTTGTTTGTGTCTTTGGCTTTGTAGTACTCACTCAAAAAGTGGAAGGTGCTCATTTCCGATTTAAAAAAAGCAGTGTTGTTGAAGTTTGTTATTTGTTGTAAAGCACTTTCTGCCTCTTTAATCAGGGGGGATATTTTTCCGAAGAGTTGTCCGATTTCTATCCGTTGTTCAATGAAATTTCTCATCTCCACATCCGAACAGTGAACGATGTTTCGTTCAGAAATTCTGTTTGTTATGCCTAAAGCCGGATGATTCATTAATTTCATTTGTGCTCAATAGATGGCAGCAAAAATGAAGTAAAGGCCAGGAAAATTTATATTGATTTTTTCAAAGAGGGGGAAATGATTTGCGGATTTTGCAAAAATTAGTTTCTGCCTAAAATCGCCGACAGTTGTTTTTTTGCTTCGTTGTACAACATCAATTCCTGAAGATCACTATCGTTGGAATGGGCTTTGATCTTGATCTGCAGTTCGCTGATGTTTTTTTGAACGGTGGCGAGTTTGAGTCGGTTTACAGCGGTTTCAACAGCAATAGTAAGTAAATCTTCTTCTTTAATAATCACAATGTTGTGCTGTCCCCAATTGTGTAATTCGTATTTAAATTCCATCAGATTGATGATGGCATTGTTGACTTCCACATCCTGTGAATTCAAAAAATGTTTTTCATCCGGCACTGTATTGCTGAGCAACTGTTTTTTGTATTCGTTGTAAATGGCTTGATATACGGGGTTCCCAAAGCTAATTGCATCTTCATCTAAAGCGCTGGTGATAAATTCTGCAATATGGATATTGATTTCTTCATCGTCTTCTCCCGCTATTTGTATGCTGTGGTGACCGTATTGTAAAAGTATACGGATGAGTTCATTTTCCTGGTTTTTCAGGAAAAAATCTTCTTTGTTTTCAGGAACAACAACTTCTTCTACCGGAACAGAAAAGAAGGGTTCGTCATTTTGTTGCGGAGTGGGTGCAAATGCTGTGTCGCCTCTTTTTTTCGCCTGATCTTTAAAATCTTTTGCGCGTATTTTATTAAGCTCGTTAATCAGCGTTTGTTCGCCAATGTCCATCAAACGGCTGGTTTCCTGAGTGAAAACGGTTCGTTTGATAGGATCAGGGATTTTCGCTACCGATGTCACGATGTCTCTGATCAGTTCTGCTTTTTTGATTGGATCACCTCCGGCTTCATCCAGCAATACTTTACATTTAAAGTGAATGAAATCTGTTGCGTCATCTAAATATTTTTGTAAAGCTTCGGGTGAATTTTTTCGCGAGAAGGAATCTGGATCTTCGCCATCGGGAAAGAGAATAACTTTTACATTTAATCCTTCTTCCAAAAACATGTCGATACCGCGAAATGCTGCACGGATACCGGCTGCGTCGCCATCAAAAAGTACCGTTACATTTTCTGTAAATCTTTTGATGAGTTTTATCTGATCCACTGTTAATGCGGTTCCTGATGAAGCCACTGCATTTTCCACTCCGGCCTGATGCAGGGAAATAACATCGGTATAACCTTCCACCAACAAACATCTGTCGTTTTTAATGATGGATTTTTTCGCCTGAAAAATTCCGTACAGAACTTTGCTTTTATGGTAAATGTCGGTTTCCGGACTGTTAACATATTTGGGAACCGTTTTGTCTTTTTTGAGTGTTCGTCCGCCAAAACCAATGATACGGCCCGATAAATTATGAATAGGAAACATCACTCTCGCTGCAAATCTGTCGTTGAGGTAATCGCCTTTTTCCAGGATGATTCCTGATTTCAGCAGCAATTCTTTTTTATATCCTTTTGCTAAAGCGCGTCCGGCTAAAAAATTTCGGTCTTCCGGACTATAACCCAATTCAAATTTTTTGATCGTGTCGGGCGTAAAGCCTCTTTCTTTAAAGTAGCTCATGCCTATGGCACGGCCTTCTTGTAAGTCGGTGATGTTCTCTTTGTATAAATTTCCTGCAAACTGGTGAATGAGGTACAAGGCCTCTCTTTCGTTTTCGAGTTGAACCTGTTCCGGACTCTGTTCTTCCTCCTGAATTTCAATGTTGTACTTTTTGGCGAGAAATTTTAGCGCCTCAGGATAAGTGAAATGTTCGTGCTCCATCAGGAAGGTCACCACACTGCCTCCCTTGCCCGAACTGAAGCATTTAAAGATCTGTTTGGCCGGTGAAACATAGAAAGAAGGCGACTTTTCTTCGGTGAAAGGACTGAGGCCCTTAAAATTACTTCCCGACTTTTTTAAGTTCACAAACTCCCCAATCACTTCTTCAATGCGGGATTCTTCAAATATCTTGTCTATGGTTTCCTTTGGGATCACCTGCTAAAAATAGAAAGATTCGGCCTGAATTGAAAGGGTTTTGTTTTATCTCGTACCTTTGTAGCAATGAGCGCCGAAAAGAAAAATATCAGAAGTCTGTCCATTGACGAACTAAAAGAGGAATTAAACTCTTTTGGGGAGAAGGCTTTTCGCGCCAAACAGATCTATGAATGGCTGTGGAAAAAGTCGGTTACTTCCATTGATCAAATGACGAGCTTATCCCTTCCCCTAAGAAATCAGCTCAACGAAAAATTTACCATTCCCGCAGTAAAAATTCATAAATGCCAGATCAGTAAAGACCGAACCATCAAAAATGCTTTTCAGTTGCATGACGGTTATATTGTTGAAGGTGTTTTAATCCCCACCGATTCCCGCATGACAGCTTGTATTTCATCGCAGGTGGGTTGCAGTTTAACTTGTAAATTTTGTGCTACTGGGCGGATGAAAAGAGAGCGCAATATTGAGTTTGATGAGATTTACGATCAGGTGGTGCTGATTAAAAATCAGGCCATGGAAAAATACAATACGCCGCTCACCAACATTGTATACATGGGCATGGGCGAGCCTTTGCTGAATTATAAAAACACTTTGGCATCGATTGAAAAAATTACTTCTCCCGAAGGTTTGGGGATGTCGCCGCAACGCATCACCGTATCTACAGCAGGTGTAGCCAAAATGATTCAGAAACTGGGCGATGATGAAGTGAAGTTTCATTTGGCCTTGTCGCTGCATGCTGCCAACGACGAAAAGAGAAATAAAATTATGCCGATTAACGAGCAAAATTCTTTGGAATCGTTGATTCATGCGCTCAAACATTTTCACGAAAAAACAGGAACGCGTCCCACTTTTGAATTCATAGTTTTTAAAGATTTCAATGATAGCGTGGAAGACGCAGCGGATCTGGCCAAATTCGCGAAAAACGTCCCTTGTAAAATAAACATCATCGAATACAATCCAATTGAAGATGGTGAATTTCAACAAACCACTCCCGAGCGCTTAACACGTTTTGCTGCCCATTTGGAAAGTAAAAATCTGGTGGTGAATATCCGCCGAAGCCGTGGTAAAGACATTGATGCTGCTTGCGGCCAGCTGGCAAATAAACATTAGTAGAAACGTTTTGTTTTAAAAATTCTGTATAATCACTATTTGTGATATGTAAAAATGCAGATATCAAAATTAATTTATTAATTAATAGAGTTATTTGATATTTAATTTTGCTCTCCTCTTCTGCTTGCCTTATCTTTACTTCACTACTACTAAAAGGCAGCTATGAAAAATTTACTTTTTGCAATATTCCTTCTTTCGGGAGTTTTAGCTAAAGCAACAGCATATACAACAAATGGTGCTAATTCATGGACAGGTGCTACTGCTCCTCCTGCGGGATGGCAATCGGGAATGGCCATTACCGTTAGCCATTCCATTACCGACATGACCGCTTACACCGCTCAATTGCTTGATGGAACCTCTACAATAACTATTGAAAGCGGAGGCTATTGGAAAGTGGCCGGAATTTTATTCAATGACGGAACCTCTACCATTCGTGTTAAAAGCGGAGGAGTTTTGTTTATCAATGGTTCTTTTTCAATGGATAGAAGCACTATTATTGTGGATGCCGGCGGTCAATTGCGAATGAATGGCTCTGATGCTTTTTATACCGGAGGATCATTAACCATGAATGGTACGATGACGGTTTCCGGAAACTTTTCTTCTCAGATTGCAATTGCCGGAACGGGAGTAATTAATTACGGCGCGGGCAGTCCCGACTGGAGCGGTGGCGGATCATTTGCCGCAGGAACAACAACTTTACCTATCGAATTGATTGGCTTTTCAGCGATTAAAAAAGAGAATAACAATGTACTTTTAAATTGGACAACAGCTTCTGAAACCAACAGCGATTATTATTCAATACTGCGTTCTGATAATGCTCAAACTTTCGAAAGTATAGCAACTTTGCAAGCTGCCGGAAACAGCACTCATATCATCCATTACAATTATGTGGATCAATCGCCTGTAAATGGAAGAAACTATTATCAATTGCTGGAAACCGACAGAGACGGGCGAACCCAAAAGTCGGAAGTAGTAGCGGTAGATATCAGAGAGAGTCTCGATTTTCTTACACAACTTTACCCTAATCCTGTTATTGATCAGGTTGCATTAATTTTTAATTCTTCAAAGGGAGGAGTGTATAAATTTAATATTTCAAACATTAATGGACTCAGCATTTATTCGGCTCTTATCCCTGCTATGATAGGAGAAAATAAGTTTTCTATTTCCATGGAAGAATATGCCGGCGGACTTTATTTCATTACTTTGATCGCCCCTGATTTTACTCAATCATCCCTTCAGATCGCAAAAAAATAAAGCGGCGGAGTAAATATTTCACAGATTAAATATCCCATTTTACAGAAATTATTTTTTTTGTATTTAGCAAAATAGGTAGTTTCACGTACCTAGATTGAACCAGACCTGATTTTATTAAAAACTTAACTTAAACAGAGTAATGAAAAAACTCCTGCTCTTATCTTTCTTGTCGACGACTTTATTTTGCCACGCAACAGATTATTGGTCGATAAGCACAACTTTATGGTCGAATACTGACGGAGGTGCAGATTGTTCCTGTTCTCCCGGAAATTTAAATACTGGAGATAATGTATATGTAAAGCATTTTATTTCTTCAGCTGTAATGACTCTTTCGGGAACTCCTTCTGTATTAATTTTTAATGGAGGAAGATGGGATCTTACCGGAGGAAATATGGATATTAATGCAGGATCATGGACGATAAATTCAGGAGGAACTCTTGCGGTAAAAGGAGGAACATTGACTAGCGGTGGTTTTACAACTTTTTTGGTGAATGGTAAATTAGAACTTGTTGATTTAATTAATAACGGGGCTATTACCGGTTCCGGACTGATCTCTTATACGGGCAGTATAACCAACAATGCTACCATAGATCCTCTTAGTACTTTACCCGTTGAATTAATTGATTTCAGTGTTTCAACAAATTCAAATTCGGTGGACGTAAAATGGTCAACGGCTTCTGAAATAAATAGTGATTATTATACTGTAATGCGTTCAAAAGATGCCGTGCATTTTGAGTCTGTGGGCACCATACAAGCTTCTGAAAACAGTGCTTCCATGATCATATATAATTTCACCGATCATTCTCCTTTACCCGGAATCACGTATTATCAGCTCATAGAAACAGATAAAGACGGAAGCACTCAACAATCGAAAGTAACAGCGCTGGATTTTAACGCTACATCCAATCTCATTATCCACAGTTATTCTAATCCGGTTGAAGAAGAAGCTCAATTGTTTTTTCCTTCTTCTGCCGAAGGGATGTTTAAAATCAATATATCAAACGCCTACGGACTAAGCGTTTATTCAGCTTCCGGTGTTGCGTTGTCGGGAGAAAACAAATTGTTTTTATCCATGCATGAATATTCCGGCGGACTTTATTTGATTACATTGACTGATGCGGATGAAAGAACTTCAACTGTTCGTATTGTGAAAAAATAGCACTTTCTATTTGCCTTCTTTGCCATTGATTTTTGTACTTTCACGCCACATTGGCGACTATAAAATCCATACAGGCTCCCATCAGTAAAGAGATGGATTTGTTTGAAAAAACTTTCAAGCAATCCATGAAAAGCTCAACGCCGCTGCTCGACAAAATCACTTATTTCATTGTAAAGCAAAAAGGAAAGCATGTAAGGCCGATGTTTGTGTTTTTAACTGCTAATCTTTGCGGTGGAATTACAGAGCGTACATACAGGGCTGCCGGACTCATTGAGATGATACACACAGCCACATTGGTGCATGATGATGTGGTGGATGACGCGCACATTCGTCGCGGATTTTTTTCGTTGAATGCACTCTGGAAAAATAAAATTGCGGTGTTGGTGGGCGATTATCTGTTGTCAAAAAGTTTACAATTGTCGGCCGATAACGATGATTTCGATTTTCTTAAAATACTTTCAGCTACTACCAAAGAAATGAGTGAAGGTGAGTTGTTGCAAATTGAAAAAGCACGCCGACTGGATATCGACGAAGCGGTTTATTTTGAAATTATCCGTCAGAAAACAGCAACGCTCATTGCTGCTTGTTGTGCCTGTGGTGCTGCATCTGCCGGTGCCGATAATAATTTGGTGGGTAAGATGAAATTGTTGGGTGAACAAATAGGAATTGCTTTTCAAATCAAAGATGATTTGTTCGATTATGAAGCGCAAAGCAGTATTTTAGGAAAACCGGTAGGCATTGATATCAAAGAAAAAAAGATGACGCTGCCTTTGATTCATGTGTTGAGCAAGGCGAATCGAAGCGAAAAAAAATGGATCATCAATATCATGAAAAATCACAATGAGGAGGCACAAAAAGTGAAGGAGCTCATTCAGTATGTGAAAGATAAAGGCGGAATTGAATACGCGAAAGGAAAAATGATGTTGTACAGAAAAGCAGCGATAGATATTTTAAATACTTTTCCCGATACCGAATCGCGTGCATCTTTCATTGATTTGATTATTTTTACTACAGAAAGAGATAAATAGAAATGGGAAAAATCAGCAAACTCATAAAAGGAATCGGCACTTTGATAAAGCAGCCTTATTTGCTGAATTTGGTTTTGGAATCTTCGGAATACCATCAAAAAATTCTGCAAAAAAATTCTCCCGAAATTTCAAAAGGTTTGCCTCAGATTTCTTTTTGCGACCTCACCGATAAAAAACAAATTACGGTTGCCCCTTTTGCTTTTTTAGAAGGAGGATCTTTATCTACAGACCTCGGCTTATTAAAAATTTTAGCGGAGAAAAAACCAAATACTACTTATTTTGAAGTGGGCACCTGGCGCGGTGAAAGTGTTGCTAATGTTGCATCTGTGGCCGATAAATGTTTTACTTTAAATCTTTCTGCTGAAGAAATGAAAGGTTTGGGAATGGCGCAACGCTATATTGATTTGCACGGATTTTATTCAAAAAAATTACCCAATGTTACGCATCTCACCGGCAATTCTTTGTTCTTTAATTTTTCTCCTTACCAACATAAAATGGATTTGGTTTTTATTGATGGAGATCATCATTATGAAAGTGTTTTGAAAGATAGTGCTACTGCTTTTTCTTTGTTGAAAGATCAAAATTCTATTATTGTTTGGCACGATTATACCAACGGACCCGAGACCATTCGCTGGGAAGTTTTTCGCGGAATATGGGAAGCCACTCCTGCCGACAAAAGAAAACATTTGTATAAAGTATCCAATACGCAATGTGCGGTGTATTACCCTTTTCCTGTGAAATCAAAAACAGCGCAATATCCCGAAACTCCTGAAGTGGATTTTAAAGTGGAAATGACTTTCAATTAATTTTTTTCGAACTGGCGAGGGAAATGAAAAAGAATATCGTCAAATAAAAAAACCTAAAAATATCCTTATATGAGAAAATCAATTTTACTCTTGTCTTTAATAACATCGATGGGAATTATCCAGGCGCAGACTAGTCCTGCCATTACTTCCTGGCTGCAAAACACTACGCAAACCGGTTATTATTACACCAGTGGCAGTAGTACGCCAACGAGTAATAGCATTTTGGTCAATTGTCAGGAGGTGTCCTATTCCTCCACTTATGCGTATGTTAAAACGAAAGGTGTTCCTGCGTATACCACCGGACCCTTTTTAGATGGTAACACATCACAGGCAACCAATCAAAATGCAATTTTTAAATTCCCTTTGAGCCCTCAGCAAAACACCGGAACATTAAGCACTACCACCGGTGGGAATATTGGTGTGTTTATTAACGGTGTAGCCTTGTTTGATTACAGAGACGGAGTGTCGTGGAGTGCTACCAGTAGTGCGAATAAAGGCGGACCACTTGGCGGTTCGGGCGATGGTATCTGGAACAGGGATGCCGTGCCTGCAGAAAAATCGGGATTTGACTGCGCGAAAGGCCATCCTGCAATGGGCAATTATCACCACCATCAAAGTCCTTCGGCCTTTGATTTAGACTTGAATGTTTTGTCTACTATTTGTTCTACTTATGATGCCGATGGATTGTATGTGATCGACAGTACAAAGCATTCTCCTTTATTAGGATTTGCTTACGACGGTTTTCCGATTTATGGTGCCTACGCTTACAAAAATGACGATGGTACAGGCGGCATAGTTCGCATGAAATCCGGTTATCAGTTAAGAAACATTTCAGTGCGTACACATTATTCAGATGGTTCCAATGTTGCAGATGGTCCGGCAGTAAGCTCTACTTATCCTTTAGGTACTTATCGTGAAGATTATGAATTTGTAACGTATGCCAATATGGATGATTATTTAGATGCACACAACGGACGTTTTTGCGTGACTCCCGAATATCCAAACGGTACTTATTGCTATTATGCAACAGTGGATGCCAAGTGGAATTCAGCCTATCCTTATGCTGTAGGACCCTATTTTTACGGTGTGTATGCCAACAGAAAAGTTTCTTCCATTTCAGAAAGTGTAACCGTTTATACGAATAATACTACTGCTATATCCAAAGAAGACTTCAATCAAATGAATGTTTCAGTTTTCCCTAATCCGGTTAACGATGTAATTGTGGTTCAGGCCGGTCCTTTCTTGGCCTCCGATGTTAAAGTTCAGTTGTTTGATATGAACGGAAAACTGGTGGCTACTACAGTGATTAATAAAGGAAGCACGCTGGCATATTTTGATGCTCAGGCGCTTTATGAGGGAACCTATATAGTGACCATTTCCAGTGGTGAAAACCAAATTTCTAAAACGGTTGTAGTCCAATAAATTAAAGTATGTAAGGCTTTTTGTATGGATCAAAGAAGATAGATTTCTTTGGTCTGTACAAAAATGCTTTTATGTTGAATCAAAATCCTTTTCCCACCGAATCTTATAACAAATCTCCCCAAAACTATAACAACTTAGTCTGGTTTCTCCTCGTTTTTTGATAGAACCAAAATCGTAGTCTATTGAACTTTGAGGAAATATATGAGCAGAATAAACGCATGGTTTACAACCTTGCGCTGAATTATCTTCAAAATCACGAAGACGCACAAGAGGTCACTCAGGATGTTTTTGTAGCTGTACATCAAGCTATGACTGATTTTAAACAGGCCTCCAAATACAGCACTTGGATATACAGGATTGCCATTAATAAATCTTTGGATTTTCTCCGCGCTAAAAACAGAAAGAAGCGCTTTGCTTTTTTCTCTTCCTTGTTTCATGAAGACAGCGGAGAAGTGAAGTATGAGAGCATTGGTTTTGATCATCCCGGTGTTCAGTTGGAAAATAAAGAAGCGCTTGAAAATATTTTTCGTCATATCAATCTCTTGCCCGAAAATCAAAAAACCGCATTGATCCTCAGTAAAATTGAAAAATTGCCGCAGTTGGAAGTCGCCGAAATAATGAATTTAAGTGCCAAAGCTGTGGAATCATTGCTGGCCAGAGCAAAAGAGAATTTGTATAAAAAGTTAAACGTGGCGAAGGATCAACAAAAATTAAACGTCAAATAAAATACAGCTGTGCATATGGAAAATAAGTACGAAAAACTAGGGTTGTTAAACAGCATACAAAAAGTGGATCCGCCTGCTTTTTTGTATACCCGCATTCTACAAAAAATCGCTGTCAACAATCAATATAGCCAACGTGTGGTGCTGAGTTTAGTGTTGTCGCTGTTTTTAGTGTTGGTCATCAACGTGGCGGTATTGGGTTCAAAAACTAAAAATACAAACACTGAAAAAAATATTGTCGAAGAGTTGAATTTAATGCCTTCTAATTCTTTGTATCATGAATAAAGTAAAACTACTCAGTTATATTTCGGTGGGTTTATTAGTGATTAATATTTCGATATTGTGCTTTATGTTTTTGGGAAAACCAAAGCATCACGGACCACCTAACGTCAGAGATGAAGTCATTGAAAAATTAGAATTGAACGACAATCAGATTTTAATTTACGACGAGTTAATTCACTGGCATCAAACGGAAATCATGAAAGCTGAAACAGAAATGCTGCGCATTAAAATGCAATTGTATGGCGGATTGGCGAAGGGTTTTGATGAATGCGCAAAAGATTCTTTAATCGCGGAAATCGCAAAAATAGATATTGAAATAGAAAACATTCACTATCAACATTTTCAGGATATCAGAGACCTTTGTTCGGAAAGTCAGAAAGTTGAATTTGAAAAATTAGTTCTTCAAATCGCAAAGCATTTCCGTCCGGTGATGAAAAAGAAAAAATAATATTTTTTCCGGCGAGGGAAGTCGAAACATCCGGAGTCTAATTGAAAAAACCTATAACTATGAAAAAGCTATTTATCCCCATTTTTTCTTTGTGCGTGTTGGCATGTACAAAATCAAACACTGATGACAACACCTCCAACGATGGCGCTACTACTAATGATTTCTCCCGTTTGTATGCAAAAATTTACAATGTGAAATCCATTGACAGCAGCGGCTCAAGTTCGGTGATTATTAAAACAACAGACGTGCCCGATCATAAAACGCCCTTCTTTGGTACGAGCTCTGCGAAGTATGAAGCGTACAATGGCGACAATCCGGATTTCAGTACAAAAATTAGTCTTATGGGAAATATTTCCGATCCTACTTTATTGTCGCAATCCATCACTTTTACTTTACCCAAAAAACCTGTGGTGGCAAGCTCGCACAGTTCTACCAGTGGCGGCGCAATAGGTATTGCACGCAATGGTGTGGTGTATTTCAATCAATACAATGGTGCCAATGCAGCTTTGGATGAATTGGAAATTAACAACGCCGATCAGTATCTTGGGCACCCTACGCCTTCTGCCGGAAGTTCCGGTGCTGTTTATCACTACCATTACGAACCTAAATACTTAACCAGTACTTTTGGAAATTCTTCGTTCATGGGATTTTTATTGGACGGATTTCCGGTGTATGGTCCGTATGAAAACGGAGCAAAGGTTACTACTTCCATGCTCGACAGTTATAACGGACACGTAAGCAGCACGGAAGATTATCCGAACGAAAAAATTTATCACTATCATGTTATCTCCGCAACGTCAAGTGTAGCATCGGTTTTAAAATTGGCTGCGCCTTATATCAATGGCGGAAAATATTACGGTACTAAAGGAACTGTGAACTAATGAAAAATATTTTTTTCATATTATTTTTAGCTGCATGCTCTTCTTCTGTGGATAAGAGCGTGCAGCTTCCCCCAAATATATTTGTGGTAAATACGGATGTTCATTTAAAAAACGTAAATGGTTGTTGGTGGTGGAAGCAAAAAAAATTCAATGGATATGTTTTAGAAAAAAATAATACAATAGTTTTGGCAAAACTTCCGGTGATCAACGGCAAAGAAAATGGTGTTGCTTATGGTTGGTATATGAATGGAAAGAAAAGGTATCAGCGTGGATATCGCAACGGAAACAGAGAAGGGGCGCATATGGAATGGTATGAAAACGAAAAAATTGCCTCACTGTATTTTTTTCACGATGATAAATTTGAAGGAGAACAACGCACGTATTACCAAAGCGGACATCTTTGGCAAAGCTTGAATTACATTGACGGATATGAAGAAGGAAAACAAATTTCAAAAAATGATGATGGCAGAGTAGTGAATAATTTCACAATTAAAAACGGAAAATTATATGGAGTGGTTGGCAGATTTGATTGCATGTCGGTTAGCAAAAATTAGTGCGCTATTAATTTTTGGAAGCAGCTTTTTTTTATTCTCGTGTAGTGATAGCGAAGAAGAAACTTTGCCTTTTTACAACAGTGCCGAATTTTCTGCCGAGTGGATAAGTCCTACTGAAGCGAAGTACGACAGCATTCATGTGGTGGATACCTTCTCATTAAAAAATCAATTGGGACAAACCATCACTAAAGATTCTCTAAACGGATTTATTTATGTGGCCAATTTCTTTTTCACTTCTTGTCCGGGAATTTGTCCTAAAATGACCAGTAACCTGCAAGTGCTGCAAGACAGTTTTGCTGCCAATCCTCAAATAAAATTAGTTTCTTTTTCAGTGATGCCGTGGGTGGATACTGTTGCGGAGCTGAAGGAATATGGCGAGATTCACGCTGTTAATCCTTCCAAATGGTATTTACTCACAGGATCTAAAGAACGCATTTACGATTTAGGAAGAAAATCGTATTTCGCCGAAAAAGGATTGGGCTTACAAAAAACAACAAAGGAATTTTTACACACCGAATCCATGTTGTTGGTGGATAAAAAAGGAAGATTGCGTGGAATTTATAACGCCACTCAGAAGGTAGATATCGAACGGGTTTCGGAGGATATTAAGGTTTTATTGCGCGAAGAATAAAGACTTTATTTTTTTTCAAAAACTGCTCCGATCAAATCTTTATACGTCGTCCACAAATCCGAAAAAAGTCCTTTTTGATTGTAAGGATTTTCATCTAAACCTATTTTTTCAACTACTGCATTTTCTTTAAAAGTTCCCATTAATCGGTCCCACACGGTGAGGAAATTAGAGAAGTTGTAATTGTAGTGCGCTGCATCTGCAGAGTGGTGGATGCGATGCGCCATGGGTGAAATCAGAACATATCTTCCAAACCATCCCCAATCGGATTTTATTTCCGAGTGGATTAATAAATTGTGCAGTTCGGTAATGATGTAATAAATCAAATAAGATTCCAGCGGCATTCCAAACACAATAAAAGGAATGACTTTAAAAAACTGGTTGAGTGCGTTTTCAATAAAGTGTACACGATAATAAGTGATGGTTCCCATTTCCTCTGCCGAGTGGTGAAAGCGGTGCACCATCCACCACCATTTTACCGAATGTGCAAAGCGATGAATCCAGTAAGAAATCAATTCGCTGTAAAGAGAAACAACAATGAATTGCAGCCAGGGCCAGGAAATGTAGGCTCCTAAATTCATTTGCATGGAATCAACACTCACTATTCCGAAAGCCAGGTAGCCGATTCCGAAAGTGAGCACTACCGATAAAAATTTAAATGAATTGGTGACGGCCAGCACAAAAAAGAACAAATCCATTTTCAGTGATTTGTTGTTGAAGTGTAGTAGTTTTTTCAATGAACAGTTTTCCCAACCTACCCATAGGATTTCAATGGTGAGTGCCGCAACAACAATAAAAAAATCTGTGAAGAGATGTTTCCAGTTAAAATCCAGTAAGTCTATAACGTTGTGAATTCTCTTTGAAATAAAGGGTTTCAGAGATTCGGGATTGTTCCATGCGGCAAGCAGGTGTTCCTGAAAATGAAAAACAAAAATCGCTATTGCCAGTCCGATGATGAGCAGCCACCGGGTGATATTTTTTTTGGATTGCAACACCGTTTTAGTCCTTAATGCTTAACAAAGCTTCGGCAAAAAGTAAGTCGGAGGGATAGGTGATCTTAATATTGTGTTCATCGCCTTTCACCAGATTTATTTTGCCGCCTAAAAATTCAAAAACCGATGCATCATCAGTAAAGGTAGGCTCTTCATCAGCGAAGTATCCTTTTTTAATTTTCGACCACCAGAAGCATTGCGGTGTTTGAATCAATACATATTGTTCACGGGGAACGGATTTATTTTTTCCGTTTTCCACTTTGCGCAAAGAATCTTTGCAAGGGGAAAATGGAATGGCATTTCCATTTTTTTCGGCTGCAGAAAATATTTGTTTGATGTTTTTTTCTGTGATCAGCGGGCGTACGGCATCATGAATGCCCACCACGCATTCTTCGGCGATGAGCGACATTCCGTTTTTCACCGATTCAAAGCGCGATTTTCCGCCGCCTATGATTTGGTGCGGGATAGCAAAATGATATTTTCTTTTGAGTTCTTCCCAGTAAATCACTTCTCGTTTGGGCAATACCACTATGATTTTCATGTCGTGATAAGCATGGTAGAATTTTTCAATCGTGTGAAATAAAATGGGTTTGCCTTTCAGTTTCAAAAACTGTTTCGGAATGTCACTTCCCAATCGGGAACCACTTCCTCCGGCAACGATGATGATGGCTTTTTGCATACAGCGATTAAGGTATAAAAAAAGGTCTAAAGTTTTAAGCTTTAGACCTTTAAAATTAATTTTTCTTTCAATTACAGGATCAGCATTGCGTCACCGTAAGAGTAGAATTTGTATTTGTCTTTGATTGCTTTTTTGTAAGCCTCGTTGATGAGGTCATAACCGCCAAATGCAGAAACCATCATCAATAAGGTAGATTCAGGCATGTGGAAATTGGTGATCATACAGTTGGCAACGCTAAAGTCGTATGGAGGAAAAATAAATTTGTTGGTCCACCCTTCATAAGGTTTCAGGAAACCATCAGTAGATACTGAAGTTTCAATGGCTCTCATGGTTGTAGTTCCAACGGCACAGATTTTCTTTTTTTCTAATTTCCCTTTGTTAACGATATCTACCGCTTTTTGAGGGATGATTACTTTTTCCGAATCCATTTTGTGTTTCGTTAAGTCTTCCACTTCCACAGAGCGGAAAGAACCTAAACCAACGTGTAAAGTCAGTTCAGCGAAATTCACGCCTTTCAACTCTAAACGTTTCAACAAATCTTTGCTGAAGTGTAAACCTGCAGTTGGAGCGGCAACGGCACCTTCGTTTTTAGCAAAAATGGTTTGGTAGCGCTCTTCATCGGCAGCCTCTACTTTACGGGTGATGTATTTAGGAAGCGGAGTTTCACCTAAATCTCTTAGTATTTTTCTGAATTCTTCGTACGGACCGTCGTGTAAGAAACGCAAAGTTCTTCCGCGGGAAGTAGTATTGTCGATTACCTCAGCAACGAAGTCATCATTTTCGCCGAAGTACAATTTATTACCTATTCTGATTTTACGTGCAGGATCCACTAATACGTCCCACAGGAGAGATTCGCGATCCAGTTCTCTCAATAAAAACACTTCAATTTTAGCACCTGTTTTTTCTTTGTTTCCATACATTCTTGCAGGAAATACTTTGGTGTCATTTAAAACCATTACATCGCCATCATCGAAATAGCCGAGCACATCTTTAAATTTTTTGTTTTCAATTTTACCGGTTGCGCGGTTTACCACCATGAGTTTACACTCGTCTCTAACCGGAGAAGGATGCATGGCTAATAATTCTTTAGGGAAGGTGAACTTGAACTGAGATAACTTCATACTTTTTTCTATTTGTCCGTAAGGGAATATGAATTAGGAGTCTGCGGACCGGCTCATTTTCACAAATCTTACGGGATTTATGATTAAAAATAATAATGACGAGGCGCAAATGTAATACAAGAAGGAGGCGAAATCAATAGCTGGGGAAAATAAATATTGTTGGCTTTTTGTAAAATCCCTCTTGCTATCACACAATTCCCCCTGCACTCTCCCTTTTACAAAGGGAGAAGCCCATAATCATCCATTCTCAAAAAGCTCATTCATTTTCACAACGCGATTTTCAGAAAATGCCAGCTAACTAACTTCCTCCTTTGGAAAAGGAGGAGTGCGAGGGAATCTGTGCGATGGAAAGGAGGATTTATTTATTGAAGTGATTTTACAAATTCCTCAATGGTCATGGCATCCGCCAGTTTGAAATTTCCAATGCGTGTTCGGCACAAGGCGCTGAGGTGGGCACCGCTGTTGAGCTCTTCCCCGAAGTCGCGGGCCAGTGAACGGATGTACGTTCCCTTGCTGCAAACAATTCTGAAATCCACTTCGGGCATGGCAATACGCGTGATTTCAAATTTGGTGATGCTGATTGTTTTGGCTTGTATTTCTGCTGTTTTTCCTGAGCGGGCAATTTTGTAGGCGCGACGCCCATTGATGCGGATGGCCGAAAAAATAGGCGGAACCTGGTCAAAAGTTCCTGTGAATTTTTGTGCCGCAGTCTGAATCATTTCTTTCGTGATATGATCCGTGGGATAATATTTATCAATTTCTTTTTCCAAGTCGTAGCAAGGGGTGGTGGCGCCCAAAACAAAGGTGCCGGTATATTCTTTTTCTTCGGCCTGGTATTTATCTATGTTTTTGGTTTCCTTACCGGTGCATATGATGAGCAATCCGGTGGCTAAGGGATCGAGCGTGCCGGCGTGTCCGACTTTCAATCTGAATTTTTCTTTTTTCTGAGTGGAGATAACACCGGGAACGTGGTTGATATAGGTTTCCGGACTCAAATATTGTTTGATGGTAAATTTTACTTTGTATACCGCGTTGAAGGAAGTCCAGTGCAGCGGTTTATTAATGAGAACAACATTTCCGGTGATGTAGGGGGAGTCGCTCATTATACAATATTCAGCTCCATTCCCGCGAGATAAAGGATGATAATTACAGCTCCTACAACGATTCTGTAATATCCGAAAACTTTAAATCCGTGTTTGGTTAAATAGCCGATGAAAGTTTTGATGGCCAGCATCGCTACCACGAAAGCCACCAGATTTCCAACGATAAGCACATTGATTTGATGGCTGTCGAGAGAAATTCCTTCCTGATAATAATCCAGTAATTTTTTCGCCGTTGCGGCAAACATAGTAGGTACTGCTAAAAAGAAAGAAAATTCAGCTGCTGCTTTTCTGGTAAGGTTTTGCGTTAAGCCTCCTATGATGGTGGCTGCTGATCGGGAAACTCCCGGTATCATGGCAATCACCTGAAACAAACCAATTTTCAATGCCGACGGATAGCTGGGTTCTGCATCACTTTTTCCTTTGTCGTCAAATAATTTATCCAGCATTAAAAAGACAACGCCGCCAATGAAAAGCGTAATGCCCACTACCAAAACATTTTCCAGTAAGGCATCTATGTAATCGTTTAAAAGCACGCCAAATACTACAGCAGGAATAAAGGCCACAACGAGTTTGAAATAAAATTCTTTGGTTTGAAAAAATCTTTTCCAGTACAAAACCACTACCGATAAAATGGCGCCGAGCTGAATAACAATGGTAAATAATTTGGTAAAGGCTTCGTGTGAAATCCCCATGGCAGAGGATGTGATGATCATGTGGCCGGTAGAAGAAATGGGAAGAAATTCAGTAATGCCTTCTACGATGGCAATGATAATGGCTTCAAAAAAGGTCATGGGCTATTCCGGTTTTTTCAGAATTCCGAAAAGTACAACGCCCAACCCTATTAATACTGTGATAGGAGCAGCTGTGATGCGGCGTGCGCTGAATATTTCTTTGTCGTTGAATTGCGTAGGATCATTTGTTCCGCCACCCGACAGTAAAATAAAACCAATGGCCATGATCACTACTCCTGCAATGATGAGGAGGTAATTTTTTTTGCCGAATTCAAAAGCTTGTTCTTTCTTTTCCATTTTTATTTAATAATAAAGTTCGTCTGTTTTCAATCGCAGGAATTTGTTTACTGCGATAATGGTGGATAAACCGGTGATCAGGATACCGAGGCCCATCAATCCGGCATACAACATTAAGTTCATTTCGGGATTTTGTATGTCGGCAAAATCCGGTTGGTGATCAATTAAAAATGACAGGAAACTCATCAGCATAACAATCGCCAAAAGCGCGCCGATGATGCCTTGCAGAATGGCACTCAAAATAAATGGTTTACGGATAAACGACCATTTGGCTCCGATGAGCTGCATGGTTCTGATTAAAAATCTTTGTGAATAAACTTTTAAGCGAAGGGTATTGTTGATGAGTACAATGGCGATAAACAATAAAACCGAACTTATGCCGAGTAGCCATGGCTTTGCTTTTTCAACGTTTTGATGCACTTTCATCAAATTGCCGCCATCGTATTTTACATCGGAAACAACAGGGAGTTTCAATAACTCGACTTCCATTTTTTTCAAAGAATCGGGATGAGTGTATTCAGCTTTCATGGTGATGACTACCGAAGCTTCCAGCACTTTTTCATCGCCAACGATATCATCAAATTCTTCTTCGGGATCGAGTTCTTCGGCCAGTATTTTTTTTGCAGAATCCTGATCGATAAAACTGGTGCTTAATACAAAATCTTTGGCCTCCATCATTTTTTTGAACTGAAGCACATCTACTTTCTTTGCGTCATCTTTGAGGTAGATATTGCATTCAAAGTTTTCTTTTACTTTATCCGAGATGGCTTTAACGTTCAGGATCAGCAGTCCGAGCAGGCCCATTACAAACAATACCAGTGAAATACTGATGACAGTTGAGATGTACGATATTCTCGTTCGCCAAACGTTTATGTTACTTTTCCATTCCATTCAGCGGCTAAAATAAGAAAAAAAGGTTTAGAGCCTGAAACATAATTGCTTATTTTCGCAACATATAAAAGTTAAGTCAGTGGAATATAATTTCAGAGAAGTAGAAGCCAAATGGAGAGCCAAATGGGCTTCCGATAAAACATATAAAACAGGAACAGAAGTTGGGAAACCCAAGTGTTACGTGCTCGATATGTTTCCTTATCCTTCGGGGGCGGGCTTGCATGTAGGACATCCGCTGGGGTACATTGCCAGCGATATTTACGCGCGCTATAAAAGATTGAAGGGGTTTAACGTTTTGCATCCGATGGGTTATGATTCTTTCGGTTTGCCTGCTGAGCAGTATGCTATTCAAACCGGGCAACACCCTGCCATTACTACCAAAGAAAATATTGATCGTTACAGAGATCAGCTGGATAAAATCGGATTTTCCTTCGATTGGGACCGTGAGGTGCGTACCAGCGATCCGTCATATTATAAATGGACGCAGTGGATTTTCATTCAGCTTTTCAATTCCTGGTACAATCCCGTGACCAAGAAAGCCGAAAAAATTGAAACGCTCATCGTTCAAATTGAAATGGAAGGGAAGTACCAATGGGAAACGCTTTCTGAAAAAGAAAAATCAGATCTTTTGCTGGAACACCGTTTGGCTTTTCTTTCTGAAACGATGGTGAACTGGTGTCCGACTTTGGGAACCGTACTCGCCAACGATGAGGTGAAAGACGGCGTTTCCGAACGCGGCGGACATCCGGTGGAAAGAAAAAAAATGTTGCAATGGAGTTTGCGCATCACAGCTTATGCTGAAAGATTGCTAAATGATCTGGAAGGAATCGACTGGACGGAAAGCATCAAAGAAGCGCAACGCAACTGGATAGGAAAATCTACAGGATCAAGTTTGAAGTTTAAAATTGAAGGATCTGAATTGGATCTGGAAGTTTTCACTACGCGTCCCGATACCATATTCGGCGTGTCTTTCATGGTGATTGCACCTGAGCATGACTATGTTGCTCAACTCACTTCTGCCGATCAAAAATCTGCAGTGGAAGCCTATGTTGAAAAAGCAAAAAATCGTTCGGAGCGCGAAAGAATGGCCGATGTAAAAACCGTTACCGGAGTGTTTACAGGATCTTATGCTGTACATCCTTTTACGGGGAAAAATATTCCAATTTGGATTGGTGATTACGTTCTTGCAGGTTATGGTACAGGCGCTGTAATGGCTGTTGCCGGACATGATTCCCGTGATTACGCTTTTGCAAAAACTTTTTCTCTTCCAATTGTTCCGGTTGTTGAAGGCGGAAATATTGAAGAAGAAGCTTACGAATCCAAAACAGGAAAAATGATCAATTCCGATTTCCTAAACGGATTAGAAGTAAAAGACGCAATGAAAAAAATCATTGCCGTGATTGAAGAAAAATCTCTCGGAAAAGGAAAAACAAATTACCGTTTGCGCGATGCTGTTTTCGGTCGTCAGCGTTATTGGGGCGAACCGATTCCGGTATATTATAAAGATGGAATTCCCGAAGTTTTGCAGGAAAGCGAATTGCCTTTGATTTTACCTGCAGTAGATAAATATTTGCCAACCCTTGCCGGAGAGCCGCCACTGGCGCGCGCCGAAAATTGGAAGTATCACGGCAAGTACGAATATGAGTACAGCACCATGCCGGGATGGGCAGGTTCAAGCTGGTATTTTTTGCGCTACATGGATCCGCACAACGATAAAGAATTTGTGTCGAAAGAAGCGGTAAATTATTGGCAAAATATCGATTTGTATATCGGTGGAAATGAACACGCCACCGGCCATTTATTGTATGTGCGTTTTTGGACAAAATTCCTTTTTGATTTGGGATATATTCCGGTGAATGAACCTGCGAAGAAGTTGATTAATCAAGGGATGATACAGGGGAGAAGTAATTTTGTGTATCGGGTTAATGGAACAAATAAATTCGTTTCATTCGCTTTGAAAAACGAGCATCAAACTACCGCGCTTCACGTTGATGTAAACATTGTGGAGAACGATGTTTTGGATTTAGAAAAATTCAAAGCTTCTCGTGAAGAATATAAAAACGCCGAGTTCATTCTGGAAGACGGAAAATACATCTGCGGAGCTGAAGTCGAGAAAATGTCGAAATCAAAATACAATGTTGTGAGTCCGGATTCCATCGTTGAAAAACATGGGGCCGATTGCCTGCGCTTGTATGAAATGTTCCTCGGACCATTAGAACTCTCCAAACCATGGAACACCAACAGCATTTCAGGAACATCAAACTTCATCCGCAAACTATGGAGATTGTTCCATGATGCCGATACAAATTTTTCAGTCTCCGATGAAAAGCCGGTTAAAGAAGAATTGAAATCTCTGCACAAAATCATCAAAAAAGTACAAGAGGACATTGAGAATTTCTCTTTCAATACTTCTGTGTCGTCCTTTATGATAGCGGTGAATGAGCTGGGTGCATTGAAATGCAACAAGAGAGAAATTCTTTCTGAGTTGGTGATTTTAATTTCTCCTTACGCACCATTTGTTGCTGAAGAATTGTGGCAAAAACTAGGAAATAAAACCAGCATCACTTATGCTACTTTTCCTGAATTTAAGGAAGAATACTTAGTGGAAAGCACTTTCAATTATCCGATTTCCTTTAATGGAAAAACCCGATTCTTCCGTGAATTCGACTTGTCCTTGTCGAAGGAAATGGTAGAAAAATCGGTCGTCGAAATGGAAGACACGCAACGCTACTTGGAAGGAAAGACGCCGAAAAAGGTGATTGTAGTGCCGGGTAAGATCGTCAATATTGTAGTATAATATTTTTCTGATTGTCGGAGAAAAACCTTATATTGTACACTTAACACTATGGTTAAATATCTGATATATAGTTTTTTTATTGTTTTCGGCCTGTCGTGTGCTGCAAATAATAAAAACTTCAAGTCGACCGCTACAGAGTATGCTGCCGACGGCATTGTATTCATTTCCTTCAATTTTAAAAAAGACAACAACACTGTTAAGGTTTCTTATGTGGAAACTATTCAGAGCGCGGGAACTTTGAAAACCCGCAATGAATATGAGAAAACTGAAGAATCGAAATATCTTATTCAGTTGCAGGATGAAAAAGGACGGCCTTTGGCTGATTGTTACATTGCAGACCCGTTGGTGGAACACAAAGATGTTTTCAGTGAAGATGGAAAAATAGAAAAGGGAGTGGTAAAGTTTGACGAAAAAATTATTAGTTTAAGGATCCAGAAATTGTCTAAAGAAATTGCAAAAGCTTCTGTTTTTGAAGTTGTTGCTTCCGGTCAACCCAAATACATTATAAATTTAATTTGCAAATAACGATGAAAAAAATCTACGCTCTTTTAAGTGCTGTGTTGTGCTCTGTAGCCTTGTCGGCTCAAGTATTTGATGTGGATACTATTAAATGGACAGGTCCTTCTAACAATCGTGTAAATATTGTTTTGTTAGGCGATGGTTATACCTCCGGTGAGCAGGCAAAATTTATTAGTGATGCTACTACCATCAGTAATGCCTTTTTTAATACTACGCCTTATAAGGAATACAAAAACTACATCAATGTATTGGCGATCAAAGTGATTTCCAATCAAAGCGGAGCGAGTCACGCACAAAATGCTTCTGATAAAGGGACTGACGCCAATTGCAATGCTTTGGCAATTTCTACAGTAGATAATTATTTCGGCTCTGCTTTCGATTGCGGTTCTGGTTCTTATCATCGCTTACTATGTGCCGGCAAATCTTATAAGGTTTCGGGAGTAATGGCTGCCAACTGGCCTGATTATGATCAGGTTTTAATTATTGCAAACACCACCCATTATGGAGGAGCAGGAGGGTCAATCGCAGTAACTTCTATGGCTAGTTCGGCATCAGAAATTGCCATTCATGAAGTAGGACATTCTTTTGGTTATCTGGCAGATGAATATTGGGCGGGAAGTGGTTATGCAACTAACGCAAAACCAAACATGACCAATCAAACTGATGTCAATACAGTGAAATGGAGTGTATGGAATGGAACAGTAGGGAGCATGACCGTTGGTTTGTATCCTCATAGCGGCGACGCCAGCTGGAAAAAACCGGTGAACGGAAAATGTAAAATGGAATATTTGGGAACCAACTATCCTTTTTGTCCGGTTTGTACGGAAACACACGTGATGAAATTTTTGGATTTAACCAAGCCTTACGATGCGTTTACACCATCCAATGCTACAACGCTTGCAGCTTCCAGTGATGTGGTATTTGATGTTTCTACTGTACTTCCGGTTCCGAATACTTTGGAAATTCAGTGGACGGTAAACGGCAGTGTAATAAGCACCGGAAGCTCAAAAACTTATACAGCTCTTTTGTCGGCTTTAAACGATGGCGACAATACAGTTCAGGCGCGATTGCTGGATAAAACTACTTTGATTAGAGCGGCAACGCATACCACAGCGCATTCGTTTTTAATCAACTGGACGGTGAATAAATCGGCGAGTACCGGAATTACTGTCAATGCAACAACAGAAGATTTTAAATATCTTCTTTACCCTAATCCTGCCAACAGCGAAAGCAATTTGCTGTATCATTTGAACAGCGAAGGAGCTGTTAGCATTAGGGTGTATGATGTTTTCGGGAAATCTTTTCAGGTACTTAAGGAGCAACAACAGGTGGGTGATCATCAGTTGAGCATCAATGCTTCTGCTTTGGGATTGAGTTCGGGTGTTTACATTCTTTCTGTTGTGAAAGACGGAGTTGAATTCGCCAGCGAAAGACTCATCATCGAATAAACAAGCTCTTTAAAGGCAACTTTGCCTTCATGGCTTCGTTTTTAATATGGAATGATTTTTGGTTTCATATTAAAAAAGAAGCTTATGTTTAAGGGAAGTAAAAAAATCACAGGGTTTATTCTTACGGGAATAGTTGCTTTGGCTGCATTTTCTTTTGCGCCAAAATCTCAATATGAAATGGCCGACGGTAAAACCATTGTACCGCTGCGTAAAATAGAAAACAAAGCTTTTACAAGAGGAGAAAAACTAAAATATCGTGTGCACTACGGTGTGATTGATGCCGGTAATGCAACGCTGGAAGTCACTCCCGATACTGTTAAAATAGCCAAGAGAAATACTTTACACATGGTAGCCAAAGGCTTTACCAATAGCGCCTGGGACTTGGTGTTTCCTGTGCGTGATACCTATGAAAGTTATGTGGATCAGGAATCTGTTTTGCCCTGGTTTCATAAAAGAAGGGTGAATGAAAACGGTTATATCATCAATCATGATGTGGCTTTTAATCAATACAGCAATGAAGCGATTGCAAACAAACAACGCTATAAAACAGATAGCAATGTTCAGGATATGGTGTCGGCCTTTTATTATCCTCGAATTTTAGATTATTCACATGCCAAAGCCGGAGATTTATTTGTGGTGAATACTTTCTTCGATTTTCAGAATTATCCTTTAAAAATTAAATATGTGGGTACCGAAGTCATCAAAACCGAATTCGGAAAAATAAAATGTTATAAGTTCCATCCCGTGGTGCAAAAAGGTCGCGTATTCAAAACAGAAGAAGACATGACGGTGTGGCTTTCTGCCGACGATAGTAAAGTGCCAATTCGCGTTCAGGCAAATATTTTAGTGGGTTCTGTTAAGATGGATTTAATTGAGTATTCGGGACTTACCTCCGCATTGAACAAAGTGAAATAATAACTTTTTAAAATTTAACTAAAACGAAAAGATAGATTTTTGTATTTTCCCGTCGCTTAATTTTTTACGCAGGGAAAATGAAGAAATATTTGATATCGGTTTTTGCTATTCTCACAGGCTTTTCGTTAGTGTATTTCATTTTTATTAAAGACGGAGGTGTTTTTGGTGGCGATGAACCGGTAGCAATACAACAGGATACAGCCTCTTTAACAAAATACGGATTTGCACTCGATTCCTTCAGTGTTGTTGAAGACAAAGTAAAACCCAACGAACTCATCGCCGATATTTTATTGAAGCATCATATTCCCATGGATGATATTGATGCCATGCTTCGCAGAGGCAAAGATGTTTTTGATGTGCGCAAGTTCAAAGCCAATCAGCCCTATACTGTTTTTTGCTCTAAGGATTCTACCAAAAAAGCCCAGTGTTTTATTTATGAAATTAACGCTATCGACTATGTGGTGTATGATATGCGAGACAGTATGTTTGTGTACATCGGTAAAAAACCGGTGATTACTCTGGAACAAAAAGCTTCGGGCATCATCAACAATTCGTTGTATGAAACCATGACGGATAACGGCTTGAGTCCGGCTTTGGCCAATGAGCTGGCTGAGGTGTATGCGTGGTCTATCGACTTCTACCGCATTCAAAAAGGAGATAAATTCAAAGTGATTTACGACGAGCAATTGGTGGAAGGAGAATCAGTTGCGATTAAAAGAATTAAGGCGGCAATGTTTGAGCATTCGGGAGTGGAATATTACGCCATCTATTTTGAGCAGGATGGTTTAAGTGGTTATTACGATGATCAAAGCAGAGGCATGAAACGTCAGTTTTTAAAAGCTCCAGTGAAGTTTTCCCGAATTTCTTCGCGTTACACCATGAAGCGTTTTCATCCTGTGCAACAAAGATGGAAAGCACATTTAGGAACCGATTATGCAGCGCCAACCGGAACACCTATCATGACTACTGCCAACGGAACAGTGATTGAAGCAACACAAAATCGTTTCAACGGAAATTATGTTAAAGTGAAACACAACGGAACTTATACTACGCAATATTTACACATGTCGAAAATTGCCGGTGGTATTCGCAGAGGCGTTACAGTCCGTCAGGGTGACGTCATCGGTTATGTTGGTTCTACAGGCTTGGCGAGTGGTCCGCATGTTTGTTACCGTTTCTGGAAAAACAACAAACAAGTGGATGCTTTAAGAGAAAAATTACCGCAATCCGAACCGATTCGTAGTGCTAATAAAGCGGAATTTATGGAGTTGTCGGATAAGTTTGTAGAGATGCTGAAGGAGATTGATTATAATCAGAAACCGATAGCAGCGAATTAAATTCATAATCTCCGTCTTCGCCCCCTCTAAGTCATTGCGAAATTTTTGTACTCAAAAATGAAGCAAACTCATTTTCTTTTTATCTTCTTTTAAAAGAAGCAAATCGATACTTTTTGTCTTGAAACAAAAAGTATCCAAAAAATTCAAGAGCCAAGAGATGCTGCTCCCGCACGAAAAACCTTTCGCACGCCCGCCTCTTGGCTCGGGCCCCCGCACGAAGTTACTTGTCCATTTCGTGAAGTTCATTTTCGAGCATCCTTTGGGTATGGGCTTCTCCCTTTGTCAAAAGATTTGATATTAAGAGGAGGAAGGAACTTCCGGTTTTTGCGAAGGAATTCTGTGTGATGGCAGAGGGATTTAAAAACAAACTTTCAATTTATTTTGAAAGTTTAAAAACATATAGTACATTTACAATATGGAACTCAACGAAGGAAAAAATAAATTTATAGAAGCCTGGGGAATCTTCGGTAGTGAATGGGGGATCAACCGCACCATGGCGCAAATTCACGCTTTGCTTTTGATCAGTGCCGAACCTCTGAGTACCGAAGATATCATGGAAGAACTTAATGTTTCCCGTGGCAATGTAAACATGAATACCCGCGATTTGATCGCCTGGGGAATTGTAAGCAGAGTTTTGAAAAAAGGAGAACGCAGAGAATTTTTTCAGGCTGATAAAGACATATATAAAGTGGCCATTAAAATCATGAATGAGCGCCGCAAACGAGAGTTGGGTCCCGTATTGGAAACATTGCGTGAACTCAAAGGAGTAAAAGGAACAAACGCTGAAACGAAAGAATTCAAAAAAATAATTTCCGATATCAGTTCATTTGGAGAAAACACTGATAAGATGATAGAGCGAATGATTAAAGCCGATGAAAACTGGTTTAGCGGTTCATTGATGAAATTTTTAATGAAATAATTTTTTTTGAATATAACTTTCAAAAAAAACTGAAAGATTTGAAACAACTAAAATCAAATATATGAACTACGCAGTAATCAATTACGGATTGTATCTGGCTATTTCAATAGGAGTAACCATTTGGGTGGCCAATACATTAAGAAAAAACGGAAAACCTTTTTTGGAAGAAACTTTTTCCGGCGACAAAACACTATCAGACAGTGTGAATAATTTATTGGTAGTTGGTTTTTATCTGGTGAATATCGGATACCTTGCTTATACCATTAAAGTAAGTACTGAAATGAAAGAGCTGAAAGATCTGATAGAGATATTGAGCTGGAAAGTGGGACGAATTATTTTAATTCTGGGCGGCATGCATTTCTTTAATCTTTTTATATTCTTTCAATTGAGAAAAGCTGCCATCGAAAGAAAAAGAAGAGATAAATATGTTAATCCTATATTCTGAAATTTATGGCAACAAGTTCTAAAATAATCTACTTCGACAATGGGTGTCGGGTTTGCCGCACAGGTGCTTTGCTGGCATCAAAATCAGGATTTTCTGAACAAGAAACTTTAAATCCTTTGCAGGAAATGGAGGAAGGAGCTGCTTGCGACATGGAAAAAGCGCGCTACTGCAATGAAGTAGCGGTGTATGATCCAGCAACGAAAGAAAGTCGCTATGGCGTAAAAGGAATTTTGTGGGTGCTGGAAGATAAAATTGGAAAAATAGTGCGAGTGTTTTTATTTCCTCCGCTGTATATTCTTATCAATTTTTTCTACCACATTTTTTCTTACAACAGAAGAATGATAGCGCCTGCTTATGTGAAAATGGATAACGATTGTAAACCCGAATTTCATTGGGGATTCCGCTTGGTTTATATTGTAATGGCCGGCTTATTCAGTGCTTTTATTTCTTATTGGATGGGCAGTAGTTTAAAAGAATATTTCACTTCAGGTTATGAATATTTGTTGTTGGTTGGTGCGGGGTGGTTGATTCATGCAGCTATGATTTTGGTTTATAGGGTGAAAGATAAAATGGAGTATTACGGAAATCTTGCAAGCATTATGCTGGCAGGGATTTTAATGCAGGTTCCCTTTTTGTTTTGCTTTCATTTTTTCGGCATCAATTACAATTGGTTGTATGTAAGTTTGGTTTTGAGCGATATTCTGATGACTTACATGTCGTACCGCAGAGTAAAATATTTAGACTTGTCGCAAGGCATTACTTTCGCTTGGTGGCTTACTTTACATGCATCAGCAGCTTTAATATTTATGTTATGCCATTAATTCTTTTACATACCGAAATAGCAGCGCCTGTTGAAAGGTGTTTTGATTTGGCGAGAAGCATGGAAGTGCATGTTTTATCCATGACAGCTTCCAATGAAAGAATTGTGAGCGGAAAAAAATCAGGATTGATTGAAGTTGGTGAAACCGTAACTTTTCGCGCCAAACATTTTGGCATTACACAAGAGCATACAGGTGAACTGGCAGAAATGAATCGCCCGGATTTCTTTGTAGATACAATGCTTTCAGGAACTTTTAAATCCTTACGTCACAAACATATTTTTATTGAAAAAGGAAATGGAACGATTATGAAGGATGAATTTTTTTATGAATCACCTTTAGGGGTTTTAGGAAAAATTGCTGATGCATTATTTCTGAAAAAGTATTTGGAAAAAATTTTAACGGAGAGAAATGCCTTCATTAAAAATTGTGCTGAAAGTAATGAATGGAAAACTATACTCGTATGAAATTTTCAGGTGAATTACACGAAGTGAGACTGATCAATTTTTCTGTAGATAAAGAAGAATTGAAAAATCATTTGCCACAAGGTTTGAAATTATTGGATTATAAGGGAAGGGCCTTGATATCCATGGTTGATGTGAAATTGAAGAACATGAAGGCTGCATCTTTTTTGCCTTCGTTTTCCTACCGTCACATCGGATTTCGTTTGTTGGTAGATGATCAGTATATCAATACTATTTCTCCGAAAGGAATTTATTTTATGAAATCATTTACGGATAAACCCCTGATGATTTTGGCAGGAAATATTGTTGCTGATTTTAAATTATCTTCTTCAAAAATAAGTGGCGATGGCAATCATGTTAAAATTCAGCAGGGCGATAAATTCATTGAATATTCTGTCAGCGATGAAAACTGTACAACGCCCGATTCTTCTTTGTATGAAGTGGTAAAACGCATCGACAGGGCCTATGCTTTTAAAAATAAAGGTGCAGTGGTGACTAAAATTACCCGTGACGAATGGCCGATAGAACAAGTAGAGGTCCTGGATTTCAAAACCAATTTTTTTAAAAGTGCAAAAGTGGAAGGCGCATTTAAAATCCATAAAGTGATCGATTACGTTTGGGAAAAACCTTTTAAAGTAAAAATATGAGAATAGTTGTTTTAGGTGCTACCGGACAAATTGGAACAATGGTAATGAACCGGTTGTTGCAGCTTTTTCCTAATGATGAAATCATCGGTTGTTCGCGTTCTGCAAAAGGAAAAAATTATCTGGCTTTCAATATTTATCAGGAGGATTGGTCGGCTTTAGGCAAAACAGATGTGCTCGTAAATATCGTTGGCATCATTGAAGAAAAAGGAGAAAATACTTTTGAAAAAGTACATGTGCAGCTCGTGAAAGATATTTTGCGCAAGCGTGAAACTATAGGTAATCCGCGCATTGTACATGTTTCGGTATTAGGAGCGGACATCACCAGTAAAGCTGAATATGCGCGCACAAAAGGCGTGGCAGATATGTTATTGATGCAAGAGGAAAATGTAGCGATAGTACGACCTTCCTTCGTATTGACGCCCGGTACTGCGATAGTGCAAAAAGTAAATATGATTGTTAAAATGAGCAAGTGGATGTTGGGTATTATCACCTTACCGGTACATTTTATGACGGCAAAATTCCAACCTGTGATGGGTGAAGATTTGGCTGAGCTTATTGCTAAATTGGCGGACTCAAAACTCTCGGGAATATTTTATGCTACCGGTCCCAAAGTAATGACTTTAGCAGAAATGATTGCACAGTCAAAATCAAAAATAAAAATCATTCGTCTTCCGAAATGGGCCACCCACTGGTTGTTTATGATCATTACGAGTTTTAAAAATCCTTTCATGAACAGAGATCAGTATTATTTACTGGCTTCGGATAATGTGCATGATAATTCTTCTATGGAAAATATTTTGGGAAGAAAAGCGATGGATACCGAAGACTTTTGGAAGAGAGAAATTATTTAGTTTTTTTCTTCACCACTTTCCTGTCCTTATCTACAATTTTCCCTTTATTCTTTCCTAAATCTCTTCCCCACTTTGCAATTTCTTCAATCATGGGAACCATAGTTTTGCCAAAGGCGGTTAAGCTGTATTCCACTTTCGGAGGAATTTCGGCGTACACTTTTCTTTTGATAATCCCATCTTCTTCGAGGCTACGCAATTGCAAACTCAGCATTTTTTCGGTGATATCGGGAATGTGTTTTTTTATTTCATTGAAGCGTTTGGTGTCTTTTCGCAAGTACCATAAAATAACGGTTTTCCATTTTCCGCCAATGTAATGCATCGTGATATCGAGTGCGCAATGGAATTCTTTCCCCCACAAAAGCACAATTTTTTCTTTTCCGTCGATGATCATAAAAAATATATTATTGTTTTTTTCCTTGCTGAATCACGTTCCTGTCAATTATTACAGTAGGTATGATTCTTTACAGCTCTTGCAAATATCAAATTTACTTTTTTCCTTTACTATACTTATTACAGTTAAAGTCAAAAGTAAATTAAAAAATAATACGATGGAAAAGGTTTTACAATATCTTCCTCATTTCATAGTAGGAGTGGGCGTATGGACGGCCTTAAACGGTGTGTTGCATGAGATTTTTATTTTATTATCGGATCACGCAAAACAATACGACAGAAATTTATTGCGCTTATTGGTGGATGGATTGATCCTCACCTTTGCCGGAACCATCATGATTTTTCTTTTCCCCGGCTTAAAAAGCGGGCAAAGTATTTTCTTTATCATCGCCCTTATTTGCTGCATTACTATGGTGATTTATTGTGCGTTGATATGGCCGTTTTTACCGGCTTACTGGATCATGGCTTTGCATCTCCTTTCCATTGTTCTTCTTTCATATTCTTTAATCACTAAATCAGTTACACAATGAACATTGCAGTATTAGGTACCGGCATGGTAGGCGATATGATCGCTTCCAAATTAATTTCATTAGGACATTCCGTAATGATGGGTTCGCGCACAGTGAACAACGAAAAGGCATTGGCTTGGTGCGGTAAATCGGGCGCCAATGCATCACAGGGAACTTTTGCTGAAGCGGCACAATTCGGACTCGTAATTTTTAATTGCACCAAAGGCATGAATACCATTGATGCTTTGCGTTTGGCGGGAAGCGACAATTTAAAAAACAAAATTTTAATTGATATTTCCAATCCTTTAGATTTCAGTAAAGGTATGCCGCCAACGCTTTCTATCGTGAACGACAATTCCCTGGGAGAAGAAATTCAAAAACTTTTTCCTGAAACGAAAGTGGTGAAAACACTGAATACTTTAAATTGTCAGCTGATGGTAAATCCCAAACTGCTCAATGATGGCGACCACACTATTTTTATGAGTGGAAATTCTTCGGAAGCCAAAACGGATGTGAGTTTATTATTGCAATCTTTCGGCTGGAAAGCAGAAAATATTATTGATTTGGGCGATATCACCACAGCACGCGGTACAGAGCAACTATTGCCTGTGTGGATCAGATTGTACGGCACTTTTGGGAACGCAATGTTTCAGTTTAAAATAGTGAAGTAGTTTTTTATCTCCCACAGATTACACAGATTTTCACAGATTTGTTCTGTGCAGATCTGTGTAATCTGTGGGAAATTAAATTATTTTATCAAAGCCTCAATTTTTGTAGCCAACTGAAGATCTTTGTCTGTTACAACATGTCCGGCGCTATGCGTACTAAGGCTTATTTTCACTGTATTGTAGGAGTTTTCCCAGTCAGGATGATGATCAGCCTTTTCAGCCAATAGCGCCACTTTCGTCATAAATCCAAAAGCGTCTACAAAATTTTTGAATTTAAAAGTAGCTTCCAGTGCGTTGTTGTTTTCTTTGAAATGTTCCATATAGTCTGTTAAAATAAGGGTGAGCCTGATGAAAGTATAAAAAAAAGTGAGTAACTATGGCGAATAATTGGAAAAACTTAAAACTTAAATACTTATGAAAAGATCAGCAACAGCACATTGGGAAGGAACAGGCAAAGAAGGAAAAGGTCACGTTTCCATGCAAAGCAAAGCTTTGGACAAAGTACAATATTCTTATGTTTCCCGTTTTGAAGAAGGAGTGGGTACTAACCCAGAAGAATTAATTGCAGCAGCTCACGCCGGATGTTTTACCATGAAACTAAGTTTCGTATTGGTAGCAGCAGGATTCACAGCAGAAGCTTTGGATACCTCTTGTGAAATTACTTTAGATGCAGGAGCGATCACTCAATCAGCATTGAAATTAACTGCAAAAGTTCCGGGTATCTCTGCAGAGAAATTTGCTGAAGCTGCGAAAGAGGCGAAAGAAAACTGTCCGATTTCAAAGTTGTTGAACACCAATATTACTTTGGAGTATACTTTGGCGTAAGCCGTAAGTTCACACAAATAAAAAAGCCTTTAGATTGCTCTAAAGGCTTTTTCCGTTTGTGGTGCCTGCTGGAATTGAACCAGCGACACGCAGATTTTCAGTCTGCTGCTCTACCGACTGAGCTAAGGCACCAATTTTTAAATAACGGACGGCAAAACTAAGTATATTTTTCAAATAATAAAATATTAGCGTTTTTAATCTCTTAAGAAAGGTATAACTTTGAGAGATGCGCTTGGCCGTAGATATAGGAAATACAAACACCAAGGTGGCTTACTTTGAAAAGGGTAAACTGAGCAATACTCAGGTTTACGAGGCTTTTCCGGAGGCTGAATTGCTTGACTTGCTTTCAGGAAAACTCTGCGAAAGAGCCATCGTTTCATCGGTAAAAAAATTGTCACCTGCTTTTTTAAAAAGCATGGCCCAAAATCAGGTTTTGATCTTTTCATCTGATACGGCTCTTCCACTGAAAATTGAATATGCAACTCCTCAAACCTTAGGTGTCGACAGGATTGCTGCGGCAGTAGGGGCAAAGGCCCTTTTTCCGAAGCAAAATGTTTTGTGTTTTGATTTCGGTTCCTGCATTACCACTGAATTTGTGGATCAGGCGGGAGTGTATCACGGAGGGTCGATTGCCCCTGGGATGAATCTGCGATTTAAATCCATGCATACTTTTACCGATAAACTGCCGTTAATTGCAGCACAACAATTTCCGCAACCTACCGTGACGGGCAATAGCACTGAAAGTTGTATGATTTCGGGAGTGGTGAATGGAATTTTGTTTGAAATAAAGGGAATGATCTCCCAATATGAGTTGAAATACAAAGATTTAAAAGTAGTATTTACAGGCGGAGACGCTACTTATTTTGAAAGCCTGTTAAATATGAAGATATTTGTCGACCCTTATCTCGTTTTAAAAGGGTTAAATGAAATTTTAGAATACAATGCGGATTAGAATTGTTTTGTTTTTGTCTCTGATTTATTTTTCCTCTTTCTCGCAGGGAGGTTCTAATTCAGTGTATTCTCAGTATGGTTTCGGGATGTTATATCCTCATCAATCCGGACAAAGTTTCGGCATGGGAAATACAGGTATTGCGATGAGCAGTCCTTTAAACATCAATTTGTTTAACCCTGCTTCCGTTGCTGATATAAAATACATGACCTTTGACGTGAATGTTTTGTCGAACAGCATTAGCGCAAAAGACGGAATAAACACTCCTGCTTCATACACCGATGCTTCTTTAGGTACAATAGCGCTGGCCATTCCACTTCTTAAAAACTGGGGAGCCTATGCCGGATTAACACCTTTTTCTTCTGTGGGATACCGGGTAGCAAGAACTTTTTCTGATAGCACTTTAGGTACCGTGAATGATTATTATCATGGTACAGGAGGGGTGAATTCTATTTTTTTGGGAAGCGGCTACCGATATAAAAATTTATCTATTGGTGCTAAAGGAAATTATTTATTCGGCGCTTTTACCCATGATCATTTGAGAGTTTTGACACCGGGTACTTTTTTTAATTCCTATAGTCAAAACAAATACACTTTTGCCAATTTAACTCTTGATTTAGGAGCTCAGTACCGAATTGCCGCGAATGAAAATTTAAGTTTTATTGTAGGTGTGGTTTATGGAATGCAGCAGGAGCTGACTGTAAAAACAACCGAACGCATGTTAACCACCACTCAAAATGTGTTAACAGATAGTTCGGCCACCGATGTTTTCATTAAAAGTGTGGTTTTTGATAACACGGCAAATCCGGGCAAATCCACGCTCACTTATCCTCAATATTTCGGAGGAGGAATTTCCGTGAATTACAAAGAGAAATTAATTGTCACTTTTGATTACAAACAACAGGAATGGAAAAAATTTGAACTCACAAATTCCTCTTCCTATACTGCCGGAAAAAGCTTCAATTTAGGTGCGGAATGGACACCAAATAAAAACTCGGCGGGCAATGAGAATTATCATAAAAGAGTGGCTTACCGCATAGGCTTACGATACGCCAATCTTCCTTTAACCATCAACAATACCAATATCACGGATTATGGAATCAACATTGGTTTTGCTTTTCCTTTGCGCAAATTAAAATTTGAAAGAGAATTGTTCGGTTCATACATCAATCTTGGTTTTGAAGCGGGCAGAAGAGGAACGCTGGCTGCCAGCTTGGTAGAGGAGAGTTATTTCAAAATCAATATCGGATTTACTTTTAACGACAAGTGGTTCATCAAGCGTAAATTTGATTAAGATGAAAATGCTTCAAGGTTCAAATATTTTTTGCCTTTTTCTTTGTGGCTTTTTTCTTCTTTGTGCTTCCTGTGAAAATGATATGGCTGAGGTAGCATCAGCTTCCACCGAATATAAATTTCCTTCTACAACTTATTTGGATTACGATGTTTTATATAGTGATTCGGCTATTGTAAGAGTTCGTTTGCAGGGAAAAATAATGGAGCAATACGACGGAGAAATTGCGCACGATGAATTTAAAGAGGGTGTGCATCTTTGGTTTTTTGATCACGAGAAAAATGTGGAATCGGAAATGACGGCCAATTACGCAACGCGTCAGCGCACGTCCAATCAAATGAAAGCAAAAGGAAATGTAGTGGTGTTCAATAAAAAAGGAGAAAAATTAAATACCGAATTCCTTACCTGGGATGCCAACACCAGAAAAATATATACCGATGAACCTGTTCGAATCACCACTAAAGACAAGGTGATTAAAGGAAAGGGATTGGTTTCCGACGAGACTTTTACCAACTACCGCATTAAAAACATTACAGGAGAATTCCGCCGCTAAGACTATTTGCAATGTTTCTTCACCAGTTTTTTTACTTCATCACCGTAGTTGTATTCATAACTCAGTTTTTCCGAAGTTTCCAGATCTTTACACGCATTGCTGAACTGGTTGAGTTCAATGTATACCTTCGCTCTGTTTTTGTAAGCCCATGAATTGGTGGGATACAATTTTATGGAGAGGTTGATGTCTTTCAACGCTTTGTCGTATTGTTTCAGTTTGAAATAACAATCTCCCCTGTTGCTGTATAACAAGGCTTCATTAGGATCGATCTGAACTCCTTTATCAAAATAAGTCAATGCTTCTTTAAGGCTGTCCAATTCGGTATACAGCAAACCTAAATTGATATAATTGAACACTACGGATGAATCAATAGAAATAATTTTTTTCAGGATCTGAATGGCTTTTATTTTCTGATTATCGGCTCTGTAGGTTAAAGCAAGATTGTTGAGTGCGTAGATGTTATTTGGATTGTATTTCAAAATTTTCTCATCGTCTTTTTGAGCTTTATCATATTGACGCGAAAAATAGTAAGTACTCGCTCTTGCGCTGTAATACACAAATTTTATACTGTCGCTTTCGGCCATTTTAATGGCCTTGTTAATGTATTTTAAAGAAGAATCGGTTTCATTGAAAGTGCGGAAATAATGTCCTAATTCACAATAAGGCGCTGAGTTGTCGGGGAAAATCTGAATCGCTTGGAGATATGCTTTTTTAGCATCGCTATAATTTTTCAGCTCCATTTCCATATCGGCTTTAAAGAAATAATATTTCATTTCTTTAGGATTCATTTTTATTGCTTTTTCAACCAATATTGCAGCTACGGTATAATCTTTTGCGTCGGCTTTCAGTTTGGCTTTGGTATAAATTGAATCGGCTGTGATTTGTGCAAAAACAAAGGAAGTAAAGCAGATGAAGAAGACCAGAAATAAATTTTTCATAAGGCGGATTTAATAAAAAGAAAATTAAAAGTATGGAAATTTATGCGTTTTGCAGAACCAATTTATTCAGCGCTTCTTTCGCTTCTTCAATGGTTGAAATATATTCCATCACCAGCGTGAGTTTATCTTTTACTTGTTTTAACTGGCATTTCAGAGGGTTGTCCTGAACGTATTTTAGAGTTGCGCCAAATTGTGCCGATTGAAAATATTTGTTGTTTTGGTCGCCAAGGAAATGTCCGCGCAACTTATTGTTTTTCAAAATAATTTTTTCGAAGCCCAGCTTTTGCCCTATCCATCGAAGTTGCATGGCATTGAATAATTCCCGTGTTGATTTCGGTATTGCGCCGAAACGATCAATCATGTGTTTTTCAAAGGCCAATAATTGTTCTTCGTTTTTTACTTCATTGAGGTCTTTGTACAGTGCCAGTCTTTCTGAAACGGTATTGACATAAGTAGTTGGAATGAGAATTTCAACATCGGTGTCAATCACGCATTCATCAGCAAACATTCTGATATTTGGTTCCCCTTCATACAAATCTTTGAATTCATTTTCTTTTAATTCGTGCAAGGCTTCATCGAGAATTCTTTGGTACATGTCATAACCCACATCGGTGATAAATCCCGATTGTTCGGCACCCAGTAAATCTCCTGCGCCACGGATGTCGAGGTCGCGCATGGCGATGTTGAATCCACTTCCCAAATCAGAAAACTCTTCAATGGCGCGCAATCTTTTTCGTGATTCATCGCTCAGTGTAGAAAGGGGAGGAGTGAGCAAATAGCAAAATGCTTTTTTGTTGGAACGACCAACACGGCCGCGCATTTGGTGCAAATCACTGAGTCCGAAATTTTGTGCGTTGTTGATGATAATTGTATTTGCGTTTGGAATATCTAGTCCGGATTCAATGATGGTGGTAGCCACCAAAACATCAAACTGGCCTTCAATAAAATCCAGCATCACTTCTTCCAATTTATCGCCATCCATTTGTCCGTGACCGATAGCAACGCGCGCACTTGGCAGCAAGCGCTGAATTTTCCCCGCGATTTCCATAATGTTGCTCACTTTGTTGTGCACGAAAAAAACCTGTCCGCCTCTTTCCAATTCAAAGCGAATGGCATCGCGCAGCATTTCGTCATTGAAGCCGGTGACGGTTGTTTCCACAGGATAACGATTGGGCGGTGGAGTGTTGATTACACTGAGATCGCGTGCGCCCATGAGTGAGAACTGAAGCGTACGTGGAATAGGAGTTGCAGTGAGTGTGAGCGTATCTACATTGGCTTTAATTAATTTCAATTTGTCTTTTATCGACACGCCGAATTTTTGTTCTTCATCGATGATCAATAAGCCGAGATCCTTGAATTGCACGTCTTTTCCAACGATGCGGTGAGTGCCGATGATAATGTCAACTTTTCCTTCTTTTAATTTTTCTAAAGTTTCTTTTTGTTGTTTCGCGGTGCGGAAGCGATTGATGTAATCTACCTTGCACGGAAAATCTTTGAAACGTTCGCTAAAAGATCTGTAATGCTGCAAAGCCAAAATGGTTGTAGGCACCAAAACAGCCACTTGCTTATTGTCGCAAACGGCTTTAAATGCAGCGCGAATCGCGATTTCAGTTTTTCCAAAACCAACATCACCGCACACCAAACGATCCATTGGAAATTGTTTTTCCATGTCTTCTTTCACCGCTATGGTTGATTTTTCCTGATCAGGAGTATCTTCGTAAATAAACGATGCTTCCAGTTCCTGCTGCAAATAATTGTCGGGACTGAAAGCAAAACCTTTTTGTGCTTTTCGTTGTGCGTAGAGCTGAATAAGATCGTAAGCAATTTCTTTGACCTTCTTTTTAGTATTGTCTTTTTTGGTTTTCCAGGCCGCAGTTCCCAATTTATTTACCGAAGGTTCTTTTCCTTCTTTGCCCGAGTAACGGCTGATTTTGTGCAGCGATTGAATGTTGACATACAATAAGTCGCTGTCTTTGTAAAGTATCCTTACCGCCTCATGTTTTTTACCGTCGTTCTCAATGGTTTCCAGCCCGTCGAAAACACCAATGCCATAATCGGTGTGCACTACAAAATCACCTTTGTGCAGGCCCGTGAGCTCTTTAATGGTAATAGATTGCTTGCTTTTTTTGTAGCGCTCTTTGAGTTTAAAGCGGTGGTAGCGATTGAAAATCTGGTGATCGGTGTAGCACAATATTTTTTGATCGTGATCAATAAATCCTTCGTGCAAAGCAATATTGATGAACTGATATTTTATGGATTCATCGCTGTTTTCGAGAGGATGGTGATCAATAATTTCTTTTAAGCGGGTGAGTTCTTTAGCGTTATCGGACACTAAAAACAATTGATAATTTTTGTCCTGATATTCTTTTAAATGCTGAACCAGTAAAACAAAATTTTTGTTGAAGTTCAGTTGTGGCGAGCTGTGTACAACAATACTTTTATCATCCCCTGAATTTTTAAACTGAATGACTTTGTGTTTTTGCAAATCGTTTTTGAAAGCAGCGTCATTCAAAAATAATTCTTCAGGATCTCTTTTTTTGATGGGTGTTTCACTTGTTTTTTCAAAGAGGCGAACTGTTTTTTGAAAAGCTTTTTCAACTTGTTCCTCAAATAATTCGGGATTGGAAATCCAGGCCACACAGGAAGATCCGAGGAAGTTCAGTAAAGATTCGCGCAATGAAACACTTTCTTTTCCCATGATGTCGGGAACCACTGTGATTCTATCCAGCGGATCAACCGAGAGCTGATTGGAAGGATCAAAAGTGCGGATACTTTCCACTTCATCGCCAAAAAATTCAACACGGAAAGGATAATCGTTGGAGTAAGAAAAAATATCGATGATGCCTCCGCGCACCGCAAACTGTCCGGGTTCCACCACAAAATCCGTTCGTTCAAAATGATATTCAAACAAAACATCAATGACAAAATCAACCGATAAGTTTTCGCCTTTTTGAATTTGCAGAGAGTGTTGTTTAAATACTTTTTCGCTCACCACTTTTTCAGCAAGCGCTTCGGGATAAGAAACAATAATTTTGTTTTTGTTGGTGGAAAGTGCACTGAGAATTTCTGTTCTTGCTAAAACATTTGCGTTTTGTACTTCCTCCAATTCATAGGGATTCCGGTAGGAAGCCGGAAAAAATAAAATGTCTTCTTTATGTAAAAATTGCTGTAAGTCGTTGTAAAAATAAGCAGCCTCTTCACTGTCGTTCAATAAAAAAACATGAGGGACTTTGTAAGTGCGGCAAACATTGGCAGCCAGTAGGGAAGGCAAAGAACCCTTGGCTCCGGTGAGTGTTACCGGGGCAGGAGAGTCTTTGTTTATTTTATACAAAAGCTCAGCCAGCAGAGGGCTTTCTTTGTATTTTTCCGACAGTACTTTTGCTTCCATTGCTATGCAAAGGTAAGTCGGTTTTTTTGCTATTTATCGATTTTATCGAAGTAAAGTCACGTAGCCTTTATCTTCATGATATTTATCGGCGGTATTGATATAGCTCGCCAGCCAATAATAAGTGCCGGGATTCACGTCATTGCCATTGAATTTACCATCCCATTTCGGCAATACATTTTCCGATTGATAGATCATCACTCCCCAGCGGTCATACACAGTGAAAGTGATGGTTTTCATATTCGCAAAGATTTGCTGGAAGTTATAATCATAAACATCTCTGGGATGGAAATCGTCGTTAGTTCCGTCGTTGTTTGGCGTGAATACATTCGGCCATTGGAAAACGTAATCCGGACAAAGTTTAGTCACTTCAATCGTTTCTTTTATTGAACACTGATTAGAATCCGTTACTTCTACCCAGTAAGTTCCGGTGGTTCCGATGCTGATGTAATCTACATTTTTATCTGATGTGCTCCACAGCAATTGTTTTGTACCGCTGTATTGAAGTTGCAGCGTAACTTTGTCATAACCGTTTTCACAAATTGTAGTATCATTTCCTAAAGAAGCAAGAGGCAAAGCATGCACTTGCACAAAAACAGAATCACTTCTTGAACAGCCAATATTATCACTTACCGTTACTTTATATCCTCCGGTAGTATTAACGGATAGGGTAGAAGTGTTTTGTAAATCGGGTGTCCACACATAATTTAAATTGCTTGCTGTTGCAGGATTTAAAACAACAGCTTGTCCGTAACACATAGAAGTGTCTTCGCCTAAATCAGGCATAGGGAAAGCATGAATGGTGAGTATCGCATTACCAACAGCTTTGCAACCCAATGAATCACTTACTGTGACAGTGTAAGTTCCTGCCGAATCACCTATTGTAGTTTGTCCCGTTCCTGTTCCTTTTCCCGACCATAAGTAAGAAGCATATCCGGTTCCTGCATCAAAAATGGTAGTGCTGCCTTCGCAAACAGTTTGACTATTAATGGCAGTTGCAATATCATCGATGGTAATAGCAGCAGAAGCAGATTTAACAGCCGGACAAATTCCTGATTTCACCGTGGCTCTGAAACGAGTGCTTTTTGTGAGATTGGCAAAAGAACCGGAAGTACTAAGATTTGCAATAGGATCAACCTGCGCTGCAAACCCGTCGGTAGAACCCTCCCAACCCATTACGCTTCCTGTGTGACCTGCTAAAAGCAATACGCCATTGTTGTTTCCTAAACAAACGGTATCGTCCACACTTACTATACCACCAACAGATACAGGGTCTACAGAGATAGTTGCTGTTGAGGAAGTGTCGTTCGCACAAACACCCGATTTTACCACCGCTCTGTATTTTGTGGTTTTTGTAAGTCCGGTGAATACATAACTTGGAGTAACATTTACAATGGAATTTGCGGTCACAAAATTATCTATAGAACTTTCCCAGTTGATGATATTTCCTATTATTCCTGAGAGCGAGAGGGTTCCTGCGTTTGAGCCTGCGCATACTGTGGCGTCGGTGCTTATGGTTCCGCCCTCCGAAACAGGATCAACCGTAATGGTTGCACTTGCCGAACTGGTAGAAGAACAAATTCCCGATTTGATTACCGCTCTGTATTTAGTTGTAGTAGTAATATTGTTATAAGCCTGTGAAGTGGTTACGTTAACAATTGGTGTTTTAGTAGAAAAATTATCTGTAGAACTTTCCCAACCGGTAATAGTTCCTGTATGTCCTGCAAGAGTTAAAATACCTGCATTGGTTCCCGAACAAACGGTTGTGCTTGCAGTTACCGATCCACCAACAGAAACAGGATCAACAGTGATCGTTGCATTGGTAGAAGTATCTGCCGGACAAACTCCCGATTTTACTATTGCTTTATATTTGGTAGTAGCTGTCAGTCCTGAAAAAACATAAGAAGCGTTGAGATTAACAACAGGACTAGAAGTCACAAAATTAT
>JAHEZL010000022.1 GCA_023251095.1 Flavobacteriales bacterium
AACGTTTTTTATCCCTTAAAACTACTGCTCACTTTGCTCAGGATTTACTGCTCACTTTACTTGGGATTCCATTACCCACTTTTGTGTAGATTCTATTGCTCTGCTTAGTAGGATTTTCCAAATTAGAACTTCATTAAATTTTCCATAAAGTCTTTTTTTGCCTCATCTTCAAAGCCAGAAAAATACCCTTGCGTTACTTTTAAATTACTGTGATTTAATGCTTCGCTAACAAATTCCATACTTGCACCGCTTCTTATTGCATTTGTAGCAAATGAATGCCTTGCCCAGTAAGTAGAAATTTCATTTGTAATTCCATTGTGTTTGGCTAATTTTTTAAGATTTTGGTTTATAAACTTAGTGAAATTCTTAATTGCTCTGTGTCGTTCCAATAAGCTTTGGTTTTCGTTGGCAATAGAAAACACAAAATCATCGGACGCGTTCTTTTTGTTGCCGTATTCTGCAATAATGCGTTTACCAAAGTCACTCAAATAAACAGTAATTGGTTTTAAATCTGCTTTTCCCGTATTTATAGTCTTTGCTCTGTAATAAACTATTTTACCTTCCTGTACGTCTTTATGCTTTATTAAAGCAACATCTTTAATGTTCATACCATTGCAGGAATACGAAAAAAACCAAAAATCTTTTGCCTTTCGTTGCTCTGGGGTTAATGGAACAGCATCGAACAAGGTTTTTAGTTGCTCCTTGCTTAATGATTTTTTTACGCTGCGCACAGCAGGCATTTGATATTTGCGCTTTCCAAATGGGTAAATTTCTGAATCAATTTCCTTTTCTTCAATGGCTTTATTGAAAATTGCCCTTAATGCTCTTAAATACATTGATACAGTAGTAAGACTTTTGTTTTTTGGTGCACCAGTCATGAACTTTTCATAACCATTCAGCCACTTTGGTGTAACCTCAATAAATGATAATGTGCTCTGTTCCTTTGTATTCAGGATTGTTAAATACTCCTTTATTGATTTTAGACTTAACTCATAAGTACTAGCAGTGCCAATTTGCCCCTGTGCTTTTAGATATTTTATTGTTGCTTCATATTGGTAAAAGATATTTGTGCCGTCACCGTCCTTTCTAAAAAGTTTCTTTTCAAATTGCTCAAATGTAAAAGGACTTAATTCTTTCGCCGAATCAACCGCCTTATTTTCAACTGCTTGCATTTGTCGACGCACTTCTTTGTATTCAGTTCGTGGTTTTGTAGTAAGCCAAATACTTTCAAATTCTTTTTCGGTGAACTCAAACACGGTAGGATATAATTTTTGTTTTCGTGGTGAAGAGGTAAACGCCCTTAATTTCAAGGGGAATTTGCCACTTTTCTTTGCTCTTCGGGTATCTAAAAAGTACGAAATATAAAACGATTGTTCCATAATAAGGTATTGATTTCAACATCAAATTTAATCATTTGCATACAATTTGCATACAGAAACAATCAACAAACAACTAACAAAACAAAGTAACCAAAGCACTAAAACACTTATAATACCTATATTTACATGACTTTAATGATAAACAGAATAAAAAGAAGGTACCATGAATTAGTTAAATATTATGCCTTACAAGCAGAGGGTCATAGGTTCGAATCCTATAGCTCCCACAACAAAACCCCGATATCGAAAGATGTCGGGGTTTTTGCTTGAAATAAACAATGGATTTTTAACATCTTCTTCCTTCCCTTCTCTTTTTCCTTTAGCAATAAATATATTTTAGTAGCAATAATTATTTTGTTCTTGCTTACGTTAACCTTATTATAAAACAACTCCTATGTTCTCATTCTCACTTCTTCAAGCTACAGCAGCCTCTTCGGTAGTTACTCCTCCCGTTGAAAAAGCTGCAGAGTCATTGGATTTACTGGATGTAATTGTAAAAGGTGGAGTCATCATGATTCCCATTGCTATTTTATCGATAGTGACCATTTACATTTTCGTGGAGCGCTACCTGTACATCAAACGTCAGGTTTCCGCCGATAATAATTTCATGAATACCATTCAGGATTTTATCCGAAACGGAAATATTGATTCTGCCTTAACTTTTTGTAAAAGCTCCAGCAAACCTGTAGCCCGCATGATTGAAAAAGGAATTTCCCGCATCGGAATGCCGATCAAAGAAATTGAAGAATCAGTGGAAATCGTTGGGAAATTTGAAGTGTACAAAATGGAAAAAAACGTACACATGCTCTCCATCATCGCAGGTATAGCGCCAATGCTCGGTTTCCTTGGAACTATCTTTGGTGTGATTCAGCTTTTCTCCGACATTGCAGCGGTAGGATCTCTGGAAATAGGAACTGTATCTCACGGTTTGTACACTAAAATGGTAACGAGTGCCTCGGGCTTAATCGTTGGTATTTTGGCTTACGTTTGCTACAACTGGATCAACTCTCTGATCAATAAAGCAGTTCACCAAATGGAATGGAACACCATGACTTTCCTTGATGTACTTAAAGAACCAACACGATGAATCTGAGAGCGAAAAAGAAAGAAAACGCTGAGGTATTCACCTCTGCAATGAATGACATCATGTTCTTCCTCATGTTGTTTTTCATCATTGCTTCTACCTTATTGAATCCAAGTATTATCAATGTTGCTTTACCCAAAGCAACCGACCATGAAGTGTTGCACAAAAAAGAGATGGACCTCACCATCACCAAAGACGCTCACTATTTCATCAACAATAAAGAAACTTCTTTCGATAATCTGGAAACCTCTATTACCGGAGAAATGAAAACAGGAGAAGAACTGGTGATTAAATTGCGTTTGGATAAAGATTGCAACATTCAGCAACTGGTGGATATTTTAGCACTTGGTAAAAAACTAAATGCTAAAATGGTAATCGCTACAGATAAGAATTAGAAGCCAGCACATCAGCCACTACAAAAGTACTTCCACCCACAAAAATAAAATCATCGGCAGCAGCATTTGCTCTCGCCGCTTTCAACGCCGCAGCCGGACTTTCATACATGTTTGCATTTAAATTAAATTGTATGGCCAGCGCGTATAATTCCTCCACAGGCAAAGCCCTTCCAATCGCAGGCTGACAAAGATAATAGCTGGCGTCTTTCGGTAACAAAGGCAAAATTTTCGATTGATCTTTATCGTTTACCGATCCCCAAACGATGTGTAAATTTTTATATTTTTCTTGTTTCAACTGCGCCACCACTCTTTCAATTCCTTCCTTGTTGTGACCCGTATCACATACCATCACAGGATGATTATTCAGTTGCTGCCAGCGCCCTATGAAAGCTGTATTTTGAGCTACTTTCATCAATCCGTCGGAAATATTTTTATCGGAAATTTTCCATCCCGATGCTCTTAATTTTTCAATAGAAGCTAAGGCGGTGGAAATATTTTCTTTTTGATAAAGGCCTTTCAAATCACTTTCCATTTCTACACTTTCAGCAAAAAATAAAGGAGCACTTTTCTCTGTTGCAATTTTCAGGAAAACACTTTCGGTTTCCTTGCGCTTTTCTCCGATGACAACAGGGATTCCCGACTTGATGATTCCTGCTTTTTCAAAAGCAATTTTTTCCAGGGTATCACCTAAAATATTGGTGTGATCCAAACCAATATTGGTGATCACCGAAAGCTCGGGAGTAATGATGTTAGTAGAATCCAATCGTCCGCCCAAACCCACTTCCACAATGGCTATATCCACTTTCTCTTTCGCGAAATAATGAAAAGCCATAGCGGTGGTATATTCAAAAAAAGAAGGTTCAATGTTTTTAAAAAGCGGAGTGAATTTTTCAACGAAAGAAGTCACTTCTTCTTCAGAAATCATTGCTCCGTTTATTTTTATCCGTTCACGAAAATCGATTAAATGCGGACTGCAATAAATGCCGGTTTTATATCCCGCTTCCTGAAAAACAGAAGCCAACATATGTGTCACCGAACCCTTGCCGTTGGTTCCTGCAACATGAATGGATTTGAATTTATTTTCAGGATTACCCAATACTTTTTCAAGCGCTATGATGTTATGTAAATCGGCTTTGTAAGCGGATTGCCCGATGCTTTGGTACATGGGCAATTGCGCAAAAAGGAAGTCGGTGGTTTCCTTGTAGGTCATTGCAAATTGAAAACAAAAGTGGCGGTGTATTCTCTTAATTCCGGACCTTTAGGATCGGCATTGTAGGTTTCTTCTTTGGCTAATTTTTCAGCTCTGGCTCTTAAACAAGGATCAGGATTTTGAGTTCCTTTTGCATTGCCTGTAGCAGAGACTACTATTCCTTGTCGGTTGATTTTCACCTTCACCATCTGAACCCCTTCTTCCTGACAATCATGCGTAGCGTACTTTGTATGTGAACTCACCAAAACCGGATTGTGGCCCGCTCCCGGATTCTTGCTATTTCCTTGTCCTTTACCTCTTCCCGGGTTCTCTCCGTTTGCCCCTTCGTTGCCCGCTTTATCCGAATCACCATCTCCCTCTCCTCCTATCAGATTTTTCAATCCTGCTAAATTAGTATCCACCTGCTGCGTTTTTTGAACATCGGTTTTCTTGTTATTTGTTTTTTCCGTTTTGATTTTTTGCTTCTCCTGTTTCTTTTTTACTTGTACGTCGGCATCGGCATCATTCGCCGCAAGCGTTTGCTCCTCAGGATTACTTTCAGGCTCTGAAGCTTGTTGTTGCTCTTGCTGAGCTGCAACAACAGCCGATTCAACATTGCCACTGCCCTCCGGAGCATCTCCATAACTTACTTCCATTGTGGATCCAGCTCCTTCCGGTTCCTCGGGGATTTCCACAGAAACCACCATAAGTAAAAACACTATAAACAATATCGCATGAAGAACAATGGTGACTACGGCACCCACTACTCTATCCGATGTTTCTGCGTTTGCATTCATATTTTCCCGTTTTTAAATTAACGACTGCTTTTTATCATTATTACTTTACATACAAAGATACACTAGTGCTCCTGCCATATAACCGGCAATCGCGAGAGGCGATATTTTTTTTAAATACCACATGAAATTCATTTTCTCCATGCCCATCGCCGCAACGCCTGCAGCTGAACCAATCACCAAACAACTTCCTCCTGTGCCCGCACAATACGCCAGAAACTGCCAGAAGGAATCGTCCTGAGGCATTGCATACATTTCCATTCCTGCTGCCACCAAAGGGACATTGTCTACCACTGCCGAAGCAAAACCGATGACCACCGCTATCATATTTTTGTCACCAATAGCGACATCAAGTTTTGAAGATAAATCCTGCAACAAGCCTGTGGCCCCCAAACTCCCAACAGCCAGCAATATTCCGAGAAAAAATAAAATACTGGACGTGTCAATATTTTTAAGAACACTAATCACTTTAGTTGCAGGACGTATCAAGTGATCTAATTGGGGATTAATAATTTCCGACACCACCCATATAACAGCCAATACAAACAAAATACCCATGAAAGGTGGAAGATGAGTAAAATGCTTAAATAGCGGAACAAACAATAAACCACCTATTCCCAATGCTAAAATCAATTTTTTATGAATCGGTTTAATCGTGATTTCGTTATTGTCGTTCAATACAGGACGAATAACATGACCTTTCATTTTAAATGATAAAATAATCAAAGGCACCAACAAACAAATCAAACTTGGAAGCAAGAGCGTTTTCATCACTCCTATCACAGAAATCTTTCCTTTAATCCACAACATCGTTGTAGTAACATCACCAGTTACCGTCCACGCCCCACCTGCATTTGCGGCAATCACTATCATACCTGCAAAAAGCAAGCGGTCATTTTTATCATCTACCAGTTTCCGCAGCAAAGAAATCATCACAATAGTAGTGGTCAGATTATCCAGCACAGCCGAAAGGAAAAAAGTGAGGATACCTAAAATCCACAAAAGCTTCACTTTATTTGTTGCAGTAATTCTATCGGTGATTAAAGAAAATCCTTCAAAGGCATCTACTATTTCAACGATCACCATGGCGCCCAAAAGAAAAAACAAGATTTCAGAGATGTCACCAAAAGCATGAAACAACTGTGAATTCACCAATTCTGAATCGGCACTGAAAACATAAATCACCCAGCACAAAATCCCCGTCAGCAAAGCCGATGCAGCCTTATCTATCTTTAAAGGATGTTCAAAAGCTATCGCCAGATAACCCAAAATAAACACCACAATAAGCAGACTTGTTGCCATATTATAAAAATAAGAAAAGAGGGAAGAGGAAGTGAGTTAAACCCTTGAAGATATTGACAACAGAGGGTTAATAGGGATCAAGCTTTTCGGCGATGCTTCTCCGCCATAATCAATTTGAGTTCTCTTCCGGTTTGACCGGCAATGGAGGTATTTTCTTTTGCACGGCGGATAAGGTAAGGCACCAGTTTTTCCACCGGACCGTAAGGCACGTATTTCGCCACATTGTAACCTTCCGCTGCGAGATTGTAACTGATGTGATTGCTCATTCCATACAACTGCGCGAAAAACACACGTTCATCAGTAGTTTTAATTCCTTTTTGTTTGATCATGTGCACCAGATGCAAACAGCTGGATTCATTATGTGTTCCGGCACAAATGCTCACTGCATCTAAATTTTCAACGCAAATAGTTAATGCTTTATTGAATAACCTATCGGTATCTTCTTTATTGGGATTAATGGGAGAAGGGTAACCATTCACCTCCGCACGCTTGCGCTCCTTTTCCATGTAGGCGCCACGCACCAGTTTTAATCCGAGATGATAACCTTCTCCTCTTGCGCTTTCAATCTGATCTTTTAAATAAGTGATCCTATCGTTGCGGTACAGCTGAATGGTATTGTACACAATGGCCTGTTCGCGATTGTATTTTTTTATCATTTCCTCGGCGATACTATCGATTACTTTTTGAATCCAGGTTTCTTCCGCATCCAAAAATATGCGCACTTTGTTTTCGTGAGCGGCTTTACAAATATCCTCTATCCTTGCCCTTACCTTAACGTATTCTTCTTTTTCGTCATCCGTGAGTGCTTCACCCGATTGCACTTTAACCAACAAATCAAAACGGGCCAGACCCGTAATTTTAAAAACAGTAAAGGGAATTTTTCTGTTTCCTTTGGCCAGCTTTATAGTTTCCAGAACCTGTTGTTTTGAAGTTTCAAAAGATTCATCATTCTCCTGGCCTTCTGCCGAATAATCTAAAATGGTTCCTACTTTGTATTTATTGTACATCTCCCACATCACATCCTTACATTCTTCAATGTCTTCCCCTCCGCAAAATTGTTTGTATAAAGTTTTTTTGATCAATCCTTTTATAGGTAAATGGATTCTGAAAGCCCATCTCATTATGCCTTTTCCGTATTTTACCAAGGAGGGATAACCCATCATTTTAAATAAAACGAAGGATTGGTTGAGCTCTTTGTTTGAGCGGCCTTTAAAAGCAATTTCAGTGTTTAGAAAACTAAGCATAGCGTTGCTTTTTCATTTAAATACGACAGATAGAAAAAGAAGTTTGAAAAAATTTATCGTTTCTTTTTTCTTAAATATAGCTTTTCTCCTGCAACGGGAGAACTTCCGGGAAGGATATTGTTCTTTTTATACAGATGCTTTAACTGAATGGCAAATTTTTGAGAAATCCCGAGGTAAGTATCGTTTGACTGAACAACGTAGATGGCTTCCGTTCCTCGGCGGCGTTTGGGTTGAGTGTAAATAAAATCTCCCTCTTTTAAAGAAACGCTGTCGTTCACATCATTGTATTTTTTTAAGCGGCGGATACTGATTTGCAGTTCTTTCGACAAGCTTTCAAAATCATCTTTCTTTCTGGCCACAACATATTTTACAAAATTCTTACTTTGTAAAATGGGATGCAGTGTGGTGTCTTTCTCCGCTGTCAGTTCTTTTTCCGTCCAGCTGTCAAACTGATGTAAGTTATAACGTTCAACAATATCGGTGAGCAATTGCGGATATTTTGGATTGGTGGCATATCCGGCGGCTTTCAATCCCTGAGCCCAGGCTTTATAATCGGTCATTTTCAATTGGAAGAGCCCTGCATACCTGGATCTTTCCTTCAAAAATTTTGAATGATCGCGGTAAGATTCCAAAACATCATTGTATTTTCTGAAGCATTCATTTTTGGTATCATCGTCCATGTGGTAAGTATCGCCCGTCCAATCGGAATGGCATTTTATACCAAAATGATTTTTGGCATTTTGCGCCAGTTTACTGTTGCCATAATTGGATTCCAGCATTCCCTGCGCCAGCGTAATGCTTGCAGGAACGCCATACTCCAGCATTTCCTTAATGGCGTCATCTTTATATTCCTCAATGTATTGTTCGGCAGTAAGAGTTGCAAATACAGCCGTCTGCATAAAAAACAATGCTATGAGTAATACTTTTTTCATCGCCTTAAAATTACTTATTAAAATAAGTCAATGTCAAATCTCTCTTTAATTCCTGCATTTCCCTGCAAGCCTCCAGTATGAATTACCAACACTTTACTGTGTTTTAAAAAATAGTTTTTGCGCAGTAAATCCATCACTCCCATCATCATTTTCCCAGTATAAATTCCGTCCAGCGGAACCTCATATTGTTGCTTAAACATTTTGATGAAAGTCACCAGCTCATCGTTGATTTTACCATAACCACCGCAATGATAATCCAACGCGAGATCCCAGTTTTTATTGGTATTTTGAAAGGAAATCAAATGCTGATTGATTTCTTCTTTCAGAAATCCGGCTCCTTTTAAAACGGGAATTCCCAAAACTTTTTGCTGTGGCAAAGCCGACAAAATCAATCCGCTTAAAGTCGCTCCCGTACCACAGGCACAAACAATACAATCGTACTTTTCACCAATTCCGGCCAGCATTTCCGAGCAGCCCTGAACGCCAAATTTATTTGAACCTCCTTCGGGAATAACATACACATCCGAAAAAGAAAATCGCGAAAGATCTTTGTTTCTATATTCCTCTCTCGACAAAAAATAAAGCTCCATTCCCTGCTCCTTACAAAACTGTAAAGTAGGATTTAAAGCAGCCTGCTCCTCACCCCTAACCAGGCCGATGGTTTTAATGTTGTGCTCTTTTCCCGCAGCGGCCGTTGCCGACAAATGATTAGAGTAAGCCCCACCAAAAGTGACAATGGCAGAGGATTTTAATCGTTTTGCTTCTTCCAGATTGTACTTCAGCTTCCACCATTTATTTCCCGATACAAAAGGATGTCGCAAATCCTCCCGCAAAATATCGAGCTGAATGTTTTCGTTAAAAATTCCTAGTGGCTGCAACAACATATATTTGTAAATTTACTTCAAATAAATATTCCATTGAACGAAATATTTGAAAGTAAGAACCCGCTTGAACCCGATGATTTTTATTGGGAAAACGGCTATCGTGTGTTTACGGCCAAATATTTGCTAAAGAGAGGTCACTGTTGCAAATCCGGCTGCAGGCATTGTCCTTATGGATTTAAGAAAGAAAATAAAACTCAAAATAACTCAAAACAAATATGAAAACTCCTTTCAAAGCACTCATCGCCCTTTGCGGCATTCTGGTTCTCGCTGCTTGTCAGAAAGACGACGGCATTAACGACGGCGATATCCGCGCCGACTTTATCGGTTCATGGAAATGCACCCAAACCAGTAAAATCATTGCTCCGTCGGAATTTACCGTTACTATCACCAAAGACACTACCAATGCCTCCCGCATTAAATTGTCGAATTTTTATAAGCTCGGAAGCTCTTCAGGCGTATATGCCAACGTAAGCACTGTTACTGCCAGCGCCATCGATATTCCAGTGCAAACAGTACAATCCAATATCATTAAAGGAAGCGGAACACAAATCAATACCACAAAAATAAATTTCACTTATACTGTTGACGATGGTAATGAAACCGACACCTTAACAGCAGTATTCACGAAATTATAAGCAACTGTATTTCTATTTTACTAAATTTACCGCTCAAAATTTATCAATATGGCTTCAATCAATAAAATTGCAATTCTCGGTGGCGGTAACATGGGCCTGGCCTTTGCACGCGGACTCGTGAAATCAGGAAAATTTAAACCTGAACAAATTACTTTAACCCGAAGAATGCTTCGCAATGTTGAAGCCATCCAGGCCGAAGGATTTCCTGCAACCAGAGACAATGCAGAAGCCATCAAAGGTGCTGACGCAATTGTTTTGGCAGTTTTACCACAACAAGTAAACAACGTGTTAGACGATATTAAAAGCACAGTGGACGTAAGTTCACAATTCATCATCTCTTTGATTTCAGGCGTTACTTCCAGCGACATCAAAGGTTATTTAAATGCAAAAATTCCTGTGGTAATTGCCATGCCTAACACGGCCATTGCCATTCAGCAATCCATGACTTGCCTCGCCGCTACCAACAACGATAAAAAATACATCGACATCTCTACCGAATTATTCAATACAGTAGGTGAAACCGTAACCATCGACGAAGGACAAATGACTGCCGCAACAGCTCTTTGCGCTTGCGGCGTGGCTTTCTTTCTGCGCTCTATACGCGCTGCATCTCAAGGCGGAACCGAAATTGGTTTCCACTCTCACGATGCTTTGAAAATGGCTGTACAGGTGGCTCGCGGTGCTGCCGAATTATTGCACCAGCACAACTCTCACCCGGAAGATGAAATTGATAAAGTAACTTCTCCTAAAGGTTGTACCATTGCCGGATTAAACGAAATGGAGCATCAGGGATTCAGTTCAGCAATGATCAAAGGAATTATTTTGGCGAATGATAAAGCGGGGACACTTTATAAGAAGTAGATCTCCAAAAAAATACTTGCTTTATTATGAAAAAGACAATCGCCTTCTTATTGTCATTGTACACACTATTGCTTTTTAGTTCCTGTGACCAAGAAGTTCAAGTTGATGAAAACTTAGCAGGTATGTGGTCTTATATTGACGAAGCACATGTAAAAGGGCTTGGCGGAGGCAAAATATATTTTAGTGCTGAAGGTTATGCAACTATGTATACCGGACAAGACTCAACAGGAGGGAAAAGTTTTAACATTGATGGAGTAAATTGTCAATTGATATATTCAACCAATACCGATGTTATTCCAAATCAAATTGACTTTATTGTTAAAGAAATTGATTCGGGAAAAACATTAAGAGAAATACTATGTATTTATGAATTTATTGAAAATGGGAAATTGAAAATCAATCTTAATTCTGACATTTCTCCTAACCGACCAATAGATTTTTCTGACACTAAAAGTATAGGAATACTTGAAAAGAAATAGTGTCAGAATCTGAAATCCTTTTTTATTTTAATAAATCCCTCTTGCCTTCGCACCATAAGCTTTCGCGCTCTCCCTTTTCCAAAGGGAGAAGTGCAGTACTCATCCATACTTGGGCTATACTTTTCAGAGAATGGGCGCTAACTAACTTCCTCCTTTGGAAAAGGAGGAGTGCGAGAGAATTGTGTGATGGCAAGGAGGATTTTATACCTAAACCTTTTTTATTTTCAATCCCACCCATAAACTCAGCGGAAATAAAAACCATATCCCCAACACTGCCAACCAAGGTATACTCAATGCCTTGATAATTATTACCGAAAGTATCATCCAGTAAATCGGAAAAAATAAAGTGCACAGTCCGTATTTTATAGACGGGAAAAATTCATCTCTGCCCGTCATTTTCTCTGCTATTTTATCTATGGTAAAATACAAGGGGCGATGAACAAGTAATAAAGGAAAAGACAAAATATTGCGCAATAAATCACGAGTCTCTTCTGGTTGTTCACTAGTAATTTTCGACTTTTCTATTTCCACCAAATGTCTACCCGACAATGGTTCCAGCGCAGCCATATTCCTTCGCATACTTTCATCAGACGCTTCATACCCCTCTTTTTCCAGATGCAAAACCATGGTGCGCAATTCACTTTCCACCTGAGCCGTCAAAATATTTATTCTGTCGCCCGAGCCTGAATATTCTTTCACTACTTTTTGCACCGAAACAGGTTCTCCGTAATCAATCCAAACATCAGAACGGAATCCCATGTGATCCGAGTAATTGAGTCCGACAGGCACTATATGCAAATCCAAATCAGGATATTTTTCCACTGCACCCAAAGCAATACGCGCCATTCCTTTTTTCAGCGAAAACATATGTTTGTGCGGTTCACAAGTTCCTTCCGGAAAAATTAAAACCCATTTATTTTCAGCTAAAGTTTGATAACACCAATTGAAAATCTCTCCGTTATTTTTCACTCCCGTACCATCCTGAGATCTGTAAATGGGCACAATATTCAAGCCTCTCAGGATTTTTCCGACGATAGGATTTTTAAAAGCATCTGACCGGGCCAGAAAATACGCTTGCTTCTTCATTTGGTACACAACGAGCACCGCATCTAAAAAAGCATTCTGATGATTTACGGCCAGCAAAACCGGTTTATCTAAAGATAAATTTTCCTTCCCTGTCACTCTCACCCGCCGGTAATACAACGGCAAAGTAATCTTTACCAAACGGTGCAATATGTAATAAACCAGATTCATTTTTTAGGATTAAGCACCCAACTCCAGATCTCTTAAAACATTTGCCCTGGTTGGTCGCAGAACGATAAACGTAACAACTATTATTACTGCGAATCCGATGAAAATATAATTAGAAGTCAACAAATAACACACGATGGTAAACAACGATGCGGCTTCCATTAATGCAAAGCGAATAATGAGTGCCGTAGAATAATCATTTAATTTATCCACCAGATTATTACTGGACTGAATCGCCAAAAGTTTGCGTTTAAACAAAAAAGTGCCCATTGCTATTCCTCCCGAAACCATCAAAACAGCCATTACCAGCAACATGTTATTGATATCGGATTCGGCAGGATTCATTTCACTCCCGTTTTTAGCAATGAGGGTAACGCCCGCAAACAAAAGCTGTCCGACGGTTAATGCACCATGAATAATCATTAATGTGCGGAGATATTGTTTTGAAATAATCTGGGTAAACATAGTATTGTGTTAAAAGATTTCGACCTCAAGATAAAAACATTTTGTGAAAACTTATTTTGAACTTACCTTTAATGCATGTTCACTGAAGGCAGACTTTACTTTATTCTCTTTTTCATATTAACTTTTATAGGCGGACTCATCTTTGCTTATCGTAAGGACATTAAAAAAAATCCTAAAATTTTTAAGGGTGCTTCAAAAACACTCCTCATCATTTTTCTTTTTTTTATGGCTTTTGTAGCCATCGTCAAAATGATGAAATTCTTTTAGCGCAGCGCTAATTTGTGAGCAAGCTTTTGCTGTGCCGAATTCACTACTATAGAATAAATGCCGGGAGCAAAATCTGTTACCATGTTCGCATTGTATTTTCCTTCTGCATCAACCGTTAACATAGAGCAGTATACTTCTCTGCCGGTTAAATCATAAATAGAAATAGTTATTTTTTCATTTACAACATATCCCGATAACTGTATACACAATTCATTGGAAGCACCTGAATAAGTAAACAATTCAGGAGTTTTACTTTCGTTAACCGGCACTACTTTTGAGTAAGAAACACTACCATTGAAATCATTTTGATTTAAGCGGTAATAAGAAATGCCTCCTAAAGGATTTTCATCTATTGAAGAGTAATGTAAAACTTTGTTGCTGTTACCGGCACCTTGCACATGCGCAACTTCACTGAAATTTTTCCCATCTGCAGATCGCTCCACAATAAAAAAATCATTGTTTATTTCAGTGGCCGTCGACCATTTTAAATCTACTTTACTTTTGTTTAAAACAGCTGTAAAATCAAGTAATTCTACAGGTAAAGGATTACTTCCACCCACTAAATTTGCCAAAGTAAATTTGCTAAAGGAAGTAAAAGATCCCGAAGAAATACTTCCGTCGTTGTTAGCCGTTGCAGTACCCACAATATCTATCCATGCACCGGCGCCATTAGATTTACAAAGAGTAATGCCTGTATAATCCGCAACATGATCATTCGTACCGCTGCTTCCGTAATAAAAAGTAACTACTGCACTTGTAAGATTAGCAGAAGAAGAAGCCGTACGACTGATATCCCAATAACTATAAGTTGACACAGCATTCACCGATGCAGGTAAAGTGTATCCAAAAGCATCGGCTGAAGCATTGAATCTCTCGGCGGTGTATGTGTAAGCAGTTGCAGCATTGTGCGTAGGAGTAAGAGAAATTGGTCGCCAATCACTGCCTTTCCCAACAGGAAAATTTAAAATACTTGCTCCGTTATTCGACATAGTGTAAGCCAGTGGACCGTCAATATACGCCGATGAATTGCCGGTTGTAGAACTAATGCTCTCATCCATCAGCGTTAAAATATTGGTAGAAGTAGTCGCGATTTTCCCATTCGACATCGCCAGATCACCTCCCGTACTAATATTTACAGGAACATTCAGGGTTAAAGTCCCGCCACCTGAAACCGTTAATCTTTTAATCACCGGCGTTTGCGCAGAAGATCCTGTGAAAGATTGCGAAGCACCGTCAATATTTACTCTTCCAGAAGCTGCCGACGCAAAAGTAATGGCGGTAGAAGTTCCGGTAGTGGATATATTTCCTGAGAAAGTAGAAGTGCTGTTGTACGCAGGAGACAAAGCGCCTGCACCTGTTTGAATGAAGGTTACGTCAGCGTTAAAATCATCGCCGCTGGTATTTCCTAAATACAAAATTCCACTTCCGCTGTTTTTAATAGTGGTGGCAGCATTAAAAACATTTGCTCCGGTACCGGTGTTATTTGTTGCGCCATTTTTTTCAATAGAGGTAGCTCCGTTAAAGGTTGTTCCGTTCAAATAAACCTGAGGCGCAAGAGCAGTTAAATTGCCATTGAAGGTAGTACCGGTTAGAAAATACAAAGCTGCAGTTCCGGTAAGTGTAATACTTTGAGCAGTAGATCCTGTTTGTGTGAAATTTTTGAAATAGAGTATTCCTGAAGCAAAACCACCTGCTCCTACCGTAATTGTTTTCCCCGACGCAAGCGTTGCTGTTCCTGTGCTTGCACCAAAACGAATATCACTTCCACCGGTTGAATTCACAATAATATTTTCATTGTAAATATCGCTTCCTGTATAATCGATGTAAAAAATTCCTGTTCCGCTATTGGTAAAAGTGACCACACTATTGAAAGTATTTCCACCGCTGCTTTGATTGGTTCCTGCTCCTGTACGATTGAAAGAAGCGGTTCCATTATATGTGCAGCCGTTGATCAAAATAATTGGCGCGGTAAAATCAACATTGCCATTGAAGGTAGTTCCGGCGCCAATGGTTAATGTAGCTGTTCCTGTGAGTGTTAACGATTGGGCGGTAGATCCTGTTTGTGTGAAATTTTTCAAGACTAAAAGTGAAGAAGAAGAAAATCCTGAGCCGCCAATTGTTATTGTTTTTCCTGATGCCAGTGTGGAAGAGCCTCCATTGTTTCCAAAATAAATTCCACCGGTGTTGATTGCATTTACTATGATGTTATCGTTGAACGAAGATGCTGCTGTTGCGTAAGCCAAATGAAGATTTGCAGTTCCTGTATTCGTTAGGGTTAATGCTCCATTGAATACATCAGCATTTCCATTGCCACTCATGAAATAACCAGAACCACTTAAAGTGAGTGAAGTTGTGCTGTTAAAAGTATTTCCGCCAACGCCGGCATTATTCGTTGCGCCATTTTTTTCAATGCTCACTGTGCCGTTGTAGGTTGTTCCGCTCAATAAAACCTGAGGCGCAATAAAAGTAACATTGCCATTGAAAGTATTTCCTGCGAGTAAGCTCAGCGTTGAAGCCCCTGTTAATGTTAGTGCTTGAGCAGTTGCTCCTGTTTGCGTAAAGTTTTTAAATTGCAAAACTCCCGATCCTGAAAATCCGCTTCCTCCTATTGTTACCGTTTTTCCCGACGCCAGAATAGAGCTGCAAGAAGCACCATTTCCTAAATAAATCCCTCCCGATGAAGCTGAATTCACAACAATATTTCCATTGAAAACAGTTCCTGCAGAAACATAGGCGAGATAAATGGAACCCGTGTTGGCGGCCGTTAAAGTAAGATCGTTGTTGTAAGTGTCGGCAGTAGTATTTCCCGAAATCATGTTGGCAGTTCCGCTGTTTTTCAAAATAGTTACTCCGTTAAAAGTATTTCCTCCCAAGCCTGTATTCCCTGTTGCACCTGTCTTTTCAATATAAGTCGTCCCGTTAAAAGTTGTTCCGTTTAAATAAATCTGAGGAGCCAAAGCTGTTACAGCTCCATTGAAAGTGGCTCCGGTTTCAAAATAAATAATAGAAGTTCCTGTTAAAGTAAAGCTCTGAGCGGTTGCTCCTGTTTGCGTAAAATTTCTGAATTCCAAATCCCCTGCACTATAACCTGTTCCGCCCACCGTTACTGTCTTTCCCGCAGCGAGCGTCACTGTTCCGGCACCTTGTCCGAAACGAATCCCCGTACCTCCGGTTGAATTCACTATTACATTTTCATTCAAAGAACTTCCTGCTACTGCCCCGTAGGCGATATCAATATAACTTGTGCCGGTATTGGTTAAAGTAAGTGTTTGATTGAAAACATCACCATTGGTATTTGCCAAACGCAAATTTCCCGAACCACTATTTATAAATGATGCTACTCCATTAAAAGTATTATTACCAGTACAAGCATTGTTTGTTGCTCCTGTTTTTTCCATAGTCACAGTACCATTGTAGGTGCAACCATTCAAATAAATTTGTGGCGAGATGAAATTTACATTTCCATTAAAAGTTGATCCCGAACCAATAGTTAATACTGATGTTCCTGTAAGAGTAAGAGTTTGAGCAGTGGATCCGTTTTGAGTAAAGTTTTTAAGCAACAATGTTCCCGAACCTGAAAATCCTGCACCTCCAACGGTGATCGTTTTTCCTGACGCGAAATTTACTGCACCGCCATTGCTTCCGAAAGCAACACCTCCCGAAGATGCGGAAGTCACTACAATATTATCGCTGATAGTTGCAGTAGCGGTGGCATAAGCAATATGAATAATGGCCGTTCCTGTGTTGTTTAAAGTCAGAGGTGCAGAAAAAACATCGGCACTTCCGTTACCTGTCATGAAATAACCGCTTCCGCTCAAAGCCAGAGTAGTTGCTGCATTAAATGCATTTCCTCCCGTACCTGCATTGTTAGTAGCTCCGTTTTTTTCTAAAGAGACCGTACCGTTGAAAGTAGTTCCGTTCAAATAAATTTGGGGAGCCACCATGCTGATATTAGCATTGAATGTAGATCCTGATTGAAAATACAATATTGCAGTTCCTGTGAAAGCCAGACTTTGTGCTGTTGATCCTGTTTGTGTAAAGTTTCTAAAGTATAGCGCACCGGCAGAAAATCCTGTACCTCCAACATTCACTGTTTTCCCTGAAGCTAAATTCACCAATCCCGATCCTTGTCCGAAACGCACCCCGGTACCCGAAGTTGAATTCACATACACATCTCCGTTCAACTGCGTTGTTCCTGCTCCATAACCCACATCAATATAACTGGAACCCGTGTTGGTGAAGGTCACATTTTGATTGTAAATATCGGCAGTAGTATTAGCCATGCGCAGTATAGTAGTGCCGCTGTTTATGATATTTGTGGTAGCATTGAAAGTACAACCTCCATTACCGGTATTGTTTGCAGCACCTGTTTTTTCAATTGTGGTAACAGCGTTAAATGTGCCGCCGTTCAAAGTCACCGCAGCGCATACTGCATTAACAATAGTATTGAAAGTACTTGCAGTAAAAGTAACTGCCGCACCACTTGGGGCTATGGTTCCGTTGTTGAGCGTTCCTGCCGTAAAAATTGCTGTACCGTTAATCGTGAGGGTATTGGCTCCCAAATCAATACTTCCGGAAGTCATGGTGAAATTATTGACTGAAGTATTTCCTGGCAATACAGGAGTATTGGTTGAGTTTACAATCACCACATTATCTGTGGAAAGTGGTGTTCCGGCAGGACTCCAGTTGGTACTTGTGTTCCAGTTGGAAGAAGCTGCAGTGGCCGACCAGGTATAATTTGTTTGAGAAAAAGAAGATAAGGATAAAAACAAAAAAGCAACTACGTGTATAACATAGCTCTTCCTTATAAAATCCATACAAATCATCATAATTCTTTCACTAATTTACCCCTAGTTCATACAAGTTGCGCGAAGATAAGTAAGAAAGACAAAGCTGTCAATTTTATATCGATGGAAGGTAGAAAAAAACGGATGGAATTATTGCCCTAGTCTTTTCTTGATTTCACTCAGCTTCATCAAGGCTTCCACAGGGGTGAGTGTATTGATATTTAATCGGGTTAAATCGTCGCGTATTTCCTCCAAAACAGGATCATCCAACTGAATAAAACTCAATTGCATTCCGGATGTAGTAGTTTCAGGTTTTATTTTTTCACGCAAATCATTTCCACCTTCACGTTGTTTTTCCAATCGCTCCAAAACCGCATTGGCATTGGAAATTACGAGTTTTGGCAAACCGGCCAGTTTAGCCACATGAATACCAAAACTATGCTCACTTCCGCCTGCTGCGAGTTTTCGCAGAAAAATTATTTTGCCTTCAATCTCTTTTACCGATACGTTGAAATTTTTTACGCGCGAAAAAATATTAGTCATTTCATTCAACTCGTGATAATGTGTAGCAAACAAGGTTTTCGGCTTGAATAAAGGATATTCGTGAATGTATTCTGCTATCGACCAGGCAATGGAAATACCGTCGTAAGTGCTGGTACCCCTACCAATTTCATCCAGCAAAATCAAAGAACGCTCCGATAAATTATTGAGAATATTTGCTGTTTCATTCATCTCCACCATGAAGGTAGATTCGCCTGTAGAAATATTATCCGATGCGCCAACACGCGTGAAAATTTTATCTACCACACCCATTCTTACATGCTTTGCGGGAACATAAGAACCAATTTGCGCCATCAAAACAATTAAGGCCGTTTGACGCAGCAATGCTGATTTTCCCGACATGTTAGGCCCCGTCACCATTATAATTTGCTGCAGCTGGTCATCTAAATAAATATCGTTGGCAATGTATTTTTCGCCAACGGCAAGATTTTTTTCAATCACCGGATGTCTTCCGTCTTTGATATCAATTACTAATGAATCATCAACTTCCGGACGAACATAATCATACTCCATCGCCTGTTTTGCAAAGCCTGTCAAGCAATCCAGAGTTCCAACCAAAGCCGAATTTCTTTGCAAAGTCACAATGTGATCGGCAGCATTAGAAACCAATTCATTGAAAAGTGCAAATTCAATTTCATTGATTTTATCTTCTGCCTGCAAAATTTTTGTTTCAAAAACTTTCAACTCTTCAGTGATGTATCTTTCAGCATTCACCAGTGTTTGCTTGCGAATCCAGGTTTCAGGAACTTTATCTTTGTGCGTGTTGCGTACTTCTATGTAATAACCGAAAACATTATTGAAGGCAATTTTCAAAGAAGTGATTCCGGTGGCTTCAATTTCGCGCTGCTGAACATCCAATAAATAATTTTTTGAATCGGTAGACAACTTTCGATATTCATCCAATTCGGCATGAACACCATCGGCTATCAATCGGCCTTTGCCTATCAATGAAGGTGGATCGGGATATAATATTCTTTCTACTTTTTGTACAAAAGCAGAAAGTGCATCCATCTCATCCAGCAAAATTTTGAATTCAAGATTGGAAGAATCATTGAAGGATTTCAATTTTTCAATGCATTGCAAAGAATATTTTAAATTCCATATTTCACGTGGAGAAACGCGCGCCATTGCAATTTTGGAAGCGATGCGTTCGATATCGGAAATGCTGGATAATACTTTTCTTATTTCATCTGCAGCCTCTTTGTTTTTGAGCAAATGGCCAACAAGCGCATGACGGTAAGATATTTTGTCTTTGTCTTTTAAAGGCAAAACCATCCACTTGCGCAACATACGTCCGCCCATGGGTGTAAGCGTTTGATCAATTACGTCCAGCAGCGTAATCGCCCCTGGATTTGCCGAATACACCAACTCTAAATTCCTAATGGTAAAAGGATCCAGCCACACATAATCATCACTTACGATCTTGGAAATTTTATTGATGTGCGCGAGTTTGTCTTGCTGATTGAAATGCAAATAATGAATGATAGATCCAGCTGCAGTAACCGACAAAGGTTCTTTTTCAATACCGTATCCTTTCAAACTATCCGTCTCAAAAATCTTTTGAATTTGTTCTTTGGCGTAATCCGTTCCGTACACCCAATCCTCTAAACCATAAGTATAATAGCGGCCTCCGAAGAGTTCCGTGAAACGTTGTAATTTATTTTTTTGGAAGAGAACTTCCTTTGGTAAAAAACTATTTAAGGTTTTAGAGATGTATCCGAATTCACCTTCGGTCACATAAAATTCTCCTGTACTGATATCTACTAAGGCAAGACCTGCGCGGTTTTTATCAATGCTGACAGATGCTAAATAATTATTGCTTTTGTGATCGAGCACTTTATCACTCATCGCAACACCCGGAGTTACAACTTCTGTAACGCCACGTTTTACAATGGTTTTGGTCATTTTCGGATCTTCCAGCTGATCACATACGGCAACACGCTGACCGGCTTTCACCAACTTAGGCAAATAAGTTTCCAGTGAATGGTGCGGAAAGCCCGCCAATGCTACTTCTGAAGCAGTGCCATTGGATCGTTTGGTTAAAACTATTCCTAAAATTTTGGAAGTTTTAACTGCATCTTCATTGAAGGTTTCGTAGAAATCGCCCACACGAAAGAGCACCAAAGCATCAGGATACTTTTCCTTAACGCCATAGTATTGCTTCATTAATGGCGTTTCATTTTTATCTTTGGTGGGCTGCTCAGTCAAAATACACTTGGATTACAGAGTAAATTTAACAAAGTAGAGATGTAATGCAGGAAATAGCAGCTATATAATATTAACATTTATGAAGAAATTATCCATGGATGAACTCAACCGGATGTCGGTTGAAGAATTCAAACAAGCTGAAAAAACACCACTCATCATTATTCTGGATAATATCAGAAGCTTAAACAATGTTGGCGCTATCTTCCGCACAGCAGATGCTTTCCTAATAGAAGGAATTTATTTGTGCGGCATCACAGCTACTCCGCCTCATCGTGAAATTCAAAAGACGGCATTAGGAGCCACTGAATCGGTGAACTGGAAGCATTTTGAAAACATCTCTGATGCAATTACTGAACTCAAAAACAATTCATACAAAATCATCTCTATAGAACAAGTAGAAAATCCTATTTACCTCAACGACTTTCAACCCGTCAAAGGCGAGAAATATGCGATTGTAATGGGCAATGAAGTAGAAGGCGTGAGTCAGGATGTAATCCATCAAAGTGATTATTGTATTGAAGTTCCTCAATTGGGCACAAAGCATTCTCTCAATGTTTCTGTTTGCGCGGGAATATTGATTTGGGATTTGTTTGTGAAGATGCGCAACTTGTAAAATCCCTCTTGCCATCGCACAGCATCCCACCACACTCTCCCTTTTTTCAAAGGGAGAAGTGCACCACCTGCTAACCATATTCAAAAATGTACTTCACGAAATGGGCCGCTAACTTCGTGCGCAGGCCCGAGCTAAGAGGCGGGCGCGCGAAAGATTTTCGTGCGATGGCAGCATCTCTTAGCTCTTGATTTTTTGTTACTTTTTCATCAAGGAAAAAGTAAAAGAAAAGAGGCTGAAAGCCTCAAAATAAAGATTCCGAGAAATTACAAGACCAAAGCCATTACCTATGGCTTTTCCTCTTAATATCAAATGCTAAACTTCACGGAGCAAGTGTGCACTTCACTATGACTGACGAAGTAAAACAAAAAACGCCCCTGGTTTCCCAGAGGCGTTCTTCCTAAATTATTCTTTTACTATTATTTTCCGATAGAGAAGTCAACTCTTCTGTCAACAATTGATCCCTTACCTTTAGTAAGAACATCAGAGCTTCCTTTAGAATCAACTGATAATCTTGACTTATCGATTCCGTATACTTTCACTAAGTGACTAACAACCGCCTCAGCACGTTTAAGAGCTAATTTTTTGTTGTACTCAGGAGAACCTACGTTGTCAGCATGTCCAACTACTACTAATTTCAATTTAGCGTTAGCTTTCAAAGCCTGAGCGATAGTTGTCATTGAAGGGTAGTTGTTGTATTCTACTACTGCAGAGTTAACTTGGAAATAGATAGAAGGCAATCCAGATGGTTGGTAAGCAGAACCACCGTCTGTTTTAGTAGCAGCAATTCCATTTCCTGTTTGGATAGTAACACCTTTAGCATCTACTTGAGCACCTTTAGCTGTGTTTGGCTCTAAGTCTCTGCTATCACCTACACCGTCACCGTCAGCATCAACTTCAACACCGTTTTCGTTTACTTTAGCGCCATTTGCAGAGAATCTCTCTTGGTCCATATAATCAGGTACACCGTCACCGTCAGTATCAACTGAAGTACCGTCACCGTAAGCTTTAGCTCCTTTTGGAGTATTGTTGTCTTTGTCATATTTATCAGCAATACCATCACCGTCTTTATCTCCGAATCCGTCGATCAACTCACTAACAGCAGCCATTTTGTCTTCCATAACAGCTTCGTCGGTTTTTTGTACTTTACCGCTGAAGCTATAAACAACTCCTGCATTTGTGTATTGATAGATATCTCTTTTTGTTCCTGCTGTAAAAGCATCCATTTTATCTGAATTCAAGAATCTGAAGCTTGATTCCAAAGTAACTGCCCAATGGTCATTTAATTTATATTTTCCACCAATTCCAAGAGGGAAAGCAACTTCATTGGTTCTTTTATCTTTCACTAAATCAGCATTAGAATTAGCTAAAGTATATCCCTGATAAGAGATAAGGTCATTATTATTCAAGTAATGAAGCGTGCTTCTGAATGAAGTAATTCCAATACCCAGGTAACCATAAGCTGTAAGTTTGCTTTTACCAACTTTCGTAGGGAAAAACAAGTTACTGAAATTAACATGGAGGTTTAAAGTTGGTTCAGTAAACCCGGCATCAAAATACATGTTTTTTGCTCTGTTTGATCCGTGAGCATCACCCCAGTTGAACTGCCCTTGAATACCAAATACCGGACTAAGCGTATACATTGCATTAATTCCGGCTCCGAATCCAAGCTCGTTGTGATGTTTTAAAGAAATACCATAAGTATATTGTTTAATATCCGTGTAAGTGAAGATAGTACCTACATTAACTCCTACGGATAATCTATCCAAAAAAGAAGTCTTCTTAGTCGTATCAACCTGCGCTGATATTGTATTTAAGCCCATTATTAGTGCTAAGCCTAAAGTTAGTTGTGATTTAAATTTCATGGTTTGAATAATTTAGTATTCCTGTTAATTTGATTGCAATTATAAAGAATGTTTTATTTTCTGCAAAACATTCGCGTTTTTTTTTCTATATTATGTTTACTTTCATATTATCTTTACAATCCCTTAATAAAGCAAACATTGATTTTCGGGTAACGGGATGCTCAACGTTTCCGCCTATCTCTACTAAAGGTATTAAGGCAAACTTGCGTTCGGTGAGTTTGGCATGAGGAATTATCAACCTTTCGGTATTAACAACTTCGTTTCCATACAACAAAATATCAATGTCTATTGCCCTGGATGAATACCCCTCTGTCTCTGAATGCACACGCCCTATCACTGTTTCAATGCTTTTTATTTTTTCAAGAACTTCATGAGGAGTGAATGCCGACTCTATTTTTAAAACCTGATTCAAAAACATGGAATCCGTGTAAAAACCCCATGGTTCAGTTTCATAAACAGATGACTCTTTAATAATTTCACCCAGCTCGTGCTTTATATAATTGCGTGCCACAGAAAGGTTTTCCTCCCTGTTTCCAAGATTACTGCCCAGTAAAAGAAAGATTTCTTTTTTCATTTCAGCAGCTAAGGTAATAAGCAGTATTAACAAAAGAGATGCTGAAAGCCCAAAAAAAGAGATATTTTTGAGCCAAATAAAAATTATGAGTTTTAAAACATCATTTTGGGCGGGCTTAACGGCTTATCTGGTAGGTAAAATTGTTTACACCATTATATTTGTCATTCTACTGATTGCAGCAATTGCTATTGCTGCGGCATCTCTGGATTTATCGGGCGACAAAGAAAAAATAAGTATCAGCGAGCCGGTTTTTTTAAAACTTAATTTACAAGGCAATATTGAGGAAAGAAAAAACGACAACCCTTTAGCGGCAATGATAGCGGGCGAAAAAGCTGCCACTCCTTCACTGGAAGCCATTAAAGAAGGTTTGGATTATGCCAAAAAAGATCCTTTGGTAAAAGGTGTTCTTCTTGATTTCTCAGGATTAGCAACAGGAATAGCAACTATAGAAGAATTTCGCAACGAATTACTCACCTTCAAGAAATCAGGAAAAAAAGTATACAGCTACAGCAACGGCTATTCTCAAATCGATTATTACCTTGCCTCCTGCTCCGATTCCATCTGGCTCAATCCCCAAGGCGCTATTGAGTTTAAAGGTTTATCCATGAAATTTCTTTTCTTCAAAAACCTTTTGGCAAAACTAGGGATCCAACCCCAAATTTTCCGTCAGGGAAAATACAAAAGTGCCATTGAACCTTTTGAGCTGGACTCCATGAGCGCAGCCAGTGAAGAGCAATCGTCGGCTTTAATTCATTCGGTGTGGAACGATATACTTGTGAAAATTTCCACCAACAGAAAATCAAATGTGGCTGCTTTAAATGGTATTGCCGATAGTTTGGTGCTGGTGAATGCAGAGCAGGCTATGCAAAATCATTTGATTGATGCGGTATATTATCGCGATCAGGTGGAAGCACAAATTGTTAAATTTTCCAGTAAAAATCAACCTTTGGTAGATTTCGCCGCTTATGTAAAAAGTAAAACGCCTATCGAGATTGAGCCTTCCGAAACTAAAAAAACAAGTATCGCAGTGCTGTATGCCGAAGGTGAAATTGTTGACGGCAAAGGGGCGAAAGATCAAATCGGCGATGTTACGTTTATTGCCGAACTCAAAAAAATCAGAGAAGACAGCAACATCAAAGCCTTAGTACTGCGCATCAATTCTCCGGGAGGAAGCGCACTGGCTTCCGAAAATATTTTAAGAGAAGTGGAACTCATCAAAAAAATAAAACCGGTTGTTGTTTCCATGGGGAATGTGGCTGCATCGGGCGGATATTACATTGCGTGTAAATCCGATGTGATTGTTGCGCAACCCAACACCATTACGGGTTCTATCGGTGTTTTCGGAATGATGTTCAACATGCGTGAACTTTTTCAGGAGAAAATCGGTGTTAGCTTTGATGGCATAAACACCAACAAACACTCTGATTTCCCTGCTTTCACAAGAGAAATCTCTGCGAAAGAAAAAGAAATCATTCAAAAGGAAATCGTTGCCGTGTATACTATCTTCAAACAAAGAGTAGCAGCGGGGCGCCACTTTTCTGTTGAAATGGCCGACAGTTTGGGAAGAGGCAGAGTATGGTCGGGAATTGACGCAAAAAGAATCGGACTCGTGGATGAACTCGGCGGATTGGATGATGCCATTGCTATTGCTGCTAAAAAAGCAAAATTGAAAGATTACGAAATCGCTTCTTATCCGCATCAGGAGTTTAAACTGGCCGATGTCATCAAAGATTTCTCGTCTCTGGAAATTCAGAAAACAATCAGCGAAAGCGCCGAACTCAAAAATCATTATTCGGCCATCATGAATTTACTGCGCCAAATGCAGTCGATGAAAGGTATTCAGACGCGACTACCCGGACAAATCATCATAGAATAATAATTGTACATTTGTCCGCACTGCTGAAAAACTCAATGTCGATAATTAATTCTATCATAACCCGTCAAATGAAAAAACGCTATCAGCGGGTAGAATTTTTCATGACGCATCCGCACGAGGTTCAAAAAAAGTGTTTGATGGAATTGGTGGATGCAGCAAAAAACACTGAATTCGGAAAAAAACATTCTTTCAAAAAAATATATTCTTACGAGGATTTCCGCAACAATATTTCTCTCCACAGCTACGAAGATATTTTTCCTTACATCAACAAAACTTTACAAGGCGAACACAATGTTTTATGGCCAGGTGAAATCAAATGGTTTGCCCGTTCATCGGGTACTACCAATGATAAAAGCAAATTCATTCCGGTAAGCAGTGAAGCTCTTTTCGATTGTCATTACAGAAGTGGAAAAGACATGCTGGCTATTTACTGCAATGAATTTAAAAAGGCTAAAATTTTTGAAGGCAAATGTTTGTTCATGGGTGGCAGTCATGAAATAAATATGCTGAATGAAAAAAGTTATGTAGGAGATTTATCGGCCATCATCATCGACAATCTTCCTTTCTGGATCAACTGGAGAAGGAGTCCGGATAAAAAAACAGCGCTACTCGGCAACTGGGAAGAAAAACTGGAAAAAATGGCCGATATTGCCATTAAAGAAAACATCACTACACTATCGGGAGTTCCTTCCTGGACCTTGGTTTTACTGAAACGTGTTTTAGAAAAAACCGGTAAAGCCAATATCGAAGAAGTTTGGCCGAACATAGAAATGTTTATGCACGGCGGCGTGAAATTTGATCCTTACATTGGACAATTCAACAAACTTTTCCCATCGGGAAAAATGAAATACATTGAAACTTTCAATGCTTCGGAAGGCTACTTTGGCGTACAATTGGAAAATAAAGTGCGGGATTTACTGTTATTAACTGATCACGGAATTTTTTATGAATTCATTCCGCTCAACGAAATTGACAAAGAACAACCAAAAGTTATTCCCTTAAATGAAGTGGAAGTCAACAAAGCATACGCCATGGTAATTTCAACCAACGCCGGATTGTGGCGCTATATGCTGGGCGACACCATTAAATTCACGTCCGTAAATCCTTACCGCTACATTATTTTAGGACGCACAAAATATTGCATCAATGCTTTTGGCGAAGAACTCATGATCGATAACGTTGAAAAAGCCATTCAAATCGTTTGCGAAAAATTAAAAGTGAAAATCAATGATTATACCGCTGCTCCTATCTTCCTGAACGCCGAGGGATGCGGCGCTCACGAATGGGTGATTGAATTTGAAGAAAATCCCAACGACTTAAATTATTTCATTGAAAGTTTAGATAACGCATTAAAAACACTAAATTCCGATTACGAAGCGAAACGCTATAAAAATATGGTGCTGCATAAACCTGAAGTAATTGCGGTTCCAAGAGGAACTTTTTATAAATGGTTTAAAAGCAAAGACAAGCTAGGCGGACAAAATAAAATTCCACGTTTGTCCAACGACAGAGTGTTTGTGGAAGAAATTAAAAAAATGATGGGGCAATGATGTCGAAATTTCTGTTGAGTATCGGTTTAATGGCTATTATACTGGGCTGCGGATTCACCGCCGGCGCGAAACTCAGCGCTGAAAAAGCAAAAAGCGACAGCTCGATTTTTGCAGCAGATACTTCCCGAATGAATAAATTCAAATTGGAAAAAATCATCAAGGTTTCCGGCTCAAAACTATACACCGATCCTGTAGAAAATTATTACGTGAGCAATCAGATTTCTATCTGGAAAACCAGCTCGCAAAACAACCTCAATTTTGTTTACAGTTTAAAACGCTCAGGAAGAATTACCTCAATAGACGCAGGTGATCCGATGAAGGTATTGGTATTTTACAAAGATCTTTCCCTCATCACTTTTCTGGATAATTTTTTAGCCGAAGAAAGCAGTATTCAACTGATGGATTTCAACCTCGATCAGGCCGAAGTAGTGTGCAAAGCGCTGAACAACGGAATTTGGGTATACGACATCAAACAAGACAAACTGGTAAAAATAAATGCGGTCACTTTAAACGTTGATATTGAAATTTTAAACATCCAGCGCATCATCGGCGAAGCATTTTCACCTACGTTGATGATGGAAAGAAACAACGGATTGTATCTCAATGATCCACAAAAAGGAATTTATGTTTTTGATAATTACGGCGCTTTCATTCGCAAGATACCCGAAGCAAACATCAGTAATTTCAACGTTATCGATGATAATCTTACCTTTCGCAGAAACAACGATATCTTCACTTTAAACAAGGAAACGCTGGTCTTATCTAAAATATATTCCGACTCCACCATGACCGACTTCAGTATCACCGAAAAAAAACTATACATTCTTAATGGAGATAGTCTTCATATTTATAAATTAAAGCCCTAATTTAGCCTGAAGTTAAATTTCAAATAGTATCATATGCATGTAGCTGTCGCAGGAAATATCGGATCAGGAAAAACCACGCTCACTTCAATGCTCGCAAAGCATTACGGATGGGAGGCTCATTATGAAGATGCCGATGACAATCCTTACTTGAACGACTTTTACGAAGACATGCAACGCTGGTCATTCAACCTGCAAATTTACTTTTTGAACAGCCGCTTCAGCAAAATTCAGGAAATCCGCGAATCAGGAAAAAGCGTTATTCAGGACAGAACCATCTATGAAGATGCTTATATTTTCGCTCCCAACTTACACGCAATGAATTTAATGATCAAGCGTGATTTCACTACCTACTCCAATTTATTCAATCTTTGCAATAGCTTGATACAAGCACCGGATCTATTGATCTATTTGCGTGCAAGCGTTCCAACTTTAGTAAATCAAATTCAAAAAAGAGGTCGCGAATACGAAGCTGCCATCCGCTTGGATTACCTCACTCGTTTGAACGAACGTTACGAGGCATGGATCTCTACTTACGCTTCAGGCAAACTCTTGATCATCGATGTTGACAGTAATAACTTCCCTGAGAATAAAGAAGATTTAGGAAAGATTATTAATAAGATTGACGCGGAGATCAACGGGTTGTTTTAAGCACTCACCCTGGTCATTGCAAGAATTTTTGTGCTCAAAAATTGAAGCAATCCCATAATTAGCAAACAAATAAAAAAATTATTCTACCTCATAATAATAATTTTATTTTGTTTTGGCTGTGCTATTCCTATAACAAAAGAAGAAATAGGAACCACTAGGAGAAAAGATTATTCACTAACTCCCGTTCAGTTTAGCGAAGCGTAACTGGACGGAATCTTCTCTTGAAGCTTTCAGCTTCTTTTTAATTCAAACATTTTAAAGTAAACCGAAGCTGAAAGCTTCAAAAAAAGATTCCGCTAAGTTGAAAACTTAGCGGAGCGAATGAACCATTCTCATTACCTCTTCAACAACCTCAACGGAAAGCCCAATCTATTAATCTTCACAAACAAATAAGGGTTATTTACCGCACCAAAGCTCTGATAAAATCTTCCAAGATTTTCATCGTTAGATCCTTCAAAATCAAAGGTGATTTTTTGTCCGCTGTATTCCTGAATAACGCTATCAATTAAAAAAGGCATAGCGCCTGAGTTACGCGCTAATTCATTATTTCCAGAGAAAAGAAAAATAATTTTTCCTTCTATTTTTAAAAAACATGCTCCGGCACAAACTTTACCTTCCAACAAAACATGCTTTACTTTTAGTATGCCTTTATAATCACAAACATCCATCAATTCTTCAAAGCGGATGTAATCTTTTTTTGAAAGCGTTTTTATGCTTTTTCCTTTTTCAGTCTGGAATAAATTGATCACTTCCAAAGCCTTTGGAGCATCTGCGATCGTTAAACCTTTTTGACTTGCTTTTTTAATATTTCGACGGCAGTTTTCGGAATAGTTTTTTTTGATTTCTTCGTAGGAAGACGAAAGACCTAATTCGTAATTCACCCGTTGATTGATCAATCCCGGCGCTTTTAATCCGTTAGAAGAATTCAAATAATACTCTAAAAATTTAAATTTTGAATTCGCCAGTTGCAACACTTCAGCTAAAATATTTTCACCGATTTCTGACTTTGAATACAATCCCAACTGCTGAATAAAAAACGGAGGATAAACATATTTAATTCCAAATTTTTTATTCCAGGGCAAAGGAAAAACCGCGTCGTAATCGCCTACCACTGCTCCATCCCAGTTTTTACAAAGTTCATTTAAATACCAACTGTAAGCATAAGGCAATTGTTGAATGCTTTGCTGAACACAAGCATCCCATTTATGTTTGTCGATGTTTTTATTTTCGAGGTACTTAATTTCCATCGGGCTTCGCGTATTCCACCATATCAATATATACTTTGCGCCATCCCTTCCACAAACCCAAATCATTCATGGAATCGTTGTGCCATAAAGAAATAAAAATTCCATTTACCGCTTTCACCTGATCAATCACAGTTTTATAATGTTCCATGGCTCTTTCGGGCGGAATTTTCTGGTAATATTTCAAGGTTCCTTCCATGATGGCAAAAGGGAAAATTTTGAGTGAAGTTTCTACTTCGAGATCCAAATCGTAAAAGAAAAAAGGCGTACACAATCCGGCTCTGAAGCCATAATCAGAAGCATAACCCATCGTGTAATCTTCCTGAATATCGAGTTCAATTAAATTGCGGTAAGTATCGGGCAAGGATATTTTCAAAAAATGTTGTCGGCTTTTAAATACTTCTCTGTTGATCACTCCTTGTAAACGCGAAACTTCCTTTGCCAATTGTGCCGGATTGCCGTTAGACCCAAAAGATGGATGGATACCCACTTGTGCATAATCAGCAAGCGATTTAATGAGTGAACGAAATCTTTTACTCTCTACCGAAATGTTTTTATCGTTTACGCCATAGTCGCCCAACAGCAGAAAATACAAATATTCCAGTTGGTGTTCTTTTTGCAACTCCAATTGAAAATCATAAGTATCGTAAGGATCTTTTTCAGCTCCGGTCAATACCTTCAAACGTTGTTTAAAACCTTTGATATCCATAGTGGATAAAGATTTTAAAAATCCGCCCAACGTCCGCACCACTCCTTTTTCCAGATAAGCATAAGCATTATCAATATCTATGGAAGAAATGAAACGGTATTTTTTCACCGGAAAAACCAGCTGAGGATATTTTTGCAAAAGCGCTTCTTTAAAATGCAGTGCCCATTTGTTCACCACGGGCTGATGCAAAAAATTATAGCTGTAGGCTAAACTCGCCTGAGCATCAAAACGGTCGTAAACGTCGCGGATGTGCGGAAGATATTCTTCGTAGCGACTCGCCAGAAAAAAACTGGCCGAAAAAATATCGAAAGGCAAGGCCGATTTCGGACCTACAGAAAAAAATGCTTTCGTGTCTTTCCAGTTGAAAACCGCAATGTCCTGATCAATGATTCCTGTTTCAAACAATAACCCTTTCGATTGTATGAAAAGCTCATCGGCAAAGGGCTGATTACTATAGGTGAGCTTCGCTCCCGAATGAGCCAGATAGGCCTCTTTATCGGCAGTGAGCTCAAACTTAATTCCATAAATATCCCTGAACACCAGATTGAAGGCGTACTTCGCCCTGCTGGTTATTTTTGGAGTGTAAATGAGAATCATTACGGAAAGGTAAAAGAAACAATGATAAAAAGGAAGAAATTACCTTTCTGCTTTTAACTTTTTACCTTAAGTTTGCTGTATAAAATAACAACAGATGAAATTTGGAGTAATTACTTTTCCGGGATCAAATTGTGATCAAGACATGGTTTATGTTTTAAAAAACATTTTAGGTCAGGAAGTTGAAACCTTATGGCACAAGGACCGCGATCTGAAAGGCTGCGATTTTATTGTGCTTCCGGGCGGATTCTCTTATGGTGATTACCTGCGTTCAGGCGCTATTGCCCGCTTCTCTCCGATTATGGAAGAAGTGATCAAGCATGCCGACAAAGGCGGATATGTGCTGGGCGTGTGCAACGGATTTCAAATTTTGTGTGAATCGGGATTATTGCCCGGAGCCTTGTTGCAAAACAACTCTCAAAAATTCATTTGCAAAAATGTATTCGTTACTCCGCAAAGTGCTGATGCGCCAATATGCACTTCGTTAGAAAAACACAAAGCTTATAAAATTCCAATCGCTCATCAGGAAGGAAGATATTATGCCGACAAAGAAACTTTGTGGCTATTGAATGAAAACGATCAGGTGATTTTTCGTTACTGCGATGAAAAAGGCACTATCAATGACGCTGCTAATCCAAACGGAGCGCTGGACAACATCGCGGGGGTTTGCAACAAAAAAAGAAATGTATTTGGTATGATGCCGCATCCTGAAAGAGCTGCGGATAGTGAATTATCCAATATCGACGGACGATTGATTTTTGAATCGTTGATTGACGGGATTTTGGCGAAAATCTAATTTCTTTTCCCACAGATTTCACAGATCTTCACAGATTTGGATTCTGTGTAAATCTGTGAAATCTGTGGGAACTTCACTCCAACTGAACAATAACCCCTCCACTACAATCCTTCTTCGCTCCCGTTACACTCGCCAAGCAATTCGGTAAATTCAAATATCTCAGTACGCCCAGGAAGGCAAAAATTATTGCTTCTTTAAAATCAATCACCGCCACTTCCGGCACCACCACTTCTCCGTTTTTGAAATTGTGTTTTATTCTTTCTATCAAAAATGAATTTTTTGCTCCACCTCCTGTAACCAGCAAAGAACCCGGTTTTACATTGGATACAATGCTTTGAGCGATGTATTCTACAAATGTGCACATTTGATCCTGCACACTTAAAGTTGAAGATTTTAAAATCGGGAAATATTCTTTTTCAATGTATTCGATGCCTAAAGACTTTGGAGCAGGCAAGAGATTAAACTCCACAGCATTCAATAACTTCAGAAGCTCAGCATCTACTTTTCCTTCTGCGGAAATTTTTCCGCCATCGTCGTAGGCCTTTCCGAAATGTGCAGCCAACGCATTCAATACAATGTTCACCGGACAAATATCAAAAGCTTTTCTTTTTCCATCATTATTGAAAGAGACATTGGCAATTCCACCCAGATTCAAACAATTATCATATTGAGCAAAAAGCAATTCATCACCAATGGGAACCAGCGGAGCACCTTGTCCGCCCATCGCTACATCCAATGTTCTGAAATCACCGATAGTAGTTTTTTGCGTAGCGGAAGCAATGTGATTCAAATCGCCAATTTGCAAAGTGAGGCCGATTTCCGGTTGATGAAAAACCGTGTGGCCATGCGATGAAATAAAATCAACTTGCAGTTTATGTTGAGCAATAAAATTTTTCACTTGCAGGCCTGTCCATTTTCCATAGTCAACATGTAACCTGCTCAGTTCATAGCCTGTATAAGATCGTGCGTTTTGCAGTTGTTCTTTAAGAGAATTATCGTAGGATATGGTGACACCCGGACCCGATTTAAAAGTCCATTTACCGCCATTTTGTGTAAATTCACAATAAGCGATATCCAAACCATCCAAAGAGGTTCCCGACATTAAACCGATGACGCGCAATTCTTTCACCGTGAAAAATTAATGATTTAAATTTACTTTATGAACATACAACTTTCCGAAGAACATAAAATGATTCAGCAAGCCGCAAGAGATTTTGCGCGCAACGAACTTTTGCCAGGCGTAATTGAAAGAGATGAAACTCAAACTTTCCCGAAAGAACAAATTAAAAAACTCTCAGAACTTGGATTCATGGGCATGATGGTGAATCCAAAATACGGTGGTGCCGGGATGGATACCATTTCTTATGTACTTGCGATGGAAGAAATTTCAAAAATTGATGCTTCAGTTTCTGTATGTATGAGCGTGAACAATTCCCTTGTTTGCTGGGGATTGGAAACTTACGGCAGCGAAGCACAAAAACAAAAATATTTAGTGCCTTTGGCCAAAGGAGAAAAAATAGGAGCCTTTTGTTTATCCGAACCAGAAGCCGGATCTGATGCTACTTCACAAAGCACTACCGCTATTGATAAAGGGGATTATTACTTACTCAACGGCACCAAAAACTGGATCACCAACGGAAGCTCTGCTTCCACTTATCTGGTGATTGCGCAAACTGATGTAAGCAAAGGACATAGAGGCATCAACGCTTTCATCGTTGAAAAAGGATGGGAAGGATTTGTGGTAGGTAAAAAAGAAAATAAGCTTGGAATCCGTGGTTCCGACACACATTCCTTAATGTTTACCGACGTAAAAGTTCCAAAAGAAAACAGAATTGGTGAAGATGGTTTCGGATTTAAATTCGCGATGAGTACGCTCTCCGGCGGACGAATCGGAATTGCTTCACAAGCGCTGGGTATTGCCAGCGGTGCTTTTGAACTTTCCACTCAATATGCAAAAGAAAGAAAAGCTTTTGGCAAACCCATTTCAGATCATCAGGCCATAGCTTTCAAACTCGCTGATATGGCTACGCAAATCAACGCTGCGCGTTTGCTTTGCCTCAAAGCTGCATGGTTGAAAGATCAGCACGGTGATTATACTGAAGCCGGTGCGATGGCAAAATTATTCTCATCAAAAGTTGCAATGGATACTACTATTGAAGCTGTACAAATTCACGGTGGCTATGGTTTCGTGAAAGAATATCATGTGGAGCGATTAATGCGTGACGCAAAAATCACACAAATTTACGAAGGAACAAGTGAGATTCAAAAGTTGGTAATTAGCAGAGGGATATTGAAGTAATAAAAAAATCAACTCATTTGTCTGAACCTTGATTCACTTGATTAAAGGATTATCCTGATTGCAGATCCTTCAATCTTTTAATCAAGTGAATCAAGGTTCAGATAATCTCCCCATCCTTCATCTCAATAATCCTGTCTGATTTTTCAGCGAAGTCTGTATCGTGCGTAACAGCAATAATAGTATTTCCTTTTGCCGCAAGATCTTTAAAAATATCAAATACGATTCCTGTATTTACAGAATCTAAATTCCCTGTAGGTTCATCGGCCATGATGACTTTAGGTTCATTGATGAGTGCGCGCGCAACAGCTACACGCTGTTGTTGTCCGCCCGATAATTTCCCTGAAAGTTTGTGTGCATAATCCTTCATTTGAACTTGCGCTAATTTTGCCAAAGCTCTTTCTTCAATTTCTTCTTTACTGTATTTACCTAGTTTAAGCGCGGGCATCATTACATTTTGCAAAGCGGTGAATTCAGGCAAGAGAAAATGAAATTGAAAAATGAAACCGATGTTTTCATTGCGGAAAGCCGCGAGTTCATTTTGTGTTAATCCCGTTACTTTGGTGTTGTTGATGAAAACTTCACCTTCGTAATCATTGTCCATAGTGGACAATAAATACAACAAAGTAGATTTTCCGCAACCCGATTTCCCGGTGATACAAACGAATTCACCGCTGTTAATCGACATGTTGATGTTCTTAATCACGTGAAATTCTTCAATCTCCCGAAAGTATTTATTGAGTTGTATGGTTTTTAAAATCTCTCCCATATTATCCGCGTAAAATTGCAACAGGATCTATTTTTGATGCTTTCAGCGACGGCATAAATCCCGCCACCAGCGTGGTAATTACGCCAAACAAAATACCAAAGACATAATATTTCACTTCAAAAATTACCGGAAATGTTTTCAAGCTCACAAAACCTTTTGCCGGGAAAGGCACACAGGATAAGCCATACGAAAGCAGAAATCCGAAAAGCAATCCCGCCAACGCTCCCAATAATCCAATGGTAATGGATTGTGCCAGAAAAATCTGCACTATATCTTTTTGTGCAAAACCCTGTGCTTTTAAAATAGCAATATCTTTCATTTTATTGGTGATGAGCATGTTCATGATATTGTAAATTCCAAAACCTGCTACGATCAGCATTGTTGCACTCACCACTATCGTTAGCACATCCCGCACAGTGTTGGAAGCCTCCACCGAAGCATTGGTTACTTCCCAGTCTTCCGCTTTGTATCCGTATTTTTTTTGAAAAGAAAATGCCTCAGCGTGCGCATAATTAATGTCTTTCATTTTCACATTGATGGCCGTGATGTAATTTTTATCTTTTCCCAACACCTGCTGAACGGTAGAAATATTCACGTAGCTGTTTACGTCATCCACTGCTGCAATTCCAATCTGATAAGTTCCCACAACACGCAAGCGCATAGATGTACCGCTGGGTGTAGCCAAGGTCACCATATCACCGATAACAACGTGTAATTTTTCTGCGAGTCCCACCCCCATCACAATTCCATTATCAATGGTGAGTAGATTTTCCAAACGACCACTGATGATTTTACTTTTCAAATCGAACAGTCGGATTTCATCCAGAATATTCACACCTTTCAAAATTCCATTCAATTGCACCGGACCGTAATTGTAAAAAACCTGTGACGTCACCACAGGAGAAACCGCCAACACTTTAGGATTTTGGTGCAAATCACTAATGATTTGTTGTGCATTTTTTAAGTTCAAACTAATGTCTTTCGGTTTTGGATGATGAACGATAGTGAGTTGATTGCTATCCTTAAAATATTCGGAAGTGATGGACGAAGAAAAATCGGTTTTGTAATCGTTGAAAATACGAACGTCGGGTGTTGACGACAACATCGTATCCTGCAAAAACTGATTCACACCCTTCATGAAACTGATCATGAGAATAAACATGGCTATCCCGAAAGTCACGCCTAGCATGGCCACTATCGACTGCTTTTTGCGCGACAGCAGATGAGTTTTCGCTATTTCAAGATTTACCGGAAGCGCCATTTATTTTTCTACAGATAAAATAATTTCAGTTTTTTCATCGGCACCTGACACAATCTCAGCATCATCCAAAGTAAGAATTCCTGTTTTTACGGGAATGAGTTTTTGATCACCATTTTCGTTAACCATAATACTGTCGTTCACTAAAGAATTGCGCGGAATGACCAATGCATTTTTTTTACTTTGAATGATAATATTGGCTTCCACTGAAGTATGAATAAAAGGCATAGAAATATGATCAGTAAATTCAGCATCCACGCGGAAAGACTGATCAGCCTCATTCATCAAAGGATACAGGCGCGTCACTTTAGCTTTATAAATAGTTGCGCCGCTCACATCGGTTTTCAATAAAACTTCCTGATTCAGTTTTATTTTATCTACATCCTGCTGATCCACCGACAATTTAAGAACACGCTCTCCCATCGATCCTACCAAAGCAATCAACTCACTTATGCGCACCGACTCTCCTTCTTCTTTATAGGTTTTAAAAACCACACCATCAATATCGCTGCGGATGATGAAATTATTTAAATCGCTTTGGGCTGAGGCCATCTGACTTTGCGCATTGGACAAAGAAACTCTCAAATCATTTTTGGCAGCTTGGTATTTCTCTTTTGCCGATTTATATAAATTTTCGGAAGTGCTGTATTGCAAGGCTTTGACATCATAATCCATTTGCGATACCGCGTTACTTTCCAATAGTTTTTTGTATTTGGTAAAAGTCAAAGAATCCAGCTTGAATTTATCTTGTGCATTTTGCATATTCAATTTCAAATCATTGAGAATATGTGAATTTCCCGAAGCATCATCCGATGATTTATCCAACAATTGCTTTGCCGAGTTCAATCGCGCAGCTTGTGATTCATTGCTGATTTCATAGAGTATTTGTCCCTTCTTAATGCTGTCCCCGTCATTCACGTATTTCTTAATGATGGTTCCGTTGATGAGCGCAAAAATACTGTGCTCGTTTTTAGGAATAATACTTCCTGAAGCATAGACCGATTCAACAATATTTTTCCTAACCGGATGAATGATTTCCGTTTTGTCGCAGCTCACCAGAGCCAGCAACAAGAATATAGACAAGAGACGAAGTGACATAAAAGAAGAATTGGTGAAGTAAATTTAAGGTATTACAGGAATGAAAAGGTGATCTTCGTCAGGAAAATTTATGAGAATGGTTTTTTTAACTTATCCTGCTCCAATTACTTTTCGGATCGGTGAGTAAATTCAAATGCGCGGCGATGTATTTATTTTCTTCTTTTTTAATTTCAGGATCATCCGATAAAATTTCCATCGCTTTTTGTCGTGCGATTTGCATGGTTTGAGAATCCTTCACGAGATCAGCAATTTTAAAATCCATCATTCCGCTTTGGCGCGTTCCTTCTATGTCTCCCGGACCACGGAGTTTTAAATCCACTTCGGCAATTTTAAATCCGTCGTTGGTTTCGCACATGGTTCTCATGCGCAGCTTTGCTTCGGGACCGAGTTTATCGGCTGTCATTAAAACACAATACGATTGCTCGGCACCACGACCAACCCTTCCGCGCAGCTGATGCAATTGCGAGAGTCCGAAACGCTCCGCACTTTCAATAACCATCACCGATGCGTTGGGAACATTTACCCCAACTTCAATTACTGTTGTAGCCACCATTATTTGTGTGACTCCCGTTTTAAAACGATGCATTTCAAAATCCTTGGCATCCGATTTCATTCGTCCGTGCAACACAGAAATCTGATAATGCGGCGGTTCAAAAGCACGTTGAATACTTTCATAACCGTCCATTAAATCTTTGTAATCCATTGCTTCCGATTCTTCAATGAGAGGATACACAATGTATACTTGTCGGCCCAGCGCAATTTGATCGCGCATAAATCCAAACACGCGCAAACGACCGCCATCCTTATAATGCAAAGTAGTGATTGGTTTTCTTCCTGGAGGCAATTCATCAATGACCGACACGTCCAAATCGCCATACAAAGTCATGGCGAGTGTGCGCGGAATAGGTGTTGCCGTCATCACCAAAACATGTGGCGGACGTGTATTTTTTCTCCACAATTTAGAGCGTTGTGCCACACCAAAACGATGTTGTTCATCAATGACAACGAGTCCGATATTTTTAAACTGAACAGGATCTTCAATTAATGCATGCGTACCAACAATTACTTTTAATTCGCCGGATTGTAATTTTTCAAAAACGTTTTGGCGCTCTTTTCCTTTTACCGAACCGGTGAGTAATTTCACTTCAATTCCAAGCGGCCGAAGCATTTCCTCAAAGGAAGCAAAATGCTGATTGGCTAGTATTTCCGTAGGCGCCATGATAGCAGCCTGATAACCGTTATCCAGCGCAATTAATATACTCAACAGCGCCACCATTGTTTTTCCGCTACCTACATCACCTTGCAGCAAACGGTTCATGTGCTGACCGGAACCCATGTCTTTGCGAATTTCTTTGACCACTCTCTTTTGTGCGCCGGTGAGTTCAAAGGGAAGATATTTAGTGTAAAAGCCATTGAAATAATCTCCTACTTTATCGAAAATAAATCCGGAATAATTTATTTGCCGACCTTGCTTCACTTTTAAAATCCGCAACTGCGCAAAAAACAATTCATCAAATTTCAAACGCGCAATGGCGCGATTGGCCAACTCCATATTTTGCGGTTGATGAATTTGCTGAAAGGCCTGATCTCTCGACATAAACTGCATATCCACCATCATCTCGGCATTCAAAATCTCGGGGATTTTTCCTTTCACTTGCGGCAATAAAACCGAAAATAATTTACGAAGGCCTTTACTGTCTAAGCCTCTGTTCTTCATATTTTCCGAAGAATTGTAAATCGCCTGCAAGCCTTTCAATTCATTGAAAGCAGCAATGGAATACAAAATCATTTCGGGATGAGAAATATTCATTTTGCTACCGAATAAAGTCGGCTTGCCATACACGATATATTCCTTCCCTAAGATCAATGATTTTTTAAAAAACATCGCGCCGCGGAACCACACCAACTCCAACGCTCCCGAGTCATCGCGAAGAACAGCAGTTAATCTTTTTGCTTTTCCGGTTCCAACTTCTTCAATGCCCACCAACACACCTTTCACCTGCACATATGACTGATCGGAAATGATGCTGCTTATTTTTTGAAAGTTCGTGCGATCCACATATTTAAAAGGAAAGTGATTGAGTAGATCTTCAAAAGTAAATATGTTTAAATCAAGCTTCAACACGTCGGCGCGGTTAGGACCAACGCCTTTTAAAAATTCTATGGACGTGCTTAAAATAGCTGACATGAGATAAAAATAGGAAAAAATCTCCCACAGATTTCACAGATGGCTCTGTGTAAATCTGTGAAATCTGCGGGAAACAAATCTATTTAAAAAAATGACTATTGAAAACTCTGCATCTGACACAACTGGAAATAAATTCCTTTTTGCGCAATGAGATCATTGTGTTTCCCTCTCTCCGCAATTTTACCTTTATCCAGAACAATGATTTCATCGGCATGTTGAATCGTTGACAAACGATGCGCGATGACCACTGAAGTTCTGTTCGACATTACTTTTTGCAAAGCCTCTTGCACCAGTTTTTCAGAAGCAGTATCTAAAGCAGAAGTGGCTTCATCTAAAATTAAAATCGGCGGATTTTTCAGTACCGCACGCGCAATACACAAACGCTGACGCTGTCCGCCTGAAAGCTTATCGCCTTTGTCACCAATGATGCTATCGTAGCCGTTTGGCAGCTGAGCAATAAATTCATGAGCATTGGCAACTTTTGCGGCTTCTATCACCGCTTCCTTAGTATAAGATCCGCCAAAAGAAATGTTATTGAAAACAGTATCGTTAAACAAAATAGAATCCTGCGTCACCACAGCGATCAAAGAGCGCACAGCAGAAATTTTGCAGGAACGGATATCGATCCCGTCAATTAAAATCTCACCTTTTGTAACATCATAAAATCGTGGAATCAAATCGGCCAGTGTGGACTTCCCTCCTCCGCTATGCCCTACCAATGCTATTGATTTTCCTTTTTGAATTTTTAAATTAATGTTGGACAACACTTCGTCTTTTTCGTAAGAGAAGCAAACGTTTTTAAATTCTATTTCTTTTTCAAAACCATTTAAAGGTTGTGGATTTTGAGGATCAACAATTGAATTTTCAGCTTTCATTATTTTATCAATCCTGTCGATGGCCGCCGCTCCTTTTTGCACACTGCTGTAAGCACCTGCTATATTTTTAATGGGGGCTATCGCCAGATACAACAATAAAATATAACCGATAAAAATAGAACCACTCATCCCGCCATCAAACACAAAATAAATTCCACCTATTACCAAAACCGAAGCAATGGTAATCATTCCCAACACTTCACTGAGCGGAGAAGCTAGATCGCGTTTGCGAAATAAACGAATCGACAATTGTTTGAAACGGTTGTTGTTTTCTTCGAATTTAGCACTCGTATACTTTTCGGCACCAAAAGCTTTGATCACTTTTAATCCCGACAACATTTCTTCCATAATGGATAGTAAATCGCCCATCTTATCCTGAGCCTTACTGGAAGTGCGCTTCAACCCTCTTCCTAAAAATGCAATGGCCAAAATGGAAATGGGCATAAAAAGCAACATGAAAAAAGTGAGTTTCGCATCAATAAAAAACATGGAGCCTATCACCAGTATAATGCTCACCGGCTCGCGGAAGATAGCTTCCAGAGAACCCAATATCGACCATTCCACTTCCTGCACATCATAAGTCATTCTCGACATGATATCTCCCTTCTTTTCATCACTGAAAAAGGAAAGCGGCAAATGCATTGATTTTTGAAACATTGCATTTCTTAAATCGCTGATCACACCATTGCGTATGGGCGACAGGAAAAACATGGCGAAATAGCGACAAGCATTTTTTAATAAAAAAGTAACAACAATAATTCCGGCAATCAGTAATAAAACTCTTGATTTCCCGGCAGTGATGGATTCGGCCTGCAATATGATTTCGGAAGTCCATTGCTGCATGCCATACTGCACCGATTTGATATTAATGCCATGATGAGGATTGGGCGCTAAAAACTTTTGCAATTCGACTGCTGTAGATTTTTCAAACAAAATCTCTAAAACAGGAATGAAAAAAGCGAAGGAAAGCAGGTTGAATACAGCATACAGGACATTAAACAGCACGGTTAGCCAAACATATTTTTTATAGCCCGACGCGTACTTTAAAACCCTGAAAAAATTCTTCATGCGTCAAATTTAGGTTTTTTAGTTTACAGCTCAGAGTTAATTCTTAATTTTAAGCCATGGAGTCAAGAAGACAAAACAAAATATCATCACTCATACAGGAAGAATTAGGAACGATTTTTCAGAAAGAAAGCAAAAATCTTTTTGGAGGTTCCTTCATCACGGTAACGCAGGCACGCGTTGCTCCCGACTTGTCGGTAGCCAAAATATATGTCAGCATTCTCAATCCTGAAAGAGATGTAGTGATGAAAATCATTAAGGAACAAAGCAACGAAATCAGAAAGCGCTTAGGCAATAACGTTCGCCATCAACTGCGAAAAATCCCGGAACTCATTTTTATACTCGATGATTCACTGGATTATGCTGAAAAAATCAACAACCTGCTTAAAAAAAAATAACGCCTTGAATTTCTCATTTTGAACTTTGAACTCAAAATAGCTTCCCGTTATTTCCTGGCCAAAAAATCCAAAAACATCATCAATTGGATCACATGGATTTCCATCCTTGTGGTATCCATCGTTTCAGCAGCGATCATCATCGTGCTTTCCGCTCTTAACGGGATGAACGAAACGGTAATGAACCTGTATACCAACTTCGATCCCGATATTAAAATTACTGCCATTGAGGGGAAAACTTTCACTGCTTCCGATTCCTTGGAAAAAAGCATCCGGAAAATCAACAACGTTAAATACTATGTTGAAGCGGTAGAAGAAAATGTTTTGCTGAAATACGACGACAATCAGGAAGTAGCCAAACTAAAAGGAGTAAGTGCCGAATTTGCGGCGATGACGCAAATTGAAAAGATGATGCCGAACAATGAAAACAAAGGTTTTCTGCTTTCGGGGAACGGACAGCAATTCACTGTACTTTCTATTCAGCTGGCCATGAAACTGGGCATCAATGCAGATAATCCTCACTCTTTCGTCAATATTTATTTACCCGTATTTGACAATGGCACCGGCATTCAAACCGAATATTTTAAAACCATTTCCGCTTTGCCGAGAAACACTTTTGAAATCAATGAAGATTTTGGAAATTACATCATCGTGAATAAAAATTTCGCCAATGAATTGCTCGACTTTGGCGACAAGGTTTCAGCCATAGAAATTGGTATTACAGATCCCTCTAAAGCAGAGGAAACCAAAGCTACACTGCAAAAATTGCTGGGAAATAAATTTGAAATAAAAACGCGTTTCGAACAAAATTCTTTTCTTTTTAAAACGCTGCAAACCGAAAAATGGATTACCCTTTTTATTCTGGCAGTGATTACTTTTCTGGCCATTTTCAATGTCATCGGATCCTTGTATATGTTGATTATCGACAAGAAAAAAGATGTTTTTATTTTGCAAAGCATGGGGGCTACCAGCGGACAAATAAAACGCATCTTTTGGCTCGAAAGCTTTATCATTGGCGTGGTTGGAGTGAGTATTGGTTTAATACTCGGACTCACACTTTGCGTTGTACAAGATATGTACGGCTTTATTGAAATAGGTGCCAATTTCAGCATAACAGCCTATCCCGTTGCTATTGAAGCCGGTGATGTTGTAATTACTTTGCTCCTGGTAACAGCAGTGAATGCCTTAACATCATTGATTCCTGTGCTGGCAATGAAAATTGAAAAGCCTTAATTATCTGATTACTATTTTTCCTGTGGTTGTTTGTTGATCAGGGGATGTCAATTGATAAAAATACACTCCGCTTTGATTCCCTAAATTAATTTCCGTTTTTGAAGAAGTGATTTTTGCTTCATAAACTTTTGCTCCTAAAATGTTATAAAAGAAAATTACCTGACCGCCAACCATAGCTGTTTCCAGAGTAATTACTCCACTGGAAGGATTGGGATACACGGAGAATTTCTCTTCACTTACCAAAGCAGAAACACCTGCCGCTGTAGTCATATCGAAAGTTGAAGAGCAAGTCACTCCGTTGTAGGTAGCTTTAAAAGTATAGGTGCCGGCAACAGTTGGTAGTTTTTTCGACCAACCGAAAGTTTTTATTTTATTATCGGCCGTGCTGGTATAAGTCCAGGTTGCAAAAGTACTTTGATCGGGATTTAAAATACTCATCGTTCCACTCATTCCATTGATTTCATCTCTGATGAAAATATAAAATTTAGCATAACCCGCAGGTAAACCCGGCCCTTGAAAAGGCATTTCATAAATTGAACTTTCATTGAGCGTTTCAGTAGTCGGACAACCAGGAAGTACTATATCAGTGCTGTGCACAGAAGCTCTCACCACACCTGTTTCTTTTGCCGCTTTTTGCGAAGCCCACCAGGAATTTTGATTTAAACTATTGCAATTTCCTGCAAAAGGATCTATTCGTGTGGAAACATCAGCACCTGCCCATACTTCAAAATGCAAATGCGGACCGGAGGCGCTTCCCGAGCTACCCACCACACCAAGTTTTTCACCGGCCACCACCGTTTGGCCAACAATTTTTTGTGTGACCGAATTCTTTTTCATGTGCCAGTACAAAGCGGTTGAACCGTCGCTGTGTTGAATCATCACATAGTTTGCTGTTAAGTTATTAGACGAGCAATTTCTATCGAATTCGCCATCATGAACGGCGATAATGGTTCCGTCGGCAGCAGCTATAACCTCCACTAAATCATTGTCCATTTTATAAAAATTAAACGGCCAGGTAGCGATATCCGTTCCTCGGTGTCCGTCATAAGAATTGGTACCGCAATTGAAATCTTTAAACGGTCCAACGGCAGCGTCATGATCAACATAAGCTGCAATGTTATAATAACTGCAATCAGTTAATCCAGCAGCAGGTTTAAGAGGCCAATTCAAGGTAACCGAAGCTCCTCGGTAGCCGCTTTGAGGAAGGTGTTTGAGATTTTCTGAAATTTGTTTTTGAAGTTCAGCGTATTCTACATCCGTGATACACGGATTTTCACTATTGTTTTCAGTAAGCTTGTTTTGGGCTTGTGACGAAAAAAATAACAATAGACTTATGAATGTAGTTGTGATTTTCAAAAGAAGAAATTTTAAGTAAATGCAATATCGTTTCTCCTATTTGAACAATTCCGAATGCAAAAAAGTTACAAAGACAGTACAACTGGAATGCATTTATTTATTTCTTAAGCCCTGACTTTTTATCGCTTCTTTTAACGCCGTTTCAGCTTCCGCTTCATTTTGAATGAATAGATAAAAACCTTGTCCGGCCTCAGCCAAACGAACAATAAATTTTTTACCCAATTTTTTTTGTCCGAAAGTAAGCGCAGAAAACTGAATTGGTTTTTTTGCTTTTTTTCGGATCAATTTCATCATCTGATCTTCTGTTTTACCCAGACCGTCAAAGCCGCCGTCGGTGGCAATAATAATTTGATTCACTCCTCCTTTGATATAACTTTTCTCCACAAAATTATACGCTTCACGTATGGCCTCATCGCCCGCAGTTGAACCTCCTGCTTTTAAACTTTGAATGACTGCAATAATTTTCTCGGGATCATCCCCGGCGGTTGTTTCCAGTTGAACTTTCACATTGTCGGAATAAGTGATGATGGTGATTTTATCTTCCTTGCGCATGAGTCGGGTTAGCGCTATCATAGAGGATTTCAGCAAAGGCAAACGATCGGGTCCATCCATACTTTTTGACACATCAATTAAAAACACAATGTTGTTTTCTTTGTAATTCGCAACAGAAAAAACAGTGGGATCAACAGTTACATTTTGCTCCACCTTTTCAGGAAGAATTGCTGTAACAAGCGTATCCTTTTTTTCTTCAGATTGGAGAGGAACTAAAGCTATTGTGATTTTGCGATTGTTGGGATTAAAATAACCCTGCACCTCTTTACTTCTATAACCGATGTGTTCGGCATAAAAATAAAACAAACCAATATTCGATTTGATTTTTAATTCTCCTTTTGAATCCGTTTTATAAGAAGTATAAATCTCCCCTTTTCCCATCTCCACTATGGAAGAAGACAATGGTTTTCGGGTAAGAGAATCAATCACTAAAATTTCCAGATCAAATTCGGGACGTTTGTAATTCGGATCGGTAAATGAAGGACAGGCTGCATTCGCAAAGGGATCAAAACTCACCACTTCTCCCACATAAGAAATTACAACAGGGTCGGCCGCAGCAGTATGAAAAACAGAAATAGCAACTTTGAATTTCCCGATATTTAAAGGATTGTAAATGATTTCTATAAATTTTGTTTCGCCGGGATTAATGCCTTCTGCAGGAAAACGGATTTGAAATTCACGAGGATAATGCTGCTTGAGTAAAAACACTTTTTTAGCAGTGGTGTTGGTCACTTCAATTGTATCTACCCTGCTGATCCAATTTTCAACTTTGTGAAAATTAAAGGCTGTTGTATTAAAAATTAATCCGTGATGATTTGTTTGCGCAAACAATGAAGTGGAAAACAACAATAACAAATAAAGCCAACTCTTCATAGTAACAAATATGACGATTCCATTTCAATTTTATTACTTTGCAGCAACAAATTAAACCAGGCATTTTGAAAGTCCACCGCAATTTAGTTTTAGCAACGATACAAGCCCTTCAGCAAATTTTCACGGAAAACAAACAAGCTGATCGCGTGGTAGAAAGCTTACTGAAATCCAACAGCAAATGGGGAAGCAGAGATCGTCGTTTCATTGCCGATACTATTTATTCGATAGTTAGATGGTACCGTTTGTTTTATGAAAACTTGGGTCATGAACCTCAAACAGAACAAGACTGGTGGAATATTTTAGCCATTCACTGGACTTTGCAAAATGAAGAACTTCCTGTATTCCCTGAAATAGAAAAAGTTGACAAAAACAGCATTCTTCAAAAAAATGAAGCACTGCAAAAAGTGAGGAAAATAAGGGAATCCATTCCCGACTGGCTGGATGAAATTGGTGAAAAAGAATTGAAAGAAAATTGGGCTACTACCGTAAACGCACTTAATGAAACTACCTCTGTTTCATTACGAACAAACACGCTAAAAACCAACAAAAACAACCTTATTCAAGCTTTATACAAAGAAGGAATTATCGTAAAAAAAGAAATCGACGAAGGATTAACTTTAGAAAAAAGAACCAAACTCACCCACCTCAAAATTTATGAAGAAGGTTGGTTTGAAGTTCAGGATATCAGCTCACAAATGGTGGCTCCGCTTTTGGATGTAAAACCCGGAATGACAGTAGTAGATGCCTGTGCAGGAGCGGGTGGAAAAACTTTACATCTTGCTGCACTGCTGCAAAACAAAGGCAAGCTCATCGCTTTGGATGTTTCTGAAAATAAACTGACCGAATTAAAAAAACGAACAAAACGTGCAGGGGTTAATATCATTGAAGTGGAAACTATTAACGGACTTCAGAGCATCAAAAAACATTACAATACCGCCGACAGATTGTTGCTCGATGCTCCCTGCACAGGTTTAGGTGTTTTGCGCAGAACTCCGGATTCGAAATGGAAAATCACTCCCGACTTTCTTCAGCAAATTCAAAATACACAACAGAATATTTTACAAAATTATAGTGCTATTTGTAAACCAGGCGGACAAATGATTTATGCTACCTGTAGCATACTTCCATCGGAAAATGAAAATCAGGTAGATCACTTTTTAAAAAGTGAAGCAGGAAAATCCTTCACTTTAATTGAACAAAAAAGTATCCTTCCCCAGGAAAACGGACACGATGGGTTTTATATGGCATTGATCAGCAGAAAATGAAATTTTAATTGATTGTAAAACCATCCTGAATCCTATCAATTTTATACTGATACAACGATTTGATTGACAAGTAATGCATTGGATTGTATTTTCGCAAGAATATATTTGTATTTTTATAAACCAGTTATTAAAGAATGAGTTCCGCAGAAAACAGATTGAACATTACTTTTCTATCACTCAACTGCTCCTTAAAGGAAGCTTTATCTTTTCTGTGTTTATACCTAATATGGACCAGTAACATGTTTGCTTCCGGTAATGCCGATGTTGTTTTATCAGCAAGTTCAGCAAATGGCGCCTGGTCTTTTGCGTCTTCAACATACACCTGGACACCTAATGCTAATAGCTCCACGGTAAATACAGCTGACATTATAGCTTGTCTTCAAGGATCCAACACCACCATTGGAGCAGGTTCAGGAGTCACAAACGCATCAACCAATGGCATTGGAAGCGTAACTATTCTCACTGCATGCAGTGGTGCTGGGAGTCAATCCGGAAATGTTACTACTTCTTCGGCTTTAAATACAAATACGTCCACTTCCACGCAATTAACTATAACAATCACCGCGGCAGGATCAATTACGATTAGTCAGGTGATCAATACAACTCCTGGTTCTAGTACCACAACAGGTTACCCTGGTGTACACTTGGTTTTAACCGGCCCAACCGGAATTACAATTAATGGAAGTGGAGCTATTACTACAACTGGTGGTATTTCTTCAAGTGCTAATGCGCCGGGAGGTTCAGGAGGATCAATAACTATGACTTCCTCTGGAGGTGCTGTCAGCGTAGCTCAAACCATCACAGCCAAAGGCGCAGGTGGTGGTACAGGAAGCACCGGATCGAGCTGTACCGGAGGTGCCGGAGGAGCCTTAAATTACAGTGGTACCAGCATTGCGGTTTCAGTAGCCTGTGATAATTCGGGAGGAAATGCAACGGGTACAGGAGTTGGTGGTGCAGGAGGTTCAGTTTCTTTTACCGCTACTTCTACAACCGTTACAATCACCAACAATGTCACTTCTACTGGTGGTACAGGCGGTACAGCCAACGGCGCTCCCGGTACCGGTGGTGCAGGAGGTGCTGTTACCTATTTAGCTCAAACAAGTATCTCTATGAATACTGCGCTGAATACTACAGGTGGAGCAGGTGCAGGAAATGGTGACGGAGGTGTAGGCGGCGCAATAACATTTACAGCTACCACCGGCTCCATAACTATTACAAATAACGTTACTGCCAGTGGCGGAGCATCAGGATCAAGTATTGCCAATCAAAGTGGCGGAAATGGCGCTGCTATTATTATGACTGCAGCTACTACATACAGTAATACTACAGCCATGACTACATCAGGCGGTACATGTAGGGGAACCGGAACTTCAAATGGTGGCACTATCACCATAACAGGACCAACCGGAATAGCCATTTCCAATACAATTACTAGTTCAGCTGGAACTGGTGGAGGAACTGGAACTGGTGGCACTCTTACAATTAATGATGGTAACACTACAATCACATCTGGTGGTGCAAACGATGGACAAACTGCGGCTGCATGGACGGTTGGTGCTTTTGTAAAAACTGGAGCCGGGAATTTAAACCTTACAAGAGTGAATGTTTGGACAGGAACCACCACCATCACAGCTGGAAAATTAACCCTTGGAGCCGCCACTGTTATCCCTGATGCCAGTCAGCTTGTTTTCAATGGCGGAAGACTAGTAATGGGCGCGTATAGTGAAACCGTTGGAACTATAATGGTCAGTGCTTATTCTGTATTGGATCTGCCTTCAGGAAATTATACATTAACATCTTCAGCAAGTAATGGTATTACCTGGACTACCGGAAAAAAACTAGGAATCAATTATTGGGGAGATGTTGGCGACAATTACAATGGCACCCTTGCCGGTGGATCTGACCCGAAATTTATGAATGGAGCAAGCGCTGGATTGGACGCCACTCATTTGGCCGCAATATACTTTAGAAGAACTTCTAATGGATCAACCTATACCGCTACTCAACTGGCCTCAGGAGAAGTTGTTCCTACTGCTACTCTACCCGTTAAATTAGTTTCTTTTGATGCTAAAAAAAATAAAGAACAAGTGGATATTACCTGGGAAACTGCATCAGAAATCAACAGCGACTATTTTGAAATCCTCAGGGCAAGCAGCGATATGCAATGGGAAAGCATTGGAAAAACAAATGCTGCGGGAAGTAGCAATAAAACAATCAATTATTCTTTTCTTGACCCATTTCCTGCTCCCGGTGTGAATTACTATCACCTCATAGAATATGATTTTGACGGGGCGCATCAGGAATCAAAAATTGTTTCTGTGGCAAATCAAAATACTACCGAAACTCAATTAGCTGTTTACCCTAATCCAACCAGCGGCGCAACAACTTTCGATTTTTATTCTGTAGAAGGCGGGATTTATTATTTAAAAGGATTCACCAACAATGGTGAAGAAATTTATGCAGCAAAAATTTTCGGAATCCCTGGTGAAAACCGCTTTAATTTTTCCATGCAGGATTTTTCTCCCGGAGTTTATTCTTTTCAAATCACAAACAACACAAATCAGCCTGTTGCATCAACCAAAATAGTGAAAACAAATTAGCCTTTTAAGCCGAATTACCTGGGTTTTACCACTTTATTAACAAACTTAAATTGACAACTTAGGGTTATTGCCGTATTTTTACATCTGCCACTTTTTATTTTTGCATTACCAGTTGTAAAAAATAATGGATCTCTTAGAAAAAAGACCAAATACTACTTTTCTTCTTTTAGACTGCTCCCTCCGAGAAGCCTTATCTTTATTGTGCTTATATTTTGCATGGACCAGTACCATGTTTGCTTCAGGTAACGCTGATGTTTCGATTAGCAATGCTGCTACAGCCAATGGATCATGGAGCGCTCTTTCCAGCGGTGTTTATACTTTTACTCCAAGTGCCAATAGTGCCGTTATACTTTCTACCGAAATTGAGAACCGATTAACAGGAACCGGTTTTACCGCAGGAAGCGTAACCATTGTTACGGCGTGTAGCGGTGCAGGAAGTCAAACAGGAAATGTCACCCACTCTACTGTAGGAATTACAGCAGCAACTACAAGTACCACACAATTAACTTTTACAATTACAGCGGCGGGATCCATCACTATCGGACAAACTATCACCTTCACTCCCGGTTCCAACGCAGGCACGGGATATCCTGCTACGAGCATTGTTTTAACAGGGCCTTCAGGGGTAAGCATTACCCAGGGAATCAATTCTACAGGAGGAGCTACAACAGGCGTGGCTACAACAGGCGGTGTTGGAGGTAACTTAACCTGTACCGCTTCGGGCGGAACGGTAACGATTGGTAATACTGTTACATTAACAGGTGGCACCGGAGGAAGTGGCGGTGGCGCAGGTGCAGGAGGTACAGGAGGCGCAATGACTTTATCAGGACAGATCATTTCTATCACGCAAGGTGTCAATTCCTATGGAGGAGCTGGCAGTACTTCGGGAGCAGGCGGAGCAGGCGGTACATTTTCCATTACATCCACTTCTACAACTGTGACAATAGGCAATACTGTTACTGCTTCAGGAGGTGCAGGAGCTACCACAGGCACAGGAGGAGCTGGAGGTTCGATTACCATCAACGCTGCAACAACCGTAAGCTTTACGCAACCCGTTTATTCAGTAGGTGGTAATTCAGGTACAGGTAATGGAGGAAATGGTGGTGCAGTGAGTGTCACCTCATCCAGCGGCGCGTTATCAATTGCAAATACAATTAATACAAGTGGAGGAAGTCCCGGAGGTGGCGTTAATAAAAATGGTGGAACGGGAGGAGCTGTTACCTTAAGCGCAAGTGGTTCTTTAAATGTATCACAACCTGTTTATGCCAATGCAGGAACACCAACAGGTTCGGGCACAGCTACTGGCGGAGACGTGACTTTGGTAGGAACTGGCGGAATAACCTTGTCAAATATTATTCAAACTACCGGTAGCACTGCCGGGGGAGCTATAACCATCAACGACGGAAACAGCACTATAACAACAGGTGGTGGTGCAAACGACGGACAAGGTGGTGCTGCTTATTTTCAAGCTGGATCAATTAACAAAATAGGAACGGGTAATTTTAATTTAGCTCACGCAAGTAATTCATGGACGGGTTTCACCAAAATCACAGCCGGCAAATTAACGCTTGGAGCAACCAGTACAGTTCCCGATGCTAGTCAACTCTATTTTAATGGGGGCAGATTAGTAATGGGAGCGTATAGTGAAACTGTGGGTACTATTATGGTAAATGATTATTCCGTTTTGGATCTTCCTTCAGGAAATTATACATTAACCACGTCAGCAAGTAATGGTGTTACCTGGACTACCGGTAAAAAACTGGGGATTAATGGCTTTGGAGTAGTGGGCGATAATTATAATGGTACTCTTGCAGGTGCATCTGACCCTAAATTTATGAATGGTGCAAGTGCCGGATTGGATGGAACTCACCTGGCTGCCATCTATTTCAGAAGAACTTCCAATGGATCAACCTATACTGCAACTCAACTGGCTTCAGGTGAAGTTGTACCTACAGGCACTTTACCGGTTGAACTGGTTTATTTTGATGCCAAAAAAAATAAGGATCAGGTAGATATTACCTGGGAAACTGCCTCAGAAATCAACAGCGATTATTTTGAAGTTTTCAGATCTAATAATGGAATAACTTGGGAAAGCATTGGGAAATCAAGTGCTGCAGGAAACAGCAATAAAATTATTGATTACGCTTTCATTGATGCATTCCCTCTGGCAGGTGTAAACTACTACCAACTGGTAGAATATGATTTTGACGGTGCTCATCAAGTGTCGAAAGTTGTTTCTATTTCTATTGCCAATGACACAGAAATGCATTTGGTGGCTTATCCCAATCCTACTTCTACTGTTACTACCTTTAATTTTTATTCGGAAAAAGGGGAGATTTATTATTTCACAGGATTTACCACTAACGGAGACGAAATTTATTCAGCTAAAATATTTGGTATTCCAGGTGAAAATCGTTTTAATTTTTCTATGCAAAATTTTGCTCCCGGAATCTATTCCTTTCAAATTACCAATAGCTCAAAGCAAGCAATATCCTCAATCAAAGTGCTTAAATCAAATTAACAGTATATTTTCAAGCTATACTTAACTGGATTGCTATCAATCTCCTAAAACGCCTTGTAAGAAACTATTTACGAATAAAACCGTAAATAAAAACCCGTGATTAATCACGAAAGGAAAACTTGGGTAAGTATTTGCAAAATACTAATTAAAGAAATTTACTTTATGAATACATATATTAAGAGAAAAAAAAGTTTATCTCTTTCAGCATTTATACTGATATGTAGCATGAATACTTTATTTGCGCTTACCAATCATCGCAATGTTGATATCACCAGCAGTGCTTCAAGTAATGGAGGATGGACCTTTGCTTCTTCCACTTATACATGGACTCCAAGCGCAAATAATTCAGTGGTAAACACTACCGATATTGTAGCCTGCTTATTGGGTTCAAATACAGCATTAGGAGGCGACAACGCTCTCAACTCTCAAACCAATGGAGCCGCTAGTGTTACTATTCTGACAGCAAATGCCGGTGGGAACCAAACTGGTGACCTAACCATCAGTCAGGGAATTACCGCCGCTACAACCAATGCTACTCAAATGACATTCACAATAACTGCAGCCGGCAGCATCACTGTCAATAACACTGTCATTTTAACGCCTGCCTCAAATGCGGGTGCAGGTTATCCAGGTACCAATATTGTTTTAACAGGACCAACAGGTGTGAACATTACCCAAGGCATCACTTGTATAGGAGGAGCTACAACTGGGGCAGCCACTACGGGTGGAGTTGGAGGCAACTTAACCTGCACGGCATCGGGCGGAACAGTGACGATTGGTAGCACGGTAACACTAACCGGCGGAACGGGAGGAAGTGGCGGTGGTGCAGGTGCGGGAGGTGCAGGAGGTGCAGTAACTTTATCAGGACAGATCATTTCCATTACACAAGGCGTCAATTCCTATGGTGGAGCCGGCAGCACTTCGGGAGCGGGGGGCGCAGGAGGCACAATTTCCATTACTTCTACTTCTACAACAGTGACTATAGGCAATACTATTTATACTGATGGAGGAGCGGGTGCTACTACTGGTACCGGAGGTGCCGGAGGCTCTATTACCATTTCCGCTGCAACAACAGTAAGCTTTACGCAACCTGTTCATACATCAGGTGGAAATTCAGGAACAGGCAATGGAGGAAATGGCGGTGCAGTAAGCATTACTTCTTCCAGTGGCGCTTTATCTATCGCCAATACAATTACCACAAGCGGTGGAAATCCGGGAGGTGGCGTCAATAAAAATGGAGGAACGGGAGGTGCCGTTACCTTAACCGCAAGCACCACTTTAAATGTATCGCAACCTGTTTATGCCAATGGAGGAACACCAACAGGTTCGGGAACCGCCACCGGAGGAGACGTAACTCTGGTAGGTCCGAGCGGAATAACCTTGTCGAATATTATTCAAACCACCGGTACTACTGCCGGAGGAACTATAACCGTTAACGATGGAAATACCTCAATAACATCAGGAGGAGGTGCAAACGACGGACAAGGCGGTGCTGCCTATTTCCAAGCCGGAGCACTTACAAAAATAGGAGCCGGAAATTTTAATTTAGCGCATGCAAGTAATTCCTGGACAGGAGCCACTACCATTACTGCAGGTAAATTAACGCTTGGAGCAACCAGTACCGTTCCGGATGCAAGTCAATTGGTATTCAACGGCGGAAGACTGGTGATGGGTGCATACAGTGAAACTGTTGGAACTATTAAAATCAGTGCTTACTCTGTTTTGGATTTACCTGCTTCTGCAAACTACACTTTAACTTGTTCTGCAAGTAATGGCATAACTTGGACTGCCGGTAAAAAACTGGGGATTAATTACTGGGGAGACGTTGGCAACAATTACGATGGTACTGCTGCTGGAGGTTCGGATCCGAAATTTAAAACAGGTGCCAGTGCTGAATTAGACGCTACACATTTAGCAGCAATTTATTTCAGAAGAACTTCCAACGGATCATCTTATACTGCTACTCAATTGGCTTCCGGTGAAATTGTTCCTACGGGTACTTTACCCGTTGAACTGGTTTCTTTTAATGCTAAGAAAAACAATGATCAAGTAGATATTACCTGGGAAACTGCTTCTGAAATCAACAGCGAATATTTTGAAATTTTACGCGCAAAAAATGATATGCAATGGGAAAGTATTGGTAAAGTAAGCGCTGCAGGAAACAGCAATAAAATTATTGATTATACTTCCCTTGATGCCTTTCCTGCACCGGGAATAAATTACTATAAGTTAGTCGAATATGATTTTGATGGTGCCCATCAGGAATCAAAGGTTGTTTCTGTTAACAGTGATAATGTTACTGAAACAAAACTGACCGCTTATCCTAATCCGGCCAATACTTCTACCACTTTTGATTTTTATTCGGAGAAAGGCGGGATTTATTTCTTAAAAGCTTTTACTACCAATGGAGAACAAATTTATTCAGCAAGAATATTCGGCATTCCCGGCGAAAATAAATTCTCATTATCGATGCAGGATTTCTCATTGGGGATTTATACTTTTCAATTGTGTAACAGCGATGAAAAAACATTGGCAACAACAAAGGTGATTAAAGCAAATTAATGTGCCTCCAGCCAGTTTTTCCCTGTGCTCATTTCTACTTCTAAAGGAACACGAGTTTTTACCGCATTCTCCATTCCCCGCTTAACGATTGGTTTTAATAGTTCCACTTCATCCACCGGACAGGTAAACACCAACTCATCATGCACCTGTAAAACCATTTTAGCCTTCAAGGTAGTTTTATCCAGTTCAGCCTGAATATCAATCATCGCTTTTTTGATAATATCAGCAGCAGATCCCTGAATCGGAGCATTGATCGCATTTCGTTCAGCATAGCCACGAACAACAGCATTGGCTGAATTGATATCTTTTAAATAACGTTTGCGCCCCATCAAAGTAGTGACGTATAAATTCTTTTTTGCGTTGTCAATGCTCTCATCCATGTACTGACGGATGCGCGGATATTTCATGAAATAATTATCAATAATTTCTTTCGATTCAGTGCGTGAAATATTCAATCGCTGTGCCAATCCGAAAGCAGAAATCCCATAAATAATTCCAAAATTCACCATTTTCGCTTTGCTACGCATCGTGCGATCCACCTGCTCCAGCGGGACATTAAAAACTTTTGCTGCAGTGGCCGAGTGAATATCTTGTCCGCTTTGAAAAGCTGCTATCATATCTTCATCACCACTCAACTCTGCAATCAAACGCAATTCTACTTGAGAATAATCTGCAGAAAGTAAAACATGATTTTCGGCATTGGGAATAAAAGCGCGACGCACCTCCCTCCCTCTTTCCGTTTTAATAGGAATGTTTTGCAAGTTGGGATTCACTGAACTGAGGCGACCTGTAGCAGCTACCGCCTGATTATAAGTAGTATGAATTTTTCCTGTTTCTTTATTTACAATTTCAGGAAGTGTATCTACATAAGTTGATTTCAATTTGATTAGTCCGCGGTAATCCAGAATCAATTGTATGATAGGATGCTTATCAACCAACTTCTGCAAAACCTCTTCCGACGTGGCATACTGACCGGTTTTGGTTTTTTTAGCTTTCTCATCTATCTTCAAAATTTCAAACAATATATCCCCCATTTGTTTCGGAGAATTAATATTGAATTGCATTCCTGCAGCAGCATAAATTTCTTTTTCAAGATCAATGAGTTCATTCAATAAATCTTTTGAATATTCTTTCAATGCAGGAATATCAATTTTAATTCCTTCCATTTCCATTTTCGACAAAACATGAACGAGCGGCATTTCCACTTCCTCAAATAATTTTTTTTCGTCTTTCAATTCTTTATCCAAAATACTTTTGAGTTGCCAGGTTACATCAGCATCTTCGGCAGCGTATTCAGTAAGTTTATCCAATTCAACTGAGCGCATACCCAATTGATTTTTTCCTTTTTTACCGATCAATGTTTCTATTGAAACAGGTTTATAACCCAAATAAGTTTCCGATAAATAATCCATGTTGTGACGCATATCCGGCTCAATTAAATAATGCGCGAGCATGGTGTCAAACAATTTTCCTTTCACTTCAATTCCGTATTGCAGCAAAACATTGATATCGTATTTTATGTTTTGTCCGATTTTAGAAATATTTTCATTTTCAAAAAACGCTTTGAATTTTAAAATGCGCTGTCTGCCCTCTTCACCTTCGGGAAGATGGACATACCAAGCTTTGTGCGCCTGAAAAGAAAACGACAAACCGATGGCTTCTGCAATGTGAGAATCAATACCGGTGGTTTCGCTATCAAAACAAATTTCTTTTTGAGCACTTAAAATTTCTATCAGTTGTGAAATTTCGGCATCGCTGTTTACTAAAATATATTCGTGCGGAACATCGGCAACAGTTTTGTAATTGACGGGAACTGCTTCAGCGGGAATATCTTCCTCAACTGTCATCGCAAACATATCCATCTGTCCGGCACTTTCAGCCGCTACCATTTTTTTATTTACAACAGATGCTTCGGCCACAGGTGCCGATGGAGCAGGCGCAACAGCACTTCCGGCCAGGATGCGCTGCATCAGAGTTTTAAATTCCAGTTCATTAAAAAGTTCAGTGATTTTTTCCGTATCGTGATTTTGTAATTTTAAATCTTCAGTAGAAATTTCCAGCGGAACATTGAGTTCTATCGTAGCTAATTTTTTAGATAGCAATCCTTGTTCGGCAAATTGAATTACATTTTCTTTTTGTTTTCCTTTTAATTCTGCAGAATTGGCAATCAAGCCTTCCACACTGCCGTACTTGGCAATTAAAATTTTCGACGTCTTCTCTCCTATTCCGGGAATACCGGGAATATTATCGGCAGAGTCACCCCACAATCCTAAAATATCAATCACCTGTTCAACACGTTCTACTTCAAACTTTGCGCACACTTCCTTGATGCCCCAAACTTCGGCGGCATTTCCGTTTTTAGCCGGACGATACAACTTAATATTATCGGTAACGAGTTGCGCAAAATCTTTATCTGGCGTCATCATGTAAGTAGTATATCCTTCTCTCTCCGCACGTTTGGCGAGCGTACCAATAACATCATCTGCTTCAAAGGTTGGCACCACTACCGATTTAATATTAAAAGCATCGGCCAGTTTAAAAATATACGGAATGGCTTTCTTAATGTCTTCGGGCGTTTCATCGCGATGTGCTTTGTAGGCGGGAAACATATCTTCACGAAATGTTTTTCCCTGCGGATCAAAAACAATAGCGATGTGCGATGGTTTTTCTTTCGATAAAATTTCGAGTAAGGTATTGGTAAAGCCCAACATTACAGATGTATTTAATCCTTTTGAATTGTATCGTTGATTGCTTCCAAACGCAAAATAAGAACGAAAAATGATGGCGAAAGCATCAATAAGAAATAATTTTTTTTCTGAAGACATGCGATGAGTTTTTTTCAGCTTTAAATGTAGCAATTGGAAAGGATTTGGATGAAGAAGTGCTAAAATAAATTTTAATCAATTAGCATTTTTACTTATCTTAAACCTACCCAGAACATCTATACCTAACCCATGAATTTTAGAATTTTCATTTTATTGGCCATTTTATGTGTTGCTCAAATTGGGAGAGCGCAGTTTTCATATGTCGGATCAGCAACATCGCTGGGCCCGAATTCTTATCTCGTCACTCCTAATACCTCCAGTCAGATAGGCGCAATGTGGAATTCATCCAAAGTGAATTTAAACACCTCTTTCGATTTAATTTTTGATATTTTTTTAGGCGCAAATGATTTAGGTGCCGACGGAATGACCTTTACTTTACAACCCATCAGCACCAGTATGGGCGGTGGCGGAATAGGCATGGGAGCGGGTGGTATTGTGCCTTCTGTGATTATTGAATACGATACTTATCAAAATCCCGGCGACCCTGCTTACGATCATATTGCCATCAGCAAAAACGGAGATGTTGTTCATTCCACCGCTAATTTATTAGCCGGACCTGTTTCAGCAAATCCTTTGTTTTTAAATATTGAAAACAACAACTACCATACTTCAAGAATTAAGTGGGATGCCAATAAAAAAACATTAGAAGTTTATTTTGATTGTGCTTTCCGTGTGAAATACACCGGTGATATCATTAACAATATTTTCTCAGGTGATCCCAATGTTTTCTGGGGATTCAGCGGAGCTACAGGAGGATTGGCCAATGAACAAAAAGTAAGAAACATTTATTTCAATCAAAGTCCGGATGTAACGATTTGCGAAGGAGATTCAACTCAATTTTCTTTGGCCGGTGCTGATACTTACATCTGGCTTCCTGCAACAAACATTAGTTCTACAGCAGTAGGTAATCCAAAAGTATATCCAAAAATCAGCACACAATACACTGTAACAGCAAGCAGCGCTTGCTTAGGAAACTGGAAAGACACTATAATGGTAAATGTTAGCTCTAAACCTTTTGTAAATTTAGGAGCCGATCAATCCATATGTATCGGTGGATCTCCCGTTACTTTCGATGCCGGAGTTATCGCTGGAGCAACATATTTATGGAGTAACTCGAGTACCAGTCAAAGTATCAGTACAGCAGCAGCGGGACAGTATATTGTTGAAGTAAGCAAAAGTTTATGCAAAGTAAAAGATACGGTAAATCTGGCGGTGAGTGCTTCTTTAATTGTCAATTTAGGCAACGACAAAGAAATTTGTGCAGGTGATCCTGCGGTGACATTTGATGCAGGATTAACCAATGTAACTTATGCATGGAATACAGGAAGCACTCAAAAAACAATCAGTACTTCCGCTGCCGGAATATATTCTATTGAAGTAAATAAAAACGGATGTGTCGGAAAAGACTCTGTTCAATTGACGGTAAATACTTTGCCTGTAGTTAATTTAGGTCTCGATAAAAATATTTGCAAAGGTGATTCTGCACTTCTATTTAATGCAGCTAATCCGGGAGCTTCTTTTTTATGGAGCAGTGGTGAAACAAACGCAAGCATCAGCAAAAATTCAGCTGGAAATTATTCAGTAAAAGTAACAAACAATAAAGGATGCGTAGGAAAAGATACTGTTGCATTAATAGTAAATAATCTTCCTTCTTTTTCATTAGGTGCCGATATCAATATTTGTAAAAATGCCAATCCTGTTTCTATTTCTGCAGGAGCATGGAGCGCTTATTTATGGGACAACGGAAGCACCAATTCTTCTTTAGTAACCAATACGGAAGGCTTGCATTGGGCTCAAATAACCGACAGTTATGGCTGCAAAAAAAGAGATTCATTAATGCTCACTAAAATCAATAACACTAAAATTGATATCCTTGGCGACAGCATGCTTTGCTTAGGCAAAAACACCACTCTGAAAGTACAAGCTTCTGCTGCTGTAAAAAGTTATTTGTGGTCCACAAATGAAAAAAGTGCTACCATAAAAGTTCAAAACAAAGGACTTTATTCTGTTGCGATCACCGATGTAAACAATTGCAGCGCTACCGATACTTTTGTTGTTTCACTTTATCCCTCTCCTTTATTTCAGGTAAATGATTTGGAATATTGTTTTGCGGGAGACTCTATTACTGTGAGTGCTCCGGCCTCTCACTACAACTGGGAATGGTCGAACAAGGATCAAAATTCAACTACTCAATTTTATCAGGAAGGAACTTATTTTTTAAAAGGCAGCAATGAATTTCAATGCAGCTCAACTGCAACTTTTAAAATAAGCAGTAATTGCTCCAGTGAAATATTTGTTCCCAACACCTTCACGCCAAACAACGACACTTACAACGATGTTTTTTATTGTGTCAATTCGGGAATAGAGAATTTTCAGATTTTAATTTTCAATCGTTGGGGTGAAGAAATTTTTTCCAGCAACGACAGCCATTTCGAATGGAACGGAACCTATCATTCCTTACAATGTGAGAATGATGTTTATGTGTACAAATTAAATTATAGTGCTTATTCCAACGGCATTAAAAAGAAAGTGGAAAAGATTGGAAGCATCGCTCTTTTGAGATGATGCATATTATTCTACACTCAACAAATACATCAGCGTTTGTCCGACAGCTTTCAACGTTTTCGGACTAATATTTTGAATATTGTCATCGTGCTTGTGCCATGTTTTTGCAAAACCTGCAGACCGGTCAATAATATCAATGCAAGGAATAGAAGTATATTGATTCACATAAGCATGATCATCCGTAATTGAGGATGTTTCTTCGTACGAAAAATATTGTCCGTAACCCAAACCATGAGCTGATCGCCACACTTTATCCAAAACATTTTTTGCAGTTTGAACAGACACACCTTCATAGGTAAATTTAGCCTCTGCATCCCCTACCATATCGAGATTAATTCCATAGAAAGGTTTGACAGCAAAAGGATAATTTTTCGCCCAATACTGTGATCCCAAACAGTAAGAATCTTTCTCTTCAGGCTTACCGTAATCTTCCAAATCAAACAAAACAAAATCAACTCCTACATTTAATTTTTCTTTAGCAAGTACTCTTGCCAGTTCCATCATAATGCCAATTCCACTGGCACCATCGTTAGCGCCATCAAAAGGTGCCTGAGGATTTTTGTTGTCCTGATCGGCCCATGGACGCGTATCCCAATGCGCAGAGATCATTATTCTATTTGTTTTTTCAGGCTGATATTGAGCTGTGATGTTATTGAAGTTAAATGTTTTTCCATCATACACTTTAACACTTCCTTTTTGCTGATGTACTTTCAATCCATGGGATTCAAAATGTTTTATCAAAAAAGCCGCACACGCATCATGCGCTTTGGTATTGGGAATTCTTGGTCCGAATTCAACTTGTTTTTTTACATATAAAAAAGCCGAATCAGCAGAAAATTCAGGAGAAGTAATTTTTATTTCGGGTTGAGTTTCAGTGGTAGATTTTGGCGGAGTATCAGGACCGCAGGAAGTAAAAAACACAATGATTAAAACAACAAATTTCAATGCTTTGATCAGCAATATTTTTTTCATCATATCACCTTCTCCGCTTCTTCTTTTTTCAATTTCTGATTTTTGAAATAAATTCAAAACATCTTCCCACTCTTTGTTTTTACTAGGTTTCATAAGTCCACTCTGCTCCGTCTTTAGTGTCTTTAACTGTAATTTTTAATTCCTTAAGTGTATCGCGAATTTTATCGGACATCGCATAATTTTTGTTTGTCTTCGCATCTTTTCTTAACTCAAGAATAACATCCATCAATCCTTTCGATAAATCATTTTCATTGTCTTCGGCATTCTCTAATTTCAAGCCCATGATAGTGAAAAGAAAATCTTCAAATAATTTTTTCAAGGCATTTAAATCCTCCTGAGAAATTGTTTTAGTTCCCAGTTTCAATAAATTAATTTCTTTCACCGCATCAAATAAAACAGCCACTACCATTGGTGTATTAAAATCGTCGTTCATTGCATCGTAACAACGTTTCTTCAAAGAAGAAACATCCACATCAGATTTTTCAGCAACTTTAATTTCATTCAATTGATTCAATGCAATCAAAATTCTTTTGTAGCCTTTTTCTGCAGCTTGTAAAGCTTCGTTAGAAAAATCAAGCGTACTTCTGTAATGACACTGCATCATGAAAAAACGAACTGTCATTGGCGAATAAGCTTTATCCAGCAATTCACTTTCACCGGTAAAAAGCTGAGCAGGAAGAAAAAATTTACCGGTGCTTTTCGACATTTTTTCACCATTCAGCGTCAACATATTCGCATGCATCCAATACTTCACAGGTTCTTTTCCTGTTGCTGCTTTATTCTGTGCTATTTCACATTCATGATGCGGAAATTTCAAATCCATACCGCCACCGTGAATGTCGAATTCTTCTCCTAAATATTTTGAACTCATTACCGAACATTCCAGATGCCAGCCCGGAAATCCTTTTCCCCATGGTGAATTCCATTGCATGATGTGTTCCGGTGAAGCTTGCTTCCACAAAGCAAAATCAAGTGAACTTTTTTTGTCTTCCTGACCGTCGAGATTTTCACGAGTGGCCGATAGTAACTCATCGATTTTTCTTCCTGATAATTCTCCGTAATTATTTTTTTCAGCAAATTTCTTTACATCAAAATATACTGAGCCATTGGCTTCATAAGCAAAACCATTATCAATAATCTGCTGAGTGGTTTCAATTTGTTCCAGTAAATGCGCAGTGGCTGTGGGCTCAATACTCGGCGGTAAATTATTGAAAGCTTGCATTACATCATGAAAACCATTGGTGTACTTTTGTACAATTTCCATCGGTTCACAATTTTCAAGCTTTGCTTTTTTAGCTATTTTATCTTCTCCTGCATCAGCATCATTTTCTAAATGACCAACATCAGTGATGTTTCTTACATATCTGACTTTATATCCCACATGTGTGAGGTAGCGATAAATGATATCAAAAGAAATGAAAGTACGGCAATTGCCTATGTGCACGTCGCTATATACGGTTGGCCCGCATACATACATTCCAACAAAGGGCGGATTGATGGGCTTAAACTCTTCCTTTTTTCGGGATAAAGTATTGTAAATAATTAATTCACTTTGCATTTTAACTGATTTCAAAAACGAAAGGTGAAAATAAGAATAAAAGGGAAGAGTTAAAACAAAAGCGCAGGCTTAGAATAAGAGTTACCTGCCCGATTCCTCGTGATTGATAATCTCAACGATTTTGCCTTGTTTGTAAACTGTGGTTTTAAATAATTTTCCGTCGGAAGTATATTGAAACACCTTTCCGTCTTTTAAGAATCCGTTTTCAAATAAGCCCTGACGTGCAACACGGCCCTGACGGTCTTTTAATCGATACATACCATTACCGTCAAATACTCCGTCTTTATATTTCACTTCTTCGCCAGACTCCGCTGCTGCTTTGTTTTCTTTCACCGGCTCGGTTTTTTTAACAGAGGCCGTACTTTCAGTTGGGGTTTTTCTTTCAAAAACCTTAGAAGTGGCTGCGTCAAACTTACCGTCCTGATAATTTTTTTCCGACTTCAATTCTCCGTTGTCGTAGTATTCTTTAATTACCCCCGACTCTTTTCCATCCGTCCACTCCCCTTCAATCATTATTTTTCCGTTTTCGTGATAATATTTCTGAACACCTGTGCGGGTTCCCTGATTGTTGTATTTCCAGTCGCTGGCGATTTGTCCGTTTTCGTAGTAGTATTTGTATTCCCCTATCCATCTGTTGTTTTTCCATATACCTTCCTCTCGCTTATTTCCATTAGGGTAGTAAAAAATCGCGTATCCGTTGGGGCGATTGCTTACATAGGTAATTACGTCTTTTACTTTATCATTATTGAAGTAGTGGGTCCATTTACCGTTTTTCAGGTCATCCAGATAGTCACCTTCTTCTACTTTTTGATCATCCTTATAATCAGGAAGCTTTTTATCTCTGTTGAAGTAAATCCAGTGACCTTGTTTAAGATTGTTTTGATCTATTACATTATAAGTGCCGGTTTGGGCGTTCAAAGAGGACCCAATCCCTACAATTAATAATATGACAATCAATTTTTTCATCCTCTTTTATTAGTGTATCAAGCTCTACAGTGTTTTACTTGGGTTTAACATATTTTGTTACGTTTCAAACAATAATTTAAGTAAAAACACGTAGGGAGCGTTTTCAAATATAAGACCATTTTATTTATTTATTGTTAAGCCAAGGTCAACTAATTGTTTAGAATCTATTACAGAAGGTGAATCTATCATCACATCCCGCCCCGAATTGTTTTTAGGGAAGGCAATGAAATCACGAATAGAATCTTTTCCTGAAAAAATAGCGCACATCCTGTCGAAACCGAAAGCCAAACCCGCATGAGGCGGCGCGCCATATTCGAAAGCATTCATTAAAAAGCCAAACTGATTTTGAGCTTCTTCATCTGTAAAGCCTAAAATGCTGAACATCTGTTTTTGCAAAGTCCTGTCATGAATCCTCACTGAACCACCGCCTAACTCCACACCATTGATCACCATATCGTAAGCATTAGCCCGTACTTTTCCGGGATCGGTACTCATATAATGAACATCATCAGGTAAAGGTGAAGTAAAAGGATGGTGCATCGCGAAAAAGCGTTTTTCATCTTCATTCCATTCCAGTAAAGGGAAATCAAGAACCCATAAAGGTTTGAAAACCTTAGGATCTCTTAAACCTAATTCTTCGGCGACATGCAAACGCAATTCCGACAATGCTTTTCGGGTTTTATCGGCCCCTCCGGCCAATACCAATATTAGATCACCGGCTTTGGCATTAAAGGCAGCAGCCCATTTCGCTAATTCTTCAGGAGCATAAAATTTATCTACTGATGATTTATAAGTACCATCTGAATTACATTTCAAATAAACCAAACCTGTCGCTCCTATCTGCGGTTTCTTAACGAAATCGGTTAAAGCATCCAGTTGTTTTCTTGTGTATTCCGAACAACCTGCAGCATTGATTCCCACTACCAATTCAGCGGAATCAAAAACAGGAAAGCCTTTTTCCTTCACTATGCTGTTCATCTCCACGAATTGCATATCAAAACGGATATCAGGTTTGTCGCAACCGTAATATCTCATCGCGTCAGCGTAGGTCATGCGCGGGAAAGCAGGCAATTGAACATTCAATACTTTAGAGAACAAATGAGTGATCAATCCTTCAAAAGTTTGCAATACATCTTCCTGAGTTACAAACGACATCTCGCAGTCGATTTGTGTAAATTCAGGCTGACGGTCGGCTCTTAAATCCTCATCTCTGAAGCATTTTACAATTTGGTAGTATCTGTCGATTCCCGCCACCATCAACAATTGTTTGAAGGTTTGAGGAGATTGAGGCAAAGCGTAAAATTCACCCGGATTCATGCGAGATGGCACCACAAAATCACGCGCTCCTTCAGGTGTGGATTTGATTAAATATGGAGTTTCAACTTCTAAAAAGTTGAAGGAATCTAAATACTTTCTTGTTTCAATCGACAAACGGTGACGCAACTCCAACGCAGTTCTCACAGGAGTTCTGCGGATATCGAGATAACGGTATTTCATGCGCAACTCATCTCCTCCATCGGTATCGTCTTCAATGGTAAAAGGAGGTGTTTTTGATTTATTGAGCAAGGTTAATTTAAGAACTTGTATTTCAATATCTCCTGTTGTGATATTGGCATTTTTGGCGGATCTTTCAATCACAGGGCCTTCAGCACTAATCACGTCTTCCCTGCTTAAGCTTCTTGCAACAGACAAAACAGCGGCATCAGATTTTCCTTCTTCCAAAATCAATTGCGTGATTCCGTATCGATCACGAAGATCTATCCACAACATTCCGCCTTTATCTCTTACCTTTTGAACCCAACCGCTTAAAACAACTGTTTTACCAATGTTTTCAATTCTCAACTCACCGCAAGTATTTGTTCTTAACATATTATCAATCTTAATATCCCAGCGCTTTTCTTACCCGTGTAAGTGTTACCGAAGCAATGCTCCTGGCTTTATCAGCACCAATTTTTAATTTTTTATCTAATTCTTCTTTATTCGACATGTAGTGATTGTAGGCTTCACGCTCTTGAGAAAAGCGACGCACCAGTTCTTCAAACAATTCCTGTTTGGCGTGACCGTAGCCATAACCGCCTTTTCTGTAATTGTCTTTCATGACCGCTACTTTCTCAGGAGAGGCTATCAACTCATATAATTTAACCACATTACAGGTTTCGGGATCTTTGCTTTCTTCCAGTCCTTTACTGTCGGTCACTACAGCCATCACCACTTTTCTCAACTCTTTATCCGGAAGGAATACATTGATGGAATTACCATAAGACTTGCTCATCTTACGTCCATCAGTTCCCGGAACATACATCGTTTTTTCATTGAATCTCACTTCAGGAACCACCAATAAATCGGGATGTTGGAAATTCAACTTATCCGCCAAATCTCTGGTGAATTCAAGATGTTGTTTTTGATCTTTTCCAACCGGTACTATCTCAGCGTCATACAATAATATATCCGCAGCCATTAAAACAGGATACACAAACAATCCTGCATTAACCTCACTCACGTTTTCCGACTTATCCTTGAAGGAATGCGCCAATTGCAAACGGTTGTAAGACATATAACAATTGAGATACCAGGCCAGTTCGCATACTTCAGTGACATCCGACTGGCGGTAAAAAACGTTTTTTTCAATATCAAATCCGCAAGCCAGCCACGTTGCAGCTACAGAATAAGTGTTTTCTCTTCTTAAATCGGCGTCTTTAATAGTGGTGAGGGAATGCAAATCAGCGATGAATCCAAACGTTTCGTTAGCTGCATCCTTAGAAGATTCAACTACAGGAATAATAGCACCCAAAAGATTCCCCAAATGAGGTATTCCTGTGCTTTGTATCCCTGTTAAAATTCTAGCCATTGATCAAATTTGCACAAAACTAGTCAATTAAGGAAAACCTACAAGATTTCTTTACTTTGATTGCGATGGAGTTTCAATGATATTGCTCTCGTGTCCGGCCTGATCAACAATGCTAACCCGCCATTGATAAGGATAAGCAGTGAAAATATTAAAAATGGGTGCCGGTTTTATGATTTGAACAAAAGTGCCTTCAATCCCTTTGTCATTCCCTTTTGGAGTGAGTTTGGGAATGTAAACGGAACGATCAAATTGCGACAAATAAACAAAGCCGCTGCCCTGGTCTTCGTAATATTTTAAATTCAGCGACAATTTACTGCTGTCGGAACTACCCAGATCGCCATCACCATCCTGAAAAGAAAAAGTAAGATAGGCCGAGTCGGCAATGGATTTATTTCCATCGGCATGAGAAAAAACCTGATAGCTTTCATAGGTCAGGGCAGGCACTATATCAAACTGTTTTTTCTTAATACAAGCGCTAAGAAGAAAAACAATCCCAAAAAGTACCGCTATCTTTGGTATCAATAATCGCATTAATGAGTCATTCACAGCTTGAAAATACAATATTTAGCCTGCATTCGGAAAATGATTTTTTTGAAGCGGCACTGGATGTATTCAACTATCAATATGAAAACAACAAGGTTTATAAGGACTTTGTTGATCTTTTGCCTTCTTTCAAAAAAGAAAAAATTAAAACCGTTTGCGACTTCCCTTTTCTCCCGATCCAGTTTTTTAAGTCACAGCAAATTATCAGTACCCCAAATCCTAATCCCATCATTTTTCAAAGCAGCGGAACCACTTCAGAAAATCCGGGAAAACATTATGTATCCGACGTTAAACTCTATGAGAAAAGCTTTTTAAAAAGCTTTCGTGATTTTTACGGAGAACCTGAAAAGCTATGCATCATAGGACTCCTTCCCTCTTATCTGGAAAGGAAAAATTCTTCTTTGATATACATGGTTCAGTATTTAATTGAAAGATCAAAAAATAGGGAAAGCCGATTTGCGCTGCAGCCCGATGATGCCCTTATTCATTTTCTAACCACCTCTGACGAACCTAAAATATTGTTCGGAGTAACCTTCGCTTTGCTTGATTTTGCAGATAAAATAAAAGCTCCTCTGAAAAACACCATCATCATTGAAACCGGCGGAATGAAAGGAAGAGGCAAAGAATTAACCCGTTTGGAATTACATAAAGTATTAAGTGAATCTTTTCATTGCCCTGTTCATTCAGAATATGGAATGACCGAATTACTCTCTCAGGCTTATTGCAACGACGGACTTTCCTTCACTTCCCCTTCATGGATGAAGGTTTTGGTGAGAGATCCCAACGATCCTTTTTATATTACCGGTGAAGGAAAAGGTGCTTTGAATATTATTGATCTAGCCAACCTCAACTCCTGCTCATTTATAGCAACTGATGACCTTGGAACAGTGCGCAAGAATGGCACTTTTGAAGTGAGCGGAAGATTGGACAATTCCGATTTAAGAGGCTGTAATTTACTCGTGCTTTAATTTTACTCCACCACCACCAAATGATAATTCTTTTTCCCTGTTTGGATTAAAATGTATTTATCACTGATCAAATCACTGTCGTCGATACTTTTAGTTTCATTCACTTTAGCCTTGTTGATAGCTATCGCATTGCCCTGAATACTTCGTCGCGCTTCACCTTTAGACGCAGATACTTTTGTCACTTCCGATAAAAAATCAATTACACTTATGCCTTGTGATAATTTATCTTTTGCCACTGAACTTCGTGGAACTCCTACAAAAATTTCCAATAAATCCTGCTCGCTTAAATTGCGCAAAGTTTCTTCAGTGGCTTTTCCAAATAAAATTTGAGAAGCTTCCACTGCGCGATTGTAATCTTCTTCTGAATGAACAGTAATGGTTACCGCTTTTGCCAAAGCTTTTTGTAAAGCACGCTGACCCGGGTCAGTATTGTGTTCCCCTGCAATCGCATCAATTTCTTCTTTGCTCTTTGTTGTAAATATTTTAATGTATTTCAACGCATCAACATCAGAGGAATTCAACCAAAACTGATAAAACTGATAAGGCGAAGTTTTTTTAGCATCCAGCCAAATATTTCCGCCCTCTGATTTACCAAATTTAGTCCCGTCTGATTTTGTGATCAGCGGACCGGTTAACGCAAAAGCTTCTCTGTCGCTTTTTCTGCGAATCAACTCCGTTCCTGTAGTAATATTCCCCCACTGATCCGAACCACCCATTTGCAATTTGCAATTGTGTTTTTCATTGAGATGAAAGAAGTCATACCCCTGAATCAACTGATAAGAAAACTCAGTAAATGACAAGCCTGTTTCCATTCTGTTTTTCACAGAATCCTTGGCCAGCATATAACTGATCGTGATATTTTTTCCTGCGTCACGTAAAAAATCCAAGAGAGAAATATCTTTGAACCAATCGTAATTGTTCACTATTACAGCAGCATTTTCGCCTGACGAAAAATCTAAAAATTTCTGTAATTGTTGTTTAATGCATTCCTGATTGTGACGCAAAGTATTTTCATCCAAAAATTTACGCTCTGCTGATTTTCCCGAAGGATCGCCCACCATTCCCGTAGCTCCTCCCACCAATGCAAAAGGTTTATGGCCGCATACCTGAAAATGCTTCAAAAGCATGATGGCTGCCAGATTTCCAACATGTAAGGAATCAGCCGTTGGATCAAAGCCCACATAACCCGCCGTCATTTCTTTTTGCAATTGCTCTTCGGTGCCGGGAATCATATCCTGCAGCATTCCGCGCCATTTCAATTCTTCAATAAAATTCATTGAGATGTATTTATTATTCCTGCAAATATAGAATTTATTGCTCTTTCTTTTCCACAACTAATGATGGATTCCACGTAAACTCCAATACTACAGCAGAGGAATTTTGCGCAGTATTTGGAATTTGCCAGCCAAATGAAATAGGAAATGAAGGCGTTACAAAATACGAAAACCCTAATACCGCAACACTTGCTGGTGTTGATCCCGAAATCCAATCCCCCACAAAATGAATTTTGTTTTTATAAAGATTGATATCGGCCCCGGCCATCATTCCTAGCGCTGCCGACTTTAAAAAATACTGGTCATTGCCATAATACACTCCATAAACCAAAACAATATTATCATCCCAAAATTTTGAGCCCGCAAGAACATAATCAAATTGCGCATATTTTGTAATCTCTGTTGCCCCATCAATATTAATTCCTTGATTGATTCCTATGCTTAAATTAAAATACTTCGAAAGCTCAAAAGTTTTTTGGGCATTGGCCAATAAAAGAGGTTCGAAAATATCTTTATCTGTTGGTTGATTAAAAGGAAATTTAATTTTAGTGTCCGCGAAATTAACCCCAAGAAGATTAAAGCCAATTTGAAAATTATTTCCCAAACCGTAATCCACCGTTAAATTCGATTGGAAAATCTGATTCAGGTTCAATTGTTCCTGAACAAAAAACTTTTTCTTAGCCGTAATTTCAAAGGAAGGCACATTAAAAAAATTTTGTTGGCCACATACTCCCATTGCCAACAGAATGAATCCTATAGTAATGAATAATTTATAATGAAAAAGTTTAATCATGTGTTTTAAAAAACGGACGCAAAACTAATTTAATTTCATACGATCTGAAAACAATTTTTTTAACCCTAACTTTGCCATCAAATAACTATCATGAATTTTGTAACAGGAGGTACCGGAATCTTAGGGTCAAGATTGATTTACGACTTATTATTAAGTGGCGAAAAGGTACGTGCACTCAAAAGAAAAGAAAGTAATCTCAATCAATTCAACTCCATCATTCGTTTTTATACCGGCGATAAAAATATTCTCAATAATCTGGAATGGGTAGAAGGTGACATCAACGACATTTCTTCTTTAGAGGCCATGAATGGTTGTGATTATGTTTACCACTGCGCTGCAACGGTTTCCTTTGCAAAAAATGACAAAGAAAAAATGTTCAAAATAAATGTGGAAGGCACCAAAAACGTTGTAAACACTGCCTTGAAAGCAAACATTAAAAAATTCTGTCATGTGAGCTCCACCGCTGCACTCGGCGGATCGGTAATTAATGGAGTTATTACCGAAGAAGAGTTATGGGGCAATGATGCGAAAAGATCAAATTACGCCGTGAGCAAAAAACTGGCTGAGCTGGAAGTATGGAGAGGCATCGAAGAAGGGCTCAACGCAGTCATTGTAAATCCTTCGGTAATTATCGGCCCGGGAGATAAATCCAGCGCTACGATTTTTACCAAAATTCAAAAAGGTTTAAGCTTTTATACGCACGGCATCAATGGTTATGTGGATGTAAGAGACGTGTCAAACGTGATGATAAAATTAATGCGCAGCGAAATTTCAAAAGAGCGTTTTCTGGTCATTTCCGAAAACCTTTCTTTCAAAGAAATATTTGATTGTATCGCTGAGCATCTTCACAAAAAAGCTCCGGGTATTGAAGCTAAAAAATGGATGACTGAAATCATATGGCGACTGGAAGCTCTAAGATCCGGCATTTTCAATTCCCCGGCCTTTATAACCAAAGAAACCAGCGCTACTGCTTTTAGTAATTGTTACTATTCCAATGAAAAAGCAAAGTCGGTATTAAAACATGACTTTATCCCGATAAAGACTTCAATAAAAGAAATGAGTCGTTTTTACAGACAACATTGAAAATCATTTTTTCAAAAAAGACGAATCAGGTACTTCCTTCATTTTAGCCTGTTTTTCGCTCAGCACATCTAAAACATTGCTGTAAATATGATCGAATTTTTGCGGGTGGGCGGAATAATAGACTAATGTTGAATCCCACTGAACCTTGCTTACATTATAATTTTTCAAAACCCCTAAGTACTGTTTATACTTCTGAGGAGTTTTTCTGTTGTCGGGAAACATTTGAAATTTTGAACCCGCATCTACAATATGCATATCGGCCAAAATCAAAGTAAAAGTAGCAGTGTCAATAAGGCCTACAGGCATTACTTCCTCTTCAGAAACAGAATCAGGGGAACAGGAAAACAGAATAAAAAGAAGAGGGACACAAAAAAAATACTTCATATTTAAAGGCTTTTATTTAGAAATCTGTAAAGTTTTTACAACTTTTGCAATCTAAATTAGAAAAATACCCGTAAGAAGGTTGAGTATTTTTTAATATCTTAACCGCGTCTTTAAAAAATTAAGAAAATATGAGAAAGGCATTTTTAATTGTTTTGTTAATTGCTGCAAGTGCGAATTTGAGCGATTTGAACGCTCAATGTTTAAAAGGAAACTGCTATACGGGCAATGGTTTATTTAAATTCCCTAACGGAGATCAATACGACGGACAATGGGTAAATGGGAAACCACAAGGTCAGGGAACCTATATCTTTTTGAGCGGAGACAAATATTTTGGCGGTTTCGTTGCAGGTAAAAGAGAAGGAATGGGAAGATACGTTTGGATAAAAGGCGGAATATATGTTGGAAACTGGAAATTGGATAAAAGAGACGGTTACGGAAAATACACATGGTTGAGCAGTGCTGCATACATGGGCTACTGGAAAGATGATCAAATCATCGATATGAACGTAAACACCGTTACGGATTCACAAGCCAAACCGGTAGAAGGAAATTAAGATTATCTGGAAAAAATTATTTGCTGAGCGGCTCTGTTTTCAATAACAGAGCCGTTTTTGTATACTAAAGTTCCGTTGACCCAGGTAGCATTCACTTTAGCATCGAAGGTAGTTCCTTCGAAAGGACTCCATCCACATTTATACAATATATTGCTTTTTTCCACTGTCCACGGGTCATTCAAATCCACCATCACCAAATCCGCATGATACCCTTTGCGGATGAAACCTCTTTTCTCCATTGAAAAACAAACTGCCGGAGCATGACACATTTTTTCAATGGCTCTTTCCAGCGTGATGCGCCCCTGCTTCACCATTTGCAACATGGCCGGAAGAGCGTGTTGCACCAAGGGTCCGCCCGACGGTGCTTTAAGGTAACTCCCCTCCTTTTCTTCAATGGTATGAGGCGCATGATCAGTAGCAATAATATCAATATTGTTTTCCAGAATCCCTTTCCAAACAGCATCCCTGTCTTTAGCAGTTTTCACTGCAGGATTCCATTTGATCCATCTGCCTTTTTCTTTATAATCTTCGTTGGTGAACCACAGATGATGGGTACAAGCCTCGGCCGTGATTCTCTTTTGCGACAAAGGCACGTTGTTTTCAAACAAAGCCACTTCACTGGCCGAAGAAATATGCAGAATATGTAAACGTGTATTGTGTTTTTTAGCCAAGCCCACAGCAAATGACGAAGACTTATAACAAGCCTCTTCGCTTCTGATTAAATGATGAACCTCAAAAGGAATATCATCTCCATATTTAGCTTTATATAAAGCCAGATTATCTTTAATCGTTTGCTCGTCTTCGCAATGCGTAGCGATGAGCAATTTTGCCTTGCTGAAAATCTCGTTGAGCACGCCATGATTATCTACCAGCATATTTCCTGTAGAAGAACCCATAAATATTTTAATTCCTGCTGTAATGGAAGAATCTGCAGCCAACAGCTGAGTAATATTATCGTTGGTAGCACCAATAAAAAAAGAGTAATTGGCAATACTATTTTTTGCAGCAATATTGAATTTTTCTTCCAACAGCTCAATCGTTGTGGTTTGCGGATTGGTGTTGGGCATCTCCATAAATGAAGTAATGCCGCCTGCAACAGCTGCTCGTGATTCGGTATAAATATCTCCTTTGTGGGTCAATCCTGGTTCTCTGAAGTGAACCTGGTCGTCAATTAATCCGGGTATAATGTATTTGCCTTTGGCAGAAATTACTTCGGTATTGTCATCTTTGAAATCATCAGTACTTCCGGTAAAAATTTCAGAAATCAATCCGTTTTCAATCAATATGCTTCCGGAAAATATTTTTCCTTCATTAACTATCGACGCGTCCTTAATTAAGGTTTTCATTGGCCTGCTTGTATTTTGTAAACCATGATTTTATTTTCATGGCTATTACTCCCCAAAGAGCTTCTTTGATAATTCCTTTACTCATTTTTGAAGCACCTTGTGTTCTGTCCTGAAAAATGATGGAAACCTCTTTTATATTAAAGCCATGCTTCCAGGCTCTGAATTTCATTTCAATCTGAAAACCATAACCAATCAGCTTTATTTCATCCAGAGCGATGGTTTCCAATACTTTTCTTTTGTAGCATTTGAATCCTGCAGTAGTATCGCGAATGGTCATTCCGGTAACTGCTCTTACATAAGCGGAGCCGTAATAAGAAGTCAATACCCTCGACATTGGCCAGTTTACCACATTTACACCATTCACATATCGTGAACCAATGGCCAGATCAGCGCCATCTTTACAAGCCTGAAACAATCGTATTAAATCATCGGGGTTGTGTGAGAAATCGGCATCAATTTCAAAAATGAAATCGTATTTATTTTCAATCGCCCATTTGAATCCGAAGATATAAGCTGTTCCCAAACCTAATTTCCCCGATCTCTCCTTTAAATGGAGTCTGTCAGCGTATTCTTTTTGTAAATTCTTTACAATTTGTGCTGTTCCATCAGGCGAACCATCATCCACAATCAACATTTCAAAGCCTTCCGGATACGACAATACCTTGCGCACAATGGCTTCAATGTTTTCTTTTTCGTTGTAAGTCGGTATGATGACAAGTGATTTCAATAGCGATATTTCAGATGGTTAAATTAGTGGTTTTTAAGGAAACTAAGAACTACAGCTAAAAATTCTTCGGGTTGTTCGGCATGTACCCAATGACCGGCTTTCGGAATAGTGGCCAATTTTGCAAAAGGGAATACTTGTGTAATTAATTCCAGGTCTTCATCTAAAATATATGGAGATTTTCCTCCTCGTATAAATAACACAGGATTAGAAAAATAAGCATCTTCACGCAAAGCCTCTCCAATATTTTCAACCTCTTTGGTCAATCCGCTTAAATTGAATTTCCAGGAAAAACTTTCTCCGGATTCTCTTTTCAGATTTTTCATCAACCATTGAACGATACCAACATCATTCAATTGCGTCATCAATTGATTTTCCACTTCTTGTCGGCTGCTTATCTCCATCAGATCAACAGCAGTCAAAGCTGATAATATTGTTTGATGATGCTGGGGATAATATTTTGGACCGATGTCCACCACTATTAATTTATCTACTCTTTCCGGGTTCTGGATGGCAAAAAACATAGCCGCCTTTCCACCCATGGAATGTCCGAGAATATGCGCTGAGGAAATGTTCTGTTCATTCATGAATTCCAGTAAATCATTTTCCATCAGCATATAATTATGATGATCGGCATGTTCACTTTTACCGTGATTGCGCAAATCAATAATATATACTTTGTAATTCACCGACAATTCCTTGGCCAGCGACTGCCAATTGTCCAATGAACCCAGAAAACCATGTAAAATGATTAAGGGTTGTCCTTCTCCCGCTACTTTATAATTCAGCTGCATTTCTTAATTGTCGGAGGTATAATTGAATGGTATTTTCGAGTCCGAGATACAAAGCATCGGCAATCAAAGCATGACCGATGGAAACCTCCAGCAAGCCCTTCGTGTTGTTTGCAAAATATTCCAGATTGTTCAAGCTGAGATCATGTCCGGCGTTTAAACCCAATCCCAACTGAAAAGCTTTTTCGGCGGCTTTCCGGTAAGGAGCAATTGCTTTTTCTTTATTTTTAGGATAATCTGTAGCATAAGCTTCAGTATACAATTCAATTCTGTCGCAACCGGTTTTAGCCGCCCATTCTATCTGCTCTTCATCGGTTTCCATAAATATGGAAGTTCTGATGCCCTTATCTTTAAAAGCTTTTACCACTTCCTGCAAAAAAGAAAAATGCTTTTTTGCATCCCAGCCTGCACTGGAAGTAATGGCTTCCGGAGGATCGGGAACCAAAGTCACCTGATCGGCCTGCACATCAAAAACCATTTTCATGAAATCAGGAGAAGGGTAGCCTTCAATATTAAACTCGGTAGTCACTACTTTTTTCAACTCATATACATCGGCGTAGCGAATGTGGCGCTCATCCGGACGCGGATGTACCGTAATCCCTTGCGCACCAAACCTTTCGCAATCCTTCGCCACCTGAATAAGATCGGGCACATTGCCCCCTCTGGAATTCCGAAGAGTGGCAATTTTGTTAATATTTACACTTAATCGCGTCATGAATGGAACTTAAATAAGAAAGCAAAAGTAAAAAATACTGAGTATGTTTGTTTAATTAATAGTGTTCTCGTGCAAGCAAAAGAATTAATATCCTATGATCTTCCCTTTCTGAAACCTCAGAACAGTGGTGATGATGCGCTCGCAATGATGGATGAAAACAGGGTATCTCACATTGCTTTGGTAAAAGATGCAGAATATCTGGGACTCATTTCCGACAATGATATTTACAATTTCTTTGAGGACACTTCGGAAGAAATCAAAACTCAGAAACTCTCTCTGATGCGACCTTTCGTTAAATTACAAAATCACATTTTTGAAGTCATTAAAATCATGGGCGAAGCACGGATTTCCGTTGTTCCCGTTTTAGATGATCAGGAAAATTATGTGGGCTGTATCCTTTCTCAAGACATTGCTTACACCCTTTCAAAGCTTACTTCTGCCAATGAACCGGGAGGTGTTATTGTATTGGAATTAAACGTGAATGACTATTCCTTATCACATATTGCGCAGATTGTGGAATCCGACGGCGCTAAAATTTTAAACTGTTCTACTGCTACTCCCAACGATTCTACAAAGCTGGAAGTAGTTTTAAAAATCAACAAAATAGATTTATCCCGAATCATTCAAACTTTCGATCGTTATAAATACCACATTAAAGAAAGCTACCACCAAAGCACTTTTGATGAGGATTTACAAAGACGTTACGATTTGTTTATGAATTACCTCAACATGTAACAATGTTTAAAATAATTGTAGCTGCTGGGCTATTGTTTATTTCTTCCTTGTCTCTTGCCGGTCAGGATAGTATTCTGGTAATCAACAAAATTTCAATCGAGGGCAACAAAATCACACAACCTTATATCATTCAGAAAGAACTCACCTTCAAAGAAGGAGATTCTTTGAGTCTGGTGGATTTTCAAAACAAAGCAAAACGTTCCAAACAAAATTTACTGAATACGGCACTCTTTAATTTTGCGGATATTAATTATAGTCTGGATGGCCTGAAGTTGAACGTATCCATTGTTCTTAAAGAAAGATGGTATACCTGGCCGCAACCTATTTTGATAGTAGAGGACAGGAATTTTTTCGACTGGTGGCAATACAAAACACTCGACAGATTGAGCTACGGATTGTACCTATCGCAATACAACATGTGGGGCCGACAGGAAACGCTGGAAATGAAGCTCAAATTCGGTTATTCTCAGGAAATCGGGGTTTTATACAAAATTCCTTATCTCATCAAAACAAAAAACCATGGTTTAAATTTCTCTTTTCTTTCGGTTAAACGTCATGAGGTTTACTACAAAAGCATGAACGACAAAATCACTTACTTGAAAGATGTGAAAAACGTGATGCGTAGTGAATTCAATGCTTATCTGGAATATGTTTTCCGAAGCAAACTGTATCAGCAGCATTCATTGAAAGTGGATTTTGATGAAATAAAAGTGCAGGACACCATTGTAAGTGCAAAAGAAAATCCCAATTATTTAATCGCCGGCAAAAACCATGTTTCCTATTTTTCCTTTCGCTATTTCTACAAAAAAGACAAACGGGATTCTAAAAATTATCCGCTTGAAGGATACGACTACGATTTCGAAATAAAAAAAATAGGCTTCAATTTCGCACCCGGAAACATCAATACTGCTTCATTCACCTGTACAGCCGAAAAATTCTGGAAAATTAAAAACCGGTTTTACTATGCTTTAGGAATGAGAGGCCGGGTGTTTTCAACTCCCTCGGCTCCTTTTTATATTGCAAGAGGGCTGGGGTTTTCGCCCGATTACGTAAGGGGTTATGAACCCTACCTCATCAGCGGAACCAACTTTTTTATCGTAAAATCCAATCTTAAATTTCAATTACTGAAGCCTCATATTTATAAAATTCCTTATCTGCCCTTCGAAAAATTCAACACTTTTCATTACTCCTTTTACTTAAATGCCTTATTGGATATAGGATATATTCAAGACAATACTTACACCACCAACAATACTCTGGCCAATACTTTATTGATTGGTTACGGACTAGGACTCGACTTTGTCACCTACTACGACAAAGTATTCCGAATAGAATATTCAGTAAATAGAAAAGGACTATCGGGGATTTATCTTAGCTTTATAGCACCTATTTAAATATTAATATGAAGCTGGCCATTTTTGGTAAAGAGTATAACGAACAGAAAAAGGATATTTTCCTTGATTTCTTTCGCTATCTGGATGCGCATAAAAACATTGAGTTTTGCATCTATGAGCCCTTTTTTAAAAAAATAGCCGACAAAATTACTTTTCTTGAAAACGCATGTATTTTCAATACTCCCGATGAAATAAACGACATTGATTTTCTTTGCAGTTTGGGTGGTGACGGCACCATTTTGGAATCTTTAATTATGGTAAAAGCGGGAACTCCTATCATAGGAATCAATACGGGCCGACTAGGTTTTTTATCAAGCATCACCTCTCCCGACACCATAAAATCTATGGAGAGTATTTTAAACGGAGATTACTTTATTGACGAAAGAAGTTTAGTAAAAGTAATGGCCGACGGGAATCTTTTTGGCGACACCAACTTTGCGCTCAATGAAATTACCATTCACAAAAAAGATTCCTCTTCCATGATCATTGTGCATGCTTATATTGATGAGGAATATCTGGCTTCTTACTGGGCCGACGGGCTTATTATTTCAACCCCAACCGGCTCAACGGGTTATTCTCTGAGCTGTAACGGACCAATCGTAATGCCTCAATCGGGAGTTTTTATCATTACCCCTATTGCTCCTCATAACCTCAATGTCCGACCCTTGATTATTCCAAACACCAAAAAAATAAAGCTGAAAATGGAAGGAAGAGGCAATGAATTCCTCATTTCTCTTGATTCCAGAAACTACAGCATTGATGAAAAAACCGAACTGATTATTGAAAAAGGGGAATTTAAAGCAAACATCGTTCGTATCAAAGGACATTCCTTTGCAAATACCCTCCGAAACAAATTGAATTGGGGATTGGATACAAGAAACTAAAAAAATCTATTTGGTGCTGGCCTAATTTTTTTATATTTGCCTTTAGTGAAAAACACATCCATGAAATATTTATTTGCTTTCTTGAGCATTTTTATGCTTACCACTTCTGCTAAAGCGCAAACTTACGCTCAGTGGAAAAGACTTAGATACGAAGTATGTTTTGGCTTGGGAGTTGCCAATTTCCTTGGAGATTTAGGTGGTGCCAACATGATAGGAACCAATTATTTCAATGACCTTGAAATCAATACTACCCGCCCTGCAGTAACTTTGGGTATGCGTTACAAATTAGATCCCCGTCAGGCTGTAAAAGTGGAATTCAACTGGGGCATGGTAGCAGGAGACGACAGATTGACCGCATGGGCAAACAGAAACAATCGTTTATTACAATTCAGATCTCATATTTTAGAATTCGGTGCCCGTTATGAATTTATGGCCATCAAAGAACGTGTTGGTCACCGATACAGATTAAGAGGTATCAAAGGTCAGAAAGCACTCGAATTGTATCCTTATGGTTTTATCGGAATAGCAGGATTTTATTTTAATCCTCAGGGCTTAGATGCTTCAGGCACCTGGAGAGATTTAGCTCCTTTGCATACCGAAGGACAATCTTTGATTGTCACACGTAAAGATTACAGCCAGTTTCAATTCGCCATTCCAATAGGATTCGGATTTAAATACGCCATTGATAAACAATGGTTAGTAGGATTGGAGTATGGAATGCGTAAAACCTTTACAGATTATATTGACGACGTAAGTACTACTTATTTCGACAACGAAACCATTAAAAACCTACATGGAGCTACTGCTGCTTATTTAGCAGATCCGAACTTGGGAAAAAATCCTGATTATGCAGCAGGACAACAACGTGGCGACCCTACCGACCATGACGTTTATATGTTCCTTACTGTTTCTGTCAACTACAAGCTTAAAACAGGAAGAAACAACTTACCGAAATTCAATTAAGCAATTTTCTATCGATAATGTCGTTGTACGGGCATAGAATTCACGGTATGCTCTACAAACACAAAATTGTTTTATTTTTTTTCCTCTTTTCTTTACCTTTTAAAAGCTTTTCCTCTTTCACCATAAGACCCTATTCGGAAATAGGACTTTTCATGGGTACCTCTTACTACCTTGGAGAATTAAATCATGTTCATTTCCCCTTAGGAACACATCCAATACGCCCCGCCGGAGGTTTGTTTTATCGTTACAATTTAAATGGCCATTACGCCATCAGGGCCTTTGTTAATTATGGAGAAGTTGGCGGATCCGACAGTAATTCGGAAAATGTATTTGAACAAAATCGCGCACTTTCATTCAAATCTTTCGTATTGGAAGCAGGGAGTATTCTGGAATTTAATTTCTATGAATTTGCTTTATACAAAGACGCAAAACGAATAGTCACACCCTTTATCTTTGGCGGTCTCAATTACTTTTATTTTAATCCGCAGGGAAATTTAAACGGAACCTGGGTGGATCTTCAACCTCTTGGCACTGAAGGACAAGGAAGTTCGGCCTTTCCCGATCGCAAAAAATATTTCCGGCATCAAGTTGCAATCCCTATGGGAATAGGTGTTAAAGTTAAATTACAACGCTTTGCCATTACCGCCGAATGGGGAATTCGCAAAACATTTACCGATTATCTGGATGATGTGAGTACTACTTATGTTGACCCTAAATTACTTTCTGCTGAAGCAGCTCAGATGTCCAACAAAAGTTCTCTGTCGTCGGAAAGCCTTATTAACAAACAACGCGGCGACAGTAAAACCACCGATTGGTATGTGTTTACAGGCATCACCGTTTCATTTAAACTTGGAAAAGAACCCATTTGCAGAGATACTAACTAAAGCACCAAGAAAATCAAGGGTTTTAGTTTAAAAAATATTGAAAAAAAAACTACATTTACACCTCTTTAAAAAAAGCCGTTATTCCGCAGATGTCATTGCTTGAGAAAATAAATAAAAACAATGTTCCGAAACATGTTGCTATCATTATGGATGGTAACGGGAGATGGGCGAAGAAGAAAGGAATGATGAGGATCTTCGGACATCAGAATGGTGTTAAGGCAGTACGCGCTTCTTTGGAAGCCGCAGTGAAAAGCGGGGTTCAAAACCTTACCCTTTATGCTTTCTCCACAGAAAACTGGAACCGTCCGCAAGCCGAAATCAATGCCTTGATGGAATTGCTGGTAGATACCATCAATGGTGAAACCAAAACACTAAATGAGAATGGCATCCGTTTACACACCATCGGAAATATTGAATCGTTACCCGAAAAGTGTCAGAAAAAACTACAGGAAGCCATCAACAATACAAAACAAAATACAAAGCTGAATTTAATACTGGCTCTGAGCTACAGCTCTAAATGGGAGATTACAAATGCCGTAAAAAACATTTGTAACGACGTTGTTTCAGGCAAATTGAATAAAGATGCCATAGAAGAAAAAACCATCAGTCAGTATCTCAATACAAGTGCTTTCCCTGATCCCGAACTCATGATCCGCACCAGCGGTGAATACAGAATCAGTAATTTCCTTTTGTGGCAATTGGCTTACTCTGAACTCTATTTCACCGAAACTCTGTGGCCGGATTTCAGGGAAGATGATTTTTTTAAAGCCCTTATAGATTTTCAACAAAGAGAAAGAAGATTCGGAATGACAAGTGAGCAAATTACGGTGTAAAATATGAAGTATTTAGTTTCCATCGCGCTCCTACTCTTTCTTTCGCATACTGCGTTTTCTCAAATCAACGATCAGTTTTCCGATGTTCAGCAGGAATATATTATCGATAATATCGGTGTTTCGGGAAATGTAACCATTGAAAACTCCAACATTGTTTCCTGGTCGGGATTAAACATCGGCGGTATTTTTAAATGGCCCGGAGATCAGGCTGCAACAGCCATCAAAAAATTATGGGATCTCGGTTATTTCGAGGACATTCAACTTTTGTACACCAACATCAGCGAAAACAGAATCAGCTTATTGATTGTTGTGAAAGAACGCGCAAGATTGAATAAATACAGTTTTTCGGGAGTAAGCAAAACCGACAAAAAAGATATTCGTGAAAAAATTAATCTGCAAAAAGATAAACCCGTCACCGAAAATCTTTTGCTCAACACCAAAAACTTAATCATCAAACATTACGTGGACAAAGGAAGAGCCAATGCCAAAGTAACCATCATACAAACGGTTGATTCTGCCGACGGAAGCAAGGTAAACCTTAAAATCATTATTGATAAAGGGAAAAAAGTAAAAATTCAGGACATTGTTTTTCACGGAAATCTTGCGCTCAGCGATGCCAAATTGCGCGGAGCAATGAAGGAAACCAAGCGCTACAGATGGTGGAATGTATTTAAGGATGGTGCCTTCTCTGAAACAGATTACAACAATGAACTGGCAGAAATCATTACCAAGTACAATGCTAAAGGATTCAGAGATGCGCGCATCATTTCCGATACAGTAAAAAAAATAAGCGACAGCAGATTACTCATCGATGTTTATTTGGAAGAAGGAAAAAAATTCTATTTCAGAAACATCACCTGGGCCGGAAATACCAAATACACCACAGAAGAACTCAACAGAATACTCGCAATTAAAAAAGGGGATGTGTACAACATGCAAAACCTTAATTCTAAACTAACGATGGATCCTAACGGACAAGACATCAGCTCTCTTTACCTCGACGATGGTTATTTGTTTTTCAATATTCAACCCAAAGAGGTTAAAATTGAAAATGACTCTGTAGATATTGAAATGCGCATTTACGAAGGGAAACAAGCGCGTATCAACAAAGTAACTTTAATAGGAAATACCAAAACAAGTGATTTTGTGGTAATGCGCGAGATCCGTACCAAACCCGGACAGTTGTTCCGTCGCTCCGACATCATCCGTTCACAAAGGGAGTTGTCGCAGTTGAAATATTTCAACGCCCAAAAAATGTCGGTTAACCCAAAACCAAATCCTGCCGACGGTACTGTAGACATTGAATACATTGTAGAAGAACAACCTTCGGATCAGGTGGAATTATCTGCCGGATATGGCGCGGGCAGACTGATCGGAACACTCGGACTTTCCTTCAACAACTTTTCCAGCAAAAGAATATTAGACAAAAAAGCATGGTCGCCGCTTCCTTCCGGTGGAGGACAAACCTTAAGCATCAGAGCACAATCTACAGGAGCCTATTATCAAGGTTATAATATGTCGTTTATTGAACCATGGCTGGGCGGCAAAAAACCAAATTCATTGAGTATATCGTTAGCACATACCCGCATGAACAATCTTGATGTTAACAGTAAAATTACCGGCCATTACTATGTTTCTAATGCAACTGTTGGTTTTGGTAAAAGATTAAAATGGCCCGATGACTTTTTTACTGTTCAGTATTCATTGACCTATCAATACTACGATGTAGACAAATATCCGGGCATACCCATCAATGGATTTAGAAACAGTATGTTCGGAAAAATAGTGCTTTCCAGAAACTCCGTAGATCAGCCGATTTACCCGAGAAGCGGATCAAACATCACCTTCACCATGCAGCTCACTCCTCCATGGAACAGTTTGGAAAAACAATTTTATCCTAATGTTGACCCACGAACCTTCAACTGGATTGAATACAATAAATTCAAAGTTCAGGCCGAATGGTACAATAAAATATTCGACAATTTAGTGTTGTATACCAAAGTGAATTTTGGGATCCTGGGCCGATACAATACAGGTTTGGCTTATTCTCCCTTCGAGCATTTTTATTTAGGAGGAAGCGGTTTAGCAACTTACAATGTTGACGGACGTGAAATTATTTCATTGAGAGGATACACTGCCAATTACGGAACCAATGATGTTACCCCTACAAGTGGAGGAGTTGCTGCAGTAAAATATACTATGGAGTTGCGCTATCCTATTTCACTCAATCCAAGCGCTACTATATTCGCCCTGGCTTTTGCCGAAGCAGGAAGAGCTTGGTCAAGTGTAGCTCAGTTCAGTCCTTTCGAAGCAAGAAAATCAGCAGGTGTTGGAGTACGAATTTTTATGCCGATGTTCGGATTGCTCGGTTTGGACTTAGGTTATGGCTTCGATGCCGCCATTCCAAGCTGGCAAACTACCTTCATGATTGGAGGAAATTTCAGCGGATGGTAAAATTGGACCGACCTTTGCTTGAAACAGTTCTATATCTGCCTTTAAATTTTTAACTTCGTCACCGCTTGAAAAAATAAAATGAAAAGATTTCTATTCATATTTTCCTTTTTGTTCAGTGTGGCGCTTAACGCCCAAAAGGTAGGCTGTGTGGATACCAAATATATTCTGGATCATATTCCCGATTATAAAACCGCACAAACCAAACTGGAACAAATATCCGCGGAATGGCAAAAAGAAATTGAAGTGAAAAAAGCTTCGATAGATCAGATGTACAAAAATTACCAGGCCGATAAAATTTTGCTCTCTCAGGAAATGCGCCTGAAAAAAGAACAGGAAATAGAAAAGGCTGAAAAAGAATTACACGACTTACAGGAAAAATATTTCGGCATCGACGGAGAATTATTCAAAGAAAGAGAAAAACTCGTAAAACCCATTCAAGACAAAGTATTCAACGCCGTAAAACAATTGGCGGAATCCAAAGGATACACCCTAATTATAGATAAAGCCGGAAGCACATCGGTTTTGTATATAAGCTCAAAAAACGAACACAGTAACGACATTTTAAAACAACTCGGATATTAATATTAATCTAACTAAACATGAAAGCTCCTAAAATTATTTTAACTCTTGCCATCGCTTTATTATTCAACTTATCCTCTTTTGCACAAGCGCAAAAAATCGGACATGTTAACTCCAGTGATATCGTAATGGCAATGCCACAAAGAGATTCAATCAAAGTTCAACTGGAACAATTACTTGAATTTTTCAAAAAAGAATTAGCCGATAAAGAAGCAGAATATACTTCTACTTTAAACAGATACAAAACTAGCATTGCTACCATGTCACCAATGGTGAAAGAAGCTACAGAAACTAAACTGGTAGCTTTACAGGAAGAAATGAACAACATTCAGCAAAGTGCACAAACACAAATGCAGGAACAAGAACAAAAAATGCTGGAGCCTCTACAAAAAAAGGTGAAAGATGCTATCGACAAAGTAGCTAAAGCAGGGAAATTTGCTTACGTTTTTGATATCAGTACCGGTGTTGCATTGTACCACGATGGCGGAATTGACATTACTGATTTAGTGAAAAAAGAATTAGGTATTGCTCCTGCTACTGTTACTCCTGCTAAAACAGGCACTACAAAACAATAATAATTTCAAGCATCCGTCCGCCAACTGACGAACGGATGCTTTTTTAAAATATGGCAACATCCAATCAACCCATAGGAATTTTTGATTCAGGCATTGGAGGATTAACCGTTGCCAACGCCATCCGGAAATTACTGCCCAACGAAAAAATCATTTATTTCGGAGATACTGCCCACGTTCCTTACGGAGATAAATCGGCAAGTGCCATTCAGTTTTATTCGCAAAACATTGCCGATTTTTTATTGCTTAAAAAATGTAAACTGATTGTGATTGCCTGTAACACTGCTTCGGCAGCAGCACGCAAAACAACCGCCGAACACATTAAAAACATTTCTGTACTCAATGTAATTGATCCTGTAGTGGAATATGCTGCATCCCATTTTAACAAAACAACCATCGGATTAATCGGAACAAAAGGCACAATTCATTCCCGGGTTTATCCCAACGCCATAAAAAAAGCCAACAAAAGCATACAAACCAATTCTCTCGCAACACCACTATTGGCGCCTATGATAGAAGAAGGGTTTTTCAACAATAACATCAGTAAAACCATTATTTCCGCCTATTTGGAAAAAAACGCCTTGAAAGATATTGAGGCTTTAATTTTAGGATGTACACACTATCCTTTGATTCAAAAAGAAATCGAAGCGGTGTACAAAAAGAAAAAACAAAAAATTAAAATTCTCAATAGCGCCGACATTGTTGCGCATTCCGTTAAAGACGCATTAAAAGCACAAAAACTTTTGTCTAAAACAGAAAATCCAAAACACGAATTTTACGTTTCCGATTACACCAAATCCTTTGAGGAATCTACTAAAGTTTTCTTTGGTGATAAGGTGAAGTTGAAGGAAGTGAATTTGTGGAAGTAGTTATTTAAACCATCCCGAATACTTCACATAATTATTCGCTATCCTATTGATCTCCCCCTCTTGTAATTTGATATCCACTTTCTTAATAAACTTCGCAGGAACACCGGCATAAATGGAACCCGGTTCCACAATAGTTCCCTGTGTTAATACAGCACCGGCAGCAATGATAGAGTTTTCCCCAATCACACAATCGTCCATTACAATAGCTCCCATACCAATCAGCACATTATCATGAACCGTACATCCGTGCACAATAGCATGATGTCCAATTGAAACATTGTTACCAATATTCGTTGGGAATTTCTGATAAGTAGCGTGAATACAAGCACCATCCTGAACGTTCACTTTGTTGCCCATTTTAATGTAATGTACATCTCCGCGCACTACTGCATTGAACCAAAAACTACATTGATCTCCGCAAACTACGTCTCCTACAATGGTTGCGTTTTCTGCTATGTAGCAGTCGTTTCCAAACTGAGGAGACTTGCCCTGAACTTCTTTTATAATTGCCATCTTAAAGTTTTACAATGTGTGTTACCAGTTTATGAGGATCATTGCCTTTCCACAAAACTAAAATATAAACTGCTGCTGCGTAATGTGATAAATCCAGATAAACAGTTTCCTGCGTAAAGTTACTGAAAGCATCCATTTCCTTCCCTTGTATATCGTAAATAAAAACTTTGAGTATGTCGGGTGAAGATCCTGTGTTGATATATACACCATCTGTGAAAACCGTTGGAGACACTGTGTAGTAAGCCAATTCAGGAGGAACTTTTTCTATTGTTCCGATATCGGGAACAGTACAAGTTACCAACTGATTGCCCACTACATACACCAAAACAGCAAAATCTTTTTGCAGTTTTTTTCCGCCTTCGGTGATACTGAAACGATGAACAAAAATATAGGGCGCCGTTCTTCCCTGAGAAAGCAAGGTGGTCCATTGTATGGTATCTGTAACCGACGAAGCCGCAAGCATAGGATTAGAGCTCACAATCGCTCCGGTATTGTTCCAGGCAGAATAAGAAATAGTATGACTTCCCGTTAAAGAAATACTACTGCTATATTTTAATACCTCTGTGGGATTGATGGATACCGCATAAGTCCCGTCGGAATTTATTGAGAACTGCGGATCTACTGAAAATGCAGGTGTTTCACTAAAACCTGTCGACACAAAAATTAAAAAATCAACCGCGCTCACACCAATTTTTTTTTCCTTTCTGAATTCACTCACCATCACTGAATAAGTATACATTCCTTTGATTGGATTCGTCCATGTAAGTGTTCCCGTATGAGGATCAACCGATACGGAGGAAGGAATAAAATAATTCTCCAAACTTAATCCGTTGGCTCCTTTGCAATCGGTGATTTCAAAAGCTAAGCTGTCGCCATCCGAATCATACAATCCGAAATTAGTACTATATTCCACTCCTTCATAAGCGTAAAAAAGAGGATCCAGCTGATACTCCGCCGAATTGTTTACACAAATGGAAGCATCAGTATACACAGGGATAATGGCAGATATATATAATTTTTTTACGGCAGAATTTCCAATATTAACATTGGCAATACTTCCATGTCGGTAAGCTTCAGAAATATATGCTTTAAAATTTCCTTCATTCGAATAAGTATACTGACCCTTGTAAATGTTTTTCTTGATTTTTGCATCTGTATCTATGATGACGCCATTAGGAACCTGATCAACGAGAGGACCATTGGTTCGCGGCAACAAAAGTGATTTTCCATCGCCGCAATATATCCTTAATGCCACTTCATCACTAAATTTATTATCCCCGTCGGTATAGGTAATTACAGTGAATTCGTAGGCAAAACCACCCAATGCTTTATAAGCAATACTGGCTCCATAATAATGATCGGCCCTTAAAGAAAAACTAAAAGTTAAGAGAGCAAATACAAGAAGAAAATATTTCAATTTTAAAGACATTACCATGAAAATGTAAAACACACTAAATTATTGTATTTATCCTGAATAAAATACCTAAACTTGAATTCAAATTTTTTGAGAATGAAAAAAATATATCATTTAAAAACCTGCTCTACCTGCGCTAAAATTTTAAAAGAAGTAAAACCGGGCAAAGAGGTTGAACTGCAAGACATCAAAACAGAAAAAATTACACCTGCTCAATTGGACGAAATGGCTAAGCTCTCCGGCTCTTATGAAAGCCTGTTCAGTCGCAAATCTTTAAAATACCGAAGCTTGGGACTGGCCGATAAAAAACTAACGGAAAAAGATTACCGCAAACTCATCCTCGAAGAATATACTTTTTTGCGCCGTCCGGTTGGAATCGTTGGCAACGAAATCTTTATAGGTAATGCCAAAGTCGCCACCGAAGGATTGAAAAACAAGCTCAAAAAATAATGTCGAAAAACACCCTGGCCCATATTACTCTAATTATTGTAAGTATTGTGTATGGCGCCAACTATGTGATCATTAAGTTTGTATCTCCCGAGCATATGGGACCCAGCGGACTCGTGCTCATTCGCACTCTGATGGCGGTGGTTTTTTTCTGGATTGCCGGACTCTTCATCAAAAAACAAACTATCGCAAAGGAAGACTGGCCAAAAATTGTACTCTGTGCCATTTGTGGCTCAGCCTTCAATCAACTTTGTTTTTTCCAGGGAGCGGTGAACACTTCACCAATTGATGCTTCTCTTATCATGACCAGTAATCCCATCATTGTATTGCTTTTCGCATCCGTATTATTAAAAGAGAAAATCAATTCAACAAAAATGACAGGTATCGCTTTGGGTTGTATCGGCGCTGTATTCATCATCATGCAAAAAGAAGGAGCAAACACTTCTTCCAGCTTGTATGGAAATACTATGATTTTTGTGAATTCTATTCTTTTCGGACTCTATGTCGTTATCGTAAAACCCTTAATCACAAAATACGACACCATCACTTTAATGAAATGGATTTTCTTATTGGGCCTAATCATGTTGATTCCCTTTGGTTATCAGGAAACCATGGCAGTAGAATGGGATAAATTCGACAATCAGGTTTGGTGGGCCTTCATTTACTCTTCGGCTATCGTTACTTTTTTGGGCTATGTTCCCAATATTATGGCGCTGCGCTGGGTTTCCTCAGCGCTGGTAAGTTCTTATTTATATGTTCAGCCACTCATCGCAGTAGTACTGGCGATGCTATGGCTGGATGAAGAGCTGTCCCTATCTGCAATATTCGCTGCAATCCTAATATTTATTGGGGTTTACCTCGTTGGAAAAGAAAGCAAAGCCTAATCCTTACACCACTTTTTGGGATTCTTTCCCGAATCATGTATGTTTGTTAAAAGAAAGTGCATGATAAAATCAATGACGGGATTCGGGAAAAGTGAAGCACAGCTGGCCGGCAAAGTCATCACTGTGGAAGTGAAATCACTCAACAGCAAACAGGCCGACATCAGTTTACGTATTCCGAATCAATACAAATCGAAAGAAATTGAATTAAGAAACCTATTGTCTCAAACTTTAAACAGAGGTAAAATAGATTTTTCAATGTACAGCGAATCCGCCGGAGACAATACTTCCGTGAAGATCAATAAAGATCTTGCCCTCTCCTACTACGCACAAATCCGACAATTAGAACCTTCACTGGGCGACAAGCTTTCGGAAGAAATGATTGCCATGCTTTTGCGCATGCCCGATGTGATGAATACCGATAAAGCTGAGCTCGATGAAAGCGAATGGGTACACATTCATAAAGCTGCCCTGGCTGCCATTGCCAATATGGATGAACACAGGGTAAGCGAAGGAAAAAATCTGGAAACTGAATTGCTCAGAAACATTCAAAACATCAACGACCATCTGCTTAAAATCACCGAACTGGATAAAGTACGCATGGCGAAAATCCGTGAGCGACTGGAAAAAGCCGTTTCAGAAATGAAAGAAGGAATGGTAGACAAAAACCGCTTCGAACAGGAATTGATTTTTTACATTGAAAAACTCGACATCAACGAAGAAAAAGTTCGTTTGAAAATACATCTAGATTACTTTCTTCAAACTTTGAAAGAAGAACAATATCCTGGAAAAAAATTAGGCTTCATCGGACAGGAAATCGGCCGTGAAATCAACACCATCGGCTCCAAATCCAACGACGCCGATATGCAGAAGATAGTAGTGCAAATGAAAGATGAACTTGAAAAAATTAAAGAGCAAAGTTTAAATGTACTCTAACGCACATAAAGGAAAACTGATTATTTTTTCTGCTCCATCAGGTGCAGGAAAAACAACCATTGTGCATCATTTACTGAAAAAAGATTTCGGATTGGAATTCTCTGTATCGGCCTGTACGCGCATGCAGCGCGAAGGTGAAGTTCATGGAAAAGATTACTATTATTTATCCATTGCCGACTTCAAACAAAACATCGACCTCGATGAATTTGTGGAATGGGAAGAAGTGTACAAAGACAATTTCTACGGCACTTTGAAATCGGAAATTGAACGCATCTGGAAAAAAGGCAAACACGTTATTTTTGATGTGGATGTGGACGGCGGACTCAATCTCAAAAAAGCATTTGGCGACAGGGCTCTGGCCATTTTTGTAATGCCTCCTTCCATTGAAGCTTTGCGCGAACGACTGGAACAACGCGACACAGAAACTCCCGAAAGCATCGCCCGACGAATCGGCAAAGCTCCTCTTGAGTTAGAAAAATCTTCTCTTTTTGATATCATATTGGTCAACTCCGATTTGGAAATGGCTTGCGCAAAAGCAGAGCAAGTGGTGGGAGAGTTTTTATCAGGAAAATAAAGTCATGAAAAAAATAGGACTCTTTTTCGGTTCTTTCAATCCCATTCACAATGGTCATATGGTGCTGGCCAACTACATGCTGGAATTCACCGATGCCGAAGAAATATGGTTTGTCATTTCTCCGCAAAATCCACTGAAAGAAAAATCATCTTTACTCTCTGAAAACCATCGCTATCAATTGGTTTTAGAAGCAATTGAACTGGAACCACGATTCAAGGCATCCAACATTGAATTCAAATTATCACAACCATCTTACACCATCAACACCTTGGTGCATTTGCAGGAGAAATATCCGGCTTATCAATTTTCATTAATCATCGGAGAAGATAATTTGATTTTTTTTTCAAAATGGAAAAACTACGAAAGGATTTTAGAGCTTTGTAACTTGTTGGTTTACCCTCGCCCCAACTGCGAAAAAACAGAATTTCACTCGCACCCAAAAGTCTCAATTCTGAACGCACCACAAGTAGAAATCTCGGCCGACTTCATTCGCAAAGCCATTAAAGAAGGAAAAAATGTTCAGTATTTTGTTCCGGAGAGAGTTTGGAAATATATGATGGAATGGGGGTTTTATAAATGACCTTTATGAATAAAACTTTAAGAGACTATATATTAAAAAGTATACTCGCTGCCGCATGCATATCAACTTTTTTTGTTTTTATTGGACTTAACATATTTTTCCCAAACATATTCGGACTTGCTATGTTGATTGTTGCCGATTTAATAATAATCATTGCTCTTGCATTACTGTGCCTAATTTCTTTAATATGTGCAAACGAACAAGTTTATAACAATAAAGTACAATCATTTTTTCTATACTTTACTCCAATTGTCCTCCCTGTACTTTCTATAATCTGTTATGCTATCTATTTAATAATAGGTGAAGATCGATCTATAGAATTATTAAGTATTCCATGTTTTGCAATTATTCCTTTTTTGATTTCCTGGATAGTTTCTTATCGGAATTTTAGACATCTAAATACTTTAGAGCAAGTTACACGCTTCGAAATCCCTCTTGCCATCACACAATGATTCCTCCGCACTCTCCCTTTTTTCAAAGGGAGAAGCGCATTTCCTAATAACGATTATTCAGTATGGGATTGCTTCAATTTTTGATTGCAAAATATACCGGAACAATGCAATTGGAATGGAGCACTTTAGATAAAGACATAAACTCTATTATTATAACTCAACCAGGATTGTATTGGGTAACAGTTATTGACTCCAATCAATGTTCAAATAAAGACACTGTTGAAGCAACTATTTTCTGTGATGATGTTACGATTTCTTGGCCAGATGTGATGACACCTAGTGGAGATGGGTATAACGACGTATTTGAACCTATTGGAAACTTAGAAAAAATAAAAGCTAATTTTCTCTTCAGTCGTTTTTCAATTTATGACAGATGGGGAATTTTAATTTTTGATTCAAATGAAAATCTGGTTCCTAATTGGGATGGAAAATACAATGGTTCTCCAACATCTTCAGGGACATATTATTTTGTAGTTAAATATAGTTCTGCAAAAGGAATACCCCAGGAGGCAAAAGGTTATATTACATTGATGTAGTCTTGCTTTTGGAAAGACTCACGTAACTCCATAAAATAAAAATATTAATGTATTTTAATTTTTAAAATTAGAGTTCTTCTTTTTTATCGTCGAGTATTTGCTGAAATTCTTGAGCGGTTGGCAGCTTTCCTTTTAATTCATTGGGTAATTGCTTGCTTAAAGTATATTGTGCTATTCCTATAGGTTTTGATGCAGTTTTTAAAGCATATTCTACTTCTAATTGATCTTTATGCGGCACTAACAAAATACCGATGCTGGGTTGATCATCGGGCTGTTTCAATTGCTCGTCGATCAATTGTAAGTAAAAATCGAGTTTGCCTACAAATTCCGGCTCAAACTCTGTTACTTTCAATTCCACCGCCACTAAGCATTTGAGGATCCGGTGATAAAAAAGAAGATCAATAAAATACTCTTTCTCACCTAATGTAATTCGGTATTGGTTTCCAATAAAACAAAAACCATAACCCAATTCCATCATAAGGCGTTTTACTCTTTCCACCATTGTATTCTCCAATTGCCTTTCGGTAATTGGCTTATTGATGTCTAAAAAGTCAAGAGAGTAAACACTTTTAATACTTTCTTGAGTTTGTTCGAGTATGTTTTCAGGTAAAGCAGTTGCGAAATTATTTTGTGAAGGATTTAACAAATATTTGCCGTAAGCATCCGCTTCAATTTGATGCAATAAAACAGAACGGCTGTATTTATTCTTATTGGTAGCTTGCAAATAGAAAACACGAGCCTTTAAATCTTTTACCTTTTGGATAATAAGGATATTATGTCCCCAAGGTACATCTGAAACAAGTTGTTTCAGATTTTCTATTTCTGAAACAGGCTGTTTCAGATTTGAGTATTCATCTACCAATTGCCTCATAAACCAAAGGTTACGGGGTGACCAACTCACTCCTTCTCCAACATGTTGGTTCAAATCTTTACTCAATTGCTCCACTATAGATTTTCCCCATCCATGCTCATTTTGCTTTTTTATTATCAGTTCACCAATATTCCAGTACAACTGATTTGAAATCGTTTGAACCGTTTGAACAGCAAATGCACGATGATTTTGAACCAATCGGACTACTTCATCAAGAAACTGATGATAAACTTCTTTGGATATTTTTTTAATAGCTTTAGCCATAAAGTAAATTTAGTATTTATAATAATTCTCTCCATCTTTTCTGCCAAGGTCTTTCTTCTTT
>JAHEZL010000001.1 GCA_023251095.1 Flavobacteriales bacterium
CGAAATGACAAAAGTTGATGTATTATTAGGCCTCCAATGGGGAGATGAAGGAAAAGGAAAAATTGTAGATGTTTTCACTCCTAAATATGATATTATAGCTCGTTTTCAGGGCGGACCGAACGCCGGGCACACGCTCGAGTTTGATGGTATAAAGCACGTTTTACACACCATTCCATCGGGAATTTTTCACGATGACACCATGAATATCATCGGCAACGGTGTGGTGATTGATCCTGTGATCCTCAAAAAAGAAATTGAAAAATTAACTACTCGTGGTGTTGATGTTTCTAAAAGAATGTACGTTTCACGTAAAGCACATTTAATTTTACCAACCCATAAATTACTCGATGCAGCATCGGAAGCGGCAAAAGGAAAAGCTAAAATTGGTTCTACATTGAAAGGTATCGGTCCCACTTACATGGACAAAACCGGAAGAAATGGTTTGCGCATCGGTGATATTGAACTATCCGATTTTCAAGAGAGATACAAAGTATTAGTGGATAAACACAAAGCCATGCTGGATCAATACAGCTTTGATTATTCAGGTTTGGCTGAAACAGAAAAAGAATGGTTCGACGGAATAGAGAGTTTGAAAAAATTAACTTTCATCGATAGCGAACATTATTTAGCTGATGCTTACAAAGCAGGAAAAACAATATTGGCCGAAGGTGCACAAGGATCTTTGTTGGATATTGATTTCGGTTCTTATCCTTTCGTTACTTCTTCCAACACTATATGTGCCGGAGCTTGTACAGGATTAGGAATTGCGCCAAACAGAATCGGTGAAGTATTCGGGATTTTTAAAGCTTACTGCACACGCGTTGGTAGCGGACCTTTCCCTACCGAACTCGAAGACGCAACAGGTGAAGCCATGCGTAAAGAAGGAAATGAATTCGGCTCAACAACCGGTCGCCCGAGAAGATGCGGATGGATTGATTTACCTGCTCTCAAATACTCTATCACTTTAAACGGCGTTACTCAGTTAATCATGATGAAAGCCGACGTACTAAGTATTTTCGATACCATTAAAGTGTGTACACACTACTTATACAAAGGCGTTAAAACCGATCGCTTCCCTTACAACGTTGAACCTGAAAATGTTCAACCGGTGTATGTTGACCTCAAAGGCTGGAGCAAGGATTTAACCGGTTTAACTTCTGCGGATGATATGCCGAAAGAACTGTTGGACTATGTTCTTTTCCTTGAAAAAGAACTGGAAACTCCAATCACAGTTGTGTCTGTTGGTCCGGATAGAAAACAAACTCTTATCAGAGATAAGGCTCTCGTTTAAGCGAGTAAAATGAGGGATTTCAAATGAAGTATAAAATATCATCTTCGTCATTTTTCATCCTTTCCTTGCTCCTCTTCGCTTCTTCTTTTTTGAACGCTCAGTTCGGCGAAAAAAAAGAATATGTTCAGATCAAAGGTGCCGATTATCTTGAATCTACCAAACCCGGCGAACAAAAACTGGTGGGCCACGTCCATTTGCAACAAGGCAATGTAGTATTGGTTTGCGATAGCGCTTTCATTTATGAAAATGGCGATTTCTTCAGCTATGGCCGTGTTTACATGAACAAGAAAGATTCGGTAAAAACCTATTGCGATGTGATGAAATATTACGGTGATAAAAAACTCACCATCTTCACAGGCAACGTGCGCATGATCAGCGATAAAACGGTTATTAAAACCGATCAGTTGTATTACGAGAACGAAAAAAACAATGCCTATTATTTAGATGGCGCCAACATCACTGCCGACAAAACAAAAATTTACAGCGAAAAAGGCTACTACAATACTTCCACCAGAGTCATCAATTTCAAAAAGAACGTTGTTGTTAAAACTGCCGATTTCAGTATTCTTTCCGATACTTTAACTTACCACACGCCTACTCAGCGCACCACCTTTAACGGACCAACCAACATCCTTTCCAAATCAGGAAAAATTTATTGTGAAGCCGGTTATTTTGATGAAGTAAAACAGGAATCGGTTTTCAAAAAAAATGCAAAGATCACCGAGAAATCTCAAATCATTTATGCCGATTCTATTCACCGCAACAGCAAAACCCTGGTGACCGACGCCTATAAAAACGTAAGAGCCATCGATACTGTGGAGCATGTTACCATCTCAGGAAACCACGGAATATTTTATGAAAAATCAGGCAAAAGCGTCATGACTGAAAAAGCTTTGCTGGAGCAACTCATCGACAATGACACTTTGTATCTCCACGCCGATACTTTAAAAGCCGTTAACGATACCATCAAAAAAGAAAAGAAAATTTACGCTTATTATGGCGTTCGTTTTTTCAGAAAAGACATGCAGGGAAGTTGCGATTCCATTACTTTTTTTCCATCCGATTCTTTGATCAGAATGTATCGTGATCCGGTGATCTGGTCGGGCGAAAGTCAGATCACCGGCGATTACATCGAGATCTTTTTGTACGACAGTAAAATCAAGGAATTGCGCGTCCGCAAAAACGGATTCATTGTTTCTAACAACGGTCCGGATACCTACGATCAGATCAAGGGAAGAGACATGGTTGGTTATTTCGACAAAGGGAAAATGAAAAAAATGAAAGTCACCGGAAATGGTCAAACCATATACTATATCAAAGAGAACGACGGGTCATACGTTGGTGCCAACCAGGCCGATTGCAGCAATCTTATGATCACTTTTAAAGAAGGAAAAGTGGGTAAAATAAAATTCTTTGTGAAGCCTAACGCTACCTTCCATCCTATTGAGAAAGTAGATGTTGCCAAGCTAAAACTTGAGAATTTCCGCTGGCGGGAAAAAGAAAAACCTAAGACGAAGGAAGGGTTGTTTAAGTAAATCCCTCTTGCCTTCACACAGAATCCCTGCGCACTCTCCCTTTTTTAAAGGGAGAAGCCCATGCCTATCCATTTTCACAGCAAACTTCAGGAAATGCCCGCTAACTAACTTCCTCCTTTGGAAAAGGAGGAGTGCGTTGATGGCGCGATGGCAAGGAGGATTTATTTCCTAAATTATAACATTTCTACTTCCCTCTCGGCAATGAACAATATTTCACCTGAAAGGTTTTAAACAAAGGCAAAAGAAATACATACAGCACAATGCCAATGATCATATAAGCTTCACGAGACCATTCCTGGAAACCGTAACTGGAATAATTGAAAGAAGAATCATACGTATAGTGGTAGCGGTATAATCCCGGCATATAAATATTCATCTCTCTGCAAAAACAAAGAATGTACATAGGAAGAAATGGCATACATAGCTGAGCCATCATCAGGCATATCACGGCAAACCAGGAATAACTTTTTTTGTAAGCCCCCCTTATTCCCCAAAACAAACAAAGAACAAAGCAGCATAAAAAGTAAGTCATCATTGATTCTTCTTCATCATAGTATTCAAATGCCAATAAGAAAACTACAACCGATATAATGCAAAAAGGAGTGAAAAACACAGGCAACAATATAAAACTCTGCCAGCGTAAAGATTTCAGTAAAAGCACAACAGTGCCGAATATCAATATCACAATAGAATAAGGCCACAACATATCTTCATCTAAAAAAAACAAATCATAGGTGATGACGTCTACTTCATCTTCTATTTCGTTGGAGACCATGTATTGATTTCTGTGTGCAATTTCCGGTCCGGTGTACATATAAGTATCGTTATCATTTTTAAAAAACAAGGAACATTTTTGAGTGTGCAAGAGATAAATGGAGTCGAGAGGTAAAAAATAAGAAGGCTCATATTTATTAGTCACGTTAATGTAAGCGCTGATTTTTCTTTTTATTGTAGCTTCCGATGAATCGCGGTACGACTGCTCTAACTCAACAGGGCCTTTGATACCCAATATTTTTTGCTGTTTGGCACTGAAGGTGGATTCAAAAAAATCTTCTTTATATAATTTTTCCTTAACGCATTTTCCATAATTGAGATCTTGGCTTTCCCTCGTATAATTCCCCTGTATTTGATGATCAAGAAAATAAGGATTCCCTTCATTTAAAATATTGATTTCATTTTTCAACTCGTTCCAATCCACATGCTTGCTTTCATTGTAAGCCATTGAAAGAGGAACGGTGTATGACAAACTAAAAAGCAGAGCTAAAGAAACTGCGAGCGTAAGAAACTTAGGTATTTCCATCCACTTTTTCTCAGAACCATTTTCATTGTTCAGGTTAAAACGAACCACTATCGTTACCCAGGCGCCGATGGCCAGAATAATAGGAATAAAGGAAATTCCATAAATAGTATCTATCGTATCTTTATCCTCCGGCAAAATATTAAACAACAATACTATTGCAGCAAGCAATACATGAGTAAGCAGCACAAAATAAAACACCCAGTGTACTTTGGTTTCCCACAACAGCGGATACTTCTCCAATAAATGTTGATCAACTTTTTGCAAAGGTTTTTTCAACGATGAAATAAAACTCATGACTAAAAATATTTTTTGGTGGAATTACTGATGTCTCTTAAATAATCAATGGAAAAATCCATTTGGGCCAAGGCCTGCAATAGTTTTTTGGAAGTGAAATCCAGCGGACAATACAACAGATAAGTCATGCCTTTTTTATCGATGATGATGGCAGGATTGATTTGCTTTAGTTTTTCCAAATCGCTCAATTCAAAATTTCCCGACAATTCAAAAGTATTGCATTCCCTGTCTTTTCCAATATCGGTTACTTTACCGATGTATTCCGGTTTTCCTTTTTTTAAAAAGATAATCTGATCGGAAACCATTTCAACATCATGCAATTGCTGAGAGCTTAAAATGATGGCAATCGGATTGGCTTGAGAACGGGCCAGATCCTGTAAATCCTCCAGAAAATATTGTTTCGCATTTACATCTAAATTAGCCAGCGGTTCATCCAATACCAGCAAACGCGGGTGTTTCAACATGATTTTAGCCAGTTGAAAACGGAGGCGGTAACCTGTGGAAATTTCCGACCAGCTGTAATCTTTATATTTTTCTAATCCTAAACGGTGAATATAAAAATCAACCATTTCCTGATTTTCTTTTCCTTTAACGCCATGAATAGAAGCATAATATTTCATGTTGTGCTGCAGCGTTCCGTACCATTTCGGAATACGTTGCGGAATGTAGGAAATGTTGTTTTTTATGTTTTCCCAACCTTGGTATCGTCCGTAGCTTGCGGTGCCTGTTGTCACGGAAAGTTCGCCGGCTATCATTCTTAATAAAGTAGTTTTCCCGTTTCCGTTCTCTCCTACTATTCCGGTAATGCTTCCTTTTTTCAAAGAAAAATCGCAGCTGTCCAAACAAAAAGCATCACTTCGTGAACCATAACTTTTTGTGATTTTTTCAGCCCTGTAAACTTCATCGTCAAAGTCGCTTAAATCATAGCGCGCCGGAGCTTCTGCCAATGAACCGAGCATCCCCGAAATCAATTGCAGCGCAGCATCCTTTTGTTGGGTAAACACCAATTCTCTGAGATTGACGGCATCGAAATGATAGTCAATACTTAAATCCAAAAAGCGTTTAATTAATCTTTCGTTGAGACCGGCAAACTGCAATTGTTTGAGTTCATCAATCCTTTGTTTAAAATTTTGCGGCGAAACATCCATTGGGGAAAAATTAGTGGCGCTATAAAAGGCATTCAAACTCAGTACTACTCTCCTACTCCTTCTTCCATCTTCATTAAAAACAGTTTCAACTTCCTGTCTGTGGAAAGCATGAAGGTATAAGGGTCTTCGTCTTTTTTACCTTTAAATTCTTTTTTATCCGGTTTAAGGGAATTGATGATGGCGTTGAAATCTTCATGAGAGGAAAGGCAGGCCATTACCCCTTTCGAATAAGTAAAGAAATACCATGTTTTGTCATCAATTTTAAGATAGATATTAATCTCCTCACCGGTTCGTTTTCTTTCAATTTGCACATAACCCGTTACATATTTATTGAGTTGTTTGTTGCCCATTGATCCGATTCCTATTCGTCCCTCAGAAATAAAACTGCTTTTTTCTTTGTTCCAGGTAAACTCCAGATCACTCAATACAAGATTGTGTTGCAATTCATCGGGGAAGCGTTTGAAGCCACCATATAAGGATAAATCGGAAATCAACTTATCCGCTTTTTCCTTACCTACGAGATCCCGCAAAGCACGCTCATAAACCTGACGGTTATTGTTCACCGCATTCAAATTGGGATTTCCTTCAATGTTATTTATCATGTGCTTCCACATTCCGTCATCCAGAATAAAATCCAGCGTCATGATTCCTTCCAATCGGGCTGTATCTTCAGGGGTATTCTGAACGATATTTCCTGCAAAATCCATTTTCACTTGTCCGGCTTTAAAAGCCAGCTGCATTTTACCTTCCGCTTCCGCCTTACAGGTTTCGGTATTCATGCTCACATAATTCCCCGAGAAATTCCGCTCACGTAATTTCTCTTTATTGGAGATTTGATATTCTTTGGTTTCACTGTCGTATTTAAGGAAACCCGATGCTGAAATAAGATTATCGTCGCTGTACACTTTTTTAAACGACATGAAAGCTGGATAAACACCGGTTGAATCGTTGGTGATATTGAAACCATTAAAGAGTTTTGTTCTGTTGTCGCCAAATATTGTTACCAGTGTATCCACAGGAATCATCACGTTGGCCGGATCAATTTCACTTTTAAAAGCGATCCATGGCTTGTCCATTTTACACTCATGTTTCAGCTTGGTACCCCCTTCAAACAAAATTCCTTTTTTGTTGGCGGCAATACTGGCCTTGCCTCTGTACATAAATTGCGGACTCAGTTTAAACAACTGCTTTTCATCAATCATACCACTTGCAATAGTTTGATAGGTAGTATCCACATGAATGTTGGCAAAATGAATTTTTTGCTTTCCTTCTTCAGCATCTACATAATCGTAATCCCCCGAAGCAGCATAATCTTTTTTGGCGTAAATATCCACGTGCGAATTCAATATGGTGTGGTATTGCGTTAAATTATTGGCAATGATTTTAGCTGAATCCAGAGATCTCATTTTAGCAGCTTTTTCTACAAAAACCTCACCATCTATAGGATAAATACGGGCATCGGCAACGTTGATGTATTTTACTTCATGGGCTTTAATAATGTAATTACGGATATCAAAATTCGCTTTCGGAGAAATGAATTTCAGGGAATCCTGTTTGGGATGAGTAGAAATAAACTCCGATCCCGAGAGATCCAAATCGTTGGCGCCCGCAGCTCCATCGGCAGTTTTTGCTTCCCCCTTACTGGTACTCAACTCCAATTCATATTTGTCCATAAACCATTTAAACTGGTCCATGTAACACACATATTGATTCACCGGAAAATCCACGAAAGACGCACCACCATTGGCCACAAACTCCCCTTCTCTTTTATCGAAATCGATTTTTGAATTTACGTTATTCGTAGCAAAAGCAATTCCACCGTCATTGGCATCTGATTTTTCAGCCTTTAATTTAAAGTTGGAAGTATCGGCCGAAAAAATTCTGTTTCTGAAATTAAAATCTTTTGAAGACAATTCGGCACTTTCAAAATCAACCACACCGTAACCACCTAGTTTTTGCGGACCGTAAATTAAAGTACCGTTAAGTTTAGCCTGAGAGCCGTACATCTCAAAAGCCTTATCAATTTTACTCGACAACATTTTATCTTTATAAGGCTCAAAGTGCATTCTGTCGTTTTCTCCTTTTGCAGAAGGATATTCCACACCGTCTTTCTGCTCGCGGATTTCAAACGACTGGGTTACTGCGTTTACTGAATCGACGAAGAAAATAAAGTCTTTTGAAAAAGTGGTGGACGTAAGATAATCCAGTTTACCATCCCCGCGAATACCACGGTTACTAACATTGATGTCCATAAAATAAGTCGCTTTGCCACCATAAACCGGCACTCCTTCCTTAGGCGCAGGATGCGTAAACCCGAAAGAATGATCATCCATCACTTTTAATTTCTCATCGAAATCAGGAAAAATTCCACCCGAAGCAAAAGTTCCTTCAAACTCTATCCCTTCTCTGGTAAGGGTGTTGATACTATCAAGGGTAAAAGGTTGAATATGGAAATACACTTTTGATCTGTCGTAAACTGCACCCAACTCATTTCTTTTATCGAAATAAACATAGGAGTCTTTAGTACTGTTGAAGATCGGATATTGCGGAAAAGAATCTACACGCAAACCCGATTTATTGTTGGGTTTATCAATTAATATATTTCCGGTCACATGGTCGATGGTACTTTTCACTCTTTCCATTTTCACCTGTCCGGTGGCCTCATCCAAAGATTTATGCGGTGCGAATACCCTGATGGAATCGGCATCCACAATATCAATTCTAAAATCATCGTATTTGAAATCGAAATTTTTTCCAAAACACTCCACCATCCCTGCTTTAACAGCACCTCCAAAGGTAATGTCGCGATTGGCGTGCAACATAAGTTCACCATGTGAAGGATAAATAAACACCTTTCTGCTGGCGCTGATCACCACTTTTCCAACACCGCGCACAAGCATATCATTGTCGAGTAAATTCAGCGTGGCATTTGGTTTATCGGCTATATCCGAATGAATGGAAATATTGTCGTAATCGGCTTTTTTCGATTTGGAATAAAGGTAATGGTACAAACGGGGTTGAACAGTTATTTTACCTGCTTGAACATCATAAATCAAAAATCCGGAAGTGGCTAAATTGATGAGCATGATTTGCACGTCTGAATTTTCCATGTGCACATAATCCGAAAATCCGTCGAAATAAAAAACATTGTTTTTGTTGTTGCGGGTGTCTACATATCTCTTTACAATGTACAGCGGGTGCTGCTCGCCGAGGCCTTGCAGCGCCATGAATTTTTCTTCGTCGTAGTAATTCGACGACTCCAGATGCATCTCATGCGTACTGGAACCGATGATGGCACTCATTTGAATTTCGGGCTCATCAATTTTCCAGCGCATCCACTCTACGTCGATATCCACATCGTGGTAGGAATCATAATAAGGAGAAAGCGATAAACCTTTTTTATCGCGATAAAGCGTGATTTCATTGTTTTCTTTTAAGTATTTAAACTGTAAAGTGGGATGAAAAATAGTGTCGTCTTTTAAGTAGATATAAATAGCTGCATCTCCTGTAACCATGCGATCTTCATTGATAGAGAAGTTTTCGGAGCTCACCTCCATTTTCGGTTCGCCGTTGAATTTAAAAATCAGTTTTGCACGTTCTTCGCTGGTACCCTGACCGATGAACTTAGCGCCTTTAATAAAGAATCCGCCGTCGAAATCAATGTTGGGAGAAATATTTTCGATTTTCACTCTTTTGCTGTACGATTTAAAGCGCGGATAACCGGCATTGCTCGTATCAATATCGGCCTGAAGCTTTTCTTCCAGTTTCCCTTTTAAAGCATAATCAAAATATTTCGAGTTGAAGTAAGTAACAGAGTCGGCTTCATAGTGCGACGATTGCAAACGAATGGAATACTTATCCAGCAAGGCATACGAAAATTTTTCGGGCACACCTGCACGCACCCAGTTCACTTTACCTCCTACGCCATAAAACCTGTTGCTGGTAGGATAAAAAACACCTTTTGTTTCATAAATAAAAGCAGTGTCGCGTTTGGCCACACAGAAAAGCGTCATCTTATCGGGGAACACCACTTTAGGCAAACTGTCGTAATCGAAGGTGAAATTTTTAGAAGTACCGGTCCATCTCGTTGGTGCGGAAACATAGATAGATCCGTATAAAAACAAGTTGTTGGAAGTGGATAAAAAGGAACCAAAACTTTTACGGTTCATTCCCATTAGTTTTTTCAAAGTACCGTTCCAGGCATCAAAGCTGTCCTCATTCTGGTCACTGATGATTAATCCGAGGAGGGCCGTGATATAATCGCGGAAATCGGGCATGGCCTTCATTCTTTTCACGAGCATGATATCACACATATCGTAAATTTCTAAAATCTGGTAATCGCTGAATTTGCGGGTAATGTTAGAATACATAAAAGTACTCTGTATGTCTAGCGCTTTAATTCTTCTTTGAAAAGCCTCATTGGCCAGTTTATACATTTTAATTTCTTTCTTCGGATCCATTGGCGGCAGAGGCCATGCGGCAGAGAATTCTGCCATCAGACTTTCGGCTTCGTCGGGATTGGCGGCCATCATAAAATCGGTCAGCTCCTGAAAAAACTTCTCGTTTTCATGGGTGAACGATTTTATTTGCGGATTTTGAGCGCTGAGAGCAACAACAGCGAAAAGCGGCAACAAAAAAAGAAAAAGCTTTTTAGTCATAACCCGATTTATTTAAAACATCTTATTAATGCGAAATTGCCGGCAGCATTTGACAATACTGTATCAAACAACAAGCCAACGGCAGCAATTTTTTCTTTCAGTACATCTACATCCTGTTCCAGAAATCCACTCATCAGCAAAACACCTCCTGAATCCAGTGCTTTGGTGTAAGCAGGTAAATCCGCCAACAAAATATTTCTGTTGATATTGGCCAGAATCACATCAAAACCTTTGTCATCAATGTTGACAGCCGAGCCTAAAATGGTGGTAATTTTTCCACAACCGTTGCGCTCCACATTTTCAATGCAGTTGGCATAAGCCCATTCATCGTTATCAATGGCGATGATATCCCGAGCGCCCAGTTTTTCAGCCAAAATAGCCAAAATCCCTGTACCGCTGCCCATATCCAAAACGCGTTTACCGGGCCAGTGGATATTTTTCATTTCCTCCATCATCAAAAGCGTAGTTTGATGGTGACCGGTACCGAAGGACATTTTAGGTTCAATGACAATTTCCACTTCAAACTTTTTGTCGATGTTGTGGAAAGGCGCACACACCAGACACCACGAACCTATTTCAATCGGCTGGAAAGAACTTTCCCAATTGGCGTTCCAGTTGGTTTCGGGAATAACAGAAGAAGTATATGAAACAGAAACTTCGGAATATCCGGCAAATAACTGCCGGATATATTCCTCGTTAAAATCCTTTTTTTTGATGTAGGCCTTGAAGCCTTTTTCATTTTCCTCAAAAGTATCGTAGTCCTTTTCTACCATAGCCGACATTAATATATCGCACCACGGAGCAACCGGTTTTAATTCAACTATGAGTTCAATGTATTCCATAATTTTCGGGAAAAAGTCCCACAGATTTCACGAATTTTCACAGATTGCAATCTGTGTTGATCTGTGAAATCTGTGGGAAAAATTTTAATTAAACGCAGCAATTATCGCCAGGAAGTCTTCCGCTTTCAAAGCAGCACCGCCAATCAATCCGCCGTCCACATCTTTTTTGCTAAAGATTTCTTTTGCGTTATCGGGTTTACAGCTTCCACCATATAAAATGCTGATGCTTTCGGCAACCGCTTCACCGTATTTATCCGTTAATAATTTACGCAGGTAAGCGTGAATTTCCTGTGCTTGTTCAGGAGAAGCAGTTAAACCTGTTCCAATGGCCCATACCGGCTCATAAGCAATGACCACTTTTTTTACTTCTTCAGCAGAAAGATGAAAAAGTTCATCATTCATTTGGCGTTTAACCACCTCAAAATGTTTTCCCGATTCTCTCTCCTCTTTCACTTCACCGTTGCAATAAATAGGCGTTAATCCTTTGGCTAAAGCCGAATTTATTTTTTTAGTAATGCTTGCGCTGTTTTCATTGAAATACTGGCGACGCTCAGAGTGACCGATAATCACGTATTCCACTCCAATTGCTTTGATCATTCCTGTAGAAATTTCTCCGGTGTAAGCACCGTTTTCTTCCTGATGACAATTTTGAGCCGATACTTTAACGGCACTTCCCGCAGCAGCTTTCACCGCTTCAGTCAACGATACATAAGGAGGAGAAACAATAACATCCACACCTTTGTGTGCAGCAGTCAATCCACTTTTAATTCCTTCAATTAAACTTAATCCTTCGGAAAGATTTTTATTCATTTTCCAGTTTCCGGCAACAATTTTTTTTCTCATAACTCTTTAGCGTAATTAATATTTAGTTTTTCCATTAAATCTTCAAAATCAGGAAAGTCGTTGATGTGCCATTGTCCGAGCACAACACCGCTTTTTAATAATATCAGTCCGGGATTGGAACGAATGATCGTTTTCAACACAGTTCCATCGCTTGCATAAAAAGGATAAGCCGCCTGTAATTTATGACGCAAAGCCCCTACCTTATCAACGCCCGAAGCGGTTAAGCCATAAAAGTGCATTCCTTGTTTTTCGGCCTCTTTTGCAAAAGCATTCACTTTTACAAAATCGTCCTGAATATCACTGTCGGGAGTGAAATCAACTGCCACTTTACCTTCCATTTGAAATTCTCCGAGTTCTCCCAAATCATGCATCACAAGGAAAAAGGTATAAGTAGAATCGTTTAAAATAGTTTGCAGTAAATCTTTTCCTTCTTCATCATAAATCACAAAATCGGTGATTTTAGGTTCAATTCCAGGTTTAATCACCTTTTGATCCATGCCTACATATTTCCATGTAGCAGCATCCATAGGATATTCCTCAAAAGTTTTTTCTTCGTTGGTTTTCAAATTCTTCATTTTATAGAAGTATTTCATCACCGGATCCACTCTCAGCATTTCTTTCTTCAAATCGTTGCCAACAGCGTAAGCTCTGAAATCAATTACAGGAAGATGGCGGTAAGTATAAATCACAAAAAGTGTAGAACACAACAGCGAAATCCCGAAAGTCATTCTATCGCCATACACCTCAAAAAGAGAGAAAATAGATTTTCTGTAGAAAAACAAAATGAGAATAAACACAAGTAAAATCAAGTCTTTTATAAAGGATTCAAAAGGCGTTAAAGGAATAGCATCACCAAAACAGCCGCAACCCGTTACAATTTTAAACTGCCATGAAACGAAGGTGAGAAAAGTAAAAAACAGAATCATGGCCAGCATAGAATTGGCCACCCATACCATTTTGGTTCCGGTAATGGTCATCACCCCCAAAACAATTTCAAAAATCACGATAAACATGGCCATAGGAAGGGCGATGTCGTGCATCAGGTGAAAGGACCATACCATGAAATCCAGCAGGAAATCAGGTAACCACGACGAGTGCATATCCAGCTTAAACTGCGCTTTATCGGCGAAAACCTCAAAATACTCCTGTAGCTTATAAGAAAATCCTACAGTGTCATTGGCCTTTATTAATCCTGAAATAATGAATAGTCCGCCGACTAATATTCTGGAAATCCATATTAATACTTTTACCATCTTCTTGGCTTTATTCGTTTAATCTAATTAACGCAAACACACTGTAATTGATCATGTCGAGATAATTAGCATCAATTCCTTCCGACACTATTGTATTGCCTTTATTGTCTTCAATTTGTTTCACACGCAAAATCTTCATTAAAATTAAATCGGTTAAGGAACTTACACGCATGTCTCTCCAGGCCTCGCCGTAATCGTGGTTTTTGTTGAGCATGAGATCTCTGGCTTTTTCCAAACCTTCGCGATGCAGTTTTTCAATATCGTTGTGACTCAGCTTATCGTTCATCTCCACTCCTTTTTCCAGCTGAATCAGCGCCATAGCGCAATAGTTAATAATACCTACGTACTCCGATGCTACGCCTTCATCCACCTTTGAAACACCTTTTTCTTCAATGGTTCTGATGCGTTGGGCTTTTATAAAAATCTGGTCGGTCAGTGAAGTTGTTCTCAAAACTCTCCATGCCGTACCGTAATCTTTCATCTTTTTTACAAAGAGATTGCAACAATCGTTAATGATTTTGTTAAACTCTTGCTCTGTATTGGCGCTCATTGATTATTTTAGCTAAATGAATATTTCTGTCGTCCAAGATACCATTTTTCACAATAAATTCAGTCTGAATTGCAGGGGAAAAATCATCCCTTTATCAACACCTTTGGTGATGGGGATTATCAACTGCACTCCCGATTCTTTTCATGGCGACAGCAGGGCGCAAAGCATTGACGCCGCTATTCAAATGGCACAGAAGCACTTAAGTGAAGGAGCCGCCATTTTGGATATAGGCGCCTGCTCCACCCGTCCCGGCGCCGAAGCCGTTAGTTTACAAGAAGAACTGGCGCGCATAGTTCCCGTTATTGAAGCCCTTCGCAAAAACTTTCCCGACGCACTTTTAAGTATTGATACCTTTCGCTCCGAAGTGATAGAAGCTCTTTTGCCTTTCGGGATTGATATGGTGAACGATGTGAGTGCTGCTGCCGATGAAAAAATACTGCAATTGATTTCGGGCAAAAACATTCCTTATGTATTGATGCACAATGCTGAAAAAGCAGAATACAGAAATATTACAGCTCAGGTGTATCAGTTATTTCAAAAAAAATCAGAAGAAATTAAAAGACACAAAATCAACGATGTCATCATCGATTTAGGATTTGGCTTTGCCAAAACCCTTGAACACAATTATAAATTATTGGATGCGCTGCCTTTTTTTAGCAATCTGAATCTCCCGGTGATGATAGGTGTTTCCCGAAAATCTATGATTTATAAAGTATTGAACACTACTCCCGATAAGGCCTTAAACGGTACTTCGGCCGTGCATGCCTTTGCTTTGATGAAAGGCGGAAACATACTGAGGGTGCATGATGTAAAGGAAGCGAAGGAAGTTATCGACCTGTACCTAAAAATGAAAAACAGGTGAAAAAGCCCTATCAAAAACTATTTCAGCAATTAAAAAAGAAGAACCACCGCGAAGTGGATGCTCTTTTTCATGAGGCTCATGAGGAAGTTTTTGCCTGCACCGATTGTTTGGCCTGCGCCAATTGCTGCAAAACAACCGGTCCGCTTTTTACCAACAAAGACATAGAGCGCATTGCAAAGCATTTGCGTTTGTCGCCCCAAGCCTTCATTGAAAAATATTTGCGCGTCGATGAAGACAAAGACTACGTTTTACAAAAAGTACCTTGCTCCTTTCTGGATGAAAAAAACTATTGCGGAATTTACGATGTACGGCCCAAAGCCTGTAGAGAATATCCCCATACCGACAGGGTGAATCAGCAACAACTACTTGCTTTAACTGCTAAAAATGCAGTAATTTGTCCGGCTGTTGAAGACATTTTAAACAAAATTCAAAAGGCAATATAAGGATGTCTTATTTTTCTCCTTTCCATCTTATTTATGCTCCATCCGAAAAGGTTGATCCTTCCTCCTTTCCCAGCTACCAAAAAATAAAACAACGTGTTTTGGCCCGTTATGAATTGGGCAACAACGAAGCGCTGGAAATCGAAGGAAAGCTCATCAACAAAGGCGAAGCCATTGATTTAATACAAATTTTAAAAAACGAGGAAGATTGTAAATTTCATTTTGAAATTTTCAGCAATCCTATGCTGCTGGCTTTCATGGAAAAAGGGAAAGAAGATTTTTTGTTTGCGAAAAACCAAGCTTTCACCGAAGAATTTAAAAACCGTATTTCCGAAGATTTTGCCGCTCAGTTTGGTGAAGTTTTACTCAGATATATCAAAGGAAAACAGAAAATAAAAAAACTTGTTGCTCTTTCTCTATCCGACTATATCAATGACTTGGATTTTTCGGTATCCTACCAAAAAACCTATTCCTATTTAAAAAGCATCAACATTGAAATAGAAGACATTCGTGAAGACGAAGGCTCTTATGAAATAAGACGGAAGGCACTCATTTGCTCACAAAAATTCAGTCCGGAATTAAAAGAGCAACTCAACATTCTTCCCGAGTATTTTGAAGATGTTCGCGAGAGTTTTGCTACCAATCTGGTGAATGTATCCTCCTATTTAAACAACACTTCCAAAGATTATACTCTGGCTTTTACTTACATCAAGTATGTCAATGGAATTACCTGCAGCGATGATCTTAAAAAATTAATTCGTTCAAATTACACTATTGTTGAGGGCAACACTAAATTAACCAAAACCGGTTCTTCATGGTTTAGCGGCAATGGCAGTTCGCGTTGGGGCGTGGTTGGTGTTCCGCTTTTTGTAATATTTATTTTCGCCCGTATTATTGTCTTTTCTGGCGGATGCAACAAACACGATTATAATGATTTCACCAGAAATCGTTTGGTGGTAAAAAACATATTGCAAAACATACCCGAAACCTCACTCAACTCAGTTGACGCAAACATAAGAGCAACAACCCTTGTATATAAATCTCAGGAACTAAAAGAAGACAGTATTCCTGAAAACGGCCATTTGTTTTTAAACGATGCGCTTGTGTCCGAGACTACTAAAAAAATTCATATTCGCAACAACAGCAGCTATGACGGGGTTCTCTTTTTAAGAACTTCAGAAAACTATAAATCCTCCAGAACCAATATTTTTATCAGGAAAGGAGACTCCATTACTTTTGATTTTCCTTGTAATGAGTTCAGTAAGTTTATGGGCTATTTCGGAGAAGGATGGAATAAAGAGCACTGTGTTTTTTGTAATGAAAGCTATAATCTGCGGGTAAATCAAAATGTAAATGAAGGAAAAGTAATAGTTGTTCCTGCCAAAAGCGTTGAGGGTGGAATCTTTATAAGAAATCCTCATATGCTTCCGATCTTTAGTCCGGATACAGTTAAAGGTGGCGATGAATTGAAATTTGATATTACAGATTTGAATTTGTTTGTGATTTGATACGACTGGTTTTCAGAGTGTGGGATCGCGCGCGTCTCCAGACGCGTGCGGATTTAGGAAGGCATTTATAATGCCTATTAATACAGCAATGCAATTGCTAAGATAAATCCGCACGCGTCTGGAGACGCGCGCGAGGTGTGGACTACACCTATATCAACCCCGTACTATTCTCAAATCCCGATCTTCTTTCCAGATCCATACAAATAGCATCCAGCGAAGAAATCACTGCGCGCAACTCATCAATTTTTTCATTTTCAACAGCCTTCTCTCCACGTTTAATCAGCTGTTCAGCCTGTTTAGGATCTTTGTATTTTTCCTGAGGAATCCACGCGTAAATATAAAAGATGTGCTTAACAAAAGCAGGATCTTTCCATTTCACTTTGTAATGAAAATTACTATATTTTTTCTTGAGCAGTTTTACTTTGGAGTTGTTGCCCGATGCCAGTACTTCTTTCTCTTTGGCCAGCATTTCTTCCCATTGTTTTTTCTCTTGTTCGGTTCCAATTCTTTCAACAGCTTCTTCAATGGTATGTCGCCAATCTTTCAATTCATTTAATTCTTCTTCCAGTTTTTTATTGCCCATCAATTCATCCAGTTTATAAGACGATGTTCTTTTGATGTCTTCTATCTGAAATTTTGAGTCGGTAACGTCATAAGGAGAAAGCTCCACTATTTTTTCTTTGGCCTCTGTCATCACTTCCTGAAGCTTCTGTAATTTGGCGGCTTTCGCATAGTCTTCGGTGTAACTTGCAATATTAAGTTCCACCTCAATTTTCTCCAGAAGCTCGGCAATTTCCATTTTTAGTTTATCGATATCCACCACACGTTGGGCTTCCTTAAATACATTCACAAATTCCTGGCCCGTCATGGATAAATAAGTAAATACTTTCAACTCTCTGGATTCCGACATTTCTATGGTAATTTCCACATCGGTGCCTTTTAAAATATCACGTTCGATATTTTCACCTGAAATTCTAATCACGCCAATGGGCTTATTAGAAGCCGGACTCGTATGCTGCTTGCCTTCCAGGATATTGATCACAATAGAATCGGCACTTCCTTTTTTAATGGCCTTCCCTATTTCTTTGGTGATTCTTTTTTTGAGGGGCAACAACGCATTTTTCTCGAAAATCACTTCGAGTCGGGTTTCCTTTTCTTCCACGTCATCCACCTCCAAACAAATGTCGGCAGGCAGCGGCTGACCGAGAATCCCGAATTTCCCCTGAATGATGGAGAAAGTAGAAAAATTAGATTTTATTTTATTTCCCGAGCTATCGTTGATTTGAAAAATGAAATCATTTTTAGTGTTTGGCAGCAATTTCAAATCGCTTTCTACTTGTGGCTGTAGGGGTTGTAAACCGGTATCAAATCCACCATCGACACGCGTAATCCGGAAAAAATAATCCGAATGCTTCAAGCCCGAAATTTTAGCCGCAAAAAATTCTTCGGGCTCCTGTGTTTGTCGCTGAAAAGCTGCTTTCACTTCCGCCGTTTCAGCACTTTGTTTATAGGAACTCTCGTCGATTACTACTTCTCTGGTGATTGTTTTGGTGCCCGAATAATAAGCGGCACCAACTGCCACAGCCGTTGTAGGATCAACACTGTAATCGGCTTTTATAGAAGTTTGCTCCACCAGCATTTTTCTCACCAATGGAATATAGGTTGAACCTCCTATCATTAAAACACTTTCAATTTTCGATTTGTCCAGATTGTTTTTCTCCAGCAAAGTTTGCAGCAGCTCAATGGTTTTCACCACATATTTTTCAATCACCGCATTGAACTGATCATCACTGATTTCCATAAAGAAATCAATGGACTCGCCATTGTTATCCTCTATCTCAATTTCAACTTCCGCTATTTTTGACGACGACAACTGAATTTTAACCTGCTCAGCTTTGTACAACAATTCATAAAACAACTTGTTGTATTTTCCTTTCGAGCTTTTCAACTCCTGCTCAATACCAATGAAATCGCCCTTTTCCTTCAAAGCCGGAATAATGATTTTATCTAAAATCAAAAGATCGAAATCGGTTCCTCCTAAAAAATTATCACCCACGTGATCAATGATGGTCATTTCTCCTTCCTGCAAACGAATGAGGGCCACATCAAACGTACCACCGCCCAAATCATATACGATCCAATAGCCCGATGCTTCTTTGCCCAGCGCTGCTTTATTTACAAAAGCCAAACTTGCGGCAATGGGTTCCTGTAATAAAACCACTTCTTTGAAACCCGCTTTAAATCCGGCTTCCTTGGTAGCTCCCGATTGTACTGTATCAAAGGACGCGGGAATGGTAATCACCACGTGTGATACTTGTTCGCCTGTGTACACAAAGTTTTTCAACTCTTTTAAAACATAGGAAGACAAATCAACGGGAGTTACAGTGTTATTAAGCGATTCAATATAATACACTTCCGAAGTCCCCATCTTGCGTTTGAAAACACTCACCACATTGGCGGGATCTTTTTCCAAAAGCTCATTGGCTTTGTCGCCCACTAAAATCCGCTCTTTCCTAAACGCAACCACCGAAGGCAAAACTTCCTTCATCCCCATTGGGTTTTTAAATACTTCCACTTCAGTGCCTTTGTAGCAGGCGATTAAAGAGTTGGTAGTGCCTAAATCTATTCCGAAATTAAATGTATCTGCCATGCTTATTTTTCTTCTGCAATTACAACTCCTTTTTGTACCAGTTTAGTATCCGATCCTGTTTTAAGATAGATGATGGGCTTCATCACTTCCGTAATTACCAGGCGATGCATTTGATCTCCAACTATTGTGGCCTGATAATCGGTTCGTCTTTCGTCGTAAGCTTGTCCCTCCGGATTTTCAACAAAAAAGCCTTCCTGCTCAAACTCCGAAAACACGTTGGCCAGATTGCGATCTATCACTGAAAAACTATTTTTTTTCGATTTCTTTCCGATTTCAAATACCTGATTTAAAATCCTTTTGCTCAACTCCAAATCCATATGTTTTATTTAGGATTCTAAAAATAGAAAAAATATCAGGATGAGTTGAACTTATTTGACAGGAGGATTTTTTACTTCATATACCTTCCAGAAGTGGGTTCTTTCAACCCAATGCGTGACATTAAAATGCTTTACCCACTCGGGCAAAATGTGATAAATCATGGTGTTGTTTTTACTCACTGCTGCAGCTTCCACTTCATTGCAGGTGGCAAAAAGTGCGGTGGTATCGGCCGACAAAGGGATTTCATTTACGCTGTTAATTTTTTGCATTCGTAAATTTTCTCTTTTGTAATAATGTATTACCAGGGCTCTGTCGTAAGGATTTCTATCGGTGTAATACAACACTGCCGGTTGGGTGTAAGTATGGTAAATTTCTTTGTACATGGACACATTCGATTCTGCCGATTTAAAACTTATCAAACAAAGAAACACGCCGTTGTACACCCAAAACAAAACCGTAAAAACCCTGAAAAATTTCTTTTGCAGCAAGCCTTGCCACTTTTCATTAATGAGCTCTCCGCCTTGTACAGCAAGCAAAGGAATGAAGCCTATCAAGGGGAAAAGAAAACGCAGTTCTTTGTGACCAATGTAAAAATGAACCGCGAGAAAAGGAAGAATGATCCATACCAGTGGATTTTTCGGACGGTAAATCACCAACAAAACAAAAGGTACAATGTACAGCAAGCTGAAGGGAGGAATTCCCTCGTTGAAAATTTTCACGAAATAAAAATACCAGGGCGATGTACCAAATCCCGACATTTTATCCTTCAAAATATTTTCTTCAAAATACTTCCAGATGCTCAACACCCATTCATCATAAAACCAACGATCGATCAGCATTCCAACACCAAAGGCCAGTAATAGTCCTAATCCGATGACAAGAATGTCAGTGAATTTATTTTTATTGATAAATAAGATCCACGCCAAAAATCCGGCAATTAAAAACATGTTTTGATAACGGAAAAGAAAAGAGAGTCCGAGCAGCAATCCCACAATAAAATATTGTCGCGCATTTAAATTCCCCCAGCCAATAAACAAAGCAAAAGCGATGATGAATATATGTCCCGCTAGGTTTTCCGAAGAAAAGCGCACGCTGTTGTACACCGCAAACCACAATAAAAAAGAAAGCAAAACAAAAGTCTTTTTTAATTTTTCGCCGTTGATTTTATCTATAAAAGCTTTCAGCAATAAGTGAATGCTCAGGAAGGATAAAGCCGCAGAAAACAAACGCAGAATAAAAGCGATGGCGAACGGACTGTCGATGGACAACCATCCGAAAAAACGATGTGTCACATAAACTATAAAAGGCTGAATGGCCGGTCGCATCTGGCTGCCGTACTCCCACGCCAGATTGGCTTTTTCGGTTAAGCCCAGTTTCAATCCGGCAAACTCCATCACCTGCGCATGTTCATCCGGGTGATAAAATCCTTGTGAAAAATAAGCCGCAACAATAAACAGTAAAGCGCTTAATAAATATATGGTTCGATACTGTTTATACATTTTACATTTTTCCTGTGTCGAGTGATTCGTCGTGTTGCGAGAGATCTAAGCCCATTCTTTCCGACTCTTCTGTTACCCGCAAAGGAATGATCATGTTGGTAAATTTATACAAAACATATGCACCTCCAAAAGTGAAAGCCGAAACAATTAACAAAGCCTGCATCGATAAAAAAAAGTCTTCATAACCGCCGTAAATCAAACCTACCTTCTCTCCTTTTTCATTCTTCACTCCAGCAAAAACAGCAGTGAGAATCATCCCCATTATACCGCCCACACCGTGACAAGCAAAGACATCCAAAGTGTCGTCCATTTTTTTCATCACCTTCCAGTTCACCAGCATGTTGGATACTGTACTGGCCGCAAAACCAAAGAACAAAGCCTGAGGAATGGTTACATAACCCGCAGCAGGCGTGATAGCCACCATACCCACCACAGCGCCTATGCATGCACCCATGGCCGAAACTTTTCGTCCGTTGATCCTGTCGAAAAATATCCACGTCAGCATCGCCATAGCCGAAGCTGAGTTCGTTGTTGCAAAGGCTAATCCCGCGCTTTCATTGGCTGCTAAGGCCGAACCGGCATTGAAGCCAAACCATCCGAACCACAACATTCCCGTTCCCAACAATACAAAAGGAATGTTGGTTGGCGTGTGTTCTTTGTTTTGACGTTTACCCAAAACAATGGCTCCGGCTAATGCAGCAAAACCTGCCGACATGTGTACCACCGTTCCTCCGGCGTAATCCAGTACGTGAAAAGTATTTTTTAATAGTCCTTTAGGATGCCATATCATGTGGCAAAGCGGAGTGTAAATCAATAAACTGAACAAACACACAAATAATAAATAAGAGATAAAACGAACTCTTTCAGCAAAGGAACCTGTGATTAATGCCGGCGTGATAATGGCAAATTTCAATTGAAAAATAGCGAACAACATCAAAGGAATGGTTGGTGCTAAAGAAGTTTCTACACCCGCCCCAACATTGTTAAACATAAAGTAGGTTCCGGGATTTCCAATAATACCCATCCCTCCTACATCTTCACCAAAAGCTAAACTGAAACCAATGGTCATCCACAAAACGCTGATTACTCCCAAACAAACAAAACTTTGCAGCATCGTGGAGATTGTATTTTTAACGCCTACCATTCCGCCGTAAAAAAACGACAAGCCGGGCGTCATCAATAAAACCAAGCACGAAGAAGTTAAAATCCAGGCTACATCAGCACCAACAATAGCATCTGTATTTTGGGGTACGGCTTCTACTCCGCCAATAAACTCCCAGCTCACTGCCAGTAAGGCAACGAACACAATTAGGGAATAGGAAATGATCCATCTTTTTTCAACCATGACGACAAGGGGTATTTAGGGTTTTTATTCGTGCGCGAAAATACAATCTTAATGCGCTATGTCAAAGTTAGAAATGCGTTTTTTTTGAAATAGTTTTGAGATGCTGATTGAGTATGGTTTTCAGGGTGTGGGGTTCCCTCTCGGAGGAGAGGGGTGTGTTGGAAAGTGCGAAAGCAGGGAGATGGATTAATTCTCTTTTTATTCCATCTCCCTCCTTCCCGCGAAAAGTCTTTCACACCCCTCTCCTCCGAGAGGGAATCCCACACTCTGAAATCCATTCTTGAAAAATGAAACTTCTCTTATCTTCTTGAATCTGTTTTTTTTAAAATACTTTTGCCTGATGTCGAAAAAAGCATTTTTATCCCTTGCTGTTATTTTACCGATGTGCATTGCAACGGCGATTTACATTCTGTTTAGAAATGCAGATTTGGTAGTATTTTCCTTACTTGAAAAAATAAATTTACTGCCGTTGATACTGGAATGGCGAGACTTTATAAATTCATTTATTCATCCTTATTCCTGGATTGTTTTTTCATTGCCGGGAAGTTTGTGGATGCTGAGCAGCATGAATTTATTACTGCTGATCTGGAACTTTAATCTTCAAAAACAAAATGTGATTTGGATTTTTTCGCCGGTGGTATTTGCTGTAATACTAGAGATGTTTCAAGCTATTCATTGGACAGATGGAACTTTTGACTTAATGGATTTGTTGTTTTATGGTTTTGCTACGCTTCTTTTTTTAGCAGTGGCCGTTAGGTCCTTCCTTCGTCAGGATGACAAACCCGTAAAAAAAAGAAATGTGATGCATTTACAATCCTTCACTTATACTATATGCTTACTCTCTGTTGTTTACTGCTCCGACAAAATCACCGCGCCTTTATCACATACAAATCCATCCGACATAAGCACGGAGGTGCCCCACACTGCAAGCATTCATAGCCTTTCGCCAAACTATCATCCTTCCAGTACTCATTAAACGACTGTAATAGTTCGGCTCCGTTTTTAATAAAAAAACGCATTAATTTATCGCTGTCGGCATAGATCCACAAAGGAATGTAAATGTCGTGAGAAGAATAACGCTCAAAGAAAACATTTAAAAGCGCACTTCCTTTTCCTTCTCCCTGAACATTTTTATCTACCACCGCAAGGTTGAGCACATATGAATTTGTTGTATCAATATTGGGATACGGACTGTTCTTTGCCTCAGAAAAAATAAGGTAGGCCGATTGATCTTCATTACTCAAAAAAACATATTCTGATTTTAGTTCCCCCTTCTCAAAATAAGCCGAGGAATAGCCTTTACCAAAATTTATATCGATTAAAGAGATTAATTTTTCCATCATCGGAATTGCGGACAATAAGGCGCCAGTTTTCTTTTTGGTGTGCGGTCCTCGCACTTAGGAGAAGTATGGAAAGGCATTTTCAGGAGCAGAAAAAAATCGGCAGCATAAACATCTCCGAAAAGAAAAGTGTTCAAGCGGTCGGTTCCAATGGTGATGAAGCCCATTCGCATCATCAAGCCAACTCTTAAATCCTGAAAGTTGAGCGTTGAAATGGGTATCGACATTTCGAAAAATTTTCTTTCGTAGCGTGGTATTACAGCCAGTTGAAATTGTCGTTGCGGACCGAGTAGTAAAAAGCTTGGCAAGCCAATCATGGTACTCGCTCCGGCATAAAATCCGTAACCAACATTATAATCGATGCCGGCCGTGATAGAGGTTGGCAATCCCATTGTAAATGAATTCTGAGTAGTTGTGGTAACGGTATTGGGCGCAAACATTTGTCCGAAAAAACTTGTCACGGCATCTACTGTATTGGCGCTGGAATTGGTGTAATTCTGCCAGTTGTTTTTTCCGTTTTCGTAAGTAGTGAGCGTTGCATCTTTAGTGAATTTAATGCTTCCAAGATCAATAATGGCCGCCATCACCTTGAAACGATAAGGCATTCTGTTGCACGATTTTCGGATATCGTTGGGACGGTAATGATTCGACCATTTGAAAAATCTTTTATACGTAATGCCAAAGTCGGCACTCATCCCTGTGCCGCAGCCAAAGCCAACTGCACCCGCAACAGTAGCTTTAAAATCATCAATCGCCATTACATTTTTATCCACTGTGGTATAACTCCATTTATCAATTTTAGCCGCCACTCCGGTAATGCCCCACAACATTTTTATTGAACCGCCAACGGTAATTACATCTTCATCAAAAGAGTACACAAAAGAACCGAAGGAGGGTCCGGTTTCCAACCACGACATCTGTGTTATTCTTAAATTCTGAGCATCTACCTTCTGATTGAAATATTGAGGAAGGTTGGCAAAGCCGCTGTACAAGCCTTGCGCCACCTGATAAGGAACACCTTCCAGATCCACCATCGTACGAAAATTAGTGACCCATCCACCACTCTGCCGACCAATCACCACCGACGCTGAAGGAAGCGGCACCGTTAAATCCACAAAAAAGTTTTTATTGAAATGAGAGAGGTTTTCGCCCGGAGATTTATCGAAACCAAATTTAAATTGAAAGCGATCCGCCACCGTAAGTTTATCTCCTTCCATATAGAGATAATTGTTTTCGAAAAACAAGGAAGCGCCCACGAGATTAATGTCGAGCCAAGTGTAAGAATCCACGATGGATGAAGGATTGTTCATCACTGTTGTGACGGGCATATAGTTGCTGTTCGACAAGCCCAGTCGGTCCTGAGAGAATAAGGAAACAGTAAAAAGGCAAAAACCAACAACTAAAATTCTTCTCATCCTAAGAATTATATAGCACTCGTGTGCTGTTTATTTTCCCCCACAGATTTCACAGATTTTCACGGATCTAAGTTCTGTGTCGATCTGTGAAATCTGTGGGAAATTTTATTTCAATAAGGCCTCATACAAAATCTCTGCCGTATGTTTTGCGTCTCTTCCCGTTCCGTCGTGAATTTGATGACGACAACTTGTTCCGGGCGCAACAATAGTTACTTCCTTAGGTTGTTTGCGCACTGTTGGAAACAAAACCAACTCTCCAATTTTCATAGAAATGTCGTAGTGTTCTTTTTCATAACCGAAAGAACCCGCCATTCCACAGCATCCTGAAGGAATCATTTGCACGTTGTAATTTTTAGGCAAGGACAACATGCGTTTGGTATGTGTTAATGACGACAATGATTTTTGGTGACAGTGACCGTGCACTTTCAAAACCAGCGCATCTGTAGTAAACTGAGCCGAAGTGATGTTTCCTTTTTGAACTTCATTGGAAATAAATTCATCGATCAGGAAAGTTCCTGAGGCAATTTTTTTAGCCGCTTCAATCTGATCGGGTCCAACTAAATCAAGGTATTCATCTCTTAAAGTTAAAATTGCAGAAGGCTCAACACCTACTATTGGCGTGTCTTTGCTCACTACATCTTTTAGCAAGCCAATATTTTTTATCGCCAGTTCTTTGGCCTGCGCCAACATTCCTTTTGATAAATAGGTTCTTCCGCTGGCTTCATGTTTTGGGATCACTACATCGTAACCCAAATGCGCGAGCAACAAAATAGTTTTCTCTCCAATGAGAACATCATTGTAATTGGTGAACTCATCATTGAAGAAAAGAACTTTTCCTTTAGTCGCTTTTGTTTTTACACCAAAATTATTGGCTTTATTTTTTTTGTACCATTTGTCCAAAGTGTATTTGTACAACTTAGGCAGCGGACGATCCTGCGCCATGCCCATCACCCCTTTCACCATGTTAGAAAGCAAAGGTGCGCTGGTTCCGAAATTATACAACCACGGCACAGCAGAAAACATAGCATTCGTTTTCACGCTGTCGCCTATCATGCGGGCGCGGAAAGGCACACCGTGTTCTTTGTAATACTGATAAGTAAATTCGGCTTTAAGTTTGGCAACGTCCACATTCGACGGGCATTCGGATTTACAGCCTTTACAACTCAAACACAAATCCATTACATCTTTCACCGCCTCGGAATCAAACTTGTTGATTTTTCCAGGATCGGAATATGTGATGGCTTCTCGTAAAATATTTGCTCTGGCTCTTGTGGTGTCTTTTTCGTTGCGTGTGGCCATATAACTCGGACACATGGTACCACCCGATAACTCAGTTTTTCTGCAATCGGCAGAACCGTTACAAGCCTCGGCAGCTTTTAAGAGTCCTTCGCTGTAAGAGAAAATAGTGTTGAGTTTAGGATCAACTTGTCCGGGAGAATACCTCAGGAAAGTATTCATTGGCGGAGTATCCACAATTTTTCCAGGATTGAAAATATTATCGGGATCCCATGCGTTTTTCACCTCTTTCAACAACTGATAATTTTTTTCTCCCAGCATGAATTTGATGAACTCACCGCGCAAACGGCCATCGCCATGCTCACCACTTAATGAACCTTTGTATTTTTTTACCAGCGTGGCAATGTCCTGCGCCACGGTGCGGAACATTTCATTTCCTTCTTTGGTTTTTAAATTTAAAATCGGACGCAAGTGCAGCTCCCCTGAACCGGCATGAGCGTAATGCACACAGTGCAATCCGCGTGCTGCCAAAGTTTTGTTGAACTCGGCAATGTAAGCGGGCAAATCATCGGTATCCACCGCAGTATCTTCAATTACAGGAACCGCTTTGGCATCACCGGGAATGTTAGACAATAAACCCAATCCCGCTTTTCTTAAAGTGAGTACTTTTTTAATATCATCACCAAACAGCACCGGAAAATAATAACCCACACCGGCTGCCTGCATCTCCTTCACCATATCCGCTACTACAGCATTCACTTTATCCATGGATTCCCCATGCATTTCAATCATCAAAATTGCTTTCGGATTGCCTTGCACCCATTCGCCGTTTTTGCGTTGTTCAATGTTTTCACGAACGCAATCCACAACATAATGATCAATTAACTCAGATTGTGACGGCTTGTATTTTAAAGCAATGATGTTGGCTTTTAAGGCATCATCAATAGAATCAAAATGTCCGCACAACATCGCTACATCCTTTGGCAACACCGGAACACAGCCCAGTTTAATTTCGGTGATGAAACACAAAGTTCCTTCAGAACCTGCGATCAGTTTACAGAAATTGAATTTATCCCCGTCGACTTTAAAAGGCTCGGTGTCCTTTAACATATCAATGGCATAACCTGTATTTCTGCGGGGAATGCTTGCTTTAGGAAATTCTTTTTCAATTTCTGCGCGATTTCCTTCATCGCTCAATATTGTTTTTATGTTTTGGTAAATCTGTTGTTCCAGTTTACTCACCACCCCTTTTCCTGCGCATTTATCTTCAAACTCCTGTTTGGTGATGACTTTAAAAACCGTTTCATTGCCGTCGCTCAAAATAGCTTTTATTTCCACTAAATGTTCACGCGCACTTCCGTAAATTACCGAACGGGCGCCGCAAGAATTATTGCCCACCATTCCACCCATCATACAACGGTTACTGGTAGAGGTTTCCGGACCGTAAAACAAACCGAAATTGGCCAGATGCATATTCAGCTCATCGCGAATCACACCGGTTTCAACACGTACCCAGCTTTCTTCCTTATTGACTTCCAGAATTTTTGTGAAGTTCACTGAAATATCCACCACCAATCCGCTTCCCACCACTTGTCCGGCCAGCGACGTTCCTGCCGCACGCGGAATAATGGCTATTTTTTCGTTTTTAGCAAAGGATACTATTTTTTTTATGTCGCTATACGACTTAGGAATTGCTACACCCAAAGGCATTTCACGGTAAGCTGATGCATCGGTGGCATACAACGTACGCATGGTTTCATCGAAATAAAGAGCTCCATCGAGTTCTTTGGCTAAGTTTTCCAACTTTTGATTCTTCATAGTAATCTCAAAATTCTAGAGGTGCAAAGTTAGGGAAAGAGGATGTAAAAGTTGGGATTTCCAAGAGGGTTTTATTCACAAGGAAATGTTCTTTAAAAAGACTTTGTCTTTTGACTCATTAACGCCACCATAGCCGAATGCAAGAGTTGGGATTACCTTATGTAAATCAGCTTCTCTTTTTTATCAACCACTTTTCCAAAAGAGATTAAATCATAGTTGATACTTTTCATTAAGCGCATAAACTCCTCCTCCTTGTTGGCGGATACCGCAATTAACAATCCTCCGCTGGTTTGTGGATCGGCTAAAATATTTTTTTGATCTTCGGATAGAACATCAATTTTATGACCATAACTATCCCAATTTCTGTTGGTACCTCCTGGCACTGATTTTTCTTTCAAATAATATAGCGCCTCGGGAATAAGCGGAACTTTATCAAAATAAATTTCTGCTGAAACATTGGCTCCTTCGCACAATTCACTGAGATGTCCTAACAATCCAAAACCAGTCACATCTGTAAGTGCCGTAACATAATCCAATCCGCCAATAATTGCACCCACATCATTCAATTTCACCATCCAGTCTTTAGCAACGTTGGCGTCTTCACTTTTAAGAATTCCTTTTTTTTGGGCAGTAGATAAAATACCCACTCCCAAAGGTTTAGTTAAAAACAACACATCTCCCACCCTGGCGGTGCTGTTTTTTTTAAGATTTTGAACTTTAACCATACCAGTCACTGCCAAACCAAAAACAGGCTCAGGACAATCGATGCTGTGTCCGCCGGCCAATGGGATTCCGGCCAAAGAGCAAATAGCCCTACTCCCTTCAATCACTTTTGCGGCTATTTCAGGCGCCAATTTATTGATGGGCCAACCTAAAATGGCTATGGCCATCAGGGGTTTTCCGCCCATTGCATAAACGTCACTAATGGCGTTAGCCGAAGCTATTCGTCCGAAATCAAAAGGATCATCCACAATTGGCATGAAAAAATCGGTAGTACTTATGATGCATTCGCCATTTCCTATTTCGTAAACCGCTGCATCATCTCTGGTATCATTGCCCACTAATAAAGATGGAAAACTCAATGGAGTGGTTGCATTAGAATGCAAAATCCTGTCTAGTACCGATGGCGCTATTTTACATCCACAACCCGCACCATGACTATACTGCGTTAATTTGATTTTATTTTCCATTTAATTCGTTTTCTTTTTCAATAATAGTTCTGCTTAGTTTTTCCACTTCAAAAGAATCTACTTCAATTCTGTGGACAGTATTTTTTTCGCGCTTATCCAATCCGCTTAAATAAGCCTTGTCGTAATACATTAAACATATCTCGGCCACCTGAGCAAAGTCATTGTTGTGCAAAGCTTCAGTAGCCAATTTCAAATGCAATCCACCCAACCTTTTTTGAATGCGCTGAATCGCTTCTTCCAGCAATTCTTTAGGATAAGAAGCATAATCCTGAACCAAATTAGCTATCCTTATTTTCTTATCTACTTCTAAAAAGATCAGTGGGGCTTGTTTCATTTGCAGCCAAAAATTATCAGGAATATAAATGCCTCCTAAATTTCTGCTTTCATCTTCCAGCCAGATTCTTTTGTTGGGATCCATCTTGAGTAAGATTTCACACAAATTATTTTCAAACTGCTCAGTAGAACTTTGCGCTTTTTGTCCAATGGCGCCAAACGCCGATCCTTTATGCGAGCACAATTCTTCCAGATCAATTACCTGCTCTCCCTGCTCTTTTAAATTATGCAGTAATTTAGTTTTGCCAGATCCTGTTTTTCCACCCAGTAACATTAAATTAAACGGAGTTGAAAAAGTAGAAAGCACAAAATTCCTGTAGGCTTTATATCCCTTAACCAAGGTAGATGGTACTAAGCCCGATGTTTCTAACAACCATGCAAAACTACCGCTGCGCATTCCGCCTCTCCAGCAATGGACCAACACTTCTTTTCCTTGTATTTTACTTTTTACGTCGTGGACAAAAGTGCTTAATTTCGGACCAACAATATCCAATCCTTTTTGCACCGCCGGCTCTTTTCCCTGCTGCTTATATATAGTGCCAACAATAGCTCTTTCGCTATTAGTAAACAAGGGAACATTAATAGCTCCCGGAATATGGCCCTGAACGAATTCTCCTTCAGAACGCACATCAATAATGGAAGCGGTTTCCGACTTGAATAAAAATTCTTTTATTTCGTAAGACTTTGCCATTTAAAGCATTTAGTTGACTTCAGTTATTTCGCGAATGTACAATGATCTTTTTAACTTCAATTTCTTTTCAAAAAAAGAATCCCTAATTTCGACAAATAACTCCCTATAAAATGAACCACCTCAAAATACTCCGCGTTTTCGCAATAATGGAAGGATTCAGCACTATTGCTTTATTTGGATTCAGCATGCCCATGAAATATATTTTTGACGACACAACTACTATGCGTCCCGTGGGAATGGCTCATGGAGTACTGTTTATCGGCTATTGCATTTGGGTGATTTTAGCAGCTGTGCAAAACAAATGGAAAGGATCAAAAACAGCATGGGCGCTCGTTGCTTCCTTAATTCCTTTCGGGACTTTCATAGCCGATTACAAACTATTCAGAAACAAATAAAATGGAAAAACAATTCAAAACCATACAGGAATCTGAAGTATTACTTTCAGAACTGATGTTGCCGTCCAACTCCAATTTCAGAGGAAATGTACACGGAGGTTATGTGTTATCGCTCATGGATAAAATTGCTTTTGCCTGTGCTTCCAAACACTCCAAACAATACTGCGTAACGGCATCGGTGGATACCGTGGATTTTATGAATCCTATCGGCATTGGTGAATTGTTAACCATGAAGGCTTCCATCAACTACGTTGGTAAAAGCTCAATGGTAGTAGGTATCCGCGTGGAAAGTGAAAACATTCGTACTGGCGAAAAAAAGCATTGCAATTCCTCCTATTTCACTATGGTGGCCAAGGATGAAAATGGCAACAGCGCCATTGTACCGGGATTGATTTTGATTACTGAAAATGAAAAAAGAAGATTTATAAAATGCGCACATCGACTGGAGGCGAAAAAAGCCAAAACCAAGCAGTTCAGTAAAACCGATTTCGATTCGGCAAAATACACCGAAGAATTCAAACAATATAACGTACAGATATTAGCTTAACAGGTATGAAAAAATCAAATCTACTTCTTGTCGCTATTTCCTGCATCGCTTTATTTTCATGCGATTCAACGAAAAAAACGCAAGTAAAAACGGAAGAGAAAGTTGAAGAAAAAACAGTTCAGCTAAAACCGGTAAAAAAAGATAGCATTACCTTTCACACTATTCAAGAAGCTGAAAAACTCAACAAAAAAAATCCAAAAAAAATATTCGTAGATGTTTACACCTCATGGTGCGGCTGGTGCAAAACAATGGATGCCACTACTTTTAAGGATTCTTTAGTAATCGACTATGTGAACAAAAACTTTTATGCCGTTAAATTCAATGCAGAAGGCAACGACACTGTTAATTTCAATAATCAACGTTTTATCAATCCGGGAGCAGCCGCTCAAAAAAGAGCTACACATCAACTAGCAATGGCCATTGGCGCTAAGGACGGACGCATTGGCTATCCTACTATTTCCTACATCGATGAGAGTAATAAAGTGGTTTATATTCAGCCCGGCTATCTTACTGCCGATCAGTTTTTACTGGTGCTGAAATACATTAAAGAAGAAGCTTACAAAACACAAACTATCGACGAATATTTTAACAATCCAAGCAATCAATAATGTTAACCAAAGGCAGCAAAGCATATAGTATTTTTAAAATGAAATGTCCGCGTTGTCATGATGGGGATATTTTTTTTAACGCCAATCCCTATGTGTTTTCAAAATTCGGAAAGATGCACGACAGGTGCCCGGTTTGCGATTTGAAATATGATATGGAGCCAGGCTTCTTTTTAGGAGCTATGTACGTGAGTTACGGGATGGCCGTAGCCATTGCCTTACCAAGTGCTTTAATACTGTCCATAATTTTTGATGACCTGAAATTGTATCAGGCCATCATGATTGTTCTCGCAGAGATTGTAGTGCTGATGCCTATACTCTATTATCTGTCGAGATCTATTTGGTTGAATATTTTTGTGGCGTATAGGAAGTAACTCCAAAATCCCTCTTGCCATCACACAATAATCCCCTCCCACTCTCCCTTTTTTCAAAGGGAGAAGCCCAGCCTCATCCATTCTCAATAAAATGTTTTTCAGGAAATGGTCGCTAACTTTCTTCCTCCTTTAAAAAAGGAGGAGTGCGAAGAAATTGTGCGAGGGAAAGGAGGATTTCGTGAATGCTTAACTAATTCTTCACCACTTTCTTCACCGTCACCATATCCTGATTTCTAATCTGCACAATGTAATTCCCTGCCGCAAAAGAAGAAATATCTATTTGCTTCACCGAGTTCCACTCTCCCATTTTTTGTCCGAGCATATTGTGAATAGCCACTGTATAAGCACCTTCTTTCTCCACCTGAATTTGCAGTTGATCCTGCGCAGGATTCGGGAAAACATTCACTTTTAAAGCTGTGTTTTCATTAACTGCATAAGACGTTTGCACTGCACTATTGGTAGGAATTCTCAGTAAAGTCACAGATAATTTAGGAAGAGAAAGCGATATTTGATTTCCTGAAACCGTGTATTGTTTACTTTGCAAAGCATTGTTTGATTTAGAAACAAAAGTTTCTGTTGAAGCTGATAAATTCGCCAGTTGATAGCCTTCCACATTGGATCCTGAGGGAGTAAAATTTTGAATATTCACATTGGATGTTCTCGAAGCGGACTTGTCTTTATTCACCAGCACCACTATCAAAGTATCGCCATGATTGGATAAAGAAGAATAACCCGACACCACATCATCCAACGACGAAGTGGCCTTTGTTGCGAAAGTACCGTAGTAATTACTGAAGAGATGCAGCACTTCCCATTGTCCGCGGTACCAATCCCACGGTGTAAAAAACTCCACGCCTTTATTTGCGAAAGTCCCTAAATGCGATGCATACCAGCAAGCAATAACATTGGCATCTTCCGATCCGTTGGTGGCTATTTGTCCGTATTCACCAATGCCGAATTTCACGCCATGATTCACACCAATGTATTTATTCATCCACTGGTTGCAACGTTCAAAAAAGTATTCTTTGGTGATAGTCCCGTCCCATCCCCACTTTCCGGTTCTTTTCACTCCATTGGCACCACTATAAACCCATGTACTGTCGAACCATATTTTATGAATTTGTAAATTGAGATCGGGATTGCCCGATGTGCCCGGATAAAAATGAACATCCAGCACATCCAGTAATTTTAAGCCGCTGGCTGTTTGTTCTTCCCCGATGCGTTTGATAAAGTATTCTATCAAAGTATAATCCTTATTGTCGGCACCTTTAACAAGGTTGTTGTTCCAGTTGAACCAGGTCCACTCGTTGGCAAAGGCCGGACCGACAATCTTAATAAAAGGATGCTTTTTTCTAACTGCTTTCGCCACTGCAAAATACTTTTGCATGTATTGCTCGGCAGTCACGGCAGTTGCAATGTCATCATGCGTTCCATACCAGATATCCGGCTCATTGTCCATGTTCCAGTATTGCAAACGAGTGCTATCGTATCCTAAAGTATTGAACCAATGATCTAAAATTCCTGCAGTAGAATCGGCAGGCCAGTCTTGTAAATAAAGAGAAGCATCACCAACACCGCCATTGCCGCCGTATTTAGCAGCGCCACCACCACCGGCCCAATTGTTAGCCGGAGAATTATAACCTACATCCTGTGAATAGGCCCAGTCATTGAAATTATGCGTTTTGTTGGAAGCTACTTTACCCAACAATTGAAAAGCATACAAGCCCTGAGTGCCCGAAGTATTGGTGAGCAAGGAGTTTGCGCTGTAATCCCAGTTATGGGTATACACATTGTTGTACCAATCGGGATGGCTGGTGAGCTTCAATCGCCAGTTGTATTTAGTACAGTTATTTCCTCCGTTTTCACGGTAAAATCTTAAACCCGCATCTTTATACATTTGCCATGTTGCACCGGATACAGGTGATGAAGGATCATCGGAAATATTGTTGTTGCGGCCGTAAAGCCATGGAGAAATAGCAGAGATGTTTTGTGTAGCATCAACGGTGATTGTGGCTGTAGTTTGCGCAAATAAAGGCGAGCAAATGCTTATTAAAATCGGAAAGAATAGTTTTTTCATTACAAGTTATTTGGGATTAATATGGGCTATCATCCCCCCTTATGAGGCAATATACAATTTTGAATAAAACCGAGCAAAGTTATTTTGCTTGTGTTTTACAAATTGAAACACATTAATAACTAAACTTCTTTGTATAAGTTTTTTCATCGCTCTTAATTCTCAAAAGATAAATCCCGCTACTCACTCCTGACAAATCTATTTGAAGATGATCCAATAATCCGACACTACTTTTTTTGTAGATTTCCTTTCCTGAAAGATCAAGCACGCTAACATTTGCATTTTTCATGGATGTTGAAAGCTGAATATTAATTACTGAGTTGTCTTTGTTAATGCGAATATTTTCACTTGAAAAAAGTGCCGCGTTAATCCCTAAATCTCCTACAGTTAAAACAATATCTCCGGCATCAGGCACAGCATGAAACATTATAGAATCATTTAAAACAGTATCCACCGCCACTGAAATTCCGTTTTGAGTAACGGTGCTGTAGTTGATTCCGTTTCTGAAAATTTTCAAACTCAAAGGTTGGTTGTATACAGTGTTGTTAGAAAGCGTGTCGCTTAAACTAAAAGTCATTGTTGTGCTTGTTGTTCCAAGAAGATTCAGCGTAGCGCAATTTCTTTCTTTGTGATACTTCACCGCTTGTCCGAAAGTAGTGATCCACACTTTGTCTTTATAAGAAACCAAAGTATCCAGCTGCTGTTGCAAAGCCGTTTGTTTTACCTGATTGAACCAGGTGTCACCGTGACTGTTATTAGCATCATCAATACTGTGATATAAAATGGTGAGTAAGCCTCCTCCTGAAATAATTTGTGTGAGCTGATTTTCAAAGGTGCTGATTGAAACACTGCCGCTCATGGTGTAAGTCATGATTTTATAATAATCATCATCAGTAGTTGCAAAATTATAAGTGTAATTAGAAGCCGATACCGAGCGGGCACCAATATGTCCTGTAGCTTTCAACAAAGCTCTTATCTCTAAATCTTTAGAAGTACTGCCCACTCCTTCACCGAAAGGATAAGCAAACGATACTACTTTTTGCAAGGGCACGTGCGTTTCAATAGCTGCTTTAACCTGCGTTATTTGTGTATCCAGCTGAAGGGTTGAAAGCGTAAGCAAATGCGGATGTGAATATGTGTGATTGCCTATTTCATTGCCTTTGGCCTGAGTAGAAACTACCGTTGGCCAATCGTGATTCCACGATGCTACTAAATTTGTGGTGATGAAAAAAGTAGCCGTGATGCCTCTGTTTTTTAATTCGTTGGGAACGATGGGTTGTTGTCCCGGACTCCAATCATCGAAAGTTAAAACCACCGCCGCGCTTTTGTCATCGTCCCATTTACAAATTTCTCCGATTTGTGAGAATGCAGTAAAACCGGACAATAGCCATACGAATAGCAAAAGGTAATTTTTCATAGAGAGTGTTTTAGCACTGAAAAGATAAGACAAAAAACCAATTGTCTCTTTATTGATCCTTCACCACTTTGTAAATCTGACTTGATCCCTTTTGATCGGTGGCAATAAAAAAATAGAGTCCCGAAGAAATATTTTGTAAATCTCCCAAGCCAAAAATCATGTATTGATTTTGTTCAATCGTTTGATTTTCCTCTCTCATCAACCTTCCCGCAACATCCATCAATTTGAAATTGATCGTTTGTTTTTGTGCCGAATACATCTCCAATCCTATTTTATCCGTGAAGGGATTACTGCGCATAGAAATCAAAACATCTTTATTGAAATCGTACATATCGCTGCTGTCGCCATTCATAAAAATCTTCATCAAATCGGGAATACCATAACCCAACAAGGAATCGGGATGAGTATACTGACTGGCTGATTTCTCAATTTCTTTTTTCAACTCCAGATTGGTCAGCTCAGGAAAAGCCTGCCACAAAATAGCTACAGCGCCTGCCATCAATGGTCCCGAAAAAGAAGTGCCGTTTGAAGCCCAATATCTGTTTTGATCAAAAGTAATAACAGCCCTGTATCCCTGCGCAGTAACATTAGGTTTTATATCCCCGTCGGAAGCCGGTCCGGTGGAACTGAAGGCCGCATATTTTCTATTGCCATCTACCGCTCCTATCGCCAAAACACTATCGCCATCAGCCGGAGAAATGATATAATGCCATTTGGTTTGCGCCTCATTTCCGGCACTTGCCACCACAAAAATTCCTTTGCGTGCTGCTGTATTGGCGGCTTTCGCAACAATTGTAGTATGGCCGTCCATGTCTTTATAAGTATGACTGGTGGTAGTATCATCAAAAGTAAAATAACCCAAAGAAGAATTAATTACATCTACGCCAATGCTATCGGCTCTTTCGGCCGCCATGAGCCAGTTGTATTCTTCCAGCAAGGTTTCCGAATTGTCATCCTCTGTGATAAATAAATAGTAATTGGCGTTGGGTGCGATGCCCTTAATTTTGTTGTTGTTATTGGCCAGTACCGATAATACCATGGCTCCGTGCTGATTTTTTTCATATACAGTACTGTCGTGATCCAAAAAATCCCAGGTGTATTTTATCAGTCCGTTGGCCCTCAATTCATCAGCAACCGTCATCTTGAAATACGGAGTCACAGAAACCGGATTGAATCCCGCATCAAAAACAGCAATATCAATGCTATCCCCTTTGTATCCGCGCTGATGCATAAAATGTCCGCCTACCATAGCCACCTGATTGTATCCATCTCCATAATCAGCAGAAAGCAAATTCATTTCCGCAGAAAATTTATCGGCACTTTGTTCTTTTTTATTTGATTTTTTTTCTTTGGAAGTTAAAAAAACAACCGATTTTACCGTGTTTAAAATTCTTATCTGAGCAACAGCAGAAGTATCTGTCATTTTAATCAGCACTGAATTTCTCCATTTGGATTGGTGCGTAACAGAATCAGCATAAGCGCCCATCGACTGTATATCCAACGGATTCAAAGGCAAATCCAAAACATCAACCGGAATATTTCTTTTTGTTTTTTTCTTAATAGAACTTTCGCTCAAAAAAACCTCAGGATTTGAAACGCTGTAAGCATTGCCTTTATCCTTAAAGGAAACTTCAAAATAATATTCAGTTTGGGAATAGCTCTTTTGAAAGAGCAATAATAAAAGAGAAAAGGAAAATAAATATTTAGTTACTTCCATGCGACACATAGCGCTGTTCGTAAATGTCGCCTTTTTCAATTCTTTGCATGATGGGCTTGCCCGATCCTATGTCCTGAGAAGCAACATCAATCACATATCTGTCCACCAATCCGATGTTTTTCGCATAAACTTCTTTGTAATATTTTTTGGAAATCAACAACTCATCATCAATCTCAATTACAGTAACGGTAGAATCCCATTTGTTGGTTCCAACAGTAGCCGCTTTGTAAACATCCTTATAAGTATATTCCCATTCTTCATTGTTGTTAAAGGCATTTCCATTCCAGGAAGCACCTTCGGTCATAGGGAATTTGAGTCGGGAATAACGATAACTCTCCTCCACTCTTTCATAGCGTTGCGAAAGCTTGGTGACCGTCCACACATTGATTAAGGCCCATGGCAAAGCGTTAACATTTCCTGTATCCTGACGCGTATACCGATACAATTTATAAGAAGTATTTCCGGCCAGATCCACAAAAGATTCACCCATCAGTTCTTTCAGCTGAAAAGAAAAAGTATCTGATTTTTGAGTGAAATCGTCGAAGTGAATGGAGTCAACATGATAAATAATGTAATTCCCTGTAGCAACGGGAGCATAATCGTAACCGGTTTCTAAAATAGTTTGAGCATCCTTTTTACAAGAAGCGGCAAACAAAAAAACTCCGCAAAGAAGAATTAAAATTTTTCCTCTTTGAGAACCGCTCCCTGTGGACTGAAATATTTCCATGTTCCTTGTTTTTTTCCTTTGTTGTATGAGCCTTCGGTTTGTTTTGTGCCATCAGGATAATACTCCTCATAAACACCATTTAACCTGTCGTGAAGATATTCCATTTTTTTGAATAGCTTCCCATCTGAATAAGTCTGAGAAATTCCTTCACGGTTGCCTTCAACAAATACAATTATTGAATCCAGACTTCCTTTTTCGTTAAAATATTTCCATTCGCCGTGTTTAGTTGTTTTAAGGAAATGACCTTCACGCTGAATTTTTCCTGAAGGATAATAATTGTAGTAATTGGTGGTACGATCAAGGTTGTAAGATTCTTTGCTTCTGATCACTGTTTGCGAAGTATCCCAATACGAAATACGATCCTGAGTGGTGTATACTACTTGTCCGTTTTCATAAATCTCTTTGTTTTCCACTTCCCCTTTGTCGCTGCGGTACAACCACTCTCCGTCCATTACGCCGGCTTTGTATTTACCGATAGAGCCCGTCATGGTGTTGGTGTAATAAGTACGAAACAATCCGTCGGGTTCATTGTTTTTAAAAGCCCCGTCGCTTTTTACTTTTCCGTCTTCATAATATTCAGCCACCGCACCTTCTTTTACGCCGTTGTTCCAGGTTTCCATGGACGATACTTTTCCATTTTCGTAATAGGTTTTCCATTCGCCGTGTTTTATGCCCTGACGGTAAAATTCCTGCGTGATCAATATGTTTTTGTCGTTGTAATAATTCCACAAACTATCTTTTTTGTGTTCAAAATATTTACCCGCAGCCATCACTTTTCCATTGGGATAATAAAGATAAGCCGCTGCAGTTTTTCCATCGTTGAGATAATTGAGCTGAGTGGTGAGTTTTCCGTTTTCTTCGCTGAAGTATTTAAACTCTCCTACAGGAATACCGTGATTGAACTGTCCGGTGTATTTCTTTTTACCATTTTTGTGCTTCTCGGTCCATGGTCCGTTTTTTTTGCCGTTTTCATCCGGTTGATTGGTGGCGTTTTGCGCAAACAGCGCAACATTCAACAACAGAGCAGAAAAAAGAAGTAGTTTCCTCATTACTATAAAATTTTGTTTTGAAGGTAGACAATTTTCAAGCCACCCGTTAAAGACCTTTCCTGAATTTTATTAACGCTGCAATGTAGAATAGTTACAATTCTTTTTCAATTAAATAAGAATTGCGGTTCGCAGAGTTGCGTGCCACCAGCTCTGCAAGGAAGCCTGTTAAAAAAAACATGGTTCCTAAAGTCATGGTGAGTAAACCATAATAAAAGCGTGGTCTTTCGGTCATCGGATAATAACCCGGACTAAATAATTTGCCATATAATAAAGAGATGGCGATGCCGAAACCGATAAAAAACATGATAAAACCCAAAGTGCCGAAGAGATGCATAGGTTTTTTTCCGAATTTGGAAACAAACATAATCGACAGTAAATCGAGGAAACCATATATAAAGCGTTCAATGCCACCAAACTTGGTGTATCCGTATTTACGCGCTCTGTGCTTAACTTCTTTTTCGCCTATTTTATTGAATCCGCTCCATTTGGCAATTACAGGAATGTAACGATGCATTTCTCCATACACCTCAATACTTTTCACTACTTCTACTCTATAGGCTTTTAATCCGCAATTGAAATCGTGTAAATAAATACCGCTCATTTTGCGTGTTGCCCAGTTAAAAAGCTTGGTAGGTAAGGTTTTGGTAATAGGATCGTATCTTTTTTTCTTCCAGCCGGAAATAAGGTCGTAACCCTCTTCCACTATCATTTTGCGCATTTCGGGGATTTCTTCCGGACTGTCTTGCAAATCAGCATCCATCGTTACCACTACTTTTCCGTTGGCGGCCTGAAAACCGGTTTGCAGCGCTGCCGACTTCCCGTAATTTCTTCTGAATTTAATTCCCCGCACATTGCTGTCGGAAGCCACCAACTCCTCTATTACTTTCCATGAAGTATCCTTACTTCCATCGTCTACAAACAGCACTTCGTATGAATAGTTATTGGCCGCCATTACCTTTACTATCCAGGCGTGCAGCTCTTTTAAAGATTCCTCTTCATTGAACAGAGGTATTATGACCGAAATATCTTTCATTTAGTATATAAATCGTCAATTCCGACTTTTATTGTTTTCAAATATAGTTTTTTCTTTCTTTAAGCCGAGCAATTAATCTTGTCAATTTCCTATTTTTTTATACATTTGCGCGGGGTAAGTCTTGTACGACCAGCTCCTGCTGAACTCCCCCAGGTCTGGAAGGAAGCAAGGGTAGGTGGTTGAGCGGTGCGATGCAAGTAGCTTACCCTATTTTTCTTAAAGGGAATTCGTCTACACGAAGTATTAATTTAAAAACGAACATGACATGGCCTACAATATCAATAATGGATTGATGGCCCTGAAACATGACCTTAAAAAGAAAAACGCATGAAAACTCTTTTGTTCCTCTTGTCTTTCCTCACTTTTCAATCACTATGGAGTCAAAAAGCAGCCAACAATTTAGATGAAGATGATTATGAACCTCCTTACCATATGTTTCATACAGGCGGCGGTGGATCATACAACGCCATGATTAATAAATATGGTATCAATACTAAGTTCAGCGCCAACCTTACCAAAAAAATATCTATCGGTCCCGAGTTCACTTATTATTTCGGAAATGCAAAAAGCACACGCCCCGATTATTTTTACGAAGTAAATCTTACAGGAACACTGGTACAATTATCAAAAGTTTCCTTTTTTGCATTAACAGGCGTTACCTATCAGCAGGCGCAGGCACCAACAGCTACAACCTACTCCACTACTTTTCAGGGCATCAATCTCGGTTTTGGAATGCAGTACAGAAAAGACCGCATGTCGATTTTCATCATGGAAAAATTAACCAGCAGCAACAGTAACTTATGGCTCACCGGTGGTGTTTGCTATTACTTCGATATAGAAGCCATCAGAAAACTGAACAACAGATATCACTTGAACAAAAGAACACGTAAAGACGACTAAATTGACCTTTGCCAAAAACATATCCAAAGAAGAAATACAAAACCTTCCTTTATTCAGCTACAGCGGAGTAATTGAGGTTATTGACAGTAAACAGCAATTTGAAGAAGCTTTCAAAAGAATGAATGATGAAAGCATCATTGGCATCGACAGTGAAACAAAACCTACTTTTAAAAAAGGACAATACCATCACACTGCTTTAATACAACTGGCGATTAAAGATTGCGTGTTTTTAGTAAAACCTCAAAAAACGGGTTTTCCTGATCAGCTGGTAGACTTGCTGGAAAATAAAAACATTATGAAAGTGGGAATTGCCATCGGTCAGGATTTAACCGACATGCGCAAATTCAAGCCTTTCAAGGAACAGTCCATGTTTGATCTCAATAACATTTGTACAAAGCTGGGTTTTGAAAACATTGGCGCCAAAAACCTGTCGGCCATATTTTTAGGACACCGCATCAGCAAATCACAACAAACTTCCAACTGGGAAAATGATCCTCTTACCCTTCCTCAAATGCTTTATGCTGCTACCGATGCGTGGATTTGCAGAGAGATAATGATTAAGTTGAAGGAGAATAATTATTCGATAACGAAGTAGTATTTCTTCTTTTAAACCTTCCGATTCATCCCCCACACTCCGTCATTGCACCCAGCACGTCATTGCGAAATTTTTGTACTCAAAAATGAAGCAACCTCCTTTCGGGTAAGTAAATTCAATAAAAGCATAATGAGTTTGCTTCATTTTTGAGTACAAAAATTTCGCAATGACGTGCTAGACGCGACTCACTCTTCCCTAATTTCCTCTCTTCGCTATCCAAACCTCACCATAATCCTGTTTCACCTTCTTCAGTAAAACATCAATTTTAGCGCGAGTGGGCGCGCTTCCGCAGGTGATGAGATAAAATCCGTTTTTCTTCAACAGTACTTCCGACTGATAACCATCTTCAATAATTTGTTGGTGGTATTTTTCGGCCAGCGCCTTACTTTTAAAACTTCCGGCAACAATGATCCAGTCGGAACCGGATGTACTTCCCACTAACTCCTCACTTAAATCATCTACTGCTTTAACTTCAGGTTTCGGTTCTTCCTTCGCTTTCACTTCCACTTTTGCAGGTTCAACTTTTGCCACTTCAACTTGTGGTTCTTTTTTAATTGGCGGAACCACCACGGTATCTTTTTTAAGCGCAGCTGTTTTTGCAGGAAAAAAATCGGAGATGAAAGATAACCAGTCATCACTTTCCTTAACAATAGAAGGATCATGATAAATCATAATGGCGCCTGTATAACACGCCACCCAAACATCACCCATTTTTTCATCCAGAGTAACACCTATAGGATGTTCACCTGTTTTGGTTTGGTGCACAACGGTAAAAGATGCAGTGTTGATTTTTGAAATAGTATTGTCGAGATAATTCACCACAAAAAGATATTTCCCGTCGGAAGTGAGCGACATCGACCGCGGGGCTTTTCCTGTTTCGCAGTAAGTGACGGAATAATCGCTCAATTTTATTTTAGCCACTTTTCCTTCATCATTGACAGATACATACAAGTAATCCCCTTTCTCGTCCAAACACAAATGGCGCAGTGCTCTGCCAACATTGATGATATAATTGAGCTGCCAGGTTTTCATGTCGATAACCGCTACTCTGGTTTCGCCCATCAGCGCCACATAAATTTTATTTCGGGTAGGATTAATGGCAATACCACGCGGAAAATCACCAACGCTGATTCTTTTTATCACCTTATCATCCACTGTACTTATCACATGAATATCACTGCTGCTCCAGTTAGAAACCACCAGTATTTTCAACTGATCGTTGGCCTCCACATATTTAGGAACAGAGCCCACTTCAACTACATCTTCAATTTCAAAATTCCATGTGTTTATTTTATACACATAACTATTGTCGTAATGTTTTCCGTCGCAGGCGTCACATCCCGGATGATTGTAACCCTCGCCTATCATAGCATAATTGGATACCCAGTAATATTTACCGTGATCGGAATAAGTTCCTTCCACCGGACCGCCCCAATGCATCATGGATTTTTTAGTGGAATCAAATTTCGATAAATCCACATCATCGTGAACGGTATAAACGGTGTTGTAATTCCTGTCGAAAAAAGTAACAGTATGCTTGTACATCATGTTTTGCGCGGCAAACAAACCATCGCCGCTGTGTACAATTGATTTAGGATTTAAATTATCAGTGATGCGCTTTTTGAAAATTAAAGTATCCTGCGCATAAGAAATCAGAGTGAGTGTGAGAGCGAGACCGACCAGCACCGAACGTTTACCTGTAAACTTCAAACTCATCGTGTTTCCGCGCTTATCCATTTTAAATAATCTTCTTCGCCTTCTTTAATAGGTAATGAAATGACGCAGGGACAGTCATAACTATGCAGCTCCAACACTTTTTGCCTGATGCTCTCAAATTTTGAACCTTGTGTTTTTGCAAACACAGCCACTTCTTTCCCGCTTTGAATTTTCCCTTCCCACCAATACATAGAAGTCATGGCCGGAAAAATATTCACACAGGCAGCCAAACGGTTTTCCACCAAAGCCTTTCCGATGGTAGAGGCTTCAACGTCAGAAGAGCATACGATATACACTAAAATATAATCGGTCATAAACGAATCACTTTAAAATCCTTATGATTTTTTATTTCTCCCTGACGGATGTCGATTTTATCCACTCTCGACATGGTTGATCCCTGATAACACTTTTCAATCATCTCATCCACCATGGCCTGCTGCCCTTCAATTTCAGCAGTAACGGTACCATCCAATTCATTTCTCACCCAACCTGTGATGCTCAATACATTGGCCGCCATCTGCACAAAATTGCGATAGCCCACGCCTTGCACACGGCCACTTACACTTATTGTTGCGTTGATGATCATAGATTGGATTTGGAGTAAAAATAGGATAAAAGATGATTAACTCAATAGCGTTTTATTGTACTCCGCAAACGACTGCTCCAAAGCCTGTAAAAACATGGCGCTTTCCTGCGCTCCCGACACTGCATACTTTCTATTGAACACAAAAAACGGAACACCGCTCACTCCTATTTCCCTGGCTTCTGTTACATCTGCCACCACATCTTTTCCATAAGCTCCATCTTCCAAAGCTTTTTTTAAATCATCGGGATTCAAACCAATTTCTTTTCCCAACTGAATCAATGTAGTATAATCATCGGTATTTTTTCCATCGGTGAAATAAGCGTAAAACAATTTTTCTTCTGCTTCATTTTGTTTGCCATGCTGCTTTGCAAAATGTGAAAAACGATGTGCATTAAAAGAATTTGCAACAATGGCTTTGTCAAAATTGTACGTCAAACCCACCTTCGCTGCCAATTGAGTTACCTGATCATTCAAGGCTTTTGCCTTGTCCAAACCGATGCCCTTGTGTTCCGATAAATACTGATGAATATTTTTAGTGATATCGGTTTTCATTTGCGGCGACAACTGAAAACTTTTCCATTCCACCTCAATATTGTCCTTATTTGAAAATTGCTCCAAAGCATTTTCAAACTTTCTCTTTCCTATATAACAGAAGGGACACATCACGTCGCTCCATATTTCTATTTTCATTTTATTTTTCATTTTATAAAAGTATAGTTTTTCACACAATGGGCCGCTAACTTCGTGCGGAGGCCTGCGCCAAGATGCGGGCCAGCGATGGCGGGAGCGAAATTTTTCCGTCACCGACGGATAAAAAATTTCGCGACGTGCGGCGGAAGCATATCTTGGCGATTGATTTTTTGTTACTTTTTCATCAAGGAAAAAGTAAGAAAAGAAGACGAAAAGAAATTTATCTTTGACCCATGTCAAAAAAACAACGCAACAACTACCCTCTTCTCGAAAACATCGAAATTCTCGACATTGCCGACAAAGGCAACACCTTCGCCAAACTCGATGAACTGGCACTTTTCATCAACGGCGGAGTTCCCGGAGATGTGGTAGATATTCAAGTTACCAAAAAGAAGAAGTCCTTCATGGAAGGACGAATCGTAAAAACGCATTCACTATCTCCCTTGCGCGATACTCCTTTCTGTGATTACTTCGGCGTATGCGGCGGCTGCAAATGGCAGCACATGGCCTATCCCGAACAACTGAAATTCAAACAGCGACAAGTTACAGATCAACTCACCCGCATTGGTAAAATTGAATTGCCGCCGATGCCTCCTATTTTACGATCTCCCGAAACAAAATACTACCGCAATAAATTGGAATATACTTTCAGTCACCAACGCTGGCTGGAAGCGAAAGACATGAACAAGGAAGATCAAGGCGAATTGCGCGGATTGGGTTTTCATGTTCCCGGACGATTCGATAAAGTTGTTGATATTCATAAGTGCTGGCTACAACCTGAACCTTCCAACGAAATCAGAAATGCCATTCGTCAGTTTGCTTTTGTTAACGATTTTTCTTTCTTCAACATACGTTCGCACGTAGGATTACTGCGCACGCTCATCCTACGCGACACAATGCAGGGCGAGCTGATGGTGATCCTCACTTTCTTTGATCACGATCAAGAAAAAATTAATGCTCTACTTGAATTTGTAAAAAACACTTTCCCGCAAATCACATCGCTGATGTACGCCATCAACCAAAAAGGCAACGACAGTATTTACGATCAAAACGTAATTTTATATTCGGGCAAAGATCATATCATTGAAGATTTTGAAGGCATTAAATTTAAAATCGGACCGAAATCTTTTTTCCAAACCAACTCCAAGCAAGCTTTGGAACTGTATAAAATCACAAGAGATTTCGCCGAAATAAAATCCACCGATATTGTTTACGATTTATACACCGGGACTGGAACCATCGCCAACTTTGTTGCGCACCAGGCAAAAAAGGTAGTCGGCGTTGAATACGTTCCCGAAGCCATTGAAGACGCAAAAGTAAATTCACAATTCAATAATATTAGCAATACCATTTTCTTCGCCGGCGATATGAAAGATGTGCTTACTTCCGCTTTCATCGCCGAACATGGAAAACCCGATGTTCTCATCACCGATCCTCCGCGTGCGGGAATGCACGAAGATGTGATCACTCGCATTATGGAAGCTGAACCGAAAGTTGTGGTGTATGTAAGTTGCAACGCTGCAACACAAGCGAGAGACTTGGCTTTGATGAGTAGTAAATATAAAGTGACGAAAGTTCAGGCGGTGGATATGTTTCCGCATACGCATCACGTCGAAGTAGTAGCTAGGCTTGAGCTGTTATTGCAATAACACTCACTGCACACTCCGTCCTTGCGAGAATTTTGTACTCAAAATTGAAGCAATCTCATTTCTTCAGCTTAGGCTTTATCTTCACATTCGCTCCGCGCTCACGGCTTCGCCGGCGCGGAATTTATTTGGGTAGAGGCTTCGCCTCGTATTACATTATTAATTAACGAAGCAAAGCTTCTTTGAAAAAAGATTCCGCGCCGGCGAAGCCGTGAGCGCGGAGCGAGCCCCTTACTGAGTAGGCTTTTCAATTCTTCATAAGGTTTCGAACAGCAATGATTAAAAATCTGAAACTACGGGTGGTATCCGTTTACACTCCCTCCTACTTTATTCCGAAGATTTACAAAACAAGGTTTTCTTCTTTTTAAAAGTAAAAAAGTATCTTCGCACAATTGATTGCATTTTGCAATGCAAAACAACCTAAACGACTGGTTGCTTATCTGTCCCAAGGATAAACAGCCGACTTAACAGATTACGAATGAAAAAATTATTATTACTCATACTCTCGGCTATTGTCGTAAATTCTTACGCACAATTTGGAAACGCCCTCGATTTTGTAGGATCAGGTTTAGGCGGTTCAAATTATATCTCCATTCCCGACAATGGAACACTTGATCTTCAAAGCACCTATACTATAGAGGCGTGGATTTATGAACGTGATGCTTCAAACAACACTATTATTGACAAAGGGAATTACCAGTATTTATTCATGGGACATGCTAATGGAACTACAGAATTAGGATTTTACAACACTGGTGTAGGTGCATGGAAATATTCATCCGGCGCGAGTTTAACCACCAACACCTGGACGCACGTAGCAATGACATTTAACTCTGCTACCGGTGATATTAAGTTTTACAAAAACGGAAGCTATCTGAATACCGCTACAGGCGCAGCAAATGCTACACCCGACAACGGCGACGTAAACGTTGGAAGACAAAGTCCCATCGGTTGTTTATGCAATATGATGGATGGTTCCATGGACGAATTAAGAGTGTGGAACGTAGTTCGTACAGATGCTGAAATAGCTGCCGATTACAACAAAATGATTACCAATGCACATTCGCAATGGTCGAATTTGAAATTGTACTATCGTTTTGATCAGGGTAACGCAGGTAGCGGAAATACTACCCTTCCTAATGAAGTTATTGATTATAGCGATAACGACAACATAGGCACATTGCAAAACTTTACCAAAAGCGGAAGTACCTCCAACTGGATATCCGCATCAAACGATGAAGCGCCAATTTTAACCACAACTTTAGGAAGTCCGGGCGGAAGCGTTGCCGACGTATATGGATATATTTATTCTGCCGGAGAAACAACTGTTACCACTCGTGGTTTCTGTTACTCTACTTCAAATTATCCTACAACGGCTGATCTTACTAAAAATGCAACAGGATCTTTCTCCACAGGAAGTTATTCTTTACAATTGACTGATTTAACAGAAGGAACACGGTACTACGTTCGCTCCTATGCTATCAACAGCAAAGGAACCAGTTATGGTGAAACCAAAAGTTTTGTTGCGAAAACTGGTTCCGGATCTGCAATTACCTTTGATGGAAACGACTATATAACAGTACCCAACTCAACTTCTACCACACCTGGCACGGCACTTACGTTTGAAAGCTGGATTTATATTTCTTCCAATTTGATGGGTAATATTGTAATGAAAGGAGACTATGGTTGGGGCGTAATCATTGGTGCCGACGGTTGCAGTTCAGGAAATAAATTAAACTATTGGGTAAACGGCGGATGCGGAAGTTCAATCGCTTCTACAGGTACAATACCGCTTAATCAATGGACACACATAGCTGTTGTAGTAACAACTTCCCCTTCACAATCTTTACAGTTTTACATCAACGGAATGGATGCCGGATCTTCTACCAGTGGCTCCATTACCATTAACAACGGCAATAACAATCCGCTTTTTATAGGCACTCAAGGCTATTGCTACTGTAATTATTTTAATGGTCAAATGGATGAAGTCAGATTATGGAATGCTGCACTAACACAAACACAAGTGCGCGATTGGATGTGTAAAAAGGTAAACTACTCACACCCCCAATACAGCAACTTAGGGGCGTATTTCAGAGGAGACGAAGGCAGTGGATCATCTATTTACGATGATGCCAATCAAAACATTGGCACATTAGCCGGGAACTCGTTCACTACTTCAAGCGCTCCTGTTGGAGATGACGCATCATGGTTAACAACAGTTAGCAATGGTTCTACAATTAACGTTGCAGGAGACAATGGCGACGACATTACTGCGGAAGTGACTTCAGGTAGTGCCGAACTTATGGTTGTTTATCGGGTAGACGAAAGACCAAATGTAACTACTGCTCCCGGCACCTTACAAAATTTATCCGGCGAAAATTACTTTGGTGTTAAACTACTGGGAAGTTCAAGTGGTGTGTATAAAGTAACATACAATTACGATGGACATCCGGGAATCACCGATGAATCTCAATTGGGTTTTGCAAGCAGAGCTTCCAACGCAACGGGCAGCTGGACGGAAGAAACAGGAGCGGTACTCAATACTGGTGCTAACACAATTCTTCTCACCGGACAAACTGGAACTGAGTTCATCATGGGAAGTAAAACAGCCACTCCTCTACCGGTTGAATTGCTCGAATTCAATGCTACAGTGCTTAAAAATGAAGTTGTGCTTTCCTGGGCAACTGCTTCTGAAATCAATAACGATTATTTTTTACTACAACGTTCTAACGACGGAATTACCTGGATACAAAATGCTAGAATTACCGGAGCTATGAACTCCAATACAATTGTGTACTACTCTTCTTCCGATAAAAATCCACTACCAGGAATATCCTACTACCGTTTGGCGCAAGTGGATAATAATGGCGAAACTCACTATTCTCCAACTCTATCAGTAAATTTTGGAACTGAGGAAAAAACCAATTTAATAGTTTATCCTAATCCTAGCGAAGGAATGGTAAACCTGGTGGGAAGTATTGATCAACTACAAAATATAAAAGTTTATAATTCATTCGGACAAGAAGTCAGCGTCCAAGTGAAAGCACTCAATTCAAACGAAAATCAATTGCTAATAGATATTTCGTCGCTTCCTCAAGGCTTGTATTTCATTAGAAGCAAAACCAATTCTGCTAAGGTTCAAAAGCAGTAATTCTTACTCATAACATAATTGCTGCCTACCAAAAGACTTAGCTTTTATGAATAGTAAATATAAAGTAACAAAAGTTCAGGCGGTGGAGATGTTTCCTCATACGCATCATGTGGAGAATGTGGTGAGGATGGAATTAAATAAATAGTGCTTTCCCCCAAAGCACTCCCCTTCATCTGTTAGTGATTTTTTTCATCCAGACATTTGCCGGACATTCATAAAAACCACTGTTTTTATGGGGTTTTACACTCTATATTTAACTCAAACCATTTATATGAGAAAACAATTGATTACTTATTTCGTTTCTTTTTTCCTTTTACTTTCCTCTTTTTTATCTGCTCAACTACCTTCCAATGTGTTGGTTGGTTATCATGAAAACTGGTACACCCTTAAATTATCACAAATCAATTCCAATTACAATGTCATCTGTTTGGCTTTTGCTTTGCCGCTAAACGCCCCATCAGTAGGCTATGACATACGTTATACCATTCCTGCAGGATATACAGGAACAGCTGCGCAAATGAAAGCTGCTTTCATGGCCGATATTGACGCTTTGCACGCCCAAGGAAAAGTGGTGCTGTTAAGTATTGGCGGCGCTACCGGACCGGTGATGCTATCCACTACCACTCAAAGAGATGTATTTGTTAGCTCAATCAATGCCATTTTAGCCGATTACAGCTATAAAATAGATGGAATTGATCTCGACCTCGAAACTTCTTCCATGGCTTTCGGCTCTTCCTGGACCATCACTTCGCCAGCTGCCGGACAAACCAATATGGTGAATGCCGTGAAAAGCATCATGAGCAATTACCAAACACAAACCGGAAAAAAATTATTAGTTGCCGCTGCACCTGAAGTGGTTTATCTTATGGGTGGCTTATCTACTTATCAGGTAAGCAACCTTAACGGAGGTGCCTTCCTTCCTATTCTCGACGGGTTGAGAAACGATATTGATTTATTGTGCATGCAATTGTACAACGCCGGAGGAAGTGGTGGCGGAGTGTATGCCTGGAACAATACTATATATTACGACGATGGTTCGCCGGATTTTGCACTGGCGATGAATGAAACGGTGGTCAAAGGCTTTACCTGTGTATCCGGAAAAGGAACATTTACGGGTATACCCGCAAGTAAATTAGCATTTGGCTTCCCTGCCACTACTGCTCCATCAGCAGCCGGAACTGGCTATGTAACACCTGCCAATGTTTGCAACGCTGCAAAATATTTCAAAGGTGAAATTGCAAAACCGTCGGGAGTAAACTATACCATGACCACCTCTTATCCTTCACTGAAGGGCTTAATGACCTGGTCGATCAATGAAGATTCTTACCAAAGCTATCCTTTCGTTGGGGCTTATACCTGCGCCTTTTCAAGCTCGGCACCAACAGCCAACTTTAGCAGCAGCTCAAGTTCTGCTTGCACAGCACAAAGCATCACTTTCTCCAATACTTCTACAGGCTCTCCTACTTCTTATTCCTGGAACTTTGGCGCAGATGCCTCCATTGCAACAGCAAGCACAGTGGGTCCGCACTCCATTGCTTACAGCACAACAGGAACAAAAACCATCACACTAACCGCGACCAACGCCAGCGGATCAAATACCATCAGCAAAACCGTAAACATTACAGCCGGCAGCGGCAATGCAGGTGCCATTACAGGAAATGCTGCTGTTTGTCAAAATTCCTCACAAAGCTATAGCATCAGCACAGTGACGAATGCTACCAATTATACCTGGAGCGTTCCTGCGGGATCAACCATCACTTCGGGACAAGGAACTAACGCTATCTCTGTAACCATAGGTGCTACAGCAGGCAACATTTCGGTAACGCCGTCCAACGGATGCAGCAGCGGAACAGCTGCAACAAAAGCCATCACCATTAGTCCGGCCCCATCAGCAGCCGGAAGCATCACAGGATCAGGTTCTGTATGCGCAGGTGCCATCAACGTCAGCTACACTATTGCAGCAGTGACTAATGCTACAGCATATACATGGGCGGTACCAAGCGGAGCAACAATTACAGGCGGACAAGGAACTACCTCCATCACCGTTACTTTTGGATCAAGCGCGGGAAATATTAGTGTTACACCCAGCAACAGCTGTGGCAATGGTACTGCCGCCACTAAAGCAATTGCTATAAATAACACTCTTGGTACTACGGGCAGTATTTCAGGAAGTACAACAGTTTGCAGCGGTCAATCAGGACTGACTTATTCTATCGCAGCAGTATCGGGCGCCAGTACTTACACCTGGACTGTCCCAAGCGGAACAAGCATCACTTCCGGCCAGGGCACTACTGCTATCACCATCACTATGGGGTCAACAGCAGGAAACATCACCGTTACCCCAAGCAACAGCTGCAGCAGCGGAACAACTTCTTCTATCACTTTAAACAACACCGGTGCTACCCTGCCACTGAATGAAGGTTTTGAAACCAGCGTTCCTCCTGCCTCGTGGAGTTTGAGTAATGCCGATGCTTCCAACACCTGGACCAGCTCCACTGCTTATGCATCAGGAAGCAAATCTGCAAAAATGACTTTCTACGGATATGCTAACTCAGGCGCGCGCGATGAATTGAAAACAATGCCGCTTAATTTTAGCGGATTATCTGGTGCTATCCTCACGTTTAAACATGCGTATGCCTGGTTAAACAAAAATGGGACTATTAGCGATAGATACGACTCTTTGGCGATTTCAGTATCTACCGACTGCGGCAACTCATGGACACAAATCTGGAAAAAAGGAGGCAGTCAATTGTCAACACTGACTTCTGGCGCAGGACAATCTAAAGCATTCACGCCAACAGCTTCGCAATGGGTAAGCAATTCCATCAGCTTAAGCGCTTATGCCGGACAAGGCAGTGTGTTGGTGAAGTTCATTGCCTGCAACAGAAATGGCAACAACCTTTATATCGACAACATCAACATCAGCGGAACAATGGCTCCAGCTCCGGCAGCCATAGCTATTGAAACGGATCAACTCACCACAGGAATCAACGAAGTGAACAATGAAAATACTTTGAAGGTTTTCCCTAATCCTTTCCGAAGTGGTGATCAACTGTACTTCACCACAGAACTTGCAATAGATGCTTCTATCACTCTGGTGGACATGATGGGCAAAGAGATCCATACTTTCTCACAAAAAGCTGTTTTCGCAAAAGGCCAGCATGTTTTTGAATATCCTTCCAATCTGCCCGCAGGAATTTATTTTGTAAAGCTGACAATGGATAATGAAGTGAAAAGTATTCAGTGTATTAAATTGGAGTGATTGGGAAAGTGACAGTAACATTTATGGTTACTGGTTAGAATTAAAAAGGGACAGCGACTACTAAATGGTCGCTGTCCCTTTTAATTCCCCTCTGTTTTTTCTGCCACGCCTCTCCAAGTTTAGCGCAGCGAACTTGGAGATTTTACGAATGAACTTAGAAGCTTTCAGCTTCTTTCCTCGAAGAGGAACAATAAAAAATATTTTTTTCTTGCAGAAAAAGGAAGTTGAAAACTTCCACGTAAACCCGTAGTTTCGCAAAGTTCGCTGCGCTAAACTTTGCGAAGCGAAGAACCGCTTCGGTTCATTATTTATACCATTGAACGCAGCCGTAACGCAATCTTGAGGGGTTGAAATTGGGAAAGTGATCAGAGTAGATTTGATGTGGTGGATTTGTTGGGGTTTTAATTTTCGATAAGCCATTTTTGCTCCCATTCAATGAAATAGTTGGTAATTACTTCATCAATGTTGTTTTTATCAGCTCCGTCCCAATACCATTGCATATCACCATGACGTAAATCTTCTTTTGCGAAATACAGCATATAAAAATCTTGCAAATACGATGGATGATCAAATTCATTATAGATATTCATAAGAATGCCTAATACTGAAAAAGCATCTTGTTCGTAAGTAACCAATACTCTTTCAATCAAATAATAAATGTAATTTTTAATGACTTGTTCTTGATTAGAGTAATCCATATTTAATTCGGCAAACACCTTCTCCGTCAATTCTTTCATCTCGAACTGATTGAAAGGCTTTCTTTCCCCTGCAAGGATTATCAGATTCTCTGTATTAAATCCAGCTAAAATCATTTCATAAGCCCAAGTAGACCATTGTTCGTCAACGCTACGATTGAGAACTTTATAAGCTAATATTTCCGCTGTGGATTTTATTGGTTTCATCTTCTTCAACTGAATTCTGTTATCCATTAATAAAGACTTGCTTCTCTCGTTAGATTCGCCTTCTCTATCCCTAACTTATCGCTAAACAGATCAATTAGCACTTTTTCAATCTCTTTCCTATTGTAGGTTTTGGGATTTCTTCTTGATTTCAAATAATTCTCTCTTGTCATTTTCTCAGCAACTTCACCAACGGTTTTCACCTCAAACTCTTTCCCTGTTTTTTTAGCGATCCAAAATCCAACAATTGAAAACGCAAGTCCGAATAGTCCAAATGGCAAACCAACAAACAGAACGATCAAGGACACTAATAATATTGCTGCAAGAAATCCAGTCACAACAGATGGAGGTCGTAATATGGCAAGCTTAAACCCTAAATTCTCTTCCAGCTTTTCCACTACCGAAAGCCTGTTATTTCTTGGTAATATATCTTCAAGCAAGGTATTTACCGTTATTTTATTTCGATCAACTTTGAGGGTTTCAATTAAAGCCTTGCGAAGCTTGTAAAATGCCTGTTGCGTAGTACAGCCCTCTGTACTTTCCTGTGAAAATTTATTGGAAATGTGATCACAAAGTTCTCCAAAGGTTTTAACGTGTTGCATCTCGTTACCTTCAAATCTAAATTCAAACGAATCTTCAACTTTAAGAAGTAACTCCTCAATATCTTCGGAGTCAATATTATGTAAATGCAATTCTGTCATCTCTTTCAAAAATAACAATCGAAGCCAATAATCCCAATAGTCTTGCGCTCCGATTTATTTTATTGATATTATGTCCATCCAAAAAATATGGACGAACGATTTTTTCTCTTCTTAATTTTCACATCTCCGATTCTAAAAACTGCATTAAATTTATTACTTCAAACTTCTCATTCAATTTGAATTTTTCATTTTCTTTTGTGACAACAATATTTTTCGATGCTTTGATATCCTCACATGCTGAGAAATTTCCTTTTGAGATTTTGAAATCGGCTCCCAGTTTTATTTCAATGGCAAGAAGAGATTTAGCCCCTTTTTCAATAATAAAATCTATTTCAGCACCATCCTGACTCCTATAAAATGAATAAGAATAATCGTTGCCGAATTTGGCAATGATTTGTTCGATTACAAATCCTTCCCACGAAGCACCTAATTTGGGATGCGATAGCAAATCATTTTTTGATTTAATATTTAGAAAATGATGTAAAATACCGCTGTCTCTTATATACACTTTGGGTGATTTCACCAATCGTTTTTTTAAATTTCCCGAATAGGCCGGAAGCAATCGAATTAAAAATGCCTTTTCTAAAAATTCAACATACGATTGCACAGTGGGTACCGATACGTCTAAGCTTTTTGCTAATTCCGTATAATGAATAATGTTGCCGTGATAATGTGCCAACATGCTCCATAACTTTTGTGCTTTACTTACATTTCCTTTGAATCCCAATTGCACCAAATCGCTCTCCATATAAGTTCTCACGAAACCATTCATCCACACGTTATAAAATTCTTCATCTTTTTCTAAAAAAGCTTCGGGGAATCCACCTTTCAGCCATAGCTTATCTATTTGTTTGGTTTCTAGTAGTGAGATCGGACCCAATTCACAATAAATTATTCTTCCTGCCAATGATTCAGAGCTGTCTCTAATTAAATCGGGAGCGGCGGAACCCAGCAATAAAAATCGGGCTCCTTTTCTTTTTTTATCTATTAAAGCTCTAATCAGCGGGAATAATTGAGGCATTCGCTGTACTTCGTCGATTACCACTAAGCTGTCTTCATGCTGACTTAAAAAGTATTGCGCATTTTGCAATTTATCTAAATCGGAGTTTAGTTCTAAATCGAGGTAAATTACCGAATGCTTCTTTTTAATTTTTTTGATGATTTCTTTGGATAGGGTTGTTTTGCCCACTTGTCTTGGGCCCACTATCGCTACACAAGGAAAACGGTCGATATACCGTATTAGTTTTTCTGTTGAAAATCTTGAAATCATATCGTTAAAGGTAATTATTAACCCTGCAAATATAAAACAATATTTTAAATATACAGGGATAAATTCACATTGCTTACATGTTTTTTATTCTCTCCTCTATTCCCTCCATCAATTGTTTTTCCTAGCTTAGCACCGCAACATCTGTCAATCACCATAACCAACCACTATGCCCCAATACCGCAAACCCCTCGACGTTTACCAAGGCTACAACTTTAAAAAAGACAAACAAACGCCCATTGGTTTTATCACAAAAATGAAACTTATGGGAATCGATCTTGCAGTTGATCAAACCTGCAAAGATCCAATGAATCCTACTGCGGATATTAAAGCGCTTGCAGTATTGAGCGATGTTTTATGGCAAACCGGAGTGACCGATGCTGTGTATTTATCGGGCCAGGTTTCAACGACCAACAAACAAAGCATAATGACCAGCATTTATAGTGTACAAAGCAATATTGAAGTGATTTTCAGTTTCAAGGTGTACGAGTACGATGTAGCGGCCAGGAAATATTTTCTCGCCTTCCATAGTGGCGACGTCAGCATGAAAGGTGTTCTTGAGAAACGTGGTGAGGAGTTAAATCTCTCGGTAGCGGATGACGCTTCCACCGAAGTACAGTCGCCCGAAAACTATGCTTTTCAAATCGGCATTAAACCACAAGCGACGGAACAAAAATTGTATGTAGCTGTCGGCGATCAAAAACAAATCACAAAGGCCTGGGGCCTCAAACAATCATAAAATATGTCCTACTGTACTGCAATAGACTCCATGCCGGAAAACAGAAAAATCCTGCATAAATCCTATCACGATAAGTTATATGGTTTTCCTATCCACGACGACAATGAATTATTTTGCCGTCTTGTTTTAGAAATTAATCAGGCAGGATTAAGCTGGGAAACCATTTTGAAGAAAGAACTTACTTTTAGAAAAGCTTACCATAATTTCAATATCAAAAAAGTAGCTTCTTATGGTGATGCCGATAGAGAACGATTGCTTAACGATGCGGGAATCATCCGCAATAAATTGAAGGTAAACGCTGCTATAGAAAATGCAAAAACCATTTTGCTGCTGCAAAAAGAATATGGTTCATTTGAAAAATGGCTGGAGCATCATCATCCTAAAACCCAACCCGAATGGGTTAAGTTATTCAAGAAAACCTTTCGGTTTACCGGTGGTGAAATAGTTAATGAGTTTTTGATGAGCATAGGTTATTTGCCGGGCGCCCATTCAAGCGATTGCAATACATACAAGGAAATAGTAAAGGCAAAACCAATGTGGTTGAAGAGGTAATACGGTAATTTCAGATTTAGCGAAGCGTAATCTGAAATCCTTTTTTCAGGCATTTGCAATGCCGTTGTGCATTCACTAATTAAAATATACAAATGCGATTGAAAATCGCTTTAACTTTTGCTTCAAATTAAAAATTTGAAGCTACCGCACCCCGCTTAGACTTCTTAAAACCAAAACTACTTTACTACGTTCGTTTGCCTGCGGTTAATCAACAGTTATCTTAGCAACGTCACCCTTCCAACTTCCTGTTTTTTATTTCCTCCACTTTTCCAGGTGCTCCAGTTTTTGTAGCTTATTTTCCAAACATACACATCAATCTGGGCATCGCGAAGGTTATTGTCTTTTTTCCCATTCCATCCCTCATCCATGTTATAAGAATGATAAATTTCTTCACCCCATCGATCGAAAATACTGATTTCAAAATCATAAATATTTTCGCCTTTCATATAAAAGAGGTCGTTTGTTCCGTCGCTGTTCGGACTAAAGGCATTCGGACTGAATATAGTAGAAACACATTCTTCGTAGATGTTTAGAGTGTCGCTGTTTTTGCAAGCGAATTCACTGATTAACTCCACAATATATGTTCCTTCCTTTTTAACAGTGATGACTTGTCCGCTTTGCCCGTCGCTCCATTGATAATCCTTTGCAGTGGGTCCAGCATCAAGAGATAAGCCGTCGGCCAGCAGTAAAAAACATACCGTACTGTCTTTGAGTCGCAATACTTTTGGTGCATCATGAAGTGCAAATGTTGCTGAATCAGCACCTTTGCATCCCTTGTCATCTGTGACATTCAGAGTATAAACACCAGCTACAGAAACCGTAATTTCGGGATTGTTGCTGGAGAAAGAAGCGGGTCCATTCCAGAGATAAGCAGCATAGGTTCCGCCATTTAAAACTGCTGTTTCTCCCTGACATTTATCGGCATTGCCTATCAATGGAGAGGGTAATTCCTTGACGCTTACAGCAATACTTCCATCTCCTTCGCAACCTGAAGGATTTATAAGATGAACATGGTAAGTACCTGCATTAGTCACGCTAACAGGATTGGTGTTGTTGCTGTATGCATTCGGACCGTTCCAAGCGTAAGTGGTTCCCGGCACAAAATAATTTGCGCTGAGCAATACCGAATCTCCCTTGCAAATGGAAACATCCGGTCCGAGGTCAACTGCAATACTGGAGTTTATTGTTAATATTCCTGTCGCCGAAGCTTTACAACCATTGGCATCTGTAACCACACAAGTGTAATTGCCGGGAGTATTTCCTGTTGTGGTTTCCGAGGTTCCTGTTCCATTTTCGCTCCATAAATAAGCGGTATAAATTCCTGCATCAAAAGTAACAGCAGGATCACCCGCACAAATAGTTTTGTTAGCAATAGTTGGAGTTGGTAAAGTATTCACCGTTAACACAGCAGTAGTTGAAGCTTTACAGCCATTGGCATCGCTTACCTGAACAGTATAATTTCCTGCCTTTGTACCAGAAGTAGTTCGGGTTGTTCCTGTTCCATTTTCACTCCATAAATAAGAAGTATAAATTCCCGCATCAAAAATAGCAGCAGGATCACCGGCGCAAATAGTTTTGCCGGCAAGGCTTGGAGTTGGTAAAGCATTCACCGTTAAAACGCCCGTAGCCGAAGCTTTACAGCCTTTTGCATCGGTTACCTGACAAGTATAATTTCCTGCAGTAATTCCTGATGTTGTTTGAGCAGTACCTGTTCCATTCGCACTCCACAAATAAGAAGCATAAATTCCCGCATCAAAAGTAGCAGCGGGATCACCGAGACAAATAGCTTTGTTAGCAACGCTTGGAGTTGGTAAAGGATTTTCATTTACAGTAACATCGGTTTTACTTTCGCATTCCTGAACTCCCTGCAACTGAGTGACAACCACCTCATAAGTGCCAGGAGTACTCACAGAAGTGGATGACGTTGTTGCTCCATTCGACCAAGAATACTTTGAATAAGTGCCGCTTGTAACTTGCAAAGAGGTAGACGAGCCTGCGCAAAAATCACTACCTGTAGCTGCAACGGTAAAAGGAACGCAGCAAGCCCCCATTGAGCATTGCCATGGTATAGTAGTGCCATGTTCAGCTACCCACTGTTCATTGGAAGCATTTGCTGTTGCCCCTGTAAATCCCCAGTATACCATATTGGAACCGAAAATACTGCGGTCGATACTTATGGAAAATTTCAATACTCCGTCTTCATACATCTTTAAGGTATTGGGTGCTATCCACTCAATACGGGGGTGATAATATTGATTTCCATAGGGAATACACGATTCTAAATCGGCATTATGAATAATGGCCTGAGGTCCCCATAAAATATCGGCGGGAGAAGTGAGTTCACCAACGAAACCATTGCGCAATACAGTAACGTGATCATCTGCCAAATCATTTATTCCATAAGCAGCATCGTTAAAATCGTCGAATTCAATGGCAATTGAATTTTTTATTTTTTCAGAAGCATTGCCTCCATAGCCCATGAATCCGCCACCACCACCCAAAGTGCTTAATCCCCTCGGATCATTTTGTAAAACAAAGGTCATTCCGTCGCCACCCCACTCTCCGCTCTGACATCCAAAAAAGAAATCAATGTCGACATAAAAGTCTTTATCCAGATCGATTTTATTGGTACCCCAGGCCGCACTCGATTGCCATGGATTGGTGGGCGAGTCGCCAATATCCTGCGTTAATTGAATGGCTTTGTTGGCGAGGTTAACCGTTTGTCCGGTAATAGCATTATTAGATGTTATAGTGATAGGCAGTGTAAATAAATTAGTTTGTGCCTGTGCAGGACCATGCAATAATATCACATAGGCTAAGCTTAATTTATAAATGAATAAAAGTCTTTTATCATTTCTGAAAAAAGTCATTTTACAAAGGTTAGTGGTCGACATACAAAGCAATTTATTGGTAAAACAAACAAATAGCAAGTAATGTTACAACATAAATATCTGATTATCAATTATTTACAAACTATTCATTTTGCGCTTGAAGCGCAAAACAGCTTGCCTCTTATCATTGATTACCAGCGATTTAATTTTTATTAAGGAGGATATTTTTGCACTTAAAATGCAATCTGAAGGGAAAAGAATAAGAAGAATAAGGACAGAGAATAAGGGACAGTCGTATATTTTTTATTTACGTCTGTCCCTTATTTTAGGCGCCCACTCAAGCGATTGCAAAACATACAAGGAAATAGTAAAGGTAAAACCAATGTGGCTGAAGGCGTAAAAGAGCCCGTAATTGATTTCAAAACTCCTGTAGTTATATGGTTTAAGTCAGGTCTTAATTAATTTTTTGGTAAACATTCCTTCACTTGTTACAATAACAGCGAAATATATTCCATCAGGAAGATTTGAAATTGAAAATTCAGTAGTCAAATGTTCTTGAATTAATTCTCCGGCAGTATTGTAAATCTTAATGCAACAGGCCTATATTTTTATTGCGTCTATCTCCTATTTTCTATCTTTATAAGCGGGCACTGTCCCTATATAACAACAACTATGACTGCAACACTTCGTCAAATAATAAAAGAAAGCATTTCCATTTCTGAAGAGGATCTGGATTTTATGACTTCTCTTTTTGAACCTTTAATATTGAAAAAAGAAACTTATTTTTTGGAGATTGGCAAATGGTGCAATCACGTAGCATTTATAAAGTCGGGAATGATGAGAATATTCTACACCAACGACAAAGGAGATGATACTACTTGTCATTTTGCATTGCCTAATGAGTTTGTTACTTCTTTGTCGAGTTTTACAAGCCAAACACCTTCTACCGAAAACATACAGGCCATATTGCCAACGGAACTGCTTTTGATCAGCAAACAAAATTTAGAGCTTCTATATCAAAAGATCCCCGTAGCACAAGAATTTAGCAGGAAAGTAATAGAAAATTCAGCCATGATAATGGAAAAGCGTTTTTCTCTCTTTTTAAATAATTCGGCTGAAGAACGTTATCAACACCTACTGAAAAACCACCCTGTTTTAATTCAAACAGTACCACTAAATTATCTTGCTTCATACCTTGGTATTTCGCCACAGCATTTAAGCCGACTGCGAAAAAATATTTAAACAAAGGCATTTCTTAACAAATGTTCAGTGCAATTGAATTTTACTGAACGAGCTTTACACCATTGTTAACTTAAAACTTTGGTACAATGCAAAAAAATAGCAAAGCATTTCTCGTAGCAGTAACAATTTTGTTGCTGGCGCAAACTTCTTTTGGACAAACAACAAAAGACAAAAAAGACTTTTTATACTCCAATCGCTTTAGTGTATTAGCAGGTTTAATTCAACCAATAGCATTAAAAGGTGGTAATGTTGAAGTTGACTATTTTACAAAAAAAATGAGTTTTGATTATTCTCACGGTTTTTCGTTAGATATGTCAGGAGCAACGCTAACAGGCGATGCAAAAACTCAACTCTTAGCCTATCATTTACCTCATTCAATAGGATTTGGAATTGGTTATCGTATTACTTCATTTCTGGACCTGCGAATAGAACCAAAAATCCATATGTGGGAAGTGTATTATGACGGAGAAACTCTAAACACGGCCAATTTAATAAAGAGCTACAATACCTATACTCTTGGGCTCGGTTTATATTATCGCTATATGCCTTTTCAAAAAAAGGACAATTGGTTACAAGGCATTACTACAAGTACAAGCATACGTTGGTGGCCAAATATTGCTAGTACTCTAACAGAAAATAGTTTTACTTACTACAACAAGCTGACCTATAAAAATGAAACGCTACAAGCCGCAAACATTGGCATTGCAGGTTCGCAGTTTATATTTAACGTGAGCGTTGGTTATACCTTTGGTGGAAAATAATTGGATGAGGATAAGGGACGGACGTATATTTTTATTTACGTCTGTCCCTGTTTTTCTGTTGGGATTTTAATGGAATCAGTCCAAAAACCAGAACTCATATAAGTGGCATCCGGTAGATGATGAAAAATTAATTGAAAACTTTAACCTCGGATTAAAGAATCTCGACGAGATTTTTACTCAAATCAATAAGGTGATTGTAATGGAAAATGACAGCAATACCAATTCATTATTATTATCGCTGGTTATAGAAAACGGCAAGTTGGTGCAATACAAAAGAACGCCAAAATGCTTTGATAAAACACTAACACCTAAGTTATTGAAGTTGATTGATCAGAACCAATAGTGTCTGTTCCTGTTTTTTTCTGCAATTTCATTTTCTCTTTAAACTTCGTCCTCTCGGCTCATCAGCTTCACGCAACACAATTTCGGAATGAAGGAACATTGCAGCTTCGGCTGAATCATTCACTTTTGAAGCACTGCGTTCTAACATTTCCGATTCAAAGTCAGTTAAGACACTTTTTCTTAGTCCGATTTCTCTCCATTTAGAAAATGGTCTGCATCCTGAAAAGATTCCACGAGCCAGTGCCAACCCATCCAGTAGCGCTTGATTCGCTCCTTGTCCTTTAAACGGACTCATGGGATGAGCTGCATCTCCTATCAAAGTAGCCGGACCAATTTTCTGTAACAATTCCGGCTTTAGTAATTCGCGGTCATACACGGGATAGCCCGAAATTTTATCAGTTTTGGTAGCCGATAAAATTTGAGGAATGGGATCGTGCCACTGTGCTCTGCGACAAGCCTCGTCCTTGAGTGCCTGAGGTCCCTGAGCACTCAAATCTTTAGCTTCTTTTTCTGTCATGGGGAAGCTAAATTGCCACATCACCGAATCTAATGAATAGGGCATTATGTAGATTCGTTCATGGCCATTAGCGGTTTGAAATACCGTGGCTGAGTCGAGCAAAGAACGATCAACACCTTCAAGAGCACTCAAAGGACAAATACCCAATATCACAATACAACCAAGGAAACGCAAAGGAGAAATGTCTTCACCAATTAGCAAAGAGCGCACAGTACTTCTGATACCATCGGCTCCAACCACCAAATCAGCTTTTACACTCTTCATCGCTCCATCAACCTGAAAGTTTAGTTCAACACCGGCTCCATCACCTTCCTTAATATTCAACAACTGATGTCCCCACTGCACCGCATCATTTCCGCCTATTTGTTCCAACAAAGCTAAGCGCAAAGATTGCCGTGCGATATGCATGTTCGTACGTTTCGGAGGCGTATTCTCATTTGAAGCCATCCATTTTCTCATCCCCCATTCACCAATCACTTTTCCTTCTGTGGTATGAACCACATGTCGTGTTGAAATTATAGCTTCCTCTAAAGAGAAAATACCCAAGCCCTCAATCGCTTTTCTACCCTGTTGCACCGTGAGTGCATAACCCTGAGATCGTACATCAAAACCATTGTCACGTTCATAAACAGTAAAAGGAATTCCGCGATGCAAACAAGCCACAGCCAGAGCCAATCCGCCTATACCACCACCAATAATGGCAACATGAGGGTAATTTTCTTTATCGGCTATGGGATGACTAGCAGAAGCGACTAAGCCTGATCCGCCACAATGCGTGCATGAAGACAGATGACCCTTTGGACGAAGCGGAGCTGGTCCTTCGCCCTTCATTTTCTCAAATTGCTCTATTGCTGCATGATATTGGAGTCGCACTTTTTTACGGATCTTACCGCTTTTTTGGCCGCGTCCTTTGCATTCCAAACAGATAGTCCAGCTAGCCTCTTTATTTTCCACCTTTTTCATTTACCAGAAGTACCAAGGTAATAATAGTCCGATAAAATATCCCATAACGGCTGCTTTGTATAGGTAAGTTAATAAAACTAATTATATTCGCTTAGACTGTCGTGAACACAGAAGATTACTAATCTTAATTCAATGTCTCCCGGCAATATAAAGCCTTCCAAAACCCGCTGTAGCGTTTAACAATACAACAATTACTTAAAAATGAAAACACAGGAAATAAAATCATCAGAAAATAAATAAATTGTTGCTGCTCCTGTTTTTTCGGAACTTAAATCATCAAAAAACTTATTGCACCTAATACCCTCTTGCCCCTTCCAGAGTAAGTCTTTTCCTTTTCAACACTTCTGAGGCGGGCATGATTTTAAAACCATTACCAATTAAGGTTTCTGCTATATTAAAATTGTTTTTTCTAATATTTGTTGCTATCGCCTCTCCATATGCTTCTTCGGTTAATGATTGAAAAAGCAAAGATGTGGAATAATATTCCTTAAACTTTGATTCTAATTGCACAAATCGCTTATTGGCTGCTGCAGTATTTCCCTGACTATATAAATCCATTATAAGAGCTACTTCAACAATAAAACTGGCCATTTTTATATTTTCATCTTCTTTCATGTCAGGAAATTCCTTAACAAATTCATCGAGAGATGTTTTAAATAATTCGGGCTTTCTCAAATCTTCTATTTGCGACAACATTAATGCTCCCATTATTTTTTTAAGCTTTAAATAATCTGGTTTCAACGCCAGAGCCTCTTTACCTATCTTAAACTGTTTTTGAGTTTCCCATATATTAACATTATCAAAAGCCAATAAACGCTCATTAAAAAGAATATCCTTCAACGTGGCACTATCATTAATACAGTTTTTTGCACCATTTAATGCATTTTGAATCAGGCTGTCGGAGCTATTTGATTCATAAAGTGAATTTATTAAGCTTAAATAATAAGCATGAGTTGCCTTTAACAACTCTGTGTTATTAGGATATTCATGGTGTAAACACGCCAACAAAGATGCATAATCAGAGGATGTTAATTTATCAGAAATCCGCGTTAAATACATCATAAACGAATGTTCAATTCGTTCATCATTATTGAATTTATGAGCCTTAAAAAATTGAGAAAAAATAGCAAGATCCCTGTCGGTTGAAGTGAGTTCAATTGCATTGTTATTATAATGCTCACCAATCAAGTTCCACAAGTTGATTTTTTTTTCAGAAAGATAATATTTGGAAAAAAGTTCATCCGTACTACTTTTTGATATCTGTAAGTCGGATATTGTTTTTCTATCTACTAACATTTTAAGATATTCTTCTTTAAAACTTTTACTAAAAACCAGTGCATCAGGATTGTTGATAGTTGATTCTACAATATAATTTTCATTACCCGGAAAAGCAATTAAATAAACATGTGTAGGTGAACTCAATATCTGATAGGGAATATGAAATTCATCGAATATTAATGCAAAAAGCGCACTTCCCGTTACACAATTAAAAAATCCTTTCTCATACAGTTCATGAAACTCTATGTTATAAGTGTATTTAAGAAGATACTTTTTCTTTACTAATTTTTGAATTAAAACAATTTTCTGGTTGTTGTTCTTATTATCAATCTTTTTTTCTTTTAATTGCGCTACAATATCCTTAAACCAAATCCCTACTTCATTTACGTAAGTCTGGTCGCATCTTTTATTAAGCAATAAAAAATATTTAAGCTTATCATTTTTATCCAACGGCCCTTTTAAAAAGATTTGACGCTCATAGTCCGAAGAATATTCTAAAAATGAAGTAACATCGTTTTGAGAAAAAACCGGAAATAAATTCAAAACAACTACAATTAAAAGAAAAAAATATTTCATCTCATATACTTTAATTAGGCTCTTACGGACTTATATTTTATAAATATAAGGCAATCTCCTTTACAATCTATTTTCTTAGTGGGAAGTAGCGAAAATATACATTTTTCCTTTTTTCAGCAAGGCATGAAATTTTAATGCTTTAATTATGGACAAAAAAAAAGAGCTGGAAGAGTTGCACCGCAACATGATTAAAGAGATTCAGGATTTTGCTATTATTTTACTTGATAAAGACGGTACTATTTTAAGCTGGAACATGGGAGCTGAAAAAATAAAGGGATATAAGGAACATGAAATTCTGGATCAAAATTTCAATATCTTTTATCTGCCTCAGGACAGGCAGGACCGCCTTCCTGACAAATTACTGCAATTGGCCTCAAAGGAAGGTCGGGCCAAACATATTGGAAGAAGAGTGAGAAAAGATGGCACCACATTTTGGGGCAGTATTCTGATCACTGCCTTACACAATGAAAAACAAGAGGTGATTGGTTTCACCAAACTTACCCGCGAGTTAAGAGGCAATGAAACGGAATAAGTAAAATATACTTTATTTTTTACTCAACGCGTAAATAATTCCAACAACTACGGCAACAACAATCGCCGCCACAACAATACCTGTCCACGCTCCCGCTTTAAATATGCCGCCCACTACAGAACAACCGGATAAAGACAGCGCTACAACCAAAGATAAAAAGGGAATGATTTTATTTTTCATAATTAAGTTTTCCTCTCCATGTTAAAAAATAATGCCATGATGTAGCTACTGTTCCCATTTTCTTATTAAGTTAGCCGAAGCTCATTTTAGCCTGACGACACATGAGAAAAAAAATAAGTACCTGGATTCTTGACAATCAAACGAAAGCTTTAATTATTCTCTTTTCAGTGATTTTTATTTTAGCTGCTTTACTCCCGGAGGGCAGCGGTGATGATAGCGGGCAAACCGGAGATGGCGGCGGACGCGGAGTGGAAGTGGCAATGCCGGAGAAAAAAAATCACAAAACAGAGTGTCGAGATAGCTTAACAGATAGTATAAAAAATGTTTTTTAAATCTTAACACCTATAACCAGCATATCATCTACCTGAAAAGACTGTCCCTGCCATTGTTCTATTGTATTTTTTATTACACTTTTCTGCTCATCCATATTCAAATCCTGAATAGAAAGTAAAACCTCATTGAATTGCTTTTGCTTGAATTTTTTTCCCTTCGGACCACCAAACTGGTCAATATATCCGTCGGAAAACAAATAGATAGTATCTCCCTTTTGCACCGTTATTTTATGGTTATTAAACTGAGGCGTTTTGCCTTCACTGAATAATCCGATAGGAAACTTATCTCCTTTTATTACCTGAAGCTCCTTGTTTCTGATTAAATATAAAGGATTGTTAGCTCCTGCAAATTCAAGAATATTGGTACTTCTGTCCAATGAGCACAAGGCAATATCCATCCCATCCTTAACTTCTGTAATCTCATTTTCCTGTCGGAGCGTTTGCCGTACTTCCTGATTTAACTGATTGAGAATGGCAGCGGGATCCGTTAATTTATATTCCTGAACTATTTTATTTAAACTATTGTATCCCACAATGCTCATAAAAGCACCCGGCACACCATGTCCGGTACAATCCACAGCAGCAAAAAACACCTTTGAAGACGATTCGGAATTTTGTATTCCGGAACCCAACACATATTCACCGGTACGCTTTATGCCATTGGAAAAATGCATTTCATGCTCTACCCCAATTCCTTCAAGTACAGAGGAAGAAGAATGCATTTGGTCCACCCAATAAAAATCTCCACTTACAATGTCCTTGGGTTTATAATAAACAAAGCTATCGGGCAAAATATTTTTTATTGTATTCATAGGAGGGAGAATGGCTTTTTGAATTCTTTTGGCATAGCGGATACTGTCTTCCATGCTTTTATTTTTTTCAACCAGTCCTTTCTTCTGAATTTCCAGAATTTCTTTTTGAATTTTCAATTGATCTCTTTGTTCAATAATCTCCCCTTTCTGATGAAGTATCTCATCTTTCTGAAATTGAATTTCCTTTGTTCTTTCCTCTACTTTTTCCTTGAAATAATTAATGTGACTTGTTATTTCTTCCGACATTTTCACAAAATTTATTTTTAAGGTTTCTATTTCATAGCTGGAAGATTCCAAACTCTCTGAAGGGAAATGCTCAAAATCGCTGTTTACATATCCTTTAATAGAATTGGTTAAACTGATGAGCGGCTTTGTAAGAGCAGAGGAAACAAAATAACTCAAAAATACAGCCAGCAGAATAATTAAAACAGCAGTTATAATAGCAATAATGTATAGTTCGTTATAAATAGCTTTCTCTGATTGTTTGGCAAATTTCTTTTGCGCTTCAAAATGATTTTGTATCCTGTCGATGTTCTTTGAAAGCTGCAGCATTAATCCGCTTTGTCCTTTTATTCCCAATGATTTTTCAACTGCAACCAGTTTATTAAAAAACAAATGGTAATTTCCAACTATTGCTATAATCTCCTTTTTACGCGCAAATGGAATGGAAGAATTATATTCAATATCCTTTTTAACTTCTTCTATCAAAGCATTGAATTTGCTTACATAAGTTTCTTCTTTTCGAATGATAAAATCTTTTTCATGTCGCCTGAGCATTAAAATTTTTACTTGTTGTATTTCATTTCCGAGATTCATTAAATCATGGGCATAATTCCTCATCTCCCCTTCTATACCAAAATCCTGAAACCCTCTTATGATCAATTGAGATTTTACTTCTTCAAAAATTTCACTGCACCTCTTCAACTCCATTTGCACACTATCAATAGATTCAGGTGTATTAACAGATTCAATATTATTTTGCTCCGATAAGAGTCTAAACCCTGCAGCAATTTCCTCTGAAATCATCTTTTGCTTATCCGAAATTGAACTGTGATTGGTTTTGAAAAAATCAGGGTTTATTGTTTCGCGATTTAAAAAATCCTGCTGCAGTTTAAAGTCCTTTAAACTCAGGATGTATATATCATCCAGCGTTTTAACAATGTTTGAAACATTTTCCTTTTTCTTATAAAACCACACACTGGAGATGACGGCCAACAGTGAAATAGATGAAAATAATAGAAAACATAAAAACAGTTTATACTTAACTCTTTTCAGCATAATTTCTCTTTAGCATGCACTTAACAACAGTGTATTCTTACAAATGAAAAGGAAAATTCATATGCGCAGATTAACCCAGTATTAATAAAAAGTTAAACTAGTGGTGAAAGTTAATCTCTTAACTTTTTCTTCATCTTAAAACTTCAGTATTTCTTATACTTTTATCAAAAAAGGTAAGTCATGAAAAAATTGGTTTTTATCCGGCACGCTAAATCAAGTTGGGAAGACACAACTATGAATGATCACGACAGGCCTTTGAATAAAAAAGGAAAGGAAGCTGCCATAACAATGAGTAAAGCTATAATAAGGCACGTAAACGAAAGTGATGCTGTTTTTTCAAGCACTGCCAAAAGAGCCAAACAAACCATTGAAATAATCACCCAAGGAGATGCTAAAATTGAATATAAACCTGCCTTATACACTTTTGATTATAAAGAATTACTTGCCTTTGTTAAAAAAATGGATGACTCTTTAGAAAGAGTAATCATTGTAGGACACAACGCTGCATTTACTGATGCAATCAATGATTTAAGCTCCAGTAAAATATTTAATTTACCAACTTGCGGCATAGCTGTTTTGTTATGGGACGAAGTAATAAACTGGCAGAAAATTGAAAGTGAGTCGGCACGCATCATCTATTTCGATACTCCAAAGAATTATAGAAAATAGGAACAAGCACTATTTCTTTTCCTCCCTCAAAAACTGAATGGAATAAAACATTACATTCAACAAAAAGCCCATCAAAATTGTCATTCCCCAGGTTTGCGGATGTGAAAAGGGATCGGTGAATCTATCGGTGACATCATCCATCAATTCCTGAGGATTGTTTACAACATCCCAACTGTTCCAGCGGAGATATCTGCCGAGATAAATTCCAAAACTTGATAAAAAGAAAAACAAAACGGTAAGTACCGTAATCATCCATTCTCTTAAATACTTTTTTAATAAGGAAATGATGTCCATTAAACTCACGAAACCAAACATCAATCCGGTCCAGGCAAATGAAAAAATCATAATGAAGTCAAACCAAATGGGAGCCGATCTCCGCAAACGCAAATGAAATAAATCGGTTAGTATATAAGGGGAATTAGGGAAAAACAAGAGCCACACCACAATCAATAAAAACAACCATATTTTATTATTGAATTCTTTTACCAAAACCCAGGTGCTTAGTAACCACGGGATTATAGCCAAAAATAAATTCCAGTTTAAAAACAGAAAAAGCTTTGTGCCCGTGAGCCAATATCTGGCTATGGATAAGCCGATGCAAAACACCGACATTACCATTAATAAAATCGTGATTTTGTAGCGACCTTTTTCTTTTAGTTTATTGCCCATGATTTTTTTTAGTAAATCTAGGTGATCACTATCATGCAAATCCGCGCAACTATTAATCGTTGCAATAAACTTATTTATTGTAGCTAAATGACAATTATTTGAATATTTCAAAGCAATGCCTTGTAAGAATTTCCTTATTAAAATCACATTATCTTCTTGCGATAGTTCTTTATTTATCAGACCTTTGCAAGCTCATGAAGAAGAAAATTGAAATACTCGCTCCCGCAAAAGATTTAGTACATGGCATGGCTGCTATCGATGCAGGAGCCGATGCTGTATATGTTGGTGCTCCTCTATTTGGTGCGCGCTCCAACGCCACCAACTCTATTGAAGACGTTGCCGCTTTGGTGAAATACGCCCACTTATTTAAGGCGCAGGTTTTTGTGGTGATCAACACTATTTTATACGACAATGAACTGGAGACTTGTCGCAAAATGATTTATGAATTGTACGACATTGGCGTTGACGCCCTCATCGTACAAGACATGGCTTTGTTAGAAATGGAGCTGCCTCCCATCACCATTCACGCCAGTACACAAGCTAATAACAGAGATCCTAAACATGTTAAATTTTTAGCCGATGCAGGCATCAAACGTGTGGTATTGGCCCGCGAATTGAATTTGCATCAGATCAAAGAAATAAGCACTGCCACCGATGTTGAACTGGAGTTCTTTGTAACCGGCGCACTATGCGTGTCCTTCAGCGGAAACTGCTATATGAGTGTTGCCAACGGGGAACGCAGTGCCAATCGCGGATCATGCGCACAAAATTGTCGTTTGGCCTACAACTTAATAGATGGCAAAGGCGACACTTTAATCTCTAACAGCCATCTTTTATCTATCAAAGATTTTGACGTTACTGATGAAGTCCCTCAATTGATTGAAGCCGGTATCACTTCCTTTAAAATTGAAGGCCGATTGAAAGACATGGTATACGTTAAAAACAACGTGTCTTATCTCCGTAAAAAATTAGATTCCTTTTTAGAGGGCAACGATAAATACACCAAAGCATCATCGGGAAAAACCACTTATATTTTTGAGTCGGCTTTAGAACGCAGCTTCAACAGGGGCTACACCGATTATTTCGTGAACGAAAGAAAAACAAAAATCGGTTCCTGGGAGAGTCCGAAATCAAAAGGACAATTAATCGGCACCCTTGTGGAAACCAAAGGAAACGCCTACGTTATTGAAAATGCGCATCAACTCAACAATGGCGATGGTTTATTTTTCCTGAACGATGAAGGAATTGCCGATGGCGTTTTAGTAAATAAAGTAGAAGGCAACAAAGTATATCCTAATGCGATGAAAATGATTGCTAAGGGAACTGCCATCTACCGCAACAGCGACGCCGCTTTCAATAAACTGGTAGAACGTGAAGACAGTGCTGTAAGAAAAATAAGTACGTCACTTTTGTTAAGCGAAACCGAAAACGGATTTCAATTGTTGGCCACCGATGAAGACGGCCACGAAAGTTTGGTTTCAATAGTACACAGCAAAGAAAAAACAAAAACCGGCGAATCCATTGCCGCTAACATAAAAGCACAATTACTGAAAACAGGCAACACTCCTTATAATGCCGATGAAATTGAAATTAATTTTTCAGAAAACTGGTTTCTTCCTATTTCAAAAATCAACGAATTAAGAAGAACGGTGTACGAACAGCTCACCGAAATCAGAGTGAGAGATTACGTTCGTCACGAACAAAAAATTGAAAAAACTTCTCACCCCTACCCTGTTACGGATTTAGATTTCACTTATAACGTAGCCAATAAATTATCCCGACAGTTTTACGAACGCCACGGCGCCACAAAAATTGAAAAAGCTTTTGAATTGCAATGGGATCCGGGGAAATCACGCGTAATGGTTACCAAATACTGCGTGAAATATGAATTGGGAAAATGCCCTAAATACAACAAGGACACTATGGGTACCAAATTGCAAGAGCCGCTCACACTGACTCACGGCGACAATGCCTACAAATTGAAATTCAATTGTAAGCCTTGCGAAATGGAGATTTGGGAGAAGGATGCTGAGTTGGAATTTGAGGAAGATTAATACTGATTCCAAAAATTATTTTCAGGAAACGATAGCCCAAAAATAGAAGTAACTTTTTTTATCCTTTCAGGTTTAAAGAGGAAATCTATAATCTCTTTTCTAATGAAAAAACCATTACTTTCCGCTTGCAAATATTTCAGTGCAGCCCTGCTTCTCCTTGCAGCATCCGGCTTAAACGCTCAAAACAATAAAACAGGAAGTGCCGGACATTACAATGCTTATGATAGTGGCAACGACACTTACACCTGGATCAACCTTGATTCCTTGTCCTTTTCCTACGACAATTCTCAAAGACTATCGCAAATCACTTATTATTCAGCAGATTCAACCAACACTTATCTTCCTTACTATAAAAACAATTATTCCTACACCAATTTCGACTCCATCTCATCAATCGTAAATTTAGCTTACAACAATAATCAGGTAGACAGCTCCGACAGACAAAATTATTTTTACGACGGAAATCACCGTCTCGTTAAAATAGAATACCAAAGTTATATCTCCGGTTTTGGATGGAGAAACTCAGGAGAACATTTATACACAAGAGATGGAAATGGAAATATGCTCTCTCAGGAATTCATGAGCTGGGATACATTGAACAACGTTTTTGTACCGATGCTTAACGCACAAAAAATATTGAACACCTATAATGGCAACAACCATCTAACGTCATCAACCATCACAACGTACAACGGCAGTACTTATGTCAATTCAATACAAGAAACATTAACCTATCAAGGGAACTTGCTTTCAATAACAATACGTGGGTTTTGGACGGGATCACAATGGTTGACAGATTTAAAAGACTCTATGGTTTATGACGGGAACTCTAAACTAATTGCCGATTATTATTTTTTTCAAATGTTTTTGGGTACAAGTCCGTGGGCTCTGTCAGAAAAAGTAACCTATGTTTATGATGGTAATGGAAATCAAACCGAAGTAAACTCGTGGGCCTATGATACTGCATCATCCACCTACAGCGCTCAGCCTTACATGAAAATGGTAAACGATTTCGACAATAATAATCATCTTAAAAAAACAACTCATTTAACATGGGATACGCTCACTTCTACCTACCATATCAATGAAGATGTGGTAATCTATTATGGTAATCCGGCAGGCGTTAAAAACATTACAGGGACTTCTAACACTAATATTTTCCCTAATCCGTGTACAAACGTTTTACACATTAACACGCAAAGCAACGCCTCTGTTAGCTTGCATGATGTCACAGGAAAAGAAATATACAGCAGCTCAACAAACGGAAATCAAGTAATTTTAAATACTGAACATTTGCCAAACGGAATTTACTTTCTGAAAACATCTTCAGAACAAGATCAAAGCGTACAAAAGATTATGAAGGTTAATTAATCTTTATCTCTCTATAAAAAGGCAGTAGTTGAATAAGCTACTGCCTTTTTTTATTGACTGCCTCAACATACTTCAATATATTTGCGCTGCAATACACTAAACACTATCATGGAAACAAAAAATATATTTTTCATCCTGCTCATCATTTGCAGTGCAGCAAAGGCTCAAACACTCAACCAACTTTGGACCTACACCAATAACGTAAGCAGCAATGATGACCGTGCTAGAAAAAGTGTTATGGACAGTTCGGGATTGTATGTAGTGGGTAATGATTATAAACTGGGAAGCAATCAGTGGCGCATTCAAAAACACAATAAACATACAGGCGCTGTTATATGGACTCAAACCGTTAACCCATCTTCAGGTGCTGATTATCCAATGGATATTTACCTCTTTAATTCTTCCTTGTACATTTCAGGTTATGAAAATATTTCGAGCGGTGATTACAGATGGCGACTTGAAAAACGCGATCCCTCTACCGGAACTTTACAGTGGTCGAAAACAAGTAATCCTTCCTCCGGAGGTGATGTAGGATTTGGCCTTTGCGTAAACGATTCGGGAGTATTTATGGTAGGCGCCGATTACCTTTCAGGAAAAAATGCATGGCGCACAGAAAGACGCGATCTGAATACAGGAGGACTCATATGGTATCAGAATACCGACCCAAACACTACAGGCACCACTGCGCAAGGCTATAGTGTTGCCGCCAACGATACCGCTATATTTATTTGTGGCTATGATGCCGCACCGGGAAATGGACAGTGGCACATTGAAAAACGCAGGATCAGCGATGGAGCTCTCCTATGGACAAAAACAAAAAATGGCAGTGGTTCGGGTTATGATTATGCCAAAGAAATTATTATAGACACCAGCGGTTTTTATGTAGTGGGAAATGATTTTTCTTTATCTACCACCAACAATCAATGGCGAATTGAAAAACGTGATATCACTACAGGCGACACCATTTGGACTCAGTTAAGCAATCCTTCTTCTTACAATGATGCTGCAACAAGTATTGATCAGGATGCTGATTATATTTACATAGGAGGATCACAGGCGGTAACAAGCAGTGATGGAGAATGGCGAGTAGAAAAGCGGGGTAAAAAAACAGGGCAATTATTTTGCTCTCAGGTAAGCAATCCCACCTCGTTCAACGCCGACAATGTAGATGGGATTTCGGTAGATGCCACAGGAATTTATGTATCGGGTGACGATGTAATCGCTGCGAGTAATTTTGAATGGCGCATAGAAAAATATAGTTTATGTGTAAGCTACCCCGCTCCTGTTGCCTCATTTACGATGAGCAACAATAACATTTGTGCGGGAGAATATATAGATCTTTCCGACATCAGTACTCAAAATCCAAACGCCTGGAACTGGACCATCACTTCCGGAAATCCTTCTTCTTCAGTCAAACAAAATCCTACTGCTATTTATTACAATACAGCGGGAACCTATGACATTATTTTAACGGCAGCAAACGGTGCAGGAACAAACTCTACAACAAAATCAATCACTGTTGGCTTGTGCACAGGCGTTGATGAAAACCAAAAATCTTCTTTGAATATTTTCCCAAATCCAGGCAGCGATTTATTTACTATTAACAGCGAGAAAAAAGGTCAGCTAAACATCACTAATATAATGGGAGAAAAAATATATTCCTCTCTGTTATCCGATGAAAAAACTACCATTAATTTGAGTTCATATCCGGCAGGAATTTATTTTTATGAACTGAACAACGGCAGTGAAATAATTTATGCAGGAAAACTGATCAAGCAATAAAAATTAATTCCCAATTTTACTCCACCATTCGGTCGACCAGCTTTTCATTTGCCGGAGATCTATCGGCTCTCCGTTTTTATTAAAGATAGAATACCCGTCGGCGGTAAAAGTTAATTGTCCGCCGGCATAATTTCCCGAACTATTGCACAAAAACTCATACTTATTCGGAGGATAAAAATTATGTCTTTGAACCTCCAATCCCAAAGTGGATATGACCTCCGGATCATTTGTGGATTTGTTAACCGACAATCGATCCACCCAGTTTTTAGCTAAGTTTTCGGGCGTATTTACAATTTCAGTATAAGCACAATCCATAAAATAACAGCCTTTTAATTCCACTTTTATTTTATAATCCAAATCGTCCCATAGCTGTCCCCAAGGGATTATTATTGTTAATGTAAGAAGGTCATTTTTGTGTGTGAGCAATACAATTTCGAAGTCGTGAAACATTGTAAATAAATCTTCCATTTCTTGTTGTGTTTCACTAAGTGTGTACTTTGGAGTTTTCCTGAAAAGCAGCACCAACAATGAAATTAAATTAATTACACAATGTAAGCCGATGACAACAATCAGATAGAACCACCATACCAAGCCGGCTCCACCCTGAGATTGGTAAAGCAATCCATAAATAAAATAGGAACTATAAAGTAAATGAATACCGAAATTGATGAGGAAGGTCTTTTTTCGGTTTTCACTTTTTAAAGTAAAAACAAAAAGTGCGATCCAATAAAGGACAAAGCAAAAAAGCAATATTATCAGATCTTCGTCCATAGGGAATTTTATTTTTCTCTTATCTCCTCCACTATATCACTGGCAACAAAAAACAGCACTTTTAATTTTGGAATTTTTCTTTTGTTGGAACGCAGCGCTCTTACCCTGCAACCAAAATATTTCACTTCGGCCTTGAGTCCCTCTCCCGAATTTCTGATTAAATCTCTGCAGATAGATTTAGCCAAAGTATAATAGGTATAAGAAGCCACGGGCTGCAATACTTTGGTACTGTCTTTCAAATCCTTTGATCGCCCCTTAAATAAATGATGTGTGGTTTCCTGATCCTCTTTGTTGTAAAAATAATAGTCGCCTTTGTAATTCATGGCATTCACCACCACCGAACTCAGGTTCAACCAACCTGCCGAAAAATCTTTGGCGTGCGACACTTCAAAATATGTTTTGGTGATTTTAGTTTTTAAGTAAAGGATATTGCTCCAGTTCTTTTTTTGAAAAAGTGAATCATAGTATTGTACCACCTCATTAAACTTTTCCTTTTCAATCAATTCTTGTTTATTACGACTCGCCCGCTTTTTATTCCAGCAATACTCAATAGCCTGTTCCAGCTGATGCTCATCGATATTAAAAGGATCAACGGTTTCCGAATAATTAGGGTCACTGTCCTCAGAAAATCCGAAACAGAACAATAAACTTAGAGAAAAGAAAAAACAGAATCGCAGTCCCATCATATTTCCAGAAGCTCTTGTAATTTCACTTTGGTCAAACCTGTTTCACTAACAATTTTAGGAACCACCTTTGTCATGGATCTGTTCTTTGTAAGCGCTTCAACATCACTGCTAGAGAGGTATGCAATTTTATTATTTCCGAGAGGAATAACCACGGCATTTTTATACCGACGATAAACCATAAGTCGGTTATTAGCAAAATTATTTATCCCGTTTCCATTTGTGGTAATCACACTGCCGGTTTTATAGTTGAGACTTTTTCCATTTTCATCAATAAAATCAACAGTTAAATAAACAGCTTCCTGTTGTTTGCCGATTCCGTTGCCATCAAAAAGATCCACCGCAATTAAATCAACTTGCTGAACCAACAAATCTAAATTTCCAAGTCCAAAAGTTAGAATCCGTAATGGAAATACCGCTACATCAACGGTTAAGGCCAAGGCAACTGCTCCCGCAGTTAAAACGCCACCTACAACTCCATTAGTTACATTTTTTAATCCACGCACAAATTTATTTTTGTTTACACTTCCCTTTGTAACAACTTCCGGTTCAGCTGCCTTTTTTATTTTCGCCAAACTCAACAACAAAGAATCACAAGCCAGTAAATTCGGATTTTCCAGTTTTATTTTATCCATCGCCACTTCATAAGTTAAAGTTTCCTGATGGTGTTTGTCTAAAACTTTATTGGTTAAAATATCCTGATTGGCTTTTTGTTTTTTGTAAGCTCTCCATTTTCTTTTCAGCCATTTTTTTTGCGCCTTTATATTGTTGTTGCCAAAGTGGGGCATCACATCAAATTGAATGGTGTCGGTTTCGGTAACCAGATTTAAAACCATATTGTCTTTGGTTGGATGCGCCGTAACATACAAATCAGTTAAACCAACAATTCTGTAAACAGTCGGACGCACTTTATAGAAAATTCTATCGTAAACAATTTTATCTCTCCTGTCCACCAGTGTTTTTCGCAATTTCTCTCTTGCTTCTTTAGGATCGGCTCCAACATATACCCACTCTTCACTTTCAAAAACCGACATATCATTAAAGGCTATTTTTTTCTCAGTCATCGACTTTGTTGAAATACTCATTTTCGATAAGTCCAAACGTATCAGAAATGAATTTCTTTCAGGCTCTACTTCTGTGGACACATAAACTTTTTGATACTCAATCTTTTTAGGAATTTTTGGCACTGTAAAATTCAAATAATCTTTCGCAGCCGAATCCCAATTGATTTTTGCCTGATCTTCTTTATAAGAAGAATCCATCGGCAAAGCCTTTCTTTCCCATTTTCCTTTTTCTTCGGAAAAAGTAAAAAATTCATATTCCTTTGCTGCAGGATTATTTAAATTATAAATGATAGGATTTTCAGGATTTGGAAAAACTTCCTTTCCTTTTTGTTCAGCTTTCACTTCATACATTCCTGCACTTTTAAAAGCGAAAGAATTTTCGGTAGAATCATAAGTCATTGGAATCCCCGATAAATAAACAGCCAGTGGATCATTGAACTCGCGAACTTTCACCACTACATCCCCTTCCACTACTTTTCCTTTTTTATCTAAAAATGCATTTTTAGGAATCTGTACAGTTGATCCGCTTTCCAATACCATCACTGCTCCTTCGGCACTTTTCACTTCCTTGCTTTCATACTTAGGAGCTAAAGCAGGAATAGGCGCCTGTACTTTTCTGAAGCCCGGTTTCTCGTTTTGTAAAACAAGAGGTGTTCCCTGACTTTGATTTTTTGAAATCGCACAATTCGGATACATCTCGGCTATCTTCATTACTTCGGCCTTTGATACAGCGGTTTTGCTGAGATCTAAATAAATCAGACTATCCATATCCGCAATATTGCTGATCACTGAACTGATCGCTTTTCCTTCGTAAGCAATTTCTTTTATCGACTTGGAATGATTGAACTTAACGCTGTTTGCACAGGCTCCCGACACTTTCACCGACTCCAGTTTTTCACTGTTATTTCCCAGCGACAAATTTCCGTTCATCACACCACCGTCCAAAGCCAACTGACGAACATTGTTTTTCAGGAAAGAAACATTCTCGTGCATATTGTATTGATTGCAGCCTTCCAGATTCAGCTTATCGAGCATAATGCCTTTAGGATTGCTTTGATTCATTTGCGTGAAAGTGCCTCCCGACAAATCCATTTCTTTTAAATGCGCACAATTGCTTACATCAGGCACACTTGAATTTCCTTTACAAACCAGTTGAGTCAACGAAGTGAATTGCAATGAATCTCCGAAAAGTGGTCCGAAAACTATAGAAGGATTATTACTCACATCCAGCTTTTGCAAATTGGGCAAGAGACCCAATGGCGCCGAAACAGAATCCAAATGATTGAAAGCCACATTCAATAAAGTAAGATTTTTCAAAGGCATAATGGCATCATTGATATCTTTTAAATGGTTGTGACTCATGTTGAGATATTCCAGCGCTGTCAATCTTTTCAGCTCCACAGGAACATACAAAACTCTGCACCCTTCCATATCCAGAGATTTTAAATTAGGGAAGCCACTGAAGGATTGCGACAAAGAACTTAAATTCAATGCCGGATTAAAACTGATATCCAACTCCTCCAAAGCATGCAATTGCTCTAAGGATTGCGGCAAAACCGACAGTTTGTTATTGGACAGCAACAAAACACGAAGCTTCGTCAAAGCACCAATTTCTTCCGGTAAACGATCCAGCCCCTTAGAGCTTAAATCCAAAACAGTGGCTGATTCTTTATTTTGAAGCGCTTCCGCTAAATTATTGTAGTAGCCATCCTGTGCAGTTAACGATCCCCAAAGGAGAACCAATGCGAAAACCATTTTTTTCATATGTAAAACTTTGCTTAGTTGAGTTTCAAATTTATAAGAAAAATGGAAACGACGCTATTCTATTTTTATTTGAAGAATTGCACACTTATCGGGAAAGATCCTGAAACAAGAAACTATTTCAATCCATTTTGCTTTTTAGTTCCCTTTATTGCCGGGTGATTCCACGGATCATCGGGCCAGGCGTGTTTAGGATAACGCGGTTTTAATTCTTTGCGCACTTCAAAATAAGTATTCTCCCAAAAGCTTTTTAAATCGCCTGTAATTTGAACCGGTTTGTAGGCAGGCGACAATAAATGCATGAGCACACTCACCTTGTCGTTGTTCACTTTTGGCGTATCGGCCAAGCCAAAAACTTCCTGAATGCGCACCGCTAAAACAGGCGCGGAAGCTGTGGCAAAATATTCCAGTGAAATATGTGATCCGCTGGGCACTTCCATTTTTGCAGGCGCGAGTTTATTGAGGAGTGATTGCTTTTCATAATCTAAAAAATGAAAAAGAATATCGTGCAGATTCAGTTTTTTCAAATCTTCATTCGACTTGATGTTCACCAAATACGGAAGTATCCAATGCTCACATTCCGACAATAATTTCTCGGTTGATAAATCAGGCCACTCCTGATTTGTATTCCATTTTTTCAAAGAAAGAATTCGGTTTTGAAATTGAGTCACTTGTTCATTCCAGTCCAGTAAATGCGCTCCTTCTTTTTTCAATGCATCGCAAATTGCTTGCTGAACCTGCTCTTGATTAGGCTTGGGAAGCGGTGTTGATTTCAAAATAATTCTTCCCAATCGTGTTTCTTTCGTAGCGGTTAATCCTCCTTTTTTGGAGTTCCATTGCAAAATTTCCTTTTCTTTTAAAAGAGGCATTAGGTCTTTAGGATTGAGAGAAGAAGCCATAAATATTTTTCCCATTCCGTCGCGGGCATCCAGATGTGCTATGGCCAACCAGGGCTCATGCGCCAGATCATCTTTGTGTGAAGCCATGGCTAAATTTCCGCCCGAGAGTTGAAACTGCGCGTTGTTACCCGGACGGGCAAAAGCGATGCGCTCAGGATAAGCATACACCAACAACAAGCCCGTTTCATAAGGATCAACAGGCTGGTTGTTTTCTTCGGCGTTGAACATTTTGCGATATTGCTCAGCGACTTTAATAATGCGTGCGAATTTTCTTCCCGAGGATTTCAATTGTCGCTGACGGCGCAAGGCCTCAATGCGTAAGTTGATATCAATTCCCGCTTCTTTTCCCAACGGATCACGTTCATCCAAAAGAGCTGCAATATCTGCCGCCAAATGAATTTTATCCTGCTCGGCCGCCATAAGCATCATGTGTGCAACACGCGGATGACACGGTAAAGTCTGCATTTTTTTTCCGTGAGCAGTGATGCGCCCATTTTCAATAGCGTTTAATTCTTCCAGTAAATCGGCAGCCAACTTCACATTATATACAGGTGGCAGCGTGAGCCAGGTTAAAGAATTAATATCCTGCACTCCCCACATCGCGAGATCCAAAACCAGAGAAGCTAAATCGGCTTCTGCAATTTCAGGCGTGCGGTGATCGGGAAGTTTAGCATGCATCGGTTTCGACCACAAACGATAACACACTCCCGACGATAATCGTCCGGCTCTTCCCGCACGCTGATCAGCACTGTCTTTAGAAATAGTAATGGTTTCTAATTTGGATAATCCCGATCGCGGATCAAATTTTTGCACCCGTCCGAAACCTGAATCCACTACCACTTTAATCCCTTCAATAGTTAAACTTGTTTCGGCAATAGATGTAGCGATTACAACTTTTCGCGCTCCTGATTTAGAAGGCATAATGGCCGCCATTTGCTGTTGTGGCGGCAGATTTCCATACAGCGGGTGAATTTCTACACCACTACTTTGTGCCGCTAAAATTTCTTCACATTTACGAATCTCCCCTTCTCCGGGAAGAAAAACCAAAACATCTCCCGGCTGTTCGCGAAGCGCACGCATTACCGTTTGTGCGCAGGTTTCAGCCATCAGCATCATGTCCTGCTGATTGGTATAAATCACTTCAACCGGATATTGTTTTCCGAAACTTTCGATAACAGGAGCTTGGAGTAAATTTTTTAATTCATCAAGATTCAATGTTGCCGACATTACCAAAATGCGCAAATCATCGCGCAAAATTTGTTGTGCCTCTCTGCTCAGCGCCAGCGCCACATCAGCAAAAATGCTGCGTTCATGAAACTCATCAAAAATGACAATACCTATTCCTTCCAATGAATTATCCGATTGCAACATTCTCGTTAGAATTCCTTCCGTCACCACTTCAATTTTTGTTTTGGAAGAAACACGCGTTTCAAAACGAATACGATATCCTACTGTTTCTCCTACCGCTTCTCCCAACAAATCGGCCATGCGCGCTGCTACGGTTTTAGCCGCCAATCGTCGCGGCTCCAGCATAATAATTTTTTGATTTTTCAGCCAGGCCTCTTCTAGCAAAGCCAAAGGAACCAAAGTACTTTTCCCCGCTCCCGGTGGTGCACTTAAAATTACAGTGGTGTTTTGCGCCAACGCGTTTTGCAGTTCCGGAAGAACATCACAAATAGGCAAGCCTGTATTTTGAAAAAGATTGGACATTGCGGCAAAGGTAGAGAATACATGTCTACCTACTTTCGGAACAAGTATTTTTAATTAGTTGACAAGAAACGATTTAACAAATAAATTAAAGCAAAAAAATTATTGACATGAACAATTGCAGCTACTAAATATCGTAAAAACATAAATTAACAGATGAATTAAGCTGTTTAACAGATTTATTAGAGGATTCATTTCAAACATTCATTTAATCTCTAATTTTACGGAAACGATAATGGGAATATCCTACTTTTTATGATCAAAAATTTTCTGATACATGAAATCATTCTTTGGTTCAGTTTGATTTTACTCCTCCCAAGTATCATTAAACTTTTTTTAAATATTTGCACAATTACCTGCCTTCTATTTCTTACAATAAAAGACGAATATTATCTGTCGTCAGGAAATTTTTTCGCCGGAATTCTATTGCTCTTTCTCCTTTCCATGGTTGTCATCAGCCCGATAACATTGATTATTTTTTTAACTTAAAAATAAAATCCTTTTAAGGACTACATTTAGTTAGCCCTCCATATTTGTAAGGTTTATAATTATATTTTACTTTTAGCGGCAGCCATAAATTTAAATTAACCACATGAAAAAATTAATTATTGTTTGTACCTCAATAGTTGTCTTGTGTTCAAGCGCATTTGTTGGAGGAAAAGTTTTGTTTGAAGATCATTTTAATGAAAATGAAAATGGTTGGGAGTTAGGCTCTAAAGAAAGTGCCGACCTTGAAATAAAAAACGGGAAATTATTTATGGAATGTAAAAAATTTCCTGCCGGCGGCGGATACTGGTTCAAAGTGCCTGATTTAAAATTGCCTTTGTCAGGTTTTAAAATGAAATGCACTACAAAATGGCTGAGAAATAAATTGCAAAATGACACATACAGTCCGTACGGCTTTATCATCGACAACTATTATTTTTTGGTTTATGCCGATGGAGAACGTCGATTGTTGTTTTACAACAAAGACACTAAAGCTTACGAAACTATAGTAGACTGGGGTGAAGCTTCCGCTATTAAAACAACCACTACCGGAGAAAATACTTTTGAAATTGTTTATGCCGACGGCAAAGCTGCTTTTTACTGCAATGGAGAAATGCTTTACAAAAAACCTGTCACCTTCGTGGAAGGAGAATCATTGAAATTGTACATCGAAAAATCTGAAGTGGTAGAATTTGACGATCTGATTGTTACCGATTAGAATGAAAAAACTCAAAATCTCTACTGCCCAGTTTGAAAACAAAAACGGCGATAAAAATTACAATCTTTCTGTAATTGAAAAACTCGCAAAAAAAGCAGCTGATGAGGGTTCTGATGTAATAGCATTTCATGAATGCTCCATAACCGCTTATACTTTTGCAATGAAGCTTTCCAAACAGGAAATGCTGGATATTGCCGAATTTATTCCGAAAGGAGAAAGCATATTAAAACTCACTGAAATAGCGGCTAAATGCAACATCACTATTTTAGCCGGACTCTTTGAAAAAGACGAAAACGATCATTTGTACAAATCCTATGTTTGTGTTGACAAAACCGGACTCCTAGCCAAGTACAGAAAATTACACCCTTTTATCAATCCGCATTTAACACCGGGCGACAGCTATTGCGTATTTGATTTACACGGATGGAAATGCGGCATTTTGATTTGCTACGACAATAACGTTATTGAAAACGTAAGAGCAACAACTCTTTTGGGAGCTCAAATTATTTTCATGCCGCACGTCACCATGTGCACCCCTTCTACCCGACCGGGCGCCGGCTTTGTTGATCCTGAATTGTGGAAAAACCGCGAAGCCGATCCTACTTCCCTGCGCATGGAATTTGAAAGCATGAAAGGCAGAGGCTGGTTAATGAAATGGTTACCCGCAAGAGCTTACGACAACGGGATTTATGTGGTTTTTTCAAACCCCATCGGAATGGATGACGATCAATTGAAAAACGGACACTCTATGATTCTCGACCCCTTCGGAGATATTTTGGCAGAATGCACTTCTTTTGATGATGGTTTTGTAACAGCAACGTTAACACCTGAAAAACTTACGCAAGCCGGAGGATACAGATATATCAAAGCACGCCGTCCTGATTTGTACAAAAACATTATCGGCAAGGACCATCAACCCGAACAGAAAGTGGTTTGGCTCATTGGCGGAAAAAAATAAGCCTGCTGTATCTCTTCGCTTTTACAGGAATACAAATCTCTTCCTCCGAATCAGGATCATTGTTTTTGTATTTGGCTCCGAGAATTTCAAAATGTGGCCGGTCGTCCAGTTCATAAGCAGAATTTGGCAACCACGTTCCGAAAATGTATTGAAATAAATTGGCAGATGCTACCGGACTGTTATTTCCTTTATAATCAAATACCGCATACATTCCTCCTTTCAGCACAAAAGACTCCATCCCTTCGGGAATACCGGTGAAATCAGCCACTTCCACAGCAGCCCATTTATCAAAAACCGTATTCATATCGTAGTTTTTGAAATCAGGTAAGGCATCATACTCACGCATACATATTATATCTGTTCCGATAGTATTTTTTATCTCTTTCCTTTTGGGCATGAAGCCTTGAAACAACTCAGCTGTTTTGTTGTTGGTCAAACTAATTCTGATGCGTTTTCCAACTAATTTTCTTTCGGGTAAAAGCTCTATTCTCGCTTCCATGTTATTCTGATATTTGATCAAATATTGAAGTTTCCCCAAATATAATTCAATCCCTTAAAAATCAATACTTAGCTTTTTAACCTATGAATCAACCGCATAACAAAAAAAATCTACGGTTAACAACGTATATTCAAAAGCTATTTATATCTTTGCACCATAATTACTATGAACAACACTTTTGAAATGAGATCATTTTCGTCTGCTATATTTAGTTTTTTTGTCTTCACTTTGCTTTCATTTTCAATGAACGCCGAAGATCAAAACTTTGAATTATCAGGACTTACAGCAGATAACGAAGCTCCATTAGCAGGAGTAAAAGTTACAGTGTACGAGGGATCCATTTTCATGACACAGTCCTCCACTTCAAGTACGGGTAAATTCGTGTTTTCATTAGAATTCAACAAAAATTTCAAAATCAGTCTGGAAAAAGAAGGCTATGCCACTGAAGACATCTCAATTAATACTACTCTCCCTGCCGGATCTACACAACAAAAGGTAACACATCAGATTTCATTAAAGATGTTTTCCCTTACAAAGGAAACTTTTCCTTTTACTTTCGACGAGCCGGTAGCAAAAATTTTTTTTCATCCTGTAATAAAAGGATTTACGAGCGATGTTAACTACAAAAAGACTTTCAATACAAAAATTGAAAAAACGCCAACCATTCACGATAAACTCGGAAATGGCAATGTTAGCGAAGAGTTTAAATATGAATTGACTCTCAGAAGAAATCAACCTAAGAAAAAAGAAGAAGAAGTTAAGCCTCAGGAAGCAAAAACAGAAACTAAAAAAGAAGTTGCTGTTGCTGTAAAAACGGAAGAAAAAACGATAAGCACAGAAACTAAAACTGTAGCGGTTAAAACAGAGAGAAAAGCTGCTGAAATCCAAAGCAACACTGAAACAAAAACACTAGCTGCTGCAACAAAATCAAATGTGCAGGAAGAAAAAAAGACTATCACTGCTGAAACTGCCGTAATTAAAAAGGAGAAAGAAATAGCCGAGGCTCAGGTGAACAGCAAAAAAATTACTGCTACCGAAGAAAAAGTAAGCGAAGCCAAAGTTTTAGCTACAGTTAAAACACCAAGTGAAAACATTAAAAAAGATGTTGTGGCTCTTAAACAAAGAGAAGAAGCTGTTACTCAGAAAAGCACTGTTGCCATGAGCACAAACAACCTTGAGCAAAAAAGAACAAGCACTCCTGTAATAGAGAAAAAAGAAGAGAAAAAAATAGGACAAGAAACTTACGTTGAACGCACCCGAAAAATCAATAGTGTAGTGGTAGAATTAAACGGAAGAATCATTGAATTCACTGAAGTAATTTACAACAACGGAGGAACTTACTACTTTAAAAACGGAGCTTCTATTTCAGCCGAATCTTTTAAAAGAGAAACCGCTAAAAAATCTCATTAAGAGATTTTCCTTTTTTACTTATTCCCTCTCCGCTGTCATCCAAAAACAAATTAGAATAAATTCTTAGTTCCCAGTGCGTCATTGCGAGGAACGAAGCAATCTCATTAACCATAATACGATTGCTTCGTTCCTCGCAATGACGCACTGGGAACTAAGAATAATTCTCCTTATAAATAATACGGAATTTCGAATCGGAAACTAAAACGCTTCATTCAAAGTAGCGTAGAAACCACGGTTATTACCATCACCAAAAGCCATATCCAATCGGATAGTCAAACGCTCTTTTCTATTGAATCGGAAACGCACTCCCCCTCCGTAAGTTGGATGCAGGTATTTTAAGTTGATGTCGGCTGCCTCAGCGTTCACCATACCAAAACCTCCAAAGGCCGCAAAGCCTATTCTGTCGTGGATAATAAACGGACTGCGGTATTCCGCCTGAAAAGCGTAGTAATTATTATCTCTGTAGCGTCCTTCATAATAACCTCTCATTCTTTTCGGTCCGCCCAACAATCCCATTTGAATAAACGGCACACTACCCGCATTTACCAAAGCATACGCCTGTAAAGCCAATATATGTGTTTTGTGAAGCGGTATGAAAGTACGCGCATCCAGCATATAGGATGCAAAAGAAAAATCACTTAAAAATCCTTTGGCATTAAACAACGACGACACTTCAATGAAAGAACCTTTATGCGTTGAAAAAATATTGTCTCTTGTATCATACAAAAACATTGGTCCCACACCGGTGCTATAACAACCTGTTTTACCTGCAATATCAGATGTATCAAGTAATTTATTTTGTTCTATCGAAGTTACTGTTGAATAATTTCCCTGACTTCTTAAACCCACATAAATTTTACTGTTGATTTTTTTAACCGCGCTTAATGTATAGGTACCAATATTCGCATCAAAAATTTCAAAGTAATCCTTCGGCATATTATTTCCTATCCCGTAAAATTTATAGGGATATTTAAAGAAAGCCACGATTCCATAAAAATAGTATTTCTCCTGATCTAAAAACAATTGAAAAGGACATTCGATATACGCCTGTTTATTCATTGTTACTGCAGCAAAGGGATGTAATACCGACGGGCGGAATAACGAATCTCTTTTTTGTATTCTGAAATACTGAACGATTGAAATGCCAAAGGCCAAATGAGTCTCCGGTTGAAAAGTAATCATCGGATAAGCAACTATCCCATGCGTTTTTGAAGGAAGAGTATCTTTTGAAAAAAAACTGGTTTTGGTTTGGGCATTTGCACTATAAAAAAAGGCAAACAATGCCACTAAAAGACTTGCGGATAATTTCATGATTTAAACATACTAATTATTTTGTTATTGGCGAATATGAATTGAAAAAGGGAGATTAAAAAACTTCACCTAAATTAAAGAAGAAACCATGGGATCCGTCAATGCCGAAGCCATAATCCACCGACACATTGATATTGGAAACCTTACTGATTTTCAAGCGCAAACCAACTCCTCCGCCGGGTAACCATTTATCGAATTTAAATGGCGTTTTCCAGTCGGAATAAGATTGAATATTTGCAAAAGCCACTACACCCAGCAATCCATTTTTAGTAAGCACCATTCTGTACTCCGTTTCAAAATCAATCATGCCCGGCCCCCTGAATCGTCCTTGAATATAGCCTCTGCTGGTGTTGGAGTATGTGTCCCATTGATTGGCAGGTAAATCAAGATATGGCGGTTTTCCCGACAAAGTGAGATTATTATAACTCCAGAATGCCAGTACATTTTTTGATTTTGCAGGCAATCTGGTAAAGGAACGCAAATCAATTAAAATGGATTGCCAGTTTTCATCACTGCCGAAAAACGTAGAGTTATCTCGGTATACAATGTGTGCATAGCGACTGTTGGTTGGATTCAAAGAATTTTTTCTTTCGTCGTATTGAATATTCACCGCCCATCCTGACGACAGCTTTTGAGCAGGTAAACCATATTCGGCAAGAGAAGCGTTAGGCGCTCCCAACTCCTTAACATTCCAGTGATAATCCAAACAAAATCCCGCCCCTGCATATAAATTGTTGTTGATTTTTTTGAGTATCCATTCATACAATCTCACATAACTGTAATCGAGCTGCGTGATATCAGCTTCCTTTGAATAGCCTCCCAATCCGTAAGTAGGCGTTGGATATTTTAAATAGCGCCAGTCGCCCAGCAAATTCCAACTGTTGTTTTTAGTAAATACATTTTGCTGAACATAAAAAATGGTTTGCCGCATTTGCGAGTAGGTTCCATGAAAAATGATACTGGATAAATTTGAGTTTTTTGAAGTATAAAAAGCATAGCTATTCATAAATCCCAAAGCAATTCCTGTTTGCAGCGTGTACGACAAACTGGGAAGCATAGCAATATCTATTTTCCGCGGTTTGCTATGAGCAGAATCTCCACCCCTTATTTTTTTAGGAAGCACTAATTTGAAAAACAATTCAATGGCATCTATCTGCTCCACCTCCTTTGTTTTATTAACTATGGTGTCGATACTATAAATAGTATCCTGAGCGAAACAAGCTGAAGAAAGCAATAATATTAGTAAGCATGAAAGGTTTTTCATTGCTGCTGTTGGTCTGTTTTTTTTATGATTTTCATTTTATTGATTTACGAAAACAAAAAAGCTCCAACTTTCCAGTTGAAGCTTTTTTTGTCGGGGCGGCAGGATTCGAACCTGCGACCTCCTGGTCCCAAACCAGGCGCGATGACCGGACTACGCTACGCCCCGAGTACTCTTTTGATTTTTTGAAAGAACTAATCTTCAAAACCGGAGGGCAAATTTAGAATATTTTTTTGTCCCACCAAGTTTTTACAAATTCTTTATACATTAAATCGGAAATGCATCACATCTCCGTCGGCCACCACATACTCTTTTCCTTCAACAGAAAGTTTCCCTGCATCTCTGCAAGCCGCCTCTGATCCGTATTTCACGAAGTCATCATACTTAATTACTTCGGCACGAATAAATCCTTTTTCAAAATCAGTGTGGATAACTCCTGCAGCCTGCGGTGCTTTGAAACCAACTTTAATCGTCCAGGCTCTCACCTCTTTTACTCCTGCAGTGAAATAGGTACTCAACTTCAATAATTTATAAGCGGCAGTAATTAATTTATTTACCCCCGGCTCGGTCAATCCTGCATCCTGTAAAAACATCTGACGCTCTTCATAGCTTTCCAGCTCAGCGATATCTGATTCCAGTTTCGCACAAATAATCATCACTTCTGCACCTTCTTCCACAGCCACTTTTCTAACAGCATCAACATGTTTGTTACCTGCAGCTATACTTTTTTCATCAACGTTACATACATATAATACCGGTTTCGCCGTAATCAGATTCAACTCCCCCAAAAGCAAAGCCTCATCTTCAGCCAAAGCCACAGATCTTGCAGATTTACCTTGCAACAAAGTAGCTTTAACACGATCTAAAACACTTACCAACTTAATAGCGTCTTTATCGCCATGCTTGGTCATTTTGCTGGCTTTTTCCAAACGTTTATCCAGCGTATCTAAATCTTTCAATTGCAATTCGAAATCAATCGTTTCTTTATCGCGGATAGGATTGATCGATCCGTCCACGTGAATGATATTATCGTCTTCAAAACAACGGATAACATGCAAAATAGCATCGGTTTCACGAATATTTCCAAGGAACATATTTCCTAAACCTTCTCCTTCACTGGCTCCTTTTACCAGGCCGGCAATGTCCACAATCTCCATTACGTTGGCTTGCACACGCTCAGGTTTTACAAGTTCTTCCAGCTTCGTCAATCGCGCATCCGGAACAACGATAGTCCCAATATTCGGTTCAATTGTACAAAACGGAAAGTTTGCTGCTTGTGCCTTAGCACTTGACAAACAGTTGAAAAGTGTTGACTTTCCTACGTTTGGCAATCCAACGATACCACATTTTAATCCCATGACAAAAAATTTAAGGATGCAAAAATAGTCAAATAGTTGACAGTAGACAGCGCTCAGTTGACCGAAAATTGTATTTTCGTAAAAAATATATTCTGCAATGGCTGATATTCAAAAATTAGAGCAAATCGTTTCACAGGTTCGTCGTGATATCGTTAGAATGGTACATCAAAACAATTCAGGCCATCCGGGAGGTTCACTCGGTTGCACCGAATTTTTAGTTACCTTATATAATGAAGTGATGGAGCACAATCCAAAAAACTTCAGCATGGATGGAAAAAATGAAGATCTTTTCTTTTTATCAAACGGACATATCTCTCCGGTACTATATAGCGTTTTGGGAAGAGCAGGATATTTCCCCGTGAAGGAAATGGCGACTTTCCGCAGTTTGAATTCTCGCTTGCAAGGCCACCCTACTCCGCATGAAGGATTAGAAGGCATAAGAATTGCATCAGGATCATTGGGCCAGGGTTTATCAGTAGCACTCGGTGCAGCTCAGGCCAAAAAATTAAATAAAGACAACAAGTTAGTATATGTTTTGATGGGCGACGGCGAGCAACAGGAAGGACAGATTTGGGAAGCAGCCATGTACGCCGCACACAACAAAGTAGACAACATCATTGCAACAATAGATTACAACGGCGCGCAAATTGACGGATCAACCGACGAAGTTCTTTCATTAGGAGACTTAAAAGGCAAATGGGAAGCTTTCGGCTGGAAGGTTTTAGAAGTCGACGGAAACAAACTTCCCGAAATCGGAAAAACTTTAAAAGAAGCCAAAAGCCTCAGCGGAAAAGGAACACCTATCCTTATTTTAATGACCACACAAATGGGACACGGTGTTGATTTTATGATGGGAACCCACAAATGGCATGGCGTTGCTCCTAATAACGAACAATTGAAATCGGCATTGGCACAAAATCCGGAGACTCTGGGCGACTACTAAGAATAGTCCATGAAATATTCATCATTCAAAAAAACTAACCTATAATGAATATTCCATCTGACCTTAAAAAGAAAAATATCTACAGATGAAAAAACTGAAAGTACTTTTTCTTGCTTTCCTCCTCGCCTTCCATTATTCTCCTGCGCAAAAGCAGGTAGAAAAAGAAGACACTGTTATCACGCGCATCCTTTTTATTTTTGATGCCTCGCAAAGTATGTGGTCTAACATGGGCTCCGAGCGCAAAATCGTTATTGCGCAACGCTTATTATCGGCAGCTATCGACAGTTTGAAAAATATTGAAAATGTTCGGGTCGCTTTAAGGGTTTACGGCAACAGAGTGGATATTAATAAAGGCGTGCAGGATTGTGAAGACACTCATCTGGAAGTACCTTTTGAAAAAGACAACATCGACAAAATAAAACATGTCCTCAAATCCACTCAACCCAAAGGAACCACTTTAATTGCCCGTTCACTGGAAGCCACCAAAGAAGATTTTCCTGCCTGTAAAAACTGCAGAAATGTGGTGATATTAATTACCGATGGTATTGAAGCCTGTGATGGTGATCCTTGCGCAGTATCAAGAGCCTTGCAACAAAACGGCGTGATATTAAAACCCTTCATCATTGGTTTGGGCAATGGAAAAGAATACGATCAATACTTCCGTTGCATCGGTGAATATTACGATGCATCAAATGCCAACTCTTTCAAAACCATTTTATCGGTGGTGATTTCAGAAGCCTTGTCTTCTACCACCTGTCAGGTTAATCTTTTAGATGTGAATCAAAAACCTGTGGAAACCAATGTCACCATGACTTTTTACGACAAAAATTCACGGGAAGTAAAATACAATTTAATACACACCATGAACAGCAGCGGAAATCCCGATACCATTTCTCTGGACCCGATTGCCACTTACAATATTGTAGTGCACACCAAACCCGAAATGAGCAAAGAGAACGTGAAGTTAAAACCCGGTCAGCACAACATTATCTCCATTGACGCTCCTCAGGGAAGTTTGTTTTTAAAGTCGAATGGCAACATGAACAACCAATACAATTTCAAATGTGTGGTGAAGCAAAGCGGCAAATCAACCATCATCAACGTTCAGGATTTCGAGAAAACCGAAAAATATATTGTGGGCGAATACGAAGTAGAAATTTTAACCATTCCGCGCATCATCAGCACAGTACAAATTGCACAAAGCACCACTTCTAAAATTGAAGTGCCTCAACCCGGAAAAGTAAGCTTCAACGCACTCGGCAGCGGTTACGGATTTATTTATCAAACGGTAGACGGCAAACTAAAACTCATTTATGAGCTCAATACCGAACAACCCAACGAAACCATATACATGTTGCCCGGTACCTACAAAATTGTATACCGCTCCAAAACAGCAAAGAGAACAATGTATTCAGTAGAAAAAGAATTTAAAGTTGAATCAGGGAAGCAAGCGAAAGTAGATTTGTTTTAACTTCGCACTTCCATTAAAAATAAGGCATGAAAAAATTTGAAATACAAAACGTAAAAGATACTCGTTCAGGATTTGGCGAGGGGTTGACAGAACTTGGAAGAACCAATCCTGATGTTGTTGCCTTGTGTGCCGACTTAGTGGGCTCTTTAAAAATGGACGATTTCATCAAAGAAAATCCTGAAAGATTTTTTCAAATGGGTATCGCTGAAGCAAACATGATGGGCGTTGCAGCGGGTTTAACCATTGGCGGTAAAATTCCTTTCGCGGGAACTTTCGCCAACTTTGCTACAGGAAGGGTTTACGATCAGATCCGTCAATCTATCGCCTACTCAGGAAAAAACGTAAAAATTGCTGCATCTCACGCCGGATTAACTTTGGGCGAAGACGGTGCAACACATCAGATATTAGAAGACATCGGCCTAATGAAAATGTTACCGGGAATGGTGGTGATCAATCCTTGTGATTTCAATCAAACCAAAGCTGCAACTATCGCTGCAGCTGCGCACGAAGGTCCGGTTTACCTAAGATTCGGCCGTCCGAAAGTTCCTAATTTCACTCCTGTTGATCAAAAATTTGAAATCGGAAAAGCTGTTGTCTTGAACGAAGGAACAGATGTGACCATCTTCGCAACGGGCCATTTGGTATGGAAAGCCATTCAGGCCGGAGAAATTTTAGCCGAACAAGGCATCTCTGTTGAAATAATAAATATACACACCATTAAACCTTTGGATGAAAAGGCAGTCCTAGCATCAGTGAAAAAAACTAAATGCGTGGTGACTGCTGAAGAACATCAGATGAATGGCGGACTGGGAGATTCTATCGCCCAGTTATTGTCGAGACAACTTCCCTCTCCAATTGAATTCGTTGCTGTTAACGACAGCTTCGGAGAAAGCGGAACTGAAGAGCAATTGATGACCAAATATGGTATTAATACTCCTCACATTGTGGAAGCTGTTCAAAAGGTGATCAAAAGAAAGTAAGCAGTAAACACCCCAAAAAAAATTAAATGGGGAATTGGACTGATAAAGAGCTTCTTGAAAAATTCCGTCATCCTGAAACCAGGAATTACGGTTTCAACCTCATTGTGCAAACCTACAACCAGCGAGTGTATTGGCATGTGCGACGAATGGTTATCGATCATGATGATAGCAATGACCTTACACAAGACATCTTTATAAAAATATGGAATGGATTGGATGGCTTCAATGAAGATTCCAAGCTGTTCACTTGGATCTACCGTATCGCCACTAATGAGTGCATCACCTTTTTGAATAAAAAAAGAAAAAGATTTTTCATTCCTATCATCAATATTGAAAATGAATTGTCGCATTCATTAGAAAGCAGCACGCATTATACAGGAGATGAAATTCAACTGAAATTACAAAAAGCTTTATTGACCCTTCCCGAAAAACAAAGATTGGTTTTTAACATGAAGTATTTTGATGAATTGAAATATGAAGAAATCGCTGAAATAACTGGCACTTCTGTGGGGGCGCTGAAAGCATCTTATCACCTCGCCTCAAAAAAAATTGAGGAAATTTTAAATAAGGATTAAACCATTTTTTTAAATCATAGTCTTAAAAACATGAAGCAAAAATTCAACATAGAAAATGATAAAATAAAATCAGGATTTTCTGCTCCCAACAATTATTTTACTGAGTTGGAAGTAAATATTCAACAAAGAATTTCACAAAAAAAAGCTTCTTTTTTCAATCGTTACAAATATGTTTTATCTGGAGTTGCTACTTGTGTTATTGGCGTATCTATTTGGTTTATTCAAGCCACTGAAAACAACACTATAATCGCGCCTCAGCCAACCCCAAATTATGCACTATACATCAACGATAATATTGAAGATTTTGACGAAGAATTGATTTATGAATCATATGCAGAAGCTTCCAACACGACATCTGCCCGCGCAGCAGAAGATGAGGTTTACAGCTCGTATCTCATCGACAACGACATTGACGAAAACACTTTAATGGATGAACTTTAAAACCAAAACTTATGAAAAACAAAATTTCAACGGCACTAATCGCCCTATTGGCAATAGCCACAAGCACCTATGCCCAGCCCCAAAAAAAGAAAGAAGAAATGAAAGCCATGAAAGTTGGCTTTATCACTAAAGAACTCAACCTCACTGCAGATGAGGCTCAAAAGTTCTGGCCAGTGTACAATGAGTTTCAGGACAAAATGGAAAAACTGCACAAAGAAAGAAAAGAGATCCACAAAGCTACAAAAGACAAAGGCAGTATTGATAGCTTATCCAATGCAGAGGTGGAAAAATTAGTAGACAAGGAAATGCTGTTGCAGGAAAAAGAACTGCAGATCAAAAAAGAATTCCATGTGAAAGTTAAAACCGTGTTACCTATAAAAAAGGTAGCAAAGCTTTACCGTGCCGAACATGAATTCAGAAGACAGATTCTAAAGAAAATGAAAGAACACCATGGTCCGGGCGACCATCCAAAAGGAAAACATGGCGAACAAGACGAAGATGATTAATAAGAAAGTCGGGAATAAAACTCCCGACTTTTTTTGTTTTTTTAGTTACTCAGTGTTTTATGCAATTTACTTTTATCTTCGACGTATCTGTAACATACACCGGCAGTAATTTGTTTAATGATTAGATGAAACGCTTACTTTCTATATTATCCATCAATGTTTTATTTATCGTAAGTGTCTTTTCTCAAAACACTGCGCCGGGAAACGTAATAGTGAGTCTGGGTGCTTCAAAAGATTCTTATTTCACACCTGTGTTTCAGCAAGCTTCGGCGTTTTCTCTTCCTCTGAATATAGAAGTCATGCTCCCGGGGGATTTTTCTATCGGAATAAAAGGACATCCGGTGTTCATCGACAATGTTTCCAACAGTTATTTATCCTCCTCTAACTCTACCAAAAAAAACGACAATAACGGCTACCTCCTTTTTGCAATGGGTAACCTGAGCTACTACGCATACAATGAAGCTCGTTTGTTATGGAAAATCACGGGAGAAGCCGGTTATGGAAAAATGGACAAAATAAAATTTGAAGAAGATATCCGCTCGCAAGTAAAAGCAGAAGGAATGATCTATCGCTTAGGCACTTCTATCCGCTATCATTTGGGAAATGATTACGATGATATTTATCCCACTTTTTTTGAATTAAGTATCGGAACCTCAAGAATGATGATGAATGTGAAAGAAAGCAATCTGCAAGGCGCTTTACTTCCCAGCACTCATTCCTCCTGGGCTCCGTTAAATTTTTCTACCTTAGACATCGCGTTAACCTTTGGGTATCGCTTTGGAAAAGCAAAATAAATTGAAATGAATAACCGTCGACTCTTCCTTGAATATTTAGCACAAACCTCTCCCTTCCCTTTACAAATTGAAATTGAAAAAGCACAGGGCTGCATTTTGTATGGTGCGGAAGGAAAAGAATACATCGATTTGATTTCAGGAATTTCAGTGAGCAATGTTGGACATTGTCATCCAAAGGTAGTGAAAGCCGTTCAGGATCAGGCCGCCAAATACATGCACCTCATGGTGTACGGAGAAATTATTCAGGGACCGCAAGTTAAACTGGCCGAAAAAATATCCGCTCTCCTCCCTCCTTCCTTAAATAATATTTACTTTGTCAATTCGGGAAGCGAAGCCATTGAAGGAGCATTGAAACTCAGTAAAAGATACACCCGCAGAAGTGAAATCATTTCTTTTAACAATGCTTACCACGGCAGTACCACAGGAGCGTTGAGCATCATAGGTTCAGAAAAATATAAAAATGCTTTTCGTCCGCTTACACCAATGACCACCAGCATTCGTTTCAACAATACTGATGATTTTAAATACATCACCAACAAAACCGCCGCTGTTTTCATTGAACCCATTCAGGGAGAAGCAGGCATCATTTTACCTGAAAAAAATTATCTGAAAAAACTGCGTGAAAAATGCACTGAAACAGGAACGCTTTTGGTTTTTGATGAAGTGCAAAGCGGATTTGGAAGAACAGGGAAAATGTTTGCTTTTGAGCACTACGACGTAGTTCCCGATATTTTAATTTGCGCCAAAGGAATGGGTGGCGGAATGCCGATTGGTGCCTTCATCAGCTCTAAAGAAATCATGAGCACTTTGATGGAAAGTCCGATACTGGGCCACATCACCACTTTTGGCGGACATCCGGTTTCCTGCGCCGCCAGCTTGGCCTGCATTGAAGTGATTGAAGAAGAAAGATTGCTGAAAGATATTTCCGATAAAGAAGCTTTGTTTCGCAAACTACTGGTGCATCCCAAAATAAAATCCATCAGAGGTAAAGGTTTGTTTCTGGCTGTTGAGTTTGCATCGCGCGACATCAACTTCGCTGTTAATCACCAATGTTTGGAAAATGGTGTTTTTGTGGATTGGTTTTTATTCAATGATAAATCGTTGCGCATTGCTCCTCCGCTGACTATCACTGCTGCTGAGATTGAAGCTGCTTGTGAAAAAATATTGATGGCGATAGAAAAGTAATTAGCCGTCCGTGGGGTATATAAAAGTTAGGTTAGTTATAACTCAATATAAAGGACGACTAATTACCACTTTCACTATTTCATTACAACAATAGTTTTCACCACGCTTTCATTTCCTTTTTTTATTGTGATGAAATACAAGCCATTTTCCAGATTATTTATGGATAACGACATATTATTCTCTCCCGAATTAAGCACTTGCACATAATTCAAAACCTCCTGCGACAAGGAATTGATAAAACTAATAGAAATCTGCTCATCACTTCCCGAATTCAATTTAATATTCAATATTTCACTCGCCGGATTTGGATATATCAACAAATTAGTGCTTTCATCAATGCTTATTCCTGTAGCGCAATTAGAGGCACTTACGGTTTCTGTGAGCGTTTTAGCAGTGCCCACACAATTGCGTACACTTGTTTCGGTAACACTGATCACTCCGCCCGTCGGACCGGAATTCATTGTGATCGATTTAGTTCCTTGTCCGGAAACAATAGTAGCACCTCCCGGTACCGTCCAGTTGAAGGTAGATCCCGCAAATCCAGTTGTTGCAAAAACTATCCCTGTTCCGTTAGAACAATTGGCCGCCTGACCGGTAATTGCAGTTGTAACCGGAGTATTGCCAACACTTTTAAAATCATCAAAATAATAAGTGTGCGAAGTGTAGGAATTCGGTTTGAAAAGAATGACAATCTGATTTAATGAGTCTCCGCTTAAAAGCACATCAGGAGCATCTTTCAGCGTGAATTTCAAATTGGTCCAGGTATTGGGTGCGCCGGTAATAGCAGTATATCTACTATGAATACCATTAGGCCAACCCTTAGGTGTTTTCAAACGGTTTTCCAGCTGAATCATTACTTCTGTTCCCGCAGGCGCATCACTGCGTACCATCATATTGAAAGCGGCTGTTCCATTTTTATAACTGTCGGCATTGCCTATCACAATATCATTGTAGGCCAATACATCATATTGCGATCCGCCGTTCCTTTCATATTTCCCCACCAGATTAGAAGTGTTGGGCGCTGCTTTGGCAGGATTATTAAAAGTTCCGTTAGGAAAAGAATTGGTAGTAGTACTCAATCTGTTCATCCAACCGGTAGAAAAATTAAATCCTAAATTACGGGTAGATGGTCCTTCAAAATCCTCCAGTACCATCGTACAGGTATTGGCCACCACAGATACCGGCAAGCTTGAAGTAGAAGCTGTACAAGATCCTCCTGCTGGCGTGATGACAACAGAAACATTTCCACTTACCGCAGCAGCACCATAATCCACTGTGATTTGGCTAGTACCCGCACCAGATTTTACAGTGGCACCAGAAGGAAGACTCCAGCTATAACTGTTGCCAACCACAGAAGGAACAGAATACACTACGCCTTTTTCACCCTGCAACACTTTTGCATCTCCTGTAATTTGCACTGCCGATGGCGTACTGTAAACTCGTACATAATCCACCAGCATACTTAATGGATAACGTGAATTATTGGGTGTCGCCATCCCCGGAAACCAGCCATTGATAGCCATATTAAAGATGATGTAAAACTTATTGTTATCATCAAAAGGCCATGCACCGGCGATGGTATTGCCACTGCTCATTGTAGCGCCTATCTGGATATTGTCTACAAAAAACTTAATGGAATTGGGTGCCCAGTCGACACGGTACACATGAAAATCCTTTGATAAATCGCCATTTGGCATCGTGGTGGTATTGATGGTTACACCACCCGTTCCGCTGGCCTGATTTGCTCCGGCATAATAATGCAACGTACCATTGTATTTCCATTCATTGTACTGGTTACCGGTTTCCATGATATCAATTTCACCTGTGTGCGGCCAATTGTTGGTTTGTGGTAACATCCAGAAGCCAGGCCATAATTTACTGTCGTTGAAAGGCTCAGGCACTTTTATTCTGGCTTCAAAAGATCCATATTTCCAGTCGCCTTTACCCAATGAACGAATTCTTCCACTGGTATAACTGGCTCCTAAATAATTTTCGGCACGGGCAGTGATGACGAGATTTCCTCCGGTGACATTTACGTTTTCAGGCCGACTGGTATAATACTGACTCTCCTGGTTTCCCCAGCCCACATCGAGTCCGTCATTGGTGCCGTTACCAATCTGGTAGGACCATTTGGATAAATCCAGACTGCTTCCATTGAATTCATCCGACCATACCAATTGTGAGCATTGGGAATAAGCAGAAGAGAATAAGAATAGACAAAATAATGCGGCAAGTAATTTCCTGCCCCATGCATTAAGCATAGTAATTTTAGTGGTCATAGTTAAGTTGTTTTAAGTTATAGGTTGTTGTGAATATCAATAGAAAATTTATGAAAACCAAAAATTATTAATCGTAACTTATTGACAATTAAATAGTTAAATACATTCGCTTTACACTTAAACAACACACTTCACATTTTCTGATGGCTTGAAAACAGTGAAGAAAATATTGCGAAAATGATTTTATGAATCGCAATTCATCGCACCTAAATCACAACTTATTTTTTTGAAACAAAAAAAACAGGCGGAAAAAATCCGCCTGTTAAGAAAAGTAGCCAGTATTTTTTTTTTATTCAAACATTACCTTCATCGTAATCGAATCAGCCTTTTCACCCATTATCTTAATGATATATAGTCCATTACTTAAATCATTTCCATTCCACGACAAAGAATTAAATCCTTGGCTATTCAACAAAAAATCATTAGTGTAAACGAGCTTTCCGCTAATAGAATAAATACAGACAGAATATTTTCCCGCATAATTTACCGATAGTTGCAAATGGGATTTATCCATCATTTTTATTTTAATCCCTTCCTCCATCTCTGTATTTTCTTCGGAAACCGAAGTGTTTCCGCATGCATTGATTTTTGTATACAAACTATTGGCCAAGGCATTTGCTCCGTATTCACTTAAGTGAGTGGGATCACCGGAAGCCAACATAGATGCATCGGAAATATCCGGACCTTTAATCAAACACAATAAATTATCGTTGACTTGCCTCGCTGTCACCACCTCTTCCACCATTGCTCGGAAATCCGCTAAGGAATAAGGCGCAGCACCTGAATTATCAGAAGAATAAATTGGCGTGATGCAATATATTTTGGCCAAAGGATGATACGCTCTCAGTGAATCCAGCAATTTACCATATTCCGTTTTTTTGCCGGCCAAACTACCCGTTGAATATTTAAAATCGTTGAATCCTATTTTTATGGTGATATAATCAACATGCTTTCCTTTTGTGTTGAGGGCAATAGCCCAGCCCAGTGTAGCTCCTGCCACTGCAATATTGTGTAAATCCCAACCCATTTTATTGGCCAGTATAAAAGGATAGGTTTTTGCGGATGAAACGTACTGGCCAGTTCCGTGCGTTATAGAATTTCCTATAGATACATAAACCGGTTTATTCAATGCTCCCGGATCAGTTAAAACATATCCATCTGCCAATTGCATACTGGTAAAATCCACTGCCCATAAATTAGGTAGGGACACTTCAAAAGTTGTTTCGCTTCCAGGAGTGGGATTGTTCACTGTAAATGAAAGAGAAGAATAAGTGGCGATAGAAATTCCTCCCACAAAAACAGAAAATCCATTGGTAGGAGTTGCTCCAATCGTTCCTCCTGTGGCGCGTTGGGTAAAAGCCATATCAACAGTTGGACTGGCGGTTTTAAACCTTATCCTTACTCCTGTTTGTGTAATCACCCATTGATTGATCCAGGTGCCTGCAATGCCCGACTCCCAATTGTTCATCATGGAAGTCAGATGACGGTTGAACTCTACTTTTGACGGAGTAACCATAGGATAAAAAACACCATCGTAAGAAATGTTCGGATCATCTAAAGGAACAGTCACTTTTGCAAAAGAGAACTGAACGATGAACAACAATATTAAGAGGAAGATTTTTCGCATAAAATTTAGATTTATTGGTTTATTCCACCAAGGTAGATGCCCGCACAAAACTTTGCTTTGTAGAGAATGAAAAGCACTTGACTGTTTTGTAATTTCTTAATGAAATCAAAGAATGCAAAGTGATTTACAGGAAATGCAAATAAAGAAGAGGCCTCTTTAGCGGCAAAATTTAATCTTACTGCTCCCGAAATTGTTTCGGACTCACCCCTACTTCCGTTTTAAACACACGGTTGAAATGGGAGATATTATTGTATCCCGATTTGTAGGCGATATCAGAAACCGGAAGATCCGATTCTTTTAATAAGCGTTTTACCTCAGCGAGCCGGATTTGATTCAGATAATTTTTAAACGACGAACTGTGGTTGTCTTTTAATAACTGTCCGATTTCCCGCGCCGAAATACCCAGTTCACGCTGCACATCCATTTGCGTTAGTTCAGGATTGCTGTAATTTTTAGAAAGGTATTGAACGATCAAACCCGTTTTATCTTTAGCCTCTGCCTGAATTTCATTGGCTACAAAAGGAACCAGCACTTTTTTCTTACGCGAAAGCAAAACATAAATCCCCATTGCGCCGTAGCCCAACAAGGCAATTCCAGCAAAAAGCAAATAAACAAAAGTATTGTCGTTGGTAAACTCAATGGAACTTACTTCAATTTCATCTTCAGCGCCTTTCCCCTGCTCCTGTCCGTTGCCCACTACAAAATAATTAAGGCGACTGAAATCGGTATTTTTAAAATCTTTCTCTGTTAACTGATGCTGGCGGTACCACCAACTGGGAGTAGTAAAATCAGAACGTTTTATTTCATAGGTTTTTTCACCGGTATAGTCTAGAACGGTAGTAAAAGGAATACTCGACAAAGGTTTTGTATTGGAAGTAAATCCTTTATAATCCAAGGTAAACGACAAAGGAATACGTTTTGAATTTTTCGCTTTCAAATGAATTTCAATGCTATTGTAATCGGCTATGCTGAATAAATTATCCGCCGAATCTTTCTTACAGATATAAAAACCCGTGAAAGGTTCTTCCATAGCAGTAGTGAGCCTGTATTTTAAATGTATTTTCCCTGAATCCAAAGTGGCATTGGAATAAGAATAATTATCGGACAAGGCTTCATGAAAAGTAGCAAAAGTAAAATCAGAATTTTTATCAAAAGGAAGAATAACAATACGATTGAAATTTAAACTGAAAAAGAAAAAAAACAGCAAAAACCCTGTAAATACTAATAAAAAAATATTTCGTTGCCCTTTCGTCATTTCACCAGCAAGATAAATAAAATCAATGCATTAACAAACAAGATCAACTTTGCATTTTATGTAAAATACTTTGTTTTTATGCGTTTTCAAAGCACCGCATTAAAAATCATGTAATTTGCATTTAAAGCAAAGCAAAATCGTTTCCGCTCATATACTTTTGACTTAAACTACTAAACTAATAACATATGTCAAAAAATTTAAAAACAATGGTAAAAAGAACCGTCACAACTATAAAAAAATTGTGCTTGCTGGTTTGCTTAGGATTAATGAATGTATGTATGGGACAATACCCGACCCATCTGATTCCGGCCAATGACCCCAAAATACAATACATTGGAAGAATTGACTTCATTAATCCTTTAGCACCAGCTTTTTCTTTCCCCGGAGTTAGCATTTCCGCAAAATTCAGCGGAACAGCCATCAGTGCCGATTTTAAAGATTACGGAACAGGAAATGCAACTTCTACTAATTATTATAATATATACATCGACAACCAATTTGTGAAAGCCCTGAAAGTAGTTAGCTCCACTACCAATTACATTTTGGCATCCGGTTTAAGTAATGATGTCCATACTATTTTAGTTACTAAAAGAACAGAATCATCGGTAGGTAAAAGCTCCTTCAAAGGATTTTACATCGAAGGTGTTGCCTTGGAAACTCCCGATGCCCTGCCTTCTAAAAAAATTGAATTCATTGGTGATTCCTGGACTTGCGGTTACGGCAATGAATATTCAGGAGCCGGAGCAAATACAGGTTTCACCTCTAAAAATGAAGACAATTATTCGGCCTGGGGAGCTATCACCTCCCGCAGGTTAAACGCCCAATACCATTGCACAGCTTACTCGGGAAGAGGCTTATATAGAAACAATGATGGGAATAAAACTACTGTAATCCCTAATGTTTACAACAGAATTTTTCCCGACGATGCAGCTTCTGTTTGGAATTTCAATAACTATATTCCCGATGTTGTAGTGATTCATCTAGGCACCAACGATTTTGCCAATGAGCAAACCTGGGCAAGCAATCACTCTACTTTGGATTCGGCCTCTTATGTAAACAAATACATTGGATTTATTTCTGATATCAGAATAGCCTACGGAAGCTCTACAAAAATTGTGTGTGTGAACGGAAGTTCCATTTCTGTTTGGTCAGGATTTGATCAATACAACCGATGGAACAATTACATGAACGCTATTTACAATCACTTTGTAGGACTAAGCGACAATAATGTTTACAAATTCAAACTCGCTACTCAGAACGCTCCATACGGTGAGGACTGGCATCCTGCCAAACATGAACACATCAGCATGGCCGATCAGATCACTGCCTACATTCAGCAAATCACCGGCTGGCAGGATTGTGCAAGTGTAAATTCAGGAAATGCTTACTTCGACGAATGTAAAATATGTGTTGGCGGAAATACAGGAAAAACTGCCTGTGTACCAAGTAGTACTTCTATTGATGATATAGTGCTTGACAATCATACTTTGCTACTTTATCCAAATCCTGCCAACTCTGCCATTAACATCAATGATGGCGACCAGCAAACCACCTGGAGCATATTCAATCAATTGGGAGAAATGGTGCTGAGTGGCAATGGGAAAACCTGTCCGCTTGATAAACTAAGTAATGGCATCTATCATATTTTAACATTGAATGGTGAAAATCAAAGTGCCGGAACATTTGTAAAAGAATAAAATGAAAAAAATACACTTTTTTTTTTGTGTCCTATTGTCTTTTAATGGCATGAGTCAAACCGTAAGTTCGTATATAATTATCGACCAATTCGGATACACGCCCAATGCTCAAAAAACAGCTGTATTGCGCAACCCTGAAATTGGATTTGACGCAGCCGAAAACTATAGTCCGGGTGCAACTTATGCAGTAGTCGACGCATCTACCTGCCTGCAGGTTTTTACGGGAAGCGCAGCAATATGGAGCAATGGTAAAACAGATTCTGTTTCAGGGGATAAAGCATGGTGGTTTGATTTTTCGGCGGTGACAACACCAGGTATTTATTATATCCTGGATGTTGACCACAGTCTTCGCTCACACAGCTTTGAAATAAGAGACAACATATACAGTATACCTCTTAAGCATGCAGTAAGAACATTTTATTATCAAAGATCCGGCGCAGCCAAAATTACACCTTATGCTGAATCAGGTTGGATAGATGGAGTCAACCATGTTGGTCCGCTACAGGATAAAAACTGCCGAAGCTACACTGCTCCAAACGACATCTCTACAGAACGCGATGTTCACGGCGGCTGGTTTGATGCCGGTGATTATAATAAATACACCAACTGGACAGGCAATTATATTATTGAAATGCTGAAGGCATATGAAGAAAATCCAACGGTTTGGACCGACGACTATAATCTTCCCGAATCAGGAAATGGTATTCCTGATCTTTTGGACGAAGTGAAATGGGGAATGGATTATCTTTTACGACTGCAAAAAACCGATGGCAGTGTAATCAGCCTCGTTGGTGCTTCTCATGCAAGTCCGCCTTCTGCAACAACAGGAAAAAGTATTTATGGAGGGGTAAACACTTCTTCAGCCTTAAAAGCCGCTGCTACATACGCCTTTGGTTACAGGGTTTTTAAAGCCATAGGATTAACCGCTTATGCCGACACTTTAAAAACCGCCGCAATAAAAGCCTGGAACTGGGCCGATGCCAATCCATCAGTAATATGGGCAAACACCGACGCTGCCTATCAAAGTGTATCTCCGAGCAGTAGTGCCAATTCCGAAGTGGGTAATTATGAAAGAATTATATATAAGCTGGAAGCTGCTGTTTACCTTTTTGACATCAGTGCTGATTCAAAATACAAAACCTATTTCGATAATAATTACACTCAATCACATCTCTACCAATGGTATTATGCCTATCCATATGAAGCTGGTTATCAGGATGTGTTGCTTCAATACACCAAACTATCGGGTGCAACAACAGCTGTGGCAAACACCATAAAAAGTCGCTATAGCACGGGAATGAATGCTGCTATATCCTTTGGAGCATACGACAGTAAAAAAGATCCGTACATGACTTACATTGATTCTTATACCTGGGGCAGCAATTCCATTAAATGCAACCAGGGTAATATGTTTTTCAATGTAAGCACATACAATATCAATGCTGCACGGAATACTGATGCTGTAAAAGCAGCCGAAAACTTCATACATTATATTCACGGCGTAAACCCATTGGGGAAAGTGTATTTGTCAAACATGAACAATTACGGAGCTGAAAATTCTGTTGATGAATTTTACCATGGATGGTTTGCGCACGGCAGCAGCAAATGGGACAAAGTTGGCGTATCCACTTATGGACCTCCTCCCGGTTTTCTGGTGGGCGGACCAAATCCTTCCTACAAAGTACATTCCTGTTGCCCGAACAACTGTGGCGATGCTACAAACAATGCTCTATGTTCTTCGGTTAATTTATCCAGAATCATTAATCAACCATCGCAAAAATCCTATATGGACTTTAACAACGGATGGCCGATTGACTCATGGGAAGTAACCGAAAACAGTTGTGGTTATCAAGTGGCTTATATTCGCTTATTGTCAAAATTCACAGTCAACAATTCCAATTCGTCTCCCAACGAAGCTTCCTGTACCACTTCCGTTCCGGAAGAAAAATCATTTGATTTCTCTCTTTATCCCAACCCGTCCGAAACCTCTTTTACTATTCAGGCAAAAGGCACTTTTTCTGTTAAAGTTATTTCACTTGAAGGAAAATTAATTGATTCTTTTGAAGGGAAATCAACCCTATCTTTTGGATCCAATCTTGCTGCAGGTTGTTACTTTGTACAAGTATATTCAAGAGATCTTTCTGAAACCAGAAAAATAATAAAGTACTAAGTACTTTTCACTCCCCTGTTGAGACTTTAATTCCTTTGCATTTTTTGTAAAAAGATTTGTTTTTATAGCAAATCCAACAGTTACTTATCTATTTGCACGTTCCGCAAATCGAAAAAACACTTCCTCCTATACATTTGAGTAATTGGCAAATTAATAACTAAAACTTAGTGTTATGACAAAAGAAAAAATATTGTTTCTACTGATACTTTTTATAAATGTATCGATGCTAAACGCAACAAGTATTTCACCTGACAATTCGAAAATTCAATACTTCGGCAGATGGGATCACAGTACCCCTACACAGCCGATTGGCGGATGGGGATCGGTTTATATTAAAATTAAATTCACGGGTACCGGAATTTCCATTAAGCTGAATGATGCTGCAAATGCCTATCAGTATTCTATTGATGGAGGCGCAATTACAGTACTTCAATCGGGACAACCTTCCTCAATTACATTGGCCTCAGGATTAAACAACACCGAACACTCACTTGCTTTTTACAGAAGAAGCGGCGGCGGCTGGGGACGAACTGTATTTAACGGTTTCGAAATCACCGGAGGAGACATCATTGATCCTGCTTCTCAAAAGTGTTTGAAGTTTGAATTTGTTGGAAATTCAATCAGTGTTGGATTTAACAACGAAGGAGCTCCCGGAAGCACCAATTCGGCGAATACCGAAAATGGATATATGTCGTGGGGGCCTCAGCTGGCAAGATTGTATGATGGTGACTGGCGTGTTGAAGCGCACTCCGGACAAGGCATGTACATGAATTTATATAACAACCCCAATAGTCCCGACCAATGGACTATGGCCGATGAATTTGAATTACAATATTTCCCGGTATGGATTGGTGGAGATAACCAAAAACCCTGGACTTTTAACGATGGCTTCCAGCCTGATGTGTTTATGTGTGCCTTGGGCACCAATGATTTCGCGAACGCAAGTTCCTATCCAACACGCGCACAATTCAATGGAAGATATAATGAATTCTTAAATCTGGTGCGCTCAAAATATCCCAATGCCATCATCATCCTGTTTGGAATGTGTTTAAAAACATGGGATGTACCGGGCAGTCAGTGGGACATCGCCAACGACAATCTTAAAGCATTGGTGGAGGATAGAAAAACTGCTGGCGACAACAACATCTTTTTTGTGAATCCAAGACCCGATAAAACCGATGCAACATTATGGCTTCCTAACCAAACAGATTATGTAGGCGACTGGACTCACCCTACTGTTGCCGGTGATGCAATCATTGCATCAAAAATGAAAGCATTTATGGATGGAAATACTACTGTCAAAAACAAACTGGATCAATTGATCACAGGATGCAGCGCAACTGCAATTGACGAAAGTGATCTTTCAAAAACCAATCTATTAAATGTTTATCCCAACCCGGCATATAATATCCTAACTATTGACAATATGGACAATCAAACAACATGGAAGATATACAATCAAATAGGAGAGTTGGTTCAGCAAGGAAGCGGAAAATATTGCAACATTGAAAATCTGAGTCCTGGAGTTTATCATATCGTTGCGGTTTCGGGAGAACAAAACCATATAAGTTGCTTTGTAAAAGAATAATGAAGATGCTTTTTCTTGTAGTAGTGTAGTTGGGGATTCAGGTGTTCCGGGGGTTCCTGTTTTAGAGGGAAAACAGTTTTCCCCCGAGAACATTCTTTGATCCAGAAAGAATTAAAAAACTAAAAATAAGTATATGGTGAAGTGGAATTTTATTTTTTGTATAGTCCTGTTTTTGAGTTCATCTTTTCATTTATTTTCTCAAACCTATGCGCAAGGAAATTATACAGGAAACGGATCATCAAAAGTAATTTCTGGTTTAGGATTTCAACCCGAATGCGTGATCATTAAATCAGCAGGCGCTTACGAAGCAGTTATTACAACCGCCAATATGCCGGCAGGAAAAAGCAAAGCAATGGGCACTTCGGGCGTAGCCCTGGCAACCGAACAAATCAGTTCTCTTAATGCTGATGGATTTACTATAGGTGCAGGAACTTCTACAAACAACAATAACACACAATATTACTGGATCGCCTTTAATGAAAGTACCGGTATTCATGTAGGAACTTATGTTGGCGACGGTCCCGGAAATCCTGAAACAATAAGTGGTTGCGGATTTATTCCCGACGCTTATATTTTAATGGGCGACGAAACCAGTACGGATGGAAATGCTCAAATCAATTTAAATTCTCTTTCCGCATCGGGTAACGGGTTTTATATTTTTGACGGAGCGGTGGCTTCAGGAACTTTTAGTGCTTGGACTGCTGATGGATGGACCACACTTGGAGGAGCAACTTCAGCCGACAACAGCGGAGTAAATTACTATTACATCGCCTTTGATGCAAATTCAAATATCAAACAAGGTTCCTATCCGTCGCTTTCTGAAGCGCAAACCGACAATTATGCTGTAAATGACATAGGTTTTCAACCCGACTTTTTAATTGCTTATCCCTATGTTTCTACACCAAGAACTCCTGTATTCAGAATGGGATCTATCAATTCGGGCGATGACAAATCCCTTTTATTTACAGCCACTGCCTCAAGCACTAATTTAATCCAGGCCTTCACTGCCAATGGTTTTACTGCAGGAAATGATGACAGAGTTCACAAGGCTTGGCAAACACAACATTATTATTTCGCTTTAAAAGGAGGTAGTGCACTCCCTGTTGATCTTACAGAATTTGAAGTAAGCAAGCATGGAGAACAAGCTTTGATTGAATGGTCAACTGCTACAGAAATAAACAGTGATTATTATGAAGTTCTTCGATCTCCCAACGGAATTAATTTTAAGAGCATCGGCAGAATTGAAGCTGCAAACAACAGTACACAAATTCAAAATTATTCCTTTACGGACGAACATCCGCTAGAGGGTATCAACTATTATCGTTTAGCTGAAATTGACAATGGCGGTCGCTACGAAAAATTTAAAATAAAATCACTCACTTTCAATTTCGCCAATATCATTACTGATTTTTTTCCCAACCCGGTAAACAACAATGTTACTCTTCTTTTTAACTCGTATAGTGATGAGAATTACGATTTACAAATTTCCGACCTGCTTGGCCGAACACTTTATTCATTGCAAACACAGGCTGTAAAAGGGATAAATCAACTTAACCTCACTACCAATAATTTATCGGCTGGAATTTATTTTATCAATTTAACAGACACGAATAATCATGTGTCTTCAATGAAATTTATGAAATCCGAATACTAGAAATTTAACCCCGATGAAAACACCTGGCTTATATTTTTTGAACAAAAGTTTTTACTTATCATTCCTCCTTTCCTTCCTCCATTCAACAGGATATGCACAAACATGTTCCGGCAATAATTCCTGGGAATGGAAATCACAATCCAACTGGTTAATCACAGGCAAAAACATCCTTCAGTTTAACAACAATAAAAACATTGTTCAGAGCATTGGTGGTGGAAAAGATATTTTTTCGGATGGAAACTGCTATTGCCAGGGATTTGAAGGAACTACCTCCCCCAGCGATGATCAGGGGAATTTAATTTTTTACAGCGCAGGAAAAGTTTTTTGGGATAAAAATTATCTTAAGAAAGGAACTTTTAAAGGAAATGCAACCAGTGATCAAAACAGCGCTGTACAAGGAATTTTAACCGTACGCCATCCATTGGTTCCCGATTTATATTATGTATTCACCGGTGATGATGAGGTAGGCGGAGCAACCAATGGCTTCCATTATCATGTAGTGGATAAAAACGGAACTTTAATCACTCCTGCCACCCCTCTTGGATTTTTCAGCTTTGAAGGAATGAATGCCACTCGTCATACCAATGGAGTTGACATATGGATCACCACCTTAGAACATGGAACAGGCATTTTTAAATCTTTTCTTTTAACCTGTAATGGTTTAAACACAACACCTGTAAATTCTCCCGTTGGCTGTAAAACAGTAGCACAGGCCATTAGAGGAGCTTTGGAGTTTTCTCCCGATGGCACTAAAGTGGGTGTTGTTCATCATGCTCCCGCCAACAGAAATGAATCTGTAATGATTATGGATTTCAACAGAACTACAGGTGTTTTATCCAACTCCTTGAAAGTTTCAGCTCAATGGAGCGGTTGGGGCTGGAGTCCGACAAACAGTGGCAGTGCTTATGACTGTGAATTCTCTCCGGATGGATCCAGATTATATATCACTTTTTTCACGGGAGGTGTTGAAGTATACGATCTATCAAGCAATAATGAAAGCACCATTTTTTCTTCCGTTAAATTATTAAACAGCGGTGGCCTTGGTTGTTTGGAAATGGGTCCCGACGGAAAAATGTATCACAACAACAGCGGGACACTAATGGTTTCTTCCGGTAATTTAAATACTGGCGCAGTGAATTTCGTTTCAAGCGGACTCACAGGTTTTAGCGGTTTGGGGTTACCCAACATGTATCTCCCTCCGCAACTGGAACCGGACATCCAGGAAGCTGGCCCCTTTTGCAATACCGACGAGGCAATTGATTTAAATACTACCTGGCTCTGTTTGGGAAGCAATGCAGAGGATCCAAACGGCAATCCGACGAGTGTGTATTCTGGAAAAGGAATCACCGATTCAGGAAAAGGAATTTTTGATCCTAAATTAGCAGGAGAAGGAATCCACCGGATTATTTTTACCAAATGCAGTGTTGACGATACGATTTTTATTACTGTGAATAAATGCTCTGTTCTTTGTCCGGATACTTCACTAAAAAACATCACTCCTATTTGTGTTGGATCAACAGTAGATTTAAATGCTCAAAAAATCACTACTGAAAACGGAACATGGAGCATTCAGGGCAATGGCGCAAATTACCCGACTTTAGCGGGTAATATTTTCACCACAACTGCGAACACAACATCAGGATCTTATCTTGTTCGTTACACTTTAAATCCTTTGCCGCTTGACGCAAGCTGTCCGGCTTACGCAGAAAGAACGATTAAAATAAATAAAATTCCTTCCCTTACATTTACCACTACTGAGGTATGTGAAGGCTCAACGTTGATTACATTTAATGGCAGTCCGGCTGGCGGAACTTACAGAGGAACAGACATAGTTGGCAATACCTTCAACCCTGTTTCACCAGGCTCCACAACAATAATTTATGTCTATACTGACAATAACGGTTGCAACGACTCTATAACAAGTACTCAGACAATAAATGCAAAACCAAATCTTGTGTTCACCACCACACCTGTGTGTGAAGGATCGAGTGAAATTAGTTTTTCAGCCGCTCCTGCCGGAGGAACTTATTCGGGAAGCGGATCTACTTTCAATCCAATAATAGCAGGAACAACAGCCATTACTTATTCCTACACCAATGGAAAAGGCTGTAATAATTCTATAACCACTAATCAGGTAGTAAATGCTAAACCTATAGTAACATTCACAACAACGCCGGTATGTGAAGCCTCGGGTATAATCACTTTCAATGGAATTCCAACAGGAGGAATTTACAGCGGTGCGGGAATAAGTGGTACAACATTTAATCCGGTAAAAGCAGGTATGCACGACATCACCTATACTTATACTGATGCCAATGGCTGCATCGATTCTGCAAAGGCCAGTCAAGAGGTGAGTGCAAAACCAATTGTATCTCTCCATGATCAAAGTATTTGTCCGGGAAGCACTGCGGAACTGGATGCAGGAATTGGAGATGGAAGCTTAACTTATTCATGGGCACCCAACGGAGAAAACACTCAAAAAATAAGGGTAAAAAGCGACGCAATTTATTCGGTAAAAGTCACTAATAATAATGATTGTTTTACATCAGACACTGCTATGGTAACGGTAAATGCTGATTTGAATATTGATTTAGGCCCTGATCAATCCATCTGTGCAGGTGAATCACAAACCTTCACAGCAAATTATGCCGGGAGCGGTATCATTTATATTTGGAGCGGACCAAATACTTATAGTAATTCCACAAAGGCAATAACGGTTTCCGATGCCGGAACTTATCATGTGAATGTATCTGATCCATCGGGATGCACTGGCAATGATGAAGTGCGGCTTATTGTAAATTCTCTACCCGCTCCAACATTAAGCGATGGAGAAATTTGTGAAGGAACTTCACATATTTTTGATGCAGGCACTTATGATTTTTATCAATGGTCGACTGGGGAAACGAGCAAAAGCATTTCAACATCGCAAAGCAACACCTTCACAATAACAGTTACTGATGGCAATGGATGTAAAGGAAATACATCGGCAAATTTAATTGTGCATGCTAATCCAACAGTGGATTTAGGAAATGATTATACTGGCTGCAAAGGAAGCATCGCAACTTTTAATGCAGGAAATCCGGGAGCAAATTATGTATGGAGCAACGATTCGCTTTCGCAAAGTATTCAGGTAAATAGTCAAGGAAGATATTCTGTAACTGTTACCGATAACAATGGATGCAAAGGTCATGATACTGTTAGCGCAACATTTGTAGAAGTACCGCAACTTGAAATTGGTGATAATATTCATTTGTGTGAAGGTCAATCGGCAAGCGTTAGTGCAGAAATAAATCCAGCATCTTCCATCCTCACCTGGAGCACTAAAGAAAATAAATTAAGCATAACAGTAAACTCCGCTCAAATTATAATAGCCACAGCTAATAATGGCGGAGGAATGTGTTCTGCCAAAGATACACTGGAAGTATTTGTACATGAAAATCCTGCTACAACAGTGCTGCAGGAACAAACCTTATGTTTTATGGATTCCATCACCTTAGCCGATCTGGATGCAGAAATCTCTGCCTTCAAATATTTATGGAACACGGGGGACACCACCAAAAGCATTCGTGTAAAAAAAGAAGGCGTTTATTCAGTGGATTTAATCAGCAAGTACGGATGCCTGTCATCGGAAGAAATCACAGTAAATGAAAAATGTGAATCATCATTATTTGTTCCAAATGCATTTACCCCAAAAAGAAACGGAATCAATGATGTATTCTATGTAAAAGGACAAAATGTATACGATTTTGAAATGTGGATTTTTGATCGATGGGGAGAAATGATTTACCACACTACCAATATTTCAGAAGGTTGGAACGGTAAAAGAAACAACACTATGGAAGATGCACAGATTGATGTGTATGTATGGAAAATAAACTATCGGTTTTGGGAAGATCAAGGCAAAAGATTAAGAGAAAAAGTGGGACATGTCAGCCTCATCCGATAACACTGCAATTACTAAACACTTTTACTTAAACCATAAACTTTATGAAAAAACAATTACCTATTCTGCCCTTCGCTTTATTGGCAGGCGGATTATTAAATGCACAATCACCCTGCGACGCAACAATTTACAGCGGCGGAGAAGCTACTTATTACACACTTATTGAACAAGCTCCATCAGGCTCACGAAGTGGACATTGTTCTTTTTATGCCGACAACATCAAGCCATACTACGGCGCCATGTACACACCTTTGTATGCCAACTCAGCTGAATGTGGAGTGTGCCTGGAAGTAAGTGGTACAGCAGGAACAAAAATTATTGAAATTGTAGATGAATGTCCGGATTGCAAAAAAATAGGAGATATTGATTTGAGTCCAACAGCATTTCAAGAAATCATAGGTCCTTTAAGCATTGGAAGAAGCAATATCCAATGGCACGAAGTAGCTTGCCCGTGGGGAGCATCACCTATCAATGTTACCACTCAATCCACCAATCAGTGGTATGCAAAAGTGACCATAGGAAAACACAAAAACAGAATCAACAAAGTAGAAATTTACGATCCTTATTCCTCTGCATGGGTAAACATGAACAGAACTGCCGACAATGGCTGGATCAACGCTTCATTGATAAGTATCACAGGTACAACCAATGTTCGGATCACTGATGTGTTCGGTCAGATACTTACAGTAAGCGGCGTGGAAATCGCAAGTGGCATTGATAAAACTTTTCAGGGAACCTCAAACTTCACTCCCTGCCTGAGTACCGATATTGCAGAGTATGAAATGGTACGACACATTAGTGTATATCCAAATCCAATGTCGGATGGATTAGTGATTGATGATATTCAGGGAATAAAAACAATTCATCTTTATACTATTCTTGGCGAACTGATTTATAGTGAATCTCTCACTGGCACAGCTTCCCGAACACAAATATATTTACCGGGTTTAGCAGCAGGAACCTATACTATTCAGCTTTCAAACGACAAACAAGTAGTATACAACAGTAAATTAATCAAGATGTAAATTCATTTTTCAATAAAAAAGTCCCGGAAATTTTCCGGGACTTTTTTATCTCTATTTCAAAACTTCCACCCAGCCTGTTTGCTCATGATTCTGATGTGCCGAATCCGTATAATTTACTATCCAGAAATACACTCCTGTTGATACCGCTTCACCATTAAAAGTTCCATCCCAAAGCGGCATAACATCTTCCGATTCAAACATTTTTATTCCCCATCTGTTGATAACTACAAAATGGATATCAATCAAATTATCTATGAAGCCTTTGTAATTTTCATCATCTATTTTCACATGAGGGCATTCCATAGCAATGAAGTCATCATTGATTCCATCACCGTTTGGTGTGATTACATTTGGAAAACAAATAACAGTAGGCTCGCAATATTCATTCACAACAATGGTGTCAGAAGCCTCACATCCGAAATCGTTGCTTACAACAATGCTTAATGGTCCGGCTGTGTTTTGAATAAACATTGTATCCACAGAACCATTCGACCATTGAATACTACTGTACTTTGCCGTTAAACTATGTGTGAAGATTTCTTTTCCGGTAAAACAAACGGCAGTATCATTTCCCAGCTTGATCACCGGCAAAGGATTTACTAGAAGTTGAATGGTGTCACTTCCAGCACATCCTCGTCCGTCCATTACCACCACTCCATAGCTTCCTGCCTGAGTGATTGTTCTACTGGAACTCCCTGGGATATTGTCCCACGTATAAGTTACAGTTCCCTGAAATGGCCCAAATTGCGAAGCATTCAGAACCAAACTTTCATTCTGGCATATTTGCGTGTCGCCACCAAAATCAACGTGCAAAGTATCTCCGTTTGAAATTTGAGCAAATGCAGTATCCGAACAATTATTTGCATCTGTTACTTTCACCCAGACAACAGTGTTTGGTGCATTATAATTGATTGATGAAGTAGTAGCGCTTGTGTGCCATTCATAGCTCACGAAATTATTGGGTATAGGAAAAAGCTGGATACTTCCACCTGCGCAAACGCTGTTATCAGCGAGGGCAACAAGCGGCAAAGCATTAACAATTAAAGTAGCAGTTGCCGTATCCTTACATCCGTTTACAGTTGCAACCGTTACAGTATAATTTCCCGCCAAAGCACCCCAAGTACTTTGTGTATTTCCTGTTCCCAAATCACTCCATGTATAAGAAGCAAAACTTGCTCCTGCATCAAAAACAACTGCAGAATCACCCTCACAAATGATGGCATTGCTTAAAGCAACAGAAGGCTTTGCATGCACTATCAATTCTGCAAATGAAGTGTCTTTACATCCTTCATTGGTGGTAACAACAACAGTATAAGTTCCTGCAATAGTTCCACTTGTAGTTTGAGCCGTACCACTTCCATTATTGCTCCAAACGTATGAATTAAAACCAGCACCCGCATCAAAAACAGCCGCATTATCACCTTCACAAATACTATCATTATTCATACTCACATTAGGTTTGGGAAACAATGCCAAAGATGCATTTGCAGTTCCGCTACACCCACTGCCATCAGTAACTGATACAGTATAAATACCAGGGGCAGATGCAGGAGTTGTTTGCAAATTACCGGTTCCCAGTCCGCTCCATTGATATGTAGAATAACCGACTCCTGCATCAAACACAGCACTTTGTCCACTGCAAATGAATTGATCAGCGATGCTTATTGTAATTCCTGAATTAACAGTAAAAGTAATTTCTCCATATTTAGCACATGAACCACCCGGATCACTATTCAATGTATATCTTAAGGTAAATGTACCCGCCTGAGTAGCAGAAAAATTATTAACGCTTATTGAACCGCCTGAACCGCTTTGAATTGACCATGTACCGGAAGGAGTACTTCCATTCACCAAAGCCGAAAGATTTAAATTTACCCCAGCGCAAAAAGGCGCAACGGCGGATAAATTGATGGCAGGACATTGTGCAACCATTGAACAATCAAAAGTTTGTGGCATTGCATAAGATACGGATGAGCCTACAAAAATTCCATTTTCGCTAAAGCCTGAAGCACTTCCTGTTGCTGCATCTGGATTGGCAATAACAGCCAGATACTGCTTATTGTCGCTCAGCACTCTTCCAACGTATAATTTATTGTCTTTTCCTCTCACAATTTCAGCATATTTTATTGAAGCACTTACCCAGGTAGATTTAGCTGTTGTAACATTATATTGCATAATTTTTTCAGCAAGAGAACTTACATAAAGTTTTTTTCCGTCGGGCGACCATTCCGTACCATAACCATCATATTCAACACCGGTTGAATCTTTTATCATAACAGGATTGCTTAGTACACCTGTATATTTATTAAAATCCATGATATGCGTTCCGATGGGCCACTGTCCCGTCATTGCCAGCTGAGTTCCCTGCGGATTAAAGGCAATTGATCCACGCGCGGCAGCCATGGCCCCGTCAGAAAACCCATTGTTCCATGTATTTAGGGTACTAATACTTTGAGTAGTTTTTTTCACTACCCCATCTTTCGTCACTAAAAAAACCACGAAATCATAGGATGGTGTACCTATATGTCCAATCACCCATACAGAATCACAATTTCCATAAGCACTTAACATTTCAGAAGTTTTGTTCAATTCTAAAACACTATCGCGCATTTCCAGATCGCCTTTAGGAGCTAAAGCTGTTCCGTTACCGGGAAGAGACATATTGACACGATGTACTTTAATTCCGTTTTGCGGAGTTCCGTTATCCACCGACTGAGTGGTAAAAACCAGGTACTTATCAGTAGTGTTTGGGATTTTAATAGTTAAAGCCCCCTGTACCGCGCTTGCAGTTGTCCCTGCATCAATAGAGCCTTTTAAAGGAAGTGCTGAATTTGGCATCTTATTGCCGTCGGTATCCCATATATAAATCCCATTGCTGTAAAACTTAACATTACCCGCACCATCACTTATTACACTAACCGTTTCGTAAAAATTAGTCTTTGGTTGCTTCGGACTCCCATTTCCAATTAATACCGGAGTACCACCCGAGAAGTCCAAACCATAACCTTTTCCCGCTCCATTATCCCCAAAATACCATATCTCATATTGTCCAAATAAATGATTGGAAAAAATCATCGCAGAAAGCAACAATAAAATTTTCAATAAAGAACTGTTGTTTAGATAGTTTTTTGCTATTGTATTCATGTCTCCGGTGTAAGTGAATTAACTATTCACCCGAAGTTATGTGCTAAACAAAAAAAAACGTTTGTATGGAATGTTAAATGCTTGACTATTCTATACATTCTCCGTAAAATCAATTAACGCAAAGAATTTTACATTAAATACAAAGTAATAAATTGATTATAAAGGTCTGGAGGGAAAGTTATATAGGAAAGTATCTGTCTATTTTACGCCTACTTACAAAAGCATTCTTTTGATTTTATCTGGAGTATTGAAAATCAGGAGGCTTTTTTTTATTTCAAATACTTTCTATTTTAAAAACAAAAAGTGGTATACACCATATCCGCTTGTATATCATTACCTTTTTTCTCTTGAGCATAAGTGCAGTTTTTTTCTAAAATATCTACTCCCTGCACTCTTATAAAATTATAATAAGCTATTGCTTCGTCTTTATCAATTTGAATAGCAATGGAAAAATCTCTGGTGGCTTCCTGGAAATACGACATTTCAGCATAAATAAATCCTCTGCATAAAAAAGCTTCCATCATCGTTGGATCCAGCTGAATGGCTTTGGTATAATCACTGAGAGCCGAAGTTGTTAAACCTAAGTCGGTATTGATATTCGCTCTTACAAAAAAAGCATCGGCATTGGTATTGTCATAAGACAGCGCAAGATTCAATTCATTCAAAGCATTGTTGTAGCGATCGGTTTTGTGATACAGTCTTCCTAAAAGAACATGAGCATTTACATTGGTAGAGTCTAAAGAGAGGGCGATGCTATATTCCTCCTGAGCGGTTTTAAAATCACCCTTTTGCTCATTGAGTTTCCCTTCGTTGATCAATTTATCTGTTTGCTCCTTTATTGTTTGTGCCTGTGCTGTAAAGGCTATCAGAACAAATAACCCCAGTACTTTTACTTTACTCATTTGCTTTAATTTTTTAATTTCCCCCTAAACCTTAAGCAATATAAGAATGAAATTTATTTTCTTCTTTACTAATCGATTAACGGTTTATTTTTACCGATAAATGAAAAATGGCAACATTTATGTTATTTTTATTTTGTTAATTTAAAATTGTGAAACAGTATTTTTTACTCCTTGCTTTTGTATCTCTGGCTTTAACAAACTTTGCCGTTGTTAAACCCGAAGGGGATATCCAGCTTCAGGGAGTGATAAGAAATGAAGTTGGTTATCTGATAGAAAATATAGAAATCATTGCTTTTAAAAACGGTGAAAGAATCTGTGAAGGAAAATCTGATCGTTACGGTAATTACTCTATCATGCTACCTGAAGAAGGGATTTATAATTTCTCAGTAGGCAGCAACAATAACAACTACTATACTTATAGCGACACGAGCATAGAGATTTTACCTTTAAAAATATTTCGTAAAGACTTTGTTTTAAAAATCAACAAACAAGAGCTTCAGCACAAAGCCACCCGCTTGCAGGAAGCTTATGATCACCTTGAGAAAAACCCGATGAATGTGTATTACAAAGGAATTTTCTTCAGTCGCTTCCCCTCCACCATGGATGAAATGTTTTTGTTTTTCAGTCCGAGAGTACCTTATTTCAACCTCAAAAAAGAAGCTCAGGACATAGTCACTAAATGTGTAGACACCCAAATGGTAAGTGATACTACTTACTTTTTTAAATATGCAAATATTTTATTGGGCTGGACAGAGCAAAACGATCTTAAATGTTTTAAATATTTCACTTCCAGAATAAGCGGAATGGTGTATAAAAATCCCGACGGTTTCTTTGATGTACTGCACTTTTACAACAACAACGACGTCAAATTAATTTTTACGCAAACCCTCAAAGAATTCACAAAAGAGCAATGCAATACATCTTTTGAAAAACTAAAAATATACAATCCGCGTATTTACTCCGTCTACAAAGAAACAGCTGACGAATTAAATATAAAATGAAAAAAGCGCTGCTTGTACTTATCTCTTTCATACTGCTGCTTTCCTCCTGCTCCAAAGAAACTGTTTTCAGTTACTACTTAAAAGGAAACTGGTCGGTCACCGAACTGGATGTCACAGAAACAACCGACACCATTACTTCTTCCTATACTTTACACAATGCCGGAACATATTCCTTCAATAAAAACAACGAAGGATCATTAACCACAAGCGCTGATACTGCTACAAAAAACATCGCTTTCAAATGGTCAACGGTAAGCAATACTAAAGTGCTGCTTACTTTCAAAGATCAAACTACAGAAGAATGGACCGTGCTCAGCGACAAGCCTGAAACCCAAATCTGGGAAAATACCGCCGTTACTACCCAAACCTCGGGAGGAGTATCGGCCACCACTACTGTATACAGAAAGCTCTTCCTTAAAAAATTCAAGTGAGCCCATTGTTAAAAACTTTTGAAAACACCTTTCCTCCTAAAACCCTTACTATCATTGTACAAACAACACTTTATCCTGCAAAGGTTAAACTAATGTTATAATAGTGTCGGACGTCTGTATCGAATTTACTATTTTCGCGTAAACCAGAAGGGGAGGCAGAGGCGCAGGTGTATTATTAAAAAGCGCAAGCTTATGAGCAAACCCAACAACGAGAAAAATAGCGTTAAGGAATTGTCGCTCGGTGAATTTAAGGAGATTGTATTAGCCGACTACCGCCTGGCGTGCGAAAGTCGAGAAGCCAGCCTCTTGGGCAGAAAGGAAGTACTCACCGGAAAAGCAAAATTCGGAATTTTCGGAGACGGTAAAGAATTAGCTCAGATTGCATTAGCCAAACAGTTCAGAGAAGGTGATTATCGCAGTGGCTATTACCGGGATCAAACCATTATGCTCGCCATTGGCGAACTCACTTACCAACAAATATTCGCACAACTTTATTCACATACCAGCATACAAGCCGAACCGCATTCTGCCGGTCGCCAGATGAACAGTCACTTCACCACCCGCTACATCAATGAAGACGGAACGTGGAAGGATATGACGAAATTAAAAATCACCACTACCGACCTCTCTCCTACTGCTGCGCAGATTCCGAGAACAGTTGGTTTGGGATTGGCTTCTAAATTATTTAGAAAAAACAAAGAATTACACCAATACAATACTTTATCCAATCAAGGCAACGAAGTGGTTTTTTGTACCATTGGCGATGCCAGTACATCAGAAGGCATTTTCTTTGAAGCCTTTAATGCCATGGGGGTTTTGCAGGTTCCTGTTGTTCTTTCGGTGTGGGATGACGGCTATGGAATTTCGGTTCCAACCATGATGCAAACCACTAAAGAAAGTATCTCCAGAGCATTGGCCGGATTTCAGCGCGATGACAAATTCAAAGGCTGGGAAATCATGACCGTGAAAGGCTGGGATTATACCGAACTCTGCCTCACTTATAAAAAAGCTGCTGAGCTGGCGCGTGAACACCACGTACCGGTATTGGTTCACGTTCAGGAATTAACCCAACCGCAGGGCCACTCTACTTCAGGCTCGCATGAGCGCTACAAATCAGAAGAGCGTTTGGCCTGGGAAAAGGATTTCGACTGCAACAAGCAATTCAAAGAATGGATCATCAAACAGGCTTTTGCCACGGAAGAAGATTTGAAAAAAATTGAGGAAGAAGCAGTTGTAAAAATCAAAGAAGGAAAAGAAGCGGCCTGGAAAGCTTACATCACTCCTATTAAAACAGAGGTTAGAAATTTATCCCGTCTTTTTGATAAACTGTCGGCAAAAAGCGAAAACAAAGATCAGATACAACAAACCAAATACAAATTGCTCAATGGCTTAGATACCAACTGGAAGGACCTTACCATGGCCACCAAAAAGGTGTTGCGCTATGTGAGCAAAGAGGAAAGTGAAGAAAAGAAAATTCTTCAGGACTGGCTGTTGCAGGAAAACATCGCCAATTTTGATCGCTACAACTCCTTGCTGTACAGTCACGATGCCTACTCTGCCACCAATGTTAAAGAAGTAAAACCTATATACAACGACGATTCTCCTATTGTTGACGGAAGAATAATCATCCGCGATAATTTTGATGCCTTACTCGCCAAAGAACCTAAACTGGTGATTTTTGGTGAAGACTCCGGGAAAATCGGAGGCGTGAATCAGGGTCTCGAAGGTTTACAAAAAAAATACGGAGAGCCTCGTGTAAGCGACACCGGTATTCGTGAAGCTACCATTTTAGGAAAAGGCGTTGGGATGGCCATTCGCGGATTGCGCCCTATTGCCGAAATTCAATATCTGGATTATCTCATTTATGGTTTAATGACCATCAGTGATGATTTGGCTTCTTTGCACTACAGAACAAAAGGCGGACAAAAAGCACCGCTCATCATACGTACACGCGGGCACCGCTTTGAAGGCATCTGGCACTCGGGCTCACCGCTGGGCATGATCATCAATTCCCTGCGCGGAATATACATTTGTGTACCGCGCAACATGACGCAGGCCGCCGGTATGTATAACACTTTGTTAAGCGCCTACGATCCCGCGCTGGTGATTGAACCGCTTTTGGCTTACCGAAGAAAAGAAAAATTACCTGCCAACCTTGGCGAATATAAAATACCATTAGGCGTTCCTGAAGTATTGGTAGAAGGAAAAGATGTTACCATTGTTACTTACGGATCTTGCGTGAGCATTGTGCTGGAAGCAACAGAACAATTGAAGGAATTTGATATTCATTGCGAAATCATTGATGTTCAGACTTTACTTCCTTTTGATACCCACAAAATAATTCTGGAGTCGTTGAAAAAAACCAACCGACTGGTGGTGATGGATGAAGATGTATCGGGCGGCGCAACAGGATTTATGTTGCAACAGATTCTGGAAGAACAAGGCGGATATTTTTATCTCGACTCTGAACCGAAAACCATTTCGGCCCAGGATCACCGTCCGGCTTACGGATCTGATGGAAATTATTTCTCTAAACCGAACGTAGAAACAGTATTCGACAAAGTGTATAAATTAATGCGGGAGGCCTATCCAAATAAATTTCCCGGTATTTACTAAAAATGGAATTTAAAAAAACAACCGAATCCGAATCACAATATCAGAACCTCGATAAAATGAGTGTTTCCGATCTTTTGAAAAGCATCAACGAGGAAGATAAAAAGGTGCCTGATGTGATTGAAGGTATTATTCCCGACATTGAAGCTGTGGTACAGGTGATCGTTGAAAAAATGAAAACGGGCGGAAGGTTGTTTTACATGGGCGCAGGAACCAGCGGACGATTAGGTGTTGTTGACGCATCAGAGTGCCCTCCTACTTTTGGTATTGATCACGGAGTGGTTATCGCATTGATTGCCGGCGGAGATACCGCTATCCGCAAAGCGGTTGAATTCGCTGAAGACAGCCACATGCAAGGCTGGCTCGATTTAGAAAGTCACAAAATAACTACCAATGATGTGGTCATAGGAATTGCTGCATCCGGCACTACGCCATACGTTATCGGTGCTTTGCTGAAATGCAATGAAAAAGGAATTACCACCGCTTGCATCACCTGCAACGCAGGGAGTCCGTTGACACAGGTTGCTCAACACAAAATTGCAGCAGTGGTTGGTCCGGAGTTCGTCACCGGAAGTACCCGTATGAAAGCCGGAACCGCTCAAAAATTAATTCTCAATATGATTTCCACAGCTGTGATGATTCAGCTGGGGAAAGTAAAAGGGAATAAAATGGTAGACATGAAACTGGCCAACGTTAAACTCATTGATCGCGGTGTTAAAATGGTGATGAATGAACTTCAACTGGAAGACTACGACCTCGCAAAAGAATTACTCACCAAGTATGGCAGCGTTCGCGCAGCAATTGAAAATTACAAGAAATAAATGAGACCCGTTCTAAGAATACTCAAACGCATTTGGTTTTTAAATTTCGTTAGAAGAATTGCTTACGCTTCTACTTACTACAATAAAAAATATGCTCAAATTCTCAAGTGGGGCTTCACTTCCCGTGAAGACACCAATTTCACTTATGAATTAACCGATGGCAGTATTTCTTATCTGGCGCACACTGTAGCGGCTGTTACTAAAAAAGATTACCAAACCATTCTGGCTTATTTCTATGAAGCCATGAACAATATTGAATTGAAAGAACACATCCTCAGAGAAACTGAAAAATCACCTTTGGGACGTTATGCCGACAAAGAAATTCGTTTCGGAAGAAGATTGGGCTGGTATACTTTCGTGCGCATCATGAAACCGAAAGTAGTGGTAGAAACCGGAATCGACAAGGGCTTGGGATCAGTACTGCTGTGCTCCGCGCTTTTAAAAAATAAGGAAGAAGGTTTTGAAGGAAGATATTATGGCACCGATATCAATCCCGAAGCAGGTTATTTACTACAAGGAAAATACAAAGAGGTGGGCGAGGTTTTATATGGCGACTCTATTGAAAGTCTGAAGAAATTTAAACAACACATTGATCTTTTCATCAACGATAGCGACCACTCTGCCGATTATGAATATCAGGAATATGTTACGATTGAACCTTTGATGTCGGATAAAACGGTTATCCTCGGCGACAACTCCAATTGCACCGACAAGCTGGCTAAATATTCAGCAGCCACCGGCAGAAGCTTTATTTATTTCAAGGAAGAACCAAAAAATCATTGGTATCCGGGAGCGGGAATTGGGATTTCGTATAAGTGATAAATCCCTCTGCCTGCGCACAGAATTCCTTCGCACCTCCCTTTTTCAAAGGGAGAAGTGCGTTACTCATCCATACTTAAATAATGGTTTTCAGGGAATGGGCCTCTCCCTTTGAAAAAGGGAGGTGCGAAGGAATTCTGTGCGCAGGCAGAGGGATTTAATTTATCACAAAACCCCCGACAACGGTTTTCTGTCTTTCGAGCCCTGACTCTTGTATTCACTCACCGTCAATCCCGTAATTTGTTTGAATTGATTGCTCAGGTATTGAACACTGCTATAGCCCATCATATAAGCGACTTCACTCAGTGAATGTTCATCGTAAGTAATGAGTTCTTTTATTTTTTCAATCTTAATCAGTATGATATACTTCTCTAAAGTGGAAGAAGTCGCTTCAGAAAAAAGCTTGCTTAAATAAGGATAAGGATGTCCGAGACGCTCACTTAAATAATCGGAATTACGAATCAGTGAACTGGAATTGGCTCCATAAAAAACATGCTCAATCACTGCTTTTTTAATCATCTCTACCAACTTCGTTGTATTGTCCTGAATCAATTCAAAGCCATTTCTTTGTAAAATAGTATTGATCACTTCCATGTTAACCACCTGCGCATCGTAATTGATTTCAGCCTCTCCCAACTGCACATTCACCACCTGAATAAAGCCTGTGCGCTGTAATTCCTCTCTAACTACTTTCACACAGCTGTGACTCACCATGTTTTTGATGTGCAGTACAGCATGAGTGGTAATGAAATTGTGGTTTTGCATATTCCGGTTTAGAAACTGCTCAAATATAATTTTAAAAATAATACGATGCCATCAAATAGGCTCCCTGATTTGAAAAAGAAGAAGGTGCAATAAAACCTAATAAATCAGATGCTCCAACACGAACCTGTATATCTTTGCAGGAAATTTTAGCGTTAACCCCTGCGTGTAACTGTCCGTATCCTCCATAACCAGCGATCACTTCAGCACTGATGCTATTGGTGAATTTATAGCCATAACTTAAAATCAATTTTGGGATGTACGTCGACCAGTATTTATAATTTAAATCGACTGTCAAATACATTTTATTGTTCAGGGGATGTAAATAATTCGCATGAACGGTAAAAGGCAATACCATGAGTTGCGCTTTGTTTTCCGACTTCAGATTATCGGTAACCGTATTGGCATTGATATTACTGAAAGTAGAATCCTGAATGGCAAAAATGTTATTGATCTGAAATCCGTCGAAATGAAAAGTGGTATCTACATAATTGTGAAGCGTATTTTTGCTCCACTGCATCACGCCTACATTAGAAGCCTCAATTAAAAACTGTCGGCCGTTTTTCTTTTCCACTTTGTATGAAAAATTCAATCCCGCTCCCACTCCGTTAAAACTTTTCAGGGTATCGGCCTGATACATATTTCCTTTCATGGTGATATCCAGATAGGCGCCGTTGGCTTCGGTAAAAACACTGCCCTTGTCTATTTTGATATCATACCAGTTACTGCCTTGCACAAAGTTTAATCCGCATTGAATGCTTCGACTCAATGTGGAAGCACTTGTTGGTAAAGATCTGTAAACACCTAAATGTATACTCTGACTTTCGAGATACTTCACCTGAACGCCGCTTAAATCGGCTATTTTATCTGCGTAATTTGCATTTCCTTCAAAAATCAAGCGATATAAATCACCCGTAAACTGAGCACCTAAATCAATGTTGTAAGATAGTCCGGCGTAAACTCCCCATTGCGCAAATACCTGTGAACCATAATAAAGCGCTTTTGCTTCAGCATCCACTCCAAAAAGATTGCTCGCCGATATGCGCTTGCCTACAGGATCCTTTATTGTTGCGTCAAGATATTTTCCGGAATACAAACCCTGATAAAACGAAGCCGTCAAAGCGGTGCTGTTAATGGAATAAGTTCCCGACAATTCTATTTTCGGTTTCAATGCCGCTGCGCTGTCCTGTGCATAGGTACAGCCAATCCCACAAAGCAATACAAAACCTAATACTAATTTCCTCTTCATTCTATTTATTTCAATGTAACTCTAAAATTGAAATCTCCTGTTAATGTAAAATCTATTGAATAATCGCTGTACACCTTGGCGTAATCAGGATTGGGCTGCACCGTATTGAAATCGGCGATCAGCAATAATCTTTTAGCATTGAAGAGATTTTCCATTTTCGCCGCAGAAACATCAAATGAAATTTGCGAAGCAGTTTTTTCTGTCACCTTCCACTCTCCCGATATTTTAGCTAGAGTTGCCGCGGGAATCAAACCATTGGTAAATAAAGAATCCATTTTATTGTTCGCTCCATCCAGCATGTAAATAGTAACATTGGTTGAAAAAGGAAATCCGTTTTTAGTGAGCAAATTAAATTTTCCTCCTTTAAAATTTTCGGATTGCTGCGATTTTGTCAAAGTAAAATCAACCGTATCGGCCAGCACCAGATCATTGGCTATCATTGATAGCGGAATTTCAATGTTCATGCTTGCATCCAGCCCCGTTGAATTGTAAACAAAATTAGGTGGCGAGGCTAAAACATCACTATAACTAATACTAAGAGGGACATCGGGATTCAGGCGTACATCCATCTGATAACTCACTTTATCCGGGAAAATTTCCATGAAAGCTTTAATATTCGAATTGGATTTATCCAAAGAAATGATTTTATCGGAAACCGTTACCTTACTATCGCCGACGGGAATATCCAGGGCCTTATCCAGAATAATAGGCGCGTTAATTTCAGCATTGGTAAGCACAACAGTACTGGATGTTTTAGTGTTTTTAGACGCTATGTTATTGGCATTAACCTGCAGTTTGGCACCAAAACCATTTTTCACTTCAAATTCCACTTTTACATTTTCCAGATCCAGCGTTCCGGATACGTATTTATCAAACATATTGATGTCGACCGTTGATGGCCCAACATGCAAAGTATCACTGCCGATATACCCCACCGCATACTCAGGAATAACGGCATGTAAACCTGCTTTCACATAAAAAGTATCACCCAAAGCAAGTGACACCATTTGATTTTTTCCTTTGATACTTCCCACCAGTTTTTGGACAAGAGTATTCACCGTATCATTATCAAAAATGCTATTGCCGTTTAAATCCTGTCCCATTCCCTGTTCTATCCCAAAGCCCTTCAAATTCACATCGTACCCGTCGAAAGGAAAAGTGTATAAAAAAGAAACCGTGCTGTTTATTGCTGCCGGGGGCACAAAAGTATCCACCTTAAAGGGAACTCCTCCAAAAGTAGCACTCGGAATTTCATATTTAAACCATATCGTATCGCGGATACTGCTAAACACTTCCACTTGTACATCTCCCGATTTCACTTTTATTTCCGTGAGCATCATTTTACTCAGTGCACTCAGCATGATCCCTTCGGTTTGATTGAAAACATCCTGATCGGGAAAATAGGCGGTTGCTGTTTTTGGTTTTAAATCGCGGATTTTGATGGTTGCCGTTACAGCATTATTGGTATCAATGATCACAGGACCGGCGGAAGCGTCGGTATTCAGTGACACAATTTTTCCCACCATTTTACTGTATACCAGCTTATTGTCGAGAGGAAAACTAACCAACTGTGTAGTTCCTGCCGGAATCGGTGGAAAACTTCCGGAAGCAATGGTGGTCATGCCCAACGTATCATTGCGCAAAAGGAAATCGAGACTGGAAATATCAACAGGTAAAGTATTTTTAATAGAAATGTCCATGAATCCACTCAGCACATCCATCGACTGAAAAAAAGCACCGCCGTTCACCGGAATATTTCCCGAACTAACATTACTAAAGGCAGGAAGAGTCAAAGGCAAACCCTGAAAAGCAAGAATGATGGATCCTGTCGGACCTTGTCCGCGTGCAATTTCACCTAAAGTAATGGCGTGAACCACAGAGTCATTTGATAAAATCAACGACTGTAAACTCGTACCATATGTAAAGGTGGTATCTTTGAATTTCAACATAGAATCGGTGTTGGCCGAATACAACAATTGCTTATACACCACATTCAAACTATTATCGGGATTTTTTTCTACGAGATCCGAACCCAATAAATCATCCAACGACATGGAAGATTTTATCAAAGGAGTAATTTCATGGGCATCCCAAGATGATGAAGTTAAATCCCTGCGGCAACCTACAATAATTAAACTTGCAGCAAGAAATAAAAATAATAATGCCCTCATATTGTGGAACAGATTGAAAATTAAAACATAAAAATATTGCCTCCCTTGCAGTCGATCTAAGATAAGACGAATCTGCCGTAATTGGTTGCTTGTTTATTAAATCAGCGAAACAAATTTTCACTATTTATTTCGTGATTTAAAAGATTGTCGTATTTTCGCGGCGGAGAAGTGGCAGAGCGGTTGAATGCAACAGTCTTGAAAACTGTCGTACCGCAAGGTATCGGGGGTTCGAATCCCTCCTTCTCCGCCAAAATTTGTTTACTGCCGGAACAAATTTCACAAACACTAAACGCCCTGATACTCAGGGCGTTTTTTCATTTCCAAGAGCTACTTCATTGATATAAAAAAGCCCCGCCGATATGAATCAGCCGGGCTTTTTTGTTTAAATCTATTCTGGTGAAAATAAAAAAAGAGCTGGAAATTTCTTTCCAGCTCTTTTTTCAATGTGATCCCGGCGAGATTCGAACACGCGACCTACTGCTTAGAAGGCAGTTGCTCTATCCAGCTGAGCTACGAGACCATTTTTCAGAGTGCGAATATATTCATTTATGTTTAACGATCAAAAAAATGGACTTTTAACCTCCTTTTGTTGAGAACTTAAAAAGATTGGAACTTCTTTTGCAGGCATTGAAATATACCTTTGAACGTAAAGCAAAAAATTCATGCGCAAAATATTTCTGATCATTCTGTTTTCCTCAGCCCTACTGCTATTTTCATTCACAGGAAAGAAAACTCCCGAAGTTAAAAACACCACCACGCCTCCGCCTTTTTTGAGCGATACCAACAGTGTTTGGGTGGATTCGGTTTTTAAAACACTTACCCTCGATCAAAAAATTGCTCAACTGATCATGTACCCCGTGTACTCGAAAAAAGATACTAATCACCGCAACGACATTGCTAATCTGATCAGGAAATACGGAATCGGTGGAATCATTTATATGCAGGGCGGACCGGTACGTCAGGCCAATTTTGACAATTATCTTCAGGGCATTAGTAAAGTTCCTATTCTTACTTCTATCGATGGCGAATGGGGCTTGTCCATGCGTCTCGACAGTACCACTTCTTTTCCACGTGAAATGATGCTGGGTGCTATCCAGGACAATAAACTGATATATAAAATGGGACAGGAAATCGGTCGCCAGTGCAGAGAACTCAACATCCATGTTGATTTCGCACCGGTAGTTGACGTTAACGTGAATCCTAAAAATCCGGTGATCAACAACAGATCCTTCGGTGAAAACAAAATAAATGTAGCTCAAAAAGGCGTGGCTTACATGAGAGGTTTGCAATCGGTGAAAGTACTGGCATCGGCAAAACATTTTCCCGGACACGGCGATACCGATGTGGATTCTCACTTGGGATTACCTATTATTAAACACGATAAAAACCGTTTGGATTCCATTGAACTCTATCCTTTCAAAGCTTTGATAGATAGCGGCGTTGGAAGCATTATGGTGGCACATTTATACATTCCTGCTTACGACAAAACCAAAAATCAGGCTTCTACCCTTTCCCCTCATGTGGTGCAAAAACTTTTGAAAACCGATTTGCATTTTCAAGGCGTTACTTTCACCGATGCGCTCAACATGAAAGGGGTAAGTCAGTTTTACGAACCGGGAGAAGCCGATGCAAAAGCTTTACTGGCAGGAAATGATATTTTACTTTTTTCACAGGATGTAGGCAAAGCCATCACTCAGATTAAACTGGCCATCGACAAAAAACAAATTACTGTTGCTGAAATCAACCGACGCGTGAAAAAAGTATTGGCTTTGAAACAATGGGCCGGACTGGATCATTACAAAGCTATTAAAACCGATAGTTTGTATGAACGATTGAATTCTCCTTACGCCGATTTGCTGAACCGACAATTAACAGAGGCCGCTATTACACTGATAAAAAACAACAATGATATTCTTCCGATTGCCGAAGTAAACAAACGCTTTGCAAGTATCTCTATCAGCGATGGAATGAAAAAAAATGAGTTCAGCGAAACGCTGAAAAACTACGCAAAGGTGGATCATTTCAATTTCACCAAAACCGATACGGCCACGCAAACAATTATTGATACATTTAAAAAATACGACGTTATTTTTATTGGTGTCCACGGAACGAATAACAGTCCGGCCAAAAACTTCGGTATCACCCCTCAAACTATCGCGCTGATAGGTGCAATCTCTAAACAGCAAAAAGTGGTGCTTTGTCTTTTCGCCAATCCTTACTGCCTGGAAAGCTTTGAAGGAAAAGTAAATCCCGAAGCGATTATCATCAGCTACGAAGACAATAAGATCACCCGCGATTATACAGCGCAGGCCATCTTCGGAGGCATAGGCGTCTCGGGGAAACTGCCGGTGACCGGTTCTTCTTCTTATCCTTCAGGCAGTGGTTTAGCCACAAAAAAAAAACGCCTTAAGTATTCCGTCCCCGAAGATGAGGGAATGAATTCGGAGTATTTAAAGAAAATCGACTCCATTGCATACGAAGGCATCAACAACAAAGCTTATCCGGGTTGCCAGGTTTTAGTAGCCAGAAATGGTGATGTGGTGTTTTGGAAAGCTTATGGAAAGCAGACTTACACCGCTAAAGATGCTTTAAACAAAAACGACATTTACGACCTCGCATCGGTAACAAAAGTAACCGCTACTCTTCCTTCTTTTATGAAACTGGATGAAGTGGATTCTGTGAGTTTAAATATGAACTTATGTGATTACTTGCAATATGTCGACAGCTCACAATGCTACAACATTAACCTTCGGGATATGCTGGCACATCAGGCGCAACTGATATCGTGGATTCCTTTTTTCAAAAACACTTTGGTGAACGGCAAACCCGACAGTGCTGTTTATCGCCCGCTACAATCCGACTCCTTCCCTATTTTTGTTGCTAACAATTTATACATGAGAAAAGATTATGTGGACAGTATCCGCATTCATTTAATCACTACTCCGCTGGCCAAAACAAAAATGTATAAATACAGCGACCTCGGATATTATTTCCTGAAAGATATCGTAGAAAAATATTCACATACTACTTTGAATCATTATGCCGACAGCTTATTTTATCAACGCTTAGGCGCAAGCACCATGACTTTCCTCCCGATGCAAAAATTTCCTTTAGAAGAAATTGTACCTACGGAAATTGATTCCACTTTCAGAAAACAAATCATCCACGGTGTTGTGAATGATCCGGGAGCAGCGATGATGGGCGGTGTTGCGGGGCACGCCGGACTTTTTTCCAACTCCAATGATCTGGCCAAAATGTTTCAGATGTATTTGAATAACGGAACTTACGGAGGCGTTAAATACCTTGATTCGGCAGTGATTGCCGACTATACCCGCTGTCAGTTTTGCGATCAGCACAACCGTAGAGGAGCGGGATTCGACAAACCATCAGGAGACAATCAGGGTCCCACTTGCTTAGGTATCAGCTCTAAAAGCTACGGACATTCAGGATTTACAGGCACTTTCGCCTGGGCCGATCCTGATAAACAAATCGTTTATATTTTTCTTTCCAACAGAACTTATCCTGATGCCACTAATACCAAACTCACCAAAATGAATATCAGGACGAGGATTCAGGAAGTGATTTATAAAAGTATTGAGGAGAAGGCGCTTTAACATCAAGCTCGTCATTGCGAAATTTTTGTACTCAAAATGAAGCAACCTCATTATAGTTCACTAATTAGATTAAGAAACGCAATATGAGGTTGCTTCATTTTTGAGTACAAAAATTTCGCAATGACGAACTAACGCTAGCTCATCCCCAACAACTCCTTCGCGTTTTCCAAGGATTTTTTAGTAAGCTTATCGCCGCTTAACATCTGTGCAATTTCTTCTACTCTCTGTTTTTCATTGAGTAAATAAACTTTCGATTCTGTCATAGCGCCGGAAATAGATTTTTCTACACGATAATGTTGCTGCGCTTTAGAAGCTATCTGAGGCAAATGCGAAATTGCAATTACCTGCATATTCTTGCCCATCTCTTTTAATACCAATCCCATTTTATGCGCCACTTCACCTGAAACACCTGTATCAATTTCATCAAAAATAATGGCCGGTAAAGTAAAATGTTGCGCCATGCAGCTTTTTACCGCCAGCATCACTCTCGACAATTCTCCTCCGGAAGCCGCATCCTCAATAGGCTTGAGATCTTCACCGGGATTGGCGGAAAACATCAACACCGGTTTATCCTGTCCGCTTTCCGAAAAAATATTTACAAATGAAAAACACAAATCAACTTCCACTCTGGCCTTTGGCATTTTAAGTTGTGCCAGCAATTCCACAATTTGTTTAATGAGTTGAGGAGCTGCTTTTTTGCGGGCTTTGCTCAATTGTGCGGAAAGTTCCGACAAAGATTTATGCAAAACATTTTTCTTCTTTTTCAACTCTTCCAATCGCTCTTCGGAATAAGCAGCGCCACTTATTTTTTCTTTTAAATCGGCTGCTTCGGCAAGTAAATCTTTGGCTGAAACGAGATTGTATTTTTTAAGCAAACCGTAAATAACACTTTGTCTTTCCTGCAAATCGGCCAGCTTACTTTTATCAAAACTCATGGATGAAGACAACTTCTCGGCTTCAGTAGCAATGTCTTCCGCTTCCAGTCGCAAAGCTTTTATGCGCTCAACAAACGCAGCAAATCCTCCTGTGAGTCTTTCCAGTTTTTCAAACTCGGTTTCAACAGTAATGAGTTTATCTACCACACTATCTTCAGAATTTAAATACTGAAGAATACGCTCCATTCTTTCTCTTACCTCTCCTGAATTTTCCAGGACTTTCAATTCATTTTCTACACTTTCTTCTTCTCCTTCTTCCAATGCTGCAGAATGTATTTCATTGAATTTAAATTTCCAGTAATCTAAATTTTCTTTGACTTGCTTAACATCAACTTCCTCTTTATCCAGTTGTTTGCAAAGCTCTTTGTATTCGGTCAATGCTGTACTATAAATTGTCAATGCCTTTTCATTGCCGGCCAATCCATCAAGAATATTGAGTAAAAACCCTGAAGACTTCAGAGATAAAAAAGCATGTTGCGAATGAATATCCACCACATTTTGCGCAATGGCTTTTAAAAAAGGAAGTGTTACCGGAGTATCATTGGCGAAGGATCTGCTTTTGCCGTTATCGGTAATTTCCCTGCGAAGAATAGTATCTTCTTCAAAGTCGACATCAAATTCTTTAAACAAAGGCTTGAGCTCTTTACTGATATGAAACACCCCTTCGATCACGCATTTTTTTTCACCCTTACGAATCACCGAAACATCGGCCCGCGCTCCCAAAAGCAACTGCAAAGCATCGAGCATAATGGATTTTCCTGCTCCGGTTTCTCCTGTAATCACAGATAATCCGCCCGAAAAATCCAGTTTCAGATCTTTAATCAACACAAAATTATTTATGGAAATCTGCTTCAGCATAATCAGGAAATAAACAATTGACGCAATTTTTTGTCAATGATGAATATCAATATAAAATCAAAAATTATAAAAATCAGTATCCATTTCATTAAACTAACTTTTTCGCCATCCTCACTTCTATCGATAACAGTGGTCCCATTACTAAAATCATAAATCTTTCGATGCGTGTAATTTTCATTAAATTTTCCTTCCGACTTAGAAAGCTGAAGTTTTAAATCTACTTTTCTCTGCATGAGTGTTTCGTAATACTCGGTTTGCGTATTTTTTACGGTAGAAATTATTGAATCTATTCTGTTTATATCTGTTTCAATTACCAACTTATCCTTTTCAAATTTCTTTAGTTTATTCTGATAATTTTCCTGAACCAGAACATGCTTGCAAATGCGCTTTATTAAAGCATCTTCTAAAAGATAAAAACCAAGAGTATCACTTGCTGTTATTGTAATACGATACTCATAACGGATATTGGTTTCTTCAATTATATTTTGACATTCGTAAAGGATTGTTTTTACTTTTTCCAGTATTTCTTTTTTAACACCAATAATTCTTTCGGCGTTGTAATAATCCTTTTCGCTTAAACATTGGGTAAGAGGCTCCATGTATTCATTCATGGCTAAAGTAGAGAGCATGAAGGTAGAACCTTGCATTTTACAAATGAAAATCCTCTCGTGCTTTTCGTTTTTCAAAAAATAAAAAACTCCGTAAGATAAAGTCAAACAAAGTAGCAGTAAATACCAATACTTAAATAACCATATCCTAAAAATCTCTTTTATTTTCCCCATTTAATTTTATTAAAAATTCGCCGGAAAAAAATAAAATTTCTTAGCAACGGTTTTTCCTGTGCAAAGCTTTTGTTTTCCCTTAGCTTTAATCTTATCTGCAGCAGTATAATCCATTCTTACAGTTGTTCCATCTTTAGTAATACCGTAAACTTCAAATGAAACATCTTTTTTCGGACAAGGCATCAAAAGCGTAGCTTTCTTCACCGGTTCGTCGGAAGCCCAGTAATAAATACCCATTGCACATTCGTACGACACTCTGATTTCGGTAAATTTCAATCCTTTTTTTGCTTTAAACTTAAACTTCACATTCGTTTCGCTCTCAGCGGCAATGTTCATGGATACCGAGCAAATGGTTTCCAGTTCAAAATATTCTTTACCATTCATCGTGACCTTTTTTGCCGCATTTCCATTCAGCTGCCAGAATTTATTACTATATCCTTTCCAAACATTAAAAGACTGGTTGCTCTGACAGGATTCCTGAACCGGGATGTATATTTTCAAAGGATTCACCAAACAGGAATCTGCACACAATTTAACCTCTACCACTCCTACTGAATTTAATGGTGTTGACTCAGGTCCCATAGTAGTATAACCTGATTTTCTTAATAACTCAGGCGAACTGTAAGATCCTATAGAAATGCAGTTTTTAACCAATTCAAATTCGCAACGATTCATCTTAATAATTACACCGCGAGGAAGTTCAACAGTGGTGTCTGATTTACAAAACAATTTGATCAATGCGGCTTTTATAGAATCCTGATTGGCCGCAGACACATCTTTTTTTGCTCCTGTTTTTACCGACCATACTTCCACCACCACTCTACGGTTAATTTTTCTGCCTTCTTCAGTAGCGTTAGAAGCTACCGCACCATCAACACCGTGATTCACGAGATTGAAATTGATCAGCTTCACTTTTTTAGTTTTAAAAAATTGCTTTACCGCTTTTGCCCTTGCATCGCCTAAACCAAGATTATACTCCGGTCCACCTATGCTATCGCAATAAGAATCAATATTAATCGAAATTGAATCGCTTTTAAAAAAATCAAATAAAGCCTGTAATTGTTTTTTATGCTCTGAGGTTACCTGACTTTTTTTGTAATCAAAAAGCAGCACCGCTGTTTGCTTCTGTGCAAATGAACTTATATTAAACAGGGCAATAATTGCCAGTGTTAAAATGGTAATTTTTTTCATTAAATGTAGTTTTAGATTTATACCTCGAATTCTAAGATAGAAAAAATGTACTAACCCTTGAGGTATTTTAAAATATTGCCCTCTATTCTTTGCTCAACGTTTCCTTCAGCTGCCTTGATGAATTTATTGCCAGTAATATTTTCAAAAAGCTCAATGTATCTATCGGAAGTCATTTTCACAAAATCATCGGGCATCACAGGAACTTTTTGTCCGTCTTTCCCCTGAAATCCATTGCTGATCAGCCATTGGCGAACGAACTCTTTCGACAATTGTTTTTGAGCCTCTCCTTTTGCCTGACGATCGACATAACCTTCTGCATAAAAATATCGCGAAGAATCGGGTGTATGAATTTCATCAATTAAAATAATTTTGCCATCGGTGTCTTTACCGAACTCATATTTAGTATCCACCAATATCAGATTTTTATCGGCTGCCATTTCACTTCCTCTATTGAACAAGGCTCTGGTGTAGGCTTCCAACTGAACGTAATCCTGTTCGGAAACTATGCCTTGTTTTAAAATTTCTTCGCGGGAAATATCTTCATCGTGACCTTCGGATGCTTTGGTTGTTGGTGTGATAATAGGTTCAGGAAATTTATCGTTTTCTTTGAGTCCTTCCGGCATAGTTACGCCGCATAAAACACGAATTCCTTCTTTATACTGACGCGCTGCGTGTCCCGACAAATAGCCGCGAATCACCATTTCTACTTTAAAGGGCTCACATCTTTTTCCTACCGAAACCATAGGATCGGGAGAAGCCATCAACCAGTTTGGAACGATATCTTTTGTTGCATTTAAAAAATGCTGGGCAATTTGATTGAGCACTTGTCCCTTGTAAGGAATTCCTCGTGGCAACACTACATCAAAAGCCGAAATCCTGTCGGAAGCCACCATCACCAAAACATCGCCGATGGAATAAACGTCTCTCACTTTACCTTTGTAAACCGCACTTTGATTGGGAAATTTAAAATCTGTTTTTACTAATGCTTCCATTCTTTTTATCTTTTATTGTTTTCCTGCTTTTTCATAAGCAGTTAATATTTCTTTCACTATGCGGTGACGCAACACATCTTTACCATCCAGGTAAACGAATTCAATTCCGTCAATATTTTTTAAAATTTTACTGGCATGAATCAATCCTGATGGCTGACGGTTGGGCAAATCAATTTGCGTTACATCACCCGTTATCACAAACTTTGCAGCTTCGCCCATACGGGTTAAAAACATTTTAATTTGTCCTTCGGTAGTATTTTGTGCCTCATCCAAAATCACAAAAGCATGGTTCAGTGTTCGTCCGCGCATAAAAGCCAGAGGCGCAATTTCAATTACTTTTTTTTCGATGTGTTCGGCCAGCTTTGCAAGAGGAATCATATCTCGCAATGCATCATACAAAGGCTGCATGTACGGATCCAGCTTTTCTTTTAAATCACCGGGAAGAAAACCTAAATTTTCTCCTGATTCCACAGCCGGACGCGTCAATATAATTTTTTTTACTTCTCTATTTTTTAAAGCTCTTACCGCTAAAGCCACTGCTGTGTAAGTTTTACCGGTTCCGGCAGGTCCCATCGCAAACACCATATCGTTTTTAGTAACGGCCGCCACCATTTTTCTTTGGTTGGGCGTTTTTGCTTTTACTATAATTCCTCCGTTGCCATAAACAATCACCCCTTCACCTTCTTCATTGGAAATGATACTTTCCCCTTCAACACCCATCAAACTGTCGATGTTGGTTTCGGTGAGCTTTCCATATTTTTCAATATGCGATATAAATAAAGTGAGGTATTTTTCAAATTCTATGATGTCAGTTCTGCTGCCGCTAACAATCAACTCATCGCCTCTCGACACGATTTTAACCCGCGGAAAACTCTTCTTTATGTGATTCAGCTTTATGTTATTAACCCCCAGCAATTGGATGGGTTCAACATTTTCAATAACGAGCAGCTTGTCCAATACTAAAATTTTAAGGCGCTAAAATAGGAATTCTCTTGTATATTTGACCAATTGAAACGAAGATGGCGGTTATCACATTAACAACGGATTTAGGATTAAAGGATTACTATGTGGGATCTCTCAAAGGTGCCATCCTTAAAGAAATTCCAAATGCCAACATCATTGATATCAGTCACGACATCCCTCCTTTTGATATTGCAGTTGCTTCTTTTTGTGTGAAAAATATTTACAATGATTTCCCCAAAGGCAGCATTCATATTATAGGTGTTGCTCCCGGTGCCGATGAACAAACACGGCATCTGGCCATTGAAAAAGACGGTCACTATTTTATCGGAGCCGACAATGGAATGTTTTCCCTCATCTTTGATACTCCTGTTGAAACGATATATGAAATACAATTGTCGGATTCCTCTTCCTCACAAACTTTCCCTACCAAAGATGTGTTTGTGAAAGCCGCAGCCATCATTGCCCGCGGTGAAGGATTGGAAAAACTAGGTAGAAAGGCAGGCAACATTCAAGAGAGAATGATTTTCCGCGCCATCTCCGAAGGCAATATCATCAAAGGAATGGTGACTTACATCGATACTTACGGCAACGTGATCACCAATATTTCCAAACAGCTATTCAGCGACTTTGGCAAAAACAGAAACTTCGGTATCATTTTTCGCCGCGCCGATTATACCATTGATGAAATCAGCGACAACTACAACCTCGTTCCCGAAGGTGAAAAGGTGGCTATTTTCAGCAATTCAGGTTTCCTTGAAATTTCCATCAACAAGGGAAATGCGTCTAATTTATTCGGATTGAAATTGTATGATACCATAAGAGTGGAATTTGAATCATGATAGTACGAATTGTAAAACTCACGCTGCGTCCTGAGAAAACCGAGGATTTCCTGGCTTTGTTCAATCGCTATAAAAAAGACATTGCTGCTTTTCCGGGATGTACGCATCTGCAAGGTTTACAAGACATTAAAAACACAAACATATTTTTCACATACAGCCATTGGGAAAACGAGGAAGCTTTAAACACCTACCGTCATTCCGCACTGTTTAATGAAGTATGGCCGCAAGCCAAAGAATGGTTTGAAGAAAACCCCGAAGCCTGGAGCTCTATAATGTTATAAGCAATGAAACCTGTCACCAAAAGAATATTAGCCCTTGCTGTTTTGTTCGCTATCGCTGTGGTCTTTGCGTATCCCATTATCAGCAAGAATGCGGAAAAACTAAAAGTATACAACCCTGCTGATGTGAATCCTTTGTTGGTCACCGATAGCCTGAGAAACACCACCTCGGGCCACACCATTGCTCCTTTCCATCTGATCAATCAAAATGGCGACAGTATCAGCGACCAACTCTTTAAAGGGAAAATTTACGTGGCCGATTTCTTCTTCACCACCTGCACCAATATTTGTCCGATTATGACCGGCCAGCTCAAACGCGTGTATGACGAATACAAAGGCGATTCATCCGTGATGTTCCTTTCTCATACTTCTTTGCCCGAAACCGACAGTCCGCCGGTTTTAAAAAAATACTCCCTTCGCTTTGGCGCCCAACTTCCGCAATGGCAATTTGTAACCGGCGACAAAAAAGAAATTTACCATCTGGCCCGAAACTCTTATTTGGCAGTAAAAACAAAAGGAAATGGCGACAAAAATGATTTTATCCATACAGAAAACCTCGTTTTGATAGATGGACAAAAAAGAATTCGGGGATTTTATGATGGAACCTCTACAGATGAGGTCAATCAATTGATTGACGACATCGCCAATTTAAAAGAAGAAAATCCTTAGTTGTTTAGTGTTAAAAAACTGGACTTTTGCACTTCTATAGGTTATATTTGCAAACCTAGTTATATTAACACACTGATATACAACATGAGACAACTAAAAATCACCCAGTCCATTACCAAAAGAGATAGTATTACTCTCGACAAATACTTACAAGAAATAGGAAAAGAATCTCTGATTACTGCTGATGAAGAAGTAATCTTAGCACAAAAGATAAGAGACGGGGACCAGGCCGCTCTTGAAAAATTAACCAAAGCCAACTTAAGATTCGTTGTATCGGTAGCTAAACAGTACCAGGGACAAGGCATGACCTTACCCGATTTGATCAACGAAGGAAACCTGGGTTTGATTAAGGCCGCAAGAAGATTCGACGAAACAAGAGGTTTTAAATTTATCTCTTACGCCGTATGGTGGATTCGTCAATCAATCATTCAAGCTATTTCTGAACAATCAAGAATGGTGCGTTTGCCTTTGAATAAAATCGGGGCCATCAGCAAAATCAATAAAGGTGCTTCTCAACTGGAACAACAACTGGAAAGAGAACCTAACGCTCAAGAACTTTCCGAGCATTTGGATTTACCTGAACAGGAAGTTTCCAATGTATTGCACATGAATACGCGTCACATCTCTGTAGATGCTCCGTTTCAGGATGGTGAAGATCATGGTTTGCTGGACGTTATGGTGAATGAAGATTCTCCAAAAGCCGACAGAGAACTGATCGTTGAATCGTTAAGAGCTGAAATCAACAGATCTCTTTCTACCTTAACAGACAGAGAAAGTGAAGTGATCAAAATGTTCTACGGAATCGATGGATACAGAGAAATCTCTTTGGAAGAAATCGGCGCTAAGTTCGATTTAACAAGAGAACGCGTTCGTCAGATCAAAGAAAAAGCGATCAAACGTTTGAAAAACAACACAAGAAGTAAATTATTGAAAACCTATTTGGGTTAGTCATAATAAGGATTACAAGAAAAAGTCCCCGTCAGCTGACGGGGACTTTTTTGTTTTGCGTTAATCAACTGCTATCTCATTAATATCCCTGCTCTCCAATATCTTTTTACCACACCCCTTTCTCACTACATTAATCATCGCTTTCCCCAGCGAAGTAGTATCTGTAATCCAACTTTTAAACGACTTCAACAGAAAGTATATCGGTTTAAATACAAAGTAAACAGCCATGTACCATTTCACTTTTGATTTTATGCCTTTGAGCGGTTGTATGTATCCCGGACGAAACATGTAAGTCGCTTTAAAAGGCATAGCCATCAAAGCATTTTCTGTTTTGCCTTTTATTCTAGCCCACATAGCTTTACTCTTCTCCGAACTATCCGTTCCCGAGCCTGAAACATAACAAAAAGTAAAAGAGCTGTTTGCTTTTAAAACAGCCTCAGCTGCTCTTATTGTAAGCTCAAAAGTGGTTTTGTAATATTCTTCTTCCCGCATTCCAACTGCAGAAACACCGAGGCAAAAGAAGCAAGCATTGTACTTCGAAAACTCCGGAAGCAAAGAAGAAAAATCAGAGAAGTCGGCATAAATGATTTCTTTAATCTTAGGATGTTTTATGTTTTCAAGCGGTCGGCGATTAATCAACAAAACAGATTCTACTCCTCCATCTTCTATACATTCCAGCAAAACCGCCTGTCCGACCATCCCTGTTGCCCCGAAAATAATTGCTTTAATACTCATATACTATCCGATTATAGCAATGAAGATACTACAAAACTTAAGGCACAAAAAAACCTCTGCGTAATCCGCAGAGGCTTTTAATATTTATTCAAATGAAATTATTTACAAGTCATATCTTGTTGTGCTGTATCCCAGCAATGACTAATTGTGTCAACACCAATCCATTTACCATGTCTGTCAGCACTGTTCCACATAATTTGAGTTAACTCAGCCTTTCCTTTATCATAGATGTCATAGTGACCATCAAACTCAACCTCTGCAGTTTTTTTCCACAGGATATAGTTTCCTGTTCCTGACTGACTTGGTTCAACATAAGAAAATTTAGTTTCAGCAGTTCCTGCAGAAGCATCTTTGCTCCATGCAATGTCAACATAAGTTACAGGATTGTAAACATCTTTGTTTAAGCTCCATGTTCCTGAAGTACCATCTTTTTTAGATACACCTGTGTACCATGTGAAATCCTGAAAATCATTTTGTTTAGAAATAACCATTGTCCAGTTAATGTTGTCTCCGCTTTCACTTGCATGTAATTTAACAGTATAAGTAACAGCTACAACAACATTGTATGACCATACCCATTCTTTTTTATTTACATCATACACTGCCTCATGTTTCAAAGCTTCTTTAAAAGCAGCAACAGGAACAACTAAATTAACCGCGAGAATAGTATTAAAATATCCAACCGCTAAAGCAGCCACACCGTAATTCCATCCTGTTTGTGTTTTGTTGGAAGATCCATCGAAAGAATTATCCATACTCATTGAAGACGAAGGTGGTAAAGCCGGAGCCGCAGGGTTTTCTTTTTTACAAGATGTTGCGAAAACTCCAAGAGCCATCGCAAGAACTAAAAATTTCTTTGATTGGTTTTTGATTGTCGATTTCATAATTGCGTATTAATTGATTTAAGTTTTTTTCTAAGACGAAGTTAAAATAAAATGGTTGCTTTTGCATTTTTTTGTCGACTAAAGCATTCATTCTTCAGTTAAACGACTTTCTTATTATGTCATCTTTTATTGCTGTTTTTAACTTACCTTTGCCACCTGAAAAAAAATAAAAAATGATTGAGGCTCTTAATATATCGTTGCAATTTGGAAAAAGAATCCTTTTTGACGAAGTAAACATAAAATTCGCAGGAGGTAACTGCTATGGCGTAATTGGCGCTAACGGTACAGGAAAATCCACCCTTTTAAAAATATTGTCGGGAGAACTGGAATCCACCGGCGGACATGTTTACATTGAACCGGGAAAACGTATGGCGGTTTTAAATCAAAATCACTTTGCTTTTGATGAATTCCCTGTGTTGGACACGGTAATCATGGGACACAAACGCTTATGGGAAATCAGCAAAGAGAAAGATGCTTTATATGCCAAAGAAGATTTTAGCGAAGCCGACGGACTAAGAGCTTCTGAATTGGAATCGGAATTTGCGGAAATGGACGGATGGAATTCTGCCTCTGAAGCTTCAATCTTATTGAATGGCCTCGACATCAAAGAGAATTTGCACGCTACTCTAATGAAAGATCTGAAAGGATCTGAAAAAGTAAGGGTATTATTGGCTCAGGCGCTTTTTGGAAATCCTGATATCCTGATTCTCGATGAGCCTACCAATGACTTGGATATGGGAACCATATCATGGCTGGAGGATTTTCTTTTGGATTTCAATAACACGGTGATTGTGGTTTCCCACGACCGCCGATTCTTAGATACTGTTTGTACGCACATTGCCGATATTGATTTTGGAAAAATCACCCTTTATCCCGGCAACTACTCTTTCTGGTACGAATCCAGTCAGCTCGTTTTAGCCCAAAGAGCCAACGCCAATAAAAAGGCCGAAGACCGAATTAAAGAGCTCCAGGATTTCGTTGCACGTTTCAGCGCCAACGCCTCCAAATCAAAACAGGCTACCAGCAGAAAAAAGGCGTTGGAAAAAATTAATCTAGATGAGATAAAAGCCTCAAACAGAAGATATCCTGGAATCATATTTCAACAAAACCGTGAAGCAGGAAATCAGGTGCTGAATGTTGAGAATCTATCTAAAACCGTGGATGGAAAAGTGCTGTTTAAAAACCTCAACTTCAATATCAACAAAGGCGACAAAGTTGCTTTTTTAGGGAAAGACAACATTGCTCTTACAGCCTTATTTAAAATACTGGCCGGAGAAACGAATGCCGATTCAGGAACCTGTACTTTCGGACAAACAATCACTACTTCATATTTACCTAACGAAAACAGCAAGTTCTTTACCGATAAAAAAAATCTGGTGGATTGGCTGAGACAATACTCTGCCGATCAGGACGAGATTTACATCCGTGGCTTCCTGGGTAAAATGCTTTTCTCGGGAGATGATGTACACAAAAAATCACACGTGCTTTCAGGAGGAGAAAAAGTACGTTGCATGGTTTCGCGAATGATGCTGACCACTGCCAATCTGTTGATTTTAGATGAACCGACCAATCACTTGGATATGGAGTCGATTACAGCTTTCAATAATTCATTGAAAAATTTCCCCGGCATCGTTTTGTTTACCTCTCACGACAGGGAGTTTACACAAACTGTAGCCAACAGAATAATCGAAATATCTCCGAAAGGACAAATTGATAAGCAAATGTCTTATGATGAATACACCTCAGATTCAAAATCAATTGCACTGAGAGACGCGATGTATGCTTAACATTTCCGTCATTTCGAGGAACGAAGCAATCGCATCGAGGTTAATGAGATTGCTTCGTTCCTCGCAATGACGATCAGAATGTAAAACAAATAAAAAAAGCCGGAAGAAATTCTTCCGGCTTTTTCATGTATGATATTCTGAGAATTATCTTCTTCCGCCTTCACGACGACGATCTCCGCCACCACCGAAACTTCTTCCGCCACTTCCACCTTCTCTACGTCCACTTCCACTGCTGCCACCTTCACGACGTCCGCCGGAAAATCCACCGCGTCCGCCATCACGACGAATGCTGTATCCACCTCTGTCGCCACCTTCTCTTCTGCTTCCACCCTGATCCGCTCTGTTTACACGGATTTCACGGCTACCCAGCATATACTCTGTAAAATCCTTAGGGACTTTTTCAGCATGTTGTGCAGGAACTTCGAAATAAGAATGTCTTTCTTCCATTTTAACCACAGTCACTTCGCCTGCAGGTAATTTGGTTTGCTCAACGATCAAATCAGCCAGTTCACGGGTACTCATTCTGTCGTACTCACCAATGTTGATAAAGAATCTTGTTCCTCCGGTGCTGCTGCTTCGGCTACTTCTGCTGTCGCTTCTGCCACCTTCATCACGTCTGTCGCCGGTAGCTCTTGTATCGTTTAAATCTTTATTGTCGATAGACAATTTTTTCAATTCGATAGTCACCATTTTAGCAACCAACTCTTCTTTTGAAAAAGCCGCAAACAATTCTTCGATTTTATCTTCAATTTGTTTGTTTCCTGCAATAGGTTTAGTGTTGACAACAGCTTCAGCCCATTGAGTTAACTTGATAATACCGATTTCACTGTTTTGAGGAATCAATACTTTTTCAAATTTCAACTCCAATTCTCTCTCAAACATTTTCAGTTTTCTAACTTCTGCAGAATTTACAAAAGCCATGGAAATACCGTCTTTACCGGCTCTTGCCGTACGTCCGCTTCTGTGCGTGTAATACGGTAAGCTATCCGGCATAGAGTGATGGAAAACGTGAGTTAAGTCGTTCACATCGATACCACGTGCAGCAACGTCGGTTGCTACCAGTAATTTCAATGATCCGGCCTTAAAGCGTTTCATCACCTGGTCGCGTTGTGCCTGCGACATATCGCCGTGCAAAGCTTCCGCCTTAACATCAGAGCGTTTTAGGTCTTCAGCCAAAGCTTGTGTAGCTATTTTAGTGCGGCAAAATACAATGGCGCGCAAATCTTCATTTACACCAATAAAGCGTTTTAAAGTCTCCATTTTATCGGATTCTCTAACCACCACATACTGATGTTTGATTTTTTTATTCATCTCACCACCTTTGTTCACTGCTACTTCAGCAGCTTCAGGCATGTATTTACTAACAATTCTTCTGATGTCTCTTGGCATAGTTGCCGAGAACAACCAGGTAACTTTGTCTTCAGGAGTATGCGATAAAATTTCATCGATATCCTCTTTGAAGCCCATGTTCAGCATCTCATCAGCCTCATCCAGAATAACGTGACTGATATCCTTAATCGACAAAGCTTTTCTTTGCATTAAGTCCATCAACCTTCCCGGTGTAGCAATAAGGATGTGTGGTGTTTGGCGCAATGCGCGGATTTGCTCCATAATGGAAGCTCCACCGTAAACCACCTGAATTCTGATGGCAGGCATGTGCTTTGCAAACAATTGTAACTGTTGTGCGATTTGTTGGCCAAGCTCTCTGGTTGGCGCTAATATTAACGCTTGTGTGTGTTTCACATCTGTTTTAAGCGTTTCAAGCAATGGCAATCCGAAGGCTGCTGTTTTACCAGTACCTGTTTGAGCGAGACCTATAAAGTTTCTTCTTTCTCCTGTAAGTATTGGAATTGCTTGTTCTTGAATTGGAGAGGGAATCTCTATCCCCATCTCTGTTAATGCCTTCAATAAAGGCGCGGATAATCCGAGTTCTGAAAATGTTGCCAAAATAATTTAAATTATAAAATGAGGCGCAAAGATACTAAAAACAAGCGGAAATCCATGATTACCACGAAATTAGTTCGCTTTTCGAAGATTTAGAATTTACTTTCCTCCTAAATTTTCATCGCGGATTTTGATTTTTTTAGCGTCGGGATTTCTGTAGCTGAACAGATTATTTTCTTTGATAATCCGCGCAACAATCGGAGGCACCATTCCCTCCCATTCCATTTCGTTGTTTTTGATTTTCTCCAGCACTTTATGAGAGAAGACGCTTAAGTTCTGAGCATCGTAATTTTCAAAATCAACTATTCGGTTATTGTCGATCAAATGCTTGTACAAGCTCTCGTACTTAGGAGGAATCATCATGTTCTCGGTGTTGATGATTTCATTTCCGAATTTATACGGATACAAATACAAACGAACATCGCGGTGGAACAAAGTCCCGAAGGATTCCAGCAAACCGCCATTTAAATTGCGGTAGTACTTATCGTTAAAAATATTAATGAGGGTGTTGGCTCCTAAAACCAAAGCAATTTGCGAACCCGTATTGTATCTTGTGAGGAAAGGCACCAATTTAAAATACTCGAGAAAACTGGAAATCAACACATATTGTCCGAGAGAAGTAAGAATATCCACCCTGTCTAAAAAGTCCTGCTCGTCAATTCCTTCTTCACCGCTTAAATCTTTCAGGGTTAATTCGGTAATTACAACTATATCGGCCTTTTCTTTTCGTGCGCCCAACTCCTTTTCAAACTGATACAAACCGTTTTTCAACATGTCGAGATGCACGTGTGTAACCGGACGAAATCGCCCTCTCAATGCCAGAATATCTTTTTTGTATAAAACTTCAGTTGGATGGATAGGCTCGTCATTCGGACCGAACATACAGGCTTCCGACATTCCCGATTTAACCAAAAACAAACTCAGCAATCTGTTGTCCACACCTTTAAAAACCGGACCGCTCACATGCACCATATCCACCTCAATTCTCCCGCTTTGCAAATTATCTCTCAAACTTTTTAAAATTCCCTGAGGGTCATGCGACATATAATAACAACCATACAACAAATTCACTCCCATCACACCAATCGCATGCTGTTGCTGCAAACCATCTCTATTGAGCATTCGGATGTGAATGATAAAATCGTTGTATTCTCCTCCCGGTTTCGATTGGAAGCGAACGCCCATCCAGCCGTGACTCTGATTGGTTTGAGAATAATTAATGGTTTCAACTGTATCACAAAGAGAAAAAAATCTTTTTTCAGGGAAAGAAGCGCCTAAAGTATTGGTCACTCTGGAATATTCGTGATCCATCATTTGAATCAAACGAGGTTTACACACATATCTGCCCGGACGTTTTCCATAAATGGCATCACTCATCTGCATATCATAAGCAGAAAGTGACTTGGCAATCGTTCCCGATGCCGCGCCGGCCATAAAAAAATTACGCGCTATCTCTTGTCCGGCTCCAATCTCGGCAAATGATCCATAAATCGTTTTATCAAGATTAATCGCCAGAGCCTTCTGGCGGGTATCTAAGGTTTGTTCAATGTATCCCTTGTCCATAAAGCGAAAAATTTACGTAAATCTATTAAATATAAATACATCGTTGTACAAGAACACAGGAATTTTATATTTGTGAGAATGAATATTTCGTTTTTATATCCACAGTTTCTTTGGGCTTTCACCCTTCTCTCTATTCCGATCATTATTCATCTTTTTAATTTCAGAAAATACAAAGAATTGTATTTTCCCAACACCCTGTTTTTAAAGCACATTAAGGAGCAAAGCAAATCGGCAAACAACCTTAAAAACCTATTACTGCTCTTCCTGCGTTTATTGATTTTCTCCCTGTTGATTCTCGCTTTCACCATGCCTTACAGCAAACGCAACGAAGAACAGAAAGAAAGCGCATCGGCATTGCATGCTTTTTACATCGACAATTCTTTCAGCATGAATGCCTCCAATGAAAACGGCAGGCTGCTGGAAGAAGCCAAAAAACAGGCCGCGGCCATCGTAACGAATTTACCCAACTCGGATTACTTCATGCTCACCACCAATGATTTTGAAGGGAAGCACCGCAGGCATCTGGCAAAAAAAGAATTTCTGGAAGAACTGGAAATCATTGAGGAATCGCCTTCTTCCAAAAAATTAAATGAAGTTTATATCCGTCAGCAGGCGGATATCGCCGGTGCAACAGGCACTTCTTTATATTGGTTAAGTGATTTTCAAAAAAACAGCCTTGCCGGCAAACCAAAACAGATTGATTCATCCTTAACGCTTTATCTTCTTCCCCTTGTTCCGGTGATCAAAAACAATTTATCCGTTGATTCCTGCTGGTTTGAATCGCCGGTAAGAAAAATAGCTTCGCCCGAAGAAATTAAAATTAAAATTTCCAATCATGGCGACAAGGACCTCAACAACATTCCTGTAAAGCTTAGCATCAATGGCGAACAGAAAGCTTTCAGTAATTTTTCCATTAAGGCGAATGCGAGTCTGATTACAACTTTAACTTACTCGGTTTTTAAAGCAGGTACTTTTAACGCAAGCATTGACATTGAAGACCATCCGATAATTTTCGACAATCAGTTTTACTTCAGTTATGAGATCCGCGAGCAAACAAAAATTTTACAGATTTTCGACAAAACGGAAAACCCTTCTTTTTTCAATCTTTTCAAAAGAGATTCTCTTTTGATATTTGAAAAACAGAGCGTGAACCAACTGAATTATTCGGATTTAAAAGAACAAGATTTAATTGTTCTCGATGAAATTGAAGTCTATTCCTCAGGATTGATTCAGGAAATTCAAAAGTTCAGCGCCAAGGGAGGAAGCATACTTATCATCCCTTCTAAAAAAGCAAAAAACGGGAACGACTTGTTCACCGCGCTTTCCATTGATCCTTTAATGAATTCTGATTCCACTTCATCCCGCGTAGACAATATCAATTATGCTTCCGATTTTTTTCAAAATGTATTCACCAAACAGGAGCTGCAAGCCAATGAAAAAATGAATTTGCCTTCTGTTTATTATCACTACAAAACCAACTCCGCTTATCTTTCCGGAAAAGAAATACTGATCAACTTAATCAACAACGATCCGCTTTTACTGCGCTATAAACGCAATGCCTCCAACATTTTTGTGATCACTGCGCCTTTAGATAAAAACAGCACCAACTTCCTGCAGCACGCGATATGTGTGCCTGTGCTGTATCGCATGGTGCTCACCTCCATATCCAGCGACCGACTTTTTCAAACTCTTTCTTCCAACCTTCAAATTCCTTTATCCCAAAAAGAAAGCAAAGGAACAGGACAATACATTGTGGGCAACGGCAAAGAAGAATACGCTTTAAACATCTCCAAAGCAGGAGATCAACCTTTTTTATATGCAGGCAATCAAATTAAAAAAGCAGGGATTTACAACATTTTTAAAGACAAAGTTTTAGTTGGATCAACTGCTTTAAATTACAACAGAAGCGAATCTTCAATGACTTTTGTTTCCAGCGACAATCTTAAAAAAACCTTTGGCGACGAAGCTAAAAACATCCATATTATTGAACAGAGAGAAATGAAAAGCTCTGCTTCTGCTTTGGATGCTTTAAATAAAAAAGAATACTGGAAATACTTTGTGATAGCAGCTTTGATTGTTTTGGGAGTTGAGGTGGCGGTGTATCGGTTTTGGAAGTAAGTGATTACATCCATTACGTCATTGCGAAATTTTTGTGCTCAAAAATGAAGCAAACTTATAATGGGTGACTCACTAAAAATGATGATGAGGTTGCTTCATTTTTGAGTACAAAAATTTCGCAATGACGCACTGATTGATGACTTACTGAATGAATAACTTAGAGGGAATGACGATACCCAACTAGATTATCCCTACTCTTCCTCAAAATCTAAAGTAGCCTGTGGATCTTCCGGGCCATCATTAGTCTCATCAGGTTCCAGTGCTTCAGGAGGTGGTTCCAAAGCTTCCAGTTTATTGATGTGTTTGATTTTATATTGGGAAAGCTTATTTCCAATGGCTTTCAATCCTTTAACCGTGATTACTTCATCCACCACAATTTTTTCCGCTTTTCTTTCTTTTCCGCCTTCTTTGGAGAAAATGAGTTCAATCACCGGTCGCCAGTCGGTAGAAACATATTCCATAAATGCACCTTCTTCTTCAGCAATGAACAACACTTTGCGTTCAGTAGGCTCTATGAGGAAGCGTTTTACATTGAATACTTTTTTGGATGGATCCCAATACACACAAGAGATTGGTTTTTTAGGAATCCATTTTTCAATGATGATCATGTCTTCTTCAAAATGCGTATCGAGCTTGTACGGATGCAGCATATAGTGCCCCGATTGCATGATCACCAAGATTTTATCTTCGCCACGGAACTCACCCACAAATTGTCCGCGCTCCTCCGTATTCAATCGACGCGTAACGTCATCAAACCAAATTTTTCTTGCTGATAAAGTAGATACTCCCTCCTCTTTCAACTCCACTTTTTTCACAGGATATTTCGACAAAATATTACCCAGCGAATTTCTTCCTTTAATGGCTAATAATTTAAAATCGTAATCGAAATTGAATTTTTTAATTCCCGGTATCGGCTTCAACTGAACATTCACCACCTCGGCTTCTCCGTTAGGATTGGCAGAGAAATACAATATTTTAGAACCCGGAGAACCTTTGGTCAATTGATAATCTTTATCGCGGGTAACACCGGTTACAGCAAAGCGTTTTACCATGGCGTGTCCCTTACCGCCGTCCTGATAAATGACGTTGTAAATAGTGCGCTCATCGGCTTTCTTCCAAACATTGCAATAAATAATTCCTTTGCCCACAAACACCTTATTGGCCACTTTCACCACTTTTAAAGTCCCGTCTTCCAGGAACACTACGATGTCATCAATCTCCGAACAGTCGGCAACGTAATTGTCTTCATTTTTAATCGCCCAGCCAATAAAGCCTTCTTCTTTATCTACATATAACTTACGATTAGCAACGATAACATTGGTAGCTTGTATCGTTTCAAAAGTTCTGATCTCTGTTTTACGCTCTCTGCCTTCTCCGTATTTCTTTTTGAGATTTTTAAAATAATCAACAGCGTAATCAATAATATTTTCCAGATGATGTTTTACTTCCTTCATCTGTTCCTCCAACATCGCGATGTCTTTGTTGGCTTTCTCACTGTCGAATTTGGAAATACGTTTGATTTTAATTTCCGTCAATTTCGCAACATCTTCATCGGTTACTTTACGAATAAGTTTTTTCGTAAAAGGCTTCAAACCCTTGTGAATGGTAGAAATCACCTCTTCCCAGGTTTCGCAATCTTCGATGTTGCGGTATATCTTTTTCTCAATAAATATTCTTTCTAAAGATGCAGCATGCCACATCAACTCCAACTCCTCTTTGCGGATTTCCAGCTCGCGGGTGAGCAAATGCAAAGTTTGCTCGGTAGAGCGTTTTAGTATTTCGGTAACGCTTAAAAACTTTGGTTTATCATCCTCAATCACACAGGCATTGGGCGCAATAGACACTTCACAATCCGTAAACGCGTAAAGCGCATCCATCGTAGTATCCGGAGAAATTCCCGCCGGAAGGTGGATCATGATTTCCACTTTATCGGAAGTATTGTCTTCTATGTTTCTGATCTTGATTTTTCCTTTTTCAGTGGCTTTCACTATTGATTCCATTAAGGAAGTAGTGGTAGTTGAAAAAGGGATTTCAGTGATGGATAAAGTCTTTTTGTCAATCTTATTGATTTTCGCTCTTACACGAATTCTTCCGCCTCTTAATCCGTCGTTGTAGTTCGTAGCATCCACAAATCCTCCGGTAGGAAAATCGGGAAACAACACTGTATTTCTTCCACGCAAACGAGCGATGGAAGCATCAATCAATTCATTAAAATTATGAGGCAACATTTTACAAGCCAATCCAACTGCGATACCTTCTACTCCTTGCGCCAGCAATAAAGGAAACTTCATTGGCGTGGTGATAGGCTCCTTGTTTCTGCCATCATAAGACAGCATCCACTTGGTGGTTTTAGGATTGAAGGAAATTTCCAGAGCGAACTTGGTGAGGCGCGCTTCAATATAACGCGAAGCAGCAGCACGGTCGCCGGTGAGAATATTCCCCCAGTTTCCCTGGCAATCTATCAATAAATCTTTCTGACCGATATTCACCAAAGCATCACCAATCGACATGTCGCCATGCGGATGGTACTTCATCGTATTTCCAACAATGTTCGCCACTTTATTGTAGCGACCGTCTTCCATCTCCCACATCGAGTGCAACACACGGCGCTGCACCGGTTTCAATCCATCATCCACATGCGGAACGGCACGCTCCAGAATAACATAGGAAGCATAATCCAAAAACCAGTTTTCGTACATGCCTTTAACGGCGATAACGTTCTCTAAATGAGAATCGCCGCCATCGCCCTGCAGTTCCTGATAATCGTCTTCGTTATTTATTTTATCGTCGCTCACTCTTTCTTAGGAATTAAGTCTTCTTCAACATCTTTTTCTACACGCAGATTGTCCATGATGAAAGTCTGACGATCAGGTGTGTTTTTACCCATATAAAACTCCAGCAATTCATTGATACGGGAATCTTTCCCCATCACCACCGGCTCTAATCGTATGTTTTCGTTGATGAAGTTTTTAAACTCATCAGGAGAAATTTCACCCAAACCTTTAAATCGGGTAATCTCCGGTTTTTTCAATTCGGTGACAGCCGCCAGTCTTTCTTCTTCGCTGTAGCAATAGCGTGTTTCCTGTCGGTTACGCACCCTGAATAAAGGGGTTTGTAAAATATAAACGTGTCCGTTACTAATCAATTCAGGGAAGAACTGAAGGAAGAAAGTCACCAACAATAAGCGAATGTGCATACCGTCCACGTCGGCATCGGTAGCCACTACAACCTGGTTGTATCTTAAGCCATCCAAACTCTCTTCGATGTTCAATGCTGATTGTAAAAGGTTGAACTCTTCATTCTCGTACACCACTTTTTTAGTGAGGCCGTAAACGTTCAAAGGCTTACCGCGCAAAGAGAAAACCGCTTGTGTTTGTACATCACGCGACTTGGTGATAGATCCACTTGCCGAATCTCCCTCGGTGATGAAAAGTGTGGTTTGCAAAATGCGCTCTCCTCCACCTTCATCGTTGAAATGCACTTTACAATCTCTTAATTTTTTGTTGTGTAAACTCGCTTTTTTAGCGTGTTCACGGGCTATCTTGCGAATACCAGCCAATTCCTTACGCTCTCTTTCAGAGCGCTGAACCTGACGTAAAATCTCGTCGGCAACCTGCGTATTTTTATGCAAGAAATTATCGAGTTCTTTTTTCAGGAAATCACCAATGAAGCTTTTCATCGATGTTCCGCCCGGCTCAATTTCCTGAGAACCTAATTTGGTTTTGGTTTGAGATTCAAAGATAGGTTCAACTACTTTCACGCTAACAGCAGCAACAAGCGATTGTCTTACATCCACCGCTTCAAATTCTTTCCCGAAAAACTCACGTATGGTTTTCACATACATCTCACGAAAGGCGCCCTGGTGGGTTCCTCCCTGCGTAGTATGCTGTCCGTTGACAAAAGAATAATATTCCTCGCCGTATTTTTTGGCGTGGGTAAACGCCACTTCAATATCTTCTCCTCTTAAATGAACAATTGGATAGAAAGGTTCAGCCGACAAATTACTGGCGAGCAAATCCTTCAAGCCGTTTTCCGAATAAAACTTTTCACCGTTGAAATAAATCGTCAGTCCCGGATTCAAATGCACATAATTCCACATCATGCGTTGCACGTGCTGCACACGGAACTGATAGTTGTGGAAGATTTTCTCATCGGGAACGAAGGTCATCAAAGTCCCTTTTCTTTGGGTAGACGCCTCTATTTTATGGTCTTTCGAGATGTTTCCTTTTTCAAATTCGGCACGTTTCACCTTGTCTTCACGGTACGACAAAACTTCAAAGTAAGTGGATAGCGCATTCACCGCCTTAGTACCAACTCCATTCAATCCTACTGATTTCTTAAAAGCACGCGAATCGTACTTTCCTCCTGTATTGATAATGGATACGCAATCAATCACTTTTCCCAGAGGAATACCGCGACCATAATCACGCACCGTTACTTTTTTATCCTTGATTTTGATTTCAACCACTTTACCGTTCCCCATCACGAACTCATCAATACTGTTATCGATGATCTCTTTGAGAAGAATATAAATACCGTCATCAGCCGCCGAGCCATCGCCCAGCTTACCAATGTACATCCCCGGACGCATACGGATATGCTCCTTCCAGTCGAGGGAGCGTATATTGTCTTCGGTATATTCTGCGTCTGCTGCCATATTTATTTTGAGAGAGGTTAAAAATAGGAAGTTCAGCCCGACTTTGGAAGTATGGCTTGCTTTTTTATCAACAAAGCATGTTGAAAGCCTGTTTCAAGATAATTCAGCGAGTTACTCATTACTTAAAAACACCCTCATATATGCGGAGGTATGTTCCTTTGTATAGTTGGTGTATTCAAAAAAATCAAGGCTGCAAAACTGCAAATATAAATACCCATCGGTTTGACTTGCTGTTACTGTTCCATAAGGAAAGCTGGGGTTAACGGCCTGTTTATAGCTTTGTCCATCACAATCATACACATACAGAACACTTACCTGATTATCGTAACCAAGTGAATAAATATCCGAAACAATAGTGTAAGTCCCGCTAATATCCTTCAATGGCTTTTTGAATGCAAAAATCAATTCTTGCGCTTTATGGGTTCCGGCATTCGGTATGGAAAAAGAAACATAATGAGTTCCGGAAATATAGTCTCCGGAATCCGCTAGAGTCAAGGGAGAGCTATAAAAAGTCCTATTAAATCTGTTTAAAGCCACCGTGCTACAAATGGAACTTGCCTGTTTGACATATACCTCAATTTCCTTTTCAACGATACAGTCCAGATATTCCACCACAAAGGTGTAAGTACCACTTTGATCATATTGAATGGCTGGAAGCAATAATGTGTTTCCCGAAACAGTTTCTCCGTTAGGCAATTTCCAATGATTATTCACACCTGTGGTATTGGTGATGCCATTGGCCTGTAAGGTATCTCCTGAATTATACGTCAGCTTGGCAATGGAGATACTGGAAGTAATATCAGCACAGTTCGCATGTTTAGCACAAGATAAATTACTTGCTATAAAAATATAGCTTAAGCAAGCAAATACAGCGGTTGGTATTTTCAATTTCATTTTAAAATTCTGATTAACACAAATTCATCCAGTAGAGAGCGGCAAAAATAAAAAGTTCATCCCGAATTTAAAAGGATGGCCTGCTTTTTTATCAACACAACTTATACAAAAAGAGATCGTTTTAATTTAAAAGAACTACTATGAAGAAGGTGTGGATTGTTGCGGTGCTGTTGATATTGGTAGTGGGCTTTGAAAGTTGCGCTTCCAAATACTGTGTAGGCGGTAAATCAAAATACAAAAGAATGAAGAGAGATACGACGATGATGGTGTTTTAATTTGTCAGGATTTCATACTTTTCCCGACGAATAGTAAAAAACCATGAAAAGTTTAATCATTCTATTTCTTTCCGGCAGTGTGTTTATCGTCGCCTGCGCAAAAAACAAAATTGAAAACTCCACAATGGAAAGTGTTTTCAAGGAAATAAATACAAATAGTGATTATACTTTTTACAAAAACGACTCCAGCATACTTCCTTCTTCCCCGGAATCTGCTCATACTGCATTCTTTCGCGTCCGCTTCAATGCAAAGGCTGCTTCTGCTTTAACCGATAACGGCAAACTTCCGGTTAACGGAACTTTTCCTGAAGGATCTATCATCGTTAAGGATTTGTACAACACACAAAACGGCGCCAAGGTACTTTACTCCGTTTTGAAAAAAGATAGCAGCAATCCCAATAGCAGCAATGGTTGGCTGTGGATTGAGTACGAACCAAATGGAAAGGAAATATACAATATCAATGATAAAGGCGCCGGCTGCATAAGCTGCCATTCTAATAACGACAGAGACAATGTGCGGCTGTTCAATTTGTTTTAAATGCGATTATAAATCGCTTTAACTTTCGTTTCAGATTAAAAATCTGAAACTACCACTCCCGCCAATTGTTAAAAGCTTGTTCATTAAAATATTTGAATAAGCCGATGCCCTCAAGTACATTTGCAGCATTCTAAAAAATAAATCAACCATATGAAATTCTTCATCGACACAGCCAACCTCGCACAAATTAAAGAAGCCGCAGATTTAGGAGTATTAGACGGTGTTACCACCAATCCTTCCCTAATGGCGAAAGAAGGAATCAAAGGCGATGCAGCTGTGTTGGAGCATTACAAAAAAATATGCGATATCGTTGACGGAGCCATCAGCGCTGAAGTAATCGCTACCGATTACGAAGGAATGATCAAAGAAGGAAAAATCCTCGCCGCCCTTCACCCTAACATCGTAGTTAAAGTTCCAATGATAAAAGACGGCGTGAAAGCCATCAAATATTTTTCTGAAAACGGAATCAAAACCAATTGCACTTTAATCTTCTCAGCCGGACAAGCTTTATTGGCGGCCAAAGCAGGCGCCTCCTACGTTTCTCCTTTTATCGGAAGATTAGATGACATCTCTCAAGACGGGATGTTGCTGATTGAAGAAATTCGTTTGATTTTCGATAATTACGGATTTGCTACTGAGATTTTGGCTGCATCTGTTCGTCACAGTGCGCACTTACTGAAATGCGCGCACATCGGCGCTGATGTAGTGACTTGTCCGCTAAACGTTATCACTTCTTTATTGAATCACCCACTGACCGATTCAGGATTGAAACAATTCCTTGCCGACCACGCCAAGGTGAACGCTTAATTCCATGTTGCTAAATATCCACCCTGACAATCCGCAGGAAAAACACATTCAAACCGTTGTTGATTGTTTGAAAGCTGGTGGTGTTATCATTTATCCAACCGATACCATTTATGCTTTCGGCTGCGATATCATGAATAAAAATGCAGTGGAAAAAATCTGTCAGCTCCGCGACATGAAACCTGAAAAAGCTAATTTTTCTTTTGTGTGTCACGATTTGAGTCAGCTATCGAAATACGCTAACCAACTCGACAATTCTACATTCCGCTTGATGAAGAAAGCCCTTCCCGGCCCTTTCACTTTCATATTGGAAGCAAGCGGTGAAGTACCCAAAATATTTAAAGTCAAAAAGAAAACCATTGGAATTCGTGTTCCCAACAACAATATTTGCTCGCAAATAACTGCCAAACTGGGCAATCCCATCATGAGCGCGTCCTTAAAAGCCGACGATGAAATACTGGAATACCTCACCGATCCTGAATTGATTTATGAGAAATATGAAAAGCTGGTGAAACTGGTGATCAACGGAGGTTATGGGAATAACGAACCTTCAACGGTAATTGATTGCTCGCAAGGAGCTCCTGAAATTTTAAGAGAAGGGATAGGGAATATTCATCAGTATCTTTAAGCAGAGCCCGAAGAGAGTCTACTTCTGCATTATTTTAGTATAGCGATTGCCATTCCCCGGATCAATCTTAGTCAGATACTCCATCATTGCCTGCCTGTCGCTTACGCTATCGTCTTTATAAAGATTAATGATTTCCTGATTTTTGGCGTCAAAAAAAACTTTGATGGAATAAGAGTTTGGTTTTCGTTTGATCACCGCTTCCAATAATTTAATGGCTTCGGTAATGGATTGACGGCCTTTCTCCGTTTCTTTTGCCATGACATCCAAACCTAAACGATGGTACTTATAATTACAAACGCGTATCGGCTCATACACTTCATTCATTAAATTCTCCATTAACCAATAGCGGTTTTTAGTTCCGTCGGTAGCTTTCCACCCTTGTGCAGCAACGTTTTGCGCATTATTGATAATGTTTTGCGCTTTTGAAAAATAATCGGTTCCGCCTTTCAGGGAAAAACTGTCGTAATCAAAACCAATCATCACATAAGCATAGTAAGCCAGCACAGAGGTAAGATTGGAGATGTACTCATTGTCGGAATAATCCAGTGTTTGCGAAGGCGTATAACTAAAACTAAAATCATTGTCGTTGATATCGAGCACCATCGATTTATAGGTCGTACCATACACCGGGCGGAACAACTGCACCTGCAAAGTTGCAGTAAACTGATCACTAGCAGGAGCGCCATTCACGCTGATAAATAAATTACAATCTATTTTCTCCTCAATGGAAAAAACATCGGAAGTCCATTTCCTGTTGTTCATGAAATCGGAAATATCCTTTTTGAGCTTTTGAAAAAGAGAAGCGTCGATACCTTGCACCTGAGCAGAATTCAAATCTACTTTGCAATTCAATTCCTGAGCAAAGGACAATTGTGTTAAACCCAATAATATCAATAACAGTATGCGTTTCATTAAAGAGATTTCGATTTTAAAATTTTCGCGATTTTATGGACAATGTCGGAAGCTACTTCTTTTTTCGACTTTGACTCAAACGATTCAAGGGAAGAGTTATTGTCGACAAACACCACCTTATTTGAATCAGCACCGAAACCTTTGTTTTGCGCATTCAAGGAATTCAGCACTATAAAATCAGCATTTTTTCTTTTCACTTTTTCTTTGGCATTCTCTACTTCATTCTCGGTTTCCAGGGCAAATCCAACCAATACCTGTTTTGCTGTTTTCACCGAACCCAAATGCAATAAGACGTCTTTTGTTTTAGTAAGGGAAAGAGAAAACTCATTTTCCTTTTTCTTTATTTTCTGATCGGCTTTACTTACAGGCGCGTAATCTGCAACAGCAGCGGCCATCACAGCGACATCAACGTTTTTAAATTCAGAAGAACAAACAGTATACATCTCTTCTGCAGAAACAATATCCACACGTTTTATTCCGGGAACTTTTGTGGTGATATCCGACGGGCCAATCACCAAGGTCACCTCTGCTCCATTGCGCGCCAGTTCTTCGGCGATGGCAACTCCCATTTTACCCGAAGAATGATTGCCTACAAACCTAACAGGATCAATGGCTTCATAAGTTGGTCCGGCATTAACGAGCGCTTTCTTTCCTTTTAGTTTTTTTTCAGTCAGCTGAGATTTAATGTGCTCCGCAATTTCCTCCGGTTCAGCCATACGCCCTTCACCAATCAAGCCGCTTGCCAGTTCGCCATAGCCCGGCTGTATCATCTCATTGCCAAAAGATTTCAGTTTTTCAATATTCTCCTGAGTTGCCGGATGCTTGTACATATCCAGATCCATGGCCGGAGCGAACAACACCTGACATTTTGCCGACAGGTAAACCGCCATCAGTAAATTATCGCAAGCACCGTGCGCCATCTTGCTCAGCGTATTGGCACTTGCCGGAGCAATTACCATCACATCGGCCCACAAAGCTAAATCAACATGATTGTTCCAGGTGCCGTCTTCTTTATTGGAAAATGCCGACAGTACCGGATTTTCGGAAAGGACGGATAAAGTGAGAGGGGTTATAAAATCAAATGCGGAAGGAGTCATTACAACTTTCACTTCCGCATTTTCTTTTTTTAATATTCTAACGAGGTACGCTACTTTATACGCAGCGATACTCGCGGTAACACCAATCAGTATTTTTTTGCCTTTAAGCATAGAAAGACAAAAAATGAAGGGTATTAATCGTTGTTTTCTTTTTCTTTCTCAATCTCTGCTTTTTGTTCAGCAGAAGGGTTTCTGAAGTAAATTTCTCCGTCTTCCCACTCTTTAGAAGCGATCAATACCGGCTTAGGCAAACGCTCATAAAACTTAGAGATTTCGATTTGCTCACGGTTTTCAAAAACCTCTTCCAAGCTGTCGGAAGCTGTAGCAAACTCCTCTAATTTTTGATTCAATTCTGTTTTCAAATCAACACCAACCTGATTGGCTCTTTTTGCCAAAACATTGATTACTTCATAAATGTTACCATCTTTTGAAAAGGCATTAACATCTCTTGTAATGGTGGAATGGGCTGCTTTAGTTTTCTTGTAATCCATGGCTACGTTTTGTTAAATTTTCAATTTTACTTTTCACCTGCTGCTCTACTTTGCCTACAGACTGTAAGATCAGCGGGTTTTTAAAATTCATTTTTTCAATCTTCTGAATCTGCTCCAAAGCTTGCTGACAGAGCTTTAATCGCTCGTATCTTTCACTCTTTTTTGCCAGTTTAAATTCAGAAACAGCCCACAAATATACAATTTCATCCTGATATTTTCCCATCTTATTTTCCAATAAATAGATTTGTGCCTGCGACCTCACCCAATCGTATTGTTTTTTGTCGAACTGTTGCTGGAACAATGTCAACGGATAAGCATCTATTCGTTGCTGCGCCAAAGCCAGTAAATCCGAGGCTTTTTTCTCATACAAGGAGCCTTTTAAACGAGGAGCTTTGTCTTTGAATCCGTCTACCAAAGTGCGGTAATTTTCACAGCGACTGAAAATAGAAGATTTTTCGGCAGCTTTTATTTCTGCATCCAATCCTTTAACAATAAACTTTTGAGCAAGAGCTTCGTCCGTCAGCACAGCCGCATATTCATAATAGTACTTAGCCGCCTTTTCAAAATTGAGTGAATTGTAATATTCATCCCCCATAATAGCAGGCAATTTTTTTATGGAATTATCGGCTGTTTGATATTTCAATGCTATTTCCCTGAAATACTCTGATTTAGCAAAGACTTCATTGCTTTTATATTCTTCAAACAGGGTTCTGAATTTAGTCAGTTCCAAAGCTCTTTTATCAGGCTCAACGCTTTGAGCATGCAAGTACTGCCCTTTCAGTTTGTAATGAATCATTTCAGCCGACTTATCGGGAAACTCACCCGAGGTCAGCAACTGATCAAAGCCCATATTGGCCTGTGCATAATCTGCTTTGTTGAAATAATAAATCGGTAACTTGTAACGCAAGTGATTGATTTTTTCTTCGCTCTTTTGTTTTAGTTTTTGCAGCTCGGGAAGCTTAGATGATTTAGGGTGCGTTTTCGCAAATTTATCCACATACACCGCCACCTGACGGAAGCGCTCAATTTGCTTTTCTTCAATACTTTTTTCGGCATAATCATAAGTGGCCATAGCCATCATGTAGCGCATTTCTTCGGTATGTTTTGAATCGGGAAACTCCTTGCAAAAATTATCTCCTGCAACCACACTGGAACGGTATTCTCCAATATTAAAATACAACTTGGCGGTTTCAAAGGATTTTTTCTCAAGCTTATATTGCAGCTCATCCACACTGTTATTGGCCAACTCCGAGTATTTTCCTTTGGGATATTTTTCTAAAAACAACTGGAATTCATCGATGGCTTTTAATGTATACTCCTGATCCAGACTATAATCGGGAGAGAATTTAGTGTAACACACCCCTATCATGTATTGCATTTCCTCAGCATGTTCGCTGCGCGGGAAAGATTGAGCAAAATGACGAAACTGGTAAGCTGCCGTTAAATAATCTTCCAGATAATAATCGCAATAAACCCAATAATAATAAATGGTTTCGGTTTTTGAAGTCCCCCTGAAAGCCTGCAAAAGTTCTTTGAATAATTCGGATGCTTTCTCGTAATCCTTGTTTTCATAGTACTTCTGAGCCATTTCGTACTTGTAATCATAATTGGTGCTTTGCTGCACTTTCTTATAATTATCGCAAGAGCCGCAAAGAGCAACCAACAGGAAAAGGAAAACAAACTTCTTAAAAATCATTTTTCAAAAATAGATAAATCAGTTCAGCAAACGCAAAGCTTACGACATTATTTGCATCGCTCTTTGCTGAGCTTCAGAAAACAAGGTTTTGTTGAGGAACAATGCATTGCCCTTCGACTCTAAAAAACGAACGATGTTTTCGGTGGCCATATTGCCCACCAAATCGTCCTTCGCCATCGGACAACCGCCAAAACCCTTGATAGCACCATCAAATCGGCGACATCCTGCATCATAAGCGGCTTGCATTTTTTCCTCCCAGTTGTTGGGATGACTATGTAAATGCACACCCAACTCCACTCCTTTTAAATTGCCCACCAACGTTCCCATTAAACTTTTTATAGATGCTTCGTTTGAACTTCCTATCGTATCCGACACCGCCATGATCTCCACTCCCAATGCTTTTAATTTCAAGGCCCACTCCAAAACAATTTCGCTGCTCCACTCCTCTGCGTAAGGATTCCCAAAAGCCATGGATAAATAAACCACCGCTTTTTTATCGGAAGCCGAACACAAATCCAAAATCGCCTTCACCCTGTCGAGAGATTGCTCTCTGGTGGAATTGGTATTCCTGAGCTGAAACTGTTCTGAAACTGAAAAAGGAAATCCTAAATAGGTAATCTCTTTGTGTTTACACGCATCTTCGGCACCACGCTCATTGGCGATGATGGCGAGCAATTTGGTTTTGCTTGCCGACAAATCCAGTCTCGCCAACACTTCTGCAGTATCCTTCAACTGAGGAATAGCCTTTGGAGAAACAAAGCTCCCGAAATCCAGAATATCAAAACCCACCTTTAACAAGAGATTGAGATACTCCGCCTTTGTTTCGGTTGGAATAAAATCATGAATGCCCTGCATGGCATCTCTCGGACATTCTATTAAAGTAATTTTCTCCATTATTTATTGGCCAGCGCCTTGTTTATTTGTTTGATCAAACCCGGACCCTCATATATAAAACCGGTGTACAACTGCACCAAAACAGCCCCGGCATTCAGTTTTTCCTGCGCATCTGCCGCCGAATGAATTCCACCAACCGCTATCACCGGAATTTCTTTTCCTAAACGAGAACACAAATAAGCAACAACTTCTGTTGATCTTTGGGTTAAAGGCTTACCGCTTAAACCTCCTGCACCAATATTTTCAACCACCGATTTTTCAGTGCTCAACCCCTCTCTGCTGATGGTGGTATTGGTGGCTATAATTCCTGAGAGTTTTACCTCTTTTGCAATAGCTACAATATCGTCCAACTGAGTATCCGTGAGATCAGGAGCTATCTTTAAAAGTAAAGGTTTACTTTTTTGTTTTAAATTATTGATATATTGTAATTTAACTAAAATATTTTTCAACGAATCCTTGTCCTGTAATTCCCTTAATCCGGGCGTATTCGGAGAACTTACATTCACCACAAAATAATCCACATAATCAAAGAGCGCATGAAAGCATTTTTCATAATCATTTACCGCTTCTTCATTCGGAGTTACTTTATTCTTTCCGATATTCCCTCCGATGATCAAAGAAGGATTTCTTTTTTTCAATCTCAGCACAGCAGCCTCAACGCCTTCGTTATTGAATCCCATTCTGTTGATCAAAGCATTGTCCTTTGGCAATCTGAAGGATCGCGGTTTGGGATTTCCGGGCTGACCCACAGGAGTCAGGGTTCCTATTTCAATGAATCCGAAACCGAAACAAGCCAGCTCATCATACAACTTCGCATCCTTATCAAAGCCTGCAGCGAGTCCAACCGGATTTGGAAATTTTAATCCGAAAACTTCCCGCTCTAAATTTTTATTTTTATAATTATAAATTCCTTTTATACAGCTTTTTACAAAAGGTATCTCGCAAATAACTTTAATTGAAGTAAACGCTATGTGATGCGCTTTTTCAGGTTGAAATAAAAACAAAACGGGCTTTACAATTCTTTTATACATCAGTCGATTTTATTCTCTATTAAATGTGTTTCAAATTTTTTCATCACTTCTTCCACAGGCAAAGTGTTTTCAAAATAGCTCAGCAACTGTTGCAGCACTTTATCCACTGTTGAATCGGGACAGGAAGCGCCGGAAGTCAAAATAATATTCAGCACCTCCTTTTTAGGTAAAAAATCCTTTGTCGCTACATGCTCCTTACTATGGTACAAAAAGTGGCGGATCAGGTTTTCATTCACTATTTCTTTTTCCGAGGAGATGAAATAGGTTGGAAATTTCGTTTCACACAACTCAACGAGATGAGTGGTATTGGAGGAATTGTACCCACCAACCACTATCGCTATATCTGCAGGAAGTTCCATCAGCGCATAAGTTGCACTTTGGTTATCGTTGGTTGCATAACACAAAGAATCTCTGGTATCGGCAAACACTTCTTTAAAATCTTTCACCTCAAAAACATTCTCCATCACCGTTTTTAAATAGGCCGCTATGTCTTTGGTTTCGGTGGCCAGCATGGTAGTTTGATTGACCACACCTATTCTTTTCAAATGCTTGTCTACATCAAAATCGAGGGAATACTTCCCTTTAAATATTTTATAAAATTCATCTTTTGGAATAGCACCTGAAATGATTTTACCCAAAATTTCAGCCTCCTCATGATCGCGGAGAATTAAAGCCGGACCGTATTTAGCCGCGTGGGAAAAGGTAGCGCGGGTTTCTTCGTGGTTGTATTTGCCATGAATCAAAATAGAGTAATTGTCGTCACCCAGTCTTTTCGACATCTTCCAAACCCTTTCTACAAAGGGACAGGTAGTGTTGTATCGGTAAGGATCTATGGCCAGACTTTTCAGTTTTTCTTCTATCTCCAGAGTGGTTCCAAAAGCTGGAATCACCACTATGTCATTCGAATTCAATTCGCTCCACTCCACAATATGATCCCCCAAAGTGTCCATCAGAAAGCGAACACCGCGGTTGACTAAATCTTTGTTCACTTCGGGATTGTGTATCATTTCCGACAATAAGAATATGCGCTTGTCGGGATTTTCCTCTATTGCCCGGTAAGCGATTTCAATGGCATTTTCAACACCATAGCAAAACCCAAAGTGGCGGGCAATGAAAAAACGAATGGGTCCGAAATCCAGAATCGTAGGAGAATAGTCCTTTTTACGCGGATCGGCATCTTTTCGTAATTCCTTTATCCGGGAGATTATCGGACTTCTGTAAAACTCAGGGACGTCAAATTTTTTCATCTGGATTTTAAATCGTGAACAAAAATAAAGATAAACCGCCGACGAAAAGAAAAAACCTTCTATATTTATCAAGAGTATAATTCACAAAGGTTTACCATGATAAAATTCGCCTTTATTTTTTGTGCAGGTTTGTTATTGATAACGGGCTTTGCCGCCCCCGAAGGAAATTGCAAGCTGGAATACGACGGACTGTATTATTCAAAAATCGACAGCGACTATTTTGCTTACATTAAATTTTACGAGGACGGAACGGTTTTGCACACTACCTCTATTGAGAAAATCGACGAAGTCACCAAGTTCTTCACCAAAGAATACAAAACCAATGTTTTATCGGGAACCTACTCTTTTGGCAAATGCAACGTAGCGTTTAATGTTTTCGGAAAAACAGGAACCATGAAATTCAAGGGCGATCTGGAAGGAGACACCTTATACTTAAAGGCCGCAAATGTGCAGGATCACACTTCAAGCGAAATGAAATTCGCTTATTACGATCCGGCTTACGAAGCAAGCAAAACAAAACAAAAAACGAAGGTTAAACCTAAGTCCAAGTCTAAATAAGCAAAACCGCCCCAAACAACATCACCATTCCCAAGTACAAAAACCAATTCAGCCGATAACTTTTGTATTGCAAAAACAAGCTTACGCATAAACCATACAACAACCAGCAATAAAGCGACGACACCGTAAAAGACAAAGTTGTAAAAGGCCAGCAACTCACCTGCTCACAAAACCAATCCATAAAAAGCACTACACCATCAATTATCCCCTTGCTTAACCCATGATAAGGAAGCAACACAAAGGCTATCCCCAAGTACATCAACAATGCAACCGCAGGAACAATCACCAGGTTGGCCACAATAAAATAAACCGATAAATACTCAAAGTAATAAATCAGAAAAGGCAGCAAGGTAATTTGCACTGCAATGCTCAGAAAAATCAAATCGGTGACAGATTTCAAAAAGAAATTTTTCACTTTCCATGCTTCTGAAAAAACAGGCATAATGAAAATAATGCCCAACATCGCTCCATACGTGAGTTGAAATCCTATATCATATAAGTACAGCGGATCAATGAGCAAAATCACAAAGGCCGATAAGCAGGTGGTATGCAGCAAAACACTTCCTCTACCCATTGCAGAACCTATGACATACAAAGAAAACATCAATGCCGAACGCAGCACCGGAGGAGAAAATCCAACCATCCAGCAATAAAACCAAATCAGAACGAGCACCAGAGAAACCGCCGCTACAGAGCGCTTGTTCAAAAACAACGCAATGATCCAACTGATGACGAGATAAATAATCCCTACGTGCAAGCCCGATACAGAAAGGATGTGCGACACACCCAACACCGCATAATCCTCTTTGGTTTGTTTGTCGACATAGCCCCGATCTCCAATCAACAATGACAAAAGCAGAGATTTTGATTTTTGAGACAAGGCAGACAAACGAATTTTTCTGTGCGCCAGATTATAAAAAGAATAAAACCAACTATTGTTTTTCTTCAGCTCCGTTTTACTACGGATATTCACATAAATCTTGTATTGAACACCCTGCCGCAAAAGATATTCATCCCATGAAGTTGGCTCCTTCCCAGGTTTTAACAGCGGTAAAAGCGAAACTTCATGAAGCACCATTGTATCTCCTTTTTCAAGAACAACTCCACAGGCGCTATCCATATTCACTAAAACGTCAAAAGAATTACCTGCATTAAAAGCAGGAGCCAGCATCCAGCAACCCCGCTCTGTAAACCTTACTCCCTCTGTATTTTTAATGAGCAGTGTATCGAAATAAATTTTGTCTGTTGCCGGTTTTACCTCCACGGAATTCAACATAACATTCATTTTTCCCAAAAAGAAAAACAGACAAGCGAGCAACACAGATCGAAGAGAAAACAATAACATTTCTTTGCTGAGTTTCAACTTGTCGGAAAAAAGCAACACCGCATAACTCAACACAACAAACAACATTATCCCCCAAATAAATTCCTCTTCAATGCCAATACCCGCAATGAAAAACAAAAGCGGAAGCGCCATCGGCGAACGCTGAATTTTATGCATACAAATGATTTGAAAAGTCTTCCGACTTTAATTAGGCGGTGTAAAAATAATAGGAAATGAAAAAAGGGAAGGATTTAGATTTACACAAAAAGCTAACAGAAATTGAAAGCTAATTATTGTTCCTTGTCAAATCCCTCTTGCCATCACACCACACTCCCCCGCGCTCTCCCTTTTTTCAAAGGGAGAAGAGCAGCACTCATCCATTTTCACAGCATGATTTTCAGGAAACGCCAGCTAACCAACTTCCTCCTTTGGAAAAGGAGGAGTGCGAAGGATTTGTGCGAAAGCAAGGAGGATTTTAGGAATTGGAATTAAATTCACTCCTCCTTAAAAAACTCCAGCGCGTTTAAATTCACAATAAACACACCTGTAAAATAGTACTGAATAATTTGATTATAGGCATAACCTTCCTTAGCCATCTGCATGGCTCCTTCCTGACACAAACCAACGCCATGGCCATATCCACGACCCTGAATAAAAACAGAATCATTGACCATCTGAACTTTAAAATAAGCCGATTTCAATTTTAAATCTGTTCGGATTTTGGTGGTTTTTACCGCTTTTCCCGGAAAATAAAAAGAAGCCTGCCGCCCATCGGGTGAAAAATAAACTTCCTCACCATCCACCGTAGTATCCAATTCCGCAGGAACATCAATGCTCCTCAAATACTTATGCCATTGCTCTTTGCTCATCTTTTTTTTCCATCTTGCATTTCTGCTTTTAACACAAAATGTGTCTTTCACCGCACGCAGATAAGGAAGCGGTGTGAGCCATACATCTTCGGAATTACAGGTTTCTCCACCGCAATTGGAATGAAAAGTAGCGTTAATCAAATCAAATCGTTCATCGGTAATGATAAGTCCGTTAGTGGCTGTAGTAGCTTTTAAAATATCAGGAATCTTGGAGCTCTTGCTGTAGTAAGCCTGACAGTGCACGTTATCACACAAATTATATCCTTCCAATGAATGGCGTTCAATATTTTTTAAAGCGTAGGTTCTGCACAGTATCGCCTGCAACTTAAAATACTCGGGCGCTGCACGAAGCCCCGCTTCCGACTCCACCACCCCTGCAATGTAATGCTCCAGCTCAACATCATTCAGCAACAAAATAGTTTTCACTTCCATCCTGCACACCAAATTATCTTCATAAGTACGCGCTTCACCAGCCACTCCTATTTTAAAATTATTGAGATAGTCTTCTCCCTTCAGTTTAAAATGCGAAAGCAGTTTGGAAGTGCCCTTAAAGTGGACTCGCATTTTACTTCCTTCCACTTCAAACTTCAGAGTTTCACCTTGCTGAAAAGTGGTCAGCAATGTTGAATCGTGATACAAAGAATAAGAACCTCTGCTCATGTTTACCGTTGCGGCATGCACTGTTTTTAAAGAAAAAATATGGATGAGAAATTGATGAGCAAATAAAGAAGAAACAGAAAAAAACAAGACAATAAAAACAGCAAATCTTTTAAGCATGACGAAGAAAATTTACTATCCCTTCCGCCGTTTTTCGCGATGCTCCGCCTCCCCCCAGTTTGGTTTTTAGTTCTTTATAATCTGCTTTCATTTTAGCAATCATAACTTCGTCGGAAAGAATTTTTCGCAATTCTCCACTTAACCTATCCGCATTCATTTCATCCTGAATGAGCTCAGTCACCGCCACTCTATCCAGAATAAGATTGACCAGTGAAATGTATTTTACTTTGATGAGTCGCTTAGCAATCTGATACGATATTTTGCTGCCTTTATAACACACCACTTCGGGAACTTCAAACAAAGCGGTTTCCAAAGTAGCAGTCCCCGATGTTACCATCGCAGCACTCGCCACAGAAAGCAATCCGTAAGTATTTCCGCTAACAATTTGCACCTTCGACTTCCCTAAAATACCAGCATACATTTCCTCAGGAATAGATTTCACTCCTGCCAGCACATATTTATATCCTTTGTTTTTTTTAGCAGCGGCAAGCATCACAGGAAGCATGGCCTGAATTTCCTGTTTGCGACTGCCCGGCAATAAGAGCACAATTTTTTCATCACCAAAACCATAACGTTTTCGGATGACGGAAGCGGCTTCCACCAAATCATTGTCGATGGCATCCAGCAAGGGATGACCAACGAAATCAATATCGTAGTTGAACTTTTTATAAAAATCTTTTTCAAAAGGAAGAATGGCGAACAGCTTGTCGACACTGCTGTTGATCTTGTGCACACGCGATTGCTTCCAGGCCCAGATTTGCGGGGAGATGTAGTAAAAAACTTTTAAGCCTTTTGGTTTTGCCCATTCGGCAATGCGGAGATTGAATCCCGGATAATCCACTAAAATCAAAGCATCGGGCTTATAAGCTTCAATATCTTTTTTACAAAAGGAAATGTTTTTCAAAATGGTACCGAGGTTTTTCACTACCTCAATAAAACCCATAAAAGCGATGTCTTTATAATGCACTACCAAGTCGCCACCAACCGCCTGCATCCTGTCGCCACCCCAAAAACGGAACTCGGCTTTTTCATCCAGCAACAAAATCTGCTTCATTAAATTAGAAGCATGTAAATCGCCGGAAGCCTCGCCTGCTATGATATAGTAACGCATTATATTCCGCCTTCAATTAATTTTAAAATAAAAACCAGCACCACATAAAACAAAGTAGAAACCAGTACTCCTCTTGCGCCCCAATCGTTATTGCGGCGCAGCAGTAAAAAAAACACTACCAAATTTCCAAGCACACTTAAGCTCATTACATTGGCAATATTGTGCATGTTGTGCAGTATTTTAGTCAGATAGTTTTGAAAACCAACATCAAATCTTTTACTGCTGTCGAGATAAAAAACATAAATCACCACAGGCAAAACCAACAAAGGAAACAAGGCGCCTATAATAACGCCCCTGTTTCTTTTTTGCCTAAGCTCCGGTGAACCAACCTTCCAATTCTTTCCTAAACTCATGTGCCGTTAAATCAAATTTTGTGGGTACTACAGAAACATATCCTTCTTTCAAAGCCTCTTCATCAGTGCTTTCCCCACCATCCATATTTACAAATTGTCCGCTCAGCCAATAATAAGAATTGCCGAAAGGATCTTTGCGCTCGTCAAAATTTTCATCCCAGTAAGCGTTCGCTTGCCTGCAAACTTTAATTCCTTTTATTTCTTCTTTTGGTAAGTAAGGGAAATTCACATTTAAGCAAACTCCTTTAGGCAAACCTTTCTCCAAAACTTTTTTGGCCAGTTGCTGAACATATTTTTTACAAGCAGAAAAATCAGCGTTGATATCGTGACTGTTCAAAGAAAATCCTAAAGCCGGAATTCCTTCAATAGCCCCTTCAATAGCAGCCGACATTGTGCCTGAATAAATGACATTGATAGAAGAATTTGAACCATGATTGATGCCCGAAACCAGTAAATCAAAAGGGCGATCGGCAACTACCTTCACGCCAAATTTCACACAATCCACAGGTGTTCCCGAGCAACTGTATTCCTGTAATCCTTCTTCTTTGTGTTTTTCATACAAGCGCAAAGTGGAGTTAATGGTAATGGCATGTCCCATTCCCGACATCCCCTGATTGGGCGCCACCACAACCACATCACCAATTTCTCTCATGTATTGAATCAACGCGCGAATGCCCGGAGCCGTAACTCCGTCGTCGTTGGTAACTAATATTAAAGGTCGTGTTTTTGTCATACATCTGCGGATAATGCCCTAAGGTATAAAGTTTAAAACAAATACTTTTCAAATTCAACGCAAAGCATAAACTACGGCTTGTTAAAAAATCATGTAAAAGTCGTGGACAATAGTAATTTATGGTACGCCGTTATCGCTTACTTTTAACGTCAAATAAAACACTACCATGAAAAAAATATTTTTATCCATTTTCGCTATAGCCCTTACGTCCCAAATCTTTGCACAGGAAGAAAGCACCGTAAAATCCACTATTGAAAAAGTAACCGTATTCCTGCAAGGCGCTCAAATCACCGAAAACGGAAAAGCCAATCTGGAAAAAGGAAAACATATTTTGAAGTTAAGCGGACTCACTCCTTATATACAAGCCAACAGTATTTCGGTTAAAACATCGGCCAACATAACCCTGATCAACGTTTTGTCGCAAATCAATTATGTGAAATCTACAGAAGCTCCAAAAAGAATAAAACAAATTGAGGATTCCATTCAGATATTTCAGGATCAATGGGATTTAAGCACGGCCAACATTCAGGTATATGAAGAAGAAAAAGCTTTGCTACAAGCCAACAAAACCATTAAAGGAGCTGAAGCTTTGGATATGGCCGACTTGCAGGAAGCCGCTAAATATTTCAGAGATCACCTCAGTGAACTGGCTGAAAAAGTTCAGGAAGGAAAAATTCATTTGAGAGCGATCAAAAAAAATATCGATCGTTTAATTAATGAAAAAAATACTTTGAATTATTCCAACAACAAACAAACCGGAGAAATATTGATGGAAGTGTATGCAGCACAAAACGGCAACATGGAATTTGAAGTGACTTATTATACCAGCAATGCTACTTGGACCCCTACTTATGATGTACGCGCGAAGGATATTAACAGTCCGATAGCATTGGATTACAAAGCCAACATCCAACAAAGCACCGGTGTGGATTGGAAAAATGTGGAGTTAACGTTGTCGACAGGAAATCCAAGTGTTTCGGGACAAGCTCCGGATATTTATAAATGGACGATTGATAATTCTGCGGAAAGAATTTATAGAAAAGAGAAGAACAAACATGCCGTCTTGAAAGCTTATAGCGATGATAGCGTTATGGAAGAACAACTCGGCTTAATGGATGGGAAATATACAACCAACGCACCTACAGCATCCGTTTCATATAACTACACCGCAACTATTCAAAAAGAAACAAGCACAACCCATCAATATATTATAGCTACTCCTTACACCATTGTTTCCGACGGGAAAAGTCATAAAGTTGATGTAGCACAACACTCCGTTGCTGCAGCTTACAAATACATCACTGTTCCAAAAGCCGATGCAACTGCTTTCTTAATCGCGCAAATCACCGGCTGGGAAAAATTAAATTTATTGCCGGGGGAAGCCAGCATCTTTTTTGAAGATGCCTTTGTAGGAAATTCTTTCATTGATACTGAAAATGCAAACGATACTATGGACCTCTCTTTAGGCAGCGACAAAAGCATTATCATCAACAGATCAAAATCAAATGAGTTGTCGAAAAAAATCGTTTTAGGTGCCGATAAATCAACTGAAATCACCTGGGAAATTAAAGTGAGAAACACGAAATCAAAAGCGATTACTATTATTATTAAAGATCAGGTTCCTGTTTCTATAAATAAAGAAATTGATGTGAATGTGCCTGAAATAAAAGAAGGTCAGCTGGAAGCGGAGACTGGAATTGTGAAATGGGAATACACTATTAATCCCGGTGAGGAGAAAGTGATACGTTTTGGGTATAAGGTGAAATATCCGAAGAAATATAGGGTGATTTTGGAGTAAGTTCCATTTGCTATCCCAGTACGTCATTGCGAAATTTTTGTACTCAAAAATGAAGCAAACTCATTTTGATGATGAGGTTGCTTCGTCCTTCGTCCTCGCAATGACGTAGTGGGTAGAAATACGATAATTGAATTTACTGAAACTTCGCTATAAACGCCTCCCTCTTATTCGGAGAAACATCCACCTGCGATCCATCACTCATCGTTACAAACCCACCTTTACCTTTGGTATATTTAGTAACATACTGAAGATTTACAAGATGTGATTTATGAACCCTCACAAAATCAAAATCACTCAAACATTCTTCATAAAATTTCAGCGTTCGGCAAATCAGCATTTTTTTGCCGTTTGTTAAATGAAAGGAAGTAAAGTTGTCGTTGGCTTCGCAGCGCACAATATCGCTTACGTTAATGATTTCAAAGCCTTCCATCACCGGTAAAATAACTTTTTTAGTTTGCTTGTTGATGCTTTTTAAATTTTCAATCAGCACCTTAGTATGACTCGGCTCAACAGAGCTTTTCGCTTTCTTTTCTTTGATTTTATCCACCGCTAAAATCAGCTCGTCGATATCCACCGGTTTTAATATATAGTAAGAAGCACAAAGATTCAAAGCTTTGATGGCGTAGTGACTGAAGGCCGTTACAAAAACCACTTCAAAAGTAATATTCTCAAATTTCTCCAATAAATCGAAGCCATTTCCATAAGGCATTTCAACATCCAGAAAAACAATGTCGGGAGACGTTTTGTTGATGAGATCAACGCCTGTAAGCACCGAATCGGCCATGCCCACCAACTTCACATCAGGGCAATATTGCGCTAAATAATTTTTCAGGGTTTCTCTCCCCGACTCTTCATCTTCAATGATTACAGCTTTTAGCATAAGTTATTCTTTTTGAAAAGGAATTGAAATATTTACAATGGTGCCCTCCCCCGTTTTTGGATTGGCATCCTGAACCTGAACCTTGAGATTTGTTTTGAATAAATCGTTGATGATTTGCAAACGCGACTCGATATTTTTCAAGCCCATCGATTCATTTTGTTTTTGATTGTGGGTTTTCAATTCCTGTGATTTCTTGCGTCCGATCCCGTTATCGGTGATAGTCACCGTTAACGAATCTCCGTTTGCAGCCACTCTCACATCCAGCAATCCCTTCTCCTCTTTGTAGCGCAAGCCATGCCACACCGAGTTTTCAATGTAAGGCTGAATGAGCATTGGCGGAACTTTATACTGATCCACCACTAAATTTTCATCTACCTCAAAAGTGTAATCAAACTTATTGCTGAAGCGGAAATGCTCCAGCTTCAAATACAGTCGCAACACCTCAATCTCTTCGGAAAGCGGAACAAAATCTTTTTGTGAATTCTCCAATACAGATCGCATCAACTTAGAAAAATCAGCCAGATATTTATTGGCTGTTTTCTGATCGTTGGAAGAAATAAAACTGTTTACCGAGTTGAGCGCATTGAAAATAAAATGCGGATTCATCTGACTGCGCAAGGATTTTAGGGCCAGGAGCTGATTGGCAATTTTCTTCTGCTTAATGTTTTTATACAATAGATAAGCAGAAATCACAACGATGACAATAAAGATGATCAATCCATAAATCAAAGTCTCCTGAAACTTGCGTTCATTCTCCAATTGTTGAATCATCTGATCGCTCAGCTGCTTGTTTTTTTCAAGGAGCTCAATGCGCTGATTAGACTCGGAAACTTCATTGGTCTCCGTTAAATCATTGGCTATGATAAGCTCTTTTTTCTTGTTCAGCGAGTCCATGAGATTAACATAAATCTCATGATGCTCATAGGCTTTTTCGAAATCTCCTTTTTTCTCGTAAGCTTTCGACAAACTTTTGTAGGCCTCTGCTTTTTCTTCTAATTGTCCGAGTTTATTAGAATTGACAATGGTTTGCTCCAATACCGGAATAGCACGATCGGGTTTATTCTGATCGAGATAAACATTAGCGTTTTCCAACATCAACTGATTTTTGATGGTGTCGTTTTCCGTTTGCCTCGAGATATTTTCATTGATTTCTAAAACTTTTTCATAATCGCCCTCTCCTTTGTATTCCTGTTTCAGCATCGAATTTTGCCGGGTGATAATTCCTTCGTCTTTCGTTTCAGCCGCGTTGCTGGCCGATTTCGAATAATATTTTTTTGCGCTTATCTTATCCTTTTGCTGAGAATAAATTCTTCCCAGATAATCATTGGCCTCTACCACCAGAGCTTTGGAACTTATATTTTTTTCGTCATTCGACACCAATTTGAAATAAGTAATGGCTGCAGCCATGTCATTTGTATTGAAAGCCATTCTCCCGCGAGCATTGGCAATCCATGCTCTCCCATCATGTGTACCTGCAAAAGTTGTGGTTTTTTCCAACTCAAGTAAGAAAGCTTCTGCTTTACCGTATTCTTTCAAACCTTCGTAATCAAGCACCATTCCTTTTAAAACTTCAACATCACCGCTTAACTTATAACTGCTTTTTTCTTCCTCTTTCATCACCTTTGCTTCTCCCCGCATTTTCACCTTCATGTCAGCAGATTTCTTCTCAGCAGCAACTACTGTAGGTTTTACTTTTTCATAAAAGCGCACCGACTGGTTGTACAACTTCAAATTGTAGTTGGCCTTGGCCAATAACAAATAACACTCTTTGGTACGAGCATCTCCTTTTTCTTCAGAAGCAAGAACCAAAGCCTCTTCTAAAAATTTAATGGCCTTCGCGGGTTGTTTGTTCAGATAAACATTGGCCGAATCAATCAATTGCGGATAAGGATCATCTCCTCGCATCGACGCGTTTTTTGTGGTTCTCAGCTGTGCCGTTGCGCCGAAAAAACTCAAAACAAAAAGTGATATAAAAAGTATTTTTCTCATCATGATTTACAATACTGCAATTTAGAACCGATTTGGCAAACCTCAAAATTATAGACTAAGTGACATCCACTTTTCACTAAGTGGGAAATGCCTTTCTCTAATTTCTCATTTTATACAGACCGTGAACACCATAGTTTTAGCTAAAACAAAACTAAATACTATGAAAAATAAACTCAAAAAATCAGTGGCGGTACTTGGCTTAAGTATGTCTACAATAATAGGAACATTAAGTTCCTGCAACGCCCAACCGCCGATAGTTCAGCATCCTCAAACACAAACACAGCAGCAACAAAAAGATACTGCACAGGCAAAACTGATTCAGGTAGTATTTGCGCTGGATGCCACAGGCAGCATGTCGGCATTGATTTCCACAGCCAAAGAAAAAATATGGTCGATAGCCAGCAGCTTGTCGCAAGCGCAAAACACCGATATTGAAATCGGACTCGTTTTTTACCGCGACAAAGGAGATGCCTTTCTCACTAAAATAATTCCACTGTCGAAAGACCTCGATGATGTTTACCAGCAACTGATGGCCGTTACTGCCGATGGTGGCGGCGACACTCCCGAAAGCGTTAACAAAGGTTTGTATGATGCACTGATTGGAATGCAATGGAGTAAAAAAACCAACACATATAAAAGCATTTTTTTGGTGGGCGACTGTCCGCCACACATGGATTATCAAGACGATGTTAAATATTACGAGTCGTGTAAAATTGCCAATAAAATGGATGTTGTTTTAAATACTATTCTGATGGGCAACGATAGTGAAGCCTACAGAATATGGAAAGAAATTGCCAATTGTGCACAGGGTTCTTTTATGCAGGTAGGCATGAACGCCAATAACATTGCGGTAAATACGCCTTTCGATATTCAGATCACTGAAATTTCTATCCGTCTCGACAGAACCAGAATTTACTACGGAAGAGAAGAAATGAAACAGAAAAACTACACGAAAGCGGCGCAAAGCGAAGTGATGAAAGACGGACTCAGCACTGCCTCCGCAGCCCGACGAGCAGAGTACAACTCTACCAGCGCAGGGGAATCGGCTTATTATGGTAGCGGGGAAATGGTGAGTGAATATGAAAAAGGGAAAGTAAAACTGGATAGTGTTCCGGCCAACCAATTGCCCGACAATATGAAAACCATGACTACAGCAGAAAGAAAAGCTTACGTGGAAAAAATGGTGAAAGAAAGAAACTCGCTTGAACAACAAATGAAGGATTTGGTGGCTAAGCGTCAGGCTTACATTGAAGCGGAAATAGTTGCGAAAAAAGGAGAGGAAGCAAAAAACTCTTTTGAGTACAAAGTGTACGAAAACATCAAGCAGCAAGCCGCTAAAAAATCTATTCATATAAATGGTAAGGTGAAGTATTAAATCCCTCTTGCCATCACACAGAATCCCTTCGCACTCTCCCTTTTATAAAGGGAGAAGGGCACTACTCATTCATCCTCTAATTATGATTTTCAGGGAATGGGCAACTAACTGACTTCCTCCTTTGGAAAAGGAGGAGTGCGAAGGGATTCTGTGCGAGGGGAAGGAGGATTTTGAAACAAATATTATCTAAAACGCTACTCATGAAATACCTATTCGCACTTCTTTTCATGTCTTTCATCTGCACTCCTCCTCCAAAGGACAACCCTCTTGAAAGAGCCAAAACAAAAGCCCTCGAAGCTTTTACTTATTGCAAGAAAAATGGAATGGATACCACCTTATGCATCCTTATAGATATGAGTATGCATTCAGGAAAAAAGAGACTCTTCCTTTGGGATTTTAAAAAAGACACAATGGAAACCTCTGCCTTGTGCAGTCACGGCTCGGGTCCTAATTCATGGAGCCATGATTATACCAAGGAAAAACCGGTGTTCAGCAATCAGCCCGATAGTCACTGCTCGTCTTTGGGCAAATATAAAATTGGCGACAGGAGTTACAGTTCATGGGGGATTAAAGTGCATTATAAATTACACGGACTGGAAACCACCAACAACAATGCTTTCAAGCGTTACGTAGTTTTGCATTCGTGGGAAGAAGTGCCCGACACAGAATTATATCCCGCGGGAGCTCCCGAAGGATGGGGCTGTCCGGTGGTGTCTCTGGAAATGATGAAGCTGCTGGATAAAAAATTACAAGGACTTAAAAAACCTGTGCTGTTGTGGATTTACAATTGAAATTATTCCTTGCCTTTTTCCAAATGCAAAACATGCATTAACCGATGCAAGGCCGGAGCACTCATCACAGCAATGGTGGTTAAAAAAACAATACCGCTATATAAAGAATAAAAAGAAGCAAATATTTTGGCTGTGTCGCTGGGCATCAGATCAATCGGTCCCATTCCCGTTAAAATCATAGAGGCATTCAGCAAAGAATCAATCCAGTTTAAATTTCCAATATAATGATAACCCGCCATTCCTAAACCCAATGAAAACGCTACCACCGCCATTCCGTAAGCGATGTATGTAATTTGTCGGCGGGCATAATGCTTTACCGAAATAACTTTAGCCGACTTGTGTTCGAACATGAAAATCTGTTTTTATAAATGTATTATAAAATACCTGAAATCAGAAAAGGCCACCCCCTCTAGGTGACCTTTTCCTTTGCAAACCCACGCCTGTTTAGGCAGCGTAGTAGTAGGACACTCCTTCGCGGAAGGATGCGTATTTCGTTAATGATTTAGGAACAGAGAAATCATCGGCCTTCATTTCTTCTACTTCCACATAAATTCCTTCAACCAAATCCACTTTGCTAGGTTCATCTTCCCAAAGTTGTTGTTTGAAGCGGTCGTACCATTTATGGAATTTATCCATTGAACTGAAATAGCGGGTTTCGTGAATGATTTCCGCTACTCCCTGTCTTTTCATTCCACCAGTACTTACGATGTACTTTTCTTTTAATATTGCTTTTACCATAGTTGTAAGTTTTATTGGTTTATCATGGTACTAAATTACAGGAAATGGAAAGGGTAAACCATCTGAACTTATTGGTATTTTTGGCTTTCAGCAAATACGCAGGGAGGGCATCCGAAGAAATACGGAGACAAATCCCTCTGCCTGCGCACAGAATTCCTTCGCACCTCCCTTTTTCAAAGGGAGAGGCCCATTCCCTGAAAACCATTATTTAAGTATGGATGAGTAACGCACTTCTCCCTTTGAAAAAGGGAGGTGCGAAGGAATTCTGTGCGCAGGCAGAGGGATTTATATCAAATTCAGCTTAGCAGCTTTTGTAATCAACTCGGCGGTATTTTGAACGCCCAGTTTTTTCATCATGTTCACGCGATGAGTTTCAATGGTGCGGGTACTCACACAAAGAGTGTCGGCAATTTCTTTGGTGATCCTTCCTTGGGAAACCAGTTTTAAAATTTCCATTTCACGAGGCGTTAATTCTAATTGTCCGTCGCTATTAGCAACACTCATATTGGCAATCATCAACTCGGTGATATGGCGGTTGAAGTATTTGCGCCCTTCAAAAACTTCTTTGATGGCGTGCTTCAGTTCTTTTTCGTCGGCGTTTTTTAGTAAATATCCGAAAGCGCCGCTTCTCACGCTTTTCACCACATATTGTCCGTCGTCATGCATGGTGAGCACAATAAATTTCAGGTGAGGGAATTTTGTTTTTGCTGCTTGTATCACTTCCTGTCCGTTAATCCCGGGCATGGACAAATCCACCAAAACAATATCAGTTAGTTTTTCCGACAAAAGAGCCAATAATTCTTCGCCGCTCCCCACTTCCCCAACCACCTCAAAGTCCTTATCATTATTCAATATAGAGATAACGCCATCTCTGAACAATTGATGATCATCGGCTATGATTACTTTAATTTTATGCATTATACAAAAGGTATTTCCACTTCAACAGCGGTGCCCGTATCATCCGAATTTATAAAAATTTCGCCATTGAGCAAGGAAACCCGCTCACGCATATTTTTCAAGCCCGAACCTGATTTATTTTCAGCGTCACTTTTAAATCCTGTGCCATTATCGAAAACAAACAAGCTTACTTTTTCAGGAAACTCGGTGATGGATATTTTAATGGTACTTGCTTCGGAATGTTTAACAGCATTGTTTAGGGCTTCCTGGGCAATTCGATACAAAGCCACGTTTATTTCGGGATTAATTTTACTGGCTTTTTTACGGGTATCATCAACAAAAACAATATTACTCTTTGCCGACTTCGATAAACTTTCCACCAAATTTTTTATCGCCGAACCTACACCAAAATCAAGCAACACAGAAGGCATCAGGTTGTAAGATATCCTACGCATTTCACTGATCGTTTCATCAATCATTTGTTTCAACTTTCCTTTTTCCTCTTCTTCAATTTTCAATGCAGAAAGCTGTAGTTTAATAGAAGTAAGCAAGGGACCGGCGCCATCATGAATGTCTTTCGATAAACGGCTGCGCTCTTCCTCCTGTCCCTGCACCAAAGCCACTTTGCTTTGTTGGGTAAGCGCTTCCATCTTACGTGAAATAACTACAGAAATAAAAAGTATAAAGGCAAAAATAAGCGCAGCGATAATCAGTAACTTGATCTTAATATTTTCCAGTGCCACCAAAACTTCCGCTTCGTCGATTTCCGAGAGAAGGATCCACTTCAAATCTTTTATTTCAATTGTAGAATAAGTACTCAACACAGGCACTCCCCGATAATCGGCAAACAAAGATTTTCCTTCTTTCCCTTCCAAAGCACTTTTCACTCCTTCACTGCGCACTTCAATTTCCGAAGGATTTTTATCGGCGAAAAATCTCGAGAGCGAACGCATTTTATAATCGGCACCCACTATATAGGATTCTCCTGTTTCACCCAAACCTGTTCTCTCCAAAAGCAAGCGCTGTATATTCTTCATTAAAGCAGTATCGGCAGCAACCACCATCTCAAAACTGCTATCAAACCCGGCTGCTTTCTTGAGCAAAACTTCTTCAATCGCTGTTTTTTTCAGTTTATTAACCGATGACAATTGCTCAAGGGTTCTGTCGATCAACGCACTTTTAAACTGAAAATAAAAAATAAAGGAAACCGACACCAATACCAGAACCCCCAGGGAAAGAAAGTAAAATATGAATTTCCGAAGTATCTTCATTGCTTTATCAATTGCGGATTTGACAACTAAAATAAACTTCTTATTCAAGAAAAAATAATCCCGCTATTAGGTTCGTAACATTGAAAATTTAGACTCCCCTAAATTTTATTTCGAATATTTATTAACAATTTCTTCCATGTTCGCTAAAAAAGTGTTACTTTCGTTGCCATAATTAGCAAATCCAAAAACTGTAAATATCATGGGCAAAATTAAATTAGAGTACGTTTGGTTGGACGGATACAAGCCAACTCAAAGTTTACGTAGCAAAACAAAAATCGTATCAGATTCAAAATTCACAGGGAAAGTGAAAGATCTTGAAAATTGGTCTTTCGACGGAAGCTCTACTGAACAAGCTAGCGGAGGAAAATCCGACTGTTTGTTGAAGCCTGTTTTCATTTGTCCTGATCCTGCCAGAGTTAACGCATACATCGTAATGTGTGAAGTTTTAAACGCAGATGGTACTCCTCACCCTACAAATGGTAGAGCAACTATCCAAGATAACGATGGTGATTTCTGGTTTGGTTTTGAACAAGAATATTTCCTTTGGGATATCGAAACGGATAAACCACTTGGTTTCCCGGTAAACGGATACCCTGCACCACAAGGTCCTTACTACTGTTCAGTAGGTGCTAAAAATGCTTACGGAAGAGACATCGTTGAAGAACATTTAGATATTTGTTTGGAAGCTGGATTGAATGTTGAAGGTATCAACGCTGAAGTTGCTGCCGGACAATGGGAATTCCAAATCTTTGCAAAAAGCGCTAAAGAAGCTGGTGACCAAATCTGGGTTGCTCGTTACTTGTTGGAAAGAACTGCTGAGAAATACGGCGTTTCTATCAACTGGCATTGTAAACCGTTAGGTGCTACCGACTGGAATGGTTCTGGTATGCATGCTAACTTCTCTAACACTGCATTGAGAACTTCAGGAAGCAAAGAAGTTTACGACGTTATCTGTAAAGCTTTCGCTCCGGTAGTGAAAGAACACATCGCTGTATATGGTGCCGACAATCACTTAAGATTGACTGGTAAACACGAAACACAAACTATCGATAAATTCTCTTACGGAGTTTCTGATAGAGGTGCTTCTATCCGTATTCCAATCGCAGTTACTGAAAATGGCTGGAAAGGTTGGTTGGAAGACAGAAGACCAAACTCTGCTGCTGATCCATACAAAGTTGCTGCAGTAATCATCAAAACTGTTAAGTCTGCAAAACTTCCTGCTAAAGCATCTGCTAACGGCAAAAAATTAGCGAAAGCTTAATTTGAAGTAAATTGAATAAAAAAAACCTCGGTGAGCAATCACCGAGGTTTTTTGTTTTATACGCTGTCATTGCACGAGTGTACTTCGGGTATGCTCCGCGAAGTTTTCAACTTCGCGGAATCTTTTCTTGAAGCTTTCAGCTTCCTTATAAAGACAAAAAAAAAGAGGCTGAAAGCCTCAAGAAAAAAATTCAGTCAAGTTACGCTTCGCTAAACTTAACGGAGCGCGTGAACCATGCTCACGAGAACAAATCCATTTGTTTTGGCTCACTACCAACCCCTCCAATCATCTTCACAAAATCCTCCTCACTCAACACCGGTATCCCCAACTTCTCTGCCTTCTTCAATTTCTCAGGTCCCATATTTTCACCGGCCAAAACAAAACTTGTTTTAGCTGAAATAGATCCCACGTTTTTTCCACCATGCTTTTCCACTTCCAATTTTATGCTGTCGCGAGAGAAATTTTTAAATACTCCGGAAACCACCACCGATTTACCTTCCAGAATATTGGTCCCGCCTTCTCGCACAACTTCCACCACTTCAAACTGCAAGCCTGCGGCTTTTAATTTGTCTATCTCCCGCAGGTTTCTTGGATTGGAAAAATGCTCGCGAACACTCACCGCTATCTTCTCCCCGATTTCATCCACAGCTGTTAATTCTTCTGCTGAAGCCTGAATCAACGCATCGATATTTTTAAAATGAGCCGCTAATTTTTTCGCCACCGTTTCTCCAACATGTCGGATAGCCATTGCAAATAACACTCTTTCAAAGGAAATTTGCTTGGATGCTTCTACTCCGGCCAATAAATTATTGGCTGATTTTTCGGCCATTCGCTCCAAACGAATCAACTGATCGAACTGTAAATTATAAATATCTGAAATGGTATGCACCAGATTTTCTTTGTACAATAAATCTATCGTCTCTTCACCCAAGCCATCAATATTCATGGCTTTGCGAGAAATGAAATGATACATTTTTCCTTTGATTTGTGGCGGACAACCATCTTCATTCGGACAATAATGCTGAGCTTCTCCTTCTCTTCGGATCAGTTCAGTATTGCATTCCGGACAATTTACAATATATTTTAAAGGCTGCGAATCCAAACTTCTTTGCGACAAATCCACTCCTACTATTTTAGGAATGATCTCTCCTCCTTTTTCCACATAAACATAATCTCCTTCACGCACATCCAGCTTTTCAATGATATCGGCATTGTGCAACGAAGCTCTTTTTACTGTTGTTCCCAACAACAAAACCGGTTCCAGATTCGCCACCGGCGTAATGGCTCCCGTTCTTCCCACCTGGTAAACAACACTCAATAATTTAGTGTGAGCTTGTTCCGTTTGAAATTTATAGGCTATCGCCCAACGTGGCGATTTTGCTGTAGTTCCCAACTGTTTTTGTATACTGAACTGATTTACTTTTATCACCACACCATCCACATCAAAAGGAAGATTCACTCTTTCTTTATCCCAGTAGGCAATGAATTCAAGAATTCCGTCAATCGTTTTTGTTTTGGTAATGAATTTATTTTCGGCGTTAGGCACTTTAAATCCCCAGTCACCTGCAGCTTTCAAATTATCAAAATGGGTATCGTGAGGTAAATTATCTCCCAGCAAAGAATACAAATAACAATCGAGTCCGCGCTTTGCAACTACCGATGAATCCTGCATTTTCAAAGTCCCCGATGCTGTATTTCTCGGATTGGCTGCCAATTGTTCACCCGCTTCTTTTTTCTCTTCATTGATTTTTTCAAAGGCTTTGTGCGGTAAAAATACTTCTCCGCGAATTTCAAATTCATCGGGATAAGATCCTTTCAATTTCAATGGAATACTTCGGATAGTGCGCACATTGGCGGTGATGTCATCGCCTTGCACACCATCGCCACGCGTTACTGCCTGCACCAACTCACCGTTTTTATAAGTGATGCCTAATGCAACGCCATCGTATTTTAATTCGCAGGTAAATTCGGGTTCGGTGGTGGTGAGTTTTCGCAAACGCGTTTCAAAATCAATGAGCTCTTCTTTGGAATACGAGTTACTCAAAGAAAGCATTGGGAATTTATGTTTTACTGTAACAAACTCTTTGGTAACAGCTCCTCCCACACGCTTGGTGGGTGAATTTTCATTGGCAAATTCAGGAAATTGTTCTTCCAGTTTTTGCAAATCTTTCAGCAACAAATCGAAATCATAATCGCTGATCGTTGGTTCCGATAAAATATAATAACGATGGTTGTGTTCTTCGAGTTCCTTGCTGAGTAAGGCTATTTGTTGCTTTGCTTCTTCGGGAGTCATAAAAAATTTATGCTTCTAATTTTATTCCGTGAGTTTTCATCGACTCACTTAAAATAGAATGAAAATCGAAAATATTGCGATCCAGCATATGCGTTGGATGAATATTTTGCATCGCGTTAAAAATAGATTCTACTCTTCCCGGATTTTCTTCATCCCATTTCTTCAACATGTTTTTTACATTTCTGCGTTGCATGTTTTCCTGTGATCCGCAGAGATTACAAGGGATAATAGGGAATTCCTTTTCTTTTGAATATTCTGAAATATCTTTTTCCTTGCAATAAGCCAGCGGACGAATCACTACATGCTTGCCATCATCGGTTTTATATTTGGCAGGCATCGCCTCCATTTTTCCGTTGAAAAACAAGTTGAGAAACATGGTTTCAATAATGTCTTCACGATGGTGACCCAAAGCAATTTTTGTAGCACCCAACTCTTCGGCAACGGTGTATAAAGTCCCACGGCGCAAGCGTGAACACAAGCTACACATGGTTTTTCCTTCCGGAATTTTATCTTTTACAATACTGTAAGTATCTCTTTCTACAATTTTAAAAGGAGCGCCTACTTTCGTTAAATACTCAGGAAGAATATGTTCAGGAAAATCAGGTTGTTTCTGATCGAGGTTAACGGCAATGATTTCAAAATCCACCGTGGGTGACTTCTGCATTTTCATCAGCATGTCCAACATGGTATAACTATCCTTCCCGCCCGAAAGGCAAACCATCACTTTATCTCCCGGAACTATCATTTTGAAATCCTGCACTGCAGCCCATACCGAGCCTTGCAAACGTTTCAATAATTTTAAACTTTCACTGTCTTCTGCCATAAGAGCAAAGGTAGGGATTTGAGGCTTTGAAATAAAGATAAAATGGCGAAAAAGAAAAAAGCTACTTATCTTAATAAACGAAATGAAAAAGATTGCATCCCTTATTGTTGCCTTATTTATAGCGAGTCTCTGCTATAGCCAAAGCGCTATGAAGGATCTTATTCAAAATGAAAAAAAACATTTTGCTGCGGGAGGACTTCCTCAAAATTCAGCCACCAGCAATTGCAACATCATTTATCAGCGTTGTGAATGGCAGGTTGATCCGGCGGTAAAATTCATCGAAGGAAAAATCACTACTTATTTTATTCCCTCTGCTCCCATTGATTCTATTGAATTTGATTTAAATGACCAACTCAATGTGGATAGTGTGAAATGGCATTCAATCCAACTCAATTTTTCACAAGCCAATGCTATTTTAAAAATTAATTTCCTTTCAGCTCTTGCGCAACAGGATTCTTTATCGGTTTACTATTCGGGGGTTCCCGACAGTTCTGGCTTGGGGTCGTTTATACAAAGTACCCACGAAGGTGTGCCGATTATATGGACGCTGTCCGAACCCTTTGGGGCTAAAGACTGGTGGCCCTGTAAACAAGGGCTGGAGGACAAAATTGACTCGATAGACATAATCGTTACCTGTCCGAAAAACTACCGTGCCGCCTCCAACGGAATATTGCTAAGCGATGTTGTTTCGGGCAATCAGCGCACTTGTTTCTGGAAGCACCGCTATCCCATTGCTACTTATTTAGTGTGCATGGCTGTTACCAATTATGCCGTTTTTTCAAAGTATGTTCCTTTTCAAAACAATACGCTGCAAGTATTGAATTATGTGTATCCCGAAGATTCTGTAAATGCCGTTGCGGGCACCGAACAAATCATTTCACAAATGCAATTGTATGATACGCTCTTCGGTATTTATCCTTTTGCCAACGAAAAATACGGACACGCGCAATTCGGCTGGGGTGGCGGCATGGAACATCAAACCATGACTTTTGTAAAAAACTGGAATTTCGAATTGCTGGCGCATGAACTGGCGCATCACTGGTTTGGCGATAAAGTGACTTGCGCTTCGTGGGAAGACATCTGGCTCAATGAAGGTTTCGCCACGTATTTGAGCGGTATTTGCTATGAACATCTTCAACCAAACTATTGGCATTCTTTCAAAAGAAATCTTGTTACTTCCATCACCAGCGAAAAAGACGGATCGGTGAAATGTGATGACATCACCAGCGTAAACAGAATTTTTGATGGCCGACTCACCTACAACAAAGGCGCTATGATTTTGCATACCTTACGTTGGGTGCTGGGCGACAGTATTTTTTTTAGCGCATTAAAAAAATATTTATCAGATGTAAATCTGCAATACGCTTATGCTGTTACCACCGATCTTAAAACACATTTTGAAAATACTTCAGGACAAGATCTATCGTGGTATTTCAATGACTGGTATTATGGACAAGGTTTTCCGAGCTATGAAATCACGGTTTTAAAAAACACTTCAACAGAAATAACATTTACAGTCGATCAAACTCAATCTCATGCCTCTGTTTCTTTTTACGAATTACCTATTCCTATTCAGTTTAAAAACAAAACACACGACACCACTCTTGTATTCAATCATACTTTTTCAGGAGAAAGTTTTACTGCCAACTTAGGCTTCATCGCCGATGAAATTGTTTTTGATCCGGAGGTAAATATCATTTCCGATAAGAATACTGTTTCATGGACACTGGATGAAAATCCCGTGAATATTTTCCCCAATCCTGCCGGCAGTATTTTAAATATTGAAAGCTCTTTTCCCGGGAAATTTCACAATGCTAAAGTTGACTTTATTGATATGTATGGTAAAAGCATATACTCCGCTTCATCCAATGCCAACGGCACTTTTGAGCTCAACATCAGTGAGCTGAAAGCAGGAATGTATTTTGTGAAAATTTATTTTGAGGGAGGAAGTGTGATGAGGAAAATTGTGAGAGAATAAATAAAACAAGCATTTCCCAAGTACGTCATTGCGAAATTTTTGTACTCAAAAATGAAGCAACCTCATATTGGTTAAGTAATTAAAAATTAAGAAATGAGCATAATGAGTTTGCTTCATTTTTGAGTACAAAAATTTCGCAATGACGAACCGGGTGATGACTTATGGGGTTGTTTCAAATCCCAAAAACCTTTGCAATTGTTTTAACAATGATTTTTAAATCGGTAGCGAAAGATTGTTGATTGATATACTCCAGATTGAGCCGTAACTTCTCGGGCAAGATTACTTCTGTATATGTTTTTTCAGGATCGGAGGATTTCCCCAACAATTCATTTTCACTGAAATATTTGAGCGATGCCCAATCGGTGATTCCTGGTTTCACCTCCAGCACACGCAATTGTTCAGGGGTATACATATTCACATACTTGCGCACTTCAGGCCTTGGACCAACCACACTCATTTCGCCAATCAGCACATTGATGAGCTGTGGAACTTCATCCACTTTTAGTTTCCTGAGATAATATCCCACTTTTGTAATTCTGCTGTCGCGGGCACCTACCGTGATTTGTCCCGACTTTTCCGAATCGAGTACCATCGTGCGAAACTTAAACATCCTGAAATCCCGGTTTCCTTTTCCCACCCTTGTTTGAAAAAAGAAAACGCCGCCTTTGCCTGAAAACAAAACCAATACGGAGATGAGAATAAAAAACGGAGAGAATAAAAGCAATGCGAAAAAGGAAAATAATATGTCGAAGAGGCGCTTAAGCATTCAACACTTTTTCCACCGAAGTGATCACCGCATTCAAAACCGTATCCACCTGTTTATCGGTGAGTCCGTAATATACCGGCAAAGAAATTTCCCGTTTGTAATTGTCGTAAGCCACCGGATAATTTTGAATGTCATATCCTTTGTTTTTATAAAACGACATCATCGGTACCGGTTTGAAATGAACATTCACTGCAACCTCCAGTTTAGAAATTTCTTCAATGATTTTATTGCGTTGCTGCTCGGTAATCCCCTTTATTCTCAATGGAAAAAGATGATAGGAAGTAATTTTATATTCTGTTTCATAAACAGGCAATTGCGCCCATTCATAGGGTGCTAATGTTTTGGTGTAATGATCAAAAATATTTTTTCGGGCCGGAAGATTTTCATCGTCGTAACGCGCCAATTCCACCAAGCCGATGGCTGCCTGAATATCGGTCATGTTGCATTTGAACCCTGCGGTGATCACATCATATTCCCATGCTCCTGCTTTTGTTTTACTAAGCGCATCTTTGGTTTGACCATGCAGCGACCAAACACGCAGCAAATCATAAATTTCATTGTTGTTGAAGGGAGCCGGCAAATTCAAAGCAATAGCGCCACCTTCAGCAGTAGTTAAATTTTTCACCGCATGAAAAGAAAACACCGATACATCGGTTAAGCTGCCTGCTTTTGTACCATAATACAAAGCCCCGAAAGAATGCGCTGCATCGCTGAGAATTAAAATGCGTCCGAGTTTTTTTTGTTCTTCAGAAACAGCCTGAAATTTTTTGCGGACATCTTCCCTCTTCACCAAATCATTTAAATCATCGTAATCACAAGGGAAGCCCGAAAAATCCACCGGCATGATCACCTTGGTTTTAGAGGTGATGGCCGCTTCCACATTTTTTAAAGAGATATTAAAATCATTGGCATTCACATCCACAAAAACAACTGTTGCTCCGCAATGCTCCACTACGTTTGCAGTGGCGCAATAGGTATAGGCAGGTACAATCACTTCATCACCAGGCCCAACACCAAACCAGCGCAAGATGAGCTCCAGTCCGGCTGTAGCCGAATTCAAACAAAGTGTTGTTGCATTGCCCGAATAATCCGACAATTGTTTTTCAAACTCTTTTGTTTTCGGTCCGCTGGTAATCCAACCCGACAACAACACCTCCGTTACAGCGTCAGTAGTTTTTTTATCAATTCGTGGAGGAGAAAATGGAATCATAGTTTCTGTTTTTTTATTTCAACAATGAATTGACAATTGTTTCTCCTGCTTTTCCGCCACCATATAAAGAAGCATCAAAAGTTGATTTTTTGTTCAGCATCTGCTCCACTCCTGCCACAATTTTTTGAGTGTCGGCACCCGCCAAAACATTGGCACCGGCTTTTACCAGCTCCACCCATTCGGTTTCATCGCGCATGGTCACACAATTTTTATCAAAGAAGTAAGCTTCTTTTTGCAAACCGCCTGAATCGGTTACCACCAATGAACATTTTTTAAGCAATTCAATCATATCGAAATAACCCACCGGCGGAATAACAATGCAATTGAGTTTCAAGCCCATTTTTTGAATCACGCCTGTAGTGCGCGGATGCAAAGGAAGAACAACAGGAATTTTTTCATTGATTTGATTGATGGCTTCTACAATGTTTTTCAAACGTATAGGGTCGTCCGTGTTTTCCTGACGGTGAATAGTGGCCAGTATGAATTTATTCAATTTTTGATCCGCTACAATACTAGATCTTTCTTCCGAAAAAGAAGCGTAGTACAAAGCCGCATCCTGCATAACATCTCCGCTTAGGATTACTTCGGCGCCAATATTATCATATCCTTCTCTTTTCAGATTTTCTATTGCAGTAGAGGTTGGAGCAAATAACTTATCGGAAATTCTATCGGTTAAAATTCTGTTTATTTCTTCAGGCATTCTCATGTTGAAACTTCTTAAACCCGCTTCAACGTGCGCAACTTTGATGTGTATTTTTTTTGCTGCCAAGGCTCCGGCAATGGTTGAATTGGTATCGCCGTAAACGAGCAAATAATCAGGTTTTTCTTTCAGAAGCACCTCCTCTATTCCTTGCAGCATCTGGCCGGTCATAGCGCCATGCCCGAGGCCGTTGATGTTTAAATTGTATTTAGGAGTGGGAATGTCCATTTCCGTAAAAAAGATATCCGACATTTTTTCGTCGTAATGCTGTCCGGTGTGCAACAACACTTCCGAAATATCACTTCTGTTTTTAATAATTCTTGATAGCACGGCGGCTTTAATAAATTGCGGACGGGCACCGATAACGGTCAATATTTTAAGCATTGGTATTAATTTTTGAAAGCATTAAAAAACAATAGAAAAAACAAAAGTAAATTATTCCGGCTTCAGTTTCTAACATAGATTCTGTTGCGAAACCAATTGAAACAATGAGCAGAAAAGCCAGAAAAATCAAATCTCTGCTTTTCCACGATTGATAAAATCCTTGCACCAGCAAGTACAACAACAAAATAAATCCGACAACACCTATGGCCAAAGCTATTTGTAAAAACTCATTGTGCGCATTATATTTTTTTTCAAGCTCATAGGGCATAGCATGCGTTTCATAACTTGCATAAAGCGCGTTATTGGCTTCTCCCCCATAACCTGCCAGTGGTTTTTCGGCAATCAAATCAATAGCTCTTTTCCAAATCAGTTTTCGGGAAGAAGTGGTATCTGAGTACTTGGGATTTTCTTTTAAAGAGCTGATAAAAGTGTCGATTCTTTCTTTTAAAACAGGTAAAGAAAAATAGGCCAGCAAAGCGATGGCGGCTACTATTATCAAGGATAAAAATCCTTTTTTCCATTGACCTGTGGATTTCATATAAATCCCAATGAAAATAAGTGCTATCACAACAATTGCAATGAGCGAAGCCTTAGCGGATAAAAAGAGTATTCCCACCGCTAAAAGCATGATTGAAAACAACAAAAGCATTTTTATTTTTCGGGAAAAATCCTCAAACAGCAAAAAATACAAAGCCGCGGCAAAAGCCAGACTCAGATACATGGCATAATATCCCGCATGAATGAAATAGGATAATTTATAGTAAAAAAGAAAGGAGCTGTCACCCGTTGCATTATAGCGATACAAGCCTACTGCGTAACAAAACAAAATACTGAGTACACAGGAAGTGATGTATACAAAAAACACTTTTTTATAAATTTTACTCCAGTCGGTTGTAGCGTAAAGAAAAATCAAAGGAAAAAGAAAAAGCGAAATTTTCTGCTCTATTTCAAAGGAATATTTGCCTTGAACTGCAATTCTCAAAACATACAAAACATAAATGGCGGCCATCGCGAAAAGTGTTTTGTCGCTTTTAATTCTTTGCTTGAACAAAGTAAAACTGCCTGTAAATAAAATCGACAAGGCCAAAGCATACAAGGCAAAAACAGCAATGTGTTTATGAAAAGGGAAAATAATTAAAAACAGAAATAGAAATATTTCGCTTACGGAAAGAGAACTCAAATATTTCGATCGACTGTTTTCCATTATCTGCTCAGGGATTTATGTTTTTTCTCAGGTTTCTTTTTAAGTACCACGAAGTTCAGCACTCCTTTTAAATAACCCGAACCATAACTAAAGTGCAAGATAAAGAATGTTGCCGCCACCTTTATTATTTTTCGAAAGTTGAAGCCCACCATACGCGCCGCAAAAAGACAGGCCGATAAAACATACAAACACATGGCAGCTCCCCACAACAAATTGATTTCGGGAGAAAACAGCGAACCCGCAACACCAAGGATAAACCCGGCTACAAAAAGCGGCGGAATTAATTGTCGGCCGCTGGTTACAGCGCCATGCTTTTTATTCACAAAAACCTTCCAGTAACCGTATTGAAAATACTGGCGGTATAATTTAGCATAAGAAGCCCGCACGTAATATTTGGAACGTATTTTTTGAGAAAGGTAAATTTTAAATCCGCCTTTGATCACTCTGAAATTAAATTCATCGTCCTGGTTTCTCACTAGTTCTTCATCGAAATAGCCCACTTTTTCAAACACCTCTTTTTTGTAAGCACCAAATGCAACAGTATCTACAAAACCTTCTTTGGTGCCGGTGCGAAAATGCGCGTTACCCACACCAAAGGGCGATGACATTGCTGTTGCTATAATTTCAGATGCTGCATCTTCATTCACCTGCTCAATGATGCCTCCGGTACAACCAATTCTTTCATCTATCTTAAATGCCTCTACCGAGTTTTGTATAAAATCAGGATAGATTTCGGCGTGGGCACCTAAAATAAAATACACATCGACTTGCGCTGCTTTTATACCGGCATTCAAAGCTATTGGCGTTACAGATGCTTTATTGTTGAGCAAATAAATAAAAGGAAAATCGGCAGCATACCGGGATACAATAGAGCGGGTATTATCGGAACTCATTCCATCCACTACAAAAACTTTTAGCAAATCCTTTGGATAATCACAGCCAATGATAGAATCCAAACATTTGGAAATGTATTTTTCTTCGTTGAGACAGGGTATGGTGATAGAAACCTTTGTCATAAGCTATTGTACAGTTCTAATAATTTCTTCTCTTCTATCTTCCAGTTGTATTTTTCCATTACTGCTTTTTTTCCGTTAATTCCCATTTGCTCCGCATCTTTGTTCTGAGACAGTATATTCTTTACAGCATTCGCAATTTCTTTAGGATTTTGAGGATCAACGCAAATACCACAGTGATTCAGCTCAACTATCTCTTTCCATAAAGGAAAATCGGAAGCCACTACAGGAATACCCGCGCTCATGTACTCAAACATTTTAATAGGCAGAGAATCCAAATAATTATCCTGAGGATGCAGCGTGACTATTCCGACTTTAGAAGAAGACAAAATTTCATAAATTTTTTCACGCCCTACAAAACCAAAATCATTCACATTTTGCCATCCAGGCAATTGCATTAATTCCTGCTTTAATTCCAGCGGAGAATATTCTCCTGCCATATTTAATTTAGCAGGAATGCCATCCATCGCCTTCACCAACTCTACCACACCTCTTACTTTTGTGATTCCACCAACGTAACACAGTTCTTCTTTTTTTGCATTCCAATCGGTTGAAACAAACTGTTCTCCTATGATAGGATAATTACAAATATCAATACAGTTTTTATTGCTTTTTAAAAAGCGTTCTCTAATATGCGGTGTAGCTGCAACAATAAAATCCATCCTGCGGGCAACATAATTTTCAAAAATCTCAAATGCAGAAGCAATACTTTTTCTCAGATACTTATTGATCCAATATTTCCCTAGTATTTGTCGGGGAACATCTTCATGCACATCATAAATCACTTTTTTGCCTTTGCGTTTTAATGCCAATGCAAATCGCAAAAGCTCAGGATCGTGAAAATGATACACATCGGCCTCTATCGTCAATACCTCTTGAAAAACAGCTTTTGCCGCTTTCGACATTCTTGAAAAACGCCCCCCTACCGAAACCTCAACTCCAATCACTTTCACTCCGTTAATTGTTTCTGTTTTGCAGTTTGCTGCAACTAAGGTCACATCATGTCCGGCAGAAGCCAAAGAGCTGCATTCTTTCAAAAAGATGCGAACATCATTGCTCTTATGAGCAGAGGTATATTGACAGATTTTCATATTCGCGGAGAAAGCAGTTTATCGTACAATGAAAAAAACTTCTTTTTATTTGCCTCTTTTGTCCCGTGCTCCTCAATAATTTTTTTATTGAGAACAGATGCCTTTGCGACATCTGTTTTTACTGCTTCCGAAAAAAAGTCGGAATTGATATTTTCAACAACATAGCCGTTTTCCTTATCATTGATCCATTCACGATTTGCGGGCAAACCAGATACCACCGGCAAACACCCGCAAGCCATTGCCTCCAATAAACTAATAGCCGTAGCATCACTCTCAGGAACCGAAACAAAAATTTTCGCTTTGGAATACCACTGGGCATTTACCTTTTTATCTACCCAACCCACAAATTCAGCTTTCACATTCAAGAGCTTCGCCAGCGATTTTAAGCTCTCGGTTTCTTCTCCGGTTGCAGCAATAACCAATCGCCAGTTTTGTTGCTCCGGAAATTTTGAAAACGCATGGATAACCTTATCAATCCTGTATAATTTTTTATGCAGACGATTGGAATAAATAATGTTTTCTTTTTCAGCATTCACCGGCTCTATGCCTATTCCGAAATTAGCGATAAGAATATCCAACTTTTTCTCAGGAGAAAGTCTACGCATTTCTTCAGCCATAAACTTTGAATCGGAAGTAAATGCATCTGCATTTTTTAAATTGTACTGAACCATTTTCTTCAACCAAAAACTTTTACCGGGCGATAAAAGAATATCGCTTCCCCAGGCTGTTACTATTTTTGGTGCAGAATAATTTTTCAATCCCCTCAATGCGTAAAAAGCATAAGAGTTGGCCTGATGAATATGAATGATATCGGGTTTAAATTCTTCCGCGATCTTTCTTATTTGAGAAGGTGTTTTGAAATAAGTGGAAATATTTTTGAGGGAAAAATCCAACTCGACAGCATCAAAATCCCAGTCTTTATTTTTTTTATTGGTGATTACTTTGATCTCACTAAAATAAGGCGCTATCAGCTTATAAAAATTATAGGCATGGGCAGTCCCCGAGGATATGAGTAAAAGCCTAGGCTTCACTGTTTACAATTTTATGGAGGTTAGCAAAAAATAGGGCGGCCATTAAACAATAAATCAATAAAAGATTTTGATCACTAAATGGATTATTGGTAATGGATGCAATTATAAAAACCAAAGTATATAAAAATAAATTCAGCGCCTCTTTGTGTTTTAAGTATTTATAGGTGACGCGGAAAGGATAAGCCATTATCGACAGCAGCACCAATAATCCGGCAAAACCATAACGCCAGCAATACAAAACATATTCACTCTCAGGATATAATTTTCTGCTGTAAAAAAAATCTTTTGAAGGAGCATAACCCAGTAAAGGTTTTTCTTTAATCATCTCCCATAAATACAGCCAGATGGCCAATCGCCCTTTTACCGAATTTGTTTTCACCACTCCCTTGCCCAGCACAGTAACATAAGTATTACCCATTTTAACAACAAAGAAAAACAAAAGCAAAACCGGGATGAAAGTGATAAGATATTCTTTCCATTGGTATTGGTTGTTTAAAGCCAGAATTAGACACACCGGAACGAAGGCAATCAATGCGGTTCTCGACTGCGCCGAAAACAAACCCAAAACGGCTAAAAGGAAAAATATTTTTTCGGTTATAGTAGATTGCTTTACCGGAAAAAAGAAAATCACAAAAAACAGAAAGAGAATAGCATTATTGTTTGGATTAGAAGCCGTGCCCACTATACGCTTCGTTGCCTCTCCACCTTCCGAATCAAAACCAAAAAAAATGATATGTGTTTCCGAACAATAATAAGGCATGATCTTATTGTTAAAATCCATCCAGTTGAAATAGTGCAGCACATTAAATGCACATACCAAAACAAAAACCAATCTTACAATGAACACGATATTGATCTGATCAATGTAGGCTGTCAGAAACAATAGGAAAATCAAATATTTAAACACTTTAAAGACTTCAAAATAATCATTCAAAAAACCTAAACGGCCATTTACCGCAATCGATAAAAACATTACTCCCAGCAGTAAACCCCAAAACAAAACATAAGTGCTTATTTTTTTAAAAGCCGCTTGCGGAAATTTCAACAGCAACAACAAACAAATAAAAGGAAGCATAATTTCGGCAACCTGAATCTTGGGAAGTGATGGTACTATAGGAAGCGGAGGCAACAGAAAAACAGAAAATATAAAAATGCAGGTAAGGACTTGTGCCGATTTATTTATGAACTGCTGTGACTGAAAATTCAAATCCATTCTTATTTATTAGCGCTTAAAAGTAATCATTTCTTCTTCCTGCAAATTATTATTATTTGGAATAAAGTAATACCAAAGCATTGTGAAAATCAACAAGGCACTGCAGAAAAAAGTCATTAAATAAAATGCGAGGATATAATCTTCATAAATACCGCCAATCACCAAACTTGCAAACCTTAACACCGAATCCACAATGGTAAGAACAAAAGCCTGCTTTTGCTTTCCATACACCAAAGGAGTGCAGGAAACCGGAGAAACCAAAAAATTCATAAACAGCCACGGCGTCATGATTTGAGCGATGTCGCCGGCCTCTTTCCATTGCGCTCCAAAAACAAAAGAAAAAATTTCAGGAGTAAATAAAAACAAAACAAAAAAGAAAGGAAAACCGATGATAAACACTTTTTTATAAACACTTAAAATCAATGGTTTTACGTCTTTCCCCTCATTTTTCATCGCAGCCATTTTTTGGTAAGTCACCTGAAAAAATGCCGATCCTATTAAACCCACCGGTGCTTTAAGCATGCGGAAAGCCAAAGAATAAAATCCTACTATTGGCGCGAAAAAATAATACGACAAAACGAAAACAACGCCATTGTTTTGAAAAGAATCCAAAAAGGCATGTGGTGTATTCACCACAGCAAAATTCTTGTATTCAATCATTACTTCCTTCATTCCTTTCCAACTCACCTTTTGGGTAAAAGAAGAAAAAGGAAGCATTTTTTTATAGGCCAGTAGAATAAAACCGATGAGCAATCCCGCCGTCAAACCCAGTATCAGTCCGCCTGAAGTATACACTAAGAAACCACACACTATTGAAATTCCCGAGTTAACAACAACTGTTGCTACTCTACCCACCGAATTGTTTAGGAAAGTTTTTTGTCGCGACGACCAGTAATTAAACGCTGCATAAGCACCCGTAAGAAATACGGCCGGCGGTGCCAGATAAAACCAATTGTTGAAATACACATTCTTGTCGGTAACAGGAAGCGCTATATCATAAATCACAATCACCAAAAACGTAAGAAGTCCCGCTGCTATTGAAAACAAAAGAGATAAAGACAAAATATTTTCGGCTTTCTCCTCTTTTTTAGGAAGTACGATAGCCATCTCGTAACGCGCCGTGGCAGCAACTCCGATGATAGCGACTATGGAAGAAAAAAGGGCGAAAAGAGCAAAGTCTTCCGGACTGTACATCCTGGTGAGCAGCGGTGAAACAAGCAATGCAACAGCCTGCGCTATTGCAGTACCGGAAACCAGTGTAGCAATGTTTTTTGTCGTTTCTGAACGCCCTGTAAGTTTTCGAAACATAGTGTTAATATACAAGAATAGCTCCTGATGGAGCTATTCGTTTTTTCATTTATTGTGTTTTTTTACTTCGCATATCCCACAGCTCTCACCTCACGGATTACGGTTACTTTAACCTGCCCCGGATAAGTCATGTCGGTTTGAATTTTTTGCGAAATATCAAAAGCCAGTTTTTCAGCATCTTTATCGCTTACTTTTTCGCTTTCCACCACTACTCGTAATTCTCTACCTGCCTGAATAGCGTAAGTTTTTTGAACTCCCGGATAAGACAAAGCCAATCCTTCCAGCTCGTGAATACGCTTGATGTATGAATCGAGGATTTCACGACGTGCTCCCGGACGTGCTCCTGATATCGCATCACACACCTGAATGATAGGAGAAATCATCGACGTCATTTCAATCTCATCGTGATGCGCTCCGATAGCGTTGCAAATTTCCGGACGCTCCTTGAATTTAACAGCGATGTTCATCCCTAAAATAGCATGCGGCAATTCCGGATCTTCATCAGGCACTTTACCTATATCATGTAACAATCCTGCTCTTTTCGCCAGCTTAGGATCCAAGCCCAGTTCAGCAGCCATGATGGCGCACATGTTGGCTACCTCACGTGAATGCTGCAATAAATTTTGTCCGTAAGAAGAACGGTATTTCATTCTTCCCACCATTCTGATCAACTCAGGATGCAAACCATGAATACCTAAATCGATAGCAGTTCTTTTTCCTATCTCAACAATTTCTTCCTCTAAACTTTTTTTCACTTTGGAAACCACCTCTTCAATACGCGCCGGGTGAATACGGCCGTCGGTTACCAATTGATGTAAGGCCAAACGCGCCAACTCTCTTCTAACAGGATCGAAACAAGAAAGGATAATCGCCTCAGGGGTATCATCTACAATGATTTCAACTCCTGTTGCAGCTTCTAGTGCTCGGATATTTCTTCCTTCTCTACCGATGATTCTTCCTTTGATTTCATCCGACTCAATGTGAAACACAGAAACCGCATTGTCGATTGCCGCTTCGGTAGCCGTACGTTGTATCGTTTGAATGATAATTTTTTTAGCTTCTTTAGTCGCAGTGATTTTTGCTTCTTCAATGCTGGTTTGAATGAATTCCATCGCAGCAGTTTTCGCTTCATTTTTCAAAGCTTCCACCAATTGCTCCTTCGCTTTATCGGCTGTGATACCCGCCATTGCTTCCAGCTGATCCACCTGACGCTTGTGTAATTTCTCTACATCCTGCTCTTTTTTGGCAACAATTTCCAATTGAGATTTCAATTTATCTCTACCGGTTTCAACATCTTTTTCCAGTTTTTTCAACTCCTGAAATTTGGTGTTGTTTTGTTGTTCACGTTGTGTGATTTTGTTTTCGTTGGCCGACATTTTCTGGTTTCTTTCCAGAATCACTTTTTCGTGTTCCGACTTCAATTCCAAAAACTTTTCTTTCGCCTGAAGGATTTTATCCTTCTTAATTTGCTCTCCTTCTTTCTCGGCATTGTCGAGAATTAATTTTGCTTTCCCCGTGGTTGATTTATTTACCACAAACCAGCTGATCCCGGCTCCTAAAGCCAATGCGACCACTCCTATAATAATATTTACGATCATACTTCTAATTTAAATTTAAAAAAAATGCACCAACCCAAAGCTCTTACAAGCTTCCGATTGATGCGTATATACTTATTAATAATGTTCTACTTGTCCCTTAAATATTCCGAAACAAATTGCTCTAGTTCCTCCAACTTCGCCACCACCGAATCATCTTCAACGATGGGTTTTTTCTCAAGCTTCAACTTCTCCACCACAAACTGCAAGGCGCACATTGAAAGTACATCCTGCTTATCTTTCACCGCATAAGCCTGTTCAAATTCCTTTATCTTTTGATCTATCAGTTTCGCCGCATTACGCACAATCTCTTCGTCCTCCCAGGCAATTGTCATGGGATAAACACGATTGGCGATATTTACTTTGATAGATAAAGATGACATCATTAACCATTTGTAAGAGCAATACACTTATCAATTTCACGCACCAACTCATTTATTTTCAGCTTCAGTTCATTCTTTCCCTGCTCATCTCCGGAAAGACTTTTTGCCAAAGCCAACACTTTATTCTTTTCCTCCAGTTCGTCAATTTTTTTTCCTGCACCTTTCAACTCCTCCTTCATCACTTCATTTTCCTCTTTCACTTTCTTCAACTCCTCTGCACTTCTTTTATTGATGTAAATCAATTTCTCCACCTTTGAATGCAAACTCGCTAATATCAATGAAAGATTTTTCGCCATTTTTTCTTCCTTTGTTGAAGAACACAAATCTAAACGCAAGCATCCAATTAAACAAATTATTGGCTGATTATTACATAACGAACAGAAAGTGAGCGATTTATTAAAACAAAAAAAGCCCCGCAAATTGCGAGGCCTTCTTCATTATTTACCCGCACTATATCTTAATTATTTTACTGCTGAATACCACTGCATTGCTATTTGAAAGCTGAACGGTATAACTTCCCGCTGCTAATCCCGAGATGGAAATTTGCGCCTTTGAAGCGCCTCCAGGCAAAACTTCAACATGAACCAATTCGCCCAACAAATTGTAAATGTTAATTGTTTTGATGCCCTGAACATCGTCGAAAACCACCGCATCTGTTGCAGGATTTGGATATATACTTACCTTTCTTACCGTTTCGTAATCGGCAATATCGGTACTTAAACAAGGGGAGAAATTAGAAGTTCCCTGAAATGTTTTATTCACTCCACTGGCTATTTCCACACTACTAACCACAACCTGCTGATTGAAAACATCTGTAATGCGAATCTGGGTATTACCGGGAATACTGATGGCCGTTGCATTCACCCACCCATTGTCCATACCTCTGGTCATATTTACCCATTTAGATGTATAAGTATCGTAAATCTCTACTTTATTAATCTTGTTTTTGTGTTTGGCAATAATCACTTTCGCATACCATTGATTAGATCCCTGAGTAGTGATATTTAACGGAGTAGTACTCCACGGACAAGCTACTTCATGCCAATCCATCTTTGCCCGACCAATACCCAAATCACCAAAAATGGCAAGAAAGGCCTGATTACTCAAATCGATATCACCAACCAAACACTCAGGACATTTATCCACAATTTCAATAATCTGGGTTCCCTTTGTTCCGGCTTTACCGGTGAGCTCTACACAGGTGCCGCAATAATCAGCAGTTGCATACTGAGTGTTGTTCATTGCACCGTAATAAGGTTTAATATTTGAATTGGTAAAAGAACAATTGAAGGTGGCAGTTGCAGATCCCGGAGCTTCCGCATCAATGTAAAAGGTGCCGTCTCCTGTGTAAACTGTAGCGTTGCAAGAAGATTGCGCTTTTAACAATACACTGCACAATAAAACGCATGAAAGAAGTAGTACTTGTTTTTTCATAAGTTAATAGTTTTAAGTTTTTAAAATAGCCCCCGCTTTCACTAACATAACTTTTTTCTTCTTAAGCACAAAAAAAAGAACCGTAAATTCAGAAGTGTAGCAAATAATCACGTAAGTTTGCGCGGAATTTTTTATGCAAGACAACAAACACAAAAACATCAATAAGGTTTCGGCAGCCGGTTTACTGGTAACCCTGGGAATTATCTTTGGAGACATCGGTACCTCTCCTCTTTATGTACTTAAGGCAATTGTAGGTGATTCTGTTATTGATGGCGATATTGTTTTAGGCGGACTCTCTTGTATTTTCTGGACACTTACACTTCAAACCACAGTGAAATACGTGATGCTCACACTGAAAGCCGACAACAACGGTGAAGGTGGGATTTTCGCTTTATTTACTTTACTGAGAAGAATGAATAAAAAATGGCTGGTATATATAGCCGTTATCGGAGGAAGTACTTTACTCGCCGATGGTTTTATCACTCCTCCTATTTCTGTTACTTCTGCTTTAGAAGGTTTGCGTGTTATCAACCCGTCGCTCACTCAGGAAGACATCATTCCTTTTGTAATCGCTATTCTGGCCTTTCTTTTTATCATTCAGCAATTCGGAACACAACTGGTAGGGAAATTTTTCGGACCGGTAATGCTGGTTTGGTTTGGTATGCTGGGGGTTTTAGGCTGTACAGCTATTTTCGATGACCTCAGTATTTTAAAAGCCGTTAATCCTTACTACGCCTACAAACTTTTGGTAATACACCCCGGTGGGTTTTGGTTGCTGGGCGCTGTGTTTTTATGTACTACCGGAGCAGAAGCTCTATATTCTGATTTAGGACATTGCGGAAGAGAAAATATTCGCATCTCCTGGTTTTTTGTAAAAACGATGTTGTTACTCAACTACTTCGGTCAGGGTGCCGCTCTGATGAAACTCGACGGATCAAAGCTTGGCGACATTCATCCTTTTTACTCCTTGATGAATGATGATTTTCTTCCGATAGGCATCGCAATATCAACTGCAGCAGCCATTGTAGCGAGTCAGGCTTTAATCAGCGGATCCTTCACCCTCATCAATGAGGCCATGCGCTTAAACCTTTGGCCGAAAGTGAAAGTGAAATACCCTACTACCGAACGCGGACAATTATACATTCCTTCTGTAAACTGGATTTTGTGCGTCGGATGTATCGGCATAGTATTGTTCTTCGGTGAATCCTCCAAGATGGAAGCAGCTTACGGCTTATCCATCATAATCACCATGATCATGACCACTATCCTTCTGATGAATTTCTTAATCATGAAAAGATATCCGGCATGGATCATCTATGTATTACTGATCACTTTCCTTTTTATTGAAATTTCCTTCCTCATTGCTAACCTTATTAAATTTGAACATGGTGGCTATGTCACCATTATAATGGCAAGTGTTTTAGCAGGAGTGATGCTGGTGTGGCTCTTTGCCCGAAAAATTCAGGATCGCTATGTGGAGTTTACCAAAATGGATAAATACCTCCCTATCCTTTTACAACTGAGCAACGACAGAACAATTGAGAAATATGCCACTCATCTGGTATACATGACAGGCGCAGCAAAAAATAATGAAATTGAAGAAAAAGTAATTTACTCCATCTTGCGAAAACACCCTAAACGTGCCGATATTTATTGGTTTGTACACATCGACTTAGCCGATGAACCTTTTTGCAGAGAATATAAAGTGACACAAATCATTCACAACAAAGTAATCAGAATCGATTTCAAACTCGGTTTCCGTGAATTGCCTCGTATCAACACTATGTTCCGTCAGGTGGTAACCAGACTGGCCGAAAACAAAGAAGTAGATGTGGTGAGCCGTTACGAATCTTTACACAGAGAGAACATTGCCGGCGATTTCCGTTTTGTGGTAATGAAAAAATTCCTCTCTTACGAAAACGACCTTCCTTTCTTTGAAAAAATTATCATGGACACGTATTTCACCATCAAGGAAGTCAGCTTATCGGAAGAAAAAGCTTTCGGTTTGGATACCAGCAACGTTACCCTGGAAAAGGTTCCTTTGATTATAAAAATGGTGAAGAACTGCGAGCTGACGCGCTTGGATTAATCCATTGATTTTTTGTTGTAAAAATCGTTTTGGCGGCTATTCCTCAATTCCCTATTTTAGCACAAACCTTAAAACAATTTACATGAAAAAATCACTACTTCTTTTATCTGCAGCCTTTACCCTGTTTGCAGCAACACTTTCAGCAACAAGTTATTCAAACGCATCATGGAACGGGGCCTGGATGGTAACCGGCTTAACTCAAAACTATGTTATTTTTGATGGTGCAGGCAATATTACTGCAGCAGGTATTCCTTCAGCAACCGGTGCAGGAACATACAATATTGCGGCGGGTGGAGCTGTAACAGGAACTTTAAATGTTGGCGGAACACTTTGCCCTTTTACCGGAGCGCTCAGCAGCGACTCAGTAGCTAACGTTTCAGTTACTTACATGTCAATGTCGATTCCCGCTACTTTTATAGCAGTAAAAAACACTGCTGTAATGCAAGGAACTTACGACGGAACAATAGTTCAAACAGCCGGAGGAAGCGCTACTTTACCTATCAACTTTACTGTTGATGCAATGGGTAACATCACTTCTTCAACAAATTTAACAGGTAGTATTTCTGGAGCATTGTATTATTCAAACGGAAAAGTAACCGGTTTAATTAAAAGCGGTGAGGCAGCTCCTTTTACTGAAATAGAAATCAACATCACCAGTGGTTATAGCGGATCTAACTCCTTATCAGGAGCTGCTACCTTAACAGGATCAGGAAAATCAGGAACGTTTGCCTTAACAAAAAGTGCTACTGTTTCTGTAAACACTGCTTTAGCGGTTCAATTCAACGCTTACCCTAATCCTGCAAAAGATCTGTTTGTAGTAGAAGGTGCTGTTTCAAACGGTAACATTAAAGTTTACGATGTGCTTGGAAATGTATTGATGAATACCACCATCACTTCTTCTAAAACTATTTTGAATGTAAGTACTTTGAGCAAAGGAGTTTATTTCTACAATGTTACTTCCGGAACTGCAGTTAGCGCAGGGAAGTTTATTGTTGAATAAGCGATAGTTATTATAAAAAGAAAAGCGGCAACTGATGAAGTTGCCGCTTTTTTATTGTTACCTCCTAACCCACCCCTAACCCCTCCAAGGAGGGGAATTAGTTACTAAACCACACTCAATAATGCTTAGGAAATGCCAGCTAATTAATTCCCCTCCTTGGAGGGGCTAGGGGTGGGTTCTTGTATTACTTCTTTTTCTTCGGATCCCTAATAATCAACCTCAGCGACTGATCATAAGTAATATAATTCCAGGCCCAGTTGATAAAAATCAAAATGCGGTTTTTAGCACCCACTATCGACATTAAATGCACAAACATCCAAATCAACCAGGCGAAAAATCCCTGCACTTTCATGAAAGGAAAATCAACCACTGCAAGATTTCTACCCACTGTTGCCATTGACCCTAAATCTTTATAAGAAAAACATTTCATCTCCCCGCCTTTCAAAATTCTACCGAGATTGTGCGCCAGATTTTCTCCCTGCTGCATTGCTACCTGAGCCACCTGCGGATGTCCGTTGGGAAATTTTTCTTCGGTCATAAAGCACACATCACCAATGGCAAAAACGTTGGCACTACCCTCCATCCTATTGAAGCGATCAACTTTTATTCTATTGCCGCGAATCAAAACATCTTCAGGAATTCCCTCCAGTTTATTGCCGATAACTCCCGCTGCCCAAATCAATGTTCTTGCATGAATCAGGGAACCGTCTTCCAGCGAAACCTTATCGCCATCATAATCTTTTACACGGGTATCCCGACGAACGTTAACGCCCAGTTTATCCAGATACTCTTTTGATTTATCCGACGATTTTTGAGACAAGCCGCTCAATAATCTCGGAGAAGCTTCCAGCAAATAAATCTGCATTCTTTCAAACTTCAGTTCAGGAAAATCCTTAGGCAAAATATTCTTTTTCATTTCGGCCAGTGTTCCTGCAACCTCAACTCCTGTTGGTCCGCCACCAACCACCACTATATTCATTAAGGCCTGTTGCTTTTCAGCATCTTCAACACTCAAGGCCTCTTCATAATTTTGTAAAATCCTGTTTCTGATGCTCAGCGCCTCTGAAATAGATTTCATTGGCAACGAGTTACTTTTTATTTTTTCGTTGCCGAAAAAGTTAGTGTCGGCACCAATAGACACCACCAGATAATCGTAAGGAATTTCCCCCACATCAGAAACAACAAAGGATTCTTTGGTATTTACAGAGCTTACCTCCGTAAGGCGGATGACTACATTTTCTTCCTTTTGAAAAACTTTACGGAAGGGAAAAGAAATGGCGCTTGGTTCCAGTCCGGCTGTTGCCACCTGATAAAACAAAGGTTGAAACTGATGGTAATTGATTTTATCCAGCAACACCACCTGAAAATCATACTTAGCCAATTTCCTGGCGAATTTGAGTCCGCCAAAACCACCACCGATAATGACTACTCTTTTTTGATTGGTTTTAGGAATATTTGCCTTCATAAAACAGATTTTTTATGTTGCTTTTAAAGATAACAAACTATATTCGCTTTAATGAGGAAAATCCTTTTAATATCTGACACTCACAGCTATCTTGATCCACGCATCAATAAACACATTGACGATTGTGATGAAGTATGGCATGCCGGAGATATTGGAAATATTGAACTCACCGATGGCATCAAAACCAAAAAACCTTTGATTGCTGTTTATGGAAACATCGACGATAATATAGCGAGGGCAGAATTTAAACGCGATGAAATTTTTATGTGTGAAGACGTAAAAGTTTTCATCACTCATATAGGCGGCTATCCTCCCAACTACACCTCTGTATTGCTTCAGCGCATAAAGGAAATAAAACCTCAGTTGTTTATTTGCGGACACTCCCATATCCTCAAGGTGATGTACGACGAAAAACTATCTTGTTTGCATATGAATCCGGGAGCAATAGGCACTCATGGTTTCCATAAAGTACAAACAGCCCTTAAATTTGAAGTTGAAAAGGGTAAAATTCAAAACCTCCAGATCATTGAGCTGACAAGGCTTAGCGATAGCCCTCAGATGTAGTTATACACATAGCACCCTTAAATAAAAACCCATCCCTCATGTCGAAAACCATCCTTTATATATGATTTTTGAGAAGAATTGAGTAACTTCTTACAAAGGAAACAGGTGATCGACAACAACCAATTAAATGCCTTAATCAAATTACTGGATGATCCTGACGAGGACATCTACGGACAAATTGAAGGGCGTTTACTGGAGCTCGGTGCCGAAGTTATTCCTTATCTGGAAAATGCCTGGGAAGACAGCGAGAACGAGGTCATTCAAACCCGAATTGAAAACATCATTCAAAAAATAAACTACGATGATGTTTGCAGAAAGCTGGTGAACTGGGCGCGTTTGGGCGGACAAAATTTACTCACGGGCGCTTTATTAATTGCCAAGTATCAGTTCCCTGAAATGGATGAGGAAAAGGTGAAAAACCACCTCAATCAACTGCGTCAGGATGTGTGGCTGGAGCTGAACGACAATCTTACTGCTTTGGAAAAAGTAAAAACCATGAACCATATTCTTTTTAAAGTTCATGGCTTCAATGGCAACAGAAAAAATTATCATTCGCCCAATAATTCCTATATCAACTGTGTGCTGGAAAGCAAAAAAGGGAACCCTTTATCCATCGGAATGATTTATATGATTATTGCTCAGGGCCTTGATATTCCTGTATATGGAGTTAATCTTCCCGAGCATTTCATTTTGGCTTATGAAGATGAATTGAAACAATTTGCTACAACGTCCTCCGAAAACGAACAGGAAGGAATTCTTTTTTACATCAATCCTTTTTCCGGCGGATCTATCTTCGGAAAAAAAGAAATCAATAGCTACCTTGAGCAAATAGGCGTTAAAACAAAACGCTCGTATTTTGTGCCTTGTAACAACATTGATCTTATCATAAGAAATCTGAACAACCTTATTTTCAGTTATCAAAAAACAGGGAAAGAAGGAAAGGTAGATGAGATTAAGCATATTCTGGATTTGATCAGTTCTTATAAGACGGAGAAGTAAAATCCCTCTTGCCACCACACAGAATCCTCCGCACTCTCCCTTTTTCAAAGGGAGAAGCCCATACTCGTACATTTTCACAACACACTTTATGTAATGCCAGCTAACTAACTTCCTCCTTTAAAAAAGGAGGAGTGCGGAGAATTCTGTGCGAGGGAAAGGAGGATTTCGTGAAAACGTAAAACAAAAAAGCCATCCCGATTTTCCGAGATGGCTTTTTCTATCAACCTTTAATTTTATTTTCCTAAAACCTGTTTCACCTTATCAGCAGCTTCTTGTAAAAGAACTACCGAGTGAACGCTCAGTCCTGAATCTTCAATTAATTTTTTAGCTTCAATGGCGTTGGTTCCTTGCAAACGAACAATGATAGGCACTTTCACCTCTCCAATGTTTTTGTAAGCATCAACGATACCTTGCGCAACTCTGTCGCAACGAACGATACCACCAAAGATATTTACCAGAATCGCTTTCACGTTCGGATCTTTCAAAATGATACGGAAAGCTTTTTCAACTCTCTCTGCATTTGCGGTTCCACCTACGTCTAAGAAGTTAGCCGGCTCACCACCAGATAATTTGATGATGTCCATAGTAGCCATCGCCAATCCGGCTCCGTTTACCATGCAACCAACGTTACCATCTAATTTCACGTAGTTTAATCCGTGTTCTTTAGCTTCAACTTCAGTTGGATCTTCTTCTGTAACGTCTCTTAACAAAGCGTAATCAGGATGTTTGAACAAAGCGTTGTCATCTAAACTTACTTTAGCATCAACAGCAATAATTTTATCATCAGATGTTTTCAATACAGGATTGATTTCAAACATGGAAGCATCGCAACCGATATATGCATTGTATAAAGCAGCAACAAACTTTGTCATTTCTTTATTCGCTTTACCTTCCAATCCTAAATTGAAAGCAATTTTTCTGGCTTGAAAACCTTGTAATCCCAAAGTAGGATCAATTTCTTCTTTGAAAATCAAATCAGGAGTGTTGTGCGCAACATCTTCAATAGACATACCACCTTCAGTAGAATAGATAATGATGTTTTTACCTTTTTCTCTATCTAAAAGAACACTCATGTAATATTCTTTCGGTTTGCTTTCGCCGGGATAATATACATCCTGAGCGATCAACACTTTATTTACTTTTTTACCTGTAGCGCTGGTTTGCAAAGTCACCAGATGCCCGCCTAAAATTGCTTTTGCTTTTTCAGGAACTTCATCTAAGCTTTTTGCCAAAACAACACCTGAAGATCCTGTTTCAGTTACTTTTCCTTTACCACGGCCACCTGCATGGATTTGTGCTTTTACCACAAACCAGCCTGTACCTGTTTGTTCTTTTAATTTTTTAGCTGCCTCAGTCGCTCCTGCTGCTGAATCGGCTACAATACCTTCCTGTACTGCTACTCCGAAGCTTTTTAGAATTGATTTCCCTTGGTATTCGTGTATGTTCATTTGCTAGATTTTTTTTCTGTGAGCGGCTAATTTACATTTTTTTGGGAATAGTCAATAAGGAATAGCCCACTCTTCACAGATTTATTTATTTTTACTCCGTGATAGAAGTTAAAAACATCAGGAAATCTTATGGTACTCTGGAAGTACTGAAAGGCATCAATCTCAATATCAGCAAAGGTGAAATTGTAAGTATTGTGGGTGCATCTGGTGCAGGAAAAACAACACTGTTACAGATTTTAGGCACTCTCGATAATGCTGATTCCGGACAATTGTTCATCAACAACACAGAAGTATCTTCTCTGAAAGGAAAAAAAATAGCCAAATTCAGAAATCAGAACATCGGTTTCGTTTTTCAGTTCCATCATCTCTTGCCCGAATTTACTGCTTTGGAAAATGTTTGCATTCCTTATTATATAAGCAATGGGAATAAAAAAGAAGCGGAAGCAAAGGCAATGAAAATACTGGAAATACTGGGGGTGGCTGCCAGAGCCAATCACAAACCAAATGAATTATCGGGAGGTGAACAACAACGTGTTGCGGTAGCAAGGGCTTTGATCAATGATCCTGCTATTGTGTTGGCCGACGAACCTTCAGGAAATCTAGATTCGGCAACAGCCAACAATCTGCATCAGTTGTTTTTCAAACTGAGAGATGAATTCAATCAAACTTTCGTGATTGTAACCCACAACGAGGAGCTCGCTGCAATGGCCGACAGGAAAATTGTAATGAGAGACGGAAATATAATTTAGCTTATTGTTGCTGCATTTCCCTTACTTTTAAGAACTTTAATCCATCGAAATTATCTACTGCATCTAAAAGTTTCGCCAGCTCGTCGCGTTCCTGAACACTTTTTTCAGGTTTCATTAAACTTTTGATTCTCGCTACAACTTTGTTGTATTCCTCAACTGATTTCAACATGGTTTTCAATTTTTAAATTGTGCCTGTTTAACTGTTTCTCCTACGGTTCGGTTACAAAAATCTTTACTATTTTTTAAATTTCCTATACTTCGCCTCTTTTTCTCTCCTCTCTTTCAACCATTTAGGCGTATTGTCGATACTTTTGTGAGTCGGTTTTTGCTGATCTTCCACCAATACCTCAATCAAATCGGGCCTCTTCATCGCTTTCAATCGTTCCGTAATTTTTTTCTTGTTTTCATCTTTGTACCAAAAGAAAAATATATTCTGATCATTTTTATCATCCCTGGAAATTGCAGTTTGAACTTTCTGCAAAGTATAAGGATGATAGCCTGAATAATAAATTTCTGTTGCCACTGTCATTGGTGTTGGTGTAAAATCCTGTACCTGCTCCAGCTTAAATCCTAATTCTTTGGTTTCGGCAGCCAGTTCGGCCATGTCTTCTTCGGTAGTTCCGGGGTGACTTGAAATGAAATAAGGTATGAGCGGCTGATCCAATCCGTGTTTCTTATTTACCGCATCATAATTCTTTTTAAACTCCTTAAAATGCTTGAACGACGGCTTTCGCATGATTTTAAGCGTGTTTTCGGCAGTGTGCTCGGGAGCAACTTTTAAGCGACCGCTAATGTGGCGTGTCACCAGCTGATCCATATATTCATCAATACTATCGTCGCCATTTTTATTGTAGCCCTTGGTCAGCAAATCATAGCGTATTCCGCTACCCACAAAGGCCTTTTTTATCAACGGATGAGCGTCCACTTTTTTATACAGTTCGGTCATTGGCTTGTGACTCGTATCCAGATTAGAACAAATCACGGGATGAATACACGACGGACTTACACATCTTTCGCAAATGGCTTCGTCGATGCCTTTCATCTTATACATATTGGCCGACGGACCGCCTAAATCACTAATATAACCTTTGAAATCAGGCATTTTAGTTACTTCTTCCACTTCTTTCATAATAGAAGTCTCGGAGCGACTGGCAATGAATTTGCCCTGATGGGCCGAGATGGTACAGAAGCTGCAACCACCAAAACATCCGCGGTGCATATTCACCGAAAACTTAATCATGTCGTAAGCCGGTATCGGTCCGCGGGTTTTGTACTTAGGATGCGGCAAACGGGTGTAAGGCAAATCGAAGGTAGTATCCATCTCCTTCTCCGTCATTGTTTTATAAGGCGGATTAATGAGCAAAGTCTTCTCTCCTATCTTTTGCAAAATGCGACGGGCATTCAATTTATTGGATTCCTGCTCTACTACTTTAAAGTTAGAAGAATAGGTTTTTTTATCGGCTAAACAAGCCTGATGCGAAGCCAGTTCCACATCCGTCCACCTTTTATTTTTTGGTAATTCTTCTCCTTCAGGAATGATCACCGAAGTTTGAGGAACGGTTTTCAAAGATTCAAAAGGAACTCCTTTTTTCAATAAATCAATGATATTTCGCAAAGGCTGCTCTCCCATTCCATACACCAACAAATCGGCGCCGCTGCTCTCTAAAATGGAAGGCATGAGTTCATCTTTCCAGTAATCATAATGGGTGACTCTTCTCAAAGAAGCCTCGATTCCGCCAATCAACACCGGAACATCGGGAAATAGTTTTTTTAATATTTGAGTATAAACTGTTACTGCATAATCGGGGCGAAAGCCTGCTTCACCACCCGGTGTGTATGAATCTGAAGAACGTTTTCTTTTGCCTGCGGTGTAATGATTCACCATAGAATCCATACAACCGGCAGTTACTCCGAAAAACAAACGGGGTTTACCCAGTTTTTGAAAATCCTGTAAATTATCTCTCCAGTTGGGCTGAGGAACAATGCCAACGCGCAATCCTTCACTTTCTATAATTCGTGCTATTACTGCCGTTCCAAAGGCAGGATGATCCACATAGGCATCTCCTGAAATGATGATAACATCCAGTTCTTCCCAATCCCTTTTCCGCATTTCTTTTTTTGAAATCGGCAACCAATCTGTTATCGGACGCAAGTCTTCCATGACCGCAAGTTACAAGTAAGAAGTAAATTTTCCTACTCACCCTATTTTAAGCAATAAAACCTTAGGCTTTGTATTAACAAAAAAACTCGTTACTTTTAATGCCTTACATACAAAACACACATTGAGCCCTCGGTACCTAATTATTCTATTCTTATCCTCCTGCTTCCTGTTCGGATGCGTTGATGATTCAAAGGGTCCTAAAGAAGGCATTATCACCTACGACATCACTTATCCTAAGCCTGCAGCCGATCCTTTTGATCAGCAAATGATGCCGGGTGAAATGACGATGAAGTTTAAAAACAACAAATCGGCTACCAAGCTTAATTTCGGAATGGGTTTTATTCAAATGACCTACCTTTCGGATAGCGAAAATAAATCCATTACCGAGCTGAATAAATTCATGGGTAAAAAAAGAGCTTTTGTTTCGTACGAAAAGGATTTGCCTTATTTATTAAAAGATGTCCCTCCCTATACTGTTGAATTCATCAAACAAAAAGATACACTCATCGCCACATACAATTGTAAAAAAGCCATTGTTCATGTTAAAAGTGCTACTCCTTACGATTTTGTTGCGTACTACACAGAAGACATTCAGATCACCGAACCCAACTGGTGTACTCCCTTCAAAGAAATTAAAGGTGTGTTAATGGAATATCAGGTAGAACAATACAATATTATCATGCGCTTTACCGCAAAAACTGTGGAACTGATTGAACAGGATGATGCTGATTTCACAATGCCTGCCGATTTCAAACTGGTTTCTCAAAAAGATATGGATGACATCCATAGAATGATAAAAGAGATGAATGAATAAATCATCATTCATGAACTCTTCTCCAAACGACATTATTTCCAACTGGGTCAATGAATATACCGATGAGCTTTTTCGCTATGCTCATTATAAAATCTCCGACAAAGAAGCTGCTGAAGATCTGGTTCAAAATACTTTTCTGGCGGCAGTCAGTTCCTTTGCTAATTTCAAAAACGAAAGCAGTCCGAAAACCTGGCTCTACTCCATTTTGAAAAACAAAATAATGGACTACCACCGTGCTAAATTCAGAAAGCCGGAATTCAGGGAAATTAAAACCGACAATGATGCTGTGTTAGATTTCTTTTTTGATAAAAATTACCATTGGAAAAAAGAAGTTTCCCCTGATGAATGGGACGATACAGAAGAATTACTCGATAGTGAAGATTTCAATGCAACTTTGAAATCATGCATGGATAAATTACCTTCAAAGTGGAATTCGGCCCTGCAGTTGAAATACATGGACGAAAAAGAGGGAAAAGAAATTTGTCAGGAACTGGATATAACTCCGACTAACTTCTGGCAGATCCTTCACCGCGCGAAATTACAATTGAGAGAATGCATAGAAACCAATTGGTACAAGAAATAAAATGAGTTGGCTGATTAAAATAATAGGAATCAATTGCAGAAATGTAACGGCTCTTTCAGATAAGAAAGTTCATGTAGGACTCAATCCTATTGAACAAACCAAACTCACTTTTCACTTAATGGTGTGCGACGGCTGTCGCAATTACCTGAAACAGGCCCGTATTTTAGATAAGATATTAAAAGAAAAACTATCGAAAATAAAAGCGTCCGACAACAACTCTTCCAATGAAGATTTGAAGTTGCGCATTATGCAACAGATCAATAAAAAATCTTAGTTTTGTTTCGCCTGATTAAATAAATTTACTTTATCATGAACGAAACAACAGCTACTGATCCGGCCGCGCTGGCCTCTAAGTTTATTAACCATACTCAAAAAAATATTTTCCTTACCGGTAAAGCCGGAACAGGTAAAACCACTTTCCTTAAACACATCATTCAATTCACCCACAAAAAAGCAGTAATCGTTGCACCAACAGGTATTGCAGCCATTAATGCCGGAGGAGTTACCATACATTCTTTATTTCAATTGCCTTTCGGAAGTTTTGTACCTGTTAAACAAAACTTCAGCAGTGCTTCTTCCAAAATTATTGATCCGCAAGCACTCTATAAAAACTTACACATCGCAGGAATCAAAAGAAAAATGTTGCAGGAGCTGGAACTGCTTATCATTGACGAAGTAAGTATGCTGCGCGCCGATTTGCTGGATGCTATAGATATGGTATTGCGCTTTGTGCGCCGCAAACAAAATGTTGCTTTCGGCGGAGTGCAGGTTTTGTTTATCGGCGATTTACTGCAACTTCCTCCCGTTGTAAAAGATGAAGATTGGCAGGTATTGAAAGCTTTTTATAAAAGTGTTTATTTTTTTGATGCCCGTGTTTTGCAACAGGAAAAACCATTGTACATTGAACTGGAGAAAATTTACCGTCAGGACGACAAGGTATTTATCTCTCTGCTCAACAACCTTCGAAACAACCTCATCACTCCCGATGATGTGGACTTATTGAATAAACATTATCAACCCGGATTCAAATCGCAGGAAAATTATATCACATTAACTACTCACAATTACAAAGCCGATAAACTCAACAAAGATTATCTGCTGGAACTGAAAAACAAATCTTACTTTTTCCAGGCCGAAATCAAAGGGGAATTCAATGAATATAGCTACCCTGTTGAGAAATCTCTGGAGTTAAAACTGGGAGCGCAAATCATGTTTATGAAAAATGATCCTACGGGCGCTCAACGTTTTTTCAACGGGAAAATCGGTGTGGTTTCCTCCATTTCCGAAAAAGAAATTAAAGTACAATTCTCTCCAACTGAAAAAGAAATTACCATTGAGCCTTACGTTTGGGAAAACATAAAATTCACACTCAACACCAGCACCAATGAAATCGACGAAAAAGTAAGCGGTACTTTCACTCAGTTTCCTATCAAACTGGCTTGGGCGATAACGGTGCATAAGAGTCAGGGACTCACTTTCGATAAAGCTATTATTGATATTGGATCTGCTTTTGCTCCCGGACAAGCTTACGTTGCTTTATCGCGACTGCGTAGTTTAAACGGACTCGTTCTCACCTCGCGCATCAACTACGAAAACATTGAGCAGGATGAAAAAGTAACTTCATTTTCAAAAACAAAAACCGAACAGGAAGATCTTGGCAGCTTAGTAGAAAAAGAAGAACTCTTATTTTTCAAAAGCTATTTATTGTCGTGTTATGATTTTTCGGCACTTTCGCAAATCCTTCTGGAACACGCTCAATCCTACGACAAGGCGGAAAATAAATCAGTGAAACAACAGCATAAAGATTGGGCCTTCGAATTAAAAACCTCTTTCGATAAAGAAAAACCTCATGCCGATAAATTTCTGAATTATGTAAATTCAGTATTGAACAAAAAAGAAAAGGGACATCTGGAAACATTGAACGGACGGGTAAAAGCCGCCGCCGACTATTTCACTCCCGTATTTAAAAATTTGTCTAAAACGGTGATCCAACAAATTGAAAAAGTAAAAGCCGAAAAAAAAATAAAGACCTATATCGGAGAATTGCTCGATCTCGAAGCTTCTTTATATGAACAAATGAAACGCATTCAAAAAGCACAGGCCTTAACAGAAGCCATCATCAGCAATAAAGAATTTTCAAAAGAATCTATTCAGCACATCATCAATGATAAAGCCCGACTGGAAACCATGAATGCTCTCTTTCAGCAAAGCAGCAGCATAGGTGTGAGTCGCGTTGGAAAAGTAAAAGGTCCTAAAAAAGATAAGGTAGATACTAAAGCGCTGACTTTTAAATTGTATCAGGAAGGAAAATCAATTGAAGAAATCGCTAAAGAAAGAGCTTTGGCACACACCACCATTGAAACACACCTGGCGCATTTCGTAGCTTTGGGAAAACTGGATGTTTCTGTTTTTATCAATGAAGAAAAAATACAACAAATCATTACTGCTGCCAAAGCAATAAAGTCTTTTCAGTTAATTCCTATCAAACAAGTATTGGGAGATGAATTCAGTTATAGCGATATCCGCTTTGCAATGGCCAAATATTTAGGCGGAAAAATCAACGAATAACAATCATCTAGATTTTTCCATCCAGAAAATCCGTTACGGTTCTGGAAATAAAAATGCAGGTTTTTATGGTCTGTAAACCGGCTCTAAAAAAAATATCACTAAAAAATCCGTTGCTATACATAGGTGTAAATATATTTATTCCTTGACAAATTTCACTGTTTGAGCATTATTTTCATTTTCAAATCGCAATAAATAGATTCCCTGAGGAAGTTTACTCACGTCGATTTGTGACTTAGCGCTTTGAATATTTGTTTCAAATAATGTCTGACTATTGATATTTAAAATTTTCACTTTAGAGGCCGAACCATCCGTTAATAGTGACAATACATCATATACAGGATTGGGATATAAAGAAATTTTATTATTTTCTTTCTCTGTAAAATCAATCACTATAGTTTTAGAAAATTCAAAAGACTCATCTTTATCCACAATTTTCAAACGGCAATAATTATTTCCCGGCAGGGGATGTTCATCCGTAAATGAATAACTTAAAACAGAAGAGCTGTTTCCTAATGCCTCTACTCTTCCGATAGATTCATAGTGAATTCCATCTGAAGAACGTTCAATTACATAATGATCAGAATTTATTTCGCTCGCTGTTTTCCATGAAAAATTGGTAACCCCATCATTTTTCAATCCTGTGAATGAAAGCAAATCGACCGGTAAAGTTCCTGTTGTTGTTGCAAAAGAAAAATACTGCATAGTGTGTCCCGAAGTATTCACCTCACCTTGTACACCTACTGTAAATCCGGTACTGGTTATCCCGTTAATGGCGATTGTTGACGGACCGTTGATAAAAGTATAAGAAGTGGTGGCAGGCATATCATAATCTTTAAACCACAAATTATTATTCAGATCGGTAATGTCTTTTACAATTACCCAATCAGGAGTAGCGCCATAATTAATAGTCGTCGCACTGCCATTTCCGGCGTATGTTCCGGTATATGCCGTTGATCCTTTAAAAGCAACATAATTGTATTTAGATCCATCATCAACACCTGATGAACCCGAAGCCGGTACGGTAAAACCTGTTGCCGTGTAACTACTCACACTTGCGGAGGAAGCATCTAAAGTAGACGCACTTGAAAAAGCATCGGGTATATTGTCCCAACCATCCATTGAAATATTTCCGTAATCATTCCAGTCACCGGCTTCTCCTAATACCCATAACATTCCCGGACGATAGCCTAAATTCATCGTTTGAGCACTGGTGGAGCCTGTATAAGTACCTACTGAGATGTCGCCATCAGCATCCAAAGCCACATAATAATAAATTATTCCGCTGGCATTGGCCGAACTACCGGCAGTAAAACCATCGGCATCAAAAGAATTAACATAATTGGAAGCCGGAACATTCGCGGAGGAAAGAACTTTTGATTTTCCTGCCGACATGGTAGAAGTAGAAATAAAGGATGAAGAGGCATTGGCCGGCTTAACTAAAACTGCTTCGGGTTGAAAACCTAAACCTGAAATTGCTTTGGATGCACCACCGTTACCGGTATAATGTCCAACAGCTTGTCGCAATGCATTGGCAGAAATTGATAAAAACATCATAGCATAAAAAATGCTGCATTTTAAATTAGTCATAATAGTAGCGTTAATCGTAGTATCAACAGCAATTCCCCCGAACTGCTTCACTGTAATTTACAGTGAGCACTAAAAATATGCTACTTAAGAAGGTAATAGGAAATAAGTTTGTTGTAAAATAACATTTCGAAAAGTAGTTTTTTTAATTCAAAAAACTGATTTTCAAATAGTTAAAACAAATAAAAAGAAGGAGGCAAAGGGATTAATTCTTACAGAATTTCAGCATTTCTGAAACTGCATTTTGTGTTACAATTCTTATTGAATAATATCCATCGGCTAAAGAAAGTAAATTCACATTTACTGTATTGCTTCCTTTGCTTACTGCGAATTCAGAAAAATACACCAGTTGACCGATAGCATCATATACTTCTAAATGGGCTGTCCCGTTTTTCACCGCTTCAAAATTCACTTGTGTATTTTCTTTTGCCGGATTTGGAAATAAAGAAATATGAGACGTTGAATTTCCGCTGTTAAAATCAACTACTACGGTTTTAAAAAATGCATAGGATTCATCTTTATCTACTGCCTTTAAGCGATAATAATTATTTCCCGATAAAGGATGTTCGTCCGTAAATGAATAATTTAAAACAGAAAAACTTGAACCGGCAGCTTCCACTCTGCCAATGGCTTCATAGTGAATTCCGGCAGCGGAACGCTCTAATACATAATAATCAGAATTTATTTCACTGGCTGTTTTCCATAATAATTTTATTCCATCCTCTTCTCTCACTCCTTTAAACGACAACAATTCAACGGGTAGGATATCTGCAGCATCCAGAGCAAACCATTCCGACGCACTGCCGAAAATATTTGCATCACCTGAAGTTCCCAGATCAAAACCATCATTTCCTATTGCTGTTACCTGTAAAGTAGAAAGAGCTCCTCCGAAAGTATAGGAATCGGCAGCCGGAATAACTGTGGTTTTATACCAGCTGGTTGCACCCGGTGCGCTTCCCTGATCTTTGGCAAACACAAATACAGGATGACTACCAACCCCGGTAACAATTGATCTTGCAGTAGCATTCCCTGTGTACGACCCTGTTTTTCCGTAATTGAATGCAGCATAATGATAAGTCACGCCAACGTTGGCATAATCAGTTACCGTGAAGGCTGTAGCAGTATATGAACTTAATAATTCCTTGTGCCAGTCGGCAGCACCACCCAACATATAAAAACTATTGGCTTCATTGTTTACCATATTCATTTGGGAATTGTGTGGCCAGGTAGCATCGGCACCCATAGCCCAAACCATTTTAGGTTTAAATCCAACTGTCACTGTTTGGTAAGAAGCGGAACCTACAAAAGTTCCTGTTGCAACAGCATTAGAAGAAAAAGCAGTATAGTAATAAGTAATCGTATTGGTATTGGCATCAGCCGAATTAGTGCCTACAGTAAAATATCCCGACCCGAAAGAAGTAATATAATTTGAAACCAAAGCATTGGCACCATTCAGTTTTACTTTACCTCCCATAGTATTAGTAGCGATAAAACTTGTACCTGAACCGCTTTTTTGCACCAGCACACACACAGGCGTAAAGCCTAAACCCGTAACATTAAAAGCCGTTCCTCCATTTCCTGTATATGTTCCAACAGCAACGTTTTGAGCTGTTAAAGCATTGACAAACAAAACAAGGCTGAAAACAAAAACTAAAGATGATTTTTTTTGAAAATGAAAGGATATAAAAGTAGAATAACTTTTAAAACGTGGTTTTAAGTCAGTAGTGTGCATAGAAATGCGCCGTAATAGTAGTAAAAGCTAGTAATTCCCCCGAATTACTTTAAAAATAGCATTATAGTGTCGGCCGCGAATATAGACGATACCATCACGCTTGTCAAGTTTACTTTTCAATAAAATTGAACTTCTTAAAACTATCTGTATTTGCTGATCAGCTTGGCCACAATTCCGGTCCAACCGGTTTGATGACTCGCACCCACTCCCCTTGAATTATCCCCATGAAAATATTCATAAAAGAGCACCAGATCTTTAAAGTGTTCTTCCTGGTAAATCGGGTGTTTATCATTTACGGGGCGATGACCTTCTTTATCCAGAGTAAACATAGAAACCAATCGCTTGGTAATTTCAGTAGCGATATCTCCCAGATTCAATTCAACTCCCGATCCTTTCGGATATTCCAGTTTTAAAGTATCACCATAATATTTGTGATACTCCCTGAGCGAATCCACCAGTAAATAATTCACAGGCATCCAAACCGGTCCTCTCCAGTTGGAGTTACCGCCAAACATAGCCGTAGTAGATTCTCCCGGTTGATAATTGATAGAGTATTTCCCTCCTTCAATATCAATGGAATATTCCTGAGTGTGTCTTTTTGAAAGCGAACGAATACCGCCCGGAGCAAGGAACTCAGCTTCATCTATCATGGCCTGAATCAACTTGATCATCCTGTCTTTAGGAATCAAAGAGAAAAGAATATCTTCTCCTTCTTTGTAATCCTGAATGGCTAAAAACTTGATTTTATTTTTTCTGTTATTTACAAAATATTTGAGGCGTTTTGTAAATCCGGGAATGTCTTTCAGGGTTTCTTTTGGGATTAAGGAAACTGCGTATAACGGCGACAAACCAACCAAAGAGTGAATTTTCAGCTTAACAAATTTCTTTCCGGGCAAACGCAATACATCATAATAAAATCCACCTTCTTCATCCCATGCACCTATCCAGTCTTCCGATTTATTTAAAGATTCGGAGATGTACACAAAATGCTCAAAAAACTTGGTAGCCACATCTTCGAAAGATGAATCGTACTCGCAAATTTTAATGGCAATTTTCATCATATTTAATGAATACATCGCCATCCAGCTGGTACCATCGGCCTGCTCTAAAGTACCACCACCGGGCAACTCACTGCTTCTGTCGAAAACCCCAATGTTATCCAATCCAAGGAAACCGCCTTCAAAAACATTTTTTCCTTTGGCATCTTTTCTATTGACCCACCAGGTAAAATTGATCATGAGTTTTTGAAAAACTCGTTTCAAAAATTTCACATCTCCCCTACCGTATAATTTTTTCTCTGTCTCAAAAATAAGAATGGCCGCCCATGCCTGCACAGGAGGATTAACATCACCAAAAGCCCATTCGTACGCAGGAATCTGTCCGTTAGGCGCCATGTACCACTCGCGCATGATGATGATGAGTTGCTTCTTGGCAAACTCAGGATCCACCATGGACAAAGGCACACAATGAAAAGCTAAATCCCATGCGGCATACCAGGGATATTCCCATTTATCGGGCATGGAAATAATATCCTCATTGCGAAGGGTCGTCCAGCTTTTATTTCTTCCTCTTTTTCTCGATTCAGGCGGAACAGGCTGCAAAGGATCTCCTTCCAGCCATTTTTCAACATCGTAATTGTAATATTGCTTGGTCCACAACATTCCCGCAAAAGCTTGTCGCTGAATATTTTTTAAATCCTCACTGATAACTTTCGGAATAAATTTCTCATAAAAAATATCAGCTTCTTTCAATCGCAAATCAAAAATCTCTTCAAAAGCGGGCGCGAAAGGATTGGATTCCGCAGGTGTTTTAGTGAGTTTAAGTTTAACCACTACCGATTCTCCACCCTGGATTTTACGTTGATATAAAGGAGATAATTTAGTTCCTGATTTTTTATTCTTGAAAATTTCAAAGTCGTTTTCTGTTACTGCTTTGTGAAAGGCATCTTTCACATAAGGAGTTCTATTGGGCGTATTGAAAATACGCTCCATGTTGGTTTCATTTTCGGTAAACAAAACCTGCTCGGGCGTTTGAAAATACAAATAGTAATCGCCTATTTTATGGTGCGATGCTTTAACACCGCTATAGCCCACCAATCCTTCAACAGTTTCAATTGTAGGCTTGTTCAAATCAACACCAAAACTCCACAGGTTACGAAACCACAAGGTTGGCAAGATGGATAAATCGGCAGCATCGGCACCACGATTGTGTGCCGAAATTTTTATCAGATAATCAAAAGGACCTTCTTTCGCATATTCAACAAAAACATCAAAATATTTGTTTTCATTAAACACACCTGTATCCAACAATTCGTATTCGGGATCTTCTTTGCTTCTGGTTAAATTAACGTGTTTGAGATCACTGTAAGGAAATTTCGACTGAGGATATTTGTACAAATATTTCATGTACGAATGCGAAGGCGTATTGTCCAAATAGTAATACAACTCTTTACAGTCTTCACCGTGGTTACCAATTGGTCCACTTAAACCGTACAATCTTTCTTTTAAAATAGAATCATTGCCATTCCACAGCGACAAACAAAAACAAAGATTTTGGTAGTGGTCGGAAATTCCAGCAATGCCATCTTCTCCCCATCTGTAGGTACGTGAACGCGAATGATCGTGAGTGAAATAATCCCACGCGGCGCCATCCGGACTGTAATCTTCTCTTACCGTTCCCCACTGTCGTTCACTGAGGTAAGGACCCCATCTTTTCCAAAATTTTACTTTCGATTTAGCTTCTTCTAATCTTATTTCTTCTGCAGTCTTCATTTTTCATCAAGTTGTAAAAGCCCCACCCTTAAGATTTCCGCATTATGCAGAAACTACTTGCTTATCTTATTATTGAATTTGTATTTTGATTGCACGACTAATTTTCCGTCTTTGTTCCATACTTTAAAACTGCCGTGTTTCATATCGTTTTTGTAATTGGCCTCACTTTGTTTTTGTCCGTTTTCAAAATACGCCAACGACTTCCCTTCCAGCTTTCCTTTTTTGAAAGTCATTTCCTGAAATTTCCCTCCCAAAGGATAATAAACAGTCCACTTTCCATCTTTAATTCCCATCACATAAGTTCCTTCATCAATCACACTCCCTTTGTCGTTAGTGTTTTTCCAAGGACCATTCAAAGTATCATTTTTGTATCCGCCTTCAATTTCAACAATTCCCGATTCATACCATTTCTGATAAGTTCCGTTCTTTTTTCCGTTGGAATAAGCTGTTAGATAATCCTGTTTTCCGTTTTGATACCAACCCGACCATTTTCCATCCATGATGCCATCCTTGAAAGATCCTTGTTCTTTCATTTTTCCATCGTTGTACCAGGAAGTCCAAACGCCATTTTCTTTATCATTTTTAAATTCACCTTCATGTTCTTTTGCACCATCTTCATAAAACACCTGCCACAAGCCTTCTCTTTTGTCGCTTACAAATTTCCCTTTTTTCAATACTTTACCATCAGGGTAGAAATAAGTCCATTCACCATCTTTCAAATCCTCTTTGAAAAAAGCAAGGTGCTCTATTTTTTCTCCGCCCGGAAAATAATAGATCCATTTCCCATTGCGTTTACCTTCTGTGAAAAAACCTTCCATGCGTTTTTTACCATTGGCATACCATATCCACAAACTGTCTTCTACTCCGTATTTATAAAATCCTTCTCCTTCTTTCTGTCCGTTGTATAAAAAATTCTCCCATTTACCATGTTCCTTATCAAAGGAATAATGTGTGAAGGATTTCAATTGTCCGTTGGTGTAATAAGTTTTATAAACACCATTCAGCTTTGCAACTCTGTATTCTATCTCGCTCCAGATGGTTCCGTCTTCGTACCACGATTTCATGATACCGTCGGCAAATCCACCTGCCAAAGGAGTTTCGGTTTTCTTTGCCCCATCATTATAAAACTCCAGCAGAGTTCCTTCACCCTCTTTCACCATTTGTTTTCCTTTAGGATCGAAGTAAGAATCCACTTGCTCTTTCCCTCTGAAAAAACGAGCCTCTTTCATTTTTTTTCCGTCGCGATACCAAAAAGCAAAAGAGCCGTCTTTATCACCATCCACATAAAATCCTTCCCATTCTTTTTGTCCGTTTTCAAAATAAGAAATCCATTTTCCTGTTCTTTGATCTTCTTTGTAAGCCCCTTGTAATCTAATGTTTCCGTTGTTATACCAACCTGTATAATCTCCAATCCTTTTTCCGGCACGAAAGGATCCTTCATCCTCTTTTTTTCCGTTTTCATAAAACAGCACCACTTTGCCGTAATACCTTCCGTAGTTGAATTCTGCTTCCTGTTTTAATTGGCCGTTAGGATACCAATACATCCATTTCCCATGTTCAAAACCATCAAAATAATCGCCTTCACTTTCTTTTTGAGTAGGATTGCTTTTGTAAAAATTCACGAAATGCTCCAGTTGTTGTTCGGGAGTAATAGTGACTGAACTTTTTTGAGCAAAAGCCGCAGAGAACAACACATTCAGGGAGAGAAAAAGCAATACTTTTTTCATGCAAATTAATTTGGAATCTAAGAAAGCGATTATATCCCGAAAATCGCGGGGAATGACGGGTATTTTTTGAACATTGTTATAAACAGGAAGAGCCGAACAGAACTATTTTGTCGCGATATAAAACAAATCGAAACAACCATCCTTTGCTTCAGCGATGAAATAATCTTCCATTTTAATATCGGAAACCAAACCTGTATTTTGCTGCAACAACTTTTTGCGATTTCGGCGATTCATAAAATCATAAGGAATCTGAAGCATCCAGCGCGGTAGTCGGTATTGCAATTTAAAAATATCAAAGCGTGTTATTTTTTCTACCGAAGCTTTGTTTTTATTGTAGTAATCCATGATTTTCTGATTACCAAAAACACCCTTTGCTTCCACAGTGGAAAAATATTTCCCCAGCAATGTTTTCAATTGCTCAATGGTATATTCACGAACATGCCACGGATTGCGGGTAATCGACATTTTAATATTGGGAGTGGTGACAATGTATTTTCCTCCCGGTTTTAAAACACGCGCGATTTCTTTGACATATAGATTATCATCCTCAATGTGTTCTATCACTTGAAAAGAAACAACAAAATCCAGACTGCTATCTGCAATCCCCTCCAGTGGCGGCACATTCATCAACTTAACTTTCACATTGGCAGGAAATTCTTTTTCATGCGCAGGCGACGGATATTTATCAACTCCCAAATAAGAATCTGCATTACCGGCAAGATATTTCACCCCATAACCTTCACCATAACCAACTTCCAAAACAGCGCCCTTCACTTGTTTTGCAGCCTCAACATAAGCGAGAACACTGCGTTGAAAAACATAATTGTCTGATAAATCCTGGGCTGATACTCTTTCGGCTGTTTGCATATTTGGGGTTTGTGTGGCTAAAATACATACCGAACACGTCATTGCGAAATTTTTGTACCCAAAAATGAAGTAAACTTTATCTCACTTTAGATCCTGAAACAAGTTCAGGATGACATTAGTAGTTATTACCCGAGAAACGGAGTAGATTTCAAGAAGAACTCAATGCTAATATTGTTTGAGAACTATTCTCTCCTTTGACATTTCCATTATTCGATAGCGAACCCGATAGCCCTGCAATACAGTATTGCAGTTTAAGTTTACAAAAGCAAGATCACAAGATTGAATTTCAATTTGATTTCCCACATTGGCATTCTTAGGATCAAAAACCAATATTATCTCATCACCTTTACAAGCATCATCAATATTTTGAATCCTGTAGTTTTTAGAATTGAATTTAATTAAAGAATAATCAGGCCTGTCGAAATGAAAGCCCTTACTCAATAATGTTGCAGTATCAATATTTAGTTTCACTCTTACCACATAACGAAATCCCACTGTACAATATGCCGAATCCGGATCAACGAAAGCTTTGGCATAAGCACCATCCATCGCCTGATCCAACTGAATAGAAATTCTTTCATCAGACCAGTTGGCACCAATAATCATCTTGCCGTTTTTATCGTTTCGGCTATCGTAATAGCGCTCTATCTCACTAATGATTTTTTCTTCAACAGTATTGCTTGCCTGCAGCATTTGCTGGCGTTTCCAGAACAATGGTGCCCAGTCGGAGTAATTCATGCTAGTCCATTCAGAAACATTGTTACCCATATTGGAAATGCCTTTTTTGTTGGTGTTGTATATTTTCATAGTAGGGCGATCATTCCAACGGTCATAGCCAGAAGGCAAAGTATGCAATCCCCCATCTTCTACCAAATTACCCGGAGTGATTCCATTTCGGTATAAGAGCGCTCTTAATTGCTCAGGGCCGGCCCCAGAATCCCCATTCCAGTATAGATTGCTATAGCGCAGATCTGTAAGGTAATTCCTGTCAACATAATTATATTTTGAATTAGGCTCAAATTCCTTTGATTCCATTATAGAGGTTTCCCATTCATGTAAAGATGGCAGATCCACCTCTATTATTATATTAGGATTCTGCAAAGCAACTTCCTTCTGTATTTGTGCTTTTTTCCAATGACAATAAGCCAAAGCCTGCTCATAAGTAATGCCCACTACCGGGTAATGATCGTAAACAGGGTGCCAGAAGTACATCTTATCCATTGGTTCATTGAAAGAAAAATTAAACTGCTTTACCCATGAATTAGTGTCGGGATATATACTTAAACTCTTTCCGTTAAAGTTGTATTGGATTTTTGCCGCATCAATTTGTTTGTTTTTATAAAACCGTTCTGTTTCAAGATGAAATAAAAAAATCAATGGTTCTATATTGTCTTGGCTTTCCCAATCAATTTTTTCTTTCCAATTTAAAAGCGTGTCTTTACCCGTGATAATCAAATGCTTTCCTCCAAGGGATTTTTTAGCTAATGAATCAATCACATGTCTTACGAATTCTCGATATTCAAAATTAGTAACTTCTGTCTTTTTGAAATAAAAAGGTTGAAAGTATTTTGAAAAATCGGTGGGTGGAATTGAATCGAAAAACAAGGCTGAATAATCATAAGAATAAAACAGGTTGTTTGTATCCACAGTATAGCGAAATGAGTTGGGAAAGTTCGGAGCATCCACTATTCTTTCATCCACATTAGCATTGTCGCCAAACCTGTTTATAATCAGCTGCCCAGGATTGAAATAAACAAAGTCTTTAGAGACCTTCTTCATAGGTTTACCCTTATAAACTTTAATAGGAACTACATTCGGGGAAAATGGCTTTTTAGAACAATAATATGTCGATGGCATTTCCATATCCCAGCTCGGACGAACAGTTAAAGTATATCCTCTAAAATTCTTTAATTCAATAGAATCAACAAGCAATTGGAATTCCTGATCTTTTTGCCCGTAAAGAACATTCGTCAGAACTATAAAAACAAATGCGATTTTTCTCATCTAGAATCAGTGTTAAGTTTACTGCAACATCCTTTTTCAAAAATAATAAAATAAAGGCGATGAACATTAACTACAAGGTCTAACTGGATAATTTAAATTCGCCCCGACGACTGCTCCATTAGTGAACCGATACCTAATCAGAACAGCCTGAACGCAGCTATAAAGCAGTCGTGAACCAACTGTTTTTTGAACTAAATATTCTGAACCACCTCTAAATGAATGGATTCGTGAAAACACAGACTAGTTATATCGAACTTGTTTCAGGATCTCGATAATATCACAAAAAAGAAACGCGTCTTACGACGCGTCTCTCTTAATCAACCATTAAAATTTTATGTTCTCTTTAACAAGAAGCTATGGCGTAACTTCCAATCAAAAGTTGTGAACCTAAAACTTTAAACTCTTTATGCTTTCGGCTTCAAAGCCTCCACCACTTTTACTTCTATTTCTTCAGCCAGCTCATGATTGTCTTCCAACAATTGTTTTACAGCATCACGACCTTGTCCGAGTTTGGTATCACCGTAAGCAAACCATGATCCTGATTTTTTAATCACATTCAGTTCTACTCCAAGATCAATCACCTCACCTATTTTAGAAATTCCTTTACCGTAAATTATATCAAATTCTGCTTTTTTGAAAGGAGGAGCCACTTTATTTTTCACAATTTTCACTCTCGTTCTGTTTCCATAAACCTCTTCTCCCTCTTTTAATTGTCCGATTTTACGAATATCAATACGTATAGAAGCATAGAATTTCAAGGCATTACCACCTGTTGTTGTTTCAGGATTACCGAACATCACACCAATTTTCTCACGCAGCTGATTAATGAAAATCACGCAACATCCGCTTCTACTGATGGTAGCCGTTAATTTTCTTAAAGCTTGCGACATCAAACGGGCGTGTAAACCCATTTTTGAATCACCCATCTCTCCTTCAATTTCCGCTTTTGGCGTTAAGGCCGCAACAGAGTCAACAATCAACAAATCTACCGCTCCGGAGCTGATGAGATTATCCGCAATTTCCAAAGCCTGCTCACCATTATCCGGTTGAGAGATCAAAAGATTATTGGTATCAACACCCAACGCTTCCGCATAAGAACGATCGAAAGCATGTTCTGCATCAATAATAGCAGCAATTCCACCTTTCTTTTGAACCTGAGCAATGGCATGAATAGCCAAGGTAGTTTTACCGGAAGATTCAGGTCCGTAAATTTCAATCACTCTTCCTTTAGGAAAACCACCCACTCCCAAAGCAATATCAATAGATACTGATCCGGAAGAGATTACTTCCATTGGCTCTATGGCAGTGTCGCCCATGCGCATTACCGAACCTTTACCAAAAGACTTATCCAGTCTTTCAATTGTCATTTGCAAAGCTTTAAGCTTTTCTGCATTTACCGAGTTTACCTCTTTTTCCTTTTCTTTTGCTGCCATAATTAATAAGTTGATAAGATTTGTTGTGTGTGATTTTTAGTTTCTACTTTATTGAAAATTCTCTCTATGATTCCTTTTTCATTGATTATAAAAGTGGTTCTGATAATACCGTCGTATTCAATACCCATAAATTTTTTAGGTCCCCAAACATCGTAAGCATCAATCACTTTTCTGTCTTCATCCGCAATCAAACGGTAAGGCAATGAATACTTATTGATGAAATTGCGATGTCTTTTTTGTGAATCGGCACTTACACCGATTACTTCAAAACCCTTTTTCTTTAACTCTTTATAATTCTCCCCCAAATTACATGACTCCGCAGTACATCCCGGGGTATTGTCCTTGGGGTAAAAAAACAAAAGCACTTTTTTTCCGGCAAAGTCAGAAAGGGAAATGCTTTTTCCATTTTCATCCTTTCCTTGAAAGTCGGGGGCTTTATCTCCTGTTTTTAGTTTTGACATTATTTTTAACAATCTTGTGATTGATTTCTTAACAAATGAAAGGATTAAAATTATAAAAAGCAAAAGTTTTTGAAAAAATAAATGATTTGAAGTTTTACCGACTTATAAACAAAATCGCATTTTTTCCTGCCATAGCAATGATTTTCATCGAAAAAAGAATCGGAAAATTAGCCTCATAAATTTCGAAACAGTTTATCAATATCGCCGTATGATGTTTCAATAATCCTTTCTATAAGATGAAAAAACTCGATGCCAGAATCGCTTATCGCGATAAAAGAAATATACTTACCACCGAAAGAGTTGAAGAATTCAGTCAGCTCATTTTTAACAACTTCTTTAAACAATTCGATGCCAGTGACTATTCCTGCATCCATTATTTTAAAACAATCAGCAAGCTTAAAGAAGTAAACACCAAATATTTTGAAGAGGTGATGTATGAAAAATTCCCTCAGGTAAAAACCGCCACCAGCGTATCCGATATCAATTCTACTTTACTCACACATTATATAATAGATCAAAACACCACTTTCAAAGAAAACCTTTTGCGAATCCCGGAACCTGTAAACGGCAAAAAAATCAGCGAAAAAGAAATAAGCTTAGTTATTGTTCCAATGTTTGCTTTTGATAAAGCAGGGCACCGTGTTGGTTACGGCAAAGGATATTACGACAGATTTTTAAGAGAACTAACCACTGACTGCGTGAAAGTTGGGGTTAACTTTTTTCCGCCGGTGGATGTGATTGAAGACTTTGATACTTTTGATGTTGCGTTGAATTATTGCATCACACCTGAGAAAGTGTACAAATTCAAATAGATCTTATCCGCCTTTTCTGATTATCTGATAACCTTCTGCTTTTAGGAGCACTGTGATTTTATCACGGAAATCTCCCTGAATCATTATCTCATTGTCTTTTACAGTACCACCTACTCCACATTTCGATTTCAGCATTTTTCCCAAAGCTTCCAGATCTTCTTCCTTTCCTACAAAACCTTCTACTAAAGAAACTGCTTTTCCTTTGCGGTTTCGTTTGTCCAGACTCACATATAACTTTTGCTGACGCGGCGGAAGGGTTTCGCCCTCTTCATTTTTATTGGTTTCAAACTCAAAATTCGGATTGGTGGAATATACCGTGCCTAGTCTTTCTTTCCAGTCTTTTGCCATTAGTTCCAGTTTTTTCGTTTTTTCAATTCAGTGATGTGCGCCAGATGATGATTGCAATGCCAGGAGTATAAAGCAACATTTACATATAAATAAATCTCTCTGCCGTGCTCGGGATGAACAAAGCTTTTATTCAAATCATTTTGATGAAGTGAATTCAATAATACGGTCCATCGTGAATGAAGTCCTTCTATTAACTGCAATGAAGGACGGATATCCATTTTACTATCCGGAAGCTCAGCCCATTTGTCTTCCATGTAAGGTTTAATGATTGGCTTTTCTTCTGTTATAGCCAACTTAAAACGAATGATGCTGTTCATGTGACTGTCGGCACAGTGATGAATTACTTGTCGGATGGTCCAGCCATCGGGACGGTATTGCGTATTCAATTGCTCATCAGACAAATGAAGCGTTTCTTTTTTTAATCTTTCAGGAAAAGATTGAATATCGGCAATCCACTGCTTTACCAATTCATTAGAAAAACCATCAGGTCTTATAAATTTCCCGATAGGAAAACGCAATATTTCCAATTCCTGTTCTGTCATTTCTCAAATATAAATTTCTCCGGTTAAATATAACACAGCTTGCCCGCTCATTTCCACTCTATCGCCCAACATTTTGCATTTCAATATTCCACCACGGGAAGAAACCTGTTTGGCCAACATTTCTGTTTTTCCCAAACGTGCGCTCCAAAAGGGAATCAAACGCGTATGCGCAGAACCTGTCACAGGATCTTCATTAACGCCAATTTTAGGCGCAAACATTCTTGAAACAAAATCAAACTCTTTTCCTTTGGCTGTTACCACTACGGCTTTGGCATCCCACTCTATTATGTCATTGAAGTTGGGCTGCATATTTTTTATTTCTTCGTCGGAAGCGAATACTAGCAGGAAATAACTACTGTCGCGATAAGTTTCTGCAGGATTTATACCCAAAGCCTTTTTAAAATCATAAGTCAGATTAACCGCTTCAACCTTATTCACAGGAAAATTCAACGTGAACCAATCCTTATTTTTAGTCACCTCTAAAATTCCGCTTTTGCATTCAAACACAATTTTTTCTTCTTTGTAATTCAGTATTTCAAACAACACATAAGCAGAAGCCAAAGTTGCGTGGCCACATAAAGGAACCTCATCCGTTGGCGTAAACCAGCGGATGTAAAATCCTTTTTCGTTTTTCACGAAGAAAGCTGTTTCAGCTAAATTATTTTCGGCGGCGATTTTTTGCATTTGTTCTTCCGGAAGCCATTGTTCCAAAGGAACTATTGCGGCGGGATTACCGGTAAAAACTTTGTCGGCAAAAGCATCGACTTGATAGATTTTTAGTTTCATAGAATATTATTTTAAATGTTCTGGTAAAGGAATATCCTGACTGAATTGATCAGCAACAGGAGTTAATCTTTTTTGAGGAATAGGAATCAATCCCGACCACAACGGAAGATTTGTATCATCACTTTCAGCGGCATAAGGCATTCCCACTCGAATTTTTGCTGAAGCTTCTTTAATATCAAAAGCAATAAGCATTGTTTTATCTACCTCACTTTTTTTCATCGGACGAAGATAATCCCAGCTTCCCGGAACCACTTTTTCTGTCAGTCTTTTAAAAAATTCAGCTTTCATTTCGTAATCATCAATTATCTCACTTTTTGAAAAAACAACTACCGAACGATAATTCACAGAATGATCAAAAGCAGATTTTGCCACTACTAACTCATCAGCCAACATCACTGTAATACAAACAGGAGTGCCTGTTGTCAACTGACGCAAGAAATGACTTCCTACGGAACCATGAATATATATTTTATCATCTTTTCTTACGAAAGAAGTAGGAATAGCAAAGGGTTCGTTATTGACACAAAAACTAATGGTGCAAAACAAAGCTTCATCCAAAATAGAATAAATAACTTCTTCGCTGTAATGCGCTCTTTGATTGGCGTAGCGGCTGGGTGTGGTTTTATCGGTTTTTTCTATGGTCATATTTCTTCAATTATTGATTCCCCTTTACTTTTATCCCCACTCGTCCACTCCCATTTTTCATGCAAACGAATTTTACCGTTGGGTAAAATTTCAGGAGTAGAAAAACAAAGCCCTGTCATAAATTCTCCTTTATCATTTATTTGATGATAGCGCATATTCAAACAACCTTCATCATCAACAATTGCAATCAATTGTCCTGAAATAATTTTCCCTCCAGAATATTTTGCTGTGACTATATTTCCTATTTGTTCATAATGAAAAATGGTTTCGGAAGAAGTTTCTCCGTTTTCAGTATTGGCTATGGCCCGAAACTTTCGGTTGTGATAGGAAATCATTGAATTACAGTTTCACTCCAAATTTCAACATTGCACCTGAATTAATATCATTATTTAAATAAGGCTGTGAAAAAAGCTTTAATCCTAAAAGAAACCTGTCCGTAACAGAAAATGTATTTTCAATGATTAAATTAAATCCAAAAGAATCCCTGTTCTCAAACACATAATCCCTATCAACCAACTGATTGTTTGAATAAGATTCAAAACTCATGTAAGCATCAGAAACATTGTAAAAACTCAAACCTGTTCCTATCCTGAAATCATTTCTTTTATCATTCCTGAAAGGAGACCAGTAAATATTTAAATTTCCCTGAATAAAAGACGCAGTTTCAAACACCCCCCAATTACTTCTTCCGAAATTTAAAGAAACTGAATTCGAAAAATAAGGACTGAATTTATTGTTAATCTCATTTTCAAAATTAATTGTTCTCATATCACCTGTGCCTAAAAGTGACATTCCCACACCGAATCTCACATCCAAAGTATCTCGTTTTTTTTGAGCAGATACTTGTTGAATAAGGCATACTAATAGCAGAAGGGATAAAATTTTTGATTTCATGTTGGGTAAATTTATTTTATTTAATTAGGTGCGCATATATTTCATAGGCATATGCTCCAGCAAATCTAATTGATTTATTTACGATTAAAAAAAAATCGCTAGTAAAGCACCCTGAAATTAAATAGCCCGAAAATTAAATTCCGGGCTATTTAACAAGTTAGCTTAATTTATTTTTTATCAAAATAAAACTATACCATCAAATCCTCGATTGATAAGTATACAAATCATAATACCTTCCTTTTTTAGCTATCAAATCGTCATGCGTGCCCTTCTCGTGAATCACCCCTTTTTCAATCACCAAAATTTGTGTAGCCTGACGGATGGTGCTTAATCTATGTGCAATCACAAAAGTGGTTCTTCCTTTCATCAACTCCGCCAAACTTTTTTGAATTAAGGATTCACTTTCTGTATCGAGATTGGAAGTAGCTTCATCTAAAATAATAATCTTAGGATCAGCTAAAACAGCTCTTGCTATTGCGATACGCTGGCGCTGACCACCCGATAATTTTACACCTCTTTCTCCGATAACAGTATCTAATCCGTTTTCAAAACGATCACTGAATTCATTAACATATGCAGCTTTCACTGCTTTATCCAATTCTTCGGCGGTGGCATCCGGACGGGGAAATAAAATATTTTCGCGTATAGATCCTTCGAATAAAAAATCATCTTGCAATACTACACCTAAATATTGTCGGTAGCTGCTTAAATTTACTTTTGACAGATCCTGTCCGTCTATAGTTACCGTTCCCGAATCAGGCGTTAAGAATGTAGCCGCCAATCCTGCAATGGTTGATTTTCCTGAGCCAGATGTTCCTACCAATGCTGTAACAGAACCGAGCGGCGCATCGAAAGTAATATTATGCACCACTTCTTTTCCTGATTCATAAGCAAAAGTAACATCGTTAAATTTGATATCACCCTTGATGTCTTTGAGATGAACAGTTCTGGAATGCTCATCATTCTCAGGCTCCATGTTCATGATCTCTTCCGTTCTGTCGAGTCCGGCAAAAGATTCGGTGAGCTGACTGCCGATATTGCTCATTTGAACAATCGGCGCAATCATAAATGCCAGTAAAAAAATAAAGGCAAAGAATTCTCCACGGGTTAAAGTCTCATCCATCATCATATATCCACCAACCCCCATAATTACTACACTAGCTAAACCTAATAAAAACCCGGATGAACTGGTCATTATAGCTGTATAAGTCAAACTCTTTTTCACATTTTCAAACAATAAGCCCACTCCTTTTTCAAAAGATTTTGTTTCTTGTTCTTCGGCATTAAATCCTTTGATTACACGGATACCATTCAACGTTTCTGTTAAGCGACCGGAAACATCGGCATTGATTTTTCCGCGGATTTTGAATATCGGGCGGATTTTCCCGAAAGCCTTCATCGCTATAAAAGCGAAAATAGCCACAGGAACAAGAACAAATAACGTCATCATCGGATTGATTTTAATCAATAAAATCAAAGCAACCACAGATGTCAAAGTACCTCCAACCAATTGTACCAATCCGGTTCCAATTATATTTCTTACCCCTTCAACATCCGTCATAATGCGTGAAACCAAGGCCCCCGACTTATTATTATCGAAATAGCGAATTGGCAATGACAAAATTTTCTTTTGAACCTGAACGCGCAAAATAGAAATAAAATGTTGCGCCTCAACACTTAATAATTTAGTAAGGATATATGAAGTAAATGCCTGAACAGCTAAGGCGGCAACAACAACTATCAACAACAATTGCAGATATTCAAAGTCTTTATTCGGAATAATATTATCTATTAATATTTGAGTAGCCACGGGCAAAACCAATCCGGTCAACCTGCTGATAACAATCAACACCAACCCTACCAAAAGCAGCTTTCTTCGGGGCCACATAATAGTTCTAAAAACCTTCGCTACACTAACTTTCCCCTTCTTTTTATTCTCCGTCATGCTGCTGTTTTTTAGGATCCATCGGTCCGCGCATTTTAATAATCAATCCGTTCAAAAAATTACGTAGCAGCTGATCTCCGCATATTACGTAATTGGGATGGTCATCCTTACGGAAAATTGCACTCAACTCACTTTTAGAAATATTGAAATTCACCAGTTTCAGAATATCAACTATCTCGTCATCTCTTAATTTCAAAGCTACTCTGAGCTTTTTCATGATATCATTATTGTCCATATTTTTTTCTTAGTTGCGTAAAGTTAAAAGAATAAAAAGCATTTGTTACTTTTATTCAATGAAGATAGCAGTAATAGGTGGTGGCGCGGCCGGATTTTTCGCAGCAATTTCTTGCAAAAATCATTTCCCTGAAGCACAGGTTTTGCTATTGGAAAAATCTCAAAAAACCCTTGCTAAAGTTAAAGTTTCGGGCGGCGGACGATGCAACGTGACTCATGCTTGTTTCAATATTTCCGAGTTGTCGGGATTTTACCCGAGAGGCGGCAAACACCTCAAAAAATCTTTTGGGATTTTTAACACCAATCACACTGTGGAATGGTTTACCAAAAGAGGCGTGACTTTAAAAACCGAGGCAGACAACAGGATGTTTCCCACCACCGATGATTCGCAAACCATTATAGATTGCCTTATTCGTGAAACGCAGAAATTGAATATTGAAATAAAAATAGGTTTTGGTGTTAGTGAATTAAAGAAAGAAGAAAGCGGATTCAGTTTAATCGCTAACGACGAAAAAGAACTTTTTGATCATGTAATTATCGCCACCGGAGGGAATCCGAAACTTTCGGGCTTTGATTGGCTTGCTGCTTTAAATCATGAAATCGTAGATCCTGTGCCTTCTCTGTTTACTTTCAACATGCCAACGGAAAACACCGCTGAACTCATGGGCGTAGTGGCACCAAATGCCATAGTGCGCGTGCAGGGAACCAACCTGCAAACACAAGGCGCACTAATGATAACGCATTGGGGCATGAGCGGACCGGCGGTTTTAAAATGTTCGGCCTGGGGCGCAAGAATCCTGCACGATTTAAATTACAAATTCACCGCAACAGTGAATTGGACAGGCTTAACCAACGAAGAAATCATTCGTGAAAAATTTGCAGAGACAAAAAACAAACACGGCAAAAAGAAAATAAGCAACGAAAATCCTTTCGACATCACAGCGCGAATGTGGGAAAGCTTGTTGGCCAAAGTTGAAATCAAACCCGATTTAATCTGGAATGAATTGCCTAAAAAAGAACAAAACCGACTCATCAATACCTTATACAACGATGCTTACAAGGTAGAAGGCAAAACAACATTTAAAGAAGAATTTGTGACTTGCGGTGGTATTTCCCTGAACGATGTAAACATGAGTACCATGGAAAGCAGAAAATGCCCGGGATTATTTTTCGCCGGCGAAGTTTTGGATATTGATGGAGTAACGGGAGGATTTAATTTTCAGGCGGCGTGGACGACGGGGTTTATTGCTGGGAAGTTGGGGAAGGGATAAAACAAAATCGCCTGTACTTTTTCAAATACAGGCGATCCCTTAATATTATTTTCTAACTAGTAACTTGATCTTCTCGGTCCGCCAGGTTTATTACCACCTCCGCCTTTTCCACCGAAACCACCTTTTCCGCCAAAGCCGCCTTTGAATCCGCCACCACCTTTTGGTTTATCTGCATTTCTGAATTTACCTTTTGAACCGCCACCGCCGCCTGAACCACCACTATATCCGCCACCGCCGCCTGATCCGCCTGATCCACCTCTGTCTTGCGACTGACTAACCGCTATCGCTCTACCCATCACTTCCATTCCATTCATTTCTTCAATTGCTTTATTAGCTTCCTCATCATTAGGCATTGTTACGAAAGCAAAGCCTTTGCTCTGACGCGTAATTTTATCCATGATGATTTTACAAGATGCAACAGCTCCATGTTTTTCAAACAGCTGAGTTAATTCATCTTCTCTTAATTTAAAAGGCAAGCTACCTACAAAAATGTCCATAATGAGTTTTAATTGGTTTAGCGGTAAATGTAAACTTAGTTTTTTAAGAATATGTTATTTAAAAGAAAAGAATTCGTTTACAAGCTCAATCTTCCCAAATACATTCCCTCCTCTTCCTGAAAAAGGATTTCGAAGCCAAAGCCTTTTTTTGCAGCCAATGTTTTTATCATATCGGCAGATATGAAGAGCCAGGGAAAAGGATTTCCTTTATTTTTTTTGTACGACATGGTGTACGTTACTTCTCCGTAATATTTCGCATTTAAATCAATATTTACAGCACCTTCCTCATCTTCAAACATGTATAAAATATCACAGGAATCGAAAATAATCTGTCCGCCTTTATTCAGCATTTTTTTGCTGTTTTCTAAAAAGGAATCCAACCCGTCCAATGTTCCGGAAATACCGATACCATTCATTAACATCAACAAAGTATCAAATTTTTGAGCCGGGAAATTCTCCAGTTTTTCATTCACTACTTTTTGTACTCCTCTATCCAAAGCGATTTCACAGCAAAGGGATGAACTATCTAATAAGGTAATATCCAATCTGGTTTTTTGTAGTTCCAAAGCATGAGAACCAACGCCACCTCCTATCTCCAAAACTTTTCCTTTGCAAAATTTCAAAGCTGTTTTTTCCAGCTCGGGCATCTCCTTATAAGAACGAAAAAGATAAGGAACCGGAATGTAGGATTTTTCGGGAATGCTGCTATTTACAATAATTTTATTTGATTTTTTCGTTGCGAAATAATCTTTGCAGGCTATACCGATAATATCGTTTTCTGTCATCATAAAATCAGCAGTCCGTGTTGTTTTAAAATGATCATTTCTACTTGATCGAATAGTGAGGGAAATTCTTTTTCCAGTTCTGAAAAAAGCGCCACCTGAGGATTGTACACTGATGTTCGTTGAGTGAGCGCGATTATTAATTGCGCGGTTTTTTCATAGCATTGAAAAACCACATCTTCTTTTTTTGAGGAAATCACTAACTCAACTTTTGATTTTTTTGCAGACGTTTTCAATGAAACAGCGCTTCCCAGCCAAACAATTTTCGAATTGGCCTTTATCTTTTTTTCATCGGAAACCGACAATATATTTTCAATGAAATCGGGAGCAACAGTAGTTTTCGGCACTTTGAAATCAAACCATTTTTGTAGTTCAAAATCGAAACAAACACCATGCATATAATTGAACAATGATTTTTTCAAACCATCGCTGAAAGTATCATGATCAGCACCGGTTTTATCTGCATAGAGTAAATCGTTGTTGGCAAAAGTTCCTTCTTTACTACTTTCTCTTTCCACCTTAAAAGCTTTAGGATTCAGGCCTACCGGACTGTGCGCCGTCATAGCAAACTGATGCCAGAAGCCCGATTGTACCACACCATGTTGCAATAACTGTCGGACCACCTCCAATGAATCAATGGTTTCCTGAGCCGTTTGCGTAGGAAATCCATACATCATATAAGCATGAACCATAATTCCCGACTGAGTGAAATTATCGGCTACTTTGGCAACTTGCGCAACAGTTACTCCTTTCTCAATCAATTTCAACAAACGATCCGAAGCCACTTCCAATCCGCCTGAAACCGCAATACAACCTGATGCGCTCAACAAAATACAAAGATCGCGGGTAAAGCTTTTTTCAAAGCGAATGTTGGTCCACCAAACAACAGTAAGTTTTCTTCGGATGATTTCCAGCGCCAGCTCTTTCATCAATGCAGGAGGTGCAGCTTCATCTACAAAGTGAAATCCGTTCCGGCCGGTTTGACGAATAATTTCTTCAATACGATCGCACAACAATTGCGCAGTACTCGGCTCATAATTTTTTATGTAATCGAGCGTGATATCGCAAAAAGTGCATTTTCCCCAGTAGCAGCCATGCGCCAACGTGAGCTTGTTCCAGCGCCCGTCGCTCCACATGCGATGCATGGGATTTACAATTTCAATCACAGAAATATATTGATCCAAAAGCAAATCGGAATAATCAGGGGTTCCTACTTCCAACTGCGAATAATCTTTTTCCTTGGAACCATTGAAATAAGTCACTTCTCCATTTTGCAAAGCGAAAGTTCTCTTTAAATCAACGATAGATCTTTTGCCCTGCAGGTGTTCTATCAAATGAAAAACAGGAGCTTCCCCGTCATCCAAAGTGATGAAATCGAAATAAGAAAACACCCGTGTTTCTTTTAACGAACGCAATTCGGTATTCGGGAATCCTCCACCCATTGCGACTTTTATATGCGGATACATTTTTTTGATCCATTGCGCAGCTTTGAACGCACTGTACAAGTTCCCTGGAAAAGGCACTGAAAAGGCTATAAAATCAGGTGCTTCCTGTTGTATTTTACTTTGGAGCAATTCAATGAGCAAATCATCAATGAAGGAATTCTTTTTGTTTAGTGCTTTATCCAATTCGTCAAAAGACGCAGCCGATCTTCCCAAACGTTCGGCATAGCGACTGAATCCGAAATTCGGATCAACAGCCTCCACAATCAAATCGCTCAAATCCTCCAGATACAGAGTAGCCAGATGCTTTGCTTTATCCTGAATACCCATTGTTCCAAAAGCCCATTCCAAATCGTCCAGCTGCGCAAACCTTGATGCTTGCGGTAAATAAGATCCTTCACAAATTAAATGTGCCAGCGAAGGATTTTTATCTTGTAAAAAAGCAATGACGGAATCAATGCTTTTAATGTAATCGTGTTTGAGGTTGTAAATGCGTTGGGCGTTAGCCGACAAAGGTTTTTTCTTTTTTTCCACCTCAGCGAACAACTGCGTTAATCCCGGTTTAGAAAACAAAAACAATATCACCTCAATTCCCAAATCACACTGATAAACAGAAACACCTTTTGTGTTCAAAAACCCTTTCAGATAAGCCGTTGCAGGATAAGGAGTATTGAGCTGTGTGAACGGAGGAGTGACGAGTAGTAATTTCATATTTACACCTTAACACCATATTTAGAACACACGGGACATTTTTCGGGATGATGACCTCTGGCCGGACAATACTCTCTACCAAAATAAATGATTTGTAAATGCAGCTTGATCCATTTCTCAACAGGAAAAAGCTTTTTACAATCCCTTTCGGTTTGAGTGACTGAGCTTCCGTCTGACAAGCCCCAACGGTAAATCAAGCGATGAATATGCGTATCCACCGGAAAAGCCGGCACCTGATAAGCCTGAATCATTACTACCGATGCTGTTTTGTGTCCCACACCGGGCAGTTCTTCCAGCTCCTCCATAGTGCGGGGCACCTTTCCTTTGTGTTTATCTATTAATATTTGCGAAAGATTGAAAATAGCTTTTGATTTGGCGGGAGATAATCCGCAGGGTTTTATGATTTCACGAATCTCTTCAATAGAGTGCTTCACCATATCGTATGGATTGTCGGCCATTTTAAACAAATGCGGAGTGATTTGATTTACCCTGATATCAGTACATTGAGCCGAAAGCAAAACCGCTATCAGCAAAGTATATTCGTCTTTATGATCTAAAGGAACCGGAGGATTGGGATACAATTTCTCCAGTATTTTTGTGATTGCAGCGGCCTTCTCTTTTTTAGTCATGGCACTAAAATAAGAAAGGTGTTCTGAAAACCCTTATTCAGAACACCTTTAAAACGACATCAACCAATTTTTTAATTCAAAACAAAGCAGATCTTATCCAACATATCAGAATTTCGAACGCTTAAAGCTTTTGAATAATTAATGATGTTGTTCACAAAATCATCGCCGGGTACTTCGTCTTCATTGATTTCAGCAGATCCTTTTGGCATCGCTGCAAGCTCAAGAAGTTCATTCAGTTCGGCGTCAAATTTTTCGATTAGATTTTTTTGAGTAAACATTTCGTCCATAAGCAATATAAGTTTTGATTTATAAGGATAACGACACCTTTAAACTGCATATTGCGAAGGACAAAAAATTTAATCCATTGAAAGTACCATATTGTGATCTTTCACCAGTTTTCTCATGTTGATCAAAGCATAACGCATTCTTCCAAGCGCAGTATTGATACTGATATTTTTCATTTCAGCGATTTCTTTAAAGCTCAAATCCTCAAAATGACGCAGCATCACCACTTCTCTTTGTTCTTCTGGAAGATAATCGATCAGTTTTTTAACATCTTCTTTGATTTGAGCATCCACCATTTGCTGCTCCACATTCATTTCTTTGGAATCAATACGATCGAAAATATCAAGCTCCTCATTGTCTTTTGAGCGCACATTCACCTTTTGAATATTTTTTTGCTTGCGGAAATGATCTATCATCAGGTTGTGCGCAATACGCATCACCCAGGGTAAAAACTTCCCTTTTTCATCGTAGCGCCCTAATTTCAAGGTATTGATCACTTTTATAAAGGTGTCCTGAAAGAAATCATCCGCCAATTCTTTATCCTTAATGGTAAAACGGATATAAGAGTAGATCTTGGATCTATGTCTTTTGATTAGAACTTTAAGGCTTTCTTCATTGCCTTTGATATATGACTGCACGAGTTCGTGGTCACTCAAATTAGATAAAAGCATACGCTACAGGGTTTTTAATTCAACATTTAAACACGAGTAGATATACTTCTATAGGCAATTATTTTTTAGATTGTTAATGATGCAACGAACTCAAATATATGTTATTGTGTGAAGAATAAAAAATATCCTTCTTTAGCTTAGACAAAAAAAATGTTAAATGGTTGCCTCGCTTTTCCGGATAATTTAAGAATGTATTAGTATTTGCTGATGTAATAAATGAATTTTATTAGCGTTAAACTCCGCAAATCACCTTCTGGAGCCTTTTTATATCAATGCATAAAATTATTTTTTCAATATTACTTTGCGTTTCTTTTAATGCATTTGGAAAAAAACTTACTCTTACCGGTTTCATTGCCGATAGCAGCTCAGGCGAACCCATTTATGGAGCCAGTATTTATGAATCAAAAAACAATCAGGGTACCACAACAAATTCCATGGGTTTTTTTTCCTTATCGCTGGATTCGGGGAATTATGAGATGGCATTTAGCGCTGCGGGCTACAAAACACAAACCGGAAACCTTGCATTGTATAAAAACACAGGAATTAAAATTCTTTTAACTGTTGAAATTATCAGTACCGAAAAAATCATCATCACAAAAAATTCTTATAAAGGACAAAGCAGCGATATACAAATAAGTAAGCTCGATCTGCCTTTAAAACAAATACAAGCCATTCCCTCTATTCTGGGAGAAAGCGATCCTTTAAAAATTATTCAGAATTTACCCGGTGTGCAAAGTGGCGGTGAGGCTACTCCCGGTTTATTTGTAAGAGGATCGGCAGCTGATCAGAATTTAGTGTTGATTGATGATGCGCCTGTATACAATCCCTTTCATTTGTTTGGCATATTTTCTATCGTCAACTCCGATGCGCTGAAAAGCTTCGACATCACCAAAGGCGGGTTTTCATCAGAATTCGGTGGCCGCCTCGCATCAGTGATCACCATGAATTTAAAAGAAGGAAATAAAAATAAATTCACAGGAAATGTAAGCTTAGGCTTAGCTACTTCCAAAATTTTACTGGAAGGTCCGCTAATAAAAAACAAAATATCCATCATGGTTTCGGGTAGAAGTTCCTATGCGCATCTGTTTACAAAACAATTCATGCCCAAGGACCAGTTTGGCTCTTATCACTTTTATGACTTAAACTGTAAAATAAGCGCCGAACTTTCTTCTAAAACAAAATTATATTTCGGAAGCACCTATAGTGGCGATCAATTTAATATCACTGATGAATCTACCTACTATGCTTTATATTACGCTAAAGTGAAATGGAATAATTTCAATTCCTCTCTTCGTTTAAACCATGTGATTAACAAACGATTATTTTGGAATGCCTCCCTCCTTTACTGTAAATACAATTTAATTACCGATGTAAAACAAATCAATCCCTATATCGCTACTTATTATTTACAATACAAAACCAACATTGAAGACTTAGGATTTAAAAACGACTTCAGCTATTTTATCAATCCTCAAAACACCTTCAAATTCGGAGCCATCGTAACACAAAAAAACTTTGCTCCTGATGCGGCTGTTTCTATAAACACAGAAATATCTCAGTTAAACCGCACAATACAAAAATATAGTGCAATGGAAAGTGCACTATACGCCGAAGATGAATTCAGCGTCACCAAAAAACTAAAATTCAGAGTGGGCGGCCGCTTAAATATTTACACTTATAAATCGTACACCTATATTAACCCCGAACCCCGAATTGCTTTGTCTTATAATTTAATCAAGGACTGGGCTTTTAAAGCTTCATACACTCAAACACATCAGTACCTTCATTTGCTGAGCTCCAAAGGGGTTGGACTCCCCACTGATTTATGGATTCCGGCCACTGAAAAAGTACCTTTTAAATGGGCCGATCAATTTACTGTTGGACTGGTAAAAGACTTGCCGAAAAAAAACATCAGCATTTCCTTAGAAGGCTATTACAAAAAAACAAATCACGAAGTGTCATTTAAAGAAGGCGTTAGTTTTATGCAAACCAGCAACATTAATGCTATTGACCCTGATGAAGTAAGCTGGGAAAACAACATCACTTCGGGCACCTCATGGGCCTATGGCGGCGAAATATTATTGCATAAAAAATCAGGTCGCTGGCAAGGATGGATGGGTTATACTTTATCATGGTCCCTTTCTCAATTCAACGAATTAAACAACGGAAAGCCTTTTTACAATCGTTACGACAGACGGCATAATTTCGATATTACTTTGATTTATCAGCTCACAAAAAAAATCAGTGTCACCGCCAGCTGGATATACATGAGTGGAAATCCTATAACAGTAGCCAATTCAGCCTTCAACCTTACCAACTCCAATCCGTCAATCGCTCCCTCTGTACCTCATTATGGGATTGTATTTGATTATCCGGGCATTAATAATTTCCGGATGCCGGCTTACCACCGACTCGATATAGGGATCAATTATAAAACACAAGGAAAAAGATTTACCAAAGAATTTGAATTCAGTGTATACAACGCTTACAACCGTCAAAACCCTTATTTCTATTATATATTAAGCAGCGGAACTCCTGCTACAGGGACTTCAAATACAACAAAACAAATTTCGGTTTTACCTATTTTACCATCGGTGAATTATAAAATTACTTTTTAATGAGCTTTAAAACATTTACATATCTAGCGATTTTTTTCGGGTTGTTTTTTTCTTCCTGTATCAAAGAAATAAACGAAGACTTCGATTACCAAAACAAAATTGTTGTGACCTCCTATTTATCTAGCAACGACGCTGTTTTTAGAGTTGAATTGATCCAGAATTTTCGAGCCAACACCAAACATATTTCCGAAAATTATGAGGATATTCCTTACATCATTGATGCAATAGTCACCATTAAAAATGATTTTGGCGATGAAAGGCAATTGATTTACGATGCTAACGATGAATGTTATTCCATTGACTCTGCTTCATTCCATTTAATACCCGGATTGAACTATTATTTAAACGCAACAACACCTGATGGTAAAAAAATAACAGCAAAAATGACCCTGCCTCCAAAAATTCAACCCCCGACTCTTTCTATTGATAGTTCTTCTTCACCTTACACCATTACCGACAGTATCTATTACCCTATTTATTCAATGAAAAAAGACCTTGAGTTAAAGGTGAATTTCTCTGCCTCAGGCGATTATTATTTTGTGTACACTACTGTTTTTTACAGCAATCATTACACCACATCAAGCACTGATACTGTTGTACATGGAATTTCCGAATCATTTATGAGTTATTCTGAAAAACCTGCTTATCTCAATAACAACAATACACTGGAGACAAAAACAACCATTAAAACCGAATCCTACGATCCTGTTACTTCTTTTGATTTAAGTGTTGATAGCGTTTTAATTAAAGTGATTGCAACAAAAGAAGACTATTACAAATTTGTCAATAGTTTAGAAAAACAAAGTTCCCTTAGCAATGATCCTTTCGCCGAGCCGGCTATGCTATATTCTAATATCGACGGAGGATTAGGAATTTTCACAGGTTTTACTGTGAGCGCTAATACAGTAAAATACAAGCCTTGAAGCAAGAATATTGCTAAAAAATGGAAATCCCTGTTTTGGTAGTGAACAACTCTAAAGCCTTCATTCCCAGTACGGAATTTCCTTTTTCATTGAGTTTTGGACTCCATACCGTGATGCTGAACTGATCGGGTTGAACCGCTACAATACCTCCACCTACCCCGCTTTTTCCGGGCAAACCGACCTTGTAAGCAAACTCACCCGACTCATCGTAAAATCCGCAGGAAAGCATCACTGCATTGATTCGTTTTACTCTACTTTTACTTAAAATTGGTTCCGGTAAATGATAAGCCATTCCATGATTCGCAAAAGGCAAAAAGGCCTTACTCAATTCCCCGCAGGTCATTTCAATGGAACATTGATGAAAATAAAAATCTAAAACCACATCGATATCATTCTCAATGTTGCCGTAAGATTTAATCATATTGGCCAGGGAAGCATTTTTAAACCCCACCGATTGCTCTGATTCAGCAACCTTTTCATTGTACTGAAGATTTTTATTTCCCGATAGTAATCTCACATAATTCAGAAATTCTTTTTTGGGATCTTTCAAATGAGTCACCAATATATCAGCCAATACCAAAGCTCCGGCATTGATAAAAGGATTTCGTGGTTTTCCCTTTTCATATTCCAGCTGCACTATAGAATTGAAGGGATTTCCCGAAGGCTCCACCCCTATTCTGTCCCATACTTTTTCACCGATTAAGGACATCACCATGGAAAGCGACAATACCTTGGAAATACTTTGAATAGAAAATTTCTCGCTGTGATCCCCCACAAAATACTCTTGTCCAGTGGTAGTCAATAAGTGTATTCCGAATTTACCGGCATCCACCTTCGCCAATTCAGGAATATAGGAAGCCGGTTTGCCCTCCGATTTTCTACTCCTTACTTTTTCATAAACCTCTGATAATACAAGAGAAAAATCCATAATTCATCTGCTAAATAGGAAACACTAAAGTATAAAAAAGTGCCACCAATTCGGTGGCCAATTATTTTATTAAAAATTAATTGGTGTAGAAGTCACATTTTGCTGTATTTTTGAGCAAAATTTAAAGTCAGAATGTCTGTCATTAAAAAAATACTTTTAACCACCGATTTATCTCAGGCGGCTGTAAATGCTACAGATTTCGCTGTTTTTTTTGCCAATAAAACAGGCGCCGATCTTCATTTACTTTATTGCTACAAACCCAAATACGAAGAACACATTGCCAAAAAAATTGCCGAACTGGATGCCGAACAGCACATTTATGGTGAGATCACTGATTACAAACACGCGGCCGCTTTTTTACTTAGAAGATATACGGCTGACTTACGAATGAAAGTTAAAACCTCTCTGCACGAACACATTGTAGAAGGTTCTTTTCAGGATATAGTTTTTGAATTTATAGAACAAAAAAACATTGATCTGGTGGTAATGGCCTCACAAGGGATCAATTCCATTGAAGATCGAATTTTCGGATCGAATGCATTGAAAATCTTAAGAAGTTCTGCTTCTCCTGTTTTGATTGTACCGCACAACTACGAAAAAGTAGGTGTTAACGATATTTTATATCCAACTGCAATCAACAACAAAGACAAGGCTATTGAACACTATCTGGCAGGATTTGCAGAATTATTTGAAGCACAGCTGACCTTATTGCATATTGATGATGGCCGACACGTGATTAACGCAAAAGACATTGTGAATTTTAAAAGAAAGGCCCTTAATTTTCAATACAGGAAAGTAATTTCAGAAATTGAACCAAATGTGAGTGTTCCCGACGGCATCAATGAATACATTGAAAACAATAAGATTGATTTATTGTGTATCACCTCTCACACCACCACTTTCATTGATCGCTTCCTGAAAAGAAGCACAGTGAAAAGCACGCTTTCCAAAATCACTATTCCTGTTTTAGGATTTAATGAAACTTGCTTGGAAGTGATAGAGAAGAAAATGGCGAAAATAAAACCGAACTGATCGGTTCTATTGAATAGTATCTATTGACAATCCATTCTTTATTACCACATGGCAGCAATTGTGCGCTATTCTGTACTCAAGATTTACCACTTCATTTCCGCCTTTTGTTCCGATAAATTTAAAGTAAACACCATCTTTAGTCACTTTACTTTTTTCGGTATCCGACAATACAACGTATTGCCCGGTAGTATCGGTAGAAGAATTAATCGTTTTAGATAAAACAGCATCTCCTCCGTCTTTCGGCACCACAGTATAGCTATCTAATATATAAGGTTTACCTGAAGGACTATATAATGCAACATCAATGTGAGCAATTTCATCACTGCATTTTTCACCGGTACATTCATCTACTTTACCACAGGAAGAAATTATTATTGCAGCTGCAACAACAACTAAAGAAGCTATCTGAATTTTTAATTTTCTCATAATTTTTGTTTGATTTCTTACTTGAAGTACTTAAAATCTTTTCACATACACAACTTTTTTTGTCTGGAAGAACTCCTCTTCAAAAAAATCACTGATGTTATAAATCTTTGCTTTTCCTTTAACAGAAGCTATTTCATCTTTTATATCTCCGCCCTTTAAATAAAGCAAACCGTTATTGATGTAATTAAAACTTTTAACGGAATACTTGTTTCGTATCCAAGTCATGAATTCGGGAAGCGTAGTTACGGCGCGACTCACAATAAAATCAAATTTCTCTTCAAGCTCTTCCGCCCTGATCTGCATGGCTCTTACATTTGTTAAACCTAAAGCAGCAGCAACTTCCTTTACCACTTTTATTTTTTTACCGATAGAATCCACCAAAACAAAATTAACTTCAGGAAATAGAATAGCCAATGGAATTCCAGGGAATCCACCACCTGTGCCTACATCTAAAATTTTGCTTTGCGGTTTAAAAGGAACAACCTTGGCAATTGCCAAGGAGTGTAAAATATGATGCTCATACAAATGCTCAATGTCTTTCCGTGAAATAACATTGATTTGCTCGTTCCAATGCATGTATAAAGGCATGCATTGTTCAAACTGCTGAATTTGTTTGGGAGTAAGATCAGGAAAATGTTTGAGGATTGCTTTCACAAACTTAAATGCTTCCTTCTGTGTTTTTCAACAATTGAAAAAGAAACTCTCTGGCTCTGAAAAGCTGTGCTTTCACGGTTCCCAATGGAAGATCCAATTCCTCTGCAATTTCTTCGTAAGAATATTCTTTGAAATATCTCAACTCTACCAAAGTGCGGTAACGTGGTTTTAATTTTTTCACCACATCCTGCATCAGGCGGATTTTTTGATCTTTGATATACGATTCTTCCGGATTTAAAACATCGGCTTTGATATCCATTTCCATTTCACTTCCTTCACCATCATCCATAGAACGATTCAGAGAAAAAGTATTTTTCTTTTTCTTTCTGATAAAGTCGATACAATTGTTGGAAGCGATTTTAAACAACCATGTACTAAAGGCATAGTTGGGAGTATACTGATGTAATTTGCGAAATGCTTTACCAAAAGCTTCAATGGTTAAATCGTCAGCGTCATCTTTGCTGTTTACCATTTTGAGCAACATGAAATAAATGGAATCACGGTAGCGATCCATCAACTCTGCGTAAGCACGCTCCGATTTGTTTTTTATAGCATCCTGAACAAGACTGTAATCATACATTGCCTTTTCAGAAAGATTTGGACCCGGTACTACCATTTATCTCTTTTAGTTATCATGTTTGTAAAAACTATCGTCGTACTCAGGAACATTAACACGTTTCCAAATATAACCGATAATATTAAATTGGCACCAGTTGTAAGCTTACTTAACGTAAATTTAAAGATAATATACTGAATCAGAACTTTTATCAACCACAGTGTAAAAACTACTAACAAGTATTTGTGCAAAATGAAATTCACCAGTAAAATAAAGGGCCACAGAAGAAATATAAAATTTATGAGCGACAAGCGAAAGAGGATAGATTTTTTATATGCCCCACCTGTTGTGAGGTGTCGTGATTTCTGATTGTACCAATCTTTAAAAGTTTCTTTGCTTCGGGATATCGTATGCGAATCATGATCCAGAACAACCGCTACATTGTTTTTATTGGCCGCTTCCATCACAAACAAATCATCATCACCGGAAGCAATGTGCGCATGACTTTCGAAACCTTTTACTTTTTCAAAGAGCGTTTTTTTGTAGGCCAGATTTCTTCCCACTCCCATGTATGGTCGACCCGCCAGTGCAAAAGAAAAATACTGTACTGCCACAAAAAAAGTATCCCACTGCACCAGTTGATTTACAAAGCCTGCTCGTTTTTCATATTTGCCATAACCCAAAACAATTTCCTTTCCGTTTGAAAATCCATTGGCCATCAACTGAATCCACCGTTCACTTCTCGGCCGGCAATCAGCATCAGTCATTAACAAATACTCATACTTTGCGTTTTTAATTCCTACCGACAAAGGATATTTTTTTCCTTTTCCAATTTTTTCAGAGGGATCTATTTTAATAATTCTCAATTTCGGAAACTCTGAGGCAAAATGCTGTAAAACATCAGCAGTGGCATCTGTTGATCCGTCATCCACCACTATCACTTCAAAGTCGGAATATTTTTGATTCAATACAAAGGGCAAATGTTTTCTGAGATTCAGCGCTTCGTTGCGAGCGCAAATAATAACAGAAACAGGTTGCGAAAAATCTTTTTGAATTGCAGGTGCTTTGTAAAAAGCCAATCTTCTTACATATACCAACAGGAAATAGAGGAACACTAAAAAGCAAGCGAGATAACTATAAAATAATATGTTGCTAATGGTATACAAGACTCAGTAAATTTAGAAAAATCGACCGAGTCCCGAAATTTACTAATTCTGCTTAACTATTTTACTTGTATACATTTTACCGGCTTGCTGAATTTTCACAAAATAAATACCGGCAGAAAATGAAGAAACATCAATCTCTGTCTGGAAATTAAGCGACGGATTAAATTCGGTTTTTTGATACACTTCCTGTCCCAGATTATTGATGATACTTAAACTCAAATCTTCATTTCCCGACAATTCACAATTTATCTGAACCCCTCTTTGCGTTGGATTTGGAAATACACTCAATAGCGCTTTTTCATTTTTTTCAATCCCCACGTCCGATAAGGTTCCTTTTTTCACCTCCACATAATTCAAATTAAATCCTCCGCTTTCAATAACAATGCGCATAAATTGTTTGCCTTTTTGTACAGATTTGGAAAACACTTTTTTTGTTTGCCACGTTTGCCAGCCACCTGTATTAGGAACAAAAACTTTTCCTGTAACATCTACCCCATTCATTTCCACATGAAGAACAGCTCCTGTTGAAACACTAGCCACGCGGAATAAGAAATTATATTCTGCCGACGAATCCACATCCACAGTATATTCAAGCCACTCACCATCGGCTATCCATCCCAGATTTTGTGTGCTGTCACTGTCCATACATTTTTCAATATCCACCTCTTCTCCATCTCGATAAGAAGATGTTCCTGCATTGCCAACAGAGTTATCAAAATAAGCTCTTCCCTCGCCGCCAATATCAAAATCCTCAGCTTCTATTTTACCGGGAATAGGCCAAGGCTTAGTATTAAAAGGCTGTTGCGACAAAGTATCGTAAACAAAAACATTTAGCGAATCTGAATAATAACCACAGGTTTTAGCAATATTTAAAAACACTTTTCCATCACCCGAACCCCACTTCACTTTAATCACAGAGCTATCCGAAGTACCTACTATACTTGCATCTTTCGGCAGCGTCCATTGATAAACATCCCCATCATTTTGAGGAACAGAGTAAGTATAAACAGAATCGGAAAAAACTTTTGAGGGTCCGGAAATTGGCAAATAAGTCCCGGGGCTGCTATACATTCTCACGTAATCAATCACATATTGAGCAGGAAAGATCGCGGGATCAACTCCCTTTTCACCACCCCATGAACCACCGATAGCCATATTTAAAATCAAATGAAAATCTTTATTGAAAGGCCATTCCTGCCAGCCACTTCCATCGTTGCTAACCGACATATACTTAATATCATCCACGTAAAAATTCATTTTCAAACTATCCCACTCCAAAGCATAAATATGAAATCCGCTTTCCAGTCCGGGAGTTTTTTGCCAGTTGGTTTTAACGTTGTTGTTTTTCCAGTTGTAAGCATTGCTATGCGCAGAGGCGTGTACCACATTTGAATCGTGGCCCACATATTCCATAATATCAATTTCTCCATTATCAGGCCAGCCGCCATTACCATAACCCGATTGGTTCGGGTACATCCACATGGCAGCCCAGGTACCACGACCGTGTGGAAGTTTGGCTTTCATTTCCACTCTCCCATAAGTGATGGCGAATTTTGTGCTGATGCGCGCTGATGTATACTGACTTCCCTGATACGCTTCCTTACGCGCTTCAATAATTAAATTACCATTTTCAATACGCGAGTTTTCGGAGCGGGCCGAAGTATAATATTGCAATTCATTGTTTCCCCAACCTCCGCCACCTACTTCATATTTCCATTTTTGGGCATCAGGCAAACCATTCTGATCAAATTCATCGGCCCACACCAAAACTTTGCATTGAGCAGATGTTTTGAGTGAAATAAAAATCAGTAATAAAGAAAGGAAGACAGTGGTTTTCATCGCTGTGATTTTAGTGTATGCTATATTAAGAAAGTGTTTGACGGAGGAATTATTTCAGCATCCTGATTTCTTATTTTAGCGTTCAGAATAGGGATTTATGCCCTATCTTAACGCTCTCAAAATTGAAAATAATGAAAATCATCTGCTCTCTTTTAATCGCTATTTTTTTAATAAGTTGTCAGAATTCAACTACAGAAAATACTCCTCTTCCCGAAATTGCAGAAGATCAGGGTCCGGGTTTTTTAGAAAAATATCCTTTAATGACCTGGATGAGAAAAAATCCGGCAGAATTTGGCTGTATGCTGGAAAACGGATTGTCCTATAAAGACTCTGTTTTCAATTGTTCTTATGAAGAATACATCAACAACGGAGATCCTTGCGACAGTACTGAGGAATATTATGAAGGAAGTGCATATTCCCGATTCTTTATTTTCAAAAATTAATCCTTCCATAAAAGACATCCGACTGGAGTTCGAACATGGAAGCTTAAGAGAAGTTGAAATTACTTTTAAGGACAGCATGCTCATCAGCGACATTAAAACCCGTTTTGCTTTATCCGATACTGTACCCGAAAATATAATGGAGATGCATTATGGTGACAACATTGGATCAAAAAACAAACCTGTAAATCCTAAATACACCAGATGGCTCACTATATACGGCTTTGAGCACATGGGTGCAGGTGATGTAGATTGCGATTAAACAATCCGAACATATTTGTCTATTTTTGCCCGCTCATGAAATTCAACTTAGAACATAAAGACCCACAGTCGAAAGCGCGTGCAGGAACGATTGAAACCGATCACGGCATTATTGAAACACCTATCTTCATGCCTGTTGGCACTGCAGCTACGGTGAAAACAGTGCATCAGCATGAGCTGAGAGACGATATTCAGGCGCAAATCATTTTGGGAAATACCTATCATTTGTATTTGCGTCCGGGAACCAATATCATTCAACAAGCCGGCGGATTGCATAAATTCAACGGTTGGGACCGTCCGATGCTTACCGACAGCGGCGGTTATCAGGTATACTCTTTGGCCGACAACAGGAAAATCACCGAAGAAGGCGTTAAATTCCAATCGCATATTGATGGCTCTTACCATTTCTTCACTCCCGAAAATGTAATGGATATTCAGCGCGTTATCGGCGCCGATATCATCATGGCTTTTGATGAGTGTACGCCTTATCCTTGCGAATACAACTACGCCGCCAAAAGCATCGACATGACGCATCGCTGGCTGAAAAGATGTTTCGACAGATTCAACACCACCGATCCTTTATATGGCTACACTCAAGCGCTTTTCCCTATAGTACAAGGCAGCGTTTACAAAGACTTAAGAATAAAATCGGCAGAAGTTATCGCTTCTTTTGATGCGCCGGGAAATGCCATTGGCGGACTTTCCGTTGGTGAACCTCATGAAGATATGTATGCCATGACGGAAGTGGTTTGCAACATTCTTCCCGAAAGCAAACCGCGTTACTTAATGGGCGTGGGTACTCCTGGAAATATTTTAGAAAACATTGCTTTAGGCATTGATATGTTTGACTGCGTGATGCCTACGCGCAACGGTCGCAACGGCACGCTGTTTACCAGTCAGGGCATCATCAACATCAAAAACAAAAAATGGGAAAACGATTTCAGTCCGCTGGATGAATTCGGTACCAGCTACGTTGACAAACAATACACAAAAGCCTACGTTCGTCATTTGTTTGCAAGTGATGAAATGCTGGGCAAACAAATTGGCAGCATTCACAATCTGGCTTTTTATCTATGGCTGGTGAAGGAAGCACGCCGACAAATTATTGCCGGTACTTTTCATCCGTGGAAAGAGAAAATGGTAAAACAAATGACAACGCGTTTATAGTGAAATGAAAAAACTCGATTTCTATATTATTAAAAAGTTCCTCGGCACTTTCTTCTTTATTATAGGGATTTTCATTTTGATTACTATTGTTTTCGACGTATCGGAAAAAATTGATGATTTTCTCGACAGGCAAGCTCCGCTCAACGCCATTGTATTTGATTATTACTGCACTTTTATTCCATGGCTGTACAGCACACTCAACGCCTTAATTGTTTTTTTAGCCGTAATATTTTTCACTTCCAAATTAGCAAGCAACAATGAAGTAATGGCCATTCTCAGTTCGGGCATCAGTTTCAACCGGATGCTTCGTCCTTACATGATTGCGGCGCTTTTTCTTTTCGTGCTTTCTCTTTTTATGAATCATTTTTTGATTCCAATTACCAATCAGAGAAAACTGGATTTTGAAAATCGCTATTACCACGACTCCAACCGAGTTGATCTAGGTACCAATATTCACCGCAAACTAAAACCCGATGTATATATGTACATCAGCAATTACGGTACTTACAGCAAAACAGGCTATAACTTCAGTATTGATCAGATGAAGGACGGACAACTCATCCGCCAGTTTAAAGCCGAGCGCCTCGTATGGGATTCGGCCAGCGGAAAATGGTCGGCAAAATCGTGGAGAGAAAGGAGTTTGAACGGACTGGATGAATCTTTTGTAAGCGGCGACAGCAAAGATACTTTGCTGAATTTCCGTCCCGAAGATTTCAGCGACAAGCCCAACCTCATTTCTACCATGAATTATTTTGAAATGACGGAATTCATTGAAGAAGAAACACAAAAAGGATCGAGCTTAGTAAAGCGGTATCAACTGGAATTACAAAAACGAACAGCCATACCTTTTTCCATCATTATTCTCACTCTTATCGGTGTTTGTATCTCCTCCCGAAAAATAAAAGGCGGATTGGGAATGCATCTGGTTTATGGCATCAGCTTGGGCCTCATCTACGTATTTCTTTCGCGTGTAGGGGAAGTTTTCGCCACCAACACCAACCTGCCTTCAGCCTTTGCAGTTTGGCTGCCCAATATTTTCTTTAGTGTAGTAGCGTATTTCATTTATAAATTCGCTCCCAAATAATTTGTAACTTTCAGCATGTCCGATAATAATCCGGTTAGTATAAAAAATAAAAAGGCCTTCTTTGAATATGAAGTGCTGGATAAATATGTGGCAGGAATACAGCTGCTAGGGACGGAAATAAAATCTGTTCGCGACGGAAAAGCAGGATTGGCAGAAGCTTATTGCACTTTCGTTGGCGATGAATTGTATGTACTGGGAATGCACATCGGTATTTATAAAAACGCCGGACAATTCAATCACGAGGAAAAAAGAGACCGAAAACTTTTACTGGAAAGACAAGAACTGGATAAGCTTCACAAAAAAGTAAAAGAAAAAGGACTGACCATCATTCCTCTGAAAATTTTCATTATGAAAAACAAATGGGCCAAGCTTGAAATCGCTTTGGCTCAGGGTAAAAAAACTTACGATAAGCGGGAAGATTTGAAAAAGAAAGATGCGAAAAGGGAAATAGACCGCATGACAAAACGTTAAACAGGAATGACAAAAAAAAGCATATTCAATATTTTTAAAGTGTCGACTTTCGTGTTTTTACTTTTCACGCTATCTTCTTCCTGCGAAAAAAACGAAGGCTCGTTTATTTATAAAGTCTGGTATTTACTGGAAGTCCCAGCTAAATTCGATGCCAACATCACTTACTATTCCGATAAATATGCCGCCACCGGAAAACTGGAAACCATTCATATTACCGACACCACTTACTCTCCTTTTCAGGCAACCCTGTCGGAAAACTCCGGTAAAATAAATGTTTGGGTAGCCAGCCATTTACAAAGCGATCGTAAACTCCCTTATTATATCGAAGCTCAGTTTAACGACAGCACTAAATTTGTTACCGCCGGAAATAAAAAATATGTGCTGATGGTTTTTGCAAATGACACTTCACTGATTGATTCTGTGCAGTTTACGCCAACATTCAACAAACTCACCCTAACAGGAAATATTCCTTTGGAATTTTAATTCCCTCTTTATTATGATTCCTGTTATTAACGTATTACTTTTGCGGATTAATGTTTGTGAATGATTAACCCGGAGATCCCTCAAAAAACGGAAGAAAGAAAGCTTTATCCTTATCAGGAAAAGGCAATCAATCAAATTGTAGAGAAGCTTAACCAGCGTCCCGATGATTTTAAACTCCTTTATCAATTGCCTACAGGTGGCGGAAAAACAATCATCTTTTCGGAGATAGCCAGGTATTTCAACAATGTAAAAAACAAGCGCGTATTGATTTTAACACACCGCGTGGAGTTGTTGGAACAAACCTCAGCCCGCTTAAAAGATATCAGCGTAAAAAACTTTATCATCAACAGTGAGATCAGGAAAATTGAAAACCAAAATGACTACAACTGTTTTGTGGCCATGGTGGAAACCCTGAACAACCGCTTGATGGAAGACGATAATTTTATTGGGAATATCGGACTCGTAATTATTGATGAGGCCCACAACAACTCGTTCAGAAAGATATTCCAGTACTTTAGAAACAGTATTCTTTTAGGTGTTACCGCAACTCCTTTAAGCTCAAATAAAAGCTTGCCTCTCAAAGACAATTACAATGAGCTGATCACAGGCGACTCTATTCATTCATTGATTGCCGATGGATATCTTTGCGAACCTTCTACCTATACTTACGACGTTAATTTAGGATCACTGAAAGTGGGAATCAACGGGGATTACACCGTTAGTTCATCGGAAAAATTGTATTCGGGTTACGATATGCAGTTCAAGCTCATCAGCGCTTACAAAGAAAAAGCTTTAGGAAAAAAAACACTCATATTCAATCCGGGGATTCAGGTTTCATGGTTGGTATACGACTTCTTTAAAGAGGCCGGAATCACCAATATCAAACACCTCGACAGTACCTTTGGGGAAAAAGAAAGAAGAGAAGTTCTGGACTGGTTCAGAAATACACCGGGAGCAGTATTGACTTCCGTTGGTATTTTAACCACCGGTTTTGACGAACCTTCTGTAGAAGTTATTGTGGTGAACAGAGCCACGCGCTCGTTAACCCTTTACCATCAAATGATTGGTAGAGGATCGAGGGTTACTCCTACCAAAAAGAATTTTACCATCATTGATTTAGGAAATAATGTTCACCGTTTCGGATTATGGGAAATGGAAATCGACTGGGTGGATGTATTCGCTCATCCCGATAAATATCTGGAACAGGAATATTTTGACGAGATTGAACGTCAACGCGAACTCACTTATAACATGCCCGAGGAAATCAGAAGAAGATTTTCAAACTCTCTGGACTTACTTTCTTTTCCGGTGGTTGATCTCTATGAAGAATATGTGAGCATGGGCATTAAACCCAATAGAATTATCGACGACTGTATTCAAAACCATGCAGATGTGATTAAACTCAATGCCAAAACTTTTGAAGAGGCTAAAGAAATGCAAGTTTTATTACAGGAGAGCATTAAAAACAGAATCAAATTATATACTTCCTGCCTCACCAAATCAAGCAACAATTACTTCAATTGGTTACTGGAAACTTACAATCGCAAGCTTCGCAATCAATTAAGAATTGTAGTAGAAGAAAACGATTAAACTGTTTTTTGAAAGGCCGCTTTTCTTTTGATGATCCACGGTAAAAAAACCAACAGAGGCATTAAGGCAAGGAAAGCATAATCAAGATGCTGAAGCTTCCACAGCACTAAAACAAAAGCTAGCGACATAAATAAAATCCTTAGCGCTTCCAGCGAAAAAGATATTTTGTGCCTATCTAAAACAAAGCCTAAACTCAGGGAAGAATATATCACAAAAGAAGACACAATCACTATCACCGAAAAAGGCAGGTTGTCATTATAAAAATACGCAAGAAAAAAAAGTACTGTTAAAATGGTAAACTGAACTACTAAGTAAAACTTCAGCGTTTTATCTTCCTGGGGCATTGGCGAATTATTTGTTTTAATATTATCGTAATAAAAACCCAGTGTTTCCGGTCCGGCGAAAAAAATACGAAGCTTATTTTTCCATCCGCTAACATGCTTTGCGGCACCAAATAAATCGGCATAATAATGGAACCAGGCATTAATAGGATTTCTACTGGTTAAAGGCTTGGTAATGCCATAAGAAACCTCTTCTTTTTCTTCTGCAAAAGTTCCGAAAAGTTTATCCCAGATAATAAAAATACCTCCGTAATTCTTATCAATGTATTGTTCATTTTTACCGTGATGCACGCGGTGATGAGAAGGTGTAACCAATATGTTTTCCAAAAACCCGAGCTTGCCTATTAAACGGGTATGTATAAAAAATTGATAGGCTGCATTGATACCAATAATTAAAGTAGTCACCTTCGGATCAAAACCCACTACCGGCAACCACAACCAAAAAAACATTCTGATGATGAGCTGTAAGGCTGAAACCCTGAAAGACAAAGAGAAATTATATTCTTCACTTTGATGATGGGTAATATGCGCGGCCCACAAAACATTAATTTCATGTCCGGCTCTGTGGTACCAGTACCATAAAAAATCAACCGTTAAAAAAAGCAGAATCACACTCCACCAGGTCACTGCAATATTAAACAAGGCGAAATGCTGATATATGAATTCAAAAGAAGTGTAATAAATGACCACAAACAACAAAAAGAAAGTGCGTTCCATAACGCCGCAAGCCAGATTGGTAAGGGTATCCGAAAACTCAAAAACTTTTTTCTTCTTCACTTTACTGAATATAAATTCAACAAGTAAAAAGAACATCATTACAATAATACTATATGCGAAAGGCTTAACCATTTAAATCGACAATCATTTATTTTCCAAATTTAATATTTGATTGAAAATGAAAAAAACATCTTCAAAAAAAATACAGCGTGAAAATAGGAAATATAGATGTGATTAATGAAGAAAGGTTTAAAGCAAAGAAATTATCTTTTTAAAAGTTTAATTTGCTGTGTTTCTGAATCGTGTGAAGCAAGCTGTGCAAAATAATACCCACTGCTGTATTCAGCAAAAGATAGATCCAGTTTATTAATTCCCTTGCTTGCAGAAACAAATACTTTCTTCAGCTCATTTCCTATTTCATCATATAAAGTAATGGTATACTCACCTCCCATTTCCGAATTAAAAGAAAATCCGGTTTTTTCATCCACAAGATTAGGGAAAGCACTGAATTGCACAAAGCCCTTAACATTGTTTGAATGGATCGCTATAGTATGAAACAATTCATTGGCTCCGTCATAATCAAACTGACGCAAACGATAGTAGTTATTTCCGGGATTTGGTTTTGTATCGGTGAACACATAATTGATCAACTGATTGCTGTTTCCCGCTCCGTCAACTTGTCCGATAGCTTCAAAAGAAACCCCGTCGGATGAACGCTCAACAACAAAATGACTGGAGTTAATTTCTGTTTCAGTTTGCCAGTAAAGTTTAACTGCGGCATCTTCTTTTTCGCCCGTGAAATAAGTGAGTTTCACCGGAAGTGTTGTACCGCCACTCAAGATAAAAAATTCAAAAGTACTGGTATTGGTATTTACCTCACCGTTCACTCCCACCGTAAAACCTGTTGCAGTTAGCTTTTTCACACTTGAAACATCGGGACCTCCCGTAAATTTATAGGAAGTATCGGTGCCCATGGAGGAGGCTTTGAACCAGGTGTTCTGTCCGCCATTGAAATCTTTTACCATCACAAAAGTAGGAGTAGTAGAAGTGGTAACTGCTTTATTGTTAACTCCTGTTCCTGTGTAGGAACCGGTTTGAGCATTCGATCCGGGTTTAAAAGCCACATAATTGTATTTCACTCCGTTGGCCGGACCGTCGTGGGTACCACGATTGCTAACGGCTCTGGTAGTAAATCCGGTAGCACTTAAATCACTGATGATTTTATCTGAATTTGTTAAAACACTGCCCTGAGTGAAGTTGGCCATTTTATTGGAGTTCGCATTGTCAAAAGTAAATTGCGGATAACAAACCTCATCCCACTGGTTGGCGATTCCTTCACCAAAAACCCAAAGCATTTCCGGACGGTAGCCTAAAGTAATATTCACATCAAAAGCACTACAAACACCTAAGTCAGTCCAAATGGTACTATTGATATCCGGACGGTTTGTTCCTGAATTAGAAGTGTGTCCTGTTTTATTATGATAAGTATTCGTTCCATAAGTCACCATTGCACCCGGATTATAATAAGTGGCATTGGCCCATGCTGCAGAACCACAATTTACCGGAGTAAAACTTCCTGTTGCAATACTTGCATCAGCATCGTCCCAGGCCACAAAATAATACACAGCGCCATTGGTATTGGAGGTAGATGAGTTCCCAACAGTAAAACCATCAGAATCAAAAGTATTGAGATAACCTGTTGCAGGAGGATCATTCGTGGTGAGTAATTTAGCATATCCGGTAGTCATAGATGCTGTAGCAATCCATGCGTCTTGCGTACTTGCTCCCTTCACCAAAACAACTTCGGGTTTAAATCCCAAACCCGTAACTGATTTTGAAGCAGCACCATTCCCTGTATATTTCCCCGAAATATAAATGGCATTGACTGTAGAAGAAATGAAAAGAAAAAAGAAAATAAGAAGACTACCCTGTTTCATAAAAAGTTTTTAAACCTTTTACAAAAATTAGTTCCCCCCTAAGGAACTGGTAATGATACAAGATTATACATAATAAGAGCTGTTGTCAAGAGAAAATCTGTAGAGCTATCAACAATTCGACGAAAGTGTATTTTTCATCTGTGAACGGAATTCAAACATCACTCTTAAAAATAAATTACCTTTGCTGCAGTACAAACTGCCTTATCGCCTTGTTGAAAGACACAGGGAGGAAAGTCCGGTCATCGCAGAGCACCATGCCTTGTGAAAACGAGGGCAAGGGATTTGCAAAAGTTCTTTGACGGAAAGTGTAACAGAAAATACCGCCCCGATTCGTCGGGGTAAGGGTGAAAAAGTGAGGTAAGAGCTCACTACTGACGGAAGTAATTCCGACTTTGTAAAAACCCCTTGGGATGAAAGCTCAAATAGGTTGGGGAGCTGCTCGCTCTTAACCCAACGGGTGGAGCGTATAGATAAATGATAGGGATCGGGCAACCGATACAGGATCCGGCTTACAGGTTTGTATGAACGAAAGCCTCTCGAAATTTCGGGAGGCTTTTTTTATTATCTAGATTTACCATTCAAACCTTACATATATGAACCACGATTTAATAGTAGCGCAAGCCGTTGAAGTAAATGCTGATTTGGCGAAAGTTTGGAAAGCATTGACAACACCTGAAATCATCAAAGACTACCTTTTTGGAACCGAAACTGTCACCGACTGGAAAGTTGGGAGCGAAATAGTTTTTCAGGGTGATTATGAAGGACACAAATACCGCGACCACGGAGTGATTCTTGAAAATGAATTCCACAAAAAAATAGCCTATTCTTATTGGAGCGGATTTTCAGGCACTGAAGACAAACCTGAAAACTACTCCGCAGTGATTTACGATCTGGAAAAAATCAACGATCAAAAAACCAAATTTACCTGGACTCAAAAGGGCTTTGCCAATGAAAAGGGCTATGAGCATTCCAAAAGTGGAATGAATGAATTCGTTCAAAAAATAAAGGAAGTTATGGAGAGATAATCTCCTTCTGAAAAATAAATAATAAATCAAATTTTACTTCTTTGTTTCAAAAGAGGAAAGCAGTTCGTACTTTTGAACACTTGTTAATAAATTAAACATATGCAAAGCTTTAGATCAGAATTCGAAAATCCGGTAATACAACAAGACATTATTGATCTTGAAAAGAAAATCGCGAAATTCCGTGCGGGAGAAATTGATGAAGAAAAATTCCGCAGCTTGCGTTTGGCAAGAGGTGTTTACGGTCAGCGCCAGCAAGGTGTACAAATGATCCGTATTAAAATACCTTACGGAAAAATGACAACTGAGCAGTTGTTAAGAATCTGCGACGTATCTGAAGAATATTCCATTGGAAGATTACATACAACGACAAGACAAGATATTCAAATCCACTACGTAAGCCTGGACAGAACTCCGCAATTGTGGGCTGATCTGGAAAAATCAAGCATCACTTTGCGTGAAGCTTGTGGTAACACGGTAAGAAACATCACTGCTTCTCCTGATGCAGGTATCAATAAAGACGAGGTTTTTGACGTTGCTCCTTACGCTCAGGAAATGTTTGAATATTTCCTGCGTTACCCTGTTTGCCAGGAAATGGGAAGAAAATTCAAAATTTCTTTCTCTGCTTCTGATAAAGATGAGGCTTTCTCTTACATCCACGATTTAGGCTTCCTGCCTAAAATTGAAAACGGAGTAGTTGGCTTTAAAGTAATGTTGGCCGGTGGTTTGGGAGCTCAGTCTTTCCATGCTCACACTGCTTACGAGTTTTTATCTGCCGATAAAATCATTCCTTATACTGAAGCAGTATTAAGAGTTTTCGATCGTCATGGTGAGCGTTCTAAAAGACACAAAGCGAGAATTAAATATTTGTTGCACGACTTAGGTTTGGAAGCTTTCCAGGCATTGGTGGAAGAAGAATGGAAAGCCATCAAACACAAAACTTATCCTATCGATGCAGCTGCTTACGTTTCAACGGTTGCTCCTGCTGTGAAAGAAATTCCTGCGGTAACCATCAGCGATGAAAAAGAATACGACAGATGGTTTAAATCCAACGTTTTCGAACAAAAACAAAAAGGCTTTTACGGTATCTGGATCAAATTGACCAATGGTGATTTCTACTTGAAAGAAGCTAGAAACCTTGCTGCTTTGGTAAAAGAATACGCTGCTGACGACATTAGAATCACAGTCAACCAAGGTTTGATGTTGAAATACATTCGTCCGGAAGCATTGAAATTCTGGTACAATGAATTGAAAAAAATGGAGATGGCAAAACCGGGCTTCAACTCCCCTGCCGATGTTACTTCTTGTCCGGGAACGGATACTTGTAACCTCGGTATCTCTGATAGCGTGCACACTGCACAAGTGATTGAAAAAATGATTGAAGAAGAATATCCTGAATTGGTATTCAACCAAAATCTGTCAATTAAAATCAGCGGTTGCATGAACTCTTGCGGTCAGCATGCTTTAGCGGGAATAGGTTTCCACGGAAGCTCAATGAACGTGAAAGGAAAAGTAATGCCTGCATTGCAAGTGTTGTTAGGTGGTGGAACCAAAGGAAACGGACAAGGTGCCTTATCTGAAAAAATCATTAAAATCCCTTCCCGTCGTGCTTTGGATGCGGTAAGAGCTATATTGGACGACTACAGTGCCAACCAAACAGAAGGAGAATACTACTGGCAATATTTTGAGAGACAAGGAAAAAATTATTTCTACAATTTATTGAAAGCTTTGGGTGATACAACAAATGTTACCGATGAAGATTTCACCGACTGGGGTCATAAAGAAGAATACGTTAAAGCGATTGGTGTTGGAGAATGTGCGGGTGTTGTTATCGACTTGATTTCTACTTTGTTCCTTGATGTGGAAGAAAAACTGGAAAACGCTCAATTGAATTTCGAAGCAGGAAAATATGCCGATGCCATTTACCACGCTTATAGCTCAATGGTGAACGGTGCAAAAGCAATGCTGACCAGCGTTGGAAAACAAACCAACACTCAACATGGTGTGATCAACGACTTTGAAAAAGAATTTGTTGAAACAAAACAATACACTGTTTTCCCAAGCGCAAAAGAACAGATTTTGAAAATCAACAAAAGTGAACCTACCAAAGAATTTGCAGCAGCTTACATCGCTGATGCCAATGCTTTCTACAAAGGTTTAACTTCATTGAGAGATCTGCAATTGTCGAAAGAAACTGAGAAAGCTTAATCACTTTTTATGATAGCGGCCAACGGCAACACACCTCATCTCACACTGATAGGAGCCGGTCCGGGCGATCCGCAACTGATCACGCTTAAAGCTGTAAATGCTTTAGCTAGTGCTGATGTTGTGTTATACGATGCTTTAATCAACAAAGAATTATTGGCTTATGCGCCGGTGAACATTCCTAAAATTTTCGTGGGAAAAAGAGCCGGACAGCCTTCCCTCAAACAAGATGAAATCAATGCCTTGATTGTTGAATACGCTTATCTATACGGCAATGTAGTTCGATTAAAAGGCGGTGATCCCTTTGTGTTTGGTCGCGGACAAGAGGAAATTGCTTACGCATATGCTTATGGTATCGAAAGCACTGTAATTCCTGGAATATCCAGCTCCATCGCTGTTCCTGAACTTCAAAAAATTCCGGTGACAGCACGTGGTTATTCTGAAAGTTTTTGGGTAGTGACAGGAACTACTAAAGAAGGAGAAGTTTCAAAAGACCTTCCTCTGGCAGCCCAATCTACAGCAACTTTGGTGATATTGATGGGACTTGGGAAACTTCAACAAATCGTTCAGGAATTACTCAAATACCGTTCTTCAAAAACACCAATTGCTGTTATTCAAAACGGAACTTTACCAACAGAAAAAAGCGTTCGTGGAACTTTAGAAAACATTGAAGCATTGGTGCTTTCTAATGAAATCAAAGCTCCGGCGATTATCGTAATCGGCGATGTGGTGAATGTTCATCAGGATATGGTGGAGAAAATTATTGAAAGAGAATTTAATAACTCTTTATAGTATGAAATACTTATTTTGTTTTTTCCTTTTATGCATCTTTCTCTTCTCAGGATTATCCATTTCAGCTCAGGATGTTTATAAAATCGAATTTAAATCGCAAATAATTGACAGCATATCTGGAGTTCCTTTGGCAAATGCTGAAATCAAATTTAAAAACATAAATGCTAACGATTCTTTAATAGTAAAAACCGATATAGAAGGTAAGTTTAAAATAAAGATATCTAGTGATCAATGCTATGATTTAATAATTACTGCCACTAATTACAGAGGTTTTAAATATGACAAATTCTATTGTTATGAAGTTTACAACAAGCAAGAAAAAAAGAAAATGTTACTTCGTTGGAAAACGCATAAAGTAATCTATTTAGTTAAGTAACGATCATGAACAATAACCCAACACAAAACCCCCTCTACCCCATCTTTCTCCTCCCGGAAAGACTCAACATCCTCATTGTAGGCGGCGGAAATGTTGGATTGGAAAAACTGACTTCACTTTTAAAAAGTAGTCCGAAAGCACAAATAAAAATGGTGGCGAAAACCTTTCTTACTGAAACAATTGAACTGGCAAAACAATTCAATATCACCACAAAAGTAAAAGCATTTTCAAAAGAAGATTTAGAAGAAGTAAACTTATTGTTTGTCGCCATCGACAATAAAGAAGAAAGCAGAATCATTCGTGATGAAGCCAAGAAAAAAAACATCTTAGTCAATGTAGCTGATACTCCAGATTTATGCGATTTCTATTTAGGATCGGTAGTTACAAAAGGTGATTTGAAAATTGGAATTTCTACCAACGGAAAATCACCAACCTTATCCAAAAGAATCCGCGAATATTTAGAAGAAGCTCTTCCTGATTCAACACAAGAAGTCATTGATAATTTAGGAATAATAAGAAGTAAATTAACCGGTGATTTTAAAAGTAAAGTGGAACAACTGAACGAAATCACTAAAAAATTAATTGAGTAACAATCCCGTAGAGACGCAAAATTTTGCGTCTCACAAAATGGTTTAAAATACAAAGCTTGAGACGCAAAATTTTGCGTCTCTACAGGAAAAAATGTTAACTGACAAAGAAATACAACGCTACGACAGGCAAATGATTCTTCCTTCTTTTGGAAGAGAGAAGCAGGAGAAATTAAAAGCTGCATCTGTGCTCGTGATTGGCGCAGGCGGCTTGGGCTGTCCGGCTTTGCAATATTTGGCTGCAGCCGGTGTTGGTCGCATTGGAATTGTGGATGGCGATATTATTGAAGTTTCCAATTTACACCGCCAGATTTTATACAACAGCTCAGATATTGGTGCTAACAAAGCCGCCAAAGCAGCAGAAAAAATAAACGCTTTAAATCCTTTTGTGAAAACGGATATTTACGGCGAACATCTCAATACCGACAACGCCCTTGAAATCATCAGCGGCTACGATATTATTTTAGATGGTACCGATAATTTCCCAACACGCTATTTAATCAACGACGCTTGCGTCATCCTCGGAAAACCCAACGTTTTTGCATCCATCAGCGAATTTAGCGCACAAATAAGCATTTTTAATTATTCTACTCAGGCACAAAGAGGTGTAAATTACCGCGACCTCTATCCTACTCCACCCACAGCAGGTGAAGTTCCTTCCTGCGCTGAAGCAGGTGTGATTGGCGCACTTCCCGGCATTGCAGGAACAACGCAAGCAATGGAAGCAATTAAACTCATCACAGGAATTGGAACGCCTTTGATTGACAAACTATGGATCTACGATACTTTGAACAACAACAGTAACATCATAGAATTGAGTATTGATCCAACACAAGCTCCTATTTGCGAACTCATCAACTATGAGCTTTTCTGCGGAAACCCTGAAAATATTGAAGAAATTGAAGCTGCCGTTCTTCAACAAAATCCCGGGAAATACCAGCTCATTGATGTGCGCACAGAAGAAAAACACAAAGACAAAAACATTGGCGGACTGAATATCCCCATTGACGAATTACAAAATAAGTTAAAAGATCTCGACAAAAATAAACACTACGTTTTGTACTGCAGCTCAGGAAACAAGAGCAAAAGAGCCACAGAAATACTACTTAAAAACGGCTTTGAGCACATCTTAAGTTTAAAGGGCGGATTGAATAACTACGATTAATTAAATTATATTTGTATATACAATGAATATAGACGAACTCAATATCAAATACGCAACACTCACTCCCGAAGAAAGAGTTGCCGAGTTGTACAAAGATTTTCCGCCGGAAAAAGTTTTGTTCACCAGCTCCTTTGGTACCACAGCCGCTATATTATTGCACATGGTGACAAAAGTGAATCCTAAACAGGTCATTCTTTTTTTAGATACCACTTATCACTTTCCGGAAACTCAGGTGTATAAAAACCTTTTGAAAGAACAACTGAATTTAAACGTTGAAGATGTTTTGCCTGAAGCATGGAAAAATGATTTTACCAGAACAGATGAAACCTGGAAAAAGGATCCCGATTTGTGTTGTTCCATCAACAAAGTAGAACCTTTGGACAGAATAAAACCAAACTACGATATCTGGATTTCAGGATTGATGAGTTCTCAAAATACAACCAGAAAATCATTGAATGTGTTTGAGAAAAAAAACGATATCATAAAGTTTTATCCTATCATCGATTTCAAACCGGAAGACGCTGCTGCTTATTTTGAAAAGAATTCTTTACCCAAACATCCTATGGAAGCTCAGGGTTACAGCTCTATCGGCTGTACACATTGTACCGCAAAAGGAAAAGGACGCGAAGGTCGGTGGATCAACAAAGACAAAAGTGAGTGCGGATTGCACATCTAAATACAAAAAAAATCCTCTGAAAATTTCAGAGGATTTTTTATTTCAGGCTTTTACTTCTTATCTATTTGAAAGCACCATTCCTAATATTGACAATGCAATATAAATGATGATTAAAATCCCTATGTACATATAATGTGCTTTCAAACTTTGGAATGCTGATGCCAACGCAACACTATCTTTAGTCTTGATTGCTTTTTGTGTTCTCATTGAAAACCTGAACAGAAAAAAAACAGGAAAAAACAGAACAATAGCCGCGAATAAAAATACTCCTGTAAAAACTATAGTTGGTATTGGCAATTGCATTGGTAACTGGCTTATTAAATTACCAATCATAAATGCCATCGTTAAAAGCGAGGCCACAAACAGGAATCCAATTATTGCAATAAATATAGACCATTTACTTGCCGTATTCAAAAAATCCACAGCCGAAGAGGTTAAAACCAATTTATCATTGTCAAAAACATTGGCATCAATTGAGTTTTCTTGTGTTGTCATCTTTTATTTTTTTCAAATATATAATTTAATTGTTTGGAGAAATAAGTAATTAAAGAAGCTCCGATTGAACTCATTTAATTTTTATCTTGCGGTAAATTATAAAAAAATAAAATGGACGGAATTATAGATAATCCTGAAAGTGAAAGAGAATTGGAATATGCGAGCTTCTGGATGAGGGTTGGTGCTTCCTTTATCGACGGATTGATTTTAGCTTTTGTGTTTGCTATAATTTTTGCCGCTTTGTTTCTTCAGCAACTCACCGAAAACTGGAGAGATATTGAAAAGCTTCTTGTTACTCCCGAATTCGCCAACTTCGGTTATGTTACTACCATTATCGGCGCACTTTACACTATTTTCATGGAATCCTCTGCCAAGCAAGCTACCATTGGAAAAATGGCAATGGGAATTCAAGTGAGCAATGAATTCGGAGAAAGAATTTCAGTACCCAATGCTTTAATGAGATATTTAGCGAAAAACTTTTTTCTGCTTTTATTAACTATTCCTCTGTTCAGTAATCTGGGAATGCTCTTTAATTTTTTATACATTGCCGGCTGCCTGTTGGTGATTTGGGACCAGCACAAACAAGCTCTTCACGATAAAATCGCAAAGACTTACGTGGTTTTGAAAAAAGAAGAAACGGAGCTTTAAATCAATCCTCTCGATTTCAATTGCAGATATTTATTAATGGAATTCACCGATAAATCGTGCGGTTTGTTTACCACCACCTGAATGCCGTAAGTTTTTAATTCCTGCAGAATTCTGTATTTATCATAAATGAATTTTTCGGCAATGGTAGTGAGATAAATATCTTCCATTGAATTTGCATCCTGTTTGCTGTAGGCTTCAATCTCTGTGTTTTCAAAAATCATGAGTACCAGTAAATGCTTACTGTTGATTTTTCTCAGCAAGGGCAATACTCTTTTGATGGCATGCAGACTTTCGAAATTGGCAAACAAGAATATTAAGCTGCGGTTTTTCACTACGTTGTTGATCGTTAAAAACAACTGCTCGTAGTTGGCTTCCAGATTATTTTCTTTTTCCTTGTAGAGATTTTCTAAAATCAATCCCAGCTGTTTTGATTTACTGTCGGCTTTCAAAACAGTTTCTACTTTATTGGAAAAAGTAACCAACCCAACTTTATCATCCTTCTGCAACACCATATTCGATAAGGCCAGGGAAGTGTTGATGGAATAATCCAGCAAACTCAAACCGTCGAAGGGCAACATCATGGACCGACTTTTATCGATCACGCAATAAATACTTTGTGATTTTTCATCCTCGTACTGATTCACCATCAGCGTGTCCTTGCGACAAGTAGCTTTCCAGTTGATGCTGCGGATATCATCCCCGTCGACATAATTTTTAATTTTTTCGAATTCATAGCTATGTCCGATTCGGCGCAATTTTCTAACGCCATAGGAAGTTGCTGTTTTATTCGACAACATCAACTCGCATTTTCTCATTTGCAAAATCGACGGATATACTTTCACTGTTTCTTCCTTGGCGCGTCGCACGCGGTATTGCAGGAGTCCGATGCGCGATCCCACAAACACATTCACCAATCCGAAATGATAAGCACCACGCGTTACGGGACGCAGTTTATAAATAATTTCCTTCGCCTTTTTTGCCGGCACATTTTTCAAAAAAGTTTTCATTTTTCTTTCCTGAAACTGTTCGGGAACTTCATCATAAATTTCCATGTTCACCGAAAAGGCAAAATGATTGACCACATGAATCGTAACAGGATTGGGATCTCCCAAAGAAAAATAATCACCCAGTACTCTTTCGCATTCCACCTTTGCGCTGGCAGCAAAACAAACAAAAGCATCTACCACCACCACAATTAAAAAAACACACAAAATTATTTGAGCAGGAAGGAAGAGCTGCTGCCACATAAAACTTGCGCAAAATAGCGTCACCAGCAGCCCACAAACTGCGAAGAAGCGATTGGATAAATATAGTCCCTTGATTATTCTCATCTCGGCACTTCAATTTTTTGAATCAACGCATTGATCACATCCTCTTCCTGAATCCCCTCCAACTCCCTGTCGGAAGACAAAATAATACGGTGATTCAACACCGGTCCGGCCACAAAACGAATATCATCAGGAGTTACAAAACTTCTGCCGCTCAAAGCAGCAATGGCTTTTGACGCTTTCATAATCGCCAGAGACGCTCGTGTGGAAGCTCCCAGAAAAATATCTCCGTTGTTTCTGGTTTCACAAACCAGCTTTGCGATATAGTCGATCAACTCATCTTTGATGTAAACTTTTTCAACAATTTCTTTACAGGATTTTATTTTAGCTGCCGACAAAACAGGTTTAACATCGGCGCTTAAACGCGAATCAAAATCCTCTTTAAATCTTCTCAGAATTTGTTGTTCCTCCGCCAAAGTAGGATACTGCAATTTTATTTTAAACAAGAAGCGATCCAGCTGTGCTTCGGGCAATTTATAAGTTCCCTCCTGCTCCACCGGATTTTGTGTGGCAATTATAAAAAACGGAAAGGCCAACGGATAAGTAGTACCGTCAACACTCACTTGTTTTTCTTCCATCGCCTCAAACAAAGCAGCCTGTGTTTTGGCCGGAGAACGGTTGATTTCATCAATCAAAATAACATTGGAAAATATCGGTCCCTGTTTAAAAGTGAAATCCGAAGTTTTCATATTAAAAACCGAAGTTCCTATTACATCGGAAGGCATTAAATCGGGAGTGAACTGAATACGTGAAAAGCCTACAGATAAAGTTTTTGCCAGCATTTTTGCCGACAAAGTTTTAGCGATGCCCGGCACACCCTCCAGCAAAACGTGTCCGCCTGTAAGCAAACCAATCAGCATCAGATCCACCATTTTATCCTGTCCGACGATCACCTTCCCTATTTCTTTTTTAATCAGGATAGTTGCTTCGTGCAGCTCAAAAATTTCTTTTTCCAGTCGCGTGTCTTTCACGATGTTTTCTGCGCCGTCGTTAGTTTCTGTTGTTGCTTCCATAAGATTTATTTACAATTTTTATAAAATTTTTGAATGATGGCATTGAACTCTAAAAGCTCATGCGCCGTTATGTTTTCCATTAAACTAATGCGTTGGTATTTTGTAAAAAGAGTGGTGATAATATCGTGGTTAACTCCCGAAATAACCGCCAGCTGATCTATTTTCTGCTCCATATCTTTTTGCAGATTCACTTTATATCTCATCCGGATGAAATTAACAAAATGCTTCATCTTTAACAGCGCCACTTTATGATGATTGTTTTGCATGTAATACAACTTACCGATGGTTTCAATAAACATAATCGACGTGTTGATATTGGGTTCAATCACAGGAATAATTCTTTGTTTTCTTTTGGCGCGGAAAATCACATACAGCAATATGGCCAACAAACAGATGTACCAAGCCCAGCGCAAACTTTTTTGAGATAAAATAAAAGAAAGGGGCGATTTTTCATTTTGTCCCTGCGGCTGATAAATATAATTCTGACTCACATTGTCCCAGTACACATCTCCTTCGGGTAAAAACGACAAAGCTTTTTCGGCGTACGCTCGGCCCTCTTTGGTAATTAAATAATAATTGGTGAAAACCAAAGGCATCGTATGTACATAAATACTTCCTTTACCATATTGAATCTTCACAAAATTCACGTAATCCGTATCTACTTCCACTCTTTTATAAGTTCCTAAAATGGTACTGGAAACCATGCTGTCCAGTTCAACTGAAATGGCATTCCAGGTATAATTGGTATCTATTCCGGAACCATTGTTAAACATGTATTTGTAAATGCTGTCGGTGCCATCATTGATGTCCAGTGAAAGTGCTTCGCGACTGGAAAAAGAAGTGGTCACTCCCGTTTCCTGATATTTGAACTCACTTAATTTTTTAAGAAAAGTAGTCGGTAAATTTTTAACGGAAAGGAAAGCGTTATTTCCATTTTGAACGAAGGAAAGTAAAGAATCTTCGTCTCTTCCCGTCCAGTATATATAATCGGAAATGCAAATATAATTAGCAGGAGCATCCACTTTCGACTGATCTAAAGTTTTGTACAGTGATTTTTCCAAAACAGTAAATGATTGTTTCGGAAAATAATCATCCAGTAATTGCGACACCGCATAAGTACCATACGGCTCCTTATATTCCATGTGATAATATTCATACCACTGCACTTGTTTTTCACCGTTGCCTCTCGGTAAAAAATAAAAAGCAAGCGCTGCCAGAACAATGACAATAGATATGATGATTGCTATAACTCTTCCTTTGTTCATGCCTTAGAGGAGTTAACAGCGTTAATAAAATCTTCAAACATAGCGCTCGCTGCAGAAAAATCTTCTGCATTGATATCGTAATCGCCATACCACACTTTTTCGAAAAGACGATTCAACAAAAAGAATTTGCGGTACTGCGCGTGACCGTGCATCGCATTTAAAAAATCTTTACTGATGCTGTTCTTCTTCAACACGATTAAGTTTTTATCACTCAAATCGCGAAGAACAATCAAATAATAAATACGAACAGCCTCTCTGTAGGAATCGGCTTTCATAGCATTTTCCAGCAAAGCGCGTAAATTCAAATCATCAATATTGTCGGGAATAAAATCCGACACCACAGCATTCTCTCTTTTTACTTTATGATTTTTCGGAGAAAAATATTTGTTGCGCGCAAAAAGAATAAGGACAATAACCACTATCACTCCCAGAGCGCACCACATAATGATTTTCACCATGTCTTTATTAATATTCCAGTTCCATCCCGGATCACGGATTTTCTCCACTTCCTCTTCTTGTTTCTTTTCCTGCTCGTAGTGCAACTCCCTGCAAAGCTTCTCCCATTTTTCCTGATCAAAGCGATGTTGCTTCACCACTTCTTCTGCTTCATTCATGGAATCACTTGCTAAAGCAGGATCGTTTTCTTCCCAATTTTCAACTGCAATAGAATCCACAGCAAAAGCAGGTTCTTCCTGAGCACACACATTAGTCACTGCCGACAAAAACAGAAAGAAAAAGAAAATATGTTTGAACAATAATTTCATGAATTATTTCTCTCCGAAATTTTTAATTTTTCTATTGAGATCTCCGGCTTCTCCTATTTCCTGTTTGGTATAAAATAAAATTCCCGAGCTGATGGCAAACAGCGCCATCACCATATACAAACAGATGAATTCGATGAGTAACCAGATGCCATTGACGATCATGGTTAACAAAGCAAAATCCACATTAAAATTCATGGTAAAGAAACCAACATATAAACCCATCAGCGGCGAGCTTGCCAGGAGATATAAAATAATGCCCAAAACAAAAACACACAAATACACCAAGAGCATTTTTCCGAAAGCCTGCTTCACAATAAAAAATGTTTTGGCAATGCCTTTGAATCCTCTTTTATAAATGAGGAATTGTATCAAAGTGACAATAGGCGAAAGGAATAAATACAGCACCACAGGTAATCCTGTTTCAAATAAAAGTAAGCCCAACAGCAGTTGAATCAACAAAATCGGAATGAAACCCTTTTGAAAGAAAGCCTTTGAAAACAAATATTTCAGGAAAGATTGAGGAATACTCTTTTCTTCTTCCGACTGAATTAAATAAAACACAACAAAGGCATTTAAAACAAACACCGTTGAATTCATGAGAAATAAAACCGGATAACCATTGTAATCGAAAAGATACCTGAAACCGAAAAAGAAATCAGCGGGCCAGTCGAAATGCCGGGAATCGCCATACATATCCTCTCCGAAAAAATAAATCAACACCACCGAAATCAAAGCCAGCACCAGTGAAAACTTAAATATTTTACTCGCATAACGTGCATACAAAGTAAAAGTATCGGCCACAATTTGCGCGGCGCTTTTCACTTCCGTGAAATTAATTACATGCTTAGGGAAGGAAAATATTTTTTCTTCCTCAAAGGATTTATCAAATCCGTTTTTCGATTTGCGGTAAGGATACCACACAAAATACCACAGAAGAAAAACAAATGAAATGATAATCACCATCAAACGAATCCAAAAAGGAGAATCGGTGAAACGGGTATAAAAACTTTCAATCAGCGCTGCAATCACCAAAATGGGGACAATGCCTAACAAAACCCTTACTCCGCTTTGTGCCGAGAGAAAGAAAGATTGTCCGCGTGAATATGTAGTGGGAAAAACCAATCCTTTACCCAGCGTTATTCCCGCTCCTCCGGCAATAACAATGGATGCAATTTCCAATGTTCCGTGCTGCCAAATGGTTAAAGCCGATGCGCCCAGCAAACCATGCTGATAAAAGAAATACTGAAAGGTACCCAGCATCACTCCGTTGTACAATATAAAAGCAATGGAACCCACAGAAAAGAAAACGCCTAAAAGAAAAGTGAAAAAGGCCACCCTCACATTATTAATAGTGATTCCTAAAAACATGTCTACATCGCTATGATCCTTGTACACCGCCATAGGATCTCCTTTTTTAATATTGTCAATGGTCATATTCACATAACCCTCGCCGAGTATTTGTCGGGAAAAATGCGGGTCATACGCCGTAGAAACCGCACCTATCAATGCTGCCAATAAAAAAACCACCAGTGAAAGCAAGAGCTCTTTTCTGGCCATGTAAACAGAATGAGGCAGCTCTTCTACCCAAAACTGAACGAAGCGGTTTTTTTTGACATACTTAACGCCATTCAGTTTTTGAAATATTTTTTGAGCTAGTCCGTTTAAAAAAACGGTTACCGATCTGTTCGGATAAAACGTACGGGCGTAAGACAAATCATCAGTTACCTCAATAAATAATTCGCTTAATTCATCAGGGTCCTTCTTCTTGCTTTCAAGAACCTTTTCGAACTTCGTCCATTTTTCTTTATTTTGCTCTATGAATTTTGTTTCGCGCATGGAGCAGTAAAAATAATATTTCCTTGAGAACCATCGACATACAAACCACACAAAAAGTAACTGTAAATTATCAGCTGGCTACTTTTTGGCATCGTTTTCTTGCGCTGGCCATTGATTTGATTATGCTTAGCGTGTTTATCGGTTTGTTTACTTTATTTATGAACCTCTCTTTTGATTACAGTCATACTGTAGAAGTCATTCGTTACCTCGTCATTTTTTTCGTGCTTTATTTTCATGCCTTGCTGAGCGAGATTTTTTTTAACGGACAAACGCTTGGTAAACTGGCCGTGGGCATAAGAGTGGTGAAACTGAACGGAACCAAATTAAACATTACCGATTGTGTTATCAGATGGTGCTTTCGCCTGATCGACGTGTTTTTGTCTTTTGGAGCAATTGCAGCAGTAACCATGAATTCCACCAACAAAGGTCAGCGTTTGGGCGATTTGCTGGCCAACACCTCCATCATTAAATCCCGGTCAAGTCTTAATTTCAAATTAAAAGATATTCTTTCCATCAAAACCACCGAGAGCTATCAGCCAAAATATCCTGAAGTAAAAACCTTTAAAGAGCACGAAATGATTTTGGTGAAAACCGTTTTGGAAAGAGTGAAAAAACATCCGAATGCGGCTCATCAAAAGGCGCTGGATAGTTTGGTAGAAAAAATTTCAGAGCAATTGGGAATCAGCAAACCGAAAGACAAAATTGTATTTTTAAATACGCTCCTAAAGGATTACATCGTGCTTACACGATAGGCTACTTCAGCAATTCCAATTCACAGGAAATAGGATAATGATCAGATAAATTGCGATCGAGCGTTTTATAATTGAAAGAAGAAATTTTTTCATCGTGCAGGATATAATCAATCCTCAATAAAGGCAATTTACCCGCATACGTTTTTCCGAAGCCCGAACCGCTTTCCACAAAAGCATCTTCCAGCTTTTCGGTAAATTCATGGTAGGCATAAGAAGACGGCGGATCATTTAAATCGCCGCAAACTATAACCCGATAAGGAGATGATTTTATCACTTTTGAAATCGTATCAATTTCTTTAGCCTTGGCTTCGTAAGCAATTTCAAAACGTTTTAAAATTCCTTTTGAATCTTCGGAAGAAGGGATTTCATTGTTCTCCAGCATATCACCCAGCACTGCTTTTTCCTTGAAGCTAAAGCGAAAAGAACGCAAATGAACATTAAAAACACGAATGGTGTCTGCATTGATTTTTATATCGCAATAAGTAGCAAAGGGATAAGCCGGATCAAAATAAAATGCTTTTTTATTTACAATGGGATAAGCCGAAACAGTAAATAAACCCCACTTGGTATCGTTGTAAAAATCGCCCATGTCGTTGAGGTAGCAATATTTTGTTTTACGGGAAAGCAGCGGTGAAATGATGTTCCACTTTTTTGATTCCCGACTGTAAAACTCCTGAAAACAAACAATATCAGGTTGTTCACGATCGAGCATTTGAAAAATACTATCGCGCACCACTCCCTGCTTTGCGATGTATTCGTAATAATCGAGTCCGCGCGAATTGAACGACATTATTTTAATTCCTTTCTTTTTTTCAGGATCAGAAGAATCAAACTGAACAGCGTGAATTAAAGTTGGAATAGCCACTATCATTAAACTTGCCGAAGGTAAAATCCAATAACTTTTAGCCAGCAACCAGCCCAGCACAAACACAAAATTAATCACCACCAAAATCGGGAAAAGTAAGCCGCAAGCCGCAATTACCCATGAATCTTCGGGGGAAATATTGGTAGCTAATAGCGCCAGCAAAAACGCAGCAGCAACCAGTATATTCAAACAAATAAAAAATATTTTAAAAAAGGTTTTCAATTACTGGCGACTGGATTTATTTAAAAAATCTTTTTCTTCTTTAGTCAGACTCTCATATCCTGATCTTCCGATTTTATCCAGAATTTCATCTACTCTCTCCTGCATTTTCTTTTTGGTATAATTATAATCCTCGTCTTTCATTTTGCGCACTTTGCTGTGCGACACGTACAAATCGGAATTGTTTCTTTTAAACAAGGAAAATGTTTTATCAATGAAACGGGAAAACCCTTTGGTGACGTCTTTACCTTGCAAATATTGCTTGGCCATATTAAATCCGAAAGCCGCTCCCATGATATGCGCAATATGTCCGCCCGTATTGCCATCGTAAAACTGAACTAAATCGAGGCCGAAAATAATTAATCCCAGATAGCGCAGCTCAACCGGAAAAACGCCAAACAAATTCGCCTTCATGGTTGGCGCATACACGCAAACCGCAATAAAAATAGCCATTACAGCGGCGGAAGCACCTAAGGCCGTCGACTCATAATTCGCGAAATATGGAAGAAAAGTACTTGCTAAAATCAGCACCACTGCACCCGACAAACCTCCGAGGATATAAGTAGCCAGTAATTTTTTCTCCCCAAAAAACTGAACAAATAACTGTCCCGAAAAATACAACATCAGCATATTGAAAAACAAATGGAAAATACCCACATGCGTAAACATGTGTGTGATGAGTGTCCACGGTTTAAAAATCAATTTAGAAAAATTAGAATACAACTCCAGCCATTCGCTCCACTGATGCATGCTGTCTTCCAATCCCGGATGTTGTTCTCTCGGAATAAACAAGCCACCTACCAAACCTAAAATCAACAATACGGCAAACACAGTAACATTCACAAAGATGAGTTTAATCACCATGTTGCCATTTTTGAAATTACGCTTGATATCGTCGATGATGCTTGCCATTTTGTACTACAATATATATTTACTTTTCCAATATTTAATGAGAATGAATCCGAAAATTGCACCGCCAACATGTGCGAAATGAGCAATGTTATCGCCCGGAATATTTGCGAAACCGCTGAACAATTCCACCACTCCGTATATGATCACAAAGTATTTTGCTTTAATAGGAATTGGTAAAAAAAGCATGATCAGCTCTACATTCGGAAAAAGCATTCCAAAGCCGGCCAGCAAGCCGAACAATGATCCTGAAGCACCCACCATTGTATAACCGATATCCACTTTATCCTGCACTTCATACAATCCGTAAACATCAATTAAAGGCTTCAACTGGTAATAATAAATGGCCATTTGTAAAAGCGCAGCGCCAAAACCGGCTACTAAATACAGGATTAAAAAACGTTGCGGACCCAATCGTTCTTCCAGCGCAGAACCAAACATATACACCCCTATCATATTGAAAAAGATGTGCATCAAACTGCCATGCATAAACATGTAAGTAAAGAGCTGCAAAGGTTTAAAAGTGGAAAATCCGAAGTAATGCAAACCAAACATGTTGAGCATATTGTCGGTATCAAACACCATGTAAGTGAGTGCAAACATCACCACGTTAATGATGAGTAAATTTTTAGTAATGGGCGGTAGCGGACGTTGTAGCATGTTATTTAAACTTTTCTAACAATTCATAATTATCAATATTCCAAAGCGCAAGATTTCCGTTGGGATCAACCGTTGGTTTTTCACACAAAAACAATTCACTCACCAGCATTTGCATTTCCTCGCGGGATAAGGTTTGTCCGGATTTAATACAAGTTTGATTCGCCAGCGATTTTGCGAGATTGTCGCGCTTATCAATTTTTTGAGTTTTATTTTCTTTGAATTCTTCCAGCAATCCTTCCATCAAGGCTTTAGGATTAGCATCTTTCATATCGGCAGGCAAACCATTCACCACATAAGTGTTTTTGCCAAACTCGGTAATATCGAAACCAATACTTTTAAAATCTTCTTCCAGATCTTTCATCAGTTGAAAGTCAGCAGGGTTAAGTTCCAGCGATTCAGGAAAAAGAATTTGCTGTGAAACGCCCTTGTTGTTTTTCAGGAGCTCGGTAAAATATTCATACAAAATTCTTTTGTGGGCGCGATGCTGATCCACAATCAGCAAGCCTTCTTCAATCGCAGTGATGATGTATTTATTTCTGAACTGATGATAAAAAGCATTGTCTTCTTTTTTCTCGTCGAATAATTTTGCAGCAGGAGCAGCAGGCGCATCCCCTTTGTACATTTCTTCCCATTGAGTGTGCATCTTGCGCGGTGCAGAACGAACCTCTTCCCGGAAAGGATTGTAATTGGGATCCACCTTGATGGTGGGCGCCGGAATAAAATCGCCTTTGTTGGGCTCCAGCGCATTATCAAACAAAGTTTCTCTTTCAAAATCCAAAGAAGGCGACACGCTGTACTTGCTCAAAGCCTGCTTCACCGAAGCGCGCACAATGGCATAAACCGATTTTTCATCTTCAAATTTAATTTCGGTTTTGGTTGGGTGAATATTGATATCGATGCTGGAAGGATCAACTTCCAGTAAAATGAAATACGAAGCGAACGAATCCCTGCCGAGCAATTCATCATAGGCATTCGACACTGCGTGATTCAAATAATTATTTTTGATAAAACGGCCGTTCACAAAGAAAAACTGCTCACCTCTTGTTTTCTTTGCAAACTCAGGTTTCCCGATATAGCCTGTTACTTTTACAATGTTATTATTGTCTTCTTCAACAGGAACCAAACGCTGATTATACGCAGCACCAAACACAGCAACAATACGCTGACGGAAAGATCCTTTTTCCAGATGATAAATTTCATCTTCGTTGTTGTGATAAGAAAAAGCTATTTCGGGATGAACCAAGGCTACTCTTTGAAATTCATCAATGATGTGGCGGATTTCAACAGAATCGGATTTCAAAAATTTTCGTCGCGCCGGAACATTGTAAAATAAATTTTTCACGCTCATGCTGGAACCCTCGTGCGTAGCGCAAGGCAATTGATCAATGTATTTACTTCCTTCAATGCGGATATGCGTTCCTAATTCTTTTCCTGCTTGTTTCGATTTTAAATCAACATGCGCAATCGCTGCAATAGAAGCCAAAGCTTCCCCTCTGAATCCTTTGGTTAAGATGCAAAAGAGATCATCGGCCTTGCTGATTTTTGAAGTGGCGTGACGCTCAAAACTCATGCGTGCATCAGTGTCGCTCATCCCCTTCCCGTTGTCAATCACCTGAATCAATGTTTTTCCTGCGTCTTTTACAATCAGTTCAATAGAGGTAGCACCGCTGTCGATAGCGTTCTCCAATAACTCTTTAACTACTGATGCAGGGCGCTGTACCACCTCACCGGCGGCAATCTGATTAGCAACAGAATCGGGCAATAATTTTATGATGTCGGCCATTTGTTTTCAAATATAGTTTATCTGCTTAAAATGGGGAACTGTTTTTATAGTTTTTAGTAAATCATTGAATTTGACCAATTGACACTATTTCTGCATCTTTGCAGCAATGAATCAATACAAAAAAGTAGCCTTTTATACCCTCGGATGTAAACTCAATTTCTCCGAAACATCTACCATTGCCCGTGGTTTTGAAAAAGGCGGCTATGCTAAAGTTGATTTTGATGAGCATGCCGACATCTACATTATCAACACTTGTTCGGTAACCGACAATGCCGATAAAAAATGCAAACAGATTGTAAAAAAGGCGCGCAAACAAAATCCCGATGCTTTTGTGGCCATCATAGGTTGCTACGCTCAGTTGAAGCCGCAGGAAATTGCAGCTATTGAAGGCGTGAGTTTAGTGCTGGGCGCCAACGAAAAGTTCAATATCCTTGAACACGTTGAAAACATTGACAAAGCTGATTCCACCAAAATATTTGAAGGAGCAATTGATCAGGTGAATATTTTTCATCCGTCTTTCTCCTATGGCGACAGAACACGTACTTTCCTGAAGGTTCAGGACGGTTGCGATTACTCCTGTTCTTTCTGTACCATTCCATTGGCGCGCGGAAAAAGCAGAAGCAACACCATTGCTCAAACCATGAAAGTAGCGCAGGAAGTAGCCGAAAGCGATGCCCGTGAAATTGTGCTGACAGGCGTTAACATTGGCGATTTTGGGAAAAACAACGATGAGGATTTTTTGGGATTGGTAAAAGAACTGGATCAATTGAAAAACATCGATAGAATCAGGATTTCTTCCATAGAACCAAATTTACTCACAGGAGAAATTATTTCCTTCGTTGCGCAGTCGCAAAAATTTGTTCCTCACTTCCATGTGCCTTTACAATCGGGATCTCCCGAGATTCTCAAAGCCATGCGTCGTCGTTACAAAAGAGAAATTTACACCGATAGGGTTGAAAAAATAAAAACTTCAATGCCACATTGCTGCATTGGCGTTGACGTGATTGTTGGTTTCCCGGGTGAAACAGAAGAACTCTTCATGGAAACTTATAATTTCCTTACCGAACTCAATATTTCTTATTTACACGTTTTTACTTATTCGGAAAGAGATAACACGCACGCTATTGAACTGGGGGGTATCGTAAATCCTTCCGACAGAGCGAAAAGAAGTAAAATGCTGCACATTCTTTCCGACAAAAAACGCCGTGCTTTTTACGAACAAAACATTGGCGCCGAAACCACCGTTTTATTTGAAGCCGAGCGCGACGGTGAAATGATGTATGGTTTCACTGAGAATTACGTGAAAGTAAAAACTCCCTACAACGAAGCACTGGCCAATCAAATCGTTAAAGTTAAACTGACTGAGATTGATAGGGACGGGATTGTGAAGTGTAGTTTTTAATAAAACGCTACCCCAAACAAAAACTGCAAATAAGGCTGACTTATAGCAAAGCCATCGGCCTCTGTAAACGAAGCCCTCACGCCCACATCCATCGGATAAGCATAACGGAAAAAGTTAACATCGCCACGAATTTCAACCCCTACAGATTGTAATCTTTGGTTGTTTCCCGACAAATCTTTTATCTGTGCATAATCATAATGAAAACCCATTCTTACCCTTTGCAGATAAGCAATGCTGTTAATCCTCCAATCGGGATAAAACAAAGGAAAATTATAATCGATTTTTCCTGATACAATGGAAGTGTAAGAATATTTTTGCGCTGTATTGACATAGCCTCTCGGGAGATCAACGTCATTTGAGGGATTATAACCAAAAGAATGCGATTCCTGCCATTCTGTTTTTAGCTGAATACCATGATGCTTTGCAACTCCCGGCAAGTAAATTGTTGCCAGCGCATAGGTAGACGTAGTGTTGAAAGGTTTTGCCAACACCGTCATGCGATAATATCCGGAAGAATAAATTCCCCATTTAGGATAAATATCTCTTTTTGATTTTCGGGCCATGCATGAAAAATAAGGAACGAAATCCATCACATCCATGCGTCCGCCAAAACCATTCGAATAAAATGCATTGATATAAGTGTAACGCATGATTGCACCTAGATAAGTTTGAAAATATCCTCGAGTAAGATTTAAATCTACGGCAACTTCACCGTTCAATATGTCCGATTTAAGGCTACCTATAGTTGTATCGGCAAACAAAATATTATCCCTGAACAATTGAATCGCTTCTAAACTGAACTTTGGGAAAAATCCCATGTATTGGTATTTAATGTCGTGCTTCTGCTCGTATCTCTGCGGATTGTAATTGTAGTTGTAAGAAGTAAAAGAAGTACTCAATTTATTTTGCGAAAGTACCGTGAATCCCAAGGCCGCCGTATTGCTTTGCGCATCTACACTAATAGGGCCCCAGCTATGAATATTGAACAAATGAGCAAGCTGATAATATTTTTTCGATTCAAATTTTTTAAACTCTTCTTTCTTCACCACTACCTTTTGCTCATTTTGCAAAGCGTTGTTGTATAAAATCAATCCCTGACTCACAAACATAGGATGCAAATCCTCAAACTCTTCACTCAGTGAAGTTTCGGCGATGTTCATGCCTTTTGCTGAATAATCGTTGTACAATATTCTTCCGTCCGGACTAACATAAGGATTGAAAGCCCCGAACCTTGAAACCGTTATCTGAAAGGTTCTTTTAGAAACCAGATCTATCTGGAAAATATTATCGATGCCCATCTGCGTGGAATGGAAATACAATTTACGCGAACGAAAACTTAAGTGACTTACCACAAAAGCCAGGTTTTCCAGCAAGGGCTCCACCACATCGGTAGCTGTGTTCCACTTTAAAATATGCTGATAGCCGTTTTTCTTTCCAACGAAATAAATATAATTACTACCTCCCCAAACCGGGAAATATACTATGTCAAAATCCGCAAATTCCTTGCTTTTATAGGTTTTTCCTGTTTCCGCATCAATAAAAACCAGTGAAGGAACATTTGTTTTTGAAAGACTCACCGCCACTATCTTATCATCGGAAGAAAGATTGGGCGCAAACAAACGCTGATGCTTGGTGAGTCGGATTCTTTTGTTTTTATTTAAATCGAATAAAACAATGTCGGAAAAACTTCTGTATTCCCATCGTAAATCAGGAAACTCCTCTACCCACGCAGCATAGCGTGTATTGGCATGCAAAGAAACTCCGTCGTGAGCGCCGAGATTGGAAAGAAATCTTTCTTTTGTATTCTGAATCAAAATCAACTGAGCAACATCGCCCATTCCCTTTTTAATGGCTAAAATTCCTTTTTCATTTGCAATCGGAAAAGAATAAGAAGTAAAAGCATTTTTATCAGTATCATTTTTCACCGTAAAATCAGTGTAGTAAGGTTCATTGCTCTGCATCTGCAAACTCCACTTTTGCTTTTGATAGACTGCCATTTCCTTGTACATGGCCGAAGTTCCCTTACCTGTTACATGTTTTAAGGAAGATGAAAAGGGATAAGGTCGCAAGGGAAAAGTCGCCACCCTGTTGATAACAGTATCCCAAACCATTGTTCCGTATTTTTCCTTTACATAGGAAGTCATGTGATAACCAAAATGATACCTGTCGGGAACATAATCCTTGAAAGAACCTAAAGATGCTTTTTCATAATTGAAAGCCCCGAGTTGCAAGAGCATAGCGCGGGATTCCATGTTGAAAGACGGCAAGCGCCCTCTACCATAACCGGTTGCGAAAGTTTCAAAGCCTACGGCATCGCCTTCCATAAACCACAAAGGCGTGGTGGCGCCAAATACAGCTCCAATGCCTTGTTCGCCCAGCAACCAATACAACACCTTGGTCATTCCCTGCTTGAATTTCGAAATCTGAACCACATGTCGGAATTCATGAACAGCCAGTAAATTCAACCATTCCAACCCTTCGTCATCTTGTGGTGGAGTGGTGAAATATTCTGATCGCCATGGAGCCAGCGTTACAAAACCGTTGGATGATGCAAGATCGTTTTGCAATATGATGGAAATTTTGCGCGGCGCAACAATCAATGTTTTGTTGGCTTTTTCATATACCAGCGACAGTAAATTAGCGGTATACTGGGCCTTCACTTCAAAACCCTCGGGGTAAATCAATTGAAAGTGCTCGGTGTTGATTTGTCGCCATTTAACACTGCTTGAATTTTGTCCAACAGAGTAATACTGGGCAGAAGCATGCAAAGCGCAAAAAGCAAGTATGAAAGAAAACAAAAATTTCATTCCCGCTAAGGTAACAAAAAAGGCATCCCGCCTAACCGGGATGCCTCCAAAAAAACTTAACATTTAACCTATTAATATCGGATCGATATATAATGTAAAACCATCTGATCAAATAAAAGTTACCGCAGATGCTAAATATTTGTCAATTGGTATGTATTTTGGCTAAACTATTCAAAGTGGAAAAATGAAGATCTCCAAGCTGTTGTTTATTGTTTTAATAATTCCCTTTGCTGCACGGGCGCAATCGGCAGAATTCAATCAATGGCAATCTTCCTATAGCGATTACAAACAAAATTTTGAGAAAAATCTGAGTGATCCTTTGAATAATCAAGTGCATGTCCTTCCCGACAAGTACTTCACCAGCGACACCATTCCTCAATGGCTCTTTGATGTGAATGAGGCCGAAGGAAATAATTTATTCAGCATTGGTATTTCCGATCCTTTTATCGATAGTGAAACTGCTTACCAGCAAGCTTTAACCCGAGCCATTTTTACATTGTCGCTGGAGATGAAAACCATGGTGAACGGCATGAATGAGTTGTACAGTAAAATTGAAGAAGACGGAAAATCAAGCGGCAGTGTATTTACAGAATACTATCAACTGCTGTCGAAAGAATGGATCGACTTCAACCATCTGACGCTGATTGAAAAAAAATATTTGAAAACAGGGGAATGCATCGTGAAGTTTAAATACAATGCCAATCCCGCCGAAGAAAAATCATTTAATACTTATGTGAGTCTGGAGTATTACCGCCAGGAAAAAAGTTTAGACCTGGGTTATGAAACAACAGAAAAGATAACCTATTCCGGAAACTCCATTACCGATAGCAGTTTAAGCGCCTCCTGCTCTTTTACTTTGAAAAAACGCAACGATAAAGAAGAAATTTTATCGGAATGCCCCGAAAACATTCAATATACGGTCCCTCAGTTTACTTACCGCGCCGGAAAATCAACAGTGCGTTCTCAAAACGGATTGTGGAGTTTGTTCATTTATAAATTCAGTGAGAAAATAATTTCAAGCAGTCAGGTTTCATCCAGTATTATTAAAAATGTGTCAGATGATTACAAAACTCTCGACAATAAACTTACCAGAGAAATTGTCATCAATCAGGGCAATTTTTTCATTGCGCATACCGACACTGCTTTAAATATCACCTTCACCAATGAAGCAACAAACACCAATATTATTCACGATATAAAAGAAGGATGCATCACCACCTGGCACCCCAACGGAATTAAAAAATCAGAAGAGTTTTATTCCAATGATCTGTTGGACGGCACACAAAGAGAATGGACAGCCAATGACAAATTGATTTCTGAAATTAACTTCAATCAGGGAGTATTGGATGGTACCTATCAATTGTGGTATGACAACATGCAGCTCAAAGAATTCAAAATGTATAAAAGCGGTATTTTAATTGACAAACACAGTATCTGGACCGAAAATGGACAGCTTTTATTGCAGGAAGAATTTGATGAACAAGGTCATCCTATTGGCAATTATCTGGAGTATTACCCTAACGGACAACTCAAAACAAAAGGGAAATTCAAAAAGGGTGTGAAAACAGGAAGCTTTATGTTTTACTCGGAAAACGGAAAGAAATTTAAAAAGGAGACTTATAAAAAAGGGAAGTTGAAGAAACTAAAAGAATATGTAAGAGATGGAAAAAACAGATAAGATCACTCAATTAGTTTTATTACTCTTGATTAGTTCATTAGGATATTCTCAAAAAACTGACACCCTATTTTATAAAGCAACCTTAAGGCCTATTGAAGCTACTGAACCAACATCAATTATAACTATAAACAGTCCTGATCCATTAGTAGATTCTTTAAATTTTTATGTGTTTCTTAATTCAACTCAAATAAGAGTGAAACTACGCAACGAGTACACTATCATTTCAAACAAGAAACACTTAAGCCAATTCATTAAGGACAATAATATTAACTCTTTGAATATAAAATCATACATCGACACTACTACGGAAACCCCTATTCAAAACACAAGGGAAATCATGAAAGTTTTTAGCGATAATGGAATAACACAATTTAGCGTAATAAATCATTAGCACTTCACCTCTTCAACGGATCCAACAACTTCTCCAATCCATTCAACTTTATCTCATACATAGTTTGCAGCAACATCCCCAATTTACCGGTTGGAAAGCCTTTGCGATTGAACCACTCTAAATAAGATACCGGCAGATTACAAATCAATCTGCCTTTGTATTTACCAAAAGGCATTTCTGTTTTTACAAGATCAACTAATAATTGAGGGTTAAAATCCATAGAGAAGATTAAACAGGATCAACGTCGATGATGAGTCGGCATTTTTTAAAAGGATCAGTGATATGGAACAATTCCGTTTTGTGTAAAATCATATCCTTAGTTTTGTTGGTAGTGGCGTTGCGCGGAATTTTCACAAGAATATTTTTAATGTATTCACCGCGGATACGGGCAATGGCCGGAAATTCCGGTCCGAGCACTTCTCCCTCCTGCAAAGCATCTTTTAAAATGTCGGCAAAATATGCGGCTGAAGCATTCACCAAATCAAGGTTTTCGTGTTTTACGGTAATCGCCACCAAACGGTAAAAAGGAGGATATTTAAAATTTCTGCGCAGTAAAATTTCAGAGTGATACAGCGCTTCGTAATTACTGTCGATAACGTAACGAACGATGTTGTGTTCCGGACTGTAAGTTTGAATTACCACCTTTCCTCTTTTGTTTTTCCGTCCTGCGCGTCCACTCACCTGCGACATCATTTGATAAGCACGCTCATGCGCACGAAAATCAGGGAAATTCAACATCTGGTCGGCATTTAAAATTCCCACTAAGGCCACATTATCAAAATCCAATCCTTTAGAAACCATTTGAGTCCCCACCAGAATATCTATGCTTTTGTCTTCAAAATCGCTGATGATTTGCTGATAGGAATTTTTTGTGCGTGTAGTGTCCCAATCCATTCTCCCCACTTTCGCTTTCGGAAAAACCTGCATGATATCCTCCTCTATTTTCTGGGTACCAAAGCCTACTAACTCCACCTCCACACTTCCACAAGCTACGCAGGAAGTGGTTTTCTTTTCGCCATAACCGCAGTAATGGCACTTCAATAAATTTAAAGTTTTATGATACGTTAAACTCACATCACACTTGTTGCACTTCGGTGTATGTCCGCACAACTTGCATTCCAGCATAGGTGCAAATCCGCGTCGGTTTTGAAATAATATAATCTGCTCCCTGTTTTCCAACGCCGCTTCCATGTGATCAATCAACAAAGAAGAAAAAATAGATTTCATTTTTTTCTTTCGTCTTTCATCCTGAACATCGGCACACAAAATCTCAGGCATCATGATGCCTCCATGGCGTTTTTCCAATTTCACCAATCCGTACTTTTCATGAAGCGCATTGTGGTAAGATTCTATGGAAGGAGTGGCCGAACCCAGCAAAACTTTAGCGTGATGTTTCAATCCTAAAATCACCGCCATGTCACGCGCATTATAGCGCGGAGCAGGCTCCTGCTGCTTGAAACTACCTTCATGCTCTTCGTCGACAATGATCAATCCCAGATTATCAAAAGGCAAAAACAAAGAAGAACGCGCTCCCAATACTACTTTATAGCCGTCTTTCTTTTGCACTTTGTTCCATACTTCCACCCGCTCATTCATGCTGTAACGCGAATGATAAATACCAACTTTATCACCCATTACATTCTGTAAACGACGAATGATTTGGGTGGTGAGCGCAATTTCGGGAAGGAGATACAAAACCTGTTTTCCCAACTTGATTTGCTCCTCAATCAAATGTATATATATTTCCGTTTTTCCCGAACCTGTAACACCGTGTAACAACACAACATCATGAGCAGAGAATTTTTCAGCAATTTCAGTATACGCCCGACTTTGATCTTCATTGAGTCCTTTCGCCTGATGGGTAATTTCCTCATAGGCATGCAAGCGACCGGTTTCTCTTTGTTCTTCTATTATGACACCTCTTTTTATCAAGGCCTGTAAACCACTGGCGGCAATACCTTCCAGTTTTAAAAACTTCTTTTTGGCTATGCTGTAGCTTTCTGTGTTTCTTCCGGCAAGAGAAACAAACTTCATCAACACATCTTCCTGCTTTGCAGCGCGGGAAAGAGATGCGAAAACTTCTGCTAATTTTTGAGAATCACAATATTCTTTAGCTAAGGCCAAATAATTTTCGGTTTTCGGTTTATACACTTCACGCAACTCTTCGTAAAAAGTGATGACTCCTTTTTCAAACAAATCTTTCAAAAGGGGATGAATGGTTTTGATGCCCAGTATTTGCGCAACATCTTTATAACTCAAAACATGATTGGTGGTTAAAGCCTCAAACACCAAATATTCCCTATCGCTTAATTCCGAAGACTCTGTTTTTTTATCTGCATTTAAAACGATGCGTGTTTCACTTGAAATTAAAAATGCTGAAGGCAGCGCCGCCTGCATCACTTCACCCGGCGAACACATGTAATAAGAAGCCATCCATTCCCAAAACTCCATTTGAAAGGAATTTACAATGGGATGGTCATCCAGCGACAATAAAATCTCTTTGGCTGTATATTTTTCAGGAGCGTTATCGTGCACTCCCCTAACAATTCCTGTATATAAGCGGGACTTACCGAAAGGCACTACTACTCTTTTTCCTAAAGCAACCTGATGCTGTAAAGCAGATGGAATGCTGTAAGTAAAACTTCCTTTAATGGGAAGAGGAAGAAGTACATCAGCGAAATGAAGCATGTTTTAAAATTAAAATTCAAAGGTTTTTACAACCCTGAACAGGCAACTCAAACTTATATCGAAAGAATGTCCACCAATTTCAATAAATCAGGATTTAACTTTCCTGTATGCTTGATGGCATTTTCAAATGGAGTGTATGCAATTTTTTTATCAACAATTCCTATCATCACATTTTTCTTGCCCTCCAATAAAGCTTCAACAGCAGCATTTCCCATCTGACTGGCGCGAACTCGCTCCATGCATGACGGGCTACCTCCTCTTTGAACGTGGCCTAATACCACTACGCGCGTATCGTAATCAAATCTTTCATTTACTTTTTTTGCCACTTCAGCGGCTCCGCCTTCTTTACTTCCTTCAGCTACTATAATAATAGAGCTTTGTTTCTGGCGTCTTTTGCCGTCTTCCAGCTTCATCATTAAATGATCAATGAATACTTCGGATTCAGGATACAAAATAGCTTCGGCACCCGCACCAATCCCTGAACGCAAAGCAATATATCCTGCATCTTTACCCATTACCTCAACAATAAATAAACGGTTGTGGGAATCAGCTGTATCACGAATTTTATCAACAGCTTCCACTACGGTGTTTAACGCAGTATCATAACCAATGGTAAAATCAGTTCCGATTAAGTCATTATCAATGGTACCGGGTAATCCAACAATTGAAAACTCGTGTTCTTTGTTAAAAACCGCAGCGCCGGTAAAAGTTCCGTCTCCACCAATCACCACCAAAGCATCTATTCCGCTGTTTATAAGATTGTCATAGGCTTTCTGACGGCCTTCAACCGTCATAAAACGTTGACTCCTCATAGTTTTCAATATAGTACCTCCTCTTTGAAGGATGTTAGAAACCGATGAACTTTGCATAGGGATAAAATCATTGTCGATCAATCCGTCATATCCTCTTCTTACTCCTACAACTTCAAGGTTATTAAATATCGCTGTTCTTACTACTGCCCGTATCGCGGCATTCATTCCAGGGGCATCTCCTCCCGATGTTAAAACTCCAATCTTTTTCATTTCAAACTCATTATTTCGTTCAATTAGCAAATATATACAAACATTCTTTTTTTCAACACAAAGCGAAACATTAATTAATTGTTGATTAAAAATAGGAGGATTTGAGAAGGTTTTTTTTATTATTGCATATTGAAAGGATCATTAAGTAGTCCCAAAGAGGGTTCAGATTTAAGATTTTTCACAATTAGCAAGGCATTCGCTATTTATGTACTTTATATGAAAAAACTGATGTGTATGAACATTAGACAAATTTTACCCGTAATTGCAGTAGGCGCTATCGTATTATTTACCGGTTGCCCTGGAACAGGAGGTGATGATGTCATCGTTGGACCTAAAACAAAAGTGGATACCGGCCATGTTCGGTCATTCGACGGGAAATTGTTTAGCATCCCTTCTCCGATTGAACTTTCTCTTTTGATTAAACAATCCGGATTGGCTTACGATGCCGAGATCCTGAATAAAGATTCTAAAGTTGATCAGTACACCACTACTGCTCAAAAAGCATTGAACTTAGGTATTTACGGAGCTGATTTAGGCTACACCTCTATATATGAGCGCCCCGAAGCATCTTTAAAATACATGAAAAGTGTTCGTAAATTGTCAGATCAACTGGGAATTTCCGATGCTTTCGACAATGCTACTATCGAAAGAGTAGAAAGAAACATCGACAATAAAGATTCTCTTCTTTTATTAGTGTCCAGCGCCTACAGAGACTGTGATGATTTCTTAAAAAGAAACAACATGCAAAACGTTGGTGCGTTAATCATCACCGGAGGATGGATTGAAAGTATGTACTTTGCCGTACAGGTTTCAGGAACAAAACCACCGCACAAAAACGTAATGAAACGTGTTGCCGAACAAAAATTAGCTTTGAACAACTTATTGGAAATGCTTGTTCCTCATTTAACAGAACAAGGAGTTGAAGATGTTCGTAATAAACTTGGTGAATTAGAAGAATTGTACCAAAACGTTACCATCAACTACACTTTCGTTATGCCTGTAACTGATGCTAAAAATAAAATCACGACTATCAAATCGAAATCTGAGCCGGTAATCAGTGAAGAAACTTTCAAAGCAATTTCTGCTAAGATCGTTGCATTAAGAAATCAAATAGTTGAATAATTTATTTAGGAATACAATATGAAAAAGTTTTTAATTATAGCTCTGATCTCTGGTTTTTCAGCCATTTCATGGAAAGCCAATGCTCAAATGTGTGATACCATTGCAGACTTCTGCGGGAAAACCTTTACCAATTCCTATATCTCTGACGGACAGTCGTACAGAGCTTTATTGATCGATGATCAAACTGCCGAATTTCAAACCACTTTTTACGGAGGAACTCAATACAGAGTATCTGCCTGCAGCGGATTTGAAGAAGGAGCTTTGATCTTTAAATTATTCGATTCTCAGGGAAATATGCTTTTTCAAAGTAACGATTTTGGAAATACTGCGTATTGGGACTTTAAAGTTGAATCAACTATCGAATGCAAAATAGAAGCTCAGTTAGACGGAACATACTCGGGATCGGGCTGTGCAGTAATTTTGATTGGATTCAAAGAATAAATGTATTTTTAAAATAAATTAAAGGGCACTGATGATTTATCTGTGCCTTTTTTTATTTTTATAACCTTACAACACGTAGATGAGCGAAAGAATACTTAGAGCCTTGATGCAATTGTTTGCCTTGATCGCAAAGGTCGACAGTGTGAATCATGATGGACGCTCGGTTGTAAAGGCTTTTTTAAAGCAACAACTCAGTGTTGATCAGGTTGACAATTACCTTATCCTCTTCGAAGAATACCTTGAAACCCATCAAAAACTTTCAAAAGAAGGAGAAAGAAAAAAGAAAAGAACTTCCGTTAACTCCGTTAAGGTATTGGTGATCTGTACCGAGATCAATTCAGAATTAACCCAAAATCAAAAAATTGTAGTACTCCTCCGTTTGTTGGAATTTGTTTATTCCGATAAAGAAATTGGCGAGCAGGAAGTTGAGTTCGTTGAAACAGTAGCTTCCACCTTCAACATCCCTGATCAGGAATTCAGAGAATGCATGGAGTTTGTCAAAGTAACCGGCGAAACCATTCCTGATTCCTCCAACTATTTACTGATCGACAACAACAAAGACTCTTCAAAAAGTCAGACAAAACATATTTATTCCGAATCTCTCCCCGCTCCCATTCTTATTTTGCAAATACAGAGCATGGGAATGTACGTGGTGCGTTATTTCGGGAATATAGCAATGTACCTCAATGGTCAGGTGATTGAAGAAAATAGAGTATACTTCTTAACTCACGGATCTTCCCTGAGAAACCAAAAGGTACTGCCGATTTACTATAGTGATATAACAAGTGAATTCAGAAACGACGACAGTAAGCAATCTATTCATTTTACTGTTGACAATGTTATTTTTCAGTTCAACTCCAAGCAATATGGCTTACACCATCTCAATTTAACCGAAGAAAGTGGTCACCTCATTGGTATCATGGGAGCCAGCGGTGCGGGTAAATCCACTTTGCTGAATGTTCTCAACGGAACTACCGCTCCAACCAGCGGAAGCGTTAAAATTAACGGAGTTAACATTTATACCGAAAAAGAAAAACTGGAAGGCATCATTGGCTATATCTCTCAGGATGATTTATTACTGGAAGATTTAACCGTTTTCCAGAATCTGTACTACAACACTAAGCTTTGCTACGATAAATTACCGGATACTGAAGTGATAGAAAAGGTTTTCGACCTTTTGAAAACCATTGGTTTGTATGAAATCCGCGACCTCAAAGTCGGAAATCCTTTAAATAAAAAAATAAGCGGCGGACAGCGTAAACGATTGAACATTGCTTTGGAACTCATTCGTGAGCCTCAGGTCTTGTTTGTGGATGAACCTACTTCCGGACTTTCTTCCAGAGACTCCGAAAACATCATGGACCTTTTGAAAGAGTTGGCCCTGAAAGGGAAGCTGGTTTTTGTGGTGATCCATCAACCTTCATCGGATATTTTTAAAATGTTCGACAATCTTTTTATTCTTGACACAGGTGGCTACCCTATTTACTACGGAAATCCTGTTGATGCGGTAATTTACTTTAAAACAGCCATCAACCACGTTAACTGCAACGAAAGCGAATGCCACGAATGCGGTAATGTTAATCCCGAACAAATATTCAACATCATTGAAACAAAAGTGGTGGATGAATACGGAAACATCACTCCTATCCGTAAAATATCGGCCAAACAATGGAATGAATATTACAAAGAACATCTGGCAGATGTTCAGGCAGAAAAAGTTGCTAAAGAAAGAGATCAGGTAAAAGATGTTCCGGGCGGAGTTTATAAAATTCCTAGTAAAATCAATCAGTTCAAAGTTTTCTTTATCAGAGATATTCTCTCCAAGCTGGCCAACACGCAATACATGTTGATCAACTTTCTGGAAGCTCCTCTATTGGCCATCATCCTGTCGTACATGGTGAAATTTTACAGCACCGAATCAGGACCCGACTCTGAATACGTTTTCCGCTATAACGAAAATCTTACCGCTTATTTATTCATGAGCGTTGTAGTTGCTTTATTCCTCGGACTAACCGTGAGTGCCGAAGAAATTATCCGCGACCAGAAAATACTGAAAAGAGAAACTTTCCTTAACCTCAGCCGATCCAGTTATCTCATCAGTAAAGTCACCATCATGGTGATCATCTCTGCCATTCAAACTTTCACCTATGTAATTATAGGAAATACCATTTTAGATATTCAGGGCTTAACCACCGATTACTGGATGGTATTGTTTGTGACCAGTTGCTTTGCAAACATGCTCGGACTCAACATTTCAGCGGCTTTTGATTCGGTTGTGACTATTTATATTCTCATCCCGATTATTTTGATTCCGCAGTTATTACTGAGCGGCGTGATCGTGAAGTTTGATAAATTAAATCCTACTCTGGCTTCTCAAACAATGGTGCCAATGGCCGGAGAACTAATGACCTCGCGATGGGCCTTTGAAGCCTTAGCTGTAAATCAGTTCAAAGGAAATGACTACGAAAGAGAATATTATGAAATAGACAAGGTGATGAGCCATGCCTCCTACAAAAAAAACTACTGGATTCCTGCGCTTCAAACAAAATTAAACGCTTGTTTAAAAAACATTGATAATCCCGAAAAAGCGGAAGAAGTAAAAAAAGGCTGGGAATTGGTTTGCAATGAAATTGCTAAGGAAAGTGCTGAATTGGCAAAAGAGAAAAGCTACGACATGGAAACTCCGCAGTTGCCTGAAAAAGTAACTCCCGAAGCAATCAACAACACCATTTCCTATCTCAACGGACTGAATATTATTTACATCAAAATATACAACGACAACGGTAAAGTAAAAAACAATATCATCGATTATAAAAACGAGAACAAAGAAGAAAAAGAAGCTTATCTCGCTTTCCGCAATCAATACCAAAATGAAAACCTTTGTGATCTTTTGAAAAACAATTCCGAAATCAATAAAATCATTGAACACGAAGGTCAGCTCATTCAAAAATCTGATCCGGTATACAGAGAGTCACCAACCTTCCGCGCTCATTTCTTTGCTCCGGTAAAACGGGTTTTCGGTATGCCGATAGATACTTTCTGGGCAAATATTTTCACCATTGCTTCGATGGGAGTAATTCTGTATGTAACGCTATACTTTGATTTATTCAGAAAATTAATTGAAGGCATAGGAAACATCGCATCGTTGGTTAACAAATCAAAAAAATAACATCCCGACTTGATTTGTTATCAAAAAAATAATGATCTTTACCCTGTTAAAACGGAAAACACCTTGAAAAAAATAAAAGATACGGCAAATGTTCTGAGCATCTCTTCGCTCTACGCCATTCTTTTTTTATCGTTTGTTCTCTTTCCAAATCCTGATTCCAAAGCTTCTTTATCGCCTTCAAACGAAATAACTTCTTATGAAGCCACTGCTCACCAGGAAACTATCAGTCAAAAAACAGATTTTCAAAACATCATCAGTGAAATAGCAGAAATCAGAGAGAATGAAGAAGATGACAAACATGAAGAACTATTTCCCATTGGATTTATTAGCAACTCTTCTTATTCTTTAGTTTCATTAGTACACCAAAGATTTAAAAACAACACTTCTTATTCCCATACAGATAATCTTTCTGTAGTTCCGGATTACATATTGTTCTGTACTTACAGAATATAACATTACCCATCCTCCGAGGCATTTCAAATGAATGCCTTTCTTTTTTTCAAAAAATTCAAACAAGACATTTCATTAACTCATATTGTATGAACACATTTAAAAGCGGCATTCCAAAGGATGGTCTCGAAGGTTTAAAAGAAAGCTGGAGAGGAGATTTACTATCCGGATTTATGATTTTTTTATTGGCTCTCCCATTAAGCTTAGGTATCGGTAAAGCAAGTTTACTTCCTAATCCGATTTTCGGCGTAATCACAGCTATTATCGGAGGTATGGTGGTATCTCTTTTATCGGGATCACGACTCACTATTAAAGGTCCTGCAGCAGGTTTAATTCCAATTATTTCAGGTTGCATTGGCGCATTCGGAGGTGGTGAACAAGGATGGCACCTCGCTTTAGGTTGTATTGTGGTAGCTTCTGTTTTGCAAATTGCTTTCGGTTTATTGAAAATGGGAAGTTTAGCCGACTTTTTCCCCGGCGCTGCAATTCACGGCTTACTTGCTTCCATCGGCGTATTGATCATTGTTAAACAACTGCCTGTTTTATTTGGAGTACCCGGAAGCTTTTTAAAAGATCCTGCTACCGCTCCTATTGATGCTGCAACAGGATTGGCTGATTTAAGTAAGGCGAAAAATTATGATATTATCGGACTAGTGAAAAATATGCCCGACATACTTTCTCATTTTGATAAATCATTGTTGATCATCGGAGTGCTTTCTCTTGTTGTTGTTTTTGGTTTCTCTTTTATCAAAGGTGGTTTCCTGAAAAAAATCCCCGCTCCTTTGGTCGTGATCATCGCCGCAATTGGTCTCGGTATTGCTTTCGCTGTTCAGGACATTCAGGGTGCATTGGTTAAAACAGGAAATATCACAGATATATTGAGCGATGGTTTTATCAATGTTGATTTCTCAGGAATTTCAAGTCATACAGGTGAATTTATCAAATGGGTACTTTTCATTGCATTGGTAGGTAGTATTGAATCATTGCTTACTGTAAAAGCTATCGACGGAATGGATCCTTGGAAACGTAAATCAGATGCCAATAAAGATTTAACAGCGGTTGGTATCGGTAACACCATTACCGGTGCTATTGGCGGTAGCCCTATGATTGCTGAAGTTGTACGTAGTTCGGCCAATGTTGGCTACGGAGCCAGAACGCGTTGGGCAAACTTCTTCCACGGTGTATTTTTGTTAATTGCTTTGTTGATTGCAGTTCCTGTAATAGAAGTAATTCCTTACTCTGCACTCGCTGCCTTACTTATTTTTGCAGGTTACCGTTTGGCAAACCCTAAAGAATTCAAACACATGTTTCATATCGGTATCGACCAGTTCATTGTGTTTGTGGTAACAATTATCGTTTGCGCCGCAGATGATTTATTGATGGGTGTTGCAATAGGTATCGCACTTGAGTTACTGATCAATGTGATCAGAGGAACAAGAATTACCAATTTATTTAAGGCCAATGCCGATATCAGCTCCAACGGAAACAATGTTACTGTAAAAGTTACCGGTGATGCAGTGTTTTCAAACTACTTAGGTTTAAAGAAAAAAATCTATGCTGTTGAAAAAGGCAAGCAATTGACTATTGATCTTTCGGATTGTAAGGTCATTGACAACAGTTCAATGCAGTCTTTACACGACTTTAAAATTCAATATGAAAATGAAGGCGGCAAAGTAATTCTGTCGGGTTTTCATGGCCACGTAGCCAAAGGCCATCACGAAACTTCAACCCGTGTAAAAAAATAATTTAATTTATTATTAATCTTTTGTTGTTCCGGTACGTCTGTACCGGAACAACTTTAAAATATTTTCCAATGAAAAAAATAATCGCAGGAGTGCTGTTTACAGTGCTTTGCATAAGCACGCAGGCACAAACAGCAACTACTCCAACTGCCTCGGCCGCCACAACAAGTGCTCAGCCGATACTGAATGATCAATTGAAATTTTCTTTAAACAATGATGGTTCACACTATATCAAAGCAACTTTTGTAAATCAGGCGTGGATAAGATATACCAATGTTAATCCGGGATCTGCAGTAGACGGAAGAGCCGTAGAAAATTTATTTGATATAGGATTGCGCAGAACACGTGCTCAGCTTTTCGGACAATTAACCGATCACGTTTTCTTTTACACGCAGTTTGGAATGAACAACTTCAGCTATCTTTCTTTAAACAAAACCTATGCTGCCTCCTTCTTCCACGACGTAGTGGGTGAATACAAGTTTTCTAAAAAACTTTCATTGGGTTCGGGCTTAACAGGCTGGTCGGCATTGTCCCGCTACTCCTCACCTTCCATTGCTTCATCACTTACTCTGGATGCACCGCTTTACCAACAAACCACCAATGGAGTTAACGATCAGTTTTTAAGAAAACTCTCTGTGTACGCCAAAGGTAAATTGGGTAAACTGGATTACCGTGTTGCCGTATCAAAACCTTTTGATGTTTTGAATGCACCAAATGCACCGGGAGCCATTTCAACTTATCATTCCAACTTTTCTTTGCGTCCTTCGCAACCACAATACGAAGGTTATTTAATGTATCAGTTTTGGGATCAGGAAGACAATACCATTCCATACATGACAGGCACTTATCTGGGGACAAAAAATGTATTCAATATCGGCGGAGGTTTTATGTGGCAGCCACAAGCCATGTGGCAATTGGGCAGCGTAAATAAAGACACCATCACAAATCCTCTGATGTGTTTCAATGTTGATTTGTTTTTAGATCATCCGATCAATGCCGAAAGAGGCGATGCTATTACTCTTTATGCTTCTTACTCCAATTTAAACTTCGGAAGTAATTACCTTAGAAATTCAGGAGTAATGAATCCTGCCAACTCCGTTATTAAAGCCGAATCTACCTTCAATGGCGCAGGAGATGCCTTTACCATGTACGGAACCGGAAATGTATATTACCTACAATTGGGCTACCTCCTTCCGAAAAATACGATACTCAAAGGAGAAAACAGATTACAGCCATATGCAGCGGTACAATATGCAGCTTACCAACGCTTAAATATTCCTATGACTATGTTTGAAGCAGGTTTTAATGTTTATTTTCACAAAGCCAATAAAGTAAGCTTCAACTACCAGCTTCGTCCGGTTTACGTAGGTTCTTATGAAAGCAATGCGCCAATAACCTATTATACCAACAGAGGAATGTTTGTAGTTCAGTACCAAATTTCAATTTAAAATTATGAGCAACTCACATAATTCCCCCTTCGATGAGCAGCATGTGCTTCATGAGCTAAAACACTACTTGCCGGCACAAGCTCCTCTTAAAGACTTTATTCATCATAATACGCTGCATGCATTTCAAAAAATGAAATTTCATGATGCGCTGCGAACAGCTTCAAAGATGTTCGGATATACTGTTAGTCTTACCTTAAATGATTTCCGCAATCTTTACTCTACTCATAAAATAAGAGAAGATGTTTTAGACAAGGTTATCGTTCAAAGACAAGGCGCTCAGGTACTCAAAGAATGGAAACACAATATACTGTCGAAAAAATACGATACGTCCACCGATCCCCGAATTGGTAAATTAAGAGCCATATGGAAGGACGTTTATCATATCGATATGGACTCCTTAGTACAACCGCTGTTGTTTCGTACGCTTTGCAGTTATCTCGACCAGGGGATTTCTATTTGGAATTTTCCAACTAAAGGTGATCTGGGCTTTTTAAAGTCGCTGAAAGAAATGGAAAAAAATACTTTTTCCAGTTTTTTTAAAACACAAAGAGCCCGTAAACTTTTAAAAGAAAGTGATTGTAAAATTACCGACTTGCTGAAAATACTGGTGGGTGATGAAACACTTTACGAACAATATTTATACGATCAGCAGTTTGCACATCAGGGATGGGCGGGGATGGTTTCGGCCATTGAAGACCAACCGCAAACCTTGTCGGATCAAAGAAAAATAGCTTTACATGATTTGATTGTTTTCGAACTTCTTTTGGAAATTGATGCCCTTGATGAAAAATTCGGGAAAATATGGGCGCCCATCAATACCAAATTAGAAAAGAAACCCGATTCTCTTTTTGGAGCCGTTGCGCCAACGGAACTAAGTGAAGTTTTTGCGATTTTGCAGGAAGCTTTTGAATGGACTTATTACGACGAAGTGCTCGCAGGAATAAAAATGCAAAAGGTACATGCTGAAGACAATTCTCCAAAAAGCTTTCAGGCGCTTTTTTGTATTGACGACAGAGAGTGTTCTCTTCGTCGCTATATCGAAAAAAACGACCCCGAGGCGGAAACCTTTGGTACTCCCGGATTTTTCAGCGTTGAATTTTTCTATCAACCCGAAGACGGAAAATTTTACACAAAAGTTTGTCCCGCTCCCCTCACGCCAAAGTATTTAATTAAAGCTGTTGGTGCCGGAGAAAAACGACAAAAAGATGTACACTTTCAGCAACACACACATTCCCTGTTGCGCGGGTGGTTATATTCTCAAACAATCGGATTCTGGTCGGCTTTTAAATTGATCAGCAATGTTTTCAAACCAACGATAGGTCCTGCCACTGCTTCTTCCATGAAACACATGGATAAAATTTCAAAGCTCACCATTGAAAATAAAAATCCCGAAGACAGAGAAAATGATTTGCAGATAGGATTTACTATTGAAGAGATGGCGCAACGTGTGGAAGGTCAGCTCAGAAGTATCGGTTTAATTAAAAACCACGCACCTATTATTTATGTGATCGGTCATGGTTCCAGCAGCACCAACAATCCTTATTACGCTGCTTACGATTGCGGAGCATGCTCAGGCCGGCCGGGTTCAGTGAACGCACGCGTGCTTTCCTTCATGGCCAATCATCCTAAAGTAAGAGAAATATTAAAAAGTAAAGGAATAAATCTTCCTGACGAAACTCAGTTCCTTGGCGGTTTACACGACACCGCCTGTGACGAAATGGCTTTTTACGATGAAGAATTTCTTTCTCCTACAAACAAAGAATTACATCTTCGCAACAAAGCTGTTTTTGCTAAATCACTCGACAGTGTTGCCAAAGAAAGATCACGAAGATTTGAATCCATTGATACGCATTTGAGTCCGGAAAAAATTCATAACAAAGTAAGAGAAAGAGTTGCTTCTCTTTTTGAACCGCGACCGGAATTAAACCACGCAACAAATGCCTTGTGTATCGTTGGCGGCAGAAATTTATCGAAACATTTGTTTCTCGACAGACGCGCCTTCATGAACTCTTATGATTACACCACTGATCCTGAAGGAAAATTGTTGTTGGGTATTTTACGTCCGGCAGCTCCTGTTTGCGGTGGAATCAATCTGGAATATTTTTTCTCCAGAGTCGACAATCAGAAATTAGGCGCAGGAACAAAATTGCCTCACAACGTAATGGGACTGTTTGGTGTGGCCAATGGAATAGACGGCGATTTGCGTCCGGGTTTACCTGTTCAGATGATTGAGGTACATGATCCTGTTCGTTTACTCACCATTGTAGAACATTTCCCTGAGGTGGTTTTAAATACGCTGAAAACATCTCCTGAAACTTATGAATGGTTCCTAAATGAATGGGTGAATTTGGTAGTAGTAAATCCTGAAACTCATGAGCTTTCGGCTTTTAAAGACGGTGGATTTGTCAGCTACACCCCATTAACAAAAACCATTCAGCCCGGTACCGACCTGATGTCGGTATTTGAAACACAACAAGAAAACTTACCGGTTTATTCCATTTAATAATATTCAAAATGAATTCACAAACCTCCTTATTACATCTGTTTATTTTACTGCCCTTATTGGGTTGTTTAATAACATTGATGGTATCCGGGAAAAAAGAAAAAACAATTTCAAGGATTGCTTTTTTTATTACCGGTTCACAATTGCTAAGTGCTTTAGCCTTTGTCATCTATTGGTTCATCAATGATCATCAAACACTCAACATTAAAGACATCGTGTTGTATAAAACTTCTGATTATGAATTTTATATTGATCTGTGTTTTGATAAAATCACTGCCGTTTATTTACTGGTAGGCGCCTTTTTAACTTTTCTGGTAACTACGTATTGTAGGGACTACCTCCATCGTGAAAGCGGCTACAAACGTTTCTTTCTAACCGTTTTGTTCTTTTTCATGGGATACAACATCACCATCCTTTCGGGAAATTTTGAAACGCTTTTTATCGGCTGGGAAATTTTAGGTATTTCTTCTTTTCTGTTGATTGCCTTTTACAGAGACCGTTATTTGCCGGTAAAAAATGCCTACAAAGTTTTTTCAATTTACAGAATCGCTGATGTTGGTTTACTACTGGCGATGTGGATGAGTCATCATTTGTTTCATGAAAATATTACTTTCTTAAAACTCAGCAATGACGCCATTGTGAGTCATCATCTTGAAACACATAGTTTTATTGGTATTTTCATTTCATTGATGATTTTAGTGTCGGCAGCAGCTAAATCGGCGCAGCTTCCGTTTTCTTCCTGGTTGCCAAGAGCCATGGAAGGCCCTACTCCATCCAGCGCCATTTTTTACGGATCGCTTTCGGTGCACATCGGGGTATATATTTTATTACGCACTTTCCCTTTTTGGGAACACCAGATTTCGGTGCGTGTGCTGATTGGAATACTCGGACTTTCCACAAGCATTATCGCTACATTGATTGCCCGCGTTCAGTCCTCTGTAAAAAGTCAGATCGCCTATTCTTCCATCGCTCAAATCGGTTTGATTTTTATTGAAGTCGCCTGCGGTTTTGAAAATTTAGCCTTGATACATTTCGCGGGAAATGCTTTTTTAAGAACCTATCAGTTATTGGTTTCTCCTTCTGTGGTGAGTTATCTGATACGCGAACAATTCTACAATTTTGTTCCCCGCCAAAATACAATTGAAGATTCTCTTCCAAAAAAACTGGAGAACTCCATTTATTTATTGTCATTGAAGGAATTCAATCTGGATTTCCTCATATATAAATTCGTGTGGAATCCTATGCATGCTGTAGGAAACCGTTTAAAATTCATCAACGTGAAGCAATTGCTGATATTTTTTATTCCGGCTTACCTCATCGGACTATTTTTTCTGTACAATGAAAACTCTATTCCGGAACAGATTCACGGTTATTTCCCCATCTTTTTTTCGTTGATGGGATTGATGCTGGTACTTAAATCTTTTACAGAAAGGAACAATGTGCAAATGGCGTGGTTACTGATTATTCTCAATCATTTCTGGATAGCGCTGGCCGTTTCATTTAACGAACATTTTTCGCCCAACGAAACGCTGTTTTATTTGAGCGGAATTGTTGGTGCAGGAATATTAGGGATTGTTTGTTTGCGCAAATTAATTGCTGTAGAAAGCAATGTCAATTTAGATAAACACCATGGCCATTCCTACGAACACCCGAAATTTGCTTTTGTGTTTTTATTGGCATGCTTAGGATTAACGGGCTTTCCTATCACTCCTACTTTTATCGGTGAAGATTTAATTTTCAGTCACATTCATGAAGATCAGTTTTTGCTGGCGCTCATTACTTGCTTGAGTTTTATTACTGATGGATTGGCGGTGGTGAGAATTTACTCGAGGGTTTTCCTTGGACCGCATGTGAAGACTTATCATGAAACACCTTATAAATCTTCGTAAACCCTGTACACACGTCATTGCGAAAATTTTTGTACCCAAAAATTAAAGCAATCCCATCATAATGAGATTGCTTCGGAGTACCTCGCAATGACGAGAGTAAGAGTAACAAAAAAGTCCCGGAAAATTCCGGGACTTTTTTATTTTATATCATCTGATCTTTCTACTCTTCAGTAATCACAACTTTTTCAATTACATCACCTTGTTCAATCAAATCGATCACATCCAAACCTTCGTAAACTTTACCGAAGCACGTATGATTTCTATCTAAGTGAGCTGTATTTCTTCTGCTGTGGCAGATGAAGAATTGAGAACCACCGGTGTTTCTTCCGGCGTGAGCCATTGACAAAACGCCTCTGTCGTGGAATTGATTTCCACCATCCAATTCGCATTTGATAGTATAGCCGGGGCCGCCTGCACCTGTTCCATTCGGACAACCTCCTTGTATTACGAAATCAGGAATTACGCGGTGAAAAGTAATACCGTCATAAAATCCGCTTTTCGATAATTTCACGAAATTGGCTACTGCCAGCGGAGCATCAGCTTCGTAAAATTTTACTTTCATTAATCCTTTTTCTGTGTGAATTTCTGCAATCATGATTTTTAACATTTAGTTTATAATCTTATTTCAATTTCCAAAAGCGTTGATGCACCGTTATCATTGTCGCAAATTGCTTTCAACTCAATGCTCTTTCCTTTTTTTTGAACGACGCAAAGTCCTTCAATTTTTTCCGAATCAGTCACACGAACACAATCAACAACTTCATTGGAATTTTCACAAAGATGTATCAATCCGATAAAACTACCTAATATTTCACCATCGTTTATCCAGTCGGAAGTTTTTTCCAAAGATGCCGAAAAAATCAAATCATCCTCCAGCACACAAGCGCCCGAAAATCCGGCAACGTAGCCATCAATAGTTGGTAAATGATATTTTACATTTTTAATTTCCAACAATTCTTCGCCATTTTCTACAAAGGCAAAAAACTCATTCAGCGAAATGGTGAATATGCTATTGTCGCCCCTATTCAATAACAAGAGTTGATCTTTATAAACAGCAGCGCCTTCAATATTAAAATCATCGGATTTTAATTGAGTTTCATATTTCAATTCCTCATAAAATTCATGAAGAGAAAAACTTTTTATTGCTTCTGTTTTGATATTGACTTTAACCAACACATTTCTTGGCGCTAAAGATCCTGATCCGAAAAGCAAGATTTCATCACCAACATTCGCCATTGCCTCAAAATCGGGTTTAAGCGGCTTAGGAATTCTGGCTTCTTTTTCCCAATCGTAAATTTTTATTTTTTGGAGAATCTTGCCGTCCGTATCTGTTTTAAATAGAAATGACGCGTCATCTCCGCAGATAAATAAATTGCCATTGATATATTCCATGGCCGATCCCGAAGAAATATCTTTTAATAAAATGCTTTTTTTCAGATGAAACTCCATTACTGAACAGGCACATTTTTCAGCATGTCCTGAAGGAAAGCCCAGAATTTCTGAACCGAAGCAATATCCACTTTCTCATCCGGCGAATGCGGATATTTAATGGTTGGTCCGAAAGAAATCATATCCAATCCCGGATAAGCTTTTCCAATGATACCACACTCCAATCCCGCATGAATAGCCATTACTTTAGGTTCTTCCTTGAATAAATTTTTATAATTTTTTTTAGCAACCACCAAAATTGGTGAGCTCATATCAGGTTTCCATCCCGGATAACTTCCCTGAAATTTCACATCGGCGCCCATCAAAACAAAAGTAGCTCGAATGCTTCTGGCCAGTTCATCTTTGCCGGCTTCGCCATTACTTCTTGCTAAGCACTGGACAGAAATTTCACCTTTCGCCACGTTTACTTTGGCTAAATTATTTGAAGTTTCTACTAAGCCGGGGATATCAATACTCATCGCCAATACATTGTTCGGACAAGCGTAAATGGCATTAATCAAATCATTTTGAGATTTCGCATTCATCACTGATGACGGAACTTCTGCAGCTTCTGCGGTGATGCTCAATTTCTCTTCCATTCTGAATTCCGAGCGGATTTCTTTTTCAAAAACAGGAAGGTATTTTTTAAATGCTTCTTCATTTTTTGCAGGGACTAAAACCTTCACAAAAGATTCGCGGGGAATAGCGTTGCGCAAACTTCCACCTTCAATGGAAGCAATCTGAAGTTGAAATTTCTCGGCAGCATCAAACAACAAACGATTCATTATTTTATTGGCATTTCCTCTTCCCAAATGAATATCCACTCCTGAATGTCCGCCTTTCAAACCTTTTACAATCAAAGTAAAAGCTTTGCTTCCCGCAGGAACAGCTTCCTCTTTGTATTTAGCACTCACATTTATTTCTATTCCTCCGGCACAACCCACACACAATTCATTGTCTTCTTCAGAATCGAGATTCATTAAAATACTTCCTTTCAAAATTCCCGGTTTCAAATGAAAAGCACCGCTCATTCCGGTTTCTTCATCAACGGTAATCAAAGCTTCCAATGGTCCGTGAGCAATAGTATCGCTTTGCATCACCGATAAAATTGCGGCTACGCCAATACCGTTATCAGAACCTAAAGTAGTTCCCTCCGCTTTCACCCAACCACTATCAATTCTACTGCGGATACCTTCTTTATCAAAATCAAATTTAACATCACTGTTTTTCTGATGCACCATATCCATATGCGCCTGAAGAATTACTGTTTTGCGATTTTCCATTCCTTTAGTCGCCGGTTTTTTCAAAATGATATTTCCAATAGAATCTTCAATGCATTCTATTTTATGTTTTTCGGCAAAGGCTTTCAGGAAAGCACGCACACGCTCTTCTTTCTTGGAAGGACGGGGAACTGCGTTTAAATCTTCAAAATTATTCCAGAGTATGGTGGGTTGTAAATTTCTGACTTCCTGCGACATTTTATTGTGTTTTTGTGAATGGCTAAAATAAGAATTCTTTTCAGTGGAATCTGAACAGGAATAAATGAAAAGTAAAAAAGAAAAATATAAACAGAGACGCATATCCGGCAAATATAATTATTTACCTCCTTCGCAGCCATGCAAAGAGCAACATCCGTTCAAACAGGAAGTCATGGACAAGCAGCGCTTATCCACCACCGTGGTTCCGATGCACTGAATTTCCTTTCGGCGCATTTGATTTTTTATATAATAGGAATTCGATCCTCCCATCCAAAATGATGGATTCACCTGCGTTTCCAGTTCCTGCTCCAGATAATCGGGAAGCTGGTAAAAAAAATCTATTCCTGTTAAACGCTCAATAGAATCAACCGACACCGGATTTTTAACATAATCGTAACGCACATCAATGTTAGGCAAAACAAAACCTATCATTTGCATATCAATGCCGTTATGCACCAACAAAACTTTATAAAAATAATCGGGAACGGGAATTTTATGCACTCCAATACTATCCTGCTTTTTCTTGAAAGCCGGTCCGGAAACCACATACATCGTATCAAAAATCAGCGACCAGCCCCTCACCATGTTTTCTAAAATACGCCAGTTTTCCTGATCAAAGGTGGGTTGCATCGGACAAATATTGGCGTAATAGTAAGCATCATGCATTTCATTGATATCGGCACGGGCATCTCCCGACGGTTTTAATTGTCCGGGAGGATAAACCCTTTGGTGAAAATCTTCGGCGTTCAAAGATCCGGAGGGCAATTTAAGGTCATTGTAAAACTGAACTTCGGGCAATGTTTTTTGGAGAATATCACTACCAATCAATTTATATGCTACCCATTTAGACTGCTTGTATTCTCTAGAATATTCAAAAGAATATCCGCTGTGATAATCAAAAGAAGAGGACATCGGCAACTCCAGCCTTTGAGAAAATGCGGGAGAAGTCAGTCCTAAAATCAAAATCAATACTTGTATTTTTCTCATATTTCAAATCTTACGAAAGTTCTGGTGCTGAGTTATAAACACTCCCTCATGGATCAAAAATAATACCTTAATTTCGCGAACAGAAATTATCAGATGGAATTTAATTTCCCTTCAAAAGTATTGTTCAGAGCGATTGAAAGTTTCAACAGCTTACCCGGCGTTGGAAAGAAAACCGCCTTGCGCTATACTTTGAACCTACTCAAGATGGAGCCTGATGAAATCATGCGCTTTGCCGACAATATTAAAAGACTGGCTGTTGACATTCGTTTTTGTGAACAATGTCACAATATTTCCGATCAGAAAATTTGCGACATCTGCAGCAACTCTTCCCGCAAGCAGGATGTCATTTGTGTGGTGCAGGATGTACGAGATGTACTGGCCATTGAAAACACGCAACAATATAACGGATTGTATCACGTTTTAGGGGGTGTGATTTCACCGATAGACGGAATCGGACCTTCCGACCTCAACGTTGAAAGCCTTGAGGAACGGGTGAAATCTCAAAATGTACAAGAAATAATATTAGCGCTCAGCACCACCATGGAAGGAGATACCACGAATTTTTATCTTTACAGAAAGTTAGGCAACTTTCCGGTACAGATTTCGACTATAGCAAGGGGTATGGGATTTGGTGATGAAATTGAATATACGGACGAGCTGACTTTAGGAAGATCAATCATAAATAGAATTCCATATAAAGGGGGCAACAAATAAAAAGAATTTGAAACTAACGGTAGTTATAGTCAATTATAATGTTCAGCATTTCCTGGAGCAATGCTTGTATTCCGTTGAAAAGGCCATGAAAAAAACTTCGGGCGAAGTTTGGGTAGTCGACAATAACTCTGTGGACGGCTCGGTGAACATGGTGAAAAATAAGTTCCCCTGGGTAAAACTCGTAGAAAGTAAAATCAACTTAGGCTTTTCAAAAGGAAATAACCTCGCTATTAGTCAGGCTGCAGGCGACTATGTTTTACTCCTCAATCCCGATACCCTAGTAGAAGAAGATACTTTTGAAAAAATAGTGCGCTTCATGGATGAACATCCCGACGCAGGCGGATTGGGTGTAAACATGGTGGACGGACAAGGCAAATTTTTACCCGAATCAAAAAGAGGATTACCCACACCGGCAGTGGCTTTTTATAAAATTTTCGGACTGGCAAGCCTCTTCCCGAAATCAAAAATATTTGGAAAATACCACCTTGGCTTCCTCGATAAAAACAAAACCCATCAAATTGAAATTTTATCGGGAGCCTGCATGCTGCTCAGAAAAAGCGTGATTGATAAAATAGGAATGCTCGACGAAACCTTCTTTATGTACGGAGAAGACATCGACCTCTCCTACCGCATCATCAAGGCCGGTTATAAAAATTACTATTTTGCCGATACCCGCATCATCCACTACAAAGGGGAAAGCACCAAGAAAAGCAGCGTCAACTACGTATTTGTGTTTTACCGCGCAATGATCATTTTTGCAAAAAAACACTTCTCTCAAAAAAATGCTTCTACCTTTTCTTTTCTCATCAACCTCGCTATTTATTTAAGAGCAACCTTCGCTTTGGTACGCCGCCTGATTTCAGGAATATGGCTCCCACTACTGGATGCATCATTGATATACGCAGCCATGTACGGCATTAAAGAGTATTATGAAGTCAATGTAAAACATGAAATCAATTATTTCCCCGAAGCCTTTATGGTATGGGAAATTCCTGCGTTTATAGGCATTTGGATTTTGGCTACCTATCTTTCAAAAGGCTACCGCAGCCAACCCCGCCTGTCGAATCTTACCAAAGGAATTTTCTTCGGAACCCTTACTATTATATTGGTATATGGCTTGCTCCCTGAATCGCTGCGCTTTTCAAGGATCATGATTTTTGCCGGCTTTATTGTTACGCTGCTGGTAATGCTTTTCAACCGACTCATCATTCACTTTATTCAATACCAGAATTTCGACATCTCCTTTCAAAGAAAAAAACGAATTGTTATTGCCGGAAATAAAGAAGAAGCGCGCAGAGTAGCCCGAATATTAAACCTTTCCTACATCAAACCTATCTACACCGGTATTGTTTCTCCCAATGAAGAAGGTAATACGGATGAAGAGTATATCGGCAATTTATCTCAGCTCGATGAAATCATTGAAATTCATAAAATCGACGAAATTATTTTTTGCGCGAAAGACATTTCTGCTCAGAAGATCATCGACTATATGACGATTTCTTCCTCCAATAAAGTGGATTTTAAAATCGCCCCTCCCGAAAGCTTATTCATTATAGGAAGCAGTTCCGTGAATTCACCGGGGGAATTGTATGTCATCGATATCAACTCTATCAGCAAATCCATCAACCTTAAAAACAAAAGGCTTTTTGATATCATCACCTCTTCTATAGTATTGCTCATTTCTCCCGTTCTGGTTTTTCTGGTAGAAAAACCTTTCGGACTCCTGAAAAATGTTTTTGATGTACTCAAAGGAAATATCTCCTGGGTGGGCTATTGTAAAATAAATGATACTTATCAGGATCTTCCGAGTATTAAATCGGGGGTTTTAAATCCGGCCGACATCCTTAAAATCACTCCCACTAATTCCGATACCATCAAGAGACTCAACATGATGTACGCTAAAGACTACAACATTTTTAATGATCTGGATATCGTGATAAAAGGCATGAAAAAACTGGATCGACTTCCTTTGCATTAAGCCATTATCAAAAAGGCTTTTTCTTCCACTTATATTTCTTACTTTTGAAACGCTTGTAAGCAATTAATAAATGGGCGAAATAAAACTAATTCTTCCTAAAATGGGCGAAAGCGTAGCAGAAGCTACTCTTACCTCATGGCTAAAAAAAGAAGGCGACCGCATTGAGCTGGACGAAGCCGTGGCTGAAATTGCTACGGATAAAGTAGATTCCGAGATCCCCGCAACCCATCAGGGAATTCTGAAAAAGCAATTGTTTAAAGTAGGTGAGATAGTGAAAGTAGGACAAGCTTTTGCCATTATTGAAATTGAAGGAGATGCCGACAGTGAATTCGATCAGCCCGAACCTCAAAAAACCGAAACAAAAAAACCGGATATAACCCCTCAGCCCAAAGTTGAAAAAGCTGCCGAACCTATTCATTTAGCAAAAGGCGATCGTTTTTATTCTCCTCTGGTGAGAAGCATCGCTCAAAAGGAAGGCATTTCAAAAGACCAACTCGATAAGATTGAAGGATCAGGAAAAGAAGGTCGGGTGACAAAAGATGATATACTGGCTTACCTTGATGACAAAGGTTCATCAGTAAGCGTAAGTCCGACTTACACCACTCCGGCTGAACCAAGCTACAAAGTAGTTTCTTCGGGCGAAGATGAAATCATTGAAATGGACCGCATGCGCAAGCTCATTGCTGAGCACATGGTGAAAAGCAAGCAGATTGCACCCCACGTCACTTCCTTTGTTGAAGTAGATGTTACAGCAATGGTATTGTGGCGCGACAAGGTGAAAAATGAATTTGAAAAAAGAGAAGGTTTTAAAATCACCTTCACTCCTATTTTTATTGAAGCTGTAGCCAAAGCTATCAAGGATTTCCCCATGGTTAATGTTCAGGTGGACGGCACAAAAATCATAAAAAAGAAAGCGATCAATATAGGTATGGCAACTGCATTGCCTTCGGGTAACCTGATTGTTCCGGTAATTAAAAATGCTGATCGATTGAATATCACCGGATTGAGCGAAATGGTAAGCGATTTCAGCAAACGCGCCCGTGAAAACAAATTAAAACCCGACGAAATACAAGGTGGTACTTTTACCATCACCAATGTGGGTACTTTCGGCAATGTAATGGGCACTCCCATCATCAATCAGCCTCAGGTAGCCATACTTTCCACAGGAATAATTAAGAAAAAACCGGTGGTGATTGAATCGCCGATGGGCGACAGTATTGGCATCCGACACATGATGTTTCTCTCGCTATCCTACGACCACCGTGTGGTTGACGGCATGCTAGGCGGAAGTTTTTTAAGAAAAGTTGGAGATTATTTGGAAAACTTTGATATTAACAGGGTTATATGGTAAATTAGCAACCTGTGATATTTTTTATCAACAAATGCATGGGCTTTAAATAAAAATTATTTTTTTGCATAATAATTGAATGAACCTAAGAAGGAAACTAAAAAAAACACTTATGAGAGTATTATTCGCACTTCTTCTGATACCGGCTTTATCGGTAACTGCACAAGTAACAAATGTGCAAACCGCTAAAACTGCTTTAGCAAATGATGCTGCTGTTAAAAAGGCGGATTTTGATTTCGACCACGAAGACTACACATTGGCTTTAAGCGAATATCTTGAGATCTATAAAAAAGATTCTTTAAACGCCAACCTTCAGTTTAAAATCGGAGAATGTTATATGCATTCTGCCCGAGAAAAAGAAAAAGCAATCCCTTACCTGGAACTAGCTGTTCAAAAGGTAAATAAAAACTATAAAATCAAAACCAAAGAGAAAAGTGCACCGGTAACGGCTTACCTTCTTTTAGGAAATGCTTACCAAAAAAACTATCAGTTTGATTTGGCAAAAAGTATGTATGAATCTTATTTGAATGAAGTTCCTTCCGACAGTGTTGAATCTGACAGATTAATTGCTCAATGTGTTTATGCTAAAATTTTAATTGCCAACCCTGTTGATTTGATCGTTGGAAATATCAGCAACAAAGTAAACGGCAAATTCGCCGACTATGCTCCGGTAATGTCTGTTGATGAAAAAACACTCCTTTTTACTTCAAGAAGAGAAGGAAGTACAGGCGGAATGCAAAAAGATGAAACCATGTACCGTGAAGATATTTACATGTGTACCAAAGGAAGCGACGGAGAATGGAGCGAACCGAAAAACATTGCAAATATCAACTCCGAATTCAACGAAGCTACAGTAGGCTTGTCCGTTGACGGACAACAAGTGTTATTCTATTCAGACAAAACAGTTGATGGTAACGGAGATATTTATATTTCTAAATTAAACGGCGACGATTGGGGTACTCCAACAATACTCCCTTCTCCTATCAATACTAAATCTCAAGAACCTGATGCTTGTTTCAGTGCCGATGGTAACATCCTATACTTTGTGAGCGACAGAAAAGGCGGTTACGGTGGTTTCGATATCTATATGGTTAAAAAATTACCTAACGGCGAATGGAGCTTCCCTCAAAACTTAGGAGGAAAAATCAATACTCCTTACAACGACAGAGCTCCTTTTATGCACCCTGACGGTGTAACTTTATTCTTTTGTTCCGAAGGACACAAAAGCATGGGAGGTTATGATATCTTTCAATCTATGCAGGATGAAAACGGAGCATGGACGGATGCTGAAAATATCGGATACCCTATCAACACTACCGATGACGACGTGTTCTACGGTACTTCAGCCGACGGAAAACGTTCTTACTATTCTTCTTTCCGCGAAGACGGCTACGGCGAAAAAGACATTTACCTGATCACCCTTCCTAAAAAAGCTGAAACAGCTTTAACTGTAATGGGTGGTGTTTTCCGATTGGAAGGTGCAAATGGAAAAATTCCTGAAAACGCGCAAATCGTTGTTACCGATAACGAAACAGGAGATATCGTTGGTATTTACAAACCAAACTCCAAAACAGGGAAATACTTATTTGTATTGCCTGCCGGTAAAAATTACAACGTTACTTATGAAGCAGAAGGATACTTATTTAAATCAGAAAACTTAATCGTTCCTGAAAAATCTGAATTCTCTACCATTCAAAGTGAAATTAAATTGTCTCCTATCGAAGCAGGACAAGCTATTATCCTGAACAACATCTTCTTCGATTTCGACAAAGCGACTATCACTCCTGAATCTAAAACAGAGCTGGATAAACTCTTCCGTTTATTGGTAAACAACCCTTCAATGAAAGTTGAAATCCAAGGACATACCGACTCTAAAGGGAATGACGATTACAACAAACGCCTCTCTCAGGAAAGATCTGAATCTGTTGTGAAATTCCTTGTTGCTAAAGGAATCAACAAATCTCAGTTGAGCGCTAAAGGTTATGGTGAAACTAAACCTATCGCGAAAAACACCAACGACGATGGATCTGATAACCCTGAAGGAAGAAAATTAAACAGAAGAACAGAAATGAAAATTTTGTCGACCGAAGGAAATGCAAACATCGTTAACGACATCTATGTTCCTGACAACTTAAAAGTTAAAGAGAAGGAAAAAACAAAAGGAAAAGCCAAACACTAAAAGCTTCTCCACAGAACAAAATAAAAAAAGACCTCGAAAGGGGTCTTTTTTTATTTGTTTAAAATTTATGAAAATTATCTAGCTCTTATTTTTGGCAAGTTATATGTGATTGCTATCTTAACTGTGATTTAGTATGAACCGCTTTTTTTTAAGTTGAACACTACAATTTGAAAAAAAACAAATCCAGAAATGTTTTATTGAGTATCATAACTAATTACAAAAGGTTTTTATAAATGAGAGTACTAATAATCATATTCACTTTTCTTGTTTTAAGCTCTTCTTCCTATTCACAAGACGGGGGCTTCCCTCCTCCTACAGGCGACATGGGATTGGTAAAACAATATATGAGCTATTTCATGTACGGTCCGGCACTGGACGAATTAAAACTATTTTACAAGAAAAAGCCCGATGATGAAAAGGCCAATGAATTAATGGCCGAATGCTACTTAAATTTAAATGACGACAAAGCCAAAGCCATTCCCCACCTGGAATTTTTACTCAAAAAAGAAAAATACAACCCTTCTGTTCTTTTTGATTTGGGAGAAGCTTACCATGTTACCGGCCAACTAGATAAAGCTCTTGAATACTACAATCGCTATAAAAAAGAAGGAAATCTGAAAGAAACCGAAGAAGTAGACAAAAGAATCGAATCAGTTCAAACGGCGAAGGAATTAATGAAAATTCCATTGAACGTTACCTTCACCAATCTTGGAAAAGACATTAATAGCGAATACCCTGAACTCACTCCTTTTGTTAACGAACAGGAATCTGAAATCATTTTCACTTCCCGCAGAAAAGGAACCACCGGCAATGTAGTAAGCTTTGAAGGCTATGAGGCCGATGTTTTCATTTCCGAATTAAAAAGCAACGACAAATGGAGCAAAGCCAAAAGCATCGGAGCAACAATAAACACAGTGGCTCCCGATGAAATGGCCAGTCTTTCTCCCGAAGGAAACTATCTGGTATATACCACTTCGGATGAAATAGGAATGCAAATCATAAAAATATGCTACAAAGGTCCGAAAGGAAGAAGTTACGACAAACCCGAAACACCTAATGCGCCCATTAATGATCCTAAAAGCAATCAATTGGCGGGAACGGTTTCCAACGACGGACAAATACTTATTTTTTCTTCCGACAGGGCTGGCGGTTACGGAGGTTATGATCTTTACATTTCTCAAAAACTACCTATCGGCATCTGGGGACAACCCATCAACATGGGAAGTAAAATAAACACCAAATACGATGAAAACTTTCCTAATTTCGGTGTGGACCAAAACGTACTTTATTTTGCATCAACAGGCCACACCAACATGGGCGGATTTGATCTTTTCAAAACCGTATTTTCACAAGAAGCCCACGCATGGAACAGTCCGAAAAACATGGGCTACCCCATTAACACCACCGACAATGACCTTACCATAAGCTTCAATAAATCGGGAAGAAATGCCTACCTCTCCAGAAACAGAACCGGCGGCTGGGGAAATACAGATATCTATCAACTCACTTTTAAAGGTGTTGAACCCGACTATAGTGTAGTTGGTGTTCGCCTCAAAGCTTTTACCAAATATGAAACGGAAATAAGAAAAGCCGATTCAATGATTCTTGTTCATACCAAAAACATAGATTCAGGAAAATTAGACCAGCTAAAAATCGACTCTTTAAAAACACTCATCACAGGCTTAAAAACAAAAAAAGACGCTTTAAATCCCATGACAGGCAATATCATTACTGTTAAAGAAACCTCTAAAAACAAAGACATGGGAGAGTATCAGCCCAATTTAAAAACAGGAAGATTTGTAATGATCCTCGAACCGGGCTCTTATGAAATAACCGTGGAAAGCGACAAATACAAACTCTCAAAAACAAAAATCAACGTCCTCGACAAAGCGAACTTTGTTGTAGAAAAAGACATCGATATTATTCTTCACAAAGGAGAGCTCGATGTTCCCACGACCACCACACCTCATTAAATATTTTAGCAGCACTTCATGAAATTAAACCTAACACGCCCCATTGCCTTTTTCGATTTAGAAACTACCGGAACAGACGTATCAAAAGACAGAATAGTAGAAATTTCCATTATCAAAATTCTTCCCAACGGCGACAGAGATGTAAAAACCCGAAGAATCAATCCCGGAATTCCCATTCCCGCTCAGGCCTCAGCAGTACATGGTATTTATGATGAAGATGTGAAAGACGCTCCTTTGTTTAAAGCTGTAGCGAAAAGCATGGATGAGTTTATTAAAAATTGCGACCTCGGCGGATTCAATTCCGATAAATTCGATATACCACTTTTAGCAGAAGAATTTTTAAGAGCCGGTATTGACTTCGATCTGGAAGGTCGCGCTACAATTGATATCCAAAACATCTTCCACAAGATGGAACAGCGAACTCTCTCTGCCGGATATAAATTTTATTGCGGTAAAAAAATTGAAAACGCACACAGCGCTCAGGCCGATACCGAAGCTACCATTGAAATTATGGAAGCTATGCTGGATCGTTACAAAGACATTGAAATTGAAGGTGCCGACAAAAAATTATATAAGCCCATCACCAACGATATTAAAGCCCTACAAACTTTTTCAAAACGCGATAAAAATGTGGATCTCGCAGGAAGGATTGTATTTAATGAGGACGGTGTGGAATGCTTCAACTTCGGCAAACACAAAGGTGTGCCGGTGGAACTGGTTTTATCTAAAGAACCTTCCTACTACGCATGGATGATGAATGGCGATTTTCCTTTGTACACCAAAAAAGCACTCGAAAAAATCAAACTCAAATTATTACAGAACAAATTGAATTCGTAATGAAGATTATCTGTATCGGAAAAAACTACCTGAAACACGTCAAAGAATTTGATGGGAAAGTGCCAGAAGAACTGTGCTTCTTTATGAAACCGGATACCAGCTTATTAAAAAACAACGAGCCTTTTTACCATCCCGATTTCAGTAAAGACCTCCACCATGAAGTTGAAATTGTAGTGAAAATTGATAAAGTGGGCAAAAACATTCAGGAGAAATTCGCACACAAATATTACTCAGAAATCAGTGTAGGCATTGATTTTACAGCCCGCGATCTGCAAATGAAATTAAAGGCCAACGGCTTGCCCTGGGAAAAAGCAAAGGCTTTCGACAATGCAGCGCCTATTGCACCAACCTTTCTTCCCGTTTCAAATTTCAAGGATATACAAGACATCAATTTCCACCTCAACATCAACGGAAAAACAGTACAGCAAGGCAACACCGGCGATATGATTTTTAAAATAGATGCCATCATTGCCGAAGTATCGCGCTATATCACATTGAAATCAGGTGACTTAATTTACACGGGAACACCCGAAGGCGTTGGCGCAGTGAAGATTGGGGATCGACTGGAAGCCTTCATTGAAGATCAGCGTCTGCTCGACTTCGAAATAAAATAGCTAATATTGCCTATAAAATACCCATCTGCCAAGGCTTCCAAAAAGAGATAAAGATGACATGGGTATACCATATGACCATTAAAAATCACATTGTTCACATATGAAATTTGACGAATTTAATTTAGACGAGAAACTTTTAGAAGCATTGAGCTACATGGGTTTTGAAAATGCTTCACCCATTCAGGAACAAGCCATACCACAAATATTAGCCGGACGCGATTTAATCGCCTGCGCACAAACAGGAACCGGTAAAACCGCTGCCTTCATTCTGCCGGTTTTAAACAAGCTGGCCCAACAAAAATCAAAAGGAATCAATACCCTCGTTCTTTGTCCGACAAGAGAACTAGCCATCCAGATAGAACAACAAATTCAGGGTTTTGCTTACTTCACAGGCGCCAGTTCAATTGCTATTTACGGAGGTGATGACGGTTCCAGCTGGAACGAACAAAAAGCTTCTTTGAGTGAGGGTATCGACATTGTGGTAGCTACTCCCGGTAAACTCATCGCCCACATCAATATGGGTTATGTAAACTTTAAAGACATTCAGCATTTGATTTTGGATGAAGCGGATCGCATGCTGGATATGGGATTCATCAACGACATCCTGAAAATCATTTCTACCATGCCCAAGGAAAAACAATCTTTGTTTTTCAGCGCTACCATGCAACCTAAAATCAGAGAGTTCTCCAATAAAATTTTAAGAGATCCTTTTCAAATCAGCATCTCTATTTCCAAACCTGCAGCGGGTGTGATACAGGAAGCTTACCTCACTTACGACAATCAGAAAACACGATTGATAGATGCATTAATCCACGGAAAAGATCAGTTTGAAAGCATCATCGTTTTCAGTTCTACTAAAATAAAAGTCAACGACATCGTCAATGGCCTGAAACGCAAAGGCTATTCGGTACACGGTATTTCCTCCGATCTGGAGCAAAAAGAAAGAGAAAATGTATTGGCGCAATTCCGCGCAAAACGCGTGCGCATCCTTGTGGCTACTGATGTATTGAGCAGAGGAATCGATATTAAAGACATCAACTTAGTGATCAATTACGACGTTCCCAACGAAGCGCAAGACTATGTGCATCGCGTTGGAAGAACCGCCCGCGCAAGCACAACGGGAGTTGCTATCACACTCATCAATCCGGATGATATGTACAAATTTCATCGCATTGAGCAACTGATTGAAAGCATCATTCCAAAACTTCCTTTGCCGGCAGATTTAGGCGAAGGTCCGGAATGGGATACCCGCCCGAAAAAGAAAGAATTCAATGGCGGCGGCGGGAAAAAACCGTTTAGAAGAAGATAGTCTCTTCTTACTTTTTCCTTGATGAAAAAGTAACAAAAAATCAATCGCCAAGATATGCTTCCACGCGCGTCGCGAAATTTTTTATCCGTCGGTGACGGAAAAATTTCGCTCCCGCCACCGCAGGCCCGCCTCTTGGCTCGGGCCTGCACACGAAGTTAGTAACCCATTTTCCGACAAACACTATGTGAAAATCCACTTCACACAGTGGGCCACTAACTTCGTGTGCAGGCCCGAGCCAAGAGGCGGGCGTGTGTGAGGTTTTTCGTGCGGGGCAGCTTCTCTTGGCTCTTGAATTTTTTGGATACTTTTTGTTTCAAGACAAAAAGTATCGATTTGCTTCTTTTAAAAGAAGAAGAAGATAGAGTATCTTCGCTTCATGGACGGACTCCGAAAACTATCAGCCAAAAACGATACCATCATTGCTCCTGCAACAGCTCCGGGCATTGGTGCAATTGCTGTTATCCGTGTATCCGGACAAGATGCCATCACCAAATGTGCTGAAGTTTTTCAATCTATTAAAAACAAAAAGAATTTAAATAACGTTGCCTCACACACCGCGCATTTTGGAAATATAGTGGATGGCGAAAGAATCATCGACGAAGTATTGGTCACTGTTTTTAAAGCGCCTCACTCCTACACTTCCGAAAACACAGTGGAAATTTCCTGTCACGGCTCCCCTTATATCCAACAGGAAATCATCAAACTGTTTTTGAAAAAAGGTGTACGCATGGCCGAAGCCGGAGAATTTACACTGCGTGCATTTTACAATGGCAAACTGGATTTGTCGCAAGCCGAAGCCGTTGCCGACCTGATCCACTCTACTTCTGAAACAGAACATCAACTGGCCATTCAGCAAATCCGCGGAGGATTTTCCAACGAAATAAAAAAACTGCGCGAAGAAATTATCCGCTTCGCTTCGCTCATAGAATTAGAATTGGATTTCAGTGAAGAAGACGTGGAGTTCGCCGACCGCAAGGATTTCATCGCATTGATCAGCAAAACAAAAGCTGCTATTCAACATCTGATAGATTCTTTTTCGGCAGGAAACGTCATTAAAAATGGCGTTCCTGTAGCCATTGTAGGAAAACCTAACGTTGGAAAATCAACTTTGCTCAATGCTTTATTGAATGAAGAAAGAGCCATTGTTTCAAGCATTGCAGGCACAACACGCGACACCATTGAAGACGAAATAAACATCAAAGGAATTAAATTCCGTTTCATCGATACCGCAGGAATCCGAGAAACCACGGACGAGATAGAAAGCATCGGTATTGAAAAAACTTTTGAGAAAATTGCTCAGGCCAGCATCGTTTTATATTTAGTAGATCCTTCTACTCCTGAAGATGAACTGGCTTCCATCCGCAAATCTTTCTCCGAAAAAAACAACAGTGACCGTCGCTCATTAATTTTTGTGTTCAATAAAACCGATATCACAAAACCATCGGTAAACGAAAGCAACGACGTACTTTTTATTTCCGCAAAAGAAAAAACCGGAATTGAAAAAGTGAAAAATAAAATCCTCTCGCTGGTAAATTTAGGTCAGGTAAAAGTGGGCGACATCATCGTCTCCAACAGCCGACATTACGACGCCCTATCCCGCGCGCAAATAAGTTTGGATACAGTGCTTAAAAGCTTAACTACAAAAATGCCAACCGATTTAATTGCGATTGACATTAGAACTGCCATGCATGAATTAGGAACGATCACAGGCGATGTATCTACGGACGACTTACTTGAGTCGATATTTCGAAACTTTTGCATCGGTAAATAACTATTTGAAAAACCAATGGCTAAACACTTAATTTTCTTTATTTTTCTTGCTTATTCTCACAACCTAATTTCACAGGATTGGACACTACATTTAGATACCGCTTTTAACGAAAAGGGGCAGATTATTTCTATTACTGAACAAACAGGGATAATTTCCATTGACACCTTATATTTCGAAAAAGAAAATGGAGAATTTGGAACACAGATTAGAGAAAACAAATGTGAACATGGCACTTTTAAATACTATTTTGAAAATACGGGGACACTACAAATTTTGGGACAAAAAAGATATGGTCACCGGGTTGGTACTTGGAGTTTTTTCGATAGCACCGGTGCATCAATAAGATCAATTGATTTCTCTAAGTGGAAAACAATAGACAATAATATTCACAGAGATACTCTATATGGATTTGATAAAATGTCACCAGTGGCTATTTATGATTTTTACCTTATACCAAAAAATTTAAACGAAGGAATGGGCAGTGAGGAATTCATTTTTGAAGAAACATTAGATTGCCTTTTTGAAATTCCCTGGTCTATCATCAACGACACTATTTGTCGAAAAAAAATGCAGGGAGAATTAATATTATTTCATCCAAATGGACAAATCCGCGCCAAAGGAATGTTTATCGATTATAAAAAAGCAGGCAAATGGAACTTCTATAAGGAAGATGGAACTTTTGACCACATAAAGAATTACAAGAGAAAAAAATTATTAAAAGCACGCGGATCTGTTCTCAAATAATATCTCATCTGATTACACACTGAATGATTCAAAAAAAATCAGCCTGCAATAAATGCAGGCTGACCAAAATATTTACGCTCTTGGATTTTCTTTCTCTTCATCCTCCACCGTGTCGGTTCCTTCATCTGTGGTGCTATCCTCTTCATCTGTAATTACTTCCTCATCTGTGATATCTTCGTCCCGCTCATCTTTTCCGCGGGATGATGGATTTACTCCAGAGGGAGTCTGACGAGGATCCTTACGCGTTTGCTCAACTTGTTTGTTGTCTTTCTGCGCCGTTGGATTGTTAGGATCGGTTTCTTTTTTTTGAGTACCAACTTGTGTGGTTTGTGGTGACCGGCTATCAGACTGCTGATTGCGTTGGTCTTTTTGGCTTTCTTCCATTATTTTTAGTTTATTGATTTATCATTTCCTTAACCATTAAGGAATACAGTTATTCATATATAGTTGTACCAGCAACTTTCTGTAAATAAAAGGGAAATGATTTTCACGAAAAGAGAATATATGCGACAAGCCTCATTCCACTATCCCTGCACAAAGTCCCAGATGATTTTTTTTAATCTCTCTGGTAAATGTCTCTAAGGAAATAGACCTGTTATTTTTAAAATAATAAGAACCGCCATGGAGATATTTGATTTGGGTATATTCCAGCTTTTCGCCATTCAGTTCAACACTTACCTTGTTAATTCTCCTGGTATTTTCAACGAGGTTTACAGCATTGCACACTTTATCATTATTGCTCAGCGGCGTTAGTTTTTTTACTTCACCGGAACTCACACCGGCAACAAAGGGAAATGGCGCTTTATCTGCAGAAAATTGAATCTGACCAACTTCTTCCGTTTTTTGAGCGACCGTATCCTGTGCCGCCAGAATTGCTTTCCTTCTATGGAGGGTAAGCTCATATTTAAAGTCTTCACTAATACCCGAATTGCCTAATTTTTCATGTATAGTAGGCTCTTTAGTGAAGCTGGTTTGAAAAGTCTTTTTATAGTTGACATCACACGTAAAATTCTTAACCACCTCGTGAAAGAAAACTGCGGCCACAGGTTCGTTAAAAACAAAAGGCTGACTTCTATTCACCGGAAACATCTTTAATACAATACTGTTAGTTCTTTTCTGTGCACTAACTTCTTTTGGAAGAATGGTATTGACCAGAATATCTTCCGCTACATAGTTGTCTTTTTCCAGTCGGATTTTAAAAACCCTGTTATATTCCAAAGAAAAATTAAACTTACCATTGACAGAAGTAGAAGCCTGCGTCATGAAAACATCCTCTTCATAAACACTTATGCGCACATCTGCCAAAGGCAGATTATTGTCGGTTACTAACCCCGTCAATTCAAGTTTTTGATCATCAGCCCTGAGAAAAAACGGCCCCAAAAAGAGGAAAACAACACTGATTATACAGGAGAAATAAGAAGGTCTCCCGGCTATGGTGGATGAAGAGGTATACATACGCTTAGCTTTTAAGTTGTTGTAGTGCCGAACAACCAAGAAAACTCATTCACTTTGTCGCCTGCACTTAAATGTTCCCTACTGTATACCAATACAAATTCATGCCTGTATAGAGGAAATATTTAACAGCTAAAGTGAACGGGGTACCAAAAAATTAAACGAATTAATTTTGCACCACTATTTTGGCGCTTACATAAAAAAATCTCACCACATAAGTGATGAGATTTTTCAGAAAAAAGAAATGCTGTTTTTATTTCACAATTACTTTCACACTGTTGCTCATTGCTTCATTATTGATAGTGACAATATACAATCCCTGAGGCAAAGCAGACAAATCCAACACTGAAGCAGATCCGCTTTTTGAGAAAACAACTTTCCCGAAATTATCCACTACACGGACAGAAGAAATTGGAATATTACTAGTGTTTTGCAAATACAAAATCCCATCGGAAGAAGGATTAGGATATACAGTTATCTGACTTGATTTTTTAACATCTTCCTCTACAGACAAAGCATCGATTGCAACTCCCGAAGCATTTACGGTAACAAATGATTTGCCCACCGATGCAGTAACCACACCTGAATGATTTCCCACGGAAGCGGGATTAAATCTTACATATACAGTTTGACTCACAAATACTCCGTCACCATTTTTTGCAAAATAAAAACTGGCGTTTGAAGCGAAAGCCTGTCCGTAGGCAGCCACCTGAAAATCATCACTAACCGAAACCTGCACTGTTGCTGAATTTGAAGAACTGGAACAAGAAAGCGTGAGTGTTTGCGCGTCGCTTGCAGTTCCCGACGTTGCGGAAAACAAAGTGATACTGCCAGTCAAATAAGGCGTTGTTTGACCTACTTTAATAATTTGTGCCTTCGATGAAAAAGCAATAAAAAAAGAGAAAAAAAAGAAAAATAATTTCTGAGTAAGTTTTTTAGTCATGGCTGTATAGTTTTAAAATTAATACAGCAAAATTAGCCTCAAAACATTCTCTCTGTACTACCCGCAACGGACAGGTAGTAAAAAAATAATTGAAAAATGTTAGATGTATTTTTCTTTCCTGGCTATGGAAATGGCGTCTTCCTTGGTGCTTACCTGCAATTTGATATAAATGTTTTTGATATGAAATTTCACTGTAGAAAGAGAAACATCCAGTTGCATCGCAATAGATTTATAACTCTTCCCTTCTACCAATAAACCCAATACATCTACTTCCCTTTTTGATAAAGGGGAATGTGTATTTACCCGAAAAGAACTGGCCACCATCCGCGCAATATTAGCACTCATTGGCGCCCCTCCCTCTTGCACATCCTGTAAAGCATTCAGCAATTGAAGATGGCTGCTGTTTTTTGTAAGATATCCTGATGCCCCGGCACATAAGGCCTCAAACACCCTGTTGCTGTTTTCAAAAACCGTAATGATGATAATTTCAATATGTGGAAATTGATTTTTAATTACTTTGGTCCCTTCTATTCCATTCATTCCCGGTAAGTCAATATCCATCAATACAATTTCAACACCCAACTTTGGCAACGCTTCAATGGCCTGTTCACAATTGTCAAAAGTATTGACAACATTATATTTCCCGGTAGAATTGATCAGTAATTTAAAACCCTCACTGATATCGGGATTGTCTTCAATAATGATGAGGTTAATTTTTTCTTCAGACATTGAACAAAGTTATGAATTAAAGACAGTGAACTACCTATCCAAAACGGACAGGTACGATTTGGCCAAAGGAATACTCAGTTGATAAACAGTTCCGCTGCTTCCTGATTTCAATTCACAAGAACCATTGATTAAAGCAATACGATTGCTGAGATTGTTGATTCCTCTTCGCGCAACTTTTCCGGTATCAAATCCGCAACCATTATCGGAAATGCTAATAAGCAATGCTTCGCTGCTTTCTTCCATTTTCAAATAAACATCTGTACATGACGAGTGCTTCGCGGCATTGGTCATTATTTCTTTACAGACAAAAATTACCTGACGAATGGCTGATGCTTCCAATCTACTTATGTTTCCTTCCACAAATTCTTTCTCCGAATGGTAGCTTATTTCCAGGGGAAGAAAAAAGTTTTCTCCAAAATCCCTCACATAAATAAACAACTCCTCAATGTAATCACTTTTAAAATCAATGGACCATATAAAATCTTTTGTGCCCTGATAGACTTCTCTTGAACGAAACTCAATGGTTTGTAATAGTTTTTCCACATCGTTCCTATCGGAGTTTTCCTTTATTTTAAGCGCTACCGATTGCGACAAGATATTAATGCTAGCCAGTTTATTCCCCATTTCATCGTGAAAATCTTTGGCAATATTGCTTCTCAAAGCACTGATCTGGTTGGTGGTACTTTTTACCGTTTCTTCCAATTCACGAATTTTACTTTTCGATAAATCTTCCAGCTTCTTGTTCGTTTTATTCAAAATTAAAGTGAAAGTCCCCAGCAAGGTGGCCATCAATACCAAAACAAAAAACCAGGTAAAAGCATAATGCCCATTGTTGTGCGATAAAACATAAGACTTAAAAAATCCGGGGTTAGCAGCACTGCTATCATCCATGTAAAAAAGAATTCCCAGATACACAGCCACCAATGAACTGGCAACAATTCCCCACCAAAAACCAACAATAATAAAAGTACCCATTGCCGTGAGCAGCAGCCATGAAATATCGGCTGAAAAAATTCCACCGGTATTGTAAACACTCACCATAGTAGCAGGCAAAGAAGTAAAGGAAAGAATAACCAGCGGCAAATTTATTTTGGGAGAAAGGCGAAGAAACAAAATGCAAAAAGCAAAAACGAGTAATCCGATAAGATTGGTCATTTGCTTAAAGGTATCTTCAGGATAGGCAAAGAAAAAATAGATATCGTAAATAGCAATGGAGCTCGACAATAAAAATAAAAACCAGGCTACAACAATTGCTTTTCTATGGTCCTTATGACTGGTCTCTCTAAGTGTGGGGTGAATAAAAAATCTTATCATGATAACTTATTGGGGTTGTTAGATCAATCATCCAATCCCTTTCCCTTGAGAATTTGCGGTATGTATTTTTCAACTCTATCCTCTCTGGTTTTGGCTTGTTTCGCTGAAGAAAAATAAAGAAGATAAGCTCTTTGCCGACCTGGTGTCAATGCTTCAAAAGCCTTTTTCAAGGCAGCATTTTTATCCAGTTTACTTTGAAATTCTTCGGGCATGGAAAACTCTTTGGTCTTTTTCATCGGCACTTTCAAGCCGGCTTTTTCCACTTCAATCGCTTCATAAATATAGGCTTTCAAAGTAGCTTTCATCTTCACTATTTGGGAAGCGCTGGTGAAGCGAATTTGTCGCGCCGACTGCACATTCTCCGTTTGTTGAATTAAAATTCCCTTAGTATCCCTTAACAAAACACCTTTGAAAAACAAAACCGCGCAGTATTCTTTAAACACATGTATTAAAACAATATTGCTTTTCTTAAACGAGTAACAAGGAACTCCCCACTTCAATTCTTCGGTCAATCCACAATCCAAAACAATCGGTCTCAATTGCTCCAGTTCTTCCTGCCATTGTTTGGCTTTATTAAAATAAAAATCAACCTTAGGATTCGTTTCCATATAAATATTTTTAAACCGTTAACGCACCACGGAATCCCCTGGCGGCATAGTAAGATTCAGCACCATTGTGATACAAGAAAACCGTTCCGTAACGATAATCACAAAAGACAGCTCCGCCTCGTTTTCTGATGTCAACAGGTGTTTTTATCCAGCTGGATGTTTTGGTATCGAACTTTCCAAGCTGCTGCAACTCGCGATATTGTTCTTCTGTTAAAATATCAATGCCGATAAAAGCCGCCATGTGAAGAGCGCTATCTTTTGGTTTATTTTCTTTCCTTGATTCGAGCGCTTCTTCATCATAACAAATGCTTCGGCGGCCTTTCGGACTTTCATCCGAGCAATCGAAAAAAATATAGGCTCCCGATTTTTTATCCTGCGCAACAACATCCGGCTCACCACCGCTTTCTTCCATTTCATTGAGCGACCATAATTTTGCCGGATTGGCTTCCAGCTTCGCTTGCACTTTCGCCCATTCAAAACCTTTATGGCGGTTCATGTTTTTTTCAAAACGTGCTTTCAATACTTTAAGTAATTCTTCGCGTTGTTTTGATATCAATTCTTTTTTCATGCCATTCATTTATTGATTAACTGAAACAATTTTTTTATCCGCCGGTCGGAAATACCAAGATACAAAAGTCATGATGACAAGACACAGCGAAGGAAATATTTCACTCACCGCACCACCTGATGCGATATGTGAAAATGCCGCTCCCGACATCGCAAAGAAAAAGCCTGCATAAGCCCATTCTTTTAACAGAGGGAATTTCGGAACTAAAATAGCTATTACGCCCAATATTTTCCAGACACCAAGCAGGTATAAAAAATACAAGGGATAACCCAAATGAGTAATAATATCAACAAAGGCTTTCATGTGAAATAATTGCTGTATGCCGCTTGCCAGCATTGCTAAAGCCAGCCATATGGTGGCAATCCAATAAATGATTTTATTTCTCTTTTCCATATATGTATTATTTTAATTTGTTAACTATTTCCTGTATTCTGTTATGTGCCATATTTATTCCCTGAGCAAAAGGCAGTTTCAGTATTTGATCTCGCAGCGCAACTGATTTATATACTACCTGCATTATGAGTTTACTGGTATCCTCAGTAATTTTTTCAAATTCTAAAAACTCCAACTGGGGACCAAAAGGTGCATTCTCCATTTCAAATGTCCGGGTAATTTTCCGGTTCGGAATAAATTCATGAATAACTCCATTGAAATTATGTTTATTTCCCTTAGGATCCGTTGTTTCAAATTGGTAGCTGCCGTGTTTTTTACTTTCCAGTTTCAGTACTTTTGTTCCCATCCATTGCTCAACAATTTCCGACTCTTCATATGCTTTAAAAAGTAATGCCACCGGCAAATCAAATTCCCTTGTAATCACCAATTCCTGTTTGCCGTCTTCAGCATGAATTTTTGTTTTTTGTTCCATCCTGTTCTATTTTTTTGATTTATATTTTTTCATCACAGCTTCCAGTTTATTAAATCTGTCGTCCCACATTTTGCGGAAGGGTTCAATAAAGTCGGCTACTTCTTTCATTTTTTTTGCATTGATGTGATAGTAAATTTCCCTCCCATTTTGCTCTTGCTCCAACAATTCACACTCCGTAAGAATTTGTATGTGCTTGGAAATTGTTTGTCGGGAAGAATCGAAATTCCCGGCTATTGCGCTGGGTGTCATTGCCTGAAGAGCAACTAAAGTCATTATCGCCCTTCGGGTAGGATCGGCTATTGCCTGAAATACATCTCTACGGATTTCCATTTATGCAGCTATTTGACTGCAAATATAATGCAGTTATCTGACTGCGCAAATTTTTTGTGATTTTTTTTAGCCGACTACAACTCTTTCAAAGCAAGCGCGAGCTGTTGCATCTCCACTGCCGAAGTGTAAATATTCGGAGATATTCTCACGCCATTATTGTCTTTCCAGAGGGCGCTACCGGCCAATATTTTTTTCTTACGCAAAGCCTGAATAACCTTCGCGGGGGTCATTTCACTGTGCGTAAAAAGCACTATTCCTGCCGAAGAACGGATGTCTGAAGAAGTATGAAATTTTATTTTAGGATGATCTTTCACTTGTTCTCTCCACAGCTGCTGCAAGTAATGCAAGCGCCGATGCTTCAAATCGCTTCCTAATTTATTATGAAAATTTACTGCCTCTTTCAAAGCCAACTGTTCAGCAAAAGAATGCGTGCCGTAAGCTTCAAATTTATCGATGGAAGAGGAACCGGGAGACAAACCTGCATGTATCGGACTCACCTTCTCTATCTTACTTTTCTTTATATACAGCATTCCCGTACCCGGTGGTGCGCACAACCATTTATGAAAACTGGCGGCAAAAAAATCACAATCAATTTCCTGCAAATTAAAGTTGAATTGAGCCAGCGACTGTGCACCGTCCACTAAAGTGTAAACACCTTTTTCTTTTGCTGCGGCACATATTTCCTGCACCGGCATAATTTGCCCTGTCCAGTTGATCATATGCGTCACCAACAACAATTTTGTTTTCGGCCCAAGAGCATTTTTATACAAATCCACCAGTACCTTATCATTCTCCGGTAGCAATGGAATATCCAATATTTTAAGAGAAAGTTTTTTTGTTTTGGCGATATGTTCTGCGGCTGTATAAACGAGTGAGTAATCCTGATTTGCTATGATGATTTCATCTCCTTCCTTAAGATCCAAACCCCACAAAATAGTGTTAATCGCTTCAGTGGCATTGCGCATAACTACCAGCTCTTCAGCAGAACAACCTGCAAGTTTTGCAATGTCCTCCTTAACCGAAATCATTTCTTTTTCCTGAATATGCCTGTTGATATTCGGGGTTTTATTGGCGAAGTCAGCCGCTTTATGAAAAGATGTTAGCACCGAATCGGGCATCGGACTTATCCCCGCATTACTAAGGTTAAGGAGAGAATAATCGAGATTAAATTGCTTCCTTACTTTTTGCCAGAATTTTTCATCCTTCATCAAAGCTTCCTTATCAGCAGGAACCTTCAATGACTCATGAACATCGAAATCACTTGCACTCAATAAAGGTAGCGCTCCAATTCCAAGCGATATATTTCTTATAAACTTTCTGCGTTCCATGCAGAAAAGATAAAAAAAAGAATGAGTTGATGATCAATCTAAAATATTTTTACAACCTTTCATTTCCTCCAGTAAGGTTTTTTTATCGTACCAAATCCGATATTCTTTCGGCACTATAGAATTCACAAATTCAATAACAGGAACCATCTTCTCCAGATAATAATTAGAAACCGTTGAACTCATTTTTTTGTCGGGCCACTCAAAACAAAAATGAAGAATACAACCATCTATAATACACATATTGGTGTATATAGTTCTAAGTGTATCTGCTTTAACTTTCGATAATAACAAAGCCAATTGTTTTTGCTTTTTCGGACTCAGTTTCGTCTCAAATTTTACTTTATCGGCGTAATAATTCGGAGCAAAATAAATGAAATCATAAGGTCCGGTTTTTACTTTGATTACAGAATCTGTGATGTCATAAGTTGTTCTGCTTTGCATTGCTTTGTCCAAACTGGAAATCCAAAATCGGTATTCACCCTTATAAGGATGAGCCTTCACCGAATCATTCATTATTTGCTGTAAGGAATCTGCTGTTTTCCAAAAGTTTTTAGACCAAACGGCGAATTCATTTTTCGTTGTATCACTATTGTTTTGCCCGTAGGAATACTGATTCATAAAGATCAGCAACAACAAGGCGTAAATTATTTTTCTCATCTTGTAAAAATAGCGACAGTCACTATTAAAACAAAAGGAAATTACTTAATCCACCTTCACCACTTTAATTGCTGTAATTATTTTCCCGTTCTCATCGCTCAACTGAAAGGAATAAACACCCACAGAAAAATTCTCTAAAGAAAATTTAAAACGATTTTCTCCCGGAATACCGAAAACTTTTGCAGCGTAAATTTCTTCGCCATTCATAGTAAATCCTTTCAAATAATATATTTCTGATTTTTCCGAATAAAAATTAAAAGTAGTGTAAGTGCTTACAGGATTGGGATAAGCCGCTAAATGAGTTTCTTCTTTAACTTCATAAGTAATGAAAATAATTTTTGATTCCTGATGAGCTCCGTCGAAATCATATTCCACCAATTGATAATAATTGATTCCTGCCGATGGAAAAGGATCGGTAAAACCATAAGAAAGGATTTTATTACTATTGCCTCCGGCTGCTGATTTACCAATACTTTCCCATTGCACACTATCGTCCTAACGTTGAAAAAACAAAACTTCGGCATCCCTTACTATACATGATTTCCAGAGAAAATTGAAGTTTAAACGATTTCAGCAGAGCTTTTAATCATTTCAGCACTTTTGCTG